>CBDBIK010000001.1:0-8816 GCA_965206145.1 Alphaproteobacteria bacterium
CCCGGGCCGCGGTGCCGCTAATGCGCCTCTTCACCTCTGTGGCGGTTTTGTCGGTGGTTCTGCTGATACAGGCGCTCTCGGCAACCGAAGCCAGGGCCCATCACGATGGGACAACCCATCCGGATAGTGTGGTCATAACCTATCAGAATGGCGTGCCCATCACTGGCACCCCGACCCAGGGCGAGACCCTGGAACTGGATATCTCTCGCGTTAACCGTGCGGGCACCATCAGCACGCGGTGGCGGAGGAATGGCGCTACAATTTCTGGTGCGAGTGGGCTCCGATACAGGCTGACCGAGGCCGATGTGGGCCGCCACATTAGCGCGCGCCTCAGGTACAACCCGCCTGGTTCCGGTCCTGCCGGTTTGAGATTCTTGACCAGCCCCGCCGTTGGGCCGGTGGCGGATGACAATGTAGCGCCGACCATCAGCGGCACCCCCGTCACCCTCGTGTCCGTCGCAGACGGCACCTATAGCTTCACGCCAACCGGCGAGGATAGGGATGGCGACACGCTGACCTATTCGATCAGCACCACCCCCGGCTGGGCCAATTTCAGCACCACAACCGGCGCCTTGACCGGCACGCCCACCAGCGCCGATGCTGGCACCACCACCACGGGGATTGTGATCAGCGTCACCGATGGCAGCCTGAGCGCCTCTCTCGCGTCTTTTAATCTGACCGTGACCGCCAATCGCCGGCCAACCATCAGCGGCACCCCCGCCACCAGCGTGGACGATGGGGTGGCCTATAACTTCACCCCAACCGGCATGGATGCGGATGGCGACACGCTGACCTACTCGATCAACCAAACCTTCAACACTACCTTCAACAACTGGGCCGATTTCGACACCATCACCGGCGCCTTGACCGGCACCCCCGCCCGAGCCAATATCGGCTCCACCATCGGGAACATTATCATCACCGTTACCGATTCTGGCGGCCTGAGTGCCTCCCTGGCGCCTTTTGAAATCACCGTCACCCCCTCCAATTTGGCGCCGACCATCAGCGGCACGCCCCCCACAACCGTGAGACCAGGTGAGACCTATAGCTTCACGCCAGGTAGCGAGGATAGGGATGGCGACACCCTGACCTATTCCATCAACAAAACCCCCGGCTGGGCCAATTTCAGCACCAGCACCGGCGCCTTGACCAACAAGCCCAACAGGCCCACCAGCGCCGATGCTGGCACCACCACGGGGATTGTGATCAGCGTCACCGATGGCAGCCTGAGCGCCTCTCTAGCGCCTTTTGATCTGATCGTTGACGACAATCCCCCGCCGACCATCACCATCACCGGCACCCCCCCCACCAGCGTGGAAGAACGCCCGCCTTTAGGAAGCCCGGAATCCCTCTATGACTTCACGCCTATTGGCGCGGGTCCCGTTGGCGATACGCTGACCTATTCGATCCTCCGCAAGCCCGACTGGGCCAGTTTCGACACCAGCACCGGGCGCTTGACCAACCTGGCCGGCAGGCCCAACAACGCGGATGTCGGCAACTACAATAACATTATCATCAGCGTCACAAGCAACAAGATCAACACCCCGGTGTCCCTCCCGGCCTTTAGCATAGAGGTCGTCAACGTCAATGACGCGCCTACAGGCCGTGTGAACATAGTGAATGCGGCTGGCGATCTTTTGAACTCAGATGGTACCAGCGCCAGCCAACACCGCCCAAGCGTGGGTGATGTAATAAATGTAGAGTTTGTTATGCTGGAGGATGAAGATGGTCTGCCCGCCATGTCCACCTTCCGCTACCAGTGGCAGTTGCTTAGCGGGGGGGCCTTCCAGAATATCTCCGGCGCGACCTCCCGCACCTACACCGTGGGCGCGGCCGCGTCCGGTAGAGTATTAAGAGTGATCGTCTCCTACACGGACAGCAGGGGTACATCTGAGAGCCTGACCAGCACTGGCACGCTTAATACCAATGTCATCCCCCCCACCAATAGCCCCCCCACCACCAGCGGGCTGAGGGCCACGCTCACCGTGGATACCCCCTATACCTTTTTTGCGGCGGTCGATTTTAACTTCGCCGATGTGGATCAGGGCACAGCTCTTAGCCACAATCTAACCAACCTGCGCATCGACACCCTGCCCGCCACCGGCAGCCTGAGATTGAACAACACAGCGGTCAACACTGGGCAAGTGATTGGGGTTGACGCTATCCCCAACCTGGTCTATACCCCGCCCACCGGTTTCAGCGGCACGGTGACCTTCACCTTCAGCCTCTCCGACGGTCTCCTCTATAGCAACCGGCCCGCTCTGGCAAGCCTCATGGTCGTCGATAATAACCCGCCGACCATCACCGGCACCCCCCCCACCAGCGTGGAAGAACGCCCGCCTTTCGGAAGCCCGGAATCCCTCTATGACTTCACGCCGACGGGCGCGGATGCCGATGGCGATACGCTGACCTATTCCATTGCCAACCGGCCATCATGGGCCGGTTTCAACACCAGCACCGGGCGCTTGATCAACCTGGCCGGCAGGCCCAACGACGCGGATGTCGGCGACCACGATGACATTGTCATCAGAGTCACAGACAACAAGGGCACCCTGGCGTCCCTCCCGGCCTTTAGCATAGAGGTCGTCAACGTCAATGACCCGCCTACAGGCCGTGTGGATATAGTGAATGCGGATGGCCTTATTTTGACCCCAATGGGGGGCACCAATAACCCACAACGCCCAACCGTGGGTGGTGTAATAACTGCGCAGTTTGACCCGGATAACGACCTGGAAGATGAAGATGGTCTGCCCGACATGTCCACCTTCCGCTACCAGTGGCAGTCGAGGGCGGCGTCTGGCGGGGCGCCCTTCCAGAATATCTCCGGCGCGACCTCCAGCACCTACACCGTGAGCGCGGCCGAGATCGGTACACTATTAAGAGTGATCGTCTCCTACACAGACAGCAGGGGTACACCTGAGAGCCTGACCAGCATTGGCACGCGTCCTACCAATACCCCCCCCACCACCAGCGGGCTGACGTCCACGCTCACCGTGGACGTCCCCTATACCTTTGCGGCGGCCGAGTTTAACTTTGCCGATGCGGATATGGGCATAGGTCTTAGCGCTCTAACCAACCTGCGCATCGATAGCCTGCCCGCAAGGGGCAGCCTGAGATTGAACAACACAGCGGTCAACGCTGGGCAAGTGATTGGGGTTGCCGCTATCCCCAACCTGGTCTTTACCCCGCCCTCCGGTTTCAACGGCACGACGACCTTCACCTTCAGCCTCTCTGACGGTGCCGCCTCTGTCGGTGGCGTCTATAGCAGCCCGCCTGCCACGGCAAGCCTCGCGGTCACCAATACCCTGCCGACCATCAGCGGCACGCCCGAAACCAGCGTGGCCGAAGACAGCCCCTATAGCTTCACGCCAGTGGGCGCGGATGCGGGTGGCCATACACTGACCTATTCGATCCGCAACAAGCCCGCCTGGGCCAATTTCGACACCAGCACCGGGGCCTTGACCAGCATGCCCGGCACGCCCGGCACGCCCGCCATGCCCGCCATGCCCATGCCCGGCGACACCATCATACCCGCCGTGCCCGCCGTGGACGCCAGGCCCGGCAACGCCGATGTCGGCGTCTACCCAAACATTGTGATCGGCGTCAGCGATGGCGTCGTCCAAACGCCGATAACCCTCCCCGCCTTCAGTATCACTGTCACCAACGTCAATGACGCCCCCACCATCAGCGGCAGGTTCGTCGCCTCCGCCCTCTTAGCGCGCGAAGGGGAGCCCTATAGATTCACGCCAACCGGCGCGGATGTGGATGATGGCGACACGCTGACCTACTCGATCACCAACCCGCCCGACTGGACCAATTTCGACCCCACCGGCGCCTTGACCGGCACGCCCAGCGTCGATGATATCGGCAGATACGAGGACATTGTGATCACCGTCACCGACGCTGCCGGCGCGAGCGCCTCGTTGCGCTCCTTTGATATTGTTGTCGTCAACGTCAATGACGGGCCCACCATTAGTGGCGTGCCCGAAACCAGCGTGGACCAGCACAGCCTCTATACCTTCACGCCAACCGGCATGGACCCGGATAGCGAGCATCTGAGATATTCCATCGAAAACCAACCACCATGGGCCGAGTTCAGCACCATAACCGGGGTCTTGACCGGCACGCCCACCGACCAGCAGCATGTCGGCGTCCACAAGAACATTGTGATCACCCTCAGCGACGTTCCCCGTCCCAGCGGCCTGAGCGACTCGTTACCTGCCTTTGATATCGAAGTCCGCGACATCAATGACCGCCCCACCCTGGTTCTTGATCGCCCCAGAACCGTGGCCCAGGGGCAGCGCCTTACCATCACGGCAACCGGCGCGGATGTGGACCCTGGCGACACGGCGATACTGACCTACCGGATCGAAAACAAACCATCATGGACCACGTTCAGCACAACCAACGAGGACGGCACGCCCATCACCAACGAGGACGGCACGCCCATCGGGGTCTTGACCGGCACGCCCGAGTTCAGCGATGTCGGCGAGTACGAGAACATTACAATCTTCGTCAGCGACGGCCACCTGCAGACCGGGCGATTCTTTGCTCTCGAAGTCACGCTCACCAACACCCCGCCCACCATCAGCGGCACCCCCGCCACCACCGTGGCGCAAGGGGCGGCCTATAGCTTCACGCCAACCGCTGAAGATGCAGATGGCGACCCGCTGACTTTTGCCATCACCAACTGGCCTTCATGGGCCAGCTTCGACACCACGACCGGGGCCTTGACCGGCACCCCCGCCAACGACGATGTGGGCAACTACGAGGACATTGTGATCACCGTCACCGAAGGCGGTGCGCATCGATACGCTCACCAACACCCCGCCCACCATCAGCGGCACCCCCGCCACCACCGTGGCGCAAGGGGCGGCCTATAGCTTCACGCCAACCGCTGAAGATGCAGATGGCGACCCGCTGACTTTTGCCATCACCAACTGGCCTTCATGGGCCAGCTTCGACACCACGACCGGGGCCTTGACCGGCACCCCCGCCAACGACGATGTGGGCAACTACGAGGACATTGTGATCACCGTCACCGACACCGACGGCCTGAACGACTCGCTAGCCGCCTTTAATATCGAGGTCACCAACGTCAATGACGCGCCGACTGGCCTTCCTGCCATCTCCGGCACGGTGACTCTGGGCGAGACTTTGACGGCGGGGATCGATGACATTGGCGATGTGGATGGCCTGCCCGACTCATCCACGTTCGAGTATCAATGGCAGGCGGACGACATTCGAGTATCAATGGCAGGCGGACGACATAAATATTGATGGCGCGACCGAAAGCACCTACACGCTGACCCGGGACGAGGTGGGCAAGAGGATCACGGTTATGGTCAGTTACACGGATGACGGTGGCACGTCCGAGAGCCTGATGGCGCGACCGAAAGCACCTACACGCTGACCCGGGACGAGGTGGGCAAGAGGATCACGGTTATGGTCAGTTACACGGATGACGGTGGCACGTCCGAGAGCCTGACCAGCGAAGCCACCGCTGCGGTCGCGGAAGGGCTTGCCGACCTCAATAACGAGGTTCAGGATTGGCGCAAACCGCACTGTCAACTTCGCCGGGCAGTCCAGCCTGGCGGGGGTCGCAACCGCCCACGGGCAGGGCATGTCCGATGGCACGCTGGATATGAAGGCCATGCTGGGCAATTCCGGCTTCGCTTTCGCCGGGCAGTCCAGCCTGGCCGGGGTGGCAACCGCCCACGGGCAGGGCATGTCCGATGGTAGCGTGGATATGAAGACCATGCTGGGCAATTCCGGCTTCGCCTTGCCCTTGAACGCTGGGGATGGTACCGGCGGCACGAGCGGCGCCAGCGGCGCCAGCGGCGGCTCCTCTCTGACTTTCTGGGGCGGCGCCGACTACCGTGACTTCGACGGTTCCGGCGGCGGCATAGACTTCGACGGCGATTTGTTCAGCGTCCAGCTGGGCGTGGACGGCAAACCACGCGACGATCTGCTGCTGGGTTTGGCGGCCTCCTGGAGCGAGAGCGAGGTCGATTACCGAGGCGGCACCACCCTGCGTGGTGAGCACCAGCTGGAGATCACCAGCGTTCATCCCTACGCGAGCTGGGAGGCGCGGGACGGGCTGGATCTGTGGGTAACCGTCGGCTACGGCGAAGGCGATCTGGAGATCACCGATGAGGATCAAGGCCGGGCATCCAGCGATGTCGAGCTGCGCACCGTGGGCGTGGGTGGTAATTATCAGTTGGGGGGGTCGTCCACCTTCCGGCTGAAAGGTTCTGCTGTGCTGAGCGAGTTGGAAGTAAAGGCCAGCGATGATATAGATGCGCTGGAGGTGGACGCCAGCCTGTTGCGGATTGCCCTGGAAAGGTCAAGCAAGCACATATTGCCCGGCGGGGCGTCTGTGGAACCAAGTTGGGAGTTCGGCGCGCGCTATGACGGTGACAGTAGCGATGCTGACGACAGCAACAACGACAGCAACGACGGCGAGAGTGGTTTGGGGGTTGAACTGGGGGCCGGGGTACGCTACGCCGACCCAGCCATTGGCCTGACCCTGGAAGGCAATGCGCGCACCCTGGTGGGACGCAAGGATTACAATGAATGGGGCATTTCCGGGCGGATACTCCTGCAACCGGGGCGCAACGGGCGCGGGCTGTCGTTTAGCATGAGTCCGGTCTACGGCAGCGTCGACAGCGGCATCCAGGCACTGTGGAGTAACGATCTGAACGATGATCCGAACCCCACGGCGCGGGATCTCGGTATGCGGATGGAGACGCGCCTCGGCTACGGGCTGAGCGCCCCCGGCGGACATGGGTTGCTGACCCCCTACGCCGAGCTGACCTCTGGCGCCTCCACCCGGCGCTACCGTTTGGGAATGAGCTGGGAATTGGGTTCGTTGTTCGACCTGAATTTGGTGGGCGAGCGTAGCGAAAGCAGTGCAAGCAACGAAAGCACCGACGCCGAGCATATCATCCTGCTGAAAGGCGTCATCCGCCTCTAACCCCGCGCGGGTCATCATCCGCTGGCGCGGCCCAAAGCCGCGCTGGCGATGGCCGCCCCGACGGATTCAACCACCCCGGCCACTGGCTGGTGCTCTGCAACGCCCCGCCAGCCCCCGACACCTCCCGCCAGCCCTGGCCTTGCAATCCCCGATACCAGCTCTTATCGCTCGTCATCGGGAGCGCCGCTATGCACCTGTCGGATTATGGGTTGCTGGCAGGCAATACGGTCGGCGATAAACTGGGCGATAAATTGAGCGATAAATTGGGCATTGCAATCCGGCATCGCCCCGAATATAATGCCGGGCTGATGCGGGGTGGAGCAGTCTGGCAGCTCGTCGGGCTCATAACCCGAAGGTCGTAGGTTCAAATCCTGCCCCCGCTACCAATTTGCCGACAGGCAGAATACGACCTCGCTGTATGCGGGGTTTAACTACGACCCCGCTGTACGCGGGGTTTATTTTGGGGGTTGGCGAAGGCGCTGACCCGGCAAAAACCGCCACAGGCGACGGCGGGTCAGGGGAGGGTGGGCCGCTGGCCCATTTTTTGTGGGCGGACGGGCGGCAACGAGGCAAACGAAGCACAGATGGCGGGCAACCCGACGACACTACCGAACTTGCGAGGCTTGCGGAATTTGCTGGAAGCGCCGGTGGATGCCCTGGGCTATGAACTGCTGCACCTTGAGTTCGAAGGCCGGGGCGAGGGCGGTGTCTTGCGGATGTACATCGACGCCCCCGGTGGCATCTGCGTGGACGACTGCGAGGCGGTCAGCCGACAGGTGAGCGCGGTTTTGGATGCCGAGGATGCGTTGCACCCGGTCGGCGTCCTTGAGGTGTCCTCGCCGGGGCTGGATCGACCGCTGGTCAAGCCCGATGATTTTCGGCGATTCGCCGGGCGGCGGGCGCGGGTCGTGCTGAAGGTTCCGGTGCACGGGCGGCGGCGTTTTGTCGGCGAACTGGTGGAAACCGGCGAGCGGGGCGTGGTGATGGCGGTGGACGGCGAGCGTTATGAACTGGCCTACACCGACATGGATACAGCCCGGCTCGAGCCGGTATTTGAAACGAGCGGCCACGGTTAACGCGAATGGGCGGTGAGCGACGATGACGATTACCAATAACGAAATTTTGCTGATGGCGGAAGTGGTCTCCCGGGAGAAAGATCTCGACCGGGAGATTATCTTCAGCGCCATCGAAGCGGCCCTGGCCACCGCCACGCGCAAGTGGCACAACGGCGATATTGACGCCCGGGTGAGCATCCATCGGGACACCGGAGATTACGACAGTTTCCGCGTCTGGGAAGTGCTGCCCGACGACGCCGAAGTGGAATTCCCGGATCACCAGCTGCTCCTTTCCGAAGCGCGCCAGCAGCGCCCGGACATCGAAGTCGGGGAGACCATCGAAGCGCAGATGGACAAGGTGGCGTTTGGTCGCATCGCCGCCCAGGCGGCCAAGCAGGTGATCATGCAGAAAGTCCGCGAAGCGGTGCGCCAGCAGACCGCCGAGCGCTATCAGGACAAGTTTGGCGTGCTCATCTCTGGCACAGTGAAGCGCCTGGAACGGGGAAACGCCATCATTGACCTCGGCGACAGCGAAGCCATTCTGCCCAAGCACAACATGATCCCCCGGGAAGGGTTGCGGCCTGGAGACCGGATTCGCGCGCTGCTGGAAGAGATTGACGAAGAAACCCGCGGGCCGCAGTTGGTGCTGACCCGGCTGACCCCGGAGTTCCTCATTGAATTATTCAAACTGGAAGTCCCCGAAGCCGGTGAAGGCATCATCGATATCCTCGGCGCCGCCCGCGACCCCGGATCCCGCGCCAAAATCTCGGTGCGCACCAACGATT
>CBDBIK010000002.1:0-400000 GCA_965206145.1 Alphaproteobacteria bacterium
CGTGCGCAGGCCGAGAACGGGCAGACGCTCACGGGCACCGGTCGGCTTCGCGCTTCGATCACCCACAGTCTCCAGGCAGACGCTGTGGAGGTCGGAACCAACGTGGTCTACGCGGCGATTCATCAATTTGGCGGCAAGACGCCGCCGCGGACGATCCGGCCGAAGCGCCGCAAGGCGCTCTACTGGCCGGGTGCGCGCCATCCGGTAAAGAAGGTCGAGCATCCTGGAAGCGAAATCCCGGCGCGACCGTTCCTCGGCATCTCCAGGGACGATCGGGCGATGATCGCCCGCGTGGTGAGCCAGCATCTCGGGGAGGGCCGGTGATGACCGGCAGTGTCTCGGTAATCGAGCGTGTGATCGTGCGTCTTCGGGAGACGGGCTACTTCGGCGAAGTGTTCGGTGCCCTGGAAGCATCGGCGGTGGAACGCGAGTTCGGAAAACCGGCTGCGGTCGTGTATCCGGCGTTCGACGATTCGGGCGAGAACCTCGCCGGTCGTGCGGGAGCCATCCAGAACGTCCGCTTGACTGCGAACGTGGCTTTGTCGATTCCGGCTCCGGACGATCCGCACGGCGAGAAGGCCGGCGGCGAGCTCGCGGCTGCCATCGAGGTCACGCGCGGAGCGATCCTCGGGTGGACGCCGGAGGATTGTGAGGAGCCGTTCCGTCTTGTCCGCGGCCGGCTTCTGGAAATCGAAATGAGTCGGGTCGCCTGGCTCGAGGAGTACCGCACCCGGACGGTGATTTCCGGGGGAGAAGGAGTAGCTCATGTCTGAACCGAAACTGGTGACCCGCACGCTTGCGAAACCGCTTGTCCAGGAGGGCAAGCGGCACGAGGTGGGCGAGAAGGTCACGCTCAGCACCGAGCAGGTGCGGAGGCTCGAGGAGCAGGGGCAGTTCGTGTCCACTGCGTCCGCGTCCAGAAAGGGAGGTAGCCATGTCGAAGACCGCGCCTGAAATTCACACCAACAACCTCGACGCCGACAGTGCCCCGACTGGAGAGCGCTACGTGGGGGATGCCGTCAGCGCGACGCTTTCGGTGACGAGCGAGCGGACACAAATCTACTCGGGGACGGGTGAAGTGGCGCAGGTGCTTGCCGATGAGTTGACGCAGATCACCCGAACGATGGGGTTAACGCTGCACGACACGACGCTCGAGAACTTCGCGCTGTTTGTTGGCGGCACGACATCGGAGGTGGCGGCGAACACCACAGCGGTCGTCAACGAGAAGATCGCGGTCAAGCACGGGCACTGGTATCAGCTTGGCCGGACCGCCCAGAACCCCCGTGGTGCCGGTGCCGTCACGGAGAGCACGGTTGCCGTGGCAACGGAGAAGAACGCAAATTCGCTCGCCAACGCGAACAATGAATCCTTTGAGGTGGACGCGTCTCGCGGGCGGGTCTACATCCAGCCGAATGCGACGGGGATCGCCGACGATTCCTCGATCTACGTCGATTACACGCCGGCGGCAAAAAAGCGTCAGCAGGCGAAGAGCTACACGATCCCGCAGGCGACACTAGTCGCGGTGCGCTACCTGGAGAGCGCGAAGCGCGGGGCGCAGGGGCGGGACATTTACGCAGGAAAATGCAGTCTTGCTGCGAGTGGCGAGATGCAGTTGATGAGCCGCTCGGCCGAGCAGCAAATTCCGCTCACTGCAGCGATCCAGGAGCCGGGTGGAGGCGCGCCCGCTCTGGTCATCGACGGCGAGTCTGTCGGCTGATGCCGACGACCAGCGACGCGACCGTGACGGCTTCCAACGGCGGGACGGACTCCCCGGCCCCGGACGACGACGAGGCGGCGGCAATTCTCTTTCCGGACGTCGACGTTGACGTTCGCGATCCCGACACCGGGAAGATGACACGAATCACGGTCCGTGAGTTCCGGTTCCGCGAGGCGCTGGAGCTGCAGGGGCGATCGAAGCCGCTGCTTGATGCGCTGACCGACATTGCCGGCGGGTGCGAGGGTCCGGTGAAAGATCTTGACGTCATCGACCAGGTGTTGTCCGAGCACGCTGACACATGGCTTGCGCTCATTGCCCGGGCGTGCGACCGCGAGGTTGCCTGGGTCGGCCGCCTTGGTGCCTCGGACGCGACGTCCGTGTCGGCGGCGATGTGGACGGCAAACCGAAATTTTATCTTGGGCAGGATCGTCGGGGCTCTCCAGGGGCGGGAGATGCTGGCGAGCCTGTCGGCATCGCAGAAGTCCTCGACGGACTTGTCCGCGCCGGCCACGCAACCGGCCATCACGACGTCTGCGAGCGGCTGACGCTTAGGCAGATGCGTCTTTTCGCGGCAGTCGACCTTCGACGCCGGGCGGACGACGCGGCGGCGTTCGCGGGCGCGCTTGCGCGTCTTCTGGGCCCGGAAGGCTGAACGATGCCGGGTGATCTCGATCTCGCGCTGCGGATCCGCACCGACCTCGATGGCGCGCTGCGCGAGCTGCGCGGTCTTCGGGGCGAGGTAACGAAGCTCGGCACCTCTTCGACGGCGGGTGGGCGCCAGGCGCGAGAGCTTGGACGGGGTCTCGATCGCGCGCGCGGTGCCGCGCGGAACATGGTCACACAGCTCGGGTTGATGGCAGCCGCCTACGTGTCGGTCGCGCAGGCAGGGCGTCTGGTTGGCAAGGCACAGGATTTCGACACCTCGCTGTCGCGGATCACCGGTTTGGTGGGAACCGCGAAGGAGGAGGTGGAAAAGTACCGCGCGGAGATTCTGAAGCTCCCGAAGGAGACCGGCCGCGGCGTCAATGAGCTTGGCGATGCCCTCTTTTTTATCGCCTCGGCAGGTGCCGAGGGCGCAGAGGCGCTCGACATCCTTCGGCAGTCGGCGAAAGCTGCCGCTTCGGGTCTGGGTGACACAACGGCGATCGCTGATGCTGCGACGTCGGCGATGAACACCTACGGGGCAGAAACCCTCGCGGCCGGCGATGCCATCGGGACACTGATCGCCACCGTCCGGGAGGGGAAACTCGACGCCGCGTCCCTGGCACCACAAATCGGGCCGTTGCTGCCGCTGGCAAAGCAGTTGGGCGTCGAGTTTCACGAGGTCGGTGCCGGACTGGCAGTGCTCAGCCGCTCGGGGTTCAACGCTGCAAACGCGTCCACGGCGCTGCGCGGGATTTTCACGCAGCTCATCCGGCCCTCGGAGCAGGCCCGGAAAGCCATGAAAGACCATCAGCTGAGTGTCGAGGACCTGCGGCGCAGTCTCTCGGAAGAGGGTCTCCTCTCGACGTTGCTCAAGATTCGCGACGCGCTCGGTGAGAATCAAGATGCGATCAGCAAGATCTTCCCGGATACGGAAGGGCTGGTTGGCGTGCTGACGTTGCTCAGTGACCAGGGGGAGACCGTGGCGGAAATTTTCCAGTCCCTGGCCATGTCGGGAGTGGCGGACCTGGATACCGCTTTCAAAGTGGCAGCCGACAGCATTGAGTTTCGTTTCAACGCGGCACTGAGGGACATGGAAGCCCAAGGTATTCAAATCGGATCGGAACTGCTCCCCAGTATGGCCGCTGCTGTCGAGTTGCTCGCCGAGAATCTTCGACTGGTCGTTGCCGCCGTCGGCATTCTTGTCGGCTACAAGCTGGGCCTGGTGCTGGCGGGGGCAGGAGCGGGCGCGATCGTTGCGGTACGGGGCGTGGGGACACTGAGCGGCGCCATGCTCGCCCTGAACGCAGCGATGCGCGCGAATCCGGCCTTTCTCGTCGCTTCAGGGGTGGCGGCCGTGGGCGGCGCTCTCGCCGCCATGATCATCTCGACAGAGGACGCGGCGGATGCGACCGACGAGCTCGCAGGCAAGAGCCGTCTGGCCATCGATGCGCTGCTTCGGCAAGCCGAAGCTGAGCTCGCCGTCGCTGAGGCTCAAGCGGCGCGACGTGATGCTCTCGGCGAGTTTTCAGCCATCGGGGGCGATCCCCGGATTGCGGAGCTCCGGGCCGAGATCGAGCGGCTGCGGGCTGCGTTGACCGATCTCGGCAAAGCCGCCGGCATCGCCATGGCCGATGTGGAATATGGCCTCGGGAAAGCAGCCGAGCAGGCCTCCGCTGCGGCTACGAAGGTCGGCGACGGACCTGCTGAGTCGGTCTCTGCCGCGGCGACAGAGATTGAACGGATCATCGCTGCGTCCCAGGACACGATCGCGCGGCTCACCTTGTCGCGGATTGCTCTGATTGACCGAAAGGAGGCCAAAGCGCTCCGCGGGCTCGAGGATCTTCGCGGCGCGGAGGGGGTTGCCGAGGAACGGCTGCAAGCTGCCATCGCGGCTGTGCGAGAGCGAGCATTTCAGGAGCGTGAGATCGCCCTGCAGGAGCAACTCGACCGCGAGCACGAGATCCGCCAGGACCGGGCAGCACGGCTTCTCGAGGCCGAGCGCTCGGCTCTCAAAGGTCTTGCTGTTGCGGTTCGCGGGCAGCTCAGTCCCTACGAGCAGGCGCGGGCGGCGGCGGAGACCTGGAAGACTGAAACACTGTTGGCCCTAGACGACGTGAGCGACGGCTACGACGCGCTCGCGGCGCAGGTCGAAGACGTCTACGTCACTCGCATTCGGGCGATCGAGGAAGAGGAACAGGAACGCCGCCTCCGGGAGAGCACCGAGTTCCGAGACGGCGCGGTGCGGGCGTTCCGGGACATCCAGGCGGAGGCGGACGGCAGTGCCTCCGCTGCCAAAGAGGCGATTGCGAATGCCTTCCAGGGTGCCGAGGAGGCGCTCGTTCGATTCGCCTCCACCGGCAAGCTCCGCTTCCGGGACCTCGCGAACAGCATCATCGCTGATCTGGTCCGGATCTCGATCCGGAGGTCGATCACGGCGCCGCTCGCCGGCGCGCTGGGCGACATCTTCGGTGAAACGGATGACGGCGGCACGGATGGCGGTGGATCCGCCGCCAGCGGCTTCCCCTACAACGTGGGGCACGCCGGCCTGATCGCTGGTGTCGCCAGCGGCACCCGTCGGACCGGGGTTTCGCCGGCGACGTTTGCCGGTGCCGGTCGCTATCACGGCGGCGGCCTGGTCGGCGGCTTCGGTTCCGGTCTGGGCCCCGGCGAGATCCCCATCATCGCTCGGCGCGGCGAAGGGGTATTCACGCCTGAACAAATGTCGGCACTCGGCGCACCGCCGCAGATCACAGTCAACTTCGAAAACCGCGGCACACCGCAACGGCTCGCCGAGCCGACGCGCCAGGCATTCGACGGGCGCAGCGTGGTGGTGACCGCGATTGTCGAGGACATCGCCAGCAATGGCGCATCGGCGCGCGCGATCGAGGGTGCCTTCGACGTGCGACGAAGGTCTTCATGACGGTGGCGTCCTCGGTCTGGCCCGGCTACGCGCGCATCGTCGCCGACGGGCTTGCGGCCGGTCGCCGAAGCGACGTCGCTCGCAGCGAGGCCGACGATGGTGCTGTTCGGCAGGTGCGGGTTCGCACCGAGGCCCTCGATACTCGCTCGGTTCAGATATTGGTCGGAACCGGCGAACAGCTCGAGGCGTTCCAGGGATGGGCGGCGGGCAACGCTGCCGCGTGGTTCCTGTTCCCGGATCCGGTGCGCGGCGCGCAGGTCGAGGCGCGGGTTGTCGACGGCGCCGGTGGTATTCGCTACGAGGAGCGCGCCGTTGCGGGCTCCGTCACCTGGTCGGCGACCTGCGAGCTCGAGGTGCGCCCCGGGACTTCGGGGATCGCGCGCCTCCCGGTGGCTCTCGCCTGGGGAACGCGCGATCTCGCGTGGGGGCAGTCATGACGGCCCCCGTGATCAAGATCAACCGGCTCGACGTGGCGGAGGCCCCCGATGATGACGACCGGGTTCTGGTGTTCCCGGCAGGCGGCTTCACTGACGATGACGCGGGCACTGGAGCGCTGAAACTCCAAACCGTACCCATTTCTGCACTTGGCGACCTCGTAAGCGCGTCGCAGGGCTATCAACGCGAAGTGATCCTCGACTTCTCTGCGACTTCGGCGACGGATAGCACGAACGGCGTCAACGCCCACAAAACGGTCCAGCTTCCCGAGAACTACGGAGATTACGACAACCTCGAATACGTCGCGATTCTGGAGGCGCAGGAGGCGGTCCACGAGACGGTTCCTATCCCGCTCTTGTCGCTCAGCTCATTCGGCGACGGCGCCGGCTCATTTCATGCTTACCGCGACGGTGAGCTTGTCACTGCTCGGGGAATTCGTACCGCTGGGCAACTCGATGTGGTTTGGAACCAGACGTCGCGAGAGATCGCGCTGCGACGGAATACAGAGGCGACCGGGGAGGGGGAGGGGTTTTTCTGGATGGCCCTCGTCCGTTACGGCCGCTAGATGCCATCGATGCCATCGTCGAGCTATGAACGCGCACGGCGCGAAATCGCACCGCGTGACGTGGTGCTGGACGCGATTGAGATTTCACACGCGGATCTTCCCACTCCGGCGCGTGCCGTGAACGATGCGCACGAGCACGTGATCGAGGGTGAGCGTTACCCGGGACTGCCATTCCGGGCGAGATTAGTCGACGACGTGGAAGGGCGTGCGCCCTCAGCCGAGATCACGGTTGACAACATCGGCCGCGACCTGACCCAGTGGATCGAACTCGCGCAGGGCGGCACCGGCGGCACCGTCCGGGTGATGCAGGTCCTTGTCCGCGACGTCGATGGCGATGCGGCCGTCGAGTGGGAGCTCACGCTCGACGTGCTGTCGACGCGGGTCGACCAGCGGCTGGTAACGGTTCGGCTCGGTTTCGACCCACTTCTCAACAGGCCAGCGGTGCTGTGGCGTCACGACCCCGAGCGGAGTCCAGCGATTTTCTGATGGCGGGGCACTGGACGGAAACCTATGTCGGCCGACCTTATCTCGAGGGCGATCACGACTGCGCGACACTTGTTGAAACCGTTCTGCGGGAGCGATTCGCGATCAACGCGTCGCTGCCGCCCGCGGCGCGGAGCATCCGGGCCCGGGATCAGCAGGTTGCAGAGGAGGTAACGACCCGCTGGATCCAGGTTCTCTGCCCGCGCGAGGGCGACGTCGCCGTCATGCGCGCAACCGGCCGGCTACGCACCCTAGGGAATCACATCGGCGTGCACGTGGACGTGGTCGGCAGCGGTCACGTGCTCCACTGCGCCGCCGGCGTCGGGACCTGTCTCCACGCTGTCGCGGCGCTTTCAGAGCGTGGCCTCGAGGTCTGCGGGAGCTTCCGGTGGCTGTGACCATGACAGACCTGGTCACGCGCCCGACGGTGGACATTCTGCCTCACCCGCTGACGACGGAGTTCCGAGACCTTCGGATCGTCGTGCTTATTAAGCCCGGCGACAGCCTGGGCGACCTGGTGCGCCGGGAGTGGCCTGGATCACTCCGCGATCCGATCGATGTCCACGTGGACGGTGTCCTGGTTGCACCCGGAGCCTGGGACGCGACGCCGCTCGAGGGGGTACGGGTGGTGACGCTCCGCGCCGGCCTCCGAGGCGGCGATGACAGCAACCCGCTGCGGGTGATCGCTCTGATCGCCGTCGCCCTCGTCGCGGCGTGGGCCGGTCCCGCCGCCGTGACGGCGCTCGGGATCAAAGGCGCATCCTTCGCCGGTGCCGTCCAAGCTGGCGTGAGTGCCGCGGTCACCATCGCGGGGAATCTCCTGGTGAACGCCCTCATCCCGCCGCGCCTGCCCGGCCAACCCGATTCGGGCGCGACACCTGACCCGGCCTACTCCATCTCCGGAGGTGCCAACGCCATCCGTGCCTATGAACCGATGCTGCTGGTTCTCGGTCGCCATCGGGTCTACCCCGACCAGGGTGCACGCGCGGCGGCCGAGTTTCGGGGTGGCGAGCAGTACCTCGCCTCGATGTTTCATTTCGGCGTTGGCGATCTCGATGTCGGCGAGATCCGGCTCGGCGAGACACCGCTTGATAGTCGCGACGAGGTTGAGACGCAATGGAGCACCAACGACGGACACCTCCCGCTCGCTCCTGGAAACGTCGACACCATCGAGGGAGCCGATCTCGAGGACACGACATGGGTCGAGCGGCGAGCGGCGGGAAACGCGACAGCGCTCTCCTTCGATTTCGTCGGACAGATATTCCAGGTCGAGAACGACGGCACCTACCGCCGCTTCAGCGTCGTCGTTGAGATTGAGATCACAGCCCCGGGACACCGAATCACGCGCACGTGGTCGATCGGTAACGCCGATGCAGATCCTGTGCGCCGCTCGTACCGAATTGACGTCCCCGACGGTGTCAGCGAGTGGACCATCCGGGTGCGTCGGAGCGGAGCGCGATCGGACTCGAACCGGGTCTACGACCAGCTCGCCTGGATGGCGTTGCGGATCCACCAGCCCGATGAGGCCGACTACCGGGGGCAGACGCGTCTTGCGGTCCGAATTCGCGCGTCGGGACAGATCTCCGGGCGCATCTCGCGTCTGTCGGCGATTGCCGCGCAGAAGATTCCCATTTGGAATGGGACCGCGTGGACAGCACCCCGGGCGAGCTCAAACCCGGCGTGGCTTTTCCGATGGTTTGCGCAAGGAATCCACGTCGACGGCCGCCTCGTCGCCGGAGCCGGCCTGCCACCTGCACGGATCGACGATGCAAAAATTAAAACGTGGGGTGCCTGGTGCGACACGCAGAACCTCGAATGCAATCACGTCCTTCGTTCCGCCACGACGGTCGCCGAGGTGCTGACGCTGATCGCTCAATGCGGACGCGCCAGCCCTTCCTGGGCGGCAGGGCGACTGGGGGTTGTGTACGAGGACCAAGACCAGCCGGTGAGCGCCCTGGTCACACCGGGGAACATCCTCGCCGGAAGCTTCGAGGTTTCCTACGTCGCCGGGCCCGTCGCCGAGGAGGTTGTGTGCCGGTTCACCGACCCGGACCTGGACTGGCGATCGAACACCGTGCGCAGGACCATGCCCGGGGTCATTGCGCCAGCGTCGAGCGTCACGCTCACCCTCCGAGGTGTCACCTCCGCGCGCCAAGCTGCGATCGAATGCAATCTCACGGCCGCTCGCCAGTTCCACGGCCGACGTCGAATGTCGTGGGAGATGGGAGCGGAGGGGCTCACGGCGATCCATCGCGGGGACGTCGTGCGTGTCACTCACGCGCTCATCGATGGCGGCACCGCGGGTCGGGTGACCGAAATCGCGAACGACGGCGCACGTCTCGCGCTGTCGCGACCGGTCGAGCTTGCCGGCACCAATGACCAGCTTCTCCTCGCGCTGCCCGACGGCACCCTCCACGCTACCGCCGTCGAGCACCCCGACGACGCTGGGACCACCGGACCCACGAACACTGTCAGCATCACGGTCCCGCTGCCTGCGCCGACTGCCGGAACCGATCCGTGGGATCCGGGTGACATCCTCTTTCGTTTTTATGAGTCCTCGCGCCCGCCGACACTGGCGCGCATCGTCGCCGTGGAGCCGCGCGCGGACCACAGCGTCCGTTTCGAGGCGATCGACGAGGTGGCCGCCTATCACGCCGCCACCACCGCCGATCTCACGGTTCCGCTGCCTCTCGCACCGCGGCCGCAGCCGCGGGTTGTGGCCGGCATCATCGTCGAGACGCTTGTCCGCGCCGGTGCCGGATCCGCCGTCGAAATCGTCCTCGACCTCACCGTCGCCGGCGACTGGCGGGGTGGCGTGGTGCGGGCATCTCTCGACGATGGGCCGGTCCGCACCGCCGCCGTCCTCACGCACGGCGACACCCAGGCGCGCTGGCTATCGCAGCCGGCCGGCCGCCTCGAAGTCACCGTCGTTCCCGGTGCCGAGGCCGCGCCCGTCGGACAGCCGTGGCGAACGACCTACCAAATCAAGGGCGAGCTCGTGCCACCCGGCATCCCCTCGAACGTCCTTATCGATGTGCTCGGCGACGGGACCAGGCGTTTCCGGTGGGAGCCTCCAACCGATCCGGACTTCGCAGGTGTCGAGATCCGCCACGCGCCCGACGGAGTCCAGCCGAGCGCGTGGGACGACATGGTGCCTATGCACCGCGGGATCCTCACCGCTTCGCCCTGGGAGACAACCGAGCCGCCGCCAGGGCGGTGGGTCTTCGCTTTCCGCAGCCGTGACGCCGGCGGGAGGCTCTCGGTCGAGGATGTCCGCATCGCCGCCGCTATTGGAGATCAGCGGCTTGGAGATGCCCTCGTCTGGCGCTGCCCTTCGGCCGAGGGATGGCCCGGCACCATCACTGGCGGTCGTCGTTCCGACGATGGTCGCGATGCCATCGAGGGCGTCGGGAGTTACACCTGGAACAGTCTCCTGAGTTGGAACGATTGGGACTCGTGGGAGCTGGGCGACGGCGACGACGGAGCCCGCGAAGTCATTTACACCACCCACGAGATCGACATCGGCACCAGGGTGACAGGCCAGCTCCGCTGGCAGGGCGATACCTCTGGCGATGTCGCCTTCGAGGCACGCATCGCCGATACCGCCACCGCACTGCGCGGCGCGGCGTGGACTGCCAGTCAACAAGGAACGCACGTCGAGGGACGCTGGCTCCAGTTGCGCTGGAGGCTCACCGGCGATGGCACCGTGCCGCTGCGGCTCGATCATCTGTGCTGGGGTCTCCACGCCTCCGTCGTCGAGCGGCGGATCCTGGATGCACACACCGCCAGCTGGGAGGGATCGCGCACCGGGGGCCGGACGATCCCCGTCGAGGGGCTCTCGCCCGTGACCGACGTCCAGCTGACGCTCCAGAACGTCGGTGCCGGGGCGAGCTGGGAGCTTCTCTCCAAGAGCCCTCCCAAAGTCCGGATCTACAACGCCACCGGCTCGCCGATCAACGCGACCGTCGATGCCGTCGTCAGGGGAGCAGTCACCACGTGAATAAAGACAAGGAGAAGTGCCATGGCATGGCCGGAAGATAACCTCAGCACCGCGCAACTCGATGCGGGTAGCGACAAGCCACCGCGCGGCGAGTTCCTGAAGCTGTTCCGCAAGTTCAAGGAGCTCCTCGCCGCCCGGGGACGCCCCGGCGGCGTCGCCGCGCTCAATGACGACGGGAAGGTTCCGAACGCGCAACTCGGCCGCGGCAGTGCCGGTGGCATCGCCGCTCTCGGTACCGGGGCGAAGGTTCCGGCTAACCAGCTGCCTGTCGGTGCGGCATCCGGCGTCGCCGGCCTCGACGCCGAAGGCAAGGTACCCGTCGCCAACCTCCCGGCCTCTGCTCTTCAAACGGGAATCACCACAGTCAGCGGCGCCTCGGACGCCAGCAGGGGGACGACCGTCGCTGTCAGTGGCGTCGTCGACGGCTCAACCCTTGAGCTCTCCGTCGATGTCGCCGTCAGCAACTCGAGCAGTAGCAGTTCCAGCAGCAGCTCCAGTTCGTCCGGATCGAATAGATGGAGGTGAACTAGACCACATGTACATGGCCGAACTCCAACAGGCCCGGGGCGGGCAGCCACAGGGAGTACTCCACCCGTCGTCAGCCGGAAATTCCCTCCTGATGGCCGCCGAGCGAGCTTGGGGAGGCCCGTTGCCAGGCGTTTGCAAGGGCATCCAGACCGACCCGCTCCGCTGCGAGATGATGGGGCAGCCGCCCGAGCGAATCCTCAAACGCGCTGGCGTCCCAGCCGGACACCCTCTGCTCTGCCGCTACTGGCAGATCTATCTCGACGAGCGGATCTGCTGCGTCTACCACAACCGCCTCAGCGTCGTGCCGCTGCCCGCGCTCCCGGCCGGTATCACGATCTGTACCGAAACCACTTCGGTGCAGATCCGTTACGCCTACGACGATGGTGCGCCGCTCCCGCGGATCCGCCTCTACGTCTCGGAGGTCCGATACGGCACCGTCCGGGCCGCCTGGCCGGACCTCGTCCCCGAGGGGCCTTGCGGACCATGGAGCTACTACGGCATCGACTACGACCGCCGCACCCTCGATGTCGAGGCCGTCAGCCTCTACCGGGTGTCCCCGCAGTTCGCGCCGCCCTCCATTCGCGAGACGGTGCTGGGTCTCGGGCGTGTCGGCCGCTAGCGTGCCGGACTACACGATGTCGGTCGGCGAAGCCCGCCTCGATCGCTGGCACCTCCTCCGGCTCGGCGGGTTGAACGTCAGTGTCCACCACATCACCACACCGGCCGATTACAGGGTCTGGGACGATCATAAGTGGCACTACCTCAGCGTCGTCCTGCGTGGGCGGATGACCGAGCTTCGAAAGATCGACGGCCGGATCGTCGAACGTCGTCTGCGCCCCGGATCGGTCACCTGTCGGCGCGGCAATGTCCGGCACTGTCTTCAGGGTGCGGACGCATGGACTCTCATCTTCACCAGCCGTGGCTACCGCAGGCCCAGGATCTATCCAAACGGACCCGACCGCGCCGGCATCATCCCCAAACGTTTCCGGAAGGAGAACCTGCCATGATCGATCGCGATGGAGAGTTCCTGCGCAACGGTGTCGACAGCGTGCGCGAGGAATGGGTACCGCTCGAATACCGCGCCAACCTCGCCGAGGCTGACTGGGAGGGGCTCGTTCGCACCTCCGCCGACCGCCTCTACCAGGCCCGCCTCGACCCTCTGCTCGCAGCCTGGAACACCGACTGGGACGAACCCGTGCCTGTGGGGGACGGAGAGGTCGACCTCCTCACATACCCCGCGCCCGGCGGATACACCGAACTGGTTCTGAACACCCTGTTCGCGGCTCTGTGCCAGGAGAGCAGGCCAGCGCACCCATACCTGCCGCTCGCTCTTCCCGCCGATTTCGGACCTCCTGTCGTCTTCGGTTCGATGCGAACCCTCGGCAATTTCGGTTGCGCCTACGCCGAGCGCGTCTATCCCTTCCACCGTGCATTTCTCGCCGTCCATGGACGGGCCAGGAGTCTGTGGCTCACAGGTCGTGGGGACACAGGCGCTCCCGCGGCAGACGTCGCCGGGCGTGTCAGCGCGCGAGAGGCCCTGCATTCGGCCGACTTCGCCGAGGAGTACCGAGCCGAGGCGAAGAAGCCGATCCGCGACCTGCTCCCAGCCAGCCTCGACGAAGCCCGCCAGTACGCCCGCGAGGCGATCGAGCGCACTTGCGCTGCCGTCGCCATGGACATCCTCGGCGTGGACACCGTCGCCGGCCTGGCAGTCAGCCGCCCCGACGAGGCGCTTGAGGCGAAAATCGCTGCCCTCGGACCCGTCGCCGCCGAAGCCCGGGCCGCCGTCGATTCCGCGGCCACGGCGACCGAGGCCTATGAGGCGATGGACGCGGGGATCGATGCAGTGCGCGCCAACGTCACGCCCGAGGCCCCCTCATGATCCCCGACATCTATGTGCGGGCTCGCTGGCTCCGCGACTACTCCGCTGCAATCTGGGCACCTCGGTACTTGCCTCGTGGTTTCGCCCTCTACGACGCCGAACCCGCCCTTCTCGATCCTCTCCGGAGCATCGTGGACGAAGCATCCCTCGACGAGCGGAACCTCATGCCCGAGCTGTACACGACCTCAAATGCCTACCGCAATGGTGTTTCCATGCCCGGAAGCTGGATCACCGATCCTCCGGCTGCCGACGCTTCGCTTCGAAAGGTGCATTGCTCCTCCATCCTCTACTCCCGGGCCGCCGCAGAGGAGATCAAGCGGATCCATGAGGCTTTCCGGCCGTTCGCTGAGAAGGTCGTCGGGCGCGAGCTCAGGCTCTCGGCATGGTACGGGCCTCGCTGCCATGAGCCGGGTGCAGTGCTGGTGGGCCATCTCGACGCCTATCCAGCGCACGCTGTGTCCGTCTCGATGACGATCCGCGCCGACCAGCCTTGGGCAATGCAGCTCATGGATCTGTCGATGGCAGGTGAGCAGGAGACCTGCCAGGTCGTCACCCACGAGACCAATATCGTCGTCTACGAGGGATGCCGGGTGATCCACGCGAGAATGACCCCCTACGGCGGCAAGCAGCGTTTCGTCGGCTGTTACTTGCACTACATTCCCACCGACTATGCCGCCATGGACGGAAGGAACGCGGAGCCGAATTCGATCGACAGTGGGGGCGTTGGCAACTGGCCCGATCGCGTCTGATCAACGGTCTTTTAGATGCGATTTTCTAGCCATAAAACGCCTCTAAATCGAGGCAGATTTCCAAGCCAAATCCAATTATTTTCGGTCGGATTTCCAATTATTTTCGTGCGCCTACAAAGGGACGGCAACCTGGAGCTTGGGGTAGTAGGAACCGCCTGCTCGCACGAAGGCCTCTGCCCAGCCGTGATCGAAGACGTACTCGCCCTGGGAATGGCTTTTTACATAGGTGGGCGCACAGCCAATAATCTCACCGTTTTCCGTCTCAAGGACGACATGCATCGGTGTCCAGCCGGTATTTTCTCCGACCGACCCGGAATCTTCGAGAGTTTTCAGGAAGGAGTGGCGGACGAAGGGGTTCGTAGTGCCGGCGCAGGCATCCCAAGCCTCCGGATCGATCTCCGAGACACAGGTGACGGTGCGGGCCGAATGCATCTCACTCGATTTCGAAGACGGCATCCACCTCCACCGTTACGTTTCGGGGGAGCGTGTGGGCCCCGACAGCGAAGCGGGCATGGCGTCCTCGCTCCCCGAAGATCTTGACTATGAGGTCGGAGGCACCGTTGGCGATTTCGGGATGTTTGTCGAAGCCGTCGACGCAGTTCACGAATACCCCGAGTTTTACGCAGCGGCGGGTGCGGTCGAGGTCACCATTTAATGCCTGTCGGAGTGCGGCCAGGATGTTAAGGGCGCACGTTTCGGCGGCTTTGCGGCCGAATTCCTCGTCGACGTCGACGCCGATCTTCCCTTTGTAGGGAATCTCACCGTTCCAGAACGGAATCTGTCCGGCCACAAAGGCAAGCGATCCGGTGATGACGACTGGCACATAACTGCCGCCGGGAGGGGGAGGATCGGGAATCTCAATCCCAAGTTCTTCGAGACGCTTGTTGATGGCTGACATTGGTTTGCCTCGTTCACAGGCGATAGAAAATTCGCCTCACCATACCACCATCACCCCCACCGAAGTTGCAGGATTCCGCCTGCCTTGCGTGCTACCGGGGTGTAAAAGTTATCTTTCCGGGGCGTCGATGCACCCTATAATCTCTGTGGTCGCGGGAGAAACGCTATGCAGGTGTGGGGCGGAAAATGCGCGGCAGGGATTCTCGGGCCGCTTGCCTGCTTATTGACAGTCATGACGTTTGGAGCCGCTTCGGCTCTTGCCCAACTTGTTCCACACCGTGCGGTTTATGAGGTTCATCTCGATGAAAATCGAGGAGGTTCTGTCATGGCCATGACAGGTAAGCTCCAGTTCGAGTGGAAGGATTCCTGTGACGGTTGGTTGGTGAATCAACATTTCATCTTTCTCGTCCTTGATAGGCACGGGAATCAACACTGGACCGATCGTCGCTATATCACTTGGGAGGCGAAGGACGGGAGCGCGTTCCGTTTTTCGATCGTCACCAACAGCGGTGGCAGGCGGATCGAAACTGTGGAGGGTGACGCGACGCTTCGCAGTGATGGTTCGGGTGGAGAGATTTACTACCGGCTTCCCTCTCGTTACGAGGCGGCGCTCCCTGCTGGGACAACCTTCCCCGCGGCCCATTTTCTGCAAGCGCTCAATGAAATGAAGGGCACTGCCGACTTCAAGGCGGACACGGTTTTTTCCGGTCCGGAGGGAGACGGACTCCAGCGGGTGACGACGTTTTACGGGCTACCGGTTACCGCCGAGCCTGATGCCCTTGGCGGCGCTCTTACGGCACTTTCAGGGCGCAACCTCCGCTTTGCCTATTTCCCCTTCTTCGGGCGGGAGGAAAGCCCTGACCAGGAGATCTCCATGCGACTCCGCTCGAACGGGGTGGTGGACAGTTTTGTGATGGATCACATCGATTTCAGCTTCGCAGGCGAACTCGAGTCCTGGCAAGAGGTTCCTCCGCAGGGTTGCTGATTTCGAGTTCGAGGTTTCTTTCTCCGTACTCCTCACCTTCTTTGCTCATGGAACTAATGCCGACTCCAACCAATCGGTAGGAAGTTCCGTTGGCAAGTGGTTCGGCGAGCCGGGCCGCGGTGTTGCCAATGGTTCCTGCATCCTCGGTTGGTTGGGCAAGGGTTGTCTGGCGGGTGAGAACCCGAAAGTTCGAGGTCTTGAGTTTGAGTATCACCGTACGCCCGCGCAGGCCTGAATGGCGAAGGCGCGTCCCGAGATCGTTGGAGAGTGCTTTTACCTTGGCGAGTATGTCGCCCTTGGAAGAGATATCGGCTGAGAACGTGGTCTCGGCGGAGACACTTTTTGCCCGCGCAGGCGGGCGTACGGGATGCTCATCAATGCCAAGGCTGTGCTCGTACAACGTTTTCCCCGTCCGCCCGAACCTGCGCATGAGCCATTCGGGACCAAGTGACTGCAGTTGCCCGATTTGCGTCATGCCATGATCCGCAAGGCGTTGTTTGAGGCTTGGCCCAACCCCGTGCAGGCGCTCCACGGGAAGTGGAGCAAGGAAGGAAAGGGCGTCACCGCGCCCGACAACAGAGAAACCACGGGGTTTGTCCAGATCGGACGCCATTTTTGCAAGCGACTTGCAGTAGCTGAGGCCGATCGAGACCGATATGCCCACCTCATGTTCTGCTCGCAGGGCAAAATCGGCTAACACCGGGACTGCCGAGCCGGTGTTCTCGACCGCACTCGAAAGATCCAACCAGGCCTCGTCAATCGAGGCGGACTGGACGATGTCGGCCGCGTCTTCCATTAGGGCATGGATCTCACGCGAAACGTTGCGGTAACGGGGAAAATCTGGCGGTAGGACGATGGCATCGGGACAGAGTTTTTGTGCCTTGTAGAGTGGCATTGCTGAGCGGACACCGTGCATCCGGGCGAGGTAACATGCCGTGGTAACGACCGAGCGATGGGATATGCCTGCGACGATTAGCGGGCGGTTGCGGAGTTCGGGACGGTCACGTTTCTCGACGGCTGCATAAAAGGCATCGCAGTCGACATGTGCGATAGAAAGTCTGCCAAGCTCGGCGTGGCAGACAAGCCTAGGGCCGCGGCAGCGAGGGCAGACGGGCCCATCAGGGACAAACTGAGCGCAGTCAATGCAGACCGTCCGAGCTCCAGGCGGGGAGCGCAAGGGTTCCGTTTTCCGGTGAGGATCCCGATCCACCACCCGGGCAACCCTCTACTTGATTTTCGCTTCCTTGAAGAGGACGTGTTTACGGACCACGGGGTCGTACTTGCGGAGTTCCAGCTTCGCAGCCGGAGTTCCGCCTTGTGTGCGCGTGTTCTTCCGGGTGACAAAGTAATACCCGGTATCAGCTGTGCTCATCATGCGGATTTTGACGGTCGTCGGCTTCGCCATGACGAAATTCTCCTCTCGTCCCGGAGCGGCGAGGGAGTGACAGAAAACCCCACTCGTAGAGCGAAGTCAACGCCTTCCATCCGTTCTATATTGCTTCGGTAGCGTTAAAGCTCTGGTACATTGCCCAGACAGGGGGGTTGGTTTGGCGGATTCATCCGGAATGCAGCGTGTTGCCGCGGTTATCGGTGTGGGTGCCGCACGGGGGCTGGGTGCTGCCGTCTCGCGTCGCGTGGCTCGCGAAGGTTTCAATGTCTTCATTGGTGGACGAACCGAGAAGCGGCTCAGTGAGCACGTGGCCAAGGCCGAGGGGAGGGGAGAGACGATGACTCCCATCATGGTCGACGCCACCTCGCCCGAATCGGTGAGCACTTTCTTTGATCAGGTGGAGGCAGCCGATGGCACACTCGAACTCGTCATCTACAACGCTGGCATCAACCAACCAATCCCGTTCATGGAACTTGCCCCCGAGACGGTTGAGGAGTTCTGGCGGGTTTGCTGCTTCGGTGGCTTCCTCACACTCCAGGAGGCGGCAAAACGCCTCCTTCCCCGTGGTAAAGGAACGATCATCTGCACTGGTGCTACTGGAGCGATGCGGGGTCGGGCGGGGTTTGGACACTTCGCTGCCGCCAAGTCGGGACTCCGGATGTTCACGCAGTCCGTCGCCCGCGAGCTTGGTCCGAAGGGAATCCACGTCGCTCATGTCGTGATTGACGGTGGCATCGACGGCGATCGTCTGCGAACCCGGAGACCGGAGATGGTCAAGGCGAAGGGTGAACAGGGTCTCCTCAATATCGATGGGATTGCTGATCTTTACTGGCACATTCATTGTCAGGAGCCGACAACCTGGACACTCGAGGCCGATCTTCGGCCATACAAGGAAAGCTTCTGAAGCTCTGCGAGGAGCTTCAAGAAAGGACGAGAAAATGATCCACGAACTTAGGATGTACACGTGCCGGCCCGGTACGGCCCCCAAGGTGATCGAGGCCAGCGGAACCGTTGGCCAGAAGATCCGGGGTGGGGAGGCCTATGGCCGCCTCGAAGGGCACTTCGCAAGCGAAATCGGCGAACTCAACCAGTATGTCCATCTCTGGTCTTACAAGGACGTGGCGGACTTGGTGCGCCTGCGGGGTGAGTTGGGGAAGAAAAAGGAATGGCAGGACGAATTCATTCCCCTGGTCCGTCCGCACATCCTGACCCAGAGCGTGCGCGTGCTCCGTCCCGTCGTGGACATGAAGCCTGTCGAGACCGAAAACAACATCTACGAGTTGAGGATTTATCGTCTGCAGTCGGGTGCGGCGGGCAGTTGGTCGGAAATGATGAAAAAAGCCTTTCCGGCTCGGGAAAAATACTCGATGAACGTCGGGCTTTGGGTGACGATGTTCCCTGATCCCAACGAGGTAATCCATCTGTGGGTGTACCCGAGCTTTGAGGAGCGCGCCAAGGCGCGGGCCGCCTCCCAGGGTAATTCCGAGTGGAAGGCATTCCTTGGCGAGGCACTTCCTCAGATCGAATCGATGACCTCGACGCTTCTTCTTCCCTCGGCCTACTCGCCGAGAAAATGATTTTGGCTGTGAGGGGCCGGAAATAACTGGATATTGGGAAGAGTCGAGTTGAAGGGATGGGAGAATTCCCTGACGAATCCGGAGCTGGAATTCGAATAATTTTCCTGCTCCGAAACGGCTCCTGAAACGCAGGAAAATCCGTTTTCGAGGCCATTCAGAGCGGCTGGCAGGCAAATTCCAGTTATTTTCGGTTCCCCACATTGGCGGCCGTTCAAGGAACGCGGCTCCAGGGTCTCCCTCGCCGGGTTTAGCGCTCTGGCGGTGGGAACAAACTCGTCGCCGAACACACCGCGACGGGGCTCCCTCGCCAGGTTTAGCGCTCTGGCGGTGGGGGTTCGAGGCTGCGCATGACGGCGGTCTCGCCTGCGAGCATTTCTATCCGAGCAACACATCCGCCCTCGCACTCCGAAGCGGTGGCTACCACGCAGCGGTTGCTCTGCGCCTCACCCGGGTGGAGGAGAAGCGGGAAGTTGAAGCGCTTGTTGGTTTCGTCTTTCCGGAACCGTACAGCTTCATCAATGAAGTGCTTGGAGGCATCATCGCATTTTCCTGCGTCGATTGAGACCTTGAACTTGAATTCTTCTCCGCTGTCACCGGGAAGTCGCTTGAGTACGACGGTGATGTTGTAGAGGCCGAGGTCAGAGGCGGATTCCTCTTCCGTTCCTACGAGAATTTCGCAAATGATGTTGCCGGCGGATCCCTCTGCACAATCACCATCGCGCGCCTTCAGAGAGGTGGAAGTGGCGATGGTGACCAGAAAGAGCGTGAGGGTGGCCTTGCGCCAGCTCACGAAGCTTCTGCCATCTCGGTCAGGATCTCAGGGGCGGAGACCCCGTGCTCCTTGCCACTCTTGCAAATCGCCTCCCAAGTAGTGTCGGTGAGCGGAATACCCCTGGTGTTTCTTTCAGCTCGGGAGATATTTTCGGGCTCGCCGGGCATCATTACTTTCCCTTCGGGCTCAATGGGTCGGGCCGTTTCGAAGAAGGAGAGGTAACTCTTCACTTCCTGCACGTAGGCATCTCCAGCTCCGAAAAGATCTGGACGGAGATAGAAGGAAAGCATGCCATTCGAAAGACGGGTCTCGTCCGGCTTTGCGCAGGTTGAACCGGTAAGGGCACCTGCGAGGAGCTCGCAAAGGAACGAAAGCGCGGAACCCTTGTGCTCGCCCATGGCGCGAATAGCACCGTCGCCACCGCGTGAGTCGTTGGGGTTGGCTCCGGTGTCCTTGCCGTAGATCAGTGCTGGATCCTGGGAAAGATTGCCCTGCTGATCGACAAGGGCACCTTCAGGCAATTGTTTTCCTCCCTGGTGCGCGACCAGCATCTTTCCCTCGGCGACGACCGATGTGGCGAAATCAAGGATGAAATGCTCCTGCCCGGGGATCGGGACACCGGCTGCGATGGGGTTCGTGGAGAAGCGCCGGTCGAGCGATCCAAAGGGCGCGACGAGTAAACCAAGACCGGAAGTGTTGACAAAGTGCAGGGAAATGATGTCGTTGTCGGCTGCCCGCTCGGGCCAGTCACCGATTCGGCCCAGATGCCCGGAGTTTCGGATGCCGATGACCGAAAGACCGGATTCCTTCGCCTTGGCGATCCCGAGGTCCGTAGCGAAGGGACCGCAAGTCTGTCCAAAGCCAAAGCCCGCGTCGACCACGGCATGCGTCGGTCCCTCGTTCGCGATCACGGGTTCGGTACCCGCCTTGACGGCCCCATTTTCCATCCATGAGAGATAACGAGGGACGCGAATGACGCCGTGACTGTCGTGTCCGGCCAGATTTGCTTTGACGAGGTAAAGGGCGATTCGGTCTGCCTCCTCGCGGGAGCATCCTGCTCCGTGGAAAATGTTGGCAACGTAGGGTTCCAGGACACCAGGTGCGATTCGCATGGGGTTCTCCGAGCGGAAATTTGAAACTGATCGAAGATTGTCCATGCGCACGCCGCGCTGGCAAGGCTTTTCGCGTCCTGTGTCTTCGCTCGTCTCGATCTCTGCAGGCGTCATGGTTGCGATTTGGGAGCGGGATGGGTAGCCCTAGCGGGGCCGAGCGGACGTATGTCCAGACCAAAGAAGGGAAAAAATGATGAAACTCAAGGGAAAAATTGCTGTTGTTACCGGAGCTGCGAGCGGGTTCGGCGAGGGAATCGCCAAGCTCTACGCTACGGAGGGGGCGAGTGTCTTGGTTGCTGATCTCAATGGCGACGGCGCAGAAAAAGTCGCGGAAGCGATCACCGATGCGGGCGGAATCGCAGAACCCTGCATGGTCGATGTCTCCGATAACACCCAAACAAAGGCGATGATCGACGCTGCGCTTTCCTCGTTCGGCCGCCTCGACGTTCTCGTACAGAACGCGGCGATTGGAATGTCCCCCACACCGTTGGTGGACGTGGAAGAGGATTTTTTTGACCGCCTGTTCCGGATCAACGTGAAGAGTTGTTATCTCGGCGTTCGCCATGCTGTCCCGATTTTTCGGATGCAAGGAAATGGTGGCTCGATCATCAATACCGTTTCAACGGCAGCAATTCGCCCCCGACCGGGTCTTGCTCCCTACAACGCAACCAAGGGTGCACTCCTCACGATGAGCAAAACTCTGGCTCTGGAGCTTGCTTCCGATGACATTCGAGTGAATGGAATCTGTCCCGTGGCCGGTGAGACTGCGATGCTTTCAGACTTCCTTGGTGACGGCAATCAGGAAGAGTCACGGAAGAGATTCGTGGGGACGGTTCCGCTTGGACGGCTTTCCACGCCTGAAGACATTGCCAATACCGCACTTTTCCTCGCTTCCGAGGAAGCGCGTTTCCTTACGGGCGTGATGCTAGAGGTGGACGGAGGACGCTGTATCTAGCGATGTGCTCGATGTGCTTGATGTGCCACGTCTTCGATCCGTCCGAGCGTTTCTTCCCGTCCGAGTGTCTCCATTACATTGAAGACTCCTGGTGAGACCGTTCCACCGGTGAGGGCTGCCCGGACCGGCTGAGCCACTACCCCAAGCTTGCATCCAGCCTCCTCGGCGAAGGCACGCACTTTGTTCTCGAGTGTTTCTTCCGACCATGGCTTGGTCTGGCCAAGTGGGCCGGCAAGTTTGGTAAGCAGAATCCGGGCTTCCTCGTCCAGTGTGCGTTCCGCCTTTTCGTCGAGCGGAAGCGGCCGGCGTCGGGCGTAGAAGGCAGCACTGCTTGCGAGTTCTTTCAAGGTCTTTGTTCGCTCCTTGAGCCCAGGCATGCCGGCAAGGAGGCGTGTGCGCTCCGCATCGCCCACCGTGACCCCGTTCGCTTCGATCAGGGGCACGATCTCCTCGGTGAGACGGACATCGCCCGTCTCCCGGAGATAATGGGTGTTCAGGTTTAGAAGCTTGTTCAGATCGAAGCGGGCAGCACTTTGCCCGACGTTGGCAATGTCGAACCACTCGACCGCCTGCTCGGTTGAGATGACCTCGTCATCTCCGTGCGCCCAGCCAAGGCGGAGGAGAGCATTGCGGAGTGCTTCGGGCAGGAAGCCGTCGTCCCGATAGGCCTCGACACCAAGTGCGCCGTGGCGTTTGGAAAGTTTCTTCCCGTCGGGACCGTGGATGAGCGGGATGTGCGCAAACCGGGGGGCATCCCAGCCCATGAGATCGAATATCTGATGTTGCCGGAAGGCGTTGGTGAGGTGATCGTCTCCACGGATGATGTCGGTTACGCCCATGTCGTGGTCGTCCACAACCACCGAGAGCATGTAGGTGGGTGTGCCGTCCGCCCGGAGGATGACGAAGTCATCGATCTCGGCGTTGTCCACTTTGACACTTCCCTGCACCGCATCGTTAATACGTGTCTCGCCTTCGAAGGGCGTGCGAACGCGGATGACAGGGGCCACCTCTTTGGGTGCTTCGGACGGATCACGATCCCGCCACCGCCCGTCGTAGCGCATGGGACGGTGCTCCTTCCTTGCCTGCTCGCGCATGCTTTGGAGCTCTTCGGGCGTGCACCAGCACCGGTAGGCGTGCCCCATTTCTAGAAGGGAAGTGACGACCTCGGCGTGACGATCGCTTCGCTCGGACTGGTGGACGACATTTTCGTCCCATGTGAGCCCGATCCATTTAAGCCCGTCGAAAATGGCCTGCGTCGCTTCAGGTGTGGAACGGGCGCGGTCGGTGTCCTCAATCCGAAGGAGAAACTTTCCCCCGGAATGTCGGGCGTGGAGCCAATTGAACAGGGCAGTGCGCGCACCGCCGATGTGCAGGAAGCCGGTGGGCGAGGGAGCGAAGCGCGTGACGACGGTCATGGAGACGACAATGCCTCACCCCGCGCGGGTGAAAGCGAGGAGAGGAGATGCTCAGTACTTGCGCAGGATTCCGACAAGCGTGCCCTGCACCTCGATTCGATCGGGACCGAAAATACGGGTCTCATAGTTGGGGTTCTCTGGCTCGAGGGCGATCGAGTTCCCCTTGCGGCGGAGACGCTTGAGGGTTGCCTCTTCCTTGTCGATGAGAGCAACAACGATGGTCCCATTGTCGGCATCCCCGGCACGACGGATAACGGCGATGTCTCCGTCTAGGATCCCCGCGTTGACCATCGAATCACCGGAGATCTCGAGGGCGTAGTGCTCGCCCGGGCCGAGCATCGCGGGCGGTGTATCAATCGTTGAATCGGAAAATGAAATCGCCTCGATGGGTGTTCCTGCTGCGATTCGCCCGTAGAGGGGAATCGAGGTGGCCGATCCCCAGGAGTGGTCTTCCCCCGGCTTGGCGGAGGCATCTTCAGGGGTTTGAAGCACGCGCAAGGCCCGCGCCCGGTTTGGCAGACGATGGAGGAAGCCCCGCTCCACGAGACCGGTGACGAGCCTGTGGATTCCGGACTTCGACTTAAGACCGAGTGCCTGCTTCATGTTCTCGAACGAAGGCGAGATACCCGTGCGGGCGATGGTCTTGTTGATGTAAAGAAGCAGTTCATGCTGCCTACGAGTAAGCATCGGCGTTATTCCCTTGTGTGTGCTCTGGCACAGAAATATGATGTTCCGATCAGAACGAACGAACAACTGGCGAAGTCTAATTTTGTTCTAATCTTGTGTCAAATTCTGTCCTTAATTAATACAAAAAATTTAGAACCCACCGGGACAAAATGGAAAACGGAAAATTTTGATTTCATCGCCAGCAGAAGCAGCAGGAGCGTTCATCGGTCGCACAGCAAGGCAGTCAGCCGATGCCAGAAGGGACATCATCGAACTGTCCTGGAGATCGAACGGGGTAACGACGGGCGGATCTGCCTGATCCCGGGAGAGCGTCGCGCGCAGGTAATCCTCGCGGCGGTCGTTGGCCGGCAGATCGCGTCCCAGCACCGCCGTTTCAGAATCGTCATCATCAGGCAATCCCAGCATTGATCTCAATGCCGGGCGCAGGAACACCATCGAACAGACAACTGCTGAGACGGGGTTCCCGGGAATCCCGAGCACTGCAGGTCCTCCTGGAAGTTTCCCGAAGAGGAGGGGCTTTCCCGGGCGCATGGCAATCTTCCAGAACGAGAGATCGAGACCGCGTTCCTTGAGTGCCGGGCCGACGAGGTCGTGATCGCCGACGGAAACCCCTCCTGTGGTGACGAGAAGATCGAAAAGTGAAGCGGCCTCAAGCGCATCGTTGAGTGCGCCAGGATCGTCGGGAATCGGTCCGAGATCAGATGCCTCTCCACCACAGGCGCTCACGATCGCAGATAGGGAGAACGTGTTTGAGGAGACGATCTGTCCGGACGTGCGAGGTTCACCCGGGAGCACGATCTCATCGCCGGTGGCGAGCAGGGCCACGCGAGGCCGTCGGCGAACGACAAGCCAGGGGTTGTCGCCGGCAGCGGCGAGGCCCACGTCCCGTGCCGACAGGACCTTCCCAGTTTCGATGAGCTCATCGCCCTCACGGAAGTCGATGCCTGCCGCACGGACGTGCTTGCCGGGTGAGGCTGTTTCGAGAATGCGGACCTTTCCTTTCCCTACGTTTTTCGTGTTTTCCTGGATGACGATGGAGTCGGTTCCATTGGGGAGGAGGGCACCCGTGAAAATGCGGGCTGCCTGACCTGAGGCGATGTTTCCGTCGTGGGGTCTGCCCGCGGGAACCTCGGCAACCACTTCGAGATCGGTCGGAGCGGTTGTCGCATCGGCGGCACGAACCGCATAGCCGTCCATTGCCGAAACTGCGGCCGGTGGCTGGGAAACTCTGGCCTTGACCGTACGGGCGAGCACGCGTCCCATGGCGATATTTAGAGGGATGGTTTCCGTTGCGAGCGGACGGATCGATTCGCAAATCCGTTGCCTTGCTTCGTCAACGGGGATCATGTCCGGAGGTACGTTCCGGATTTTCCGCCTGCTTTGTGAATGAGCCGGACCGGGCCGATTTCCATCTTTCGGTCGACCGCCTTGCACATATCGTAGACGGTGAGCCCGGCCACCGCCGCCGCCGTCAGCGCTTCCATTTCCACGCCGGTCCGGGCAAGAGTGCGGCAGGTCGCCTCGATCTCAACCGTGTTGCGTTTGGTGTTGCACGCAAGCTTCACCTCAACGGCGTTGAGTGGGAGGGGATGGCAGAGCGGAATGAGCTCATGGGTGTGTTTGGCGGCCATGATGCCGGCGATGCGAGCGGTCCCAAGGACGTCTCCCTTGGCGTGCCCACCCTCCACGATGAGCGCGAGGGTGGCAGGCTCCATGGTGACTTCAGCGGTGGCGGTGGCGCTCCGTTTCGTGGGACGTTTGCTGCCTACGTCGACCATGCGTGCGCGTCCCTTGGCGTCGAGATGAGTGAGACGGCGGCTCATGCTGCGGCTTCCGAGGGGACGAGTCCAAGGAGCTGGCGGGTTGCCGCTTCCACGTCATCCTCACGCATCAGGGATTCGCCTACCAGAAACCTTTTCACGCCTACGGCAGCCACGCGCGCAAGATCGGCAGGCTCGGAAATTCCGCTCTCGCAGACAAGCTCGCACCCGGGAGGAATCTTCCGGGCGAGCCGTTCGCAGACGGAGAGATCTACTTCAAGAGTGCGAAGGTTTCGGTTGTTGATTCCGACAAGCTCCGCTCCCAGGTCCAGGGCTCGCTCGACCTCGATTTCGTCATGAACCTCGGTCAGAACGTCCATTCCGAATTCCTGCGCCGCATTGGCCAGTTCACGTGCCTGCGCATCCTCAAGGGCGGCAAGGACGAGGAGTGCGCAGTCGGCTCCGAGTGCTCGCGTTTCGGCGATCTGGTAGGGGTCGACAATGAAGTCTTTCCGCAACACGGGGAGCGGTGTTGCATTCCGTGCCAAGGCAAGGTGCGAATCATCTCCCTCGAAGAAAGGTGCGTCCGTAAGTACCGAAAGGCAGGTCGCTCCCCCCGCCTGGTAGGCGCATGCAAGCTGAACGGGATCAAAGTTGTCGCGGATGCGTCCGCGCGAAGGGCTCGCTCGCTTGATCTCGGCGATGAGCCCGTACCGGCCCGCGTCCACGGCGGTGCGAAGAGCTGCCGAAAAGCCACGGCACGGCGGCATGGCGGCTGCGGCGCTAATGAGGTCTTCCTCGGGTCGTGCACGTTTGCGTTCTGCGACATGGCGTCGTTTCTCCGCACAAATTTCGCTTAAGTGATCGTTCAAGGGGCGGGCCTTTCATGCGAGATTGCGGCCAGTGCCGCAAGACGGCCTGCGGCAGCACCCGAATCAATTGATTCGGCAGCCATTTTTACTCCGCCCACCAGGTCCTTAGTTCGTCCGGCGACGATCAGGGCGGCGGCGGTGTTCAGGAGCACGATGTCCCGGTAGGGGCCGTTTTCGCCGTCGAGGAGCGCACGTAGCCGTTTAGCGTTTTCCTCGACATCGCCTCCGAGCAAATCCTCGATCCGGGCCCGGGAGAGACCTGCGTCCTCCGGCGTGACTTCGAAAGCTTTCACCTTGCCGTTCTGGAGTGAGGCGACTCGGGACGTTCCGGTGGTGGAGATCTCGTCCATTCCGTCGGCACCGTGCACGACCCAGACGTGTTCCGATCCGAGTTCGGCCAGCACCTGCGCTAACGGTTCGAGCCATTCGGAAGAAAAGACTCCGATGACCTGGCGCCGGACGAAACCTGGGTTGGAGAGAGGGCCAACCAGGTTGAAGACCGTCCGCACTCCGAGCTCGGCACGGATTGAACCGACGTGACGCATCGTTTGGTGGTGGCGCGGTGCCATTAGGAAGCAGACTCCTGCCTCGTCGAGCGCGTGCTGGACAAGGGCGTGGTCGATCTCGACGTTGACGCCAAGTGCGGTGAGCACGTCAGAGGATCCTGAACGCGACGATATGGCCCGGTTTCCGTGTTTGGCGACAGGTACGCCGCATCCGGCGGCGACGAAGGCGACAGCGGTGGAAATGTTGAGAGTGCCAAGCCCGTCGCCGCCGGTTCCGCAGGTGTCGATGGCGTCCTCTGGTGCCTTTATCCGCGTTGCTTTGGCCCGCATGACGCGGGCTGCGCCCGCAATCTCGTCCACGGTCTCGCCGCGTACCCGAAGCGCCATTAAAAAGGCACCCGCCTGTGCGGGCGTCGCCTCTCCCTCCATCAGAAGCGTGAATGCCGCTTCTGCCTCGGCACCATCGAGCGGAGTTCCCTCGGCGACCTTGCGGACGAAGCCTTGGAAGTTGTCGTGGCCGTTCGTCATGAGGGGTTCGCTTCCCGGGCGAGGCGAAGGAAATTCGCCAGGAGATCGTGACCGTGCTCGGAGGCGATGCTTTCCGGATGGAATTGCACACCAAAGACAGGGTGCTTTACGTGGCGTATTCCCATGACGATGCCATCCTCAGTGAATGCGGTCATCGCAACTTCCGAGGGCAGGCTCTTCCGCTCAAGGATGAGCGAATGATAACGGGTAGCCCTGAACGGCGAGGGGAGGCCCTCGAAGATTCCGTCACCCTCGTGCAGGACGGGGCTGGTTTTGCCGTGCATGACGCGATGAGCGCGCACTACTCGGCCGCCGAATCCTTGGCCGATGGCTTGGTGGCCAAGGCAAACGCCCAGGATCGGTACCCGGCCGGCTGCTTTTTTTACGAGGCTAAGACAGATCCCTGCCCGTTCTGGATTGCACGGACCTGGCGAGAGGATGATGCCCTCCGGGTTCATGGCCAACACCTCGTCGGGGGTCAGTGCGTCGTTGCGGAATGTCTGGACGCGTGCTCCCAGTTCCTCCAGGTAGTGGCGGAGGTTGTGGACGAAACTGTCGTAGTTGTCGATGAGGACGTACATGGTGGCGGCCCGTGTGTAATTCCTAGGACGAGCCCGGGGGAGTGTCCTCGCCCGCGAGCCGCACCGCCTCTTCGGCGGCATAAAAAAGGGCCCGCGCCTTGTTCACCGTCTCCCGGAACTCAGCTTCTGGATCGCTGTCGGCGACGATACCGGCTCCCGCTTGCACGTGCATCGTGCCGTCTTTCACGATGGCTGTGCGGAGTGTGATGCAGGTGTCCATTGAACCGTTGACGGAGAAATAACCCACGCAACCTGCGTAGATGCCGCGTCGGCAGGGCTCGAGTTCGTCGATAATCTCGAGTGCGCGCACTTTGGGAGCACCGCTCACGGTGCCCGCCGGGAAGCCTGCCATCAGCGCGTCCACAGCGTCGTTCTCGGGCGCGAGGTCACCCTCGACGTTGGAGACGATGTGCATCACGTGGCTGTAGCGCTCGACAATCATCTGGTCGGTGACTCGCACACTTCCGGGAACGCTAACGCGCCCGACGTCGTTTCGCCCCAGGTCGAGCAACATTAGGTGTTCGGCGAGTTCCTTGGGGTCGGCGAGCAGGTCGCGCTCCATCTCCTTGTCCTCGGACGGAGTTATGCCCCGGGGGCGAGTGCCGGCGATCGGACGGATCGTGACCTTGCCGTCGCGTGCCCGCACGAGAATTTCCGGGCTGGAACCCACCACGGCGACACCGCCGATATCGAGGTGGAAGAGGAAGGGCGAGGGATTGAGCCGCCGGAGTGCCCGGTAGAGGGCGAACGGTGGCAGCCGGAAGGGGGTTGAGAAAAGCTGTGAGAGAACTACCTGGAAGATGTCGCCGGCAAGGATGTACTCCCGTGCCTGCGCCACCATCGCCTTGTAATCCTCGGGTTCCATGTTGGAGACGGGTTCAGGTGGGGGGTGGTCGTTAGCGAACTCTTCTCTCGAAGGAAGCGGCCCCCGGAGAGCCGCCACAGCATGTTCGATACGGGTCGAGGCTTGCGCAAGATCTTCCTCAGCAGTGCGCTTTCCGTCCGGATAGACAGGAGTAGCGAGGGTCACGGTGTCGCTCACCGTGTCGAACACTGCCATCAGGGTGGGACGGATCAGGATCCCGTCGGGAAGACCGAGAGCCGAATCGTAATTGGTCGGTAGCCGCTCGACGAGGCGGACGGTATCGAATCCCATGTAACCGACGAGACCTGCTGCCATCGGAGGAAGTTCGGGAGGGAGATCGATTCGCGATTCGTGGAGCAGGCGGCGGAGTGATTCGAGGGAACCTCCTTCGTCGGGGATGAAGCCTTCTGGGTTGGTCTGCGCGTCGCGGTTGATTTCGGGAGAATCCCCATGGCAGCGCCAGATCAGGTCGGGTGCTGTACCGACGATCGAATAGCGCCCCCGGATGCTTCCGCCCTCGACCGATTCGAGGAGAAAACTGTTGGGGCGACCGCGAGCGATCTTGAGCATCGCCGAGACCGGGGTTTCAAGGTCAGCGACCAGGGTGCGACAGACCACTTGAGGAGTGCCGCTTCGGTGCCGTTCTGAGAACGCCGCCGCCGACGGCTGGAGCGACATGTCGCGTTCCGCTTAGCGGGGTGGGTTGGAGGTGCTGACCCCGTAGTCCGGGGAAAGTACTCGTTCGAAGGCGGCATCGACGACTTGCACCGGATGCGCAGCGCGCAGTGCGTTTATGAATGAACGCACGACGTCTTCTCGCAGGCCCGTCTCGAGAGTGGATCGCAGCTCGTCTTCTTTTTCCTGGTCCGGCGATCCCGCAGCTTCGACCGCATCGACACGGACAACGGCGTAGCCGCCGGCACCAAGCGAGATCGCTTGGCTCGTATCTCCCTGGTTAAGGCGGAAGGCTTCCACCACGGCTTCGCGGGGGAATGCCGGGTCGGCACCGTCGCCTGAACGGGATACGGATCCAGAAACACGGACCGTGCCGCCGTGGGTCTCCGCAAGGGCATCGAAATCCTCGGCGTTATCGGCCTCCATGGCGAGCGCCTCGGCTTGTGTGCGCGAGGCCTCGCGCCGTGCCTCGGAAAGTAGATCGTCGGTGAGCTCCTTGCGCGCCTCCTCGAAGGTTTTTGGTCGCGAGGGGACGATCCGGTCAACACGTATGGAAGCGAGGGCACCGTTGGGGAGGTCGGAGAGATCGGTAGTTTCGCCTTCGAGCGCGGCAAAAGAAAGCGCAAGCACGGCGGAATCGGGGGCGTCGGGGTGAACTTTCCCATCCATGTCGCGTCCTGAGGAATCGACGCCACGGACTTCGGTCACGATGGCACCTGACTCGCGGGCGGCTTGCTCGAGCGTGGCACCGCCTGCGAGTTCGTCATAGAAGATTTCCGAGCGGTCGTGAAGGAGATCGAAAGCGCGTTCCAGTGCGAGGTTGTCACGCAGTTCCTCGCGCATCTCCTCAAGGACAGGTTCGCTCGCCTCCTGGATTTCCGTAATCTCGAGGAAGCTCCATCCGAACGGTGTCTCCTTGGGTCCGTCCACCTCGTTGAGAGGCAGAGAGAAGGCTGCCTCAGCGAGTTCCAGGTTGAGATCCTCGCGGGTGACGAGTCCAAGATCGAGAGAGTTTGCATCGGTATCGATCGCGGCAGCGGTAGCTTCTGAGAGGGATGATCCTTCGCGTACGAGTGCGAGTACCGCGTCCGCCTCCGCACGCTCGGCAGCGAGGTACTGGATCACGCGTCGCCGCTCGGGTTTGGAGAGCTCGCTCCTTCTACGCTCAAACTCTTCGATGATGTCCTCCTCGGTGATTTCGATCTCTTCTTTCAGGGTCTCAGGTGCGAGCAGAGCTACGATTACATCGCGGAGTTCAGGCACGCGGTAGGTCTGCTTGCTCTCTTCTTCTGCGTATTGTGCACGCATGTCCTCCTCGGAAGGTGCATCGGGTTCGGGTACCGCGGAGGCAAGGAAGATTGCAGCGCGCCCGTCCCGGCGTTCTTCGCGTACGGCATGCAGCGAGCGGATCCAGCGATCCGGTGCCTGTGCCGCCTCGCCGACCGAATCGAGAATTCTCTGGCTAAGGAGCGCTCCGGAGAGAACCTCGAGGTACTCGCTCTCGCTCATTCCCCGACGCCGCGCGATGATGGAGAAGGCGGCGCGGTCGAAGGTGTTATCCGGACCCCGGAAAGCATCGATTTCACCCAACCAACGTGCGAGATCGCGCTCCCCTGCGACCAGTTCCTGTGCTTTGCTCTCGGAAGTGAGAAGGAGGCGATCGATCATGCTATTGAGAGCTTGCTCGGGGAGACCGAACAGGCGCGCTTCCTCCTCGCTTAAGGAGCCGCCTGCCCGTCGCCGGAAGTTCGACAGTAGCTGGCTGTACTCGCTGAGGAAGGCACTTCCGCGGATCTCGTTGTTGCCCACTTCCGCCACGACCGGATCGTTGAAGCCGCTGAAGATGTCGCCGACGCCCCACAGGCCGAAGCTGGCGGCCAGCAACAACAGGAAAACCTTGGCGACCCATGAGCCGGCCCGGTTGCGCATTGCGGTGAGCATCATCGTTCCTTTGGGGAATGAGACGGCACTATAGTAGAGCGTAGCCTCAAGCGGTACCGGTTCTGCACCGTGCGCCCGGGGCCGCACCCTGCCCCCGGAGTACCTTCGTGAGCGATTCCATGCTTCCCAGGCTTGCCGTCGCTAACTGGAAGATGAATGGCACCCAGGCTGGTGCTGGCGCGCTTACCGGGAGGCTTGTCGAAGAGTTTCGTGCCAATCCGTGCCCTGCGCAGATCGTTCTGTGCCCGCCTCATCTCCATCTTGCGTCCGTCGTGGACGTAGCGGGCGATTCGGGCGTGATGGTTGGAGGGCAGGACTGCTCTTCTGAGGACGAAGGCGCACGCACTGGCGATACCTCGGCCCCGATGCTGCGGGATCTCGATTGCACCTACGTGCTGGTGGGACATTCCGAGCGTCGCTCGTTGCACGGCGAGGGGGATTCGCTTGTCTGGGCCAAGGCGGAAGCGGCGCTCCGCGCCGGCCTTGTTCCCATTATCTGTGTCGGCGAAAGCGCAGAGGAGCGCGATTCTGGGAAGATGCGTGATCGTGTGGTTTCTCAGATCGAGGGTTCGGTCCCGCAAGGTGCCGACGCAAGCACCGTTGTTGCCTACGAGCCAGTCTGGGCAATCGGATCGGGGCGTGTTCCTTCAGGTGATGAGATTTCCGAGGCGCACGGTGCGATTCGGGATGCACTTGTCCGGATCCATGGGAAAGGGGCTTGGCGCGTCCTCTATGGAGGTTCAGTTTTGTCCCTGAATGCCGCAGCCATTGCTACGACCGAGGGCGTTGACGGGCTTCTCGTAGGGGGTGCCTCCTTGCAAGCTGAGGGATTTTGGTCCATCTGTAGGGGTGTCTGAACTCCGGCTTCGGTAAATGACGACTGTCCTTCTCACGATCCATGTGCTCGTGGCAGCGGCGCTGGTTGGCGTCATTCTGCTACAACGCAGCGACGGCGGTGCCCTTGGCGGCCTTGGCGGCGGCTCCGATCCCTTTGGCGGAGTGATGAGCGGGCGCGGCTCCGCCAACCTGCTGTCCCGGACGACGGCAGTCCTTGCTGTCGTGTTCATGTCTGGAAGCCTTCTGTTGGCAGTGGTAGAGAGCGTGCAGAGCCCTGATGACCTTCCGATCCTGCCCGTCTCGAGCGGCACCGTCGGTGAGGGAATCCTCGAGCCGGTGACACCTCCTTCCGATCCTGAGCCTCCGACCGGGGAGTGAGAGGCCCGTCGCAACGCCCTGCATCGGCTTGCACATCAAGGCGGGCACCAGGTAAGCGACGGAAGGCTACAGCCCCCCGGTTCATTTTCGTTACTGGTGGCGTTGTCTCCTCGCTTGGTAAGGGACTTTCCTCGGCCGCGCTGGGCGCATTGTTGCAGGCACGCGGCTATCGGGTCCGACTCCGCAAGCTCGATCCCTACCTCAACGTCGATCCTGGGACAATGAGCCCCTACCAACACGGCGAGGTGTACGTAACCGACGATGGTGCCGAAACCGATCTTGATTTGGGCCACTACGAACGTTTTACCGGGGTTGAGGCGCGGCGCAGCGACAACATCACCTCAGGCCGGGTCTATGCGAGTGTGCTCTCCCGCGAACGCCGGGGCGATTACCTTGGCGGCACCGTGCAGGTGATTCCGCACGTCACCGACGAAATCAAGGCTTTCATCACTGCTGATACCGAGGACGAGGATTTTGTTCTGGTCGAAATCGGCGGCACGGTCGGCGATATCGAAAGCCTCCCGTTCCTCGAAGCGATCCGTCAGCTTGGAGGCGAGATCGGCTCCAAACGGGCGTTCTACCTGCATCTCACATTGGTGCCTTTCTTGGATGCAGTGGGTGAACAGAAAACCAAGCCCACTCAGCACTCGGTAAAGGAACTGCGCGCCATTGGCATCCAGCCTGATCTCCTGCTGTGCCGTTGCGATCGTGCGATTGCGGAAGCGGAACGAGCGAAGCTCGCGCTTTTTTGCAGTGTGGCCCCCGAAGCGGTGGTGGATGCCCGCGATGCGAAGACGATCTACGAGGTGCCTGGCATGTTGCACGAGGAGGGCCTTGACGACCTTGTATTGCGGCATTTCGAGGAGTCCGTGGACCGGCCACCGAACCTCGCTCCCTGGGAGGAGATCGTCCATCGTATTCGCAAGCCTGACGGGGCTGTCGATATCGCCGTCGTAGGCAAGTACACGGGCTTTCCCGACGCTTACAAATCGATTCTTGAAGCACTTACTCATGGCGGTATCGCCAACGGCGTGGAAGTCAGGGTGAATTGGCTCGATTCGGAGATGCTCGAAGGAGAAGAGGACGCAGTGGCCGAGGGAGAGGTCATCCTCAAGGCAGCTAACGGCATTCTTGTCCCCGGTGGGTTTGGCGACCGGGGTGCGCCGGGAAAGATGCGGGCGGTCGGATTCGCACGGAACCAAGCCGTGCCGTACTTCGGCATTTGTCTCGGTTTGCAGCTTGCCATTGTCGAGATCGCCCGTGAGGTCGCAGGAATGCAGGGTGCGGGTTCGACGGAGTTTGGCGCGTACGCCGATCCGGTGGTGGGATTGATGACGGAATGGCAGCGTGGCGATGACATCGAGCGCCGCAGCGAGAGCGATGACCTCGGTGGGACGATGCGTCTGGGGAGTTATGACTGTGTACTTGCGAAGGGGAGTCGCGCGCGTGAGATTTACGGGGTCGGCCGTATTCGTGAGCGCCATCGCCACCGCTACGAAGTGAACGCGATCTACGAAGAACGCCTCGCGGAAGCAGGGCTGGTGTTCTCGGGAAAATCGCCCGACGGGGTGCTCTTCGAGGTGGCGGAAATTCCCGACCACCCGTGGTTTCTCGGCGTGCAGTTTCATCCGGAGATGTGCTCTCGCCCGTTTGACCCCCACCCGCTGTTTGAAGCGTTCGTATCCGCGGCGGTTGAACAGTCGAGACTGGTGTAATGGAAGCACGCAGGGTCAATGTGGGCGGTGTTACATTCGGGAACGATCTTCCACTTGCGCTCATTGCGGGACCGTGCGCTCTCGAGAGCAGGGATCACGCCGTCGAGATGTGTGGTGAGCTCGCCGCGATGGCGAAGAAATTTGGAGTCGGGCTCGTCTACAAGACCTCCTTCGACAAGGCGAACCGCACGCGTGCCGACAGTGCCCGCGGTCTCGGACTCGAAGCGAGCCTCGCGGTGTTCGATGAGCTTCGAGAGCGTTTCGGCTTTCCGGTTGTGACGGACGTCCACGAGCGGGAGCAGTGTGCGCAGATTTCCGAGCATGTGGATCTTTTGCAGATCCCGGCCTTCCTTTGTCGCCAGACGGACTTGTTGCTCGCTGCCGCAGCGACACAGAAGCCGGTAATGGTGAAAAAGGGGCAATTCCTCGCTCCCTGGGATATGGAAAGCGTGGTCTCCAAGTTCGAAGGTGCAGGCAATCCCGATGTTCTTCTCTGCGAACGAGGGACGAGTTTTGGTTACAACACGCTTGTGAACGATATGCGGGCACTGCCGGTGCTTAAGGAGACGGGGTGCCCGGTGGTGTTCGATGCCACGCACTCGGTGCAAGAACCGGGTGGACTTGGCGGTCGTTCCGGTGGCAAACGGGAGTTCGTGCCCACGCTGGCACGGGCAGCGTGTGCGGTGGGGGTTGCGGCCGTTTTCATGGAAACGCACCAAGATCCTGATTCCGCCCCGAGCGATGGCCCCAACATGGTGCCGCTCGCTGAGATGCCGAATTTGCTTGAGACGCTTGTCGCTTTCGACCGTCTTGCCAAGAACGGAAAAGCGTCGTGACCAGAACGGCCATTGTCGATCTGCGCGCGCGCGAAATCCTCGATTCCCGAGGGCATCCGACTATTGAGGTCGAAGCCGGCCTTGAATCAGGCGCACGTGGCCGAGGTGTCGTCCCCTCAGGCGCATCGACCGGTGCCCACGAGGCACGCGAGCGACGTGACGACGATCCTGCCCGCTACGGAGGCAAGGGCGTCCTTGGTGCGGTACGAGCCGTAGAAGACGAAATCCAGGATGCGGTGCTAGGGCGCGATGCGCTGGATCAGGCTGGTCTTGACCGTGTTCTGGTCGAACTCGACGGAACACCCACGAAAGAACGTCTAGGAGCGAACGCGCTGCTCGGGGCGAGTCTTGCCGTTGCGCACGCCGCTGCCCAGGCCACGGGCGAGTCGCTCTACCATCGCATTGGCGGGATCGGTGCACGGGTACTCCCGGTTCCGTTGATGAACCTCCTCAACGGAGGTGCCCATGCTGATAACGGACTCGATGTGCAGGAGTTCATGATCGTGCCGCACGGTGCGACCACGTTCGCGGAGGCTCTCCGTTATGGCTCGGAGGTCTTCCATGCGCTTGCCGGGATCCTCTCCGAGGAGGGGCACGCGACGGGTCTTGGCGACGAGGGTGGATTTGCACCGGCGATCACGGGGAGTGTGCAGGCCATTGAGCTTCTGCTCCGCGCCATCGAAAAGGCGGGACGGATACCAGGCCAGGAGGTTTCCATCGCACTCGATGCGGCCGCAACAGAGATCAAGGATGGTGATGTCTACCGCCTCGCTGGCGAGGGCAAGGAGCTCGATTCGAACGGTTTGGGAGAGTTCTGGATGGATCTTGCCGATCGCTACCCGATTGTCTCGATCGAGGATCCTTTTGGTGAGGACGATTGGTCCGCCTGGAGCAGGTTCACGAAGGTGCTTGGGGACAGGATGCAGATCGTTGGTGATGACCTCTTTGTCACGCACCCGAAGCGTCTGGGCCGGGGGATTGTAGAAGGGGCGGGGAATGCCTTGCTCGCGAAACCAAACCAAATCGGCACTTTGAGTGAGACGCTGGAGGCTATCTCCAAGGCTCGAGATGCGGGCTTCGGGGCCATTGTCTCGCATCGTTCTGGAGAGACTGAGGACACGACAATCGCTGACATTGCGGTAGGAACTGGATGTGGACAGATCAAGACGGGCTCGCTGGCTCGTTCCGAGCGCCTTGCCAAGTACAACCGTCTTCTCAGGATCGAGGAGGAGTTGGGCAAATGGGCCAGTTATCCGGGCAGGGAAGTGCTGGCGGGTGCACGCGCTGGGAAGGCCTGACGAAGAAAGGTTCCCTTACCAGCCTTAGTATTTTAGTTGATTAGGCCTGCGAGGGGCAGAAAACCTACCAGTTCTCCATGACGCACTTCCGTTGTGTCCTCTTCCAGCACGGCCAATCCGTCCGCCCAGACCACGGACGAGAGAATTCCGGCTCCGTCCTTCGCAAATCGTTGAAGAGCAAGCTTCCCGTCATGCATGTTGAGTCGCGCTCTGAGGAATTCCCGACGCCCTTGCTTCTTCCGACACGAGAATCCGCTTGCGACGGCGACGGGCTTGGCTATCGACCGCTTTTCCCCTGCGAGCAGCGCGATCAGCGGGCGGGCGATGATCACAAAGGTTACGAACGCTGCAACCGGGTTTCCTGGCAAGCCAATAATTGGCGTGTTCCCAATAGTTCCAAATCCCACGGGTCGCCCTGGTCTCACAGCGAGTCTCCAGAAATCGAGCGAACCCTCCTCGTCCACGACCCGGCGAACGTGATCTTCCTCGCTCGCTGACATCCCGCCTGATGCCACCAGAAGATCATGAGTGGGTGCGGCTTCCATGAGTGCTGTGCGCACGGTTTTTACCTCGTCACGAAGAATTCCAAGGTCGGACACCTCGGCACCAGCTCGGGCAAGAAGAGAGTGAATCATCGGGCGGTTAGAATCGTATACCTGCCCGGGTTTGGGTGTCTTTCTAGGATCCACCAGCTCATCACCCGATGAAAGGAGGGCTACTCGCAGACGTCTACGCACCTCGACATCAGTCCGGCCAATGGCTGAAAGAATCCCAATTTCGGCAGGCCCTAGCTGCGTTCCGTTTTGCAGAACTGTAACTCCTGCTTTCACGTCCTCGCCGGCAGCGCGAGCATTTGATCCTTTTCGAAGTCCCTCAGGCACGAGCACACTTGTTTCCCGGGCCTCCACATCCTCCTCCATGACCACGGTGTCTGTTCCCTTGGGCAATAGTGCTCCCGTAAGCACTCTCACTGCAGTTCCTCGTTTTGGGGGAGTTTTGAGCGGGTGCCCGGCCCCAGCCTTGCCAGAGACAGAGAGTTCGTGCGGAGGTCTGCCCATGAGATCAGCGAACCGGAAGGCGTATCCATCAACGGCCGTGTTGGGATGCGGCGGCACATCACGCTCGCTCGTCACATTCTCGGCGAGAATCCGCCCCTCTGCCTCGTCCACAGGCACGTTGTGCATTCCCACTGTGCAGGAGACACGCTTGTCGAGCTCCGCGAGTGCATCGTCGAGTAGTATGAGCCCGCCCGGAAACGCAAAACAGTCGCCTTTAAGCTGAACCAAGACACCTTCTCCGCCCGTAGCGCGACTCGATATGGGGATTTATACACATAGGTAATCGAAGGGAATTATATACTTAAGTGCCAAAATCCATGAAAATGATTGATATATAAGGCTAAATCACAGATTTCTATTTTTGTTTGAAAAGAGCGTTGCAATACCTTCTTCGCAAGCGAGAACACGTTTCGTTAGGTAACCCATTGGCTTCTACTGAGCGGGAAGGCGAACGCGCAAAAGCTTGCAGGTGCTGCCGGGGTAGGACGTCAACGTATGGGACCATTTCCTCGGCGAGCAAAACTAGCACGTGATTTCCGCCCTTCTTCCGGAGTTCCACTCAACCGGTTTTGGGGAACCAGAGGTGATTGTTCTTGATTTTTACGGCATAGGGGATGGCAATGGAATCATTCCCTCTTCTTGCCTTGAAACGGGGATAATCGATCTTTCCGGAGAAGAGAATTTATTTTCCGATTTCAGAACTTCTTCTGTTCCCGATAGCTCATTCTCAGGCAAGGTATTCATTGTCAATTTAAAAGGTATTCATTGTCAATTTAAATCGTCGGCTAAATCTCTAATAAGTTCTATTCGATTACTGAAATTAATGTTTGCAAATCAAGGATATAATTCCTGTCATTCTTCATTGATCCGGGCGAGTATGAACTTCGCGATGGCATTTGCATCGCCGAGGTTGAGACAGGGCCGGTCTAGGCCTTTAACAGGGGTGTCCGCTGCGACCGCGAGAATTCGGGGGTCATCAGGTGCCATGAGAGGGTGTTTGAGGCTTGATCGGTACACCTCAATTTTGTTGTGAGAACGAGCCTTCCACCCTTCGATGAGGAGCACGTCGACCGGCTCGAGATGATGAATAAGTTCCTCGGGAGATTCGTCCTTTCCCGTCCTTTCGTGGATCAATGCCCAGCGGGTAGCCGAGGCGATGAGCACTTCCTTGGCGCCGGCTTTGCGATGGATATGGCTATCCTTTCCGGGGTGGTCGATCTCGAAGCCCGCGTGCGCGTGCTTCATCGTAGAAACGGACTTCCCGTACTTGCCGAGCTCCGGGATGAGTCGCGAAATCAAAGTCGTCTTGCCGCTTCCCTGCCAGCCGACAATTCCCATTCGCGGAATCACTCGTCCTCTCCTTTACCCGAAGAGCCGACACTCCCTCTTCCTTGGTAATTGTCGCTTGTCCGGACACGGGGACGGGAAGGCATGTCCGTTTTTCCTTCGCGGAATTGGTCGATTACCCGGCAGTCGGCGCACATCCGCAGGCGCTGGGCCATCCTGGGATCGGCAGACAGCATGGCGTGACCGGCGAGACGCTCGATAGTGCGCTCGATGGATTTCCGCACCCCGAAGGGCTTACCGCAGGAGACGCACGCGAAAGGCTCCTCTTCACGGAGCGTGCGGACGCTATGAGCGGTGTCTTTGAGAGAGAGTCGGGGATGCAGCGTGATAGCATCCTCCGGGCACGTGTTGCGGCAAATCCCGCATTGGATGCAGGCTTCCTCCAAGAACCCGAGCTTGGGGGTGTCGGGATCGTCCTGCAGTGCACCGGTTGGACAACCTCCGACGCAAGCAAGACACAAGGTGCAGGCATCGCTGACTTCGATCTCGCCGTAGGGAGCCCCTGATGGGAGCGCGATCACGTTGGGGGCATTGGGAGCGTGGGCATGGAGGTGCCGGAGGGCGTGCCGCGCCACTTCGCGGCGCTCGCCAAGTGCCAAGAAATCAGCGCAAGGATGCCTCGTTCCGTGCATGGGCGCATCGAGAGTTTTTCGTAAAGTTTCGGGATCGGGTTCGTCGAAGAGCACAACGGGAGAGCCTGCACCGAGCGCTTCGGTTAGCGTGTTTGCAAGGCGGGTTCCCTCCTTGAGGGGTGTCTGCTCGTCCGCTCGGGCGGGATCAAGGATGCAGATGATTCGTTCTGCTCCGTAGGCGAGAGAAATCCAAAACAGCTCCGTGCCTGCCCGTGTTATCTCGCCAAGGGGAAAGGGGAGAACGTGCTCAGGAAGATCTCCGTTTTCCTTCACCGCCTCGAGCATCTGCTCGGCAAAGCCCTCTCCATGTAGGATCAGAAGGGGGCTGGTTCCGCCGCTCTCACGGAATGTCCGGAGCAAAGTGCGTAGCTTGCGAAGTGTGGCCTCCTCAGCGGGATGATCGATCCGCAGTGCTCCCGTCGGGCACACGCTCGCACACGAGCCGCATCCGGCACATGCGTAAGGATCGAGGTCAACGTGGTCGGTTCCGGGAGAAAGAGCCGAAGGCGGACAGGTGTCGAGGCATCGGGTGCAGCCGATTCGCTTGCTTCTGGCATGGGCGCAGCGATCATTTCGAACCTCCACGAAGATCGGCTTCTCAAAAGTTCCTTTTAAATTCTTTATTTCGGACACTGCTTCTTCTACGGCACCGGGTTTTCTTGGGTCTGCGCGGATGTAACCGTCCCGAAGGTGGGGCGCGGCAAGCAGGGATGGGGAACGTGAAAGATCGAGGATCACGTCCGTTTCAATATTTGATTCTCCGGAAACGACTGTCCCGCTTTCCGGTGAGGTTTGTAGGGAGGTTAATTCCCGTATCTGCACCTGGAATGCTCCGAAATGGCCCTGCACGGATAAAGGCTTCCCCGCATAGACATCGAAGCCCGACGCGGTGATTGAATCCAGTGGTTTGGAGAGAAGAACCGAGACGCCTGCGTCAGCACTGAGCTTGTGTGCGGCCTCCAATGCGTCTTTTCCTTCGCCAATCACGAGAGTACGCCCCCCGCCTTCGAGAGTGAGTGCTCGGCCGGGAGGAACGGGCTCTGATTCGCAAGCGAGCAGGGCTACTTGTTTGGGGGAATCGAACGAGGCGGAAGGCGACACGGCAGGTTTTGGAAAGCGAAGTCCGGTCCGGATAATCAAGCAAGCATAGTCAAGACGACGAAGGGCAGGTCGGGCCAACAATGTGTCGTTTGTTCCCGCTTCGCTTAGAATCTTCCTATTCGTTATTTGCTGGTTCGATTATGTCCGGGGATTCGCAGCCCACTTTGTCCGTTCGGGTGACCCTTGCCAACGAGGTGGAAGGGCGATGGGGACAGGAAGCTTGGAGAGCGGTGGAGGTTCTTCCACCGGACGGGAATCGAGTGCCAGAGGATGGCCGGATTGAGGTGGAGCTTCCGCTCTCTCTTCACCGGAAGGAAACTGAGGGTTACCGAACGAATCTTTCAGGTATCTCACCTTCGGTCTATGTCGTCCTTCGCCCCGGTGAGGGAGGGGTGCCTTCGGAGCCGTTCCTTACGACCGTCTGTCCCTACGAAGCGCAGGATTACGCGGACGATGGCGACAGTCAGGTGGATGCGGTTCCCATGCCGGAGGGGATCGTTGCCTGGGTTTCCGCTTTCGTTCGACGCCACCACGAAGACGAGCCTTTCAAGAAGCGCAAACGCGTCCCCCACCGGACCAAGGAAGTGTTCTCACGGCCGCCTCGCAGAGGGGGCACACAGGCAAACAAGTGAAGCCCTCCCGCATTAAAGAAAAAAACTCTGCCCCGAGATCTCGTGGGGAGATTCGCAAGGACGCGGATCCGGAGGCGCATGAAAAGCCCGAGACAACGTCTGATGTTCTTCCAGACATTGAGACGCTGGACCGGGATTCCGATTACCGACCCTTCCTCAAGCGAACGGTGGCTCCGGCACTTCGGCGAGGGGCACTGCGCAAGCTTTGGCGGAGCGATCCGCTGTTCGGTCGCCTCGACGGTCTCAACGACTACGACGAGGACTTCGCCTCGCTTCACCGCGAAGGGACGGAGATTCTTGATGCGGCACGAAAGGCGGGGAAACGTCTTGTCTCTGGTCCGACCAGTACCCCGGAAGAGCCGGAGAGTGCGGAAGAGAAAGGTGCCGACGAGACCGAAACCGAAGTTGTCGAGACCGAACAGGATGATCAGCAGAGGGAGAGGACACCGGAAGAGAGAGACAAGGGGGATTCCGTGTGAGCGGACCAGCGGAAGAGGGGGGCAATTCCCAGAAAGGTCTCCCTGAAGAGGAAATTTGGCGGGCAGCCCTCTATCGAATGTTCGCGGCGATGCTACATGAACCTCCCGGCGAGGATCTGCTCGCAAAGGTGGCGGCGCTTGCCGGTGGTGATGGCGAGATGCCATTGCCGCGTGCACTGGCTGCTCTTGGCCGCATCGCCCGTCGGATCGACCCCGCCGTCGCCTGTCGTGAGCACGAGGACCTTTTTCAGGGAGTGGGGGAAAGTGCCTTTTCCCCATACGAATCCTGGTACCGAACAGGGTTTCTCTACGAAAAACCTCTTGCAAAGCTTCGCCTTGACCTTGCCCGCCTTGGAATCCAGGGAAGCGGGAAGGCAGGTGAGCCCGAGGATCACCTTGCGGCGATTTTCGAGACGATGGCCGCACTCATTGAGGGGCGATTCGGAGAGCCAGCTGATCCTGCGTCCCAAAAGGAGTTTTTTAACGAACATATGGATTCATGGGTGGGGGAATTCTTCGCCGACCTAGCGAGTCATTCCGATGCCCACCTTTATGCGGCGCTTTCCAAAGCGGGTGGTGTGTTTCTGGACATCGAGCGGAAAGCGTTCAAACAGATTTAAGTGTTATGCATAAACGCCATTGAGCTATAGCTAAAAGTTGGTGACGGTCCGAGGGACGGCACATCTTGGCGGTGTTGGAACGCCGTCAATTTTCAGAGAGAAAGGGATATGTCCCGTGATTAAATCTGTTGTTGGCCTTTGATGCGCGATCGGCAATTTCACCTGACCTGTTAACGGAGATGCTTCGTGCAGGCGCACGTGAACTTCTTGCGACGACTGTCCGCGCGGAGGTTTTGGGTTTCATTACCGCGCATGCCCATCTTTTAACCTTTCCTATGCATCCTCAGTTGCATCCTCAGTCCAGCGGAGCATGGGATTTCTGGCAGCTTTCGCCTCGTCGGGACGATTGCGGGGCGCGTTGGCGGGCGCTGTGGCGAAGTTTCCGGCACAAGTTCCTTTCGCCCGTTCTGCCAAGCTACGGGCAGTCTTGATGAATGCATCGAGCGTTTCCCGCGTTTCTGTCTCGGTGGGTTCTACGAGGAGAGCCCCGGACACCACGAGCGGGAAGTAAATTGTGGGCGGGTGGAAACCCTCTTCGATGAGCGCCTTAGCGAAGTCGAGCGTGCTGACGCCGGTTCCCTCAAGGAATGAATCATCGAACAGGCATTCGTGCATGCAGGGGCCGGGGAAGGTCTCGCCCAGGGAATCGGCAAGCGAGGCGCGAAGGTAGTTCGCGTTCAGCACGGCATCCTCGGCAACCCGGCGGATTCCTGTGCCGCCGTAGGACAGACAGTAGGCCAGTGCTCGAATGAACGTCCCCATTTGGCCATGGAAGGCCCGGATGCGTCCGAGGCTCTTCTCGGCATCCCCGTCAGCCGTCTCTTGGATCCGGAGGCCGTCCTTGTCGGAGATGATCCAAGGCAGGGGAGCAAAGGGAGCGAGTTCCGCTGCCAGGGCCGTGGGGCCCGCACCTGGCCCGCCACCGCCGTGCGGCGTCGAGAATGTCTTGTGGAGGTTAATATGCATTGCATCGACCCCGAGATCGGCGGGTAGCACCTTTCCCACCACCGCATTGAAGTTCGCTCCGTCGCAGTAGAAAAAGGCACCCGCTTCGTGGGCGGCGTCGGCGATCTCTCGGATGTCCCGCTCGAACACCCCGCAAGTGTTGGGATTGGTGAGCATGATCGCCGCTACGTCCGGGCCCAGTGCCTCCCGCAGGTGCTCGGCATCGACCCGGCCCTCGGCGTTCTCCAGGATCCTTCCGATCTCGAAGCCGCAGAAGGCAGCACTTGCCGGGTTGGTGCCGTGCGCTGAATCGGGCACGAGCACTTTTTTGCGATGTTCGCCCCGCGCCTCAAGGGCGGCGCGGATAGCCATCAGTCCACAGAGTTCGCCGTGCGCGCCTGCGGCCGGCGACATGGCGATGGCGGGAAGCCCGGTCAATTTCTTGAGCCAGTCGGCCAGCATCTCAATCACTTCGAGCGCGCCTTGTGCCGTCGTTTCGGGCTGCAGTGGGTGGACGTCAGCGAACCCCGGGAGCCTTGCGAGTTTTTCGTGCAGGCGCGGGTTGTGTTTCATGGTGCACGAGCCGAGTGGGTAGAAAGCCGTGTCGATCCCGTGGTTCAGACGGCTGAGCCGCGTGTAGTGGCGCACCACAGTCGGTTCATCGACGCCGGGAAGCCCGATCGCGTTTTCTCGTTGCGTGGGCCCAAGGCGCGGTTTCATTCCGGTTGGAGTGGGCAAATCGACACCCCTGCGTCCTTCCTGTCCGATCTCAAACAGGAGTGGTTCCGCACGGTCGGGGGTACTTCTCAGCACGCTCACGATAGTTCTCCTTCGAGGGCAGTGCCGTAGCGTTCGATGTCGTCCTGGTTCGTCATCTCCGTTGCGGTGACGAGGAGCAAGTTTGTCATTTCCTCACGTTCGGGGAACAACCGCGAGGCGGGAACGCCTGCGAGGATGTTGAAATCGGCTGCGAGTTTCTCGACCACCGGGGCTGCCGGTCGATCAAGTGCGACCGTGAACTCGTTAAAGAAACTCCCGTTGCACACATCGAGACCCGAAATCTTTTCCAGGCGCTCTGCGGTGCGAATCGCCGCTTCGTGGTTGAGCACCGCAAGCCTTCGGAAGCCGTCTTCGCCGAGAAGTGAGAGGTGGATGGAAAAGGCCAGCGCACATAGGCCGCTGTTGGTGCAGATGTTGCTGGTCGCTTTGCCGCGGCGAATGTGCTGCTCGCGTGCGGCAAGCGTGAGCACGAAACTTCTTTCTCCATTGCGGTCCAAGGTCTCGCCGACGATCCGCCCGGGCATGTTTCGGACGAATTTTTTGTGGGTGGCGAACAGGCCTACGTAAGGCCCGCCGAAGGCGAGCCCGACGCCGAGCGACTGCCCTTCACATACGACGATGTCGGCCCCTCGCTCGCCGGGAGAGGCGAGCGCCCCGAGAGAGACGACTTCCGGTACTGCTGCGATCAGGAGGGCACCGTGCTCTTGGCAACGCCGTGCGATCGGGGCGATGTCGCCGGTGGCACCGAACACGTCTGGCACCTGCACCACGACCGCCGCCGCCGCATCGAGTTCGTCGTCGGTGATGTCCTTCAGCTCGTTCCACATGCCGGGCTTCAATCCGCTTGCAAGGGAGAGTTCGATTCCTGCGTATTCGAGGAACGTCTCCACCACCTCGCGCCAGTGAGGATGGAGCGTATCCGCCAGAATGATTCGGGAGCGTTTCGTGATTCGGGCCGCCATCAGGACGGCTTCCGCACAGGCGGTCGAGCCGTCGTACATCGAGGCGTTGGCCACCTCCATGCCGCTCAGCAGGGCAACCTGAGTCTGGAATTCGAATAGGGTCTGGAGAGTTCCCTGGCTGATTTCGGGTTGGTAGGGCGTGTAGGAGGTGAGGTACTCGCCTCGTTGCACCAGCGCATCCACACTTGCCGGAATGTGGTGACGGTAGGCACCTGCGCCGAGGAAGAAGGGGACATCACTGGCAGCGACGTTGCGGGCAGCAAGGGCGGACAGTGCGCGTTCCACCTCGATCTCGCTTTGTGGAGCGGGAAGGTCGAGGAGAGGGTCGAGTGCATCTGCCGGCACATCGACGAACAGCTCGTTCACCGATCCGACCCCAATTCGTTTGAGCATTTCAGCTCGGTCGACCTCGGTGTGGGGAAGGAACCGCACGTTCAGCTCTCTCCAGTGAGTGCCTGATAGTCAAGCTCATTGAGGTGGACGTCGAGTTCACCGGGATCGGACATGCGGATTTGTACGAACCATCCCTCGCCCGTGGGGTCCCGATTCACCGTCTCGGGTGAGTTCGGCAGGGCACCGTTGGTCTCGGTTACCTCACCGGAAACCGGAGCGTATACCTCGGCTGCGGTTTTAACCGATTCAATGACGCCTATTTCGTCGCCGGCCTTCACCGTTCGTCCCTTTTCCGGAAGCTCGACGAAAACAATGTCGCCGAGTTGGTTCTGGGCATGGTTTGTGATGCCGACGGTGGCGATCTCGCCATCGATGCGGACCCACTCGTGGTCTTTGGTGTAGCGGATGTCGCTCACTTGATATCTCCGTTTTTGGATGCCGTCCGGCGTCTGCGGTGCGGCACGAAGGGAAGGGGGACGACGCGAGCACGAGCCGTGCGTCCGCGGATTTCGATCTCGAGCTCGGTGCCTGGATCGACCAAGGAGGGTTCGAGGTAAGCCATTGCAATGGCAGCATTGAGCGAAGGGGCGAAACCGCCGCTAGTCGTCGTGCCGACACGGTTTCCATTCGGGGCAAGGACGGGAGCGCCCTTGCGGGCGATGGCCCGCCCATCAAGGAGGAGGCCGACGCGTCTGCGGGCGGGGCCATTGGCGAGCTCATCGCGGATTCGGGCAACGCCCGGAACGGGTTGCCCGTTTTCGCGCCAACTGCCGAAAGTCCAGGAAAGCCCTGCCTCGACAGGGCTCGTGGTTTCATCGAGATCGTTGCCCCACAGACAGAGGCCCGCTTCGAGACGAAGGCTGTCACGAGCCCCGAGTCCCGCAGGTTCCACTTCGGGCTCGGTGAGAAGTGTCTCCGCGAGACGCTTGCCGTCTTCGGCGCTGCAGGCGATTTCGAAGCCGTCCTCCCCTGTGTAACCGCAGCGGCTCGTCACACAGGCGGTGTGTGCGATTTCCATCGGGGTGGCCTCGTGCGCGAGGAGGTTCGCTGCTTGCGGTGCGTGGCGGGCGAGTACGGTCTCGGCTTCCGGCCCTTGTAGTGCCATCACTGCCCGGTTCTCAAGCAGGCGCACGTCGGCACCGGGAAGGCGCTCATTGAGCCAGGCCATGTCGACTTCGATGCGGGATGCGTTGACGACGAGGGAGAGACCGTTCTCTGTTCGAGTAACGAGAAGGTCGTCGATCACGCCCCCTTCGTCGTTGGTGAGCACCGCGTAGCGAATCTGTCCCGCAACGAGTCCCGAAAGATCGGCGGGGATCAATGTCTCGAGACGCACAGCTGCATCCGTGCCTGTGATCTCGACGCTGCCCATGTGGGAAACATCGAAGAGAGATACCTTGGTTCGTGTGTGGTGGTGCTCGGAAAGGATTCCGGTGGGGTACTGGAGCGGCATCGCCCACCCGGCAAAGGGGGCGATCTTCCCTCCGAGGCGCTCGTGGAGAGCGTGCAGGGGAGTCTTTCGGGCGGGTACGCTCTCGGCCAACGACGTTCCAGCGGCCGGGGTGAACCAGCCGTCGAGGGCCTCCTCTGTCCGTGGACCTGAGAGATTCACCCGTCGGCCCGGACGGCCGCCGAATTTACCCCGTCGGTGGGCCAACTTGCGCTGGCCACTTTCCAGAGGTGCTCCGTTCTCGCGGTCCCTTGTGCCTGAGAGGTTCCGAGGCCTCGTTGCTCCTTCGGCGTCGGCTATAGAGCCGATCTCTTCCGCGAATGGACATGCGCATCCTAAAAGGGGAGGTGAAAGGGTCAACCGGATCCGCGTCAAGCTAGGATGTCGGAACAGTGCGCAAGTCCAGCTTCCTCGCGGGGGACATCTTCCATGGCCGTCTACACGCGCGTTAGTGCTGATGAGATGCGCTCATTCATGGACGGCTATGACGTGGCCCCGGTCGAAACCTTCGTTGGCATCGCTGACGGCGTGGAGAACACCAATTATCTTCTGATCACCTCCGAGGAACGGTTCATTCTCACGCTCTACGAGAAGCGCGTGCGCGAGGATGACCTACCGTTTTTCCTGTCACTGATGGAGCATCTGGCCAAGCGTGGGATTCCTTGTCCGGTTCCGGTTCCGGCTCGGAGTGGCCAGGCCCTTGGACGTGTGGCAGGTCGCCCAGCTGTGCTGATCACCTTCCTCGAGGGAGTGTCCCGAAGCCGCATTGAACCTAGGAACTGTCGTGCCGTGGGGGCAGCACTTGCTGCCATGCACGAGGCGATGGAAGGCTTTCCTCTGGAGCGTGCCAATGACCTTTCGCTTGATTCGTGGCGACACTCTCTGACTGATGTCGACGAGAGGGCCGAGGCATTCCTTCCAGGTCTGGCAGACGAGGTGCGTCACGACTTCAATCGCATTGAGACGACGTGGCCTACGGGCCTGCCTCGGAGAGTGATCCACGGAGATCTTTTCCCCGACAACGTGTTCTTCCTCGATGACGAGGTGAGTGGCCTGATTGACTTCTACTTCGCCTGCACCGATTTCTTGACCTACGACCTTGCGGTGTGCATCAACGCTTGGTGTTTTGAGCCCGACGCCGATTTCAACGTCACCAAGGCAGGGCAGCTGCTTGCCGGCTACCGTTCCATCCGCCCCCTGGCTGACGGCGAACTTGCGGCATTGCCCGTTCTCTGCTCGGGTTCGGCGATGCGCTTTCTCCTGACCCGCCTTGCGGACTGGACCACCACCCCATCGACGGCAATGGTCCGCCCTAAGGATCCCGCCGAGTACCTCGGCAGGCTCCGTTTTCACCGCGCTGCGCGCGGGCCCGAGGCCTACGGCCTGGGAAACGCCTGATGGATCGGGTGGACATTCACACCGACGGCTCTTGTTCCGGAAATCCCGGCCCCGGGGGCTGGGGGGCCGTGATTCGCGACGGTGACGAGGTCCGCGAACTTTCGGGTGCGGAGCCGTCCACCACCAACAACCGGATGGAACTTCTGGCTGCTGCTGCTGCCCTCGAATCGCTGGAGCCGGGAGCGAACGTCCGTATCACCACCGACAGCCGCTACGTCCGCGACGGCATCACCTCGTGGCTCGTAGGTTGGAAGAGGAAGGGCTGGAAGACCGCTTCCGGGAAACCGGTGAAGAACCGTGACCTCTGGGAGCGCCTTGAGCACGCAACCTCCCCCCATCAGGTGGAGTGGCACTGGGTTCGAGGACATACGGGCGATCCCGGCAATGAGCGTGCCGATACGCTTGCCCGCTCCGCAGTCGAATCCGCGACCGGTTGAGGGGATCTTTCGTCTTCCAGGTTGCCGACTTGGCACTTTCAGGGGATACTGCGACGGCAGGTTGTTCGGCACGTCCGAGGACTTTCCGACACGGCCCCGCCGGAGACTGTCCATATGGCCTTGCCCGAGAATGCGGCCGTGGTGCCGCATGAGCATCCGCTTGTTCGCCTTAGCAAGGGACTCAATCGGGTTCTGTCCTGGATCGGGATGGTCGGGGCGTGGCTCTCGATCCCCCTGATCGGGGTCATTATTTTCGACATCGTGACTCGCCGCTTCCTGGTTTTGGGTTCGACCAAGCTCCAAGAGATGGAATGGCATCTCCACTCCGGGCTTTTCCTGCTGACACTCGGCTTCGGTTATCTGCACAACGCCCATGTCCGCATTGAGGTCGTGCGCGAGCGTTTCTCCCAAGTGCTCAAGGCACGTCTCGAGGTGCTTGGAATCCTTCTGTTTTTGGTTCCCTACTGTGCTTTGGTCATTTATTTTGGAATCGATTTCGCCAAACGCTCGTTCGCCATCGGCGAGATCTCCGCTGCCCTTACCGGTCTCAGCCATCGCTGGATCATCAAATCGTTTGTGCCGATTGGCATGTTTCTCCTGCTGCTTGCGGGGATGGCCGTGCTGTTCCGCAACCTCGCTTACCTCCTTCTGGTTGAGAAGGGGATGCACACTGTCGCCCGGAATCTCTGTCAGGAACTGCCTGAACTCCGTGATCCCGAGGAAGATGTCCGTCGTGCCGCGGAAGCGGAGGATCGTCAAGAGACCCTCAGGCAGGAGCAGTCCTGATGGAGCTCGTTGACCTTCTTCCCGTCCTGATGTTCGTCGCCTTGGCGATGCTCTTGTTCAGTGGATTCCCGGTTGCCTTCGTGCTCGGGGGCGTTGCTCTCGGCTTCGGGTTCTTGGGCCTTTATTTCGACGTTTTCTCCTTCGTCGAGTTCTTCAACATCATTTCGCGCATTTGGGGCGGGGTTTGTGAGAACCTGATCCTAGTCGCCGTGCCGATGTTCATTTTCATGGGCACGATGCTCGAGCGGTCAGGGGTGGCCAAAGACTTGCTTCACTGTTTGCAGGTGCTGCTTCGTCGAGTTCCGGGCGGACTGGCGATGTCGGTGACCATCATGGGCACGATCATGGCGGCCACCACTGGCATCATCGGCGCCTCGGTGGTGATGATGACCCTGCTTGCGCTGCCGGTGATGCTTGAGCGCGACTACGACCCCTCGCTCGCCACTGGCACCATCGCCGCCTCGGGCACGCTCGGGATCTTGATTCCCCCGTCGATCATGCTGGTGATCATGGCCGACCTACTCTCGATTTCGGTTGGTACGCTGTTCGTCGCCTCGATTTTCCCGGGCCTCATTTTGGCCGGCATCTACGTCATTTACCTGTTCGTCCGCACCGGCCTCAACCCGAAACTTGCACCGCCGTTGCCTGCCTCGATGGGACCGTCGTCCCGAGGTGAACTCTTCGGTATGGTTTTGCGCTCGTTTCTGCCGCCGATTTTCCTGATCGGACTGGTTCTGGGCTCGATTTTTGCAGGCGTTGCCACACCCACTGAGGCGGCTGGCGTGGGGGCCTTGGGCTCGATCATTCTCGCCGGTTTCAACAGGCGGCTCTCGTTCCCCGTTCTCAAGGACGTAGCCCGGCGCACAGGTCTTACCTGCGCGATGATCTTCGGCATCTTCATCGGTGCGACGGCTTTCTCCTATGTCTTCCGCTCCTTGGGGGGGGACGACCTCGTGCACGCCTTCGTCGAGCACATGGGATTTGGCTCCTGGGGGATCCTCTTCCTGATGATGGGGATGGTGTTTTTGCTCGGCTTTTTCTTCGACTGGGTCGAGATCACCCTCATCATCCTGCCGCTGTTCGCTCCCATCCTCGGAACGCTTGATTTTGGGACCCATGTCCCTGCTGAGCTGGTGATTCCGTGGGCAGCAGTGCTGATTGCAGTCAATCTGCAAACATCGTTCCTGACGCCACCGTTCGGATTTGCATTGTTCTATCTCAAGGGGGTGGCGCCCCCCAATATCAAGATCCAGATGGTCTACCGGGGCATCATTCCGTTTGTCGCCCTGCAGCTCATCGGGCTTGCCGCCGTGATCTACTTCCCCGGTATCGCTCTGTGGCTGCCCAGCGTGTTGCTCGACTAACTCGATCGAATCGCGCTTTCGAATTCTTTGTACCGGTTTTCTACGGGGTACACTTGGCCCATGAGAGAAGGTGAGGAATCGAAGCCCGAGGAAGGGTTACTCGCGGGAAACCTTCTTGTTGCAATGCCCAGTCTGGGCGATCCGAATTTTACCCACAGCGTGATCTATCTCTGCTCTCACTCGCCTGACGGAGCGATGGGACTAATCATCAATCGCCCGGTGGAATCGCCAAACTTTAAAGAGGTGCTTGGTCATTTCGACATCGCGCTTGCAGGCGAAAGCGAGGCGAGGGCGATCCACTTGGGAGGGCCAGTGGAGCAGGGGAAGGGTTTTATTCTGCACACCGACGACTACCACCAGGAAACCTCAATCGTGGTACAAAAACCGTTCGTGCTCACTTCAAGCATCGACATTTTGCGTGATCTCGCCGCGGGGAAGGGCCCCCGGCGCTCGCTTGTGGCGCTGGGCTACGCAGGCTGGGGTGCTGGGCAACTGGACGAAGAAATTCGGGAAAACGTCTGGCTCATCGTCAAAGCCAGCGAGGAAATCATCTTCAAGTGCAAGGATGCCGAGAAATGGTCCCGGGCCATTGCGGTGCTGGACAGCGAAACAGGCGAGCCGATTGATCCTACGCGCATCTCCCCCGTGGCCGGGAATGCCTGAGTGGTCGTCATGAGCTTTCTGATCACTATCCAACCGAGACAGGGCAGGAACGCCACTGCTGATCCGGGGAAAGGAAGATGATCGGCGATCCGGTCGCACTCCGGATGCGCAAAACCATCAAGCGTCCATCCCTTAAGGTACTGGCCGCCTTCTCAAGCGTTCCCACGAGCTTCATTGCGGATGCTCAGCAGGGCAATAACTGCCTTGCGGCGAGCATTCGCCCGATCTCGCAGGGAACGCGTTTTTCTGGCCCTGCCGTCACCGCAAGCGGAGGTCCGCGAGACAATCTCGCGGCGATGGCATCGCTCGACATAGTGCAGGCAGGCGATGTGCTCGTTCTCGCGACGGGCCAGGACGTGAGCGGAGCAATCATTGGCGATCACTACGCCGCCGTTGCTAAGCAGAAGGGCGTTGTGGCCATCGTTACCGACGGCCTCGTTCGGGATGCCGAGGGGATTCGAAAGTTCGGTCCGCCCACGTTCGCCTGCGGCGTCCGCCCCAATGCTGGCTACCGGAATGGCCCTGGCGAGGTGAACATGTCCGTGAGTTTGGGCGGTGCGGTGGTGATGCCAGGCGACATCGTCATCGGCGATGACGACGGCGTGGTGGTGGTGCCTCGTGCCGATGCTTCCTCGGTGGCTAAGGCACTCGCCCAGGTAGTGAAGGCGGAGAAAGAGATGGAGGGGAAAGTCGCTGCCGGCAAGGTCACGACCCTCTGGAATCCCAACCGCTACGGAAAAAACGGCGTTGTCATCGCCGATTGAGCGAAAACATGGGCAAGCGAAAGATCCTTTGCGTCCAAGGGATGCCGGAGCCGGGGCTGGCGCTCCTCAGAACGCGTGCAGACGTGGAATGGGAAGTGATTTCTCCCGACGAGACGGACACCCTTCCTGATCGTCTTGCGGACGTCGAGGGGGTAACGTTGCGCACGGTTCTTTTTGACCGGGCGATGATCGATATGGCTCCCCGTCTCAAGGCAGTGGCCCGCTTCGGCGTAGGGTTCGATGCGGTTGATGTTGTTGCTCTTACCGCTCGAGGCATTCCATTGATGGTGGCGGGTGAGGCGAATTCCCCTTCGGTCGCCGAGCACGCACTTTTCATGATGATCGCACTTGCCAAGCTTGCCTTGCCTTTTCACAGAGCGGTGGCGACGCGCGACTTCTCCAGGCGCTACGCACTGCAGGGTAACGACCTCGGCGGCAAGACCGTTCTCATCATCGGGTACGGACGCATCGGTAGTCGGACCTCGGCCCTTTGTCGCGCGTTTGGGATGCGGGTCGAGGTTTATGACCCCTACGTTTCGGGCAAGGCCCTCGAGTCGACGGGAACCCACCCCGTCCCTGACCTTGGCGATGCCCTTGAGCGGGCTGATTTTGTGAGCGTCCACTGCCCAAAGAACGATGAAACCACAGGGCTGATTGATGCGGCCGCAATCGCACGCATGAAGTCCACTGCCGTTATCGTCAACACCGCCCGTGGCGGGATTGTGGAGGAGAATGCGCTGGCCGGTGCGCTTCGCGCAGGTGGGCTCGGCGGTGCAGGGCTCGACGTGTTCGGAACCGAGCCACCTCCCGATAACAATCCGCTCCTTGGTCTCGATAACGTGATCCTCTCGCCGCACGTGGCAGGGCTGACCCGGGAAGCGGCGGATCGAATGGCAGTGGTAACCTGCCAGAACATCCTTGATGTGTTTGACGGGTGTCCAGATTCCGCAAACGTCGTTAATCCGGAAGTGCTCAAGGAGACTGCAAATGCGTGAGAACCACGTTCGCTCCATCTGGAGCAGCGGTGGTGCCGTCGTCAACGGCTGGCTCGGAATCCCGAGCAGCTTTTCCGCCGAGGTGATGGCTACCTGCGGATGGGATTCGGTGACTGTCGACCTTCAGCACGGTCTCGTCGATTTTTCGTCAGCGGTGCCGATGTTGCAGGCGATTTCGACAACCGATGCCACGCCACTTTGCCGTGCGCCCGTGCTTGAGCCCGGGATCATCCAAAAGCTTCTCGATGCCGGCAGCTACGGGATCATCTGTCCGATGATCAATACGCTCGAGCAATGCGAGAGGCTCGTTTCTTATTGTCGCTACGCACCGGTCGGGGAACGAAGTTTCGGCCCCATCCGGGCGGGCATATACGGTGGACCCGACTACCTCGATCATGCGAACGACACGATTCTCGCCATAGCGATGGTCGAGACCGAGACCGCATTGAAGAACGTGGACATGATTGCATCTGTTCCGGGCCTGGATGCCATCTACATTGGCCCCTCGGATCTTGCCCTCTCGCTGAGCCGGACTCCGAAGCTCGACACCGACGACAAGGTCGTGGTGGAGGCGATGGACACGATCCTTACCACTGCGAAGAAGCATGGTATCCCGGTGGGGCTTCACTGTGGGTCGCCTGAGTATTCTCTGAAAATGATCGAAAAGGGTTTCCAGTTCGTCTCGATCATGAACGATTCGCGCATGCTTGCTGCTGCTGCTTCGGCCGCGGTCACCACCATGCGCAAAGAGCTTGGTCGCTGATCGGACTGTCGTTCTCTTTTCGTTTCGAGGACGGTGCCCGTCTCGAAGACACCAAAGACATCGAGGACATGAAATCCGGATGAGTGGTACTGATGTCGTAGCGGGAATTCGTTCCCTCGTGATCGATTCCGTCCGCGCCTTCGCCGAGGAGGGTGTCTACGAATTGGACGGGGAGAAAGAAGATCTCCTTAAGGCGGTGACCCTCGATTCGCCACGCGATTCTGATCACGGGGATTTGGCGACCAATGCCTGCCTCGTGCTTGCTAAGGCGGCACGAATGCCTCCCCGCGAAGTTGCCGCATTGCTAGCCACGAGGCTCGAAGCTGATGCTCGCATTGTTTCCGCGGAGATCGCAGGTCCGGGTTTCGTAAACCTCACCGTCAAGCACGTTGTTTGGGAGCAAGCGGCGAGGGGCGCGCTTGATGAAGGAAAAGATTATGGCCGATCAGACTTGGGCCAGAGCCGCAAGGTCAACGTCGAGTACGTCTCCGCCAATCCCACCGGCCCTCTGCATGTGGGGCACGGACGGGGTGCGGTGGTGGGAGACGCTATCGCCTCACTGCTTGCATTCGCAGGATTTGACGTGACCCGTGAGTACTACATCAACGATGCAGGCGGACAGATAGACCAGCTCGCTCGCTCGCTTTATTCGCGCTACCTGGAAGCACTTAACCTTGCCGGGGAGGGCGTGGACTTTCCCTATCCGGGTGAGTACCTCGTGCCGCCGGCCGTGGCGTTTGCCGAGAAGCATGGCAGGACGTACGCCGGTGAGCCCGAGGAGAAATGGTTACCCACGTTTCGGGAGGCGGGAATCAAATCGATGATGGCTCTCGTTAGAAGCGATCTCGAAGCGCTTGGCATCTCGCACGATATTTTTTCATCAGAGCGCGTTCTCCGTGACTCAGGCCGCGTCGACGAGGTAGTGACCGACCTAGAGAAGAAAAATTTGATCTACACGGGCGAACTTGAACGCCCCAAGGGACATGACGGAGAATGGGAGTCTCGTCCCCAGCTTCTTTTCCGGGCCGAATCGTTCGGAGACGACACTGACCGTCCCTTGCGCCGCGCCAATGGCGAGTGGACTTATTTTGCGAGCGACCTTGCCTACCACCGCGACAAGTGGCGGAGAGGATTTGCCGACCAGGTTGATGTCTGGGGTGCCGATCACGGTGGCTACGTGAAGCGGGTCGAGGCGGGATTGGATGCGCTTTCAGGTGGTGAAGCGAGCCTTGACGTGAAACTCTGCCAACTCGTTCGGATCACCCGGGACGGCAAGCCCGTACGGATGTCGAAACGCGAAGGGGATATGGTCTCCCTTGAAGTAGTGATCGAGGCGGTCGGCAAGGACGTGTTCCGCTTCCTCATGCTCACCCGCAAGCCCGATGCGCCGCTCGATTTTGATCTTGCCGAGGCGATCCGTCGTTCGAAAGACAATCCCGTCTACTACGTTCAGTACGCACACGCCCGTATACGCTCAGCGTTTCGCCGCGCTGCTACCGAGACGGATTTCAAAAACTTCGACCCTCTGGCCGAAGGAGATTTCGCTAAGTTATCGGATGTCCGTGAAACCGCTCTTATGAAACGAGTTGCTTTCTGGCCCCGTGCTGTCGCAAGCGCAGCGGAACACCGTGAACCCCATCGGATTGCCTTTTTCCTTGGTGAACTAGCAAGCGAGTTTCATGCCCTATGGACCATGGGCTCCCGGGAAGACACCTCGCTTCGGATACTCGTTCCTGACGACCGGGAATTGACGGCGACCCGACTTGCGCTTGCGGAAGCTGTGCGGACTGTGCTCGCATGCGGCCTGTCGATCCTGGGTGTTTCCCCGGTGGAGGAGATGCGATGAGGGCTCTGCGAGTACTCGTGTTCGTCGTCCTGGCTGGCGGTTTGGCATTCAGCGGCTGGTTGTATTTGAACGCCTGGCAGTTGCCCTGGGGAAAAATCAAGCCGGAGGGCGAGTTGCCAGTAATCGAGGCCCTTCCCAACCCGATCAAGGAGCGTCCTGACGATCCTGGCGGTTACCAACTGAAGAATCTGGGGGTGCAGATCCTGGAAAGCGCAGGCCGCAAGGAACCCGAAGGCCCCGTGCGCCTGCTTCCGCGCCCGGAAGAGCCGAGGCCGAGGCCTGACCGGGAAGCCGTTTCGAAAGCGGTATCGGTGGCGATTCCCCCCGAAACGACAGGAACGCCCGCGAGTATTCCCGTTGCGGATGAGGAAGCAATGGATCCTGCACAACCAACGCAGGCTCGCACTTCGCCAAAAGAAGCCGAGCAGGTCCCCCCGCCCGAGAGGGAAGTCCCTACTGGTGAAGGCATGCCTGTCCCGACTGCGTCCGAAGCGAAAACTCTTGCTGAGACACCCGGCGAAGCATCCGCACCTGAGGCGGAAAGTCCTCCGCCTGCCGGGATCGTGGAGACGTGGATACAGCTCGCATCATTCCGTGACCGTTCGGCGGCCGAGCAGGAATGGATGCGACTTCGTAAGAAACATCCCGAAATCCTCGAGCCGCTTCGGAGGCGCATCGAAGAGGTGAAGATGGATGATGAGAGGATTCTCTACCGCCTGCGGGCGGGGCCCTTTCCGGGTGCAACCAGGGCGAAAGCCATATGCGATGCGTTCAAGGCCACCGGAACGGATTGCTTCGTGATGGCACAGCGTTGACCCCGGTTGTTTGGGGCGTTGCGGGGAAGACTCTTCAGAACTGGGAATGGAGTTTCTTCCGGGACGCGGATCCGTTCGGGTTCATCCTTTTCGGCCGAAACGTGACTGATCCGGAGCAAACCTCCCGCCTTGTCTCCGATCTCAGGGAAGCCGTTGGGCGCAACGCCCCTGTCCTGATCGACCAGGAAGGGGGCAGGGTGCAGAGAATTGGTCCCCCGCATGTGCCTGCATATCCCCCTGCGGCTGAGTACGGGAGAATTGCGCGCCGGGACCTCACACAGGCGTGCGAGGCGGTGCGCCTGGGGCATGCGTTGCTGGGGCGCGATCTTTCGCGCCTTGGAATCAACGTCGATTGTGCACCGGTCCTGGACCTCGCTGTCGAGGGAGCAAGTTCCGTGATCGGGGATCGTTCCTTCTCCGCAGATCCGGAGACGGTGGCCTGTCTGGGATCTGCGGCATGTGAGGGCCTTGCCGAGGCAGGTGTCCTTCCGGTCGTGAAGCATGTCCCTGGCCACGGGAGGGCCACCGTTGACAGCCACAAGGAACTTCCCGTGGTGGAGACTTCCCGCGAGACACTGCAGGAGAACGACTTTGTGCCTTTTCGCGCCCTCGCCGAGGTGCCCATGGCGATGACGGCACATGTCGTTTACACGGCTTTTGATGCGGGGAACCCACTCACTACCTCAAAGCATGGCATCAGGGATCTCATCAGGGGAACGCTCGGTTTCAATGGGCTTCTGATCTCGGATGATCTTTCCATGGAAGCGCTTTCCGGTTCGCTTGAGGACCGGGCGCGAGGGACCCTGGATGCGGGATGCGACCTGGCTCTCCATTGCAACGGGAAATTTTCTGAGATGAAGCGGATTGCCGGGGCGGTTCCCGCGACCGGGAAGGACGTGGAGGTACGTTGGGAGCGTGCTTTCGCATGGCTCGATTCTCGCCGTCGCGATCCGGGTGAGATCGCGACCTGGCAACACGAGACGCTCCGACAGGCCCTCGCTGATGTTTGAAAGTGTTCGCGAGATTATTTTTCAGGTGTCTGTCTGGGCACTGCCCGCACTTACGGCGATTACCCTCCATGAAGCGGCGCATGGCTACGTCGCCGAACGGTTTGGAGATCCTACGGCCCGCCGTGCGGGGAGGGTGACGCTCAACCCCGTACGACACATCGATCCGTTCGGAACGGTTGTGTTGCCGCTTCTCATGCTGGCCTTCACACCTGTGGTGTTCGGGTATGCGAAGCCCGTGCCGGTGAATTTTCAGCGGCTTTCACCGAAAAGGCTTGGGATGGCCCTCGTCGCCCTGGCAGGCCCAGCGATGAACATCGCCTTAGCAATCCTTGCGGTACTGTTGCTGCGCACGATTGTTTTCGCACCGGAGGCCGCGCAAGGATGGATTGAGCAGAATCTGGTGAACGCTTTGGTTCTCAATGTGGTTCTGGCCCTCATCAACATGCTTCCCCTGCTTCCTCTCGACGGCGGAAGGGTTCTGCATGCCTGTCTTCCCGAACCTTTGGCCAGGGTTTTCGCGAAAAGCGAGAAGGCGGGAATCGTGATTCTGCTTAGCGTGCTTGTGCTCGTGCCCTTGATTGCGACCACGCTAGGTGCACAAATCAGCATATTTAGTTTATTTTTGCAACAATCTGTGCAATATGTTGTGTCTCTGATTGTAATTGTAGTGGGATGAGATGAACGAGAACGCCGCCGCATTCGAAGAGGATCCTGCCAAGGAGGACGCCTCTGGCGGCTTTGTGCTCTTCCTCGACGAGTTCGAGGGGCCGATCGACCTCCTACTCACCCTCGCCCGACGTCAGAAGATCGATCTCGCCAAAATATCCATTCTGAGGCTTGCTGAGCAGTACCTGGAATACATCGAGCATGCCAAGCAACTCGACTTCGAGATTGCCGCGGAATATCTCGTGATGGCGGCTTGGCTCGCTCATATGAAGTCTCGAATCCTGCTTCCCGATGACGAAGAGGCGACCGAAGATGAATTGACCCACGCACTCACCCATCGGCTCAAGCGTCTTGATGCCATGCGAACTGCTGGCGAAAATCTTTTCCGCCGCCCTCTCCTTGGGCACGACCGGCATATCCGGGGTGCTGTGGAAGTGCGCGAAGAACGCGTGGACATTGTCCTTGATGCTTCTTTCCACGACTTGGTGGGTGCGTACGCCGATGTCTGTCGGCGGAAACAACCCTCGGTCCTGACTCTGGAGCCCGCCTCCGCCTACTCGATGGAGATTGCGCTTACTTGGATTCGTGAGCGCCTCACCGACATGAAGGAGTGGACGACCTTGGCCGGTTTCTTGCCACGCAAGGAAACGCCCTTCGCTCGCCGCTCCGCTCTCGCTTCGATACTCTCGGCCAGTCTTGAAATGACCCGCGAGGGCGCAATTGATCTCCGCCAAGATGTCCCGTTTGGTCCGGTGCTGATTCGCACCCACTCAGCTCATGGAACAAGGGAGATACCCAATGCCATCTGATCCACTTCACTACGATGTTGGTGCCGACGAATTCTTTCCTGAAAACCTCGAAAACAAGGAGGTGAAACCCGACGTGGGAGAACCTGAAACAAAGATGCAAACCAAGGGCAAGGCCTGTGACACCCAGAAGGTGTCGGTCGATGAGCAGAAAGCTCCCAGCCTGGAGGATTCGGTCCGACTTGCGGAGGCGTTTCTGTTCCAAAGTGCCGAACCTGTGAAAACTTCGGCGCTTGCTCGTCTACTGCCTGAGGGAACCGCCGCCGTCCTCGAAGCGCTCAAGGCACGTTACGAGAACAGGGGAATTGAGCTTGTCCGTATCGGAGATGCTTGGGCGTTTCGCACCGCTAGCGATCTCGCCGAAAGACTCGCGATTGAGAAGAAAAAACGCCGCAAAATTTCTCGTGCGGCAATGGAAACGCTGGCGATCGTCGCCTATCACCAGCCTGTGACTAGGGCCGAGATTGAGGAGATTCGGGGTGTCACAGTCAGCCCTGGCACTCTCGATCTTCTCTTTGGGGAGGGCTGGATCGAGCCCAAGGGTCAGAAACAGGTTCCTGGGCGTCCCTCGGTATGGCGGACGACGACCGCTTTTCTCGATTACTTCGCACTTGAATCGAGCAAGGACCTGCCGGGCCTTCGTGACCTGCAGAAAGCAGGTCTGCTTTCGCCGGCCGTACCCATAGCTGTCGTGCCAGTCGAGGAAGACAAAGAAATCAAAGAAACCGAGAAGGCTGTCGAAGCTTCTTGAACACGGCGGCGAGCGTGTTCGTCCGCCGTCATCCGTTACGCGTGTCCTCACCGATTCGGGGCTCTTCTCCCCGGATGAAGCGCCTCACGTTGGCTTGATGGCGGACAATGATCAGAACGGCGATCACGACCAGCATGGGAAGGTGAGCGGGATCACCCGGAAGATCGAGCGGAAGGGTTCCCGCCCTTTGCAGGCTAAGCAAGCCCCACAGGGCGATTGGGGCTGCGAGAACAAGGGCTGACAAGGCTGCGGGCGAGGAAATGCGGAAGGCTCCTGCCATGGCGAGCCAGGTTGCGCTAGCGACGAGGGCAACAGGCCACGACAGGACCGCAATCGCCCCGAACGACGTGGCCACTCCCTTGCCTCCCCGAAACCAGAGCCACGGCGGAAACATGTGTCCCGCCACAACAGCAAGGGCCGCCCAAGCCGCATATTCCGGGCCCAGCCGCTTGGCGGCCAGCACGGCGAGTGTCCCCTTGCCGATGTCGAGCAGAAGCGTGGCTGCTGCAAGCCGGCGTTCCCCGGTGCGAAGCACGTTGGTCGCACCAATGTTTCCGGAGCCGATATCGCGCACGTTTCCGAGGCGGGCGGCACGGACGAGCAGGAGACCGAAGGGAACCGAGCCGATGAGGTAGGCGGGCACGATCGCCTGCGCCATCCACAGGAGTTCACCAAGGAATGGAGAAATTTCGAACATGCTGGGTCAGCCGGCCTGGAACACGGTCCTTCCATCGACAACAGTACGGAGCGCTTTTCCCTTGACGGGTCTTCCCGTGTAGGGGGCGTTTCTCGACTTGCTGACGAAAGAATCCGCATCAAGTTTCCACGAAAGGTCGAGGTCAAGCAGTACGAGATCGGCGGGTTGCCTCTTGGAGAGTCGCCCGCCGGGCAGACGGAAGATTTCGGCAGGTGCCGACGTCACGCGCCGCAGCATCTCGATCAGTGAGATTTTTTTCGCGTGAACGAGTTCGAGACAGAGTGGAATTACAGTCTCGAGTGCGGCCATTCCGGAGACCGCTTGCTCGAAGGGAAGACGCTTGCTGTCCTCATCGTGGGGAGCGTGATCGCTCGCCACCACATCGATGGTTCCATCGGTGACGGCTTCTGCCACCGCTTGGCGATCACTCTCGGAGCGCAGGGGAGGAGAGACCTTGGCGAAGGTGCGCCAACCCGCGACTTCGTTTTCCTCGAGAGAAAAATAATGTGGAGCCGTTCCGCAGGTGACGGGGAGACCTTGGGCCTTGGCGTCGCGGACGGCATCAATTGATTCCTGCGTGGACAGGTTCGAGAAGTGGATACGCGATCCCGCTGCTTCCGCAAGCCGTAGGTCACGGCGCACCATCAAGGCTTCGGCAAGTGCCGGAATTCCGGGGATTCCAAGACGGGTTGCAAGTGCGCCGGCGTTCATTGCCCCGTCCCTGGAGAGAGAAGGCTCCTCGGGGTTCTGGACGATCAGGAGATCAAGGGAACGGGCGTAGCGAAGTGCCTGCAGCATGAGGTTCGCATCGGCGATGGCGTGATCTGCGTCCGTGAAGGCCACGACACCGCTCTGCGCGAGGAGGCCCATTTCGGTGAGCGCGTTTCCCTCGCGGCCAAGAGTGACAGCGGCGGAAGCGTACACCTTGACAAGGCTGGTTTCCCTTGCCCGCCGCCCGATGAATTCCACCTCGGCGAGCTGGTCAATGACAGGGTCGGTGTCGGGAGTGCAGATGACACTCGTGATCCCGCCTGCCGCCGCGGCAACGCTTGCAGTCGCAAGAGTTTCCTTATGTTCAGCACCGGGTTCGCGAAGGTGTGCCTGAGCATCGATGAGACCGGGGGCGAGAACCTTGCTACCGCAGTCAACGATCGTTGCATCGTCGGGAGTTCCGTCGGAAAAGATGTCTGCGCCCGCATCAAGGATGAACTTCCCCTCGGTCAGCACTCCGCCCGGTTCATCGATACCGGAGGTGGGATCCACGAGGCGGGCGTTTGTGTAGGCGACCAGGCCAGGCCGGGTCCGGTCGGGCCGGCTGGCGTTCATATGTTTCCTCCCGGTGCGCTCTCAAGTAGAAGCTCAAGCACGGTCATGCGAACCACTACGCCAAGCCCCACTTGCTCGAGGATGAGGGATCGGCTGATGTCATCGGCGAGGCCGCTGTCGATTTCGACACCTCGGTTGATCGGGCCGGGGTGCATGACGAAGGCGTTCTCCTTGGCGAAGCCGAGTTTCTCGGCGTCGAGCCCGAAGAAGCGGAAGTATTCACGCGTCGAGGGAATATGCAGTCCCTTCATTCGCTCGAACTGAAGGCGGAGCATGATCACAATGTCGGCATCACGCAGGCCCTCGACCATGCTCTCGTGAGGCTCGGCCCCGAGTTTCTCGATGTTCGGGGGGATCAACGTGCGCGGTGCAACCACGCGCACCTTCGATCCCATGGCGGTTAGCAGGTGGATGTTCGAGCGGGCGACGCGGCTGTGGGCGATGTCGCCGCAGATTGCCACTGTGAGACCTTCCAGGGTGCCTTTCCTGCGCCGTATGGTGAGGGCATCGACCAGGCTCTGGGTCGGGTGCTCGTGGCTTCCATCTCCGGCGTTCACGACGGCGCAGTTCACCTTGTCGGCAAGGAGATGGGGGGCGCCGCTCATCTGATGGCGGACGACAAGCACGTCCGGCTTCATGGCGTTAAGTGTCATGGCCGTATCGATTAGCGTTTCGCCCTTGCGGACGGCACTTCTTTCGACGGGCATGTTGATGACGTCGATGCCGAGGCGCCTTCCGGCGAGCTCGAAAGAGGTGCGTGTGCGAGTCGAATCCTCGAAGAAGAGATTGACCATCACCCGTCCGGAAAGATTCTGGTGATGGGCCCTCCGGTCCTCGACGAGGTCGGAGATGGAATCGGCTCGGTCCAGGAAACGGGCGATTTCTTCACGCCCCATCCCTTCGATTCCGAGGAGATGGCGAACAGTGCCGGTGTCGGCTACGCCCTCAGACATGAATTCAGACAATAGAACCGTAGCTGCGTAGCGGCAACACGGCATCGGTCATGGTGAGGGAACCACGATCAGCGAGAGCATTCGTCCGTAGCGTTTCTCCCCCTCGGAGAAATTCCGGCGGTAACTGAAGAAGCGTTCCCGGTCGCTCACCGTGTCAAGATCCAGGTGCTCGATGCTTCCAATGTCTGCTGCCTCGAGTCGCTCACGTACGAAAGCAGGAAGATCGAAAAGCAGTTTTGCACCGGCAGGACGGAACAATAGCTTCGTGGTGGGATGCTTTTTGATGAAGGGCTCGCAGAATGCCGGATCCACTTCGTAGTTCTTGCGCCCGATCGAAGGACCGATTGCGGTCGAAATACGTTTGGGCTGCGCTCCCAGCTTGCACATCGCATCCACCGTCGCACCGATAATTCCCGCAAGTGCTCCCCGCCAGCCCGCGTGCGTAGCCCCTACGACCTTCGCCTCGGGGTCGGCGAGCAGGATCGGTGCACAGTCAGCGGTCAGCACGCCCACGGCGACACCCGGACGCGCGGCAACGAGTGCGTCTGCTCTGGGTGAAAAACCACTCTTGCCGTTGGCCATCGCTGCGATGGGCCCGTGATGCTGGATCGGAGTCGCAAGCTGCGCGTTGTCTGCATCGATGGCGGCAAGAGCGATGGAGCGATTTTCCTCGACCTTGTCGGGATCATCGCCGGATCGGGGGTCACAGTTGAGGGAGCACCAGGGGCCGTCCGAAACGCCGCCCTCACGGGTAAGAAACCCGTGAGAGAAGGGAATAAGTCCAGCATCGGACGCGTGAAGGACGGGCACCTTACTCACGATCTGAATCCCTCCGGTTCGGGACCGTTCGGGTCGGCGATGCCGAGTGTGCGAAACCTTGATCCCATTTCGTCTGCATCTAGGAGGCGGGAGAGCGCCGCCTTGATCTCGCCCGCGTGATCCGGATGGATAGCGGCGAGTTGTTGGGCCCGGTCACGAATTCTAAGCCGTTCTAGAAAAATTCCTTGAGCAATTGGGCCCAGTGCCATCGCTCCCTCCGCAGTTACGGTTTCGGCGAGGGCCGCGAAGTCGACGCGGGTTGAAATGTCGGCCTCTCCGGGAGCGCGTAGGGGGTTGTCGCGTTCGTGGGCACAAACTGCCTGAAGGGTGCCGGCTGGCTCGCTTTTGTCGCGCCCATAGTCGAGAACAAGCGCCGCGCCTGAGAACGTCCGGATCCGGTCCGCAAGTCCAGCCGCTACCGCATGAGCGGCAGGAGAGAACTCGGCAACGCTTCCTTCGGATGCGTCAATCGCAAGGAGGTTTGCGAAAGGCGAGGGGCAGCCTGACAAGGTGAAGGCAAACTCACGGCGTTCTGGGTTCCATCCCACCAGCCGTTCCTCCCAGTGGCCGTTCCGTTTGGTGAACTGGCGCACCGGAAGCGCATCGAGGAACTCGTTGGCGAGTGCGATCGTGAATCCCTCCGGAACATTACCAAGGTCATGAGCAAAATTTGCCTCGGGCAGCACGTGTTGCTGCTGCTCCCGGAAGACAGGAGAGGCCTCGACAAGCCATATGCGGGCGGCATTGACAAACTCTGGCGTGACGCTGCGGGCCGCATGGAGGATGTCTTGCATCAGGGTTCCGCGTCCGGGCCCGAGCTCGACGAGGTGATAAGGAGATGGAGCCCCGGCTCGGGTCCACAGATCGATGCACCAAGCAGCGAGGCTCTCTCCAAAAATCTGGTGCGTCTCCGGGGCAGTGATGAAATCTCCGCCGCTGCCGAGGGGATCGCTCCGCATGTAGTAGCCATATCGCGGATGGAGAAGCGCTGTCGCCATGAACTCAGCGACCGTTACGGGGCCGTCTCGAGCGATCCTGCGGGCAAGGGCCTCGGCCGCTGACACCGCTCAGATGCTCCGTCTGGAGCGGGCGAGAAGGAAAATGCCAAGAAGCAGCATCGGGATCGAGAGCACCATCCCCATGGTGAGCGATCCAGTCACAAACCCCAGGTGGCGGTCGGGTTCGCGCACTAATTCGACAAATGTTCGCGCAATTCCGTAACCGAGCAGGAATATTCCCGTCGTGGCCCCGGGTCGCTCGGCGATTCCTGTCCGGGTGATGAGGATGCGGAGTAGAACGAAGAGGACGATGCCTTCGAGGAATGCCTCGTAGAGCTGGCTTGGGTGGCGAGGGTCCACACCCGCTGCAGGGAAGATGATGCCCCAGGGGAGATCAGTTGGCCGTCCCCAAAGTTCGCCGTTTACGAAGTTGGCGAGCCTTCCGAGGAAGAGCCCAATGGGTGCAATGCAGGCAAGCGGATCCGTGAATTGGAGGAAGGGAATGCTACGCCGGACGCAGAACCCCCAGGCGGCGAGAGCAAGCCCGATGCAGCCTCCGTGGAACGACATGCCGCCCTGCCAGAGCGCGAAGGCGGAGAGAGGATTGGAGACAAGCGAGGCCGCGTCGTAGAAGAGCACATAGCCCAGTCGTCCGCCCATGATGATCCCGGCAATTGCCCAGACGACGAAGTCACCTGCGTCTTCTGGTGTGGCGTTCACCGGGAAACGCAGCACGAGCGATCTGAGATGCAGCCACCCAAGTAGGATTCCCGTCACGTAAGCGAGGGCGTACCAGCGGATGTCGATGGGACCGAGCGAGAAGGCGACCGGATCGATGTCTAGGAAGGGCACGGGGTTACCTTTCGGGGGCGCAAGCAGAGTTTAGTGCCTCAAGTCCGTTAGGGCGGGAGGCTGTGCCCTATAATCGGGGCCACGAAATCTAATCTTGGAGACCAGTCTTGACGAAACGGCACAATATACTTGAGGACTTTGTCGATCTCTCCAAAGACGTTGCGGGCTCGTTCCGCGATGTGGTGGGCGACCTGGCGAAACGTGGGTTCCCGGAACGGGAGCGATTTCTTGAGCGCATTGGGGCCGTCGATCGGGAAGAGTTCGATGCTGTGCGTGAGATGGTGGAGAACGCTCGCTCGGAGAACGATCTGCTTGCCGGGCGGATTGAGAAACTCAAATCGCGCCTTGCGAAGCTCGAATCGAAGCCGGCCAATGCTGCGAAGCGGGCGTCGGCCAAGACCGTGAAGCCTCGAACGGCAAAGACTGTGAAGCCTCGAACGGCAAAGAACGGCTCGTCGCGAGCGGCAAAGCGTCCGGCGGCGAAGGCTTAACAGCAGGCCTATCCAGGCTTCGCGAAGACCTCAACCTTCTGCCATGACTGCTTCTGTGCTTTTGGTCGGTGGCGGGCGCATGGGTTCCGCGATGCTTGCTGGCTGGCGGGAGACGGGCACCGAAAAACCAGAAACGGTGACAGTGGTCGAGCCAGATTCGGCTTGCAGGGGATCACTTCGAAGCCGGCACGGGATCGAAGTGCTGGAAGATGCACCCGCATCCTGGAGTGGCGATGCAATTGTGCTGGCGGTCAAGCCCCAGGTTCTGGATTCACTTCTGCCGACCTACGCAAGGTTTGCCGCAAATACGCTCGTTCTCTCCATCGCGGCGGGCAAGGATCTCCCGACGCTCTCAAAAGGGCTTGGGGAAACGGCTGCCGTGGTCCGGGCCATGCCGAACACGCCGGCTGCGATTGGTAGGGGGGCGAGTGTTGCAGTTGCGGGTGCCGGCGTGGATGAGACGCACAGGCAGATGGCCGAACGTCTCCTTTCCGCAGTGGGCTCGGTGCGTTGGGTTGAGGATGAGAGACTGCTCGACGCAGTGACCGCACTGTCGGGCAGTGGTCCGGCTTACGTGTTCCTTCTTGTCGAGGCAATGGCGGCGGCGGGCGAGCGACAAGGACTCGACGGTGAACTCGCTATCGCACTCGCCAAGGAAACCGTGGCAGGGGCGGCAGCTCTCATGGAGAGCGGAAGCGAGGGTCCTGCAGCGTTGCGAAAAGGCGTGACCAGTTCCGGCGGAACCACGGAGGCGGCACTGGAGGTGCTTGATGGTCCGGAGGGACTTCACGGCCTGATGGCGCGCGCCATCACGGCAGCGACCGAGCGGTCCCGCCAGTTGAGAAAACCGGGTTGAGCCTTGGCGAGATCCCGGTGCCGTGTCCAGGATCCGCGCTGGTGCCCCCTACGGGACTCGAACCCGTGTTTCCGCCGTGAAAGGGCGGCGTCCTAGACCGCTAGACGAAGGGGACCACGCACCGCCTGCATTCTCTACCTTTTATTGGCCGAGGCGGCAACATTGGGCAGCCTGCACGGCAAGTTGCCGATGCCATGGATGGCGCGCGTTGAGCCCCTCCATTTGTGCACTTGTCTCGTTGGCACGGGACTATTTCTGGAAGGATGCCTGCCCATCATCGCTCCCGGCACCTTCGGGCATTCCCTCGACGAGGAAGTGAGTCTCCTCGATGAAGTAGGTTGCTCCCCCGCGGTTGAGGCAGGAGGAGTAGAGGGCGAATGCCTCTGCGATCCAGGACGGTTTTTCGATTCTGTCGACGGATTCGAGGTGTTCGGCGATCTGCCAGTGTTTTGCATCACGGTTGAGCCGTGCCAGCGTCACGTGCGGAGCGAAGCGTCGCCTGCGTGTTTCCGGCACGAGCCCGTCCAGTGCGTGGTCTATTTGCTGCTTGAGGGCTTTCAGGGGAGGCGAGATTTCAATGCGGGCAACGATTGACCGGAGACGGGATCCGGTCTGGAAGACATCATGCCCCTGCATCTTGACCGTGAAATCCCCGCCCCGCACTCGCGAAAGCTCCTCGGCGGCATCGGCGCCTACGTCTTCAGAGACGTCGCCGACAAAGCGCAGAGTCACGTGGAGATTCTCAGGCGGCAACCATCTCACGCCGGGTAGACCGGTTCGAATGGCGAGCAGGTGCTCAGCGATGTCCGGGAGGACTGGCAGTGCTATGAAAAGCCGGATCACGGCGAGCCGGGAGTGCTTCGGTCAGGGGATAGGAATCTGGGCCCCGGTCGTGGGTACGTCATAACCCCGTTGCACGGCCTCACGGCCCGCGATCTTCGTGTACCAGCGACGAAGGTTGGGGAATTGTCCGAAATTGACTCCCTGCCATTCGTAGCGGGAGATCCAGGGCCAGGTCGCGACATCTGCGATCCCATAGTCCTTGCCGGCGAGATAGGCACTCTTGCCAAGTCGCCGGTCGAGAACGCCGTAAAGACGCGCCGCTTCCGCGCTGTAGCGTTTTTCCGCGTACTCGGAGACTCCTGTGTTGAATTTCAGGAAGTGGTGTGCCTGGCCAAGCATCGGCCCCACGGAGCCCATCTGCATCATGAGCCACTCGGTCGTGGCCCAGCGCTCCTTCTCGTCTTTCGGCTTCAGAATCCCCGTCTTGTCAGCGAGGTAAAGGAGGATTGCCCCCGATTCCATCATCGAGATGCCTGTCTCACGGTCGGTGATAGCTGGAATTTTATTGTTGGGACTGATGGCGAGAAAATCTTTGGATAATTGTTCGTTTTTTGTGATGTTTATAGGGTGAACTTCATACGGAATATCAATTTCCTCAAGCATGATTGAGACCTTGCGTCCGTTGGGTGTGCTCCAGGTATAGAGGTCGATCATGACGTCTTCTCCGACGATGAGGGTGCCGCGGGCGGCGGCGAACCGGCCGGGCGAGGCATGGCGAAAATCTCGTCCACTACGCAGTAATCGAGGTAGCCGAGGCGGGCGAGGGGACGGGCGGCGGCGATGTCGAGGATGCCGTCACGGAGTAGGTTTTCGTCGATGTGGATTCCCACCACGTGGCCGATGACGACCGCGTTGCGGGCATCAGGTGTGTCGGAGGGTAGGTTCACGGTCTGGTGGTAGAGGCACTCGAGGTGGATCGGGGCCCCTTTGACACGCTCGGGCTTCACCAATTTCGAGGGAAGCGCTTCTATCCCGGCAAAGTTGAATTCGTCCACTTCAGGATCCAGCGGGGTACAGCTCAGGTTCATTTCGTTGCGGAGATCCCAGGTGACGAGATTGGCGACGAACTCACCGGTTTCCTCGGCGTTGGCAAGGGAGTCCTTGGCACCGTGCGGCTGACTTCCGTTGGAGGCAAACATCACCATTGGCGGTGCGCTCGCCACCCCGTTGAAGAAACTGTAGGGAGCGATGTTGCGGATTCCGTCAGCGGAGACCGTGCTGATCCAGCCGATGGGACGGGGGATGATGCACGCTTTGAAAGGATCATGTGGAAGCCCGTGGTCGTTGGTGTCGGTGCGATAGAACATCCCCGCCACTCTACCCGCCTGAGTCTAGCTTCGCTTTGAGGCGTTCGTTCACAAGAGCGGGATTCGCCTGTCCGCCGGTTGCCTTCATCACCTGTCCCACGAACCAGCCGATCACGCCGTGCTTACCCGAGCGGTACTGCTCGAATTGCTTCGGGTTGGCGGCAATCACCTGGCCGATCGCACTGTCAATGGCTCCGGTGTCATTGATCTGGCGGAGATCCTTTTTCTCGACGATGACGCTGGGTGCGTCACCGGTTGTGAACATCTCCTCGAACACTTCCTTGGCAGTTCGATTCGAGATCGTCCCGTTGGCGACGAGGTCGATGAGCTCGCCCAGACATGCTGGAGACACCGGCGATTTCTCAATGCCGGTTCCAGATTCTCGCAGTGCACCGAAGAGTGTGCTGATGATCCAGTTCGCGACCACCTTGGCCTCACGCCCCTTGGCGGCTTCCTCGAAGTAGGTGACGGCACCGTCCTCGGCCACCAGCACGGCGGCGTTGTACGGGGTGAGGTCGTGCTCGTTGGCAATTCGCTCTCGGGTTTCGTCGGGAAGTTCGGGGAGCGATTCCTTCAATCTTTTCACGCGCTCCGTATCGAGGCGCAAGGGCACTAGGTCGGGGTCTGGGAAGTAGCGGTAGTCCTGTGCATCTTCCTTGCTCCTCATTGCCCGTGTTTCGTTGCGGACGGTGTCGTAGAGCCGGGTCTCCTGGCGCACCTCGCCGCCTCCCTCGATCAGGGCCACCTGGCGGTGTGCTTCGGTTTCGATCGCGCGCATCAGGAACCGGATCGAGTTGAGGTTTTTCACCTCGCAACGCGTGCCAAGTTCCTCGTCGGGCTTGCGTACGGAGACGTTCGCGTCCGCGCGAAGTGATCCTTCCTCCATGTTGCCGTCGCACGCACCGATGGCACGGAGCAGGGCCCGGAGCTTGCGCAAGTACGCCCCCGCTTCCTCCCAGTCCCGTAGATCCGGCTTCGAGACGATCTCCATTAACGGCACGCCTGCACGGTTGAGGTCAACCAGGCTTACTCCCTCGCGTCGGTCGTGCACCGACTTTCCGGCGTCCTGCTCAAGATGGAGACGCTCGATACCGACGGTGCGCTCGCGCCCGTCTGCAAGTTCGATTACGAACTCGCCTTCGCCGACGATGGGATGGCGGTACTGCGAAATCTGATACCCCTGTGGGAGGTCGGGATAGAAGTAGTTCTTTCGGTCAAAAACGGAAAAGGTGTTTACCCGTGCATGCAAGGCATGGCCGGTCCGTACGGCCTGGTCCACGGCTTTTTGGTTGATTACCGGGAGCATTCCCGGCATCGCTGCATCGATGAAGCCCACCTGTTCGTTGGGGCCCGCTCCGAACTCAGTTGACGCGGCCGAAAAAAGCTTCGAGCGAGAGGTGATCTGGGCGTGGACCTCCAGGCCGATCACAATCTCCCATTCGCCGGTTTCGCCCTTGATGTGGGCAGGGCCGCTCACGTTCCTGTCCTCACGGGCGGAACGAAGGATCCCGCCGCTTCCTCCATGACGGCGGCGGCTCGCAGCACCGTCTCCTCGTCGAATGCGCGACCGATGAGCTGGAGGCCGAGCGGCATGTTTTCGGAATCCATTCCCGCCGGTATCGAAATGGCAGGTAGGCCTGCAAGGCTTGAGGGAACGGTGAACACGTCGTTCAGATACATGGCGATTCGATCTTCGCCCATCGCACCTTCGACGAACGCTCCGCGCGGCGAGGTAGGCGCAAGGAGGACGTCGACTTGCCCGAAGGCCGTGCGGAAGTCCTCGGCGATGCGTGTACGCACGCGCTGAGCGCGAAGGTAGTAGGCGTCGTAGTAGCCCTCCGAAAGGACGTACCCTCCGATCATGATCCGCCGCCGAACCTCGGCACCAAAGCCCTCCCGCCGGGTGCGGGCGTAGAGGTCGTCCAAGTCATCGCCTTCCACGCGGAGCCCGTAGCGCACGCCGTCGTAGCGAGCGAGATTGGCCGAGGCTTCCGCCGGAGCAACGATGTAGTAGGCGGGGAGTGCGTAGGTGGTGTGGGGGAGACTGACCTCAACGATTTCAGCACCAGCGTCCTGAAACCATTCGATTCCCTGGTCCCAGAGCGCGTTGATCTCGTCGGGAATTCCCTCGAGGCGGTACTCGGTGGGGATACCCACTCGCAGGCCCTTGATCCCTTTGCCGACCGCGGCGGCAAAGTCCGGGGTGTCGATTGCGGCCGAGGTGCTGTCCTTTTCATCGAAGCCTGCAATTTCGTGCAGCACGAGAGCTGCATCTAGGACTGACCGCGCAAGCGGACCTGCCTGGTCGAGAGAACTTGCGAAGGCAATGATTCCCCAGCGCGAGCAGCGGCCGTAGGTCGGCTTGAGGCCAATGACACCGCAGAACGAAGCGGGTTGGCGGATCGATCCGCCGGTATCGGTGCCAAGGGCCGCAGGTACCGCCCGCGCGGCAACAATCGCGGCTGATCCTCCTGAGCTGCCGCCTGGAACCCGGCGCTCGCCGGAGCGGCTCCACGGGTTGGCCACGGGGCCGAACTGGCTCGTTTCGTTGGACGATCCCATGGCGAACTCGTCCATGTTGGTTTTGCCCAGTGGGATCGCTCCCGCCGCCCACAGATTTGCGGTTACGGTGGATTCGTAAGGAGGCACGAAGCCTTTGAGAATCCGTGAGCAGGCACTCGCAGGCGCACCCTTCATGCAGAAGAGATCCTTCACCGCTACCGCCACGCCTTCGAGAGGTCGGGCATCTCCTGCGGCATAGCGGGCATCGCTTTCCTTGGCCTTTGCCAATGCCGCCTCGGGCATCTCGACGATCACGGCATTGAGGGCGCATGCTTTCTCGACCGCGGCGATGTGCGCTTCGGTCAGCTCTACCGCGCTGAAGTCGTTCGCGCGAAGCCCCTTGAGGGAGGCGGCCACCCCGATTCCGGCAAGCTCGGACATGAACTACCCGATTACCTTGGGAACGACGAAGTGGCTCTCCTCCGTCTCGGGCGCGTTGGCCAGGACGTCGTCCCGACAATTCCCGTCGGCCACCACGTCTTCGCGCTCGCGGAGTTGCATTTCCACCACGCTTGTCATCGGCTGGACACCTTCCACGTCGACTTCCTGGAGGGTCTCGATCCACGAGAGGATCTGCGAGAGTTCGTCGGCTAGAAGAGCGACTTCGTCGTCTTTGAGACGGATGCGGACGAGTTCCGCAACCCGACGCACGTCCTTGTCACTAAGAGCCATGGGGGGGGATCCGAAGGCGCAACAAACCTGGATACAGGCGCGCCCCGCAGCTTCGGGGACGCCCGGAGCGAGGCAAGGCCACCATACGCCATTGGCGGAGGCATTGCGACGGGGCAAAGGAGGTTGGGGACACACGAAATGCGCGCGCCGGACTACACTGATGAGGTGAGCAAATCCGATTGCGAAGATTTGGGTAAACCCTTCGAATCTCCCGGTGCCTTTGCCGCCGCAACTCCTGCAGGACGGCTTCTCGGCCTCGACCTTGGCCGTAGGACGATCGGGGTTGCGGTTTCCGATTCCTATCGCGAGATCGCGTTGTCTGTTGGAACCCTGAAAGTTGACCGCCCCGCTGCCGGTTTCGAGCGTCTCGGTGCCATCGTCGGCGAACGCGAAGCGACGGGACTCGTGGTCGGACTTCCGGTTTCTCTCGATGGCCGCTCAAACCCTCGCGCCCAGGGAATCCGGCGAGTGGCAGGGAACCTCCAGAGGACACTCGGTTTGCCCGTGCTGCTGTGGGACGAGCGACTTTCGACGGTCGCGGTCGAGCGGGCGATGATCGGCGCAGATATTTCCCGGGCTCGCCGGCGGGCCGGTGTCGATGCGGAGGCGGCCGCCTGGATCCTCCAGGGAGCTCTCGGAGCGATCGCTACCTCGTGTGATCCGGAGGCTACATGATCGGGCGCACGATGCGGAGCGAAGTCGTTATATAGTGTGGCCCTTCCCGGGACGGGGCTTGGAGACCGGAACATGTCCGGAGTTCTAATGGTGACCGGGGCAAGCCGGGGAATTGGTGCCGCATGCGCCCGGGCGGGAGCTCGGGGGGGGTACGATGTCTGCGTGAACTACCTCGGGAGCGAGGAACAGGCTGCCGCCGTGGTGAAGGACGTGGAGGCACTTGGGCGCCGTGCCGTCGCGATACGGGCGGACATGGGCGTCGAGACGGACATCGTTCGGCTTTTTGAGCAGTGCGACAGTGAGCTTGGTTCTGTGACCGCGCTCGTAAACAACGCCGGGATTGTCGGCGGCCAGTGCCTTGTGGAAGAGGTCACCGGCGAGATCCTTGAGCGCGTGATGGCGGTGAACGTCGCCGGCCCCTTCCTGTGCGCTCGCGAGGCGGTGCGGCGCATGTCAACCGAACACGGCGGCAAGGGTGGCGGGATCGTCAACATTTCCTCGGTTGCAGCACGTCTCGGCAACGCCTTCCTTTGGGTTCACTACGCTGCAACAAAAGGTGCCATCGACACCTTTACCACGGGGCTCTCCCTAGAGTGCGCGGAGAAAGGCATTCGCGTGAACGCGATTCGTCCGGGCATCATTGACACGGAAATTCATCCCGAGGGGCGGATTGTGCAGATCGAATCCGTGATTCCGCTCAAGCGGGCAGGCACGGCTGACGAGGTAGCCGATGTCGCGATGTACCTGCTGTCGGAGCGCTCCTCGTACGTAACGGGTGCCATCGTCGATGTCGGCGGTGGGCGCTGATCCTCGACTTCCTCTCGCTCTCGCCGTTCAATCTTGCGCGGGTTCGCTTCCCGCCAGACGGCAGACCTCGTCGGCGATGCTGAGTGCTGCGGTCAATCCCGGCGATTCGATTCCGAAGAGACTGACGAGTCCCTGCACCCCGTGTGTTTCGGGTCCGTGGACCATGAAATCGCCGGCAGGTTCTCCTGGCCCGACTACCTTCGGCCGCACGCCCGCGTAGCCCGGGTCGAGCTCGCCGTCGACAAGACCCGGCCAGTAGTTGCGAATCACCGGGTAGAAGAGCTCGGCCCGTTCCGGATCGATATCGTAATCGACGCGGTTGATCCACTCGACGTCGGGCCCGAATCGGCACTGTCCGGCAAGGTCGAGCGTCACGTGCACTCCGAGGCCGCCTTCCTCGGGTATCGGGTAGATGAGGCGTGAGAAGGGAGATTTTCGGGAGATCGTGAAATAGCACCCCCTGGCGCAGTGAAGCGGTGGGATGGTCCTGGCGGGCACCCCCCTGATGGTACTGGCCAGTGTTTGTGCACTGAGCCCTGCACTGTTCACCACACTTCGGGCAAGGAGAGCGATTTTCTCGCCGACTGAGTCTTCCGCGTCAAGCAGGATGCCGTCATCGTCCGCCTTGCCACCAACGACCCTAGAATGAAACGCGATCGTCGCACCGGCGGCTTCCGCTTCTCCTTGGAATGAGAGCATTAGTGCATGGCTGTCGACGATCCCGGTGGAGGGAGAGAGGAGTGCTGCGACCGCCTCGAGCTCGGGTTCGAGTGCGCGCACCTCGTTGCGTTCGAGAAAGTGGAGGTTGTGCACGCCATTCATTTCGGCTTGTGCACGAATCCTTGTGAGTGCTTCGCGCTGCTTGTCTGAGGTGGCGACGATGAGTTTACCGATCCGTTTGTGGCTGATGTCGCGGCTCTCGCAGTAGCGGTAGAGGCGCTCGCGTCCGTCAACGCAGTGGCGAGCCTTCCCGCTTCCGCTGGGGTAGTAGATGCCCGCGTGGATGACCTCGCTGTTGCGCGAACTCACCTCGGTGCCGATGGTTTCACCCGCCTCTACGACGATGACTTCGCGTCCCGCACCCGCAAGTGCGCGCGCACACGCCAATCCGACGACGCCAGCGCCTACGACGACGGCGTCGACCCGCTCTGTCATTCGTTGATCAGGCGGCCTTCGCCATCGTTTTGGCGCGGCGGTTGAGCCACCATCCGTACTGGGTGGGCCATTTGCTGAACTCGGGATCGGCGTCGAGTTTTTGAGCCGCGTGGTGGGCCCAGAAGGGGTCGAGCAACGCTTCGCGTCCGATGGCGATGAGGTCGGCACGGCCTTCCTGGAGAATCTGCTCTGCGTGCTCAGGCTCCGTGATCATTCCGACCGCCTGGCTTGCGATACCACCCTCCTTTTTCACGGCCTCGGCGTAGGGAACCTGGAAGCCGGGCTGGGGGCCAGGGCCTTTTGCAGCTGTGACCGGTCCCAAGATTCCACCGGAGGAACAGTCGACCACGTCGACCCCGACTTCCCGGAGATCATGTGCAAGTGCCACCGTGTCCTCGAGTTTCCACCCGTCGGGTGCGCCGTCCACGGAGGAGACTCGCACGAACAGCGGCTTTCCGTCCGGCAGGACTCCCCGTACCGCCTTGGCGGTTTCGATCAGGAAGCGTGAGCGTCCGTCGCGGTCGCCGCCCCACTCGTCGTTTCGCTTGTTGGAGATGGGCGAAAGGAAGCTTGCCGAGAGATATCCGTGGGCGCTGTGGATCTCGATCACGTCGAAGCCTGCACCGTCAGAGCGTCTCGCTGCATCAACGAAGGCACTCATAACCCGTTCGATATCGGCAGTCGTCATCTCCGATGGCTCGAGCCATCCCTGGTCGAGAGGCAACGAGGAGGGAGCGACAATGGCCCATGGATTCTCACCACGGGAAAAGTCTTCGGTGTTGAGCGGGCCGTTGCCGTGCCAAGGACGCTGCATCGAGGCCTTGCGTCCGGCATGGGCAAGCTGGATTCCGGGAATTGCCCCATGGGAGCGCATGAAGCTGGCTATGCGGGCGAGTGCGGTTGCGTGGACATCCGACCATATGCCGAGGTCGCCGTGGGTGATGCGGCCGATTCGTTCGACGGCGGCAGCTTCCGTAAAGACTAGCCCTGCTCCGCCTGTGGCGAAGCCGCCAAGGTGGACGAGGTGCCAGTCGTTGGCGACGCCGTCATGAGCCGTGTACTGACACATTGGGGAGATCACCACCCGGTTGCGGGTGGTGATGTCGCGGATCGAGAGGGGCGTGAAGAGAAGAGGCGTTGCCATGCTCCAAGCTCCGAAGAAGGGGGTCGTGGAACGGCACCCGAGCCGCCCCTCAGTCCTTCATTAGCACAAGGACGTGTCTTACGTCTGCATCAAGGCCGGGGCGTGCGCAACGGAGTATGATTGTCTCCGTCTCCGTGCGGAGAGGCATATGAACAAGGCTGTAAAGAAGGACTCCACCCCGGTCGCATCACCGGACACGGAGGTCGATGCCTTCCTCGCCGCGGCTAAATCGTTTTCGCCGCCGAGTTCGGGTGTGGGCCGCCTAATGTTCGTACTTGATGCGACCATGAGTAGGCAGCCCACCTGGGACCGCGCGACCTCGATTCAAGCCGAGATGTTTGCCGAGGCTGCCAGGACGGGCGGGCTTGCCGTCCAGCTCGTCTGGTTTCGGGGGATCAACGAATGCCGGGCCGGCCGTTGGACCGATCGAGCGGAGGATCTCCAGCGGCAAATGGCACGGGTTTCCTGCAGGGCGGGTGCCACGCAGCTCGGGAGGGTCATCAGACATGCCCTTGTTGAGACCCGCAAGACGCCCCTTGCAGCGCTGGTGTACGTGGGCGATGCCTGCGAAGAGTCGCCGGATCCGTTGCTGTCGGCGGCCGGTGAGCTCGGCGTGCTCGGCACCAAGGTCTTCATGTTTCAGGAAGGATGTGACCCCATGGCGACGGAAGTTTTCCAGGGTATCTCCCGGTTAACCGGTGGCTGTCACGTGATGTTCGATCCAGCGAGTGCGGTAACACTTCGCCGCCTGCTTGCTGCGGTTGCAGCCTATGCCGCAGGGGGTGTGCCAGCACTCGAGAGCTACCATCGCCGGACCGGAACCAAGGTGCTGGCGCTCGCTCCTCCAGGACGTAACGACTAGAACCTGAAGGGATCGCCTTGGTCGCTTACATGCTGGCAGGCCTTGTCCTGCTTTTCGCCCTGCTACTGGGGTTGCAAGCTTTCGCAAGCGCACCCGCCGCCGCGCTTGCGCGTGCGGTGCGGATTCTTGCCGTGGTGCTCGGTTTCGGGGTTGCGTTGTTTCTTCTGTTTAAGGGGCAGGCAATCCTTGCGGCGATCCCCGCCTTCATCGCATTTGCCGCATCCAACATCTTCCGGTCTATCGCATCATTGGTGCTTTCGCGGATGGTCGGCAATGCATTCTCAGGGAGGGGCGCTTCCTTCACCTCCGACGGCGGGGCGGGAACCTCGGAGGTGTGCGGGATTCTTCTTCGCATGACGCTTGATCATGTGTCGGGTGCCATGGAAGGCGAGGTGCTCGAAGGCTCGCTAACTGGGCGGGCGCTCTCCTCGCTTTCAGATGACGAGCTTAGTGATCTTCTGCGTGCGTGCTCGGAGAGATGCGAGCGATCGCGGCGACTTCTCGAGACCTGGCTCGATCGTCATCGCGGTGGAGATTGGCGTGCGAACCTGGGTGCGGGCACTGGCGGGCATGCGCATGCCGCCTCGGGTCCCATGTCGAGAGAAGAGGCGTTCCGTATGCTCGGCTTGGAGGAAGGAGCATCCCCGGACGAGATCCGCTCCACCCACAGGAGACTCTCGCGACGTCTGCATCCCGACGCCGGTGGTACCGACCACCTCGCGGCGATGATCAACGAGGCGAGGGACACGTTGCTCGACGATTGAACTGAGCGGCGAATCCTTTTGCTGTGGGCTAGACTGCGCCGCTACTGCAAGCGAACTGCCACATGACAGACTTCTTTCCTGGCTTTGAGAAGCGCGTGATTGAGACGCGCGAGTGTTCGATTGCTGCACGGGTGGGTGGCGAAGGGCCGCCGCTGCTGTTACTTCACGGGTACCCCGAAACTCACGTGATGTGGCATCGAGTTGCTCCGTCGTTAGCCGAGAATTTTACTGTGATCGCCCCCGATCTCCGGGGTTATGGCGACAGCGGTATTCCCGATTCCGACCCAGATCACCGTGCCTACTCTAAGCGGGCGATGGCTGCCGACCAGGTCGAAGTGATGGCCAGTCTCGGCTTCGATGATTTTCAAGTGGTGGGTCACGACCGAGGTGGACGGGCAACGCATCGCATGTGCTTGGACTTCCCGGAGAAAGTCCGCCGCGCCGCCGTCCTCGACATCGTCCCGACTCCGCACGTTTTCGAGGCCGCCGACCAGCGCATCGCGCGGCGCTATTACCACTGGTTCTTTCTGAGTCAGCCTCCACCGTTGCCCGAGCGTCTCATCGGGGGCGATCCTGAGTTTTATCTTAGTACGAAGGTCGCGAGTTGGGGCGTTGGCACTGACTGGCTACCCACGGACGTGCGCGAGGAATATCTCCGATTTTTCCGGCAACCCGAGCGCATCCACGCAACCTGTGAGGACTACCGCGCCGGTGCCACGATCGATCTCGAGGATCATGCCGCTGATCGAGATAAGCGGATTGGTTGCCCCTTGCTGGTGTTGTGGGGTGCGAAGGGGGTGGTCCACCAACTCTACGATCCGCTCGCCGTTTGGCGGGAATGGGCCGATGACGTCTCGAGCCAGGTAATCGACTGCGGGCACTACCTGCCCGAGGAAAAACCCGAGGAAACGCTCACCGCCCTGCGAGCGTTCCTGGATGTGTCCTGAGCGGAACGCCACCGTTGAGTAAGCATTCCCCCTCCTTGGAGACTCCGCCTGCGCCCGTACGCCTCGGCATAGGTGGACGCCTGCGCACATACCTCCTTGCAGGCATCGTGGTCACCGCTCCTGTCGGGATCACGTTCTATGTCGGGTTGCTCTTCGTCGAGTTTATCGACAACCAAGTCCATTCCCTGATTCCGGAACAGTACGCCCTCTCGAACTTCCTGCCATTCGAGATTCCCGGCCTCGGGGTAATCGTACTCTTGATCGTACTCCTCCTGGTCGGCTTTTTTACCGCCAACCTGCTCGGCCGATTCCTGGTCCGATTCGGCGAACGAATCATCGAACGCGTACCTGTGGTGCGGAGTGTCTACGGTGCCCTCAAGCAGATTTTTGAGACGGTCTTCTCCGATTCTTCTTCCTCGTTTCGGGAGGTGGTGCTGATCGAGTACCCCCGTCGAGGGATTTGGGCGGTGGGTTTCATCACCGGCACGACGAAAGGTGAGGTGCAGAGCGTCACCGATGACGAAATGGCGAACGTGTTCTTACCCACCACACCCAACCCCACGTCGGGTTTCCTGCTGTTCGTCCCCCGGAGCGACGTGGTCCACCTCTCCATGACGGTGGAGGAGGGGATAAAGATGGTCATCTCGGCTGGCATCGTGACCCCGCCGGATCCTGCAACCCGTCCTTCCGACACCCCGGAGCCAGGTCCTGCTTCCAAGTGAGTGACGCCAGGGAAATCCTCGCTAGAAGAGTCCGGTTCCGCTGCCGTTCACGGGGAGTTCGGGAGATAGGAATCCTGCTACAGGACTTTTTTGAAAAGGAGGAGCTGTCGGACGATGATCTTGAGATTTTCGAGCAGCTTCTTTGGAATCTCACCGACCCCGACATGGTTGATTGTCTGGCCGGACGGATTCCCTGGCCCGCATGGGCAAAGCCTGTGACTTCGAGGATCGACGCTCGTATCGCTCTACGAAGTTCCACACCCTCGTGATTGGGGCTCCGCTTTCGGCAACTCTTCCGCGCGGAGGGCCACATCCTCTGTACGGTGCGCCGCCAGGACACGATGCCCTGGCGCTTGCCCGTGCCGCCGGGTGTGAACCCTCACGGACACTTCTGTGGATCCTCGGTGATGACCGAGGTCTTACCGCCGCCGCCGCCGCCCTCGAATTTCTTGCTCCGGAAATCGAGGCACTTTCTTTTCCCGCCTGGGATTGCCTTCCCTACGATCGGCTTTCCCCGAATCCTGCGATCGCCGGAGAGCGGCTCGCAACTCTGTCGCGCCTTGCCGTAGGGACCGGGGAACGGCCTCGAATCGTGCTCGCCACGGTTAATAGCGTCCTTCAGCGCCTTCCTCCCAAGAGCTTTTTTGTCGGCAAGGGGATCAATATCTGTCCCGGCACCGAGATCGAACGTGAGGGAATCCTTGAGGCGTTCGAGCGCTGGGGCTATCGGCGGGCATCCACCGTGATGGAACCCGGTGAGTACGCACCTCGAGGATCGATCCTCGATGTCTTTCCATCGGGAAGTGCAGGCCCTGTCCGGATTGACTTCTTCGGTGACGAAATCGAGGCGGTTCGCCCGTTTGATCCGCTTACGCAAAGGACCGCCCCCGCTTCCGTCGGAGGCGTTTTTCTCGTGCCGCTCTCCGAAGTGCCTTTTGACGAAGAGGGGATCCAGCGGTTTCGGGATGGTTACCGGGAGACGTTTGGGGCTGTAACCAGCGAGGATTCGTTCTTCGAGACGGTTTCCCGGGGAGTCTTCCATCCGGGTGTCGAGCATTGGTTGCCGCTTTTTCACGAATCGATGGAAACCATCTTCGATCACGTGGACGAGGGACCGGTGGCGATCGTGGCGGACTACCAGATGCGCGCGGAAGAGCGTTGGGAAAATATCGCTGACTACATCGAGGCGCGTACCCGTGCCGATCACGGGCGTGCCGGTGCCCCGGGAATGCTTCCACCAGACACCCTCTACGTTTCTGTTGATCAGCTCGACGGGCACCTAGCCTCTCGTCCGTCGGGAATCGTGTATCCGGGCACCGCTCCACCGAAGGCGTCGGGCGTCGATCTCCACGGCCGTCCAGGCAGAACCTTTGCCAGCGAGGGGCACCGGGGACCAAACGTTTTGCTTGATGCTGTCGCAAACCATGTCTCGGGATGTCTTGAGAGAGGGAGAAAGGTTGCAATCGCCTGCCACAGCCGCCTTTCACGGGAACGTCTTGCACCGCTTCTGCGCGGGCATGGACTTCACGGAGCAAGTACCGCAAAGGACTGGAACGTCATCGAAAAGGCAGCGCCCGGCGAGGTGCCGCTTTTCGTCGCTCCGTTCGACTGCGGGTTCGAATCCGAAGACGTGGTGTTGGTTGCCGAGGCGGACATTTTCGGGCCCAGGACGAGACGAACTACCGTCCCTCGCCGACGAGCAGAGGAGGCACTTCGCATCGCATCCTCCATTGAAGAGGGAGATCTTCTCGTCCACGCCGATTACGGCATCGGTCGCTACGAGGGACTCGAAACGGTGAATGCCGAAGGGGCGCCGCACGACTGCTTGCGCCTTATTTATCGGGGCGGGGATCGCCTTTTCGTGCCGGTCGAAATGGTCGACCTGGTGACTCGGTACGGCCGTTCCGATTCCGATATTCGTCTCGATCTTCTGGGAGGAACTTCCTGGAACTTACGGAAAGAAAAGACAAAAAAAAGAATTGAAGAAATGGCGAATGAGCTAATCTCCCTTGCTGCTGAGCGAAAGGAAAGGACGGCGGAAGTATTCTCGAGCGGTGGCGATTCCTATGAGACATTTAGCGCCGCATTTCCGTTCGAGGAAACTGACGATCAGCTCGAAACCATCCACGCTGTCGAGAAGGACCTGGGCAGCGGTCGTCCGATGGACCGTCTCGTATGCGGGGATGTGGGCTTTGGCAAGACTGAGGTCGCGCTCCGTGCCGCCCGCTCTGTTACCGATGCGGATCGACAGGTTGCGGTGGTGGTGCCAACGACTCTACTTGCCCTCCAGCACGCCAAGCGTTTCCAGGAGCGTTTCCGGGGAACTGGAATTACCGTTGCGCAATTGTCCCGGATCACGCCGAGTTCTGAGCGGAACGGAATCTTTGCAGGTTTGGCTGATGGTTCGATCCAGATTGTCGTGGGGACGCACGCGTTACTGGGGGATGCGGTCCGTTTCGCCGCCCTCGGTCTCCTGGTAATCGACGAGGAGCAGCACTTCGGTGTGGCTCAGAAAGAACGTCTGAAGGCGTTTCGTGTGGACGTCCACGTCCTCACTCTTACGGCGACCCCGATTCCGCGCACCCTCCACATGGCGCTCTCCGGAGTTCGTGACCTCAGCCTCATTGCGACTCCGCCTGCTGACCGCCTAGCCGTCCGAACCTACGTGATGCCGTTCGACCCGGTGCCGTTGGGTGAGGCGCTTCGCCGTGAGCGGGGACGGGGAGGGCAGTCGTTCTGCGTGGTTCCGCGAATTCGCGACCTTAGTGCTGCAAGTGCAGAACTTGTCCGCATTGCCTCGGATGCAAAGATCGCGGTTGCGCATGGACGCATGGGGGCGACTGCCCTCGAGGAGACGATGGAGCGTTTCGAGGCGCGCGAGTATGACATCCTGCTCTGCACGACGATCATCGAGAACGGTCTCGACATCCCCAACGTCAATACGCTGATTGTCCTGCACGCTGAGCGCTTCGGGTTGGCACAGCTTTACCAATTGCGCGGACGGGTTGGGCGCAGTAGCAAGCGCGGCTACGCCTACTTCACCCTGGGTCCGGGACAGGCGATGACAGAAGCTGCAACCCGCCGCCTGCACGTCCTCCAAGGGCTCGACGGATTGGGCGCGGGTTTCACGTTGGCAAGCCATGACCTCGATATCCGTGGTGCGGGGAACTTGCTCGGTTCCGAGCAGTCTGGGCACATCCGTGAGGTCGGAGCCGAGCTCTACCAGCAGTTGCTAGCTGAAGCCGTTTCCGATCTCCAGAAGCGGAGAGGGGAGCAGAGCGAGGAGAGGGACAGCTGGACTCCAGAGGTGAGGATTCACGTCCCGAGCCGCATCCCTGATGATTATGTCCGTGACCTGCGGGTACGACTCGCGCTCTATCGCCGTCTCGCATCCATTGAAGATGACGAAGGGATTGCACGTTTCAGTGAGGAGATCGTGGATCGTTTCGGGCCGTTGCCCGAGGAGGCTTCGAACCTTCTCCGGGTGATGGAGATTCGCCTTCGATGCCGCGAGGCGGGGATCGAGCGTCTGAATGCGGGTGCGAAGGGCGTGAGTTTCCTTGTTCGTGGCGGGCAGTTCGCCGAGCCGGAACGGCTGCTCAAGTGGGTACGAGAACAGCCGGACACGGAAGTACGGCCTGATTCAATGATCGTGGTGCGTGGAAATGTGAAGGGCACCGCTGGGATTATCAGCGGTGCCCTCCAAGTGTCGGACGCGATTGCGTCCCTCATTCAGCCCGTGGCCGAAGCCCGAGAGGCGGTCGTTCAGGTGATGTGAGCGCCTGTCGTCTCGACGAAGACGGCGTACAGCGACTGGCTTCCTGTCATGAAGAGCCGGTTTCGCTTGGTGCCTCCGAAGCAGACGTTGGAGCAGATCTCGGGAAGCCGGATCTGTCCGATCCTGTCGCCGTTGGGGGCGAAGACATGGACGCCGTCATAGCCGTCGCCGACCCAGCCGGCGCTGGCCCAGATGTTGCCATCCTCATCGCAGCGGATGCCGTCGGCAAAGCCTGCCTTGCCGTCAAGTTCCATGCTGGCGAAGGTCGACGCGTTGCGGAGCTTGTCCCCGTTGACGTCGTATTGCCAGATGATTGGCTCGGCCTCGGGGTAGTGACTCGCTCCAGTGTCGGCGACATAGAGTTTTTTGTAATCGTTAGAGAAGCACAGGCCGTTCGGTTTGAAGGGCTCATCGGCGACCTTGGTCATGGCACCGGTTTGCCCGTCGATCCGGTAGACGGCTTCCTTTTGGAGCGGCTGGGGGCTTCCAGTATTCAGTCGGTGGCCCTCGTAGTTCATCAAGGAACCGTAGCCGGGATCAGTGAACCAAATCGATCCGTCATCGGGATGGACGACGGCGTCGTTCGGAGCGTTCAGGTCCTTGCCACCTGCGGAGTCGGCAAGCACAGTGATAGACCCGTCATACTCGTAGCGAACGACCCGACGGTTGCCGTGTTCGCAGGCAATCTGGCGGCCTTGGTAATCGAAGGTATTTCCGTTCGAGTTTCCCGAGGGGAAGCGGAAGCGGCGGCCGACATGGCCATCCTCTTCCATCCAGCGGAGTTGCTCGTTGCTGGGGATGTCACTCCAAAGCAGGTAACGGCCGACACCGTTCCACGCCGGGCCTTCTGCCCAGAAAGTCCCCCTGTGGAGCCTGAGGATTGGCGTGTTGCCGAGCTTGTAGCGGAAGCGCTTGTCGAGTGGGATGACGTCTGGCTCGGGGTAGCGCGTGGGCTCGGCATCGGGGCCAAAATTGCGTGCGAATGCATCGGGTGCCATCGCGGTGATTGCTGCCAGTCCCGAAGCGGCGGCAAGCACGCCACGCCTGTCGTCTCGGACCGGGAGCGGCGCTCGGTTTTGGGTTCGCCGTTCTCGCTGTCGCGCTTGACCTCAGCGAGATCGATAAATTTGTGAAGTTGAGGGCTCGGCATCTTGAATTCTCTCCATTGTTACCGGGTGGGATGTACCGGGTGAGGTGAACCCAACCCTGCTCGCCGACACGGTCTGGAGGAATCTCCGGATCCGCCGGAAGCTATGTCATGGGAAGTGTAACGGTTTTCGTAGAAAACATGACTGACGATCTTGCCCGCGCTTCCATCAGACCGCCGTGACCTCCTCGCGGCGGGCCCTCGCCGCGGCGAATACCTGGCGGAACATCTCGGGCTCCTGGGCTCCCGAAACCGTAAGCGCGCCGTCGATCACGAAGTGGGGAACGCCGCGGATACCAGCCACCCGGGCGGCACGATCCTCTTCGATCACAGCGTCACGGTCCTCATTACTTGCGAGGTAAGTTTCGACGCGTTCCTGTTCGAGACCAGCTTCCCCGGCCGATGCGATGAGCACATCCTTGTTCCCGATATCAAGCCCTTCGGTGAAATAGGCTCGGAACAGGATTTCGACCAATTCGTTTTGACGGTTCTCGCGTGCGGCGTGGACAAGGAGGCGGTGGGAAAGCAGCGAGTTGGGTGTGCGCTGGATCTGGTCGAAATGCACCTCAAGGTCGGAGTTGGCCGCCGCCTGGGTGACGTGAGAGTAGATCGCGCTTGCGCGCGCTTCCCCGCCAAATTTCGAGGCAAGATACTGCCTCCTGTCGGTTCCCTCGAGCGGCATATCGGGGTTGAGCTGGAAGGGATGCCAACGGACCTCTGCTTCAAATTCTCCCTCGGACTCGGCGAGTGCCGCCTCGAGACGGCGCTTACCGATGTAGCACCAGGGACAGACGGTGTCGGAGTGGATATCGACGGTGATGCGCATGTTGGAACTCCAGGGAGATCCTCTGAGCATACCGTTGCCTTTGGTTGCTCTTCCATCACTCTGGCGCAATGGACAGAAGGAAGCGGTGGGGATAGGTTCGCTCGTTCGGGAATCTCCCGCTCTTTCGAGCAACTTTCGGTCAATCAGTTCCGGCTCTGGCGAAGAAAACTCATGCGAATCCGCCTCATTCCCGATGACCTTTCGCTCCAGTTCATCCGTTGGCGGCACCTCGCCATGGGGGGATCGGTGACCGCGGTCGTCACCTCACTCATTCTTTTTTTCTTTCTTGGCCTCAACTACGGGATTGATTTTCGTGGCGGCACCTTGATTGAGATCCGCGTGCCTTCCGTCCCAGCGGTGACCGAAATCCGTAGTGCCTTCGCAGGCGCGGACCTGGGCGAGGTGGCGATCCAGGAGTTTGGAGCGGAGACCGACTTTCTTGTTCGCATCGAGCGCCAGCCCGGTGGTGACGAGCAGCAGCAACGGGCCGTCGAGGAGGCCCGCGAGCGGCTGGGGAGCGCCTTCGGTGACCAGATCGATTACCGCCGTGTCGAATTCGTTGGTCCGACCGTGAGTCAGGACCTGCTCCGGGACGGCGCTATTGCAGTGGTGATCGCGGTCGTCGCCATGCTTCTCTACATCATGTTCCGCTTCGAGTTGGCCTTCGCCATCGGGGCGGTTGTCGCTCTCGTCCACGACGTTTTGCTCACCGTTGGGGTGTTTTCCCTGACCGGCCTGGAATTCAATATTGCTACTGTTGCGGCGCTTCTTCTGATCGTTGGTTATTCGATGAACGACACCGTGGTTGTCTATGACAGAGTGCGTGAAAATCTTCGTAAGTACAAGAAGATGCCGCTTAACGATCTGCTCGATCGAAGCATCAACGAGACGCTTTCGCGCACCGTCAACACCACCGTCACCACGATTCTCGCACTCGGTGCCCTCATCCTCCTCGGCGGCCCGGTGATCCGCGATTTCAGCTTCGCCATGGTTTGGGGAGTTCTCGTTGGCACCTACTCCTCAATCTTCATAGCGGCACCGCTTCTGCTCACCATCGGTGTGCACCGTGGTGGTCCGGAGTCGGAAGAGGCCTCGGACAAGGGTGTTGCCTGATGAGATCGCGCCGCCGGTCCGCGTGGACGGCTATGGCGATGGAGGCTTCACGGTCTCGGGTACTCGCCACAAAGGCCCGCTGATCCTGCTCCCTACTCACACCCTTCCCTGGAAGGGTGCGTCCATTCCCCTCGATGCCACCGCCGCGAGCTCGCTCCTTGCTGCCGCGGAGGGGTGCGCGATCTTGCTTCTCGGTCTTGGTGACATCTCTTCTCGTCCTGGGAAGGAGTTTCTTGAAATCTGTCGGAGGACCGGAATCGAACCGGACGCAATGACCACGGGGGCTGCCTGCCGCACATGGAATGTGTTGGTCGCCGAGGGCCGTATCGTGGCCGCGGGACTGTTGCCGGATGGCAGGAGCAAGGAGACCTAAACTAGGTTTTTCAGGCGCGTTTCCGTTGTCGATTCCGCTCGATGCCAAGGCGTTCGGCAAGGAAGACACCAGTATGACTCTCGGGCGCACACGCCACGACCTCTGGCGGGCCCATAGCTACGACTTTCCCACCATTGGTCCCGCCGTCGGGGCCGAGATCAATGATCCAATCCGCCTGCTTAATCACATCGAGGTGGTGCTCGATGACGAGCACTGTGTTGCCTTGGTCGACGAGGGCCTGTAGCACGTCGAGAAGCCTGCACACGTCCTCGAAGTGAAGCCCGGTTGTCGGCTCGTCGAGCAGGTAAAGGGTCTGTCCCGTGGCGCGCCGGGAGAGTTCGCGAGAAAGCTTCACCCGTTGCGCTTCTCCTCCCGAGAGGGTGGTCGCGGACTGTCCGAGGCGGACGTATTCGAGGCCCACTCGCTTCAGCGTTTCCAGCTTGCTACGGATCACCGGTACGGCTGAGAAAAATCCTGCACCGGTCGCCACGTCCATTTCGAGGATGTCGGCGATCGACTTGCCCCGGAAAAGCACTTCGAGCGTTTCTCGGTTGTAGCGGCGTCCCTTGCAGGCTTCACACGTGACGTAAACGGCTGGAAGGAAGTTCATCTCGATCTTGATGAGTCCATCGCCCTGGCATGCTTCGCAGCGCCCTCCCTTGACGTTGAAGGAGAAGCGACCCGGTTTGTAGCCACGGGCGCGGGATTCGGGCAGGTGAGTGAACCAGTCCCGAATCGGTGAGAAGGCACCGGTGTAGGTTGCAGGATTGGATCGGGGAGTGCGGCCGATGGGTGATTGGTCGATGTCAATTATCTTGTCGAGGAATGCACTCCCCTCGATTGAATCTCCGGGCCGTGTCTCGCGGATGAACGCCCTGGAAAGCATCGGATGGAGGGTGTCGAGGACAAGGCTCGATTTCCCACTTCCCGAGACACCGGTGACGCAGGCGAGGACTCCCAGAGGAATCTCCACGTCGATGTTCTGAAGGTTATTGGTGGAGATTCCGGAAAGTCGAAGTATGCGCGCAGGATCAGGAATGCGCCGTTTCTCGGGGCAGGGGATCTCCCGACGTCCGGCCAGGTACTGGCCGGTCAAGCTCTGGGTTGCCTTGCGGATTTCGACAGGCGTGCCCTGCGCTACCACGTGACCACCCGCTTCGCCTGCACCGGGTCCCATGTCGATGACATGATCCGCTTGCAGAATGGCATCCTCGTCGTGCTCGACGACGATTACGGTATTGCCGAGGTCGCGGAGGTTTTTCAATGTCCCGAGCAGCCTCGCATTGTCCCGCTGGTGGAGACCGATCGAAGGTTCGTCGAGAACGTACAGAACGCCGGTGAGGCCCGATCCGATTTGCGAAGCAAGGCGGATGCGTTGGGTTTCTCCCCCGGAGAGCGAAGCAGAATTTCGTGACAGAGTGAGGTAGTTGAGGCCCACGTCGACCAGGAACCCGAGGCGTAGCGAGAGCTCCCGCACGGTCCGTTCAGCAATAGAGCGAGCTTGCTTGTCGAGAATTCGGGGGAGCGATTCCACCCATGCACGAGCCTCTACCGTGGTCATGTGGGCAATCTCACCGATGTGTAACCCGTCAATTTTCACCGCCAACGCTTCGGGTCGTAGGCGATAGCCATCACACTCTCCACACGCTTGTGCTGCACGGCACCGGCCAAGCTGTTCCCGCAACCAGGGTTCCGAGGTTCCCTGCCAGCGTCGCTCGAGACTTGGGATCACTCCTTCGAAGGGCTTGTTGACGACGTAGCTCTGCCCGTTGTCGTTGTAATCGATCCGCACTTTCTCCCCGTCTGAGCCGAACAGGATCGCCGTTCGGGCCTTCTTTGGAAGCTTCGAGAAAGGCTTGTCCATGGACGTCTTGTAGTGGCGGCTGACGCCCTCAAGGGCTTGGCGGTAATAGTTGCTCCGAGATTCCTGCCAGGGTCGAATCGCGCCGCCAGCTAGCGAGAGCGAGGGGTCGGGGACGACCAGATCAGGATCAAAAAACGAGACCGTACCGATGCCGCCGCATCGTGCACATGCCCCGGCCGGGTTGTTGAAGGAGAAAAGTCGCGGCTCGATCTCTTCGATGGTGAAGCCCGAGACCGGGCAGGCGAAGCGAGCCGAGAAGATTGTCCGGGCGCTATCGTCCGCATCCTCGGCGACGAGCAGCCCGTCGGAGAGTCCGAGTGCCGTCTCAACACTGTCGGCAAGACGCGTTTCGAGCCCGGGGCGGATCACCACGCGGTCCACGACGACGTCGATGTCATGGGCTCGGTTCTTGTCGAGCGCGGGCACGGAATCGAGTTCGTGGATCGTCCCATCCACCTTGGCGCGTTGGAAGCCCTTCCTCATGAGCTCGCCGATTTCCTTGCGATGCTCGCCCTTGCGGGCGCGGACAAACGGGGCGAGGAGGTACAGGCGTGTTCCTGCGGGCATCGCGGCGAGGGCATCCACCATCTGCGAGACTGTTTGACTGGAAATGGGCTTTCCGGTGGCGGGTGAGTAGGGAACGCCGGCGCGCGCGAACAGAAGGCGCAGATAGTCGTGGATTTCGGTTACGGTGCCGACGGTGGAACGGGGGTTGTGGGAGACGCTCTTCTGGTCGACGGCGATGGCTGGCGAAAGACCCTCGATTCTGTCCACGTCGGGCTTGTCGATGAGTTCGAGGAACTGGCGGGCGTAGGAGGAGAGGCTTTCGACGTAGCGGCGCTGTCCTTCGGCGTAGATCGTGTCGAAAGCGAGCGAGGATTTTCCGGAGCCGGAAAGGCCTGTAACCACTACCAGCCGGTTGCGGGGGATATCGATGTCAATTGACTTGAGATTGTGGGTTCGCGCCCCCCGGATTGAGATTGTCCCCGAATCGTTGCTAGCACTGTTTGCTGTCGCCGCGCGCCGGCGAGAGCGGGGTGGGCGCTTCGGGGAAGAGGAGGAGGACGGCATGACGGGAAGGGACGCATTCTAACCGGACAAAGGGGACGTGCGGGAGGAACGGAAGGTGTCGGATCATCCTTTCCGTAGAGGTGCTTTTAGGCTTTCCGAGCGTAGCGATTCGGGGATGGTGGTGGGTGGCAGAAACCTTCGGGAGCGTGTATTCTGCAGGCTCAAAACTCCACTAAAAGCTCTTTCCCGACGAAAAGAATTTTCATGTCAATGAGCATTAATAAGGCAACCTTGCTGGGTAACGTGGGGCGTGATCCTGAAATCAGGAACCTTCCCAACGGTGGACGGGTAGCGAGCTATCCCCTGGCGACTTCGGAGCGCTGGCGGGACAAGTCGGGTGAACAGCGCGAGCGGACCGAATGGCATCGAATCGTGATTTTCAACACCCTGTTCGTCGAAATTACCGAGGATAGGATCCGCAAGAGCAGCAGGGTTTATCTCGAAGGAAAGATCCAAACCCGGAAATGGCAGGACCAGTCCGGGCAGGAACGCCACACGACTGAGGTCGTGCTGAACCGTTTTGACAGCAAAATGATCGTCCTTGACTCTCGCGGGCATTACGACGACCAGGACGACCAGAACGATGACGAGGGTGGTAGCGGTTATACGCAACGTCCGGGTAGGAGGGCCTCCTCCTACCAGCATGAGGACGCTGGAGACGACGGCGGTCCCGACGGCGACGGCGAAATTCCTTTTTAACCCCGTAGGAGACGAAATTCTCCGCCTCGCCTCCCGGGAAATCTCCGAGGTGGCGTTCGGCGGGGTCGTGCCGAACGTATCGTGAGCACCGAAGAAGCATTCGAAAACGGTAGCGGGGGGCAACAGCCTCCGGGGCCTTCCATCCCCTCGATCTCCGTAGAGGAGGAGATGCGGCGTTCGTACCTCGATTACGCCATGAGCGTGATCGTGAGTCGTGCGCTGCCGGATGTTCGCGACGGCCTCAAGCCTGTGCATCGCCGGATTTTCTATGCGATGCACGAAAATAATTACGACTGGAACCGGCCTTACAGAAAATCAGCACGTGTGGTCGGCGACGTGATGGGGAAATATCACCCTCACGGCGGTGAGGCTATTTACGATGCGATGGTGCGCATGGCGCAAGCGTTCTCGATGCGATTGATGCTTATCGATGGCCAGGGGAATTTCGGCTCACAGGACGGCGATCCCCCGGCGGCCATGCGCTACACGGAGGCAAGGATGGCCCGGGCGGCCTCGACGCTGCTTGAGGATCTCGACCTCGACACGGTCGACTTCCAGGAAAATTACGATTCCTCCACTTCCGAGCCCGTCGTCCTGCCGGCGCGCTTCCCAAACCTTCTCGTCAACGGTGCCGGTGGAATTGCCGTCGGTATGGCGACAAACGTGCCGCCCCACAACCTTGGAGAGGTAACGGACGCAACTCTGGCCCTCATCGACAATCCTGACATGGGATTGCATGAACTCCTTATGCACATTCCCGGCCCGGACTTCCCCACTGGTGGGCTGGTCATGGGTCGGACCGGAATCACTTCCGCTTATGCGACGGGCCGGGGATCGGTCGTCATGCGTGGGCGAACCATGGTTGAAGAGGGGCTGAAGAGTCGGGAATCGATCGTCGTCACCGAGGTTCCCTATCAGGTGAACAAGGCGCGAATGATCGGGCAGATCGCGGAAGGGGTGCGTGAAAAGCGCATTGAGGGTGTAAGCGCCCTCCGGGATGAATCTGACCGCGAGGGAGTTCGTGTCGTTGTCGAACTCAAGCGTGATGCAACTCCGTCCGTGGTTCTCAATCAACTCTACAAGTTCACCGGCCTGCAGACGACCTTCGGGGTGAACATGTTGGCTCTTCACGAAGGGGTGCCGGTCCAACTCACCCTGAAGGAGATTCTCGAAGCATTCCTCGCCTTCCGAAAGGAGGTCATCACTAAGCGAACCCGCCACCTTCTCGCCAAAGCTCGCGCCCGTGCACACACCCTGCTCGGGCTTGCGGTTGCGGTTGCCAACATTGACGCCGTGGTGGCCCTCATCCGCAAAGCGGCTGATGCCGAGGAGGCGCGTACCGCACTCATGGCAAAGCCTTGGCCGGCCACTGACATCGGTCGTTTCATCGAACTCATCGCTGATCCGATCAACGGGCTTTCCAAGGACGGCACCTACAACCTCTCCATTTTGCAGGCGAAGGCGATTCTCGATCTTCGGCTTCACCGCCTGACTGGTCTCGAGCGTGATGAAATCGGTTCGGAACTGGAGGAGACGATGACCCGGATCGCCGATTTCTTGGAAATTCTGCGCTCGCGTGAACGGGTGCTGGCGATTCTGCGGACTGAACTCCAGGAAGTGCGCGAGGCGTTTGCCAGTGAGCGCCGAACGGAGATCGTGGATGGCGACATTGATGCCGATCTAGACGATCTCATCGAGCGCGAGGAAATGGTCGTGACCCTCACGCGCGAGGGCTACGTCAAACGCATGCCGCTTGCGGCCTTCCGCTCCCAACGTCGGGGCGGTAAGGGACGCGCGGCGATGACCGTCAAGGACGATGACTTCGTGATCCGGGTCTTCAATGCCAATACCCATGACACGATCCTCTTCTTTACAAACCAGGGGATGGTGCACGTGCGCAAGGTTTATAACCTGCCTCAAGGCACACCGCAGGCGCGCGGTCGGCCAATGGTGAATGTGCTTCCCCTCAAGGAAGATGAGAAGGTGACGGCGGTTATGCCCTGGCCTGCGCCCGAGGAGTCTGGCCAGGAGCCGAATCTCATATTCGCCACTCGCTCCGGCACGGTTCGCAGGAACCGACTTTCGGATTTCTCCTCCATCCGGGCGAACGGGAAGATCGCTATGAAACTCGGGGAAGGGGACAGCCTGATCGAGGTCGTTGCCGCTACAGAGGCCGACGACGTACTTCTTTCGACCTCTGCCGGCCAAGCAGTTCGCTTCTCCATGACGGAAGTGCGGGTTTTCAGCGGTCGCTCCTCGAAGGGAGTTCGCGGTGTCCGTCTTGGCAAGGATGACGAAGTGATCGGTATGACTCCTTTGCGGCACACCAGTGCGGATGCGGAAACGCGCACGAAGTACCTACGCTATTCAGCGGCATTGCACCGCGGCGAAAAGCCGACGGAAGACCTCGAGCAGGAGGAGGTCGCCCTGGCCAAGGAGGAAGAGTTCATCCTCACCGTGACGGAGAAAGGCTTTGGCAAGCGGACCTCCTCACACGAGTACCGGAGCACGGCGCGGGGCGGCAAGGGTGTGCGCAACATTCAAACCTCGGAAAGGAACGGCAGGGTCGTGGGATCTTTCCCTGTGGCTGACGAGGACGAGATCATGCTTGCAACGGATGCTGGCAGGATCATCCGCTGTCCCGTGCGCGACATCCGCATCGCCGGACGCAGCACCCAGGGCGTGCGGCTGTTCCGGATCGATAACACCGAGCGGGTCGTGTCGGTGACTCTCATTGAGGCAGGCAGGGACGAGGAAATTGCCGAGTTCGCCAGCGACAACACTGAGACATCTGCCGAGGTGGAACAGACCTCCGGGATCGCAATGGACGGAGAGGTTGGCACCGTGCCCGAGCCGAAAGAGAATGGCTCGGATGGCTGAGCGAAAGGCCGTCTATCCAGGGACGTTCGATCCTATTACGACGGGGCACACCGACATCATCCGGCGGGCCTCACGGGTCGTTGACCGGCTCATCGTCGCCGTCGCCGCCAACACCGACAAAAACCCGATGTTCACGCTCGAAGAACGCATCGCCATGGTCGAGGAGGAGGTAGTTCACATTGACCTTGATGCACCTGTCGAGGTGCAAGGGTTCTCGGTACTCCTCACACACTTCATCGACGAGGTTGATGCCAAGATCATCTTCCGGGGCCTTCGTGCCGTTTCCGACTTTGACTACGAGTTTCAGATGGCCGGGATGAACGCCAGACTCCGTCCCGATGTCGAGACGCTGTTCCTCATGGCGGGTGAACGCCAACAGTTCATTTCGTCTCGTTTCGTGAAGGAGATCAGCCTTCTGGGTGGCGACGTTTCGAGCTTCGTCTCGCCCTCCGTTCTTAAGCAAATTCAGAAGCAAGTGAAGGATACGAACTGAGACCCACGTTGGGATCCATGTTGAGATCCACCGAAGCGGGTCTGCCAGGCGCGACGCGCAAGGCGAACGCCGACGTAAACGCAGCTAAGGTAATTTTCCAACACCCGGGACTTGTCCGAGACCTGGAGATCGAAACGGGAGGTCGAGGTGGTCTTCCGTTGCTGCCGCGAGGTGGGGAGAAGGTCGAGGAAAGCCGAGCTGGACGTGGAGACGGGGATCACGAGCATGATCCCTTGTTCTGTTGTTGATCCTGAAGGCCGCTTGAAGCTAAAAATATGACCAGGACAACGAAATTGGTGCGTCATGTATATAAGTCCCATCGGAAGGATCTCTTGATGTCTAAAATCTCCACTACGGCCATGCTGGCGGGTGCACTTGCCATTCTTGGCCCTCTCGTGGTCGGGAGTGTCCGTGCGGACACCGGCAACCGTCTCCATCTCGTCCTCGAATCAGGAACAGTGGTCATTGATATGCGTCCTGACTTGGCTCCCAAGCATGTAGCCCGCATCAAGGAGCTCGTGCAGAAGAAATTTTACGACGGGCTCGTCTTTCATCGCGTGATTGATGGATTCATGGCGCAGACTGGCGATCCCAACGGCAACGGAACTGGCGGCTCAGGGCAGAACCTTCCTGCCGAGTTCTCGGAAACACCGCATGTTCGGGGCACCGTTTCCATGGCCCGCGCCCGCGATCCGAACAGTGCCGATAGCCAGTTCTTCATCTGCTTTGACGATGCGCGTTTCCTCGATGGGCAGTACACCGTCTGGGGCGAAGTCGTCGAGGGAATGGAATTCGTTGACCAGATCAAACGAGGGCAGGGATCAAACGGGTCCGTGAGCGACCCTGACATCATCGTCCGCATGCACCTTCCTGAGGACGGATAGGCGGGACACGGTTCGCGCGTGCGCACCGAGCTCTTCGACTTCGACCTCCCCAAGGAACTGATTGCCAAGCGTCCTGCTGAGCCGAGAGACTCGGCTCGGATGCTGGTTGTGGCAGGCGATGATCTCGCGGACCGGACAGTCCGTGACCTACCCGAGTGCTTCGCTCCTGGAGACCTCTTGGTGGCGAATGACACTCGTGTCCTTCCCGGTCTTCTTACCGGCAAGGTTGGTGAGACTTCCGTCGAGGTGACGCTCCACCGGCAGAGTGTACCGGGAAAATGGCGTGCTTTCTGTCGTCCGCTCCGGAAACTTCGCATCGGCGATGAGATCCACCTTGCCGAGGGCCTTGTCGCCCGGGTCGTGGAGATGCCCGGAGACGACGCACTTCTCGACTTTGGCCTTGACGATGCTGAACTGGCAATGGCGCTTGAGAGGGTGGGAGCGATGCCGCTTCCCCCTTACATCCGCAAGCTGCGCGATCCCGACGAAAAGGATAAGCGGGATTACCAGACGATTTTTGCCCATGACGACGGCGCTGTGGCGGCCCCCACGGCGGGACTTCATTTCACACCGGAACTCTTGACTCGCCTGGAGGAGAGTGGGACCGGAATCTGCAAAGTCACCCTGCACGTGGGCGCAGGCACGTTCCTTCCTGTGCGCGCGGACGACGTCCGCGAGCACACCATGCATCCGGAATGGGGTGAGGTGAGTGAGGAAAGCGCCATGCAGATCCGGGAAACGAAGGCGAGGGGCGGCAGGGTGGTGGCCGTCGGGACAACGGTCCTGAGGCTTTTGGAAAGTGCGCTGAACGGTCGCGGCGAGGTGTGTCCGTTCCGGGGCGAAACTAGGCTTTTCATTTTGCCCGGACATGTTTTTCGCTCGGTGGATTTTCTTCTCACCAATTTCCACTTTCCACGCTCAACTCTGTTCATGCTGGTTGCCGCCTTTAGCGGGCTGAGGAGGATGCAGGAGGCGTACGCGCACGCGGTTCAGGAGAGGTACCGCTTTTACTCTTATGGCGATGCAACCTTGCTTGCACACGCCGGGGGCGAAGCATGAGCCTTGATTTTCGTGTCCTGGACAAGGACGGACAGGCCCGTACCGGTGTCGTCGAGACGGCTCATGGTGAGATTGTGACCCCGGCGTTCATGCCTGTGGGGACGGCAGGGTCGGTCAAGGGAATGCGCCCCGAAGAGGTGCGGGCTTCCGGTGCCGACATCATCCTGGGCAACGTTTACCACCTGATGATTCGTCCTGGGCCTGAGCGGATCGCCGAACTCGGGGGCCTGCGGAAGTTCATGGGATGGGATGGCCCCGTACTCACGGATTCGGGTGGCTATCAGGTGATGTCAATCGGCGATCGCGCCGAGGTGGATGATGACGGGGTGACCTTTCGCGCGCACACCGACGGAGGCAAGCATCGCCTCACACCGGCAAGGAGCGTGGAGATTCAGCGTCTGCTCGGCTCGACGATTACCATGGTTTTCGACGAGTGCACGCCCTGGCCCGTTGACGAGCAGGGGGCGAAAAATTCCATGGAACGCTCAATGGATTGGGCACTTCTCTCGAAAAAGGCGTTCGTCCCCCAGGAAGGACACGCCATTTTTGGCATCGTGCAGGGAGGGATGTTCGAAAACTTACGCGAAATTTCCGTGAAGCACCTCGTCGAGATCGGGTTCGATGGCTACGCCATCGGCGGACTGGGAGTTGGAGAGGGGAAGGACAACCTCGAGCGGATTGTTCGTTTCACCGCGCTGAAACTTCCTTCTGACCATCCCAGGTATTTGATGGGGATTGGGACGCCGGAGGACATCGTCGGGGCGGTGATGACCGGGATCGACATGTTCGATTGCGTCATCCCGACGCGACATGGAAGAACCGCACAGGTATTCACGAGCACCGGGCGTGTGAATATTCGCAATGCGCGTCATGTTGAGGACTCCGCTCCGCTTGATCTGGAGTGTTCGTGTCCCGTTTGCGCGCGGCACTCGCGGGCGTATCTCCATCATTTGGAGAAGACGAAGGAGATCCTCGGGACGATCCTTCTCACCCAGCACAATTTATGGTTCTACCAACATCTGATGGCACGGATCAGGGCCGCCATCGCTGTGGGTGAATTGGAAGAGCTGGCAACAAACCTTATCTCGGGCTTCGAAAATCCCGACGAATGAGATCGGCCCCGCGTGAAGATTCTCAGTGTACCTTGTAAGCCTCTGGTACAAAATTTACCGGGCCCGTAGCTCAGTCGGTAGAGCAGCTGACTTTTAATCAGAAGGTCCCGGGTTCGAGCCCCGGCGGGCTCACCATCCTTTTGCTCCACTTGTTGTGAGTCGTCCTGGAAGGGTGCAAGCGGCAAGGCCGACGACCAACGCCGCCAGGACAACCCAACCTTGCCAGGCACCCATGGTGAACAGAGTGAATGCCGAAAACGCAAGCCATGACGTGGGGATCACGCACAACAGTGCGCGCCATCTCCAGGGTCCAAAAAGTGCCAAAATGCCAAGTGTGAAGACGGCAGTGGGATCGGGCGCGACGACGAAGACCTCCGCCTCACGCCAGGAGCGCCCATCGAGCAGTGCCAGGATCGGCCAGAGCAGAACTGCTGTCGTGCAGAGGCCGAGACCTGCCCTTGCAACAACGCCCCGGCGTTCGATGGAGAACTGGCCTGCAAAGCTGAGTGCGCTCAGCAGAATTCCTTCCGCATAGAATCCCCAGGCAGCCCAGGGCACGATCCAATGAATCGTTCCGTAGCGAAGAGCGACGAAGTGCCAACCTGTCCATATCCATGCCGCCCCATGCACCAGTTTGACCCATCGAGTTTGTGGGCGTTGTCCCTGTAACAAGCAAAGTACGGCCAGGAGAAAAACCACCAAAACTACGAAGTGGAGCGGCCATACCGATTCGTTTTCGAGTGCAAAAAGCCCCCAGTAGGCGCGAGGCGAAAATAGTTGCAGATCCTCAAGTGCCTGAAACATGCTCTCTATGGGGCATCCATTCGTGCCGGTGCGATGAGCTTCGTGTGCCTACAAGTTGCGCACGTGGTTCGCCATGCGTCGTCGCAAGGTGGCGTCCGGCATCGGGCCAAGTTCCGAAGATTTGTTTTCGCGCAGATGGTCCACCTGATGAGTCGCCGGAATGGCGGTTGTGACCGCAGGATGTGAAACGATGAATTTCAGAAGGAATTGCGGCCAGGAAGACACGCTGATTTCGTGTGCCCATTCAGGGAGTGGATGTCCGGCGAGACGGTTTGGCAGCCGTCCACGTTGGAACGGACGATTGCAGATGACGGCGATCCCCCGCTCCTGTGCGAGCGGTAGCAGGCGTCGCTCTGCTTTACGGTCCATGATGTTGTACGTGAGTTGGATGAAATCCAGCGGATGGCGAAGCATGATCTTCTCGAGCTCTGCGTGCCGGCTTCCGTGCGAGGTAGTGACACCGACGTAGCGGAGCCGTCCGGTCCTTTTCATGGAGGCGAGCGTGTTGAGGTTTTCTTCCCAGTCGACGAGGTTGTGAACCTGAAGTAGATCAAAATTCGGCACGCCCCAAAGTCGGCTCGTCTTCGCAAGTTGCGCAGGCCCGTTGGAGGAATTTGTCCAGACTTTGTCCGCGGCGAACAGGGTCTGCGGGTAGTTAAGTTTTGCCAGCGATTCACCGATTACCGCTTGGGACGATCCGTACATCGGAGAGCAGTCGATGATGCCCCCGCCTGCCTCGAAAAATGCGGCCAGGACCGCACGACATTCGTCCCGCAGTCGGGGATCGTCTCCTACGTTGAAGGTGATCCAGCTCCCGAGTCCGATCGCGGGTACCTTCTCTCCGGATGAGGGAATGCGTTTGGCAAGTGCGTTTCCTGCTTCGGCGTGGAACGATCGGGCGGCGAACATTGCGCCCGTGCCCGCCAGGAATGCACGTCGGGTCGGGCTTGCAGGAAACTTCACTGTTCAGGGCTCACTAGATTTGTCCGTGAACTCTTGTTTTTCTCGTTTTTTGCTGAGACCGGTTGCGATGATCACCTCAACTGCGATGGCGGAGGCGATCAGGAGAGTGGACACGAACATCACGAAATCCCGTACGTGAAGCTTCTCTTGTCCGAGAATGATCAACAGTACAAGGAGACCCAGACAGATCAGCCAGTGGGTTGCCTTGCCGGGGAAAAAGGATCGCAAGGTGGATTTCATTGTTATCGCCATCCACACGCCTGTGCAGTAACTGTGTTTTCCGAGCGAACCGACAAGAAGAATATACCTTTCGCCTAGGGACATGCGTGGATGAGGCACCTCTCCGTCAGGTGTGGTTGCAAAGTTTTTTTATGATGGGAAAGGTCTTTCTGAATTTCGAAGGAGGCTTGAAAAGCGATGCGAACACGATTTGCACTTGCCCTCAGTGCTGTGACGCTTGTCGCGATGTCCCCGGTGCAGGCCGAGTGGAGCCTGACAATCCTGCATTTCAATGATCTGCACGCCCGCTACAGTCCTTTTAACGCCCAGGGTTTGGACTGTTCGCCAGCTGATGTTGCGAAAAATAACTGTTTTGGAGGGATCGCAAAGCTAGTTGAAGTCGCGCGTGAACGCCGTGTCGAAATTGAGCAGAACGGCGGCCACGTGCTGTTGCTGAACGGTGGTGATCTATTTCAGGGTTCGCTTTTCTACGCTTTCTACAAAGGGAAAGCCGGTGCTCCGCTCATGGATGCGCTGAACCTCGATGCCATGGTGGTGGGGAACCACGAATTTGACGATGGCCCTTCTGTCCTTGCTGAATTTGTCGACGCCGTGAACTTTTCGGTGCTTGGGGCCAACGTGGAGGTGACTCAGGGTTCCAGGCTTGCCGATCTGCTTTCCGACTTCGTTCTTTTCGAGAAAGGCGGTGAAAGAGTTGCAGTCATCGGCGTGGTTGCCGAGGACACTGCCAAGCTGTCTAGCCCCGGTGCGCACGTTCAAATCCTGCCGATCGAGGACGCATTGCCTCCCATCATCTCAGCCGTAGAAGCAGAGGGGGTGGAGAAGATCATCCTGCTCAGTCACGTGGGCCTTGACCGTGATCGGGAGCTTGTTGCCCGCATCCCCGGCATCGATCTCATCGTCGGCGGACACTCTCACACGCTCCTCGCCAATCGGTCCGAAGACGCGCAGGGCCCGTACCCGGTCTTCGTCGAAGGGCCCGATGGAACCTCGGTGCCGATCGTCCAGGTGGGTTCCCGGGGAAGTCACTTGGGAGAGATTGAGGTTACTTTCGAGGATGGTGGTCGTGTCATCCGTGCCGAGGGGGAGCCCATCCTGCTCGATGGCACGAAGGGAGAGGACGGACACGTTGCTCGCATGGTGGCGGGTTTTGCCAAGCCCTTGCAGGAATGGCAGGAGATGCCGGTGGGAATGGTGGCAGGCCCGGTTGACGGTGCTCACGCGAGTTGCCGTTTCCGCGAGTGCGCCATGGGCAATCTCGTTGCAGATGCCATCATGTGGAAGACGGCCGCGTTCGGGACTGAAATTGTAATCACCAACGCGGGTGGCATCCGGGCTTCGTTCGATGCCGGTGAGGTGACACAGGGAGATGTGCTGTCGGCCTTGCCGTTCGGGAATACGGTAAGCACCTTTCTCCTCTCTGGTTGGGACGTGCAGGCAGCCTTGGAGAACGGCGTATCGCAAGCGAAGGAGGGGGCTGGGAAGTTCCCGCAGGTCGCGGGCATCCGTTTTGCATGGCAGGCATCGGCACCTGCAGGTGAGCGCCTCCTCGCCGTCGAAATGATTGGTCCGCACGGGGCAGTGACCGCGCTCGACCCAGATCGGATGTACCGCGTTGCCTCGAATTCCTTTCTTCGTCGCGGTGGTGACGGTTACGACGTGTTCATGACGGGGGCGGTTGATGCCTATGACTACGGTCCCAACATGGAGGAGATGCTGGTGGATTACCTGGGTGCACACTTTCCTATTGCCCCCCGGGTTGAGGGCCGGATTATCGAACGCTGACCTGCGGAGACCCGGTTGCGCGGCGTCGCAATGCCAGCACCGTCACGCAGAGTACGACCGCTCCCGTGCCTACGAGCACGTACCCGGGCATGCCCGCGATGATTCTTTGAGGAGGCAGGAAAAGAAGCGCTCCTGCTCCAAGTAGAAGCAGCCGGACGGCAGCGGACAGGTGTCCCCGATACCACCCCTCGAGAGCGAGCGAGAGTGACCAGACACCACCGAGCACCAGGGGGGTCGACACGATCGTGAGCCAGACAGGCCCTTCCAGGAGGAGGGACGGGTTATAGACGAACGAGAACGGCACGATGTACTTCGCGATTCCAATCCGGGACGATTCGACTGCGGTTGCCATGGGGCGCACACCCGCGACGGCCGCGGCCGCGAACGAGGCGAGTGCTACCGGCGGCGTGATGGAGGAGACAACGCCGTAGTAAAGGGCGAAGAAGTGCGCCGCAATCGGTTTCACACCCATTTCGATTAGAGCAGGTGCGATGAGTGCGGCGACGGTGATGTAGACGGCCGTCGTCGTCATGCCCATGCCGAGGATGATCGCCCCAAGTCCGGTCAGTGCGAGGAGGAAAAAGAGTATCCCGCCCGAGAGGTCGATCACCGAGTAGGTGAACTTGAGCCCGAGGCCCGAAGTGAAGATCGAACCGATGATGATGCCGGCGCATGCACATGCGATAGTGACCGGGACTGTGTTTTTGACCCCGAGTTCGAGTGCGGAAAAGAGATCGACTGGGGACATTGCGGTCCGTCGGCGGACGAAGCTGAGCGCAGTGAGTGCGGCGATGGACCAGAACGCTGCCAGCATCGGGGTATAGCCGGCAAACAAGATTCCAAGGAGCACCCCAATGGCGAGAAGGAAGTGCCAGCCGTTGGCCAGCGTCGCCCGGAACGAGGGAAGCTCCTCACGGGGAATTTTTTCGATCCCATTCTTCTCTGCCTCCAGGTGAACCATGAAATAGACGGTGGCGAAGTAGAGCAGGGTCGGGATGATCGCTGCTGCGATCACCCACAAGTAACTCACGTGCAGGAACTCGGCGATGATGAAGGCGGCGGCTCCCATGATTGGCGGAGTGATTTGTCCGCCTGATGATGAGCATGCCTCGACGGCAGCGGCAAAGCGTGGGCGGTAACCGAGCTTTTTCATGAGCGGAATCGTGAAAGGACCGGTTGTGACGACATTGGCAACCGCGGACCCCGAAACCATGCCGAGGAAACCGCTGGCGATGATCGACGCCTTGGCCGGTCCACCGATTCGGTGGCCGGTAACGGAGGTGGCGAGGTCGATGAAGAAGCGTCCCGCGCCGGAACGCAGGAGTAGTGCCCCGAACAGGATGAAAAGCAGGATGTAGGTGGACGCAACGAAAATCGGAATGCCGAAAATTCCCTCTGTTCGCATGAAAACGAAATCGATGTACTTCCGGAATGAGGTCGGCGGCCCGTAGAGAACTCCTGGGAAGTGCGGTGTGAGAAGTGCGTGCGAGATGAAAAATCCCGTCACCGCCACCATTGCAATTCCCACTGTCCGTCGCGTCGCCTCGAGAACAAGGAGGACCATCAGGCCGCCGTAGACGAGATCAACATCGGAGATATCGCCCTGGCGCATCAGGAACGCTTCGAGATCCTCAAGCGTGTAGGCCTGGATGAGGACCCCAAGTCCGGAAAGGCCCATGTCGACGGCAAATCCCAGGGAGCGGCGGACGTTGCCGGGTCTGCCAGGGATCCATATCGGGTCGAGGGGAGAGGAACGAAAAAGAGGCCTCAGCATGAAGGCCAGCACCAACATCACCGTGAGGTGGGTTGAGCGGAACGCCCGTGATTCCGGCGTTCCAAAGAAGGCTGAAAAGAGGTGAAAAAGCGCGAGGGAGACGCTGAAGGTAACGATGCATGCCGCTGTCCAGCGTGCAAGCCCAAGTGCCCGTCCTTGGAGGATCTCTTCGAGGAGTGAGGGCTCGCGGGCGATCTCTCCCGTGGTCGATTGGCGCTCCGTTCCCATCCGGGACCTTACGTCCGTCCTCCGGCCTAGCGGAGGATCCCCATTTCCTCGTAATAGCGTTGGGCACCCGGGTGAAGGGGGATTTTTGCCGAAGAGAGGGCGTTTTCGAACTTTGCCCCACTCCAGACGAGGCTCACCTTCACGAGATCACTGTGGTGCTCCCAAAGCAGTCGGGTCAGTCCGTAGATGACGTCGTCGGAAACGTCTTTGTTGGCAACGAAGACCGTTGCCGCACCGATCGTCGGAATATCTTCGTCGAGGCTTTCATAGGCTTCCTTGGGAATGATCGTCTCGATGTAGCCGGGATGTGTGGTGAGGATTTTTGCGCGGACGGCGTCCTCGACGGGCAGGAAACGGATTCCGATACTGAACTCAAGATCAATGAACGATGCCTGGGGGACGCTGGTGAGAGCGGTGAACGCATCGATGTGTCCATCGCGCATGAGGGCCACGGAATCGCTGTAGGAAACATGATGGACCGTGCCACCGCTTGCACGCACGTCTCCCACTCCGAATCCATGCTGGGCGAAGATGATCTTCGCCGCCTCGTAACCAGACCATTTTGCTTTACCCGGCGAAATGTTGCGATCGTGGAGATCGGTGTACGAATGGATGTCGGAATCGGCCCGGACCGCGGTCTGGATCGCGGCCGGGTAGAGCGTCGCGATGAAGCGGAGGTTGGGGTGTTTTTTGCCCGTGGGGCCGGTGCCGTTCCATGCTTGGAGCACGGTGTGGGCGTAGGAGAGACCCACTTCGGCATCTCCCCGGTTCACGTCTTGGGCGTTGCTGCCACCCCCGCCGGGGGCATTCGAGGTGACGACGCCCTCAAGCGAACGGTTAACGATTTCCATGAGTTTTGCACCGAGCGGGTACCAGTTCCCGCCAGCAGGTCCCGAGACCATCCGCAGGAACGTGTCCGCACCCGCCGAGGAAGGCGTACTGCATGAAAGTAGGGCTGCGGCCGTAACGGCACCCACGATCCGAATCATGGAGATCTCTCCTGTTTTTCGCGTCAAGTCTTTATCCTGTCAGCCTGCGTCCGTACGTCAGCACTCAGCCTTTCCGGTGCACGGCGGGACCGTTGGTTCCGGTAGGGTAAAGGATGATGCACTCGGACGACTTCTCCTGTCACGGACTTCCGCCTTGCGCGTCTATTCGGGGTACGGACTTTCGATGACGGTGCTCCCCGAGGAAGCGTCTACCCCGACAAGGCGCAGGCTTGCGGTTTGGTTCACGGGCACGCCGAGGCTTTTCAGCCTAGTCCTCGCTTCTCTTCGGGATCTCCTTCCCGTCGTCGGCGTGGTGGTTTTTTTCCAGTTCGTCGTCCTTCAACAGCCCTTTCCAAACCTGGAATCGATCCTTGCGGGATTTGTGCTTGTCGTGGTGGGGCTTGCGTTTTTCGTGCGCGGTCTTGAACTCAGCTTGTTTCCTATCGGAGAGGGCATGGCGATCGCGCTCGCCCATCGTGGGAGCCTCGCGCTGCTCATCATCTTCGCTTTCGGCTTGGGCTTCGGGACGGCCGTCGCCGAGCCCGCCCTGAGTGCAGTTGCCGGTGAGGCAGGGAGGGTAATGGCCGAGGCGGGTCTTATCGAAGCGACGTCCGATGGAATGGAGACCTGGTCGGACCGCCTCCGTTACGTGGTCGCTATCTCGGTCGGTACTTCGCTTGCGGTGGGCGTTCTGCGCATCGTCAGGGGGTGGCCGGTTCACGTGATTATCATTGGCGGCTATCTCGTGGTCGTTGCACTCACCCCGTTTGCCCCGCCTGACATTATCGGTGTGGCGTACGATGCCGGCGGGGTCACCACCTCCACGATCACGGTCCCGCTGGTGACGGCACTGGGGGTGGGACTTGCGCACATGATTCGCGGGCGCAACCCCTTGCTCGATGGATTTGGAATGATCGCGCTTGCAAGCCTTTTTCCAATCATTTTCATTCTTGTTTTCGGGATCATCACCTGATGGAGGGGGGGCTCGTATTTCAGGCCCTGCGCTCGGTGGGAGGTGTCACTCTCGATGTGATCCCGGTTGTGGCGCTCTTGGTCGGTTTTCAGGTGTTCGTGCTTCGCAAACCCTTTGGTGAGTTTCGCAAGAAAATCGTGGGTCTTTCCTTTGTGATTATTGGTATGGCTTTCTTTCTCGTCGGTCTTGAGAGTGCGCTTTTCCCGCTGGGGCGCGCAATCGCCGAGCAGCTTTCTGACCCCGATTTTCTCGGCCTGGTGGCAGGAGCACCGACGGACCCCTCCAATTACGTCTGGGTTTATGCGTTCGCTGCCACGATTGGTTTCGCCACCACTGTCGCTGAGCCTGCTCTGATCACGGTTTCACTCAAGGCGGAAGAGGTTTCGGCTGGCACTATTTCCGCGGTCTGGCTCCGGGTTGCGGTTGCCCTCGGGGTTGCTTTCGGGGTCACCGTGGGCACGTGGCGGATCGTCACTGGCACGCCGATCCACTGGTACATCATCGCTGGTTACCTCGTGGTGGCCGTCCAGACCTGGCGGGCGGAGCGGAGGATCATTCCGCTTGCTTATGACACTGGAGGCGTCACCACCTCGACGGTAACGGTTCCGGTGATTTCCGCGCTAGGGATCAGCCTGGCATCTACCATTCCGGGGAGAAGCCCCTTGATCGACGGCTTCGGGCTGATTGCACTCGCAAGTCTTTTCCCGATCATCTTTGTTCTCGGCTATTCAAGCCTTGCGACGTTCGTGCGATGCAGGCGTTTGGCGGCCATCTCTAGGGAGGAATTATGAAGCTGAAGCTCATCGTTGCGTTGGTGCAAAACGAACATACCGATGCCATTCTTGAGGCTGCACGCAATGCCGGTGCAACCGGATCCACGGTGATAGAGCGCGTCCGAGGGGAGGGACTTACGCCAGAGAAATCGTTCCTCGGTCTCGATGTGCAGTCGATGTGCACTGCGGTTCTTTTCGTCGTCGCTGAGGCTCGCGCCCACAACATTCTTGAGAAGATTGCCAAGGCGGGTCAGTTTGAGGAAAAGCATGGGACCGGGCTCGCTTTCCAGGTCGCCATTGAGGATGCCATCGGTTTGAGCAGCCAGCTTCCCACGCTGACTCAGGAAGAGGAGGAACGGATATGAACAAGGTCGTCCATGTGCCCGTCCGGTCAGTGATGACCTCGCCGGTCCAGATCATTTCGCGTCTTGCGTCAATCAAGGAGGCTGTCGAGTTGATGCACGAACGCCAGACGTCCTCGCTCGTGGTTGAGCGCCGCGATGCGGAAGACGAATACGGCATCCTCACGCTCACCGACATTGCGTCCAAGGTGATTGCCGAGAACCGCGTGCCGGCGAGGGTCAACGTCTACGAAATCATGAGCAAGCCCGTGGTGATGGTTCCCGAGAGCATGGAAATCCGGTTCGCGGTCCAGCTGCTCATCCGCTTCAACCTCTCTCGGGCACCCGTCCATGACGAGAAACGCAACCTTGTAGGGATTATTAGCTTGCGGGATGCAGTGCTCCGTCATCTCCGAAACGAGATGGCGGACGCGGAGGATTAGGGCTGGGGGCCGGTACTTTCCATCCACTTGCGCATCATTCGGATCACGTCGCTTTCAGGGTCAGATAGCCCATCAAAGTAGGAGAAATGGTTGTAGCCGGGGATCTCGGAGTAGAGGCATGAGACTCCCTGAGCTTCGAGGTGGTTCCGGTACGCCCTCGATTGCCCGATCCATCCTTCCGGCTCGGCACCGCCAGCGGTGATCAGAACCGGGGGTTTGTGACGCAAGGGACGGGCGAGTGTGTCGTTGCGCTCCGCTGTATCCGGATCCAGTCCTATCTCTGCATTCACCGTGAGACGCAGAGTCACCTGTGGCTCGTAGATCCCGCTCATGGCGGCGACTCCTCGAAGCGAATCACCGACATCCCCGAGGTCCTCGCCGAGTAGCATTGCCGCGATGTGGGCACCGGCAGAATGTCCGTAGAGGAACAGTCGCTTCGGATCACCTCCGAGTTCGCCTGCGTTTGCAGCTGCCCACATGACCGCTTCACGGCCTTGGCGAATGATCTCGTCGAGGCTGACCGTCGGGCACAGGTCGTAGTTCACATTGAGGAAGAGCGCGTCTTTGAAGGGAAGGGCGAAGTGGGAATGATCGCTCTTGTCCAGGGCGCGCCAGTAGCCGCCGTGGAAGAACACCACGGCACAGGCTGGTTCTTTGCCAACAGGGCGGCAGGCATCAAGGGTTTGCTTGGGGTTCTCGCCATAGCGCACGTCGAAACTGCTGCGGGACGCGATCTCGTTACGGGCTTCGGCACCAAGTTTCACCGCTTTGCTGAGATAGTCCTCCGCATCGGGCACGGCTATCCGCGGATTAAAGTGGTTCTCGAGTTCGGCCTCGGGGACCGCCTGCCATGCCATGCCCATGTGATGATCCTCCGCCTTTGTGGTGTGTTTCCATTATGCGGATGGGAAAGCCTGTGCAAAAGCGGGGCTGTGGCAACTCCGTCGCCGTTTTGCAAAGATGTGAGTTCCCGGTGTCCTAGGCGGATCGCATGATGGCTGAGCGTCGCTACAAGTTCTGGGGTTGGGGTTACGAGGATGAACTGCCTTCTCTCGAAGTCGAGCGGGCCGACCTTGAGCGCATCTCCACGATCACGGGAATCAAGCCGGGCTCGCGAATTCCCTGGCCCACGATTGAGGAAATCTCACTTCCTGAATCCCGAATTGCGGCCCCGAAGGCACTCGCCGGAATCGCATCGGTCGATCCTCATGAGCGCGCCGCGCACACCTACGGGAAGTCGTTTCCTGACTACACCCGTGCGTTCGCCAGGGATTTCTCGTCCGCTCCGGATATCGTTTTTCATCCCCGGACCGAAGACGAGGTGGTCTCGATTCTCGACTGGGCGGCGGGCACAAAATCCGCAGTGATTCCGTTCGGCGCTGGCTCTAGCGTCGTCGGCGGGATCGAACCAGTGGTCGGCGACGGTTTCTCTGGTGTTATCAGTGTTGATCTCCGCCGGATGGGCAAGGTGCGCGAAGTTGACTTGGTGTCCCGTGCGGCCTGCATTGAGGGAGGGGCCCTGGGGCCGGTCCTCGAGCGACAACTCAAAGAGCACGGTCTCACCCTCCGCCATTTCCCGCAGTCGTTTGAGTTCTCAACGCTCGGAGGTTGGATCGCAACGCGTTCCGGTGGCCACTTCGCGACCCTCCATACTCATATCGAGGAGCTTGTGGAGTCGGTTCGTGTCATTACCCCGCAGGGAACTCTCGAAAGTCGTCGTCTTCCCGGATCGGGTGCTGGTCCTAGTACTGACCGCTTCTTCGCAGGCTCCGAGGGTGCTCTGGGGATCATCACTTCGGCTTGGATGAAGGTTTTTCTGCGCCCGGTCTACCGGGCTTCCGCGGCGATCCGCTTCGATGATTTTCTGAAGGCTGCGGAGGCAATCAGGACAATCGTCCAGGCGGGGCTTTGGCCTGCCAACTGCCGGCTCGTGGATGCCGAGGAGGCTCGTATTGCAGGCGCTGAAGAGGGAGGACACTTGCTTGTCGTCGCGTTCGAGAACGCTGACGTCCCGGTTAACGCATGGATGGACCTTGCCCTTGCATGTGCGTGTGGTGCAGGTGGGAGACCTGAGGAAACCGCCGTCGAGGCCCCGAACCGTCAGGGGGCGGCGGGTGCGTGGAGGGACGGGTTCATCCGCGCGCCTTACGTTCGCGAAACCCTGATCGCCAATGGCTTCATTGCCGATACTTTTGAGACCGCGATCACCTGGGATCGACTACCAACCTTCCACTACAACGTGAAGGAGGTGACGCTCGACGCGATCCGGCGCATCACTGGGCAGGAAGGCCACGTTACTTGTCGTGTTACGCATGCTTATCCCGATGGGTGTGCGCCGTATTTCACCTTCCATGCCCGTGCCCCGAAGGGAGGGGAACTTACCGCCTGGAGGGAGATCAAAGAGGCGGCTTCCGAAGCACTCCTCGCTGAGGGGGGCACTATCACGCACCATCACGCGGTGGGAAGGGATCATATGCCCTGGTATGTCCGCCAGCGTCCGGGACTTTTTAGCGACGTGCTTGCGGCAGCCAAGCGGGAGCTGGATCCAGCTGGGATCATGAATCCCGGCGTCATCGTGGAGGCTTGATGAGATTTTTTGCGGTTTGTGCCGTTGCAGTTTTTGCACTTGTCCACAGCCATTTTGCCACGGCGGAGACATTCACCGAGTGGGCCGATGGAGTTCGGACCGAAGCCCTGGCACAAGGGATCGATTCGGAGGTGCTCGACGTCGCTCTTGCCTCCCTCGACGGTCCCATCGTCAGGGTGCTGGAGCTTGATCGCAGGCAGGTCGAGAGCAAGATCACTCTGCGTGAGTATCTCGCTCTCATTGTTGATGCCAATCGCATCAGTAAGGGGCAACGCATGGCTGAACGGCACTCCGCCATTCTCCAAAGTGTCCGGGATGAGTTTCACGTGCAGCCGAGGTTCATCCTCGCGATCTGGGGCATCGAGACCAGATATGGTGACATCATGGGCGGGTTTCCAGTGCTGAACGCACTTGCCACTCTGGCTTATGAAGGAAGAAGAAAACCGTTTTTCCGTAAAGAGTTATTGGCAGCTTTGAAAATTATGGATGAAGAAGAAATGACACCGGAATCGATGCTCGGATCGTGGGCGGGAGCGATGGGACAGGGCCAGTTCATGCCGACGAGTTACACCACCTTTGCCTTTGACCAGGATCGGGACGGTCGCCGCGACATCTGGACGAACAAGGCTGATGCACTCGCTTCGATCGCCAACTACCTCAAGCGTCATGGCTGGCGTGACGACATCACCTGGGGACGGAAGGTGCGTTTGCCCGGGGACATTGCTCCCGAGCTTCTCGGTCTTGAGGTAACGCGCGAGATTTCGGAGTGGCAGGCACTCGGCGTGCGCCGTGCCAACGGGGACGATCTTCCCACACGACGGCTCGACGCTTCTCTTGTCGTGCCTGACTACCCCGAGGGAGATGCTTTCCTCGTCTATGCCAACTTCCGAACGATTCTTAAATACAACCGCTCTTCCTACTATGCGATCGCCGTCGGGCTTCTCTCGGACCAGCTTCGAGGAGCGGACTGATGCGCCTTGCAGTTCTTGTACTTCCCGTTCTGATCCTCATTCTCACAGGCTGTGCGGGCCCGCGCACCGCTCCTGCGCCGATGGAAGGGGATGTGGCTCTGCCCGGCGGTGGTGTTTACAAGGTAGGGAAGCCCTACGTGATCGCCGGGCGGCGCTATACACCCCGGGTCCAGCCCGGCTATAGCGAGATCGGGCTTGCGTCCTGGTACGGGCCTGCCTTCGACGGCAAGCTCACCGCGAACGGTGAGCTTTTTGATCAGTACGCCATCACTGCCGCCCACAAGACGCTTCCGCTTCCCTCCCGGGTGCGGGTGATCAATCTTGAAAACGGTCGTGAGCTTGTTGTTCGTGTTAACGACCGAGGTCCCTTTGTTGGCGATCGCATCATCGACCTCTCGCGCCGCTCCGCTCAACTTCTCGGTATCGAACAGGCAGGCGTGGGCAGGGTGCGCATTGATCTCATTGACAGTGGTTTGCACCTCCTGGCAAAGAACGCTCCGCCACTTCCGACCGAGACGCCCGCCATCCCTGTTCCGAGCACCGCCAATACGTCCCTCTACGTCCAGGTGGGCGCGTTTCTGGAACCGGCCAACGCAGAAGAGATGGCAGGAAGACTTTCTTCCTTTGGAAAGACGGACATCCTTCCCCGTGCGACGGAACGGGGAACGTTTCATCTCGTGCTTCTTGGTCCTCTTGAGGACACTGCCTCGGCTGATGACCTGGTGGTGCGCCTCATGGAAGAAGGGCACGATTCCCGCGTCTTCCTGGTGGAAAGATGAGAAGCGGAAGAGTCTCAGCTCCTTCAACTGGGTTCGGTCCCGTGGCAGACTGCGAACTCCCTGCTTCCTCCGAAAAACCGGAATCCCTCATGTTCCAAGGATCCCGAGGGCGTCTTGCCCTTTTTCTTCGAGCGGTTTTATTCCTGCTCGTTTGCACACCTCTCACCGCTCACGCCCAGATCCTTGAGACTTCCGCTCCACAGGCTTTCCTTCTGGATTACCAAACCGGCACCGTCCTTCTGGACAAGAACGCTGATGTCCCGGTTCCGCCGGCTTCCATGAGCAAGCTGATGACGGTGTATCTCGCTTTCGAGGCTATTCGGGACGGATATTTCGATTTGGATAGCGAGCTTCGCGTGAGCGAGGAAGCCTGGAAGAAGGGTGGCTCGAAGATGTTTGTTGAGGTCGGGACAGAAGTCAGGCTCGAGGACCTGCTCAGGGGGATCATCGTTCAGTCCGGAAACGATGCCTGCATCGTCATCGCGGAGGCGCTTGGCGGCACGGAGGATGGATTTGCCGATCTGATGAATCTCCGGGCGAAGGATCTCGGGCTCGAAAACAGCAATTTCACCAACGCGACAGGCTGGCCGCATCCAGCCCATCGGATGTCCTTGCGCGACCTTGCCACCCTTACCATCCGCCTTCTCGAAGATTTCCCTGTGTACTTTTCGATGTTCGCCGAGACTGAATTCACCTACGGCGGGATCAAGCAGAAAAACAGGAACCCGCTCCTCTACCGGGCCATCGGTGCGGACGGGATGAAGACGGGATACACGGAAGAAGCAGGCTACGGGCTGGCTGCGACGGCGAAGAGAGGAGGGCGCAGAATCATTCTCGTTTTCAACGGCATGGGTAGCGAGAACGAACGTAACTCCGAGGCGGCTCGACTTCTGGAGTTTGCCTTTTTGCAGTACCAGAACGTTCGTCTTGTTGAGGCAGATGTGCCGATTGCTTCGACCAGGGTCTGGCTTGGTCGAAGCGAGAGCGTCTCTCTCGTCCATCCGAATCCCCTGGATGTGACACTTCCCCGGGGGCCGATGCGGGACCAGACCATTGTCACCTTGCGTTACTCCGGCCCGCTCTGGGCTCCAGTTGTTAAGGGGACCGAGGTTGCCACCCTCGTGATCGAAAATCCCCTGCTGCAGTCTCGGGAAGTCCCGTTGTTTGCAGGGGAGGACGTACTGAAACTCGGATTTGTCGGCCACCTAGCGTCGTCTCTCGGTTACTTGGTTTGGGGCGATCCATAGCCGGGCGTGATGCCCGCAAGGGTGTTTTCATCACGCTTGAGGGAGGCGAGGGGAGCGGCAAGTCCACTCAAACGCAAAGACTCGAAGCGATGCTCGCCCGGTCAGGACGCACGGTCCTCCGTGTCCGGGAACCTGCCGGCGAGATCGGTGAGCTGATCTTCCGGCTTCTCCGCGGAAAAGGCCGGGGAGTCTGGGACGAGAAGCTGGCGACGCTGCTGTTCTTGGCAGCTCGTCTTGTGCATTGGCGCCAGACAATCCGGCCGGAACTGGAGAAGGGAACCTGGGTGGTCTCGGACCGCTTTCACGATTCAACGCTGGCCTACCAGGGGGCGGGGCAGGGAGTGCTTGCCGAAACGCTCAAACTGCTCTCCAGTTTCGTCTTCCCGGAGGACATCGCACCCGACCTCACCCTGATTCTCGATATTGATCCCGCTGAGAGCTTTGCCCGTGCGAGTGCGCGCGAGCGGGCCGGCCGCATGCAGCTGGCCCTGTTTGAGGGGGCAGAGGAGGACGTCTCGGATGGCAAACGCAAGGTGCGGGCACGTCTCGATCGTTTTGAGCGGCGGGGCGATCAATTTCACGAGCGGGTACGCAAGGCCTTTCTCGACATCGCATCCCGTGAACCGGAGCGTTGTGTCGTGATCGATTCTTCTCTTCCAATGGGAGAGGTGGCGGAGGAAATCTGGCGGGCCGTCGAGGAGCGTTGTGGAGGGGGCGATGGCAAAAGAGACTGAACGGGCGATCGAGCGGACGCCCCCGCGTTTTGCACAGGACCTCATGGGGCAGGAGGAAGCGGAACGGATTTTTCTCGATGCCCGCGTGGCAGGACGGATGCCGCACGCGTGGCTTCTTGTCGGCCCCCGCGGGGTGGGGAAAGCCACCTTTTGCCATCACGCTGCGGCAATGGTGCTCGCCGACGAAAACGGGGGAGAGGGAATCGCATTGCCTCCGGAGCATTCCGTTCGCCGTAAGGTGGCGGCGGGTAGCCACCCCGACCTCGTAACACTCGACCTCGCTTCAGGGGAGCGCAGGAGCGAGATCCCGGCTGAGGACGTGCGCAATCTCAAGGCCTTCTTCTCCCTCACGCCTGCTGAGGGTGGCTGGCGTGTCGCCATCGTTGATTCCGTCGATGAACTCAATCGCTACGGTGCCAATGCTCTGCTCAAAATCGTTGAGGAACCTCCCGAATGCTCGATCCTTTTCCTCATCGCCCACGCCCCCGGATCGGTGCTGCCGACTGTGCGCTCGCGCTGTCGGACACTTCGTTTTTCCAAACTTGAAATTGAGGATGCCGCACGGGTTCTTTCCCGGTCCTTGCCTGAGCACGGAGAGGGAGAAATCGCGAGCCTGGCAAGCCTTGCAGAGGGATCCCCGGGAGCGGCTCTCGCCCTCGCCGAGGCCGGAGGATTCCATCTCTACGAGGAGATCGCCAAACTTTGCAGTTCCTTGCCCGAACTCGACATGGCCGCCGTCCATGCGCTTGGTGAACGCTTCTCCCGTGCTCCAGGATCCGATCGCTTGCCTGCGTTCCTGACAATGTTTCGGACTTGGGTTCGCAGGACGGCAATGCGCCTCGTCAGGGAAGGGGACTTCCCTGAGATCATCGCCGGCGAAAGCGCCGGACAGCTCGGGTTTGCGCGTGCGGCCGGGCTTGAAGGAGTGCTTTCCCTATGGGATGATGCTGGTGTTGTCTCGGGTGAGGTGCTCGGGCTTCATCTGGACCGGAAACAAGCGGTTCTGGACGTGATGCTCGCCGCCCGTCGCAGTGCCGGAGGATCGTGACGGAGTTCCGAGGCATGCCGTCAGATGCCTCTCCACTTTACGTCACCACGCCAATCTACTACGTGAACGACGTACCCCATTTGGGGCACGCATACACGACGGTGACGTGCGACGCGTTCGCCCGCTTTGCCCGTCTCGACGGGCGTGAGGTGATGTTCCTCACGGGAACCGACGAGCACGGACAGAAGGTTGCGAAATCGGCTGAGGCTGCCAGCAGCGAGCCGAAGGCTTTCACCGACAGGCTATCGAAGCGCTTTCTCGAACTGGTCGAGGTTCTCGATGCGACACCGGACGACTTCATTCGGACTACCGAGGAGCGTCATCGCCTTGCCGTTCAGGCCTTGTGGCAGAAGCTTGTCGAGGCGGGAGAGATCTACCTTGGCAAATACGAGGGTTGGTACTCGGTTCGGGACGAGGCGTATTTTACTGAATCCGAACTTGTGAAAGCCGAGGGGGGCGCATTCCAGGCTCCCACGGGAGCACCCGTAGAGTGGGTGGAGGAGCCGAGCTATTTCTTTCGCCTGTCACATTGGCAGGACCGTCTCCTGGAGCACTACGAACGCAACTCGGATTTCGTTCTGCCCGAATCCCGGCGCAACGAAGTTATGGCTTTCGTCCGGGGCGGGCTGGAGGATCTCTCGGTCTCACGCACCAGTTTTCGCTGGGGAATTCCAGTGCCTGATGATCCTGACCACGTTGTTTACGTGTGGCTGGACGCGCTGACGAACTACATCACTGCGGCGGGTTATCCCGATGAGCAGAAGGATTCCTTTCGACGATTCTGGCCTGCCCTTCACGTGGTGGGGAAGGATATCCTTCGGTTCCACGCGGTCTATTGGCCGGCTTTTTTGATGGCGGCGGGGCTGGAGCCTCCTGCACGGGTGTTCGCTCACGGCTGGTGGACTGTGGAGGGGAAGAAGATGTCGAAATCGGAAGGCCGCGTTGTTGATCCCTTTGCGCTTATCGAAAAGTACGGGCTCGACCAAGTGCGCTATTTCCTGCTTCGGGAGGTTCCCTTCGGGAACGATGGTGACTTCTCGCATTCGGCATTCCTTGTCCGGGCGAACGCAGACCTCGCCAACGATTATGGAAATCTTGCCCAGCGCGTGCTTTCCCTGGTCCACCGGAACTGCGAGGGGCGGGTCCCGGAAACCGGGCCGGCAACGCCCGAAGACGAGAACCTTATGCAGGCAGCACAAGCCTTGCCGGGGGTACTCCGCCCTCTGATGGAGCGTCAGCGGCCCAACGAGGCACTTGAGGCGATCTGGAAGGTGATTCGGCAAGCCAATGCCTACGTCGATCGGGAAGCTCCCTGGGCACTTGCCAAGACGGATTCGGAGAGGGGAAAGGCAGTTCTCCGGGTTCTGCTCGACGTGATCCGGCACGTAAGCGTTTGCGCCTCGACTTTTGTCCCGGGCGGTGCAGGGCGTATCCTCGATCAGCTTTCCGTGCCTGCCGATAAGCGCACATTCGCAGCCACTACCGAACCACTTTTGACGGGACGGGAGCTGCCACTGCCGAAAGGCGTCTTCCCGCGGATTCAGGACGACGGAGAGGAGTAGGGACGTGCTCGTCGACAGCCACTGTCATCTCGATTTCCCCGATTTCGCCGAGGACTTCAACGGAGTGCTTGCCCGTGCCCGCGGGAAGGGGGTTGTCGTGATGCAGACGATCTCGACACGGCTCTCAACACACGAACAGGTCCTCGCCGTTGCCGCGCGGGATCCCGACATTTGGTGTTCCGTTGGACTGCACCCGCACAACGTTTCCGAGGAGATGGATTTTTCCTGCGAACGCATCGTAAAGCTCGCCGATCATTCCGATGTAATCGGGATCGGTGAAACCGGGCTTGATTACCATTACGAGAACAATCCGCGCGAACGCCAGCAGGAGAGTTTTCGCCAACACATTCGCGCAAGTCGGGAAACCGGTCTGCCCCTCATCGTTCACACCCGCGACGCCGACGAGGATACGATTGCGATTCTCGAGGAGGAGCACGCTCGTGGCGCATTTCCGGGCCTTATCCATTGCTTTACCGCTGGGCCGGAACTTGCGAAGGCAGCACTGCGACTTGGTTTCGCCATTTCAATCTCAGGGATCGTGACCTTTCGCAATGCTGGATCCGTGCAGCAAGCGGCACGGGAGATCCCCTTGAAAAATATCCTGATTGAAACGGATTCACCTTTTCTTGCTCCAGTCCCAAACCGAGGCAAGCGCTGCGAGCCTGCGTACGTCACCCATACTGCCGAATGCATAGCTGGGCTTCGCGGAATCCCGTTGGAACATCTCGCCCAGGCAACGACGGACAACTTCTTCAAACTGTTCACCGAGGCTAAACGCCCCGCCGGGGCCTGACGTGCCCGGGCTCGTGAGGATTCTCGGCTGCGGGCATTCGGGTGGTCTGCCGCAGTTTGGGAACGACTGGGGCGCGTGCGATCCTGCGAACTTCCGGAACCGCCGCTCGCGCTCCTCGATTGCGATCGAGGAGGAAGGAAGAGTGTTGCTAATCGATGTTTCGCCGGACTTCCGCGCCCAGACACTCACCGCTGGCATCAATCGCATTGATGCGGTGCTCGTCACCCATGCGCATTTCGACCACATTGGCGGCCTCGGCGACCTCCGCGCGGCAAGCTGGAGAGGAAAGGGGGCGATTCCCATCCACGCTGGTGCCGAAACCTTGGAGGCCTTGCGAACAAGATTTGGGTATGCGTTCGCTGATGTGGGTGAGAGCTACGCTCCGTTCCTGGAAGCCTGCGAATTTGTACCGCTGACTGGCTATGCGCATGAAGTTGCGGGTTTTTCCTTCTTGGCGTTCGAGCAAGTGCACGGAGATACGCGCACGCTTGGCTACAGGATTGGCGATTTCGCGTATTCGACGGATGTGAGTGCTCTCCCGGCAGAGGCTTGGGAGGTTCTCGACGGTGTGCGGACTTGGGTGGTCGGATGCCTGGATCGCAGGTCCAACCCGCGACATGCGCACTTGGAGCGCGTGCTCGAATGGATTGCCAGGCTGAAGCCGCAATGTGCAGTTCTCACCCACATGGGGCCAGGGCTCGATTACGCCACGCTCGCTGCCGAATTGCCCGAAGGCGTGGTGCCGGCCCACGACGGCATGGTTCTTGAGCTTCCGTCCTGAGGTTCGGGAATTGCCCGAAGGCGAGGCCGGCTAAACCACCCCGAAGGCGAGCATTGCATCCGCCACCTTGCGGAAGCCCGCGATGTTGGCTCCGGTGATGTAGTCAATTTTTTTGCCCTTGGCGTCCATTCCGTTCTCGACGCAGCGCTCGTGGATGTCCTTCATGATCTGTTCGAGATGAGCTTCCATGTCCGAGAGGGTGCGCGACAGCCGTGCCGAGTTCTGGCTCATTTCCAGTCCTGACACTGCAACGCCGCCGGCATTGGCTGCTTTTGCCGGGCCGAACAGAACGTTTGCCTTCCGAAACGCCTCCACGGCATCCAGCTCGGTTGGCATGTTCGCGCCTTCACAGATGGCACGGACTTTGTTCTTGATCAACGCCTTGGCGTCCGCAAGAGAGATCTCGTTCTGCATCGCACACGGCATTGCCACATTGCAAGGTACGCCCCAAGGACGCTTGCCCTTGTGGAACACGGCTTTTCGGTACCGACTCGCGTACTCAGAGATGCGCCCTCGCCGCACTTCCTTCAGGTTCTTGACCCAAGCGAGTTTTTTCTCATCGATTCCGTCGGGATCGTAAATGAAGCCCCCTGAGTCCGAGAGCGTCTGCACGTGGGCACCGAGTTGGCGGAGCTTCTCAGCGGCATAGATCGCAACGTTTCCCGAACCGGAGACGTTGGCCTTCATTCCCTGGAGGGACATGCCCTTCTTCTCGAGCATGTGTGACAGGAACATTGCCGCTCCATAGCCGGTCGCCTCGGTGCGGATCAGGCTTCCCCCGAACTCGAGTCCCTTGCCAGTGAGCACGCCTTGGAAGTCGCCGGTGATTCGCTTGTGCTGCCCGAACATGAAGCCAATTTCGCGTGCACCCACGCCGATGTCGCCAGCGGGCACGTCAGTGTCGGGGCCGATATGGCGATGGAGTTCCGTCATGAATGATTGGCAGAAGCGCATCACTTCACTTTCGGACTTTCCTTTGGGATTGAAATTTGCACCCCCCTTGCCCGCTCCCATGGGAAGACCGGTCAAGCTGTTTTTGAAAGTCTGCTCGAAGGCGAGGAACTTGAGGATGCTGGGAGTTACCTGATGGGAAAACCGCAGCCCCCCTTTGTAAGGGCCGATGGCATTATTCATCTGCACCCGGAACCCACGGTTGACAACGATCTCTCCCTTGTCGTCGGTCCATGACACACGGAACGAAACGATCCGGTCGGGCTCGGTCATGCGCTCGAGGATTCGGTACTCCCTGTAGGCGGGGTTGCGGTCGATGAAGGGAACCAAGGTCTCGGCCACTTCCTGGACAGCTTGGTGAAATTCCTCCTCGCCAGGATTGCGGACGATGAGGCCTTCCATGAAATGCTGGAGGTGGGCGCGGGACGATGACGAGCTTCCTCGCCGCTTTTTCGTTGCCGTCTTTTTTTTCGTAGCCATGACTTTTTCTCCAGCTCCCATTTCAGGAAGTTTAAGGGATTCTAACGTCCATCCGATTCTCCGGCACGACCGCGCAAGAAGCCGAGTTTGTCGATATCGGCGATATCGATGGAGCGTTTGCAGAATTCCGACCAGTTTTCGTAAACCCTGCACGGGATATCGCCCTCCTCGGCAATTTCAGTGAGCACCTCGTCACTGACCTCGAACCAGTGCGTGAGAATGTCGAGCGAAAGCGGGGCAAGCGTTGCGTCGTGGTCCTCGACCAGCGTCCGCAGCGGGATGGCGTTCTTTGCCGTGAACTCCGAAAGCATTGTCATCACCTCTGAGTCAGCTGCCGTGCGAATGATGTTCTGGAGGTTCGGCGGAAAATCTTCGAAGGCTTCCTTGTTCGTGAGCAGAGACAGCACCGTGCCGGGTTCGTGAAACCAGGGTCCGTAACAGAAGGGGGCAATTTTGTAGAAGCCAAAGGCGAGGTCTATCCACGGGCCGCCCCACCCGTGCACGTTTCTTGTCGTGCTGTTCCCGTCCCCATACTATATGAGAATGCATATCACTCTTACTTGCCGGGGTGTCCGTCGCACCGTGAGGTGGGTTGGCGCGACATTCGCGCTTACTTGCGTCCTGCCCGTTGCACCGGCGAGTGCGGAAGATGTCGTCAACCTCTACTCCGCCCGCAAGGAAGCACTCATCCAGCCCCTCTTGGAAACTTTCACCGAGGCTTATGGAATTCCGGTCAGGGTTGTCACGGGCAAGGGAGGACAGCTCCAACAGCGGATGGTGTCGGAAGGGAGAAACTCTCCGGCTGACGTGCTTCTCACGGTGGATGCGGGCAACCTGTGGCGTGCAACCGAAGCAGGGCTTCTCCGTTCCGTCGCCTCGCCGACGCTTGAGAAGCTGATACCTGCGCGGTTTCGCGACCCCGAAGGACGCTGGTTCGGACTCAGCCTGCGTGCGCGCGCTGTCGTTTATGCGATCGAACGTGTCCACCCCGGCGAGCTCGGGGGGTATCTGGCGCTTGCCGATCCCGCCTGGCGAGGAAGGTTACTCGTTCGCTCTTCCAGCAACATCTACAACCAGTCCCTGATCGCAGCCCTGATCGGGCACTACGGAATCGAACGCGCGGAGGACTGGGCGAGGGGAATTGTTTCCAACATGGCTCGTGCGCCAAGCGGCGGTGACCGCGACCAGATTCGGGCCGTCGCTGCCGGCGAAGGCGATATAGCCATTGTCAACAGCTACTATTACGCACAGATGCTCTTCGCCGATGAAGCAGGATCGCTTTCAGGCACCGCGATTCACTTTCCTGAGGACAAGGAGATGGGCACTCACGTCAACGTGAGCGGGGCCGGTGTCGCACGCCATGCTCCCCATCCCGAGGCAGGACTACGTTTGATCGAGTTTCTTGCCTCCCCGGAGGCGCAAGCTCTCTACGCCGAGGTCAACCGGGAGTTTCCTGTCACCGACACAGCAAGGGTCGATGGACTTCTCGCAGAATGGAATTTTGTGCAGGACTCTTCTCCTGTGGCCGGTTTCGGTCCCTTGAATGGCGAGGCGGTGCGGCTCGCTGACCGTGCGGGCTGGCGTTAGAGGGCGGTGATGCTGTTCACCGGAACGCTCACTCGGCGCACCATTTTTGGATCGGAAGCGGGCTGGGTCGCAAGCGCTGTGTTGGCGGCCTCGATCCTTGCGCTTCCACTCGTTGTCATCTTGGCGAACCTTGTCGGTTCCAGTGGGGAGACATGGGAGCATTTAGCCAGCACGGTCCTTCCTCTCTACGTCTCCAACACGCTTCTAATCGCCGTTGGAACGGCAGTCGCTACCGCTCTTCTCGGAGTCTCGACGGCGTGGCTGATCACGATGTGCGAGTTTCCGGGTCGGCGCTTTCTCTCCTGGGCACTCGTGCTTCCGCTTGCCTTCCCAGGCTACGTGGCAGCCTTCGTCTACGGCGGACTCTTCGATTACGCGGGTCCCGTCCAGGAAGGACTGAGAGCGCTTTTTGGCTGGGGGCGCGGGGATTACTTCTTTCCTCCGATCCGCTCGACGGGCGGTGCGGTGCTCGTGCTCTCGTTTGTTCTTTATCCCTACGTCTACCTTCTCGTCCGCCATGCTTTTCTCACGCAGTCGGTATCGATGCTCGAGGCGGGACGAATTCTTGGAGGCTCTCCTTGGAAGATGTTCCGGCGCGTGGCGTTTCCTCTTGCACGCCCCGCACTCGTCGGCGGGGCCGCACTCGCCGCAATGGAAACATTGAACGATCTCGGCGTGGTCGAACTTTTCGGGGTGGCGACCTTCACGACGGGGATCTACCGGACATGGTTTGGCCTCGGGGACCTTACTGCTGCCACACGGCTTTCCGCCTTCCTCATGCTGGCCATGTTTTTACTTCTGTGGATTGAACGGTGCATGCGAGGGCAGCGTCGCTTCCATCCCGAGGAAGATCGGATCAGTCCACTTCCCCGCTATGTCCTCAAGTACGGAAAGGGATGGTTTGCGTTGTTGGCATGCACACTCCCCTTGAGTCTCGGCTTCGTGATCCCAGCTGCGACCCTCGTGGTCTGGCATTTCTCGGCCGGGGCGGTTGTCGACACAGCTTTTTTTGAGGCCGCGTTCCGGTCTGTCGCACTTGCCGCCGTTGCTACGACCTCCATCGTGGGTCTTGCGCTCGTGATCTCCTTCGGTCTGCGTCTGCATCCGCGCACGGTCTCGCCTTTCGCGCGGATTGCGGGCCTGGGCTACGCAATTCCGGGTGTGGTCGTTGCCGTGGGCGTTTTGGTACCGTTTTCTTTCCTCGACGGGGCTCTTGATTCATGGACTCGCTCTGCCTTGGGGGTGTCCACCGGACTTCTTCTCACAGGGAGTGTCGCGGCGCTTCTTTTCGCCTACGCCGTCCGCTTCCTTGCCGCCGCACTTGGCTCGTTCGAGTCGGCCTATGCGCGAATCCCGGGAAGTCTTGATGCCGCGGCACGCACGCTTGGAGTCTTTCCCGGCGCGATGCTACGCCGCGTACACGTGCCGATGCTTCGCAGTGGAGTCGCAACGGCGGCGATCCTCGTATTCGTGGAGGTGATGAAGGAACTTCCTGCGACCCTGATCCTACGTCCCTTTGACTTCACCACGCTTGCTGTTCGCGCTTTCGAAATGGCGGATGAGGAGCGAATCGCCGAAGCGGCATTGCCTGCGCTGACCATCGTTGCTGCGGGGACCTTACCGTTGATCGCGCTGTCGCGTTCCATCTCTCGGAGAACGAGGGAAAGGGCCCACCCGTGAGCCAGATCCGGATTCAGGATCTACAGGTGCGCACGCAGGGATGCCTGTTGCTCGACGAGATTTCCCTTGAGGTGAAAGAGGGTGAGGTAATATGGATCCTTGGCCCTTCGGGCGCAGGTAAGACGACGTTGCTTCGCGCGCTGGCCGGTATTGAGCCCATCGCGTCGGGACGCATTTCCGTTGATGGAGTTGAGGTCGCGGCTGGACAATTGTCGCTCCCGCCCGAGCGGCGGCGGGTCGGGATGGTGTTTCAGGACCCGGCTCTTTTCCCACACCTCGACGTGCTCGACAACGTCACCTTTGGGCTCGTGAGCAACGGCTCCTCCGATGGTTTGGGGAAGGCACGGGACTTGCTCGAACGCGTTGGGCTCGCAGGATTTGAAAAACGGCTTCCACACATGCTTTCCGGTGGCGAGCAGCAGCGTGTGGCGCTCGCCCGGACACTCGCCTCGGAACCGGCCGTGGTCCTGCTCGACGAACCGTTCACGGGTCTCGAGCCGCAGCTCAGGACGGAACTTGCGAACATGGTCTGCCGGGTACTTCGAGAGGAAGGCAGGACCGCACTCCTGACCGGTCATGCTCCCGAAGACGCGATGCGTTTTTCCGACCGCATTGTCTTGATGCATTCGGGCAGGATCTGCCAGGCAGGTACCCCCGTCGAGGTTTACGAGGCTCCCGTCGATTCTTTCTGTGCCAGCATTCTCGGCCTTGTGAACCGGAATCGGGCGCAGGTCGAGGCGGAAGGGGTAGCCACGCCGTTCGGGCACCTTTCAGCCGACGGCCTCGCTGCGGGCACTGCCGCCGAATGGCTCGTTCGTGAGGAGGGGTTTGTTTTCAACGGAAGCGGACGGTCCGCTCGGGTCGTCGAGGTTCGTCCATTGGGTGCACTTGCCTTGATCAGGCTTGATTTCGGTGAGGGCTGGCCTCTCCTGCATGCCCGCTTGCCTGCCACCGAGACACCTGGACAGGGCGACGAAGTGGAGGTTTCGCTTGACCCTTCGCGCTCGTTCATCTTTCCCGTGGAGGAGTAGGGCACCAGGAAAGAAAGGGCGTGCGTTTGCCCCGATGCACCCACGTTTGAATTTCAGCATGACCGTTCGCTGATGGTCCAACGGAGACGAGCAAGCAACGGACGGCACCGGAATTTGGCAGGTCATTCTCGCCTAGTGATTGTCGTGTTTCTTCTTCGTTTCCTTTTCCGCAAAATAGGGTCTCAGAAAATGGGGATCGTTGTTGCCCCTAGCGCATCTGTGCCATAGTCTCCACTTGGCTGTCAGCCGACGGTCCAACGGAGATAAGCAGGCATGGGTGGTATCGGAATTTGGCAAGTCATTCTTGTTCTGGCGATCGTTTTGATCCTGTTCGGTGCGGGCAAGTTGCCTCGCGTAATGGGTGACCTCGCAAAAGGAATCAAGAACTTTCGGACTGGAATGAAGGAAGAAGAGGCGTCCTCCATGGAGGAGGATGCCGAAGCTCCAAAGGAAGTGTCGAGCGAAAAAGAAGAACCTGAGCCGGCCGCTGCTTCGAAGGCCGACGAACCCGCGAAGACCTAACGCGCACGGTCGCGTTTCTGAGGCAGAAATGCTGGACATTGGCTGGACGGAAGTCCTCGTCATTGGTGTTGTCGCCCTTTTCGTCATCGGTCCCAAGGACGTCCCGAAGGCGCTGAGGACCCTTGGCCAGTGGGCTGCGAAAATTCGAGGTTTGGCCAGGGAATTCCGGGAAACCGTCGACGACGCAGTACGCGAAACCGAACTCGAAGAGGTCAAGCGCCAAGTTGAATCCGCTAGCACGGGCTTCCGCGAGCAGATTCGTGGAACCATTGATCCCGACGGCGAACTCACGAAATCGCTCGAAAGCGTGCGCACCACTGTGGAGAAGCCTGTCCCGGGTGTTCCCGGCGGAACGACAACTCTCGCTACACCTTCCGAGGAGGAGGAGGCTCCCGAGCTTGCGAAGGAGTCTTCCGGACCTTCCCTTTCCGATAAAGAGCCTGAGAAGCCAATGGCACCCGCTCCCACTCCTGCCCAACCCGCTCAGAAAGAGGGACCGATTGGGCTGCGACATCTTGCCGGAGCGAAAAATGACAGCGAGCCCGGGGGTGTTTGAGGGGCATGGCTGAGGCAGCGGGGCGAGACGAGACAGAAATCGAAGCGTCTAAGGCGCCGCTCGTCGAGCATCTGATCGAGCTGCGTGACCGCCTGAAGTGGGCGGTGGCTGCATTCTTCGTTTGCTTTATCACCGCCTATATTTTCGCTGAGGAGATCTACTCCTTCCTCGTCCGTCCGCTTGCGCAGATCTATGCAGAACGGGGAGACGAGAACCCCCGAATGATCTACACGGCACTGACGGAAGCCTTCTTTACTTACTTGAAGGTTTCCTTTTATGCCGCTCTTTTTGTTTCCTTTCCTGTGATTGCAGCACAGATATACAAGTTCGCTGCTCCCGGTCTTTATCGCACTGAACGGCATGCGTTCCTTCCGTTTCTGATCGCCACGCCAGTGCTCTTCGCCCTTGGTGCGACGCTTGTCTATTCGTTCATTTTTCCGCTTGCCTGGTCATTCTTCCTATCTTTCCAGACGGCACCGGTTGGCACCGGGATTGCAATCGAACTTGAGGCCAAAGTTAACGAGTACCTCTCCTTGGTGCTGAAGCTGATGTTCGCCTTTGGCCTTGCTTTCCAACTTCCCGTCGCCATCACACTTTTGGCTCGGGCCGGTCTTACAACCGCCGCCGCGCTCCGCCGGCGTCGGAAGTACGCCGCGGTGATCGCCTTCGCAGGCGCGGCAATTCTCACGCCCCCTGACCTCATCAGCCAGGTCGGCCTCGGCATTCCCATCATCATCCTGTTCGAAATTTCGATCGTACTGGCCGCGATGATGGAGAAAAAACGCGCAGCTCGCGAAAACGCTGCCGATGATCCGCCAAACGGTGACGGGCCGGATGGGACTCCGGACGACGACATACCCGAGACCGATCATCACATGGCTGGCTGAGGAACGAGGCGTGCATTCGCTGGAATTGATCCGCGAAGATCCCGAGAGGTTTGACCGGGATCTTGTGCGGCGTGGGCTTGACCCCGCAAGCACCTCGGTGCTCGCTCTCGACTTGCGGCGGCGCAAGCTTGTCAGTGCATTGCAGGAAATGCAGGCCGAACGAAATAAAGTTTCGAAGGAGGTCGGAACGCGGAAGGGCAGAGGAGAGGATGCGGGCGACCTCCTTGAGCGCATGGGAGCCCTGAAAAAAGAAATCCCCGGTCTTGAGGAACAGGTTCGCGAGGCTGACGTGGAAATCCATGGGAAGTTGGCCGAACTTCCAAACCGCCTCTCCCCTGACGTGCCTCCCGGTGAGGATGAGTCCGCCAACAAGGAATTTCGCCGTTGGGGGGAGCCGCCAAAGCTGGGTTTTGAGCCTCAAGACCACGTCGCGCTTGGTGAAGGGCTGGGTTTGATGGATTTTGAGTCATCGGCTCGGATGTCGGGCGCTCGCTTCGTCACTCTTCTTGGTCCGCTTGCCCAACTCGAACGGGCTCTCGGGAATTTCATGATCGATCTGCAGACGGGCGAGCATGGCTACCGGGAGGTGAGTCCCCCCTCCCTTGTCCGGAAGCAGGCTCTCTTCGGGACGGGTCAGCTTCCGAAGTTCACGGAAGATCTGTTTCGCACCACCGATGGGCGTTGGTTGGTTCCGACGGCCGAGGTTCCCCTCACCAACCTGGTGGCGGAGAAAGTTCTCGAGGAGGGTGTGCTCCCTCTCCGGGTCACCGCTTGGACTCCGTGTTTCCGGGCCGAGGCGGGCGCTGCGGGACAAGATTCACGAGGCATGATCCGCGTGCACCAGTTCAGCAAGGTCGAACTGGTTTCGGTCACCCATCCCGATGAATCAGAGGCGGAACTGGAGCGGATGACGGGATGTGCTGAGGAGGTGCTGAAACGGCTCGAAATCCCGTACAGGATTGTCATGCTTTCCGCGGGAGACACTGGGTTTTCGGCGCACAAGACCTATGACATCGAAGTATGGCTGCCAGGACAGGGTGCTTATCGGGAGATCTCGAGCTGCTCGAATTGCGGAGCTTTCCAGGCACGTCGCATGAACGCACGTTTTCGCCCCAAGGAAGGCAAGCTCAACCATGTTCATACTCTGAACGGCTCTGGTCTTGCCGTGGGTCGACTCCTCGTCGCGATTTTGGAGAACGGACAGGAAGCGGATGGATCGATCCGGATTCCGGAACCGGTTCGCCCGTACTTCGGCGGGACGGATAGACTGGAACCTTGACGACCGCTGAACCGGTCTGAGCAGGAAACAGGACCATGGAATACGTGCGTTTTGGCAATACCGGCACGAAGGTGTCGAGACTCTGCCTGGGAACGATGACATTCGGCACGCCGGGCTGGCGGGACTACGTCATGGAGCGTAAACCGAGCCGCCCCATCGTGCAGGCGGCTCTTGATGCTGGAATCAATTTCTTTGACACCGCGGACATCTACTCCCTGGGCGGGAGCGAAGAGGTCGTGGGAAAATTGCTCAAGGAGATGGTCAGGCGCGACGAGTTCGTGCTCGCGACCAAGGTCTACAATCCGATGGGCGATGGTCCCAACCAGCGTGGCCTGTCTCGGAAGCACATCATGGAGGCGATCGATGCCTCCCTTTCCCGCCTCGGTATGGACTACGTCGATCTCTACATCATCCACCGTTGGGATCCAGAAACCCCGATCGAGGAAACGATGGAAGCCCTTCACGATGTCGTGCGTTTAGGCAAGGCACTTCACATCGGTGCTTCCAGCATGTTTACCTGGCAATTCATGAAGGCGCAGTCCGTGGCGGAAAAAAACGGCTGGACACAGTTCGTCTCCATGCAAAACCATTACAACTTGGTCTACCGGGAGGAGGAAAGAGAGATGCTCCCGCTCTGCGTGGATCAGGGAATCGCGGTGACCCCTTGGAGTCCGCTTGCCCGAGGCTTTCTCGTAGGAAACCGCCATCGTCAGGGTGGCGGTGATACCGTGCGTGCGCGCACCGATGACATCGCGCAGAAGATGTACTATTCCGATACCGATTTCGAGATCGCTGACCGCACGGTCGCGCTGGCTGAACGGCTGAAGACGAGTCCAGCGGAAGTGGCACTCGCATGGATGCTGTCAAAGCCAGCCATCACCGCGCCAATTATTGGTGTGTCGACCAAAGAGCAACTGCAGGTGTTGCTGAAGGCTCCGGAGCGGACGCTTGCACCGGAAGACATTGCACATCTGGAAGAGCCCTACCGCCCGCGGGAGATCGCGGGGCACTCGTAGGGGTAGGGCATCGCAGGTTCCTTTCCCGGCGGGGATGGATGGCGGATGGGGAGGGATTCGAACCCCCGGATCCCTTTCGAGATCTCCGGTTTTCAAGACCGGTGCCTTAAACCACTCGACCACCCATCCTGTAGCATCACCATCGCATTGGCCCACATTGTCGGCACGATGCGCGAGCATCATCTCGGCATTTTAGGGGAGGACGAAGTCTAGCTGGATCCTGGTCCTCTTGTTCGGATGCGGATGGCGTTTCCATCTCCTCTCGGGACGGTTTCCAGCAGGACGTGTCCTGTCACCTCACAGAAGGCGGCAAAATCCTTTGGTGCGGCGGGGTCGTCGCTGAGGACTATGACATGGGCCCCTTGCGGAAATCCCTTCAGAGCTTTTCGAGCCCGCAGAACGGGAAGCGGGCAAAGCAGACCCGTGTAGTCGAGCACTTCCGGCTGCGCAGTGTCCGCCGGGAAGCCGTTGCATGGGTCCTCTGTCATGATGAGGGTCTGTCTCCCTCCTCTTCGTCTCGAACGCGTCTCGCCACCTGAAACGATGAGACCGCGGCGGGCATTCCACAGTACACGGCAATCTGGAGGAGTGTCTCGCGGATCTCCTCCCACGTGCACCCGTTTCGGCGCGCTCCACGCAAGTGCAGTTCGAATTCCGCCGTTCGTCCGAGGGCAGCGAGCATACAGAGGTTGTTGATGCTCTTCTGCTTGAGACTCAGCCCTTCGCGTCCCCAAATCCCGCCCCAGCAGTACTCGGTCAGCAAGTCTTGGAAATCCTTGGTGAAGTTATCGGTGTTGCCGACGGCGCGTTCGACGTATTCATCGCCAAGCACCTTTTTTCGGATGCTCAGGCCTTTTTTGTAGAGATTCGTATCCATGCGACCCTCCCAGCCTTCGTGCACTTGGGGGGATGTTACAAGCAATAACGCTTAATCGGTCGTGTATAATCTCGTGCCATGCATGACCTTCTGATTCGCGGCGGCACGATTGTCGATGGCACTGGCACACCTTCGTTTCGGGGCAATGTGGCTGTCAGGAACGGTCTCATAGTCGGCGTCGGAGAAGATGCCACGGGCCCAGCACGGAGAACCATTGACGCGGAAGGGCACCTTGTCCTTCCCGGTTGGGTGGATATCCACACCCATTACGACGGCCAAGCGATGTGGGATCGCCATCTCGCGCCGTCCTCGCTGCACGGGGTGACCACGGCCGTGTTCGGGAACTGCGGCGTGGGATTTGCTCCTGTTCGCCCAGGAAGTGAGGATTACCTCATCAACCTGATGGAAGGCGTTGAGGACATTCCCGGCTCGGTACTCGCCGAGGGCGTGGACTTTTCTTGGGAATCCTTTCCTGAATTTATTGATGCCCTTGACCGCACCACGCGCACGATGGATGTCGCCGCCCAGCTTCCGCACGGAGTCTTGCGTTTCTACGTCATGGGCGAACGTGGTGCCGATCACGGGACCGCCCCATCCGCCGACGAGATTGACCGCATGGGCAAACTCACTGAGGAGGCACTCCAGGCAGGAGCGCTTGGAGTATCCACCTCGCGTACGACCAAGCACAAGGCGGCGGATGGTCGCATGACGCCGGGATTGTCAGCAGGGCAGGAGGAGTTGTTCGGGATCGCCGATGCCATGAAGAGGGCGGGTGCTGGCGTTTTCCAGTGCAACACTGATTTTGGCCCGGGCGAGTACGAAATTCTCGAGCAGGTTGCGATTCGCTCAGGCCGCCCGCTTTCCGTTCTTCTTCTCCAGATCGATAAGGAGCCAAACCTGTGGCGGCAGACCCTCGATTCGATTGAGCGTTCGGCAGCTAACGGAATCGCAGTTAACGGACAGGTTGGATGTCGACCTATCGGAATCATGATGGGGATCGATACCAGCGTAAATCCGTTCGTTGAGCATCCGCTCTGGAAGCCGCTTCTGGGTAAGTCCACCAAGGACCGCTTGGTGGCGCTTGCAGACCCGGATTTCCGCCGTCGCCTCATCGAGGAGCGCCCTGACAATCCTCACACGGATTTCATGGCCTATGCGTTGGAAAGAGGATTCGAGTTGGGCGATCCGCTCAATTATGAACCGCATCCCTCCCAGACCATCAAGACACGTGCTGAAACTGAAGGGCGTTCAGCGTGGGAGCTTGCCCTTGAGGTTATGGAGAAGGACGACGGCAGAGGACTGATCCTGTACCCGTTCGAGAACTATTCCGAAGGCAACCTCGAGGTTGTTCGTACCCTTCTCGAATCTCCCCACACGGTCTGCGGGCTGGGCGACGGTGGTGCGCACGTGGCAACAATCTGTGATGCTGGTTATCCGACATTCATGCTCACCTACTGGGCCCGTGATCGGGCCGAAGGGCAATTTCCCCTCGAGTATCTCGTTCGCAAGCAGACCTTCGCCACCGCGCAGGCTTACGGGCTCCACGACCGGGGGGTTCTCGCCCGTGGTTTCCGGGCCGATATCAACATTGTCGATTTTGAGGAGCTTGCCCTGGAGCGCCCCGAAATCATTCGCGATCTCCCGGCCGGAGGACGCCGCCTCATGCAGGGAGCGCATGGCTATCATCACACTTTTGTGGGAGGAGTCGAAGTGCGTAATGGTGGGGAATTTACCGGAGAATTCCCTGGAATCACCATAAAAGGTGCTCGTTCGGCACCAGAAGGGGCGGTGTTGCCCGAATCTCGGGTGTACTGATCCCCGTGTTGGAAGCGTGTTTGAGACGAACGAGGGGCGGTGTTGCCCGAATCTCGGGTGTACTGATTCAGGCGTTTTGGCCTGTGAGCCGCTTTCTCCTCTTGACGCGCACTGGAATGCATGATTCTCTTTCGGCTTGTGGGAACAGAATTTCGCAATCGTCTGTGGGCTGTGCTTCGCCGCGTGGGATTCGTTGCGGCGTTTCTTTACCTCGCCTTCCACATAGTGCAGGGAGGGCCGAGCCTCATCTCCTTGCTCGAAAACCGTGAAGAAATCACCAAGATCAAGGAGCAGGTCGAGCCCCTTCGGGCGGAGCGTGCGCTCCTCATTCGTCGGTTGTCGATGCTCAGCCCTGGTGCTCTTGATCCTGATTTCCTCGATGAGCGCGCGCGCACCGTGCTAGGCTGGGCTCACCCGGATGACTTGGTTTTCCTGCTCGAAACGCCCGGTCAGGAGCGCTAGCCTGCGCGCCTTGCGTGGCCTTCTCCCGCGGAATTCCGTGATGCCTGCCTCCAAAACAGCTTCCGAAACATCTCGGGTCTCCAAGGCCCGCACGACCAAGCGTAAGACAGCGCTGAGAGCCCGAAAAAAGGGAAACGGAACGGCTAAGGGCAACGGCAAGGGGGCCGTCGCCCTTGGGGCGAAACCCGAAGAGCTTCTCGACGTTCACCGCCAAATGCTACTGCTGCGGCGTTTCGAGGAAAGGGTTGGCCAGCTCTATGGCATGGGGATTATTGGAGGGTTCTGCCATCTCTACATCGGGCAGGAGGCGGTGGCCGTCGGCATGGAGCGTGCGATTCACCCGGATGATTCCGTGATCACGGCCTATCGGTGTCACGCCCACATGATTGCCCGCAGGGCTGATCCCGCTGCCGTTATCGGTGAACTTCTGGGTAAGGCCGGAGGTGTCTCCAGGGGCAAGGGTGGTTCGATGCACTTGTTCGATCCTGCCAGGAACTTTTACGGGGGGCACGGCATCGTAGGAGCACAGGTGCCCCTCGGTACCGGAATCGCGTTCGCGCTCCGCTACCGCAAGATTGACCGAGTCTGTGTGACCTACCTAGGCGACGGGGCACTTAACCAAGGGCAGGTCGCGGAAGCTTTCAACATGGCCGCACTCTGGAAACTTCCCGTTATTTACGTGATTGAGAACAACCAATACGGGATGGGAACCTCGGTTGTGCGTTCGGCAGCGGTCACCGAACTCCACCGCCGCGGCGAATCGTTCGGCATTCCGGGTCGCCAGGCTGACGGCATGAATCCGTTTGAGGTCGAAGCGGTCGGGCGCGAGGCGGTCGACTTCGTGCGTGCAGGCAATGGACCAATTCTGCTTGAGATGCGTACCTATCGCTATCGAGGCCATTCGATGTCGGATCCGGCGAAGTACCGGAGCCGGGAAGAGGTGGAGAAGGTTCGTGATGAGCGAGATCCCATCGACTTCACCAAAACACTTCTTATCGAATCCGGCGTTCTTGACGAAGAGGGAGCCAAGGTCCTCGATCGTGAGGTTCGTGAGAGCGTCGTCGAGGCAGTGACCAAGGCCCAGGCAATGCCCGAACCCGAGGCGAATGAACTGTTCACCGACGTGAATGCTCCCGATGGCTGAGATCAGCGTCCGCGAGGCCCTTCGTGATGCCATGGCCGAGGAGATGCGCCGCGATGACGCAGTGTTCCTCATAGGCGAGGAGGTCGGCGAATACCAAGGTGCCTACAAGGTGAGCCAGGGGCTGCTTGAGGAGTTTGGACCAGACCGCGTTGTCGACACCCCCATCACCGAAGCAGGCTTCGCCGGAATCGGCGTGGGTGCTGCCATGACCAAACTACGGCCTATCGTTGAGTTCATGACTTGGAATTTTGCGATGCAGGCGATCGACCAGATCATCAATTCAGCTGCGAAAACACGCTACATGTCGGGTGGCCTCGTCGAGGTTCCCATCGTCTTCCGCGGCCCCAATGGGGCGGCGGCGCAGGTGGCAGCTCAACATAGCCAGGACTACGGCTCCTGGTACTCACACGTCCCGGGTCTTAAGGTGGTTGCTCCGTACGATGCCGCCGATGCCAAGGGGTTGCTGACGTCTTCAATTCGTGATCCGGATCCAGTCGTCTTTCTTGAACACGAACTTCTCTATGGAGCGAAGGCGGAAGTTCCCGACGGAGAACATGTGACACCGCTGGGCGAGGCACGTATCACGAGACTTGGAGTTGACGTAACGCTTGTCGCATGGTCGCGTGCCGTGGCAACCGCAATAGAGGCCGCTGGAATTCTCGCCAACGAAGGGATCGAAGCGGAGGTTATCGACCTCCGGACGCTTCGCCCCCTTGACCGAGAAACGATTCTCGTTTCGTTGCGAAGAACCCATCGGATCGTTGTCGTAGAGGATGGTTGGCCATCGAGTGGTATTGGTGCGGAGATCGTCACTCTTGCTGTCGAGGGAGGGTTTGATGAGCTGGATGCTCCACCGGCACGGGTGTCTGGGGCCGATGTCCCGCTACCGTATGCGGCTAATCTTGAGAAGCTCGCTCTGCCCGATGCAGCCCGGGTCGTTGCCGTGACGAAAGAGGTGTGCCATGTCCAAGACTGATTCGGTTCCGTCCGAAGGAGAAAACCGCTGATGCCAGTGCCAATTCTGATGCCTGCGCTTTCGCCAACCATGACCGAGGGCACGCTTGCACGCTGGCTCAAAAAGGAAGGCGATGCCGTCTTGCCAGGGGATGTTGTCGCCGAGGTCGAGACCGACAAGGCGACGATGGAAGTCGAGGCGATCGACGAGGGAACGCTGAGACGAATCCTGGTCAATGAAGGGAGCGAAGGCATCCCCGTGAACACCCCGATCGCGATTCTCTCCGCGGACGGGGAGGGAGAGGAAGAGATTGAAGCGTTCGCTGCCAAGAGCGGTGCCGAGAGCGGTGCAAACGGAAAAACTGCCTCCGCACCTGCGGCGACAAAGGAGCCTGCTCCTGCGCCCGTTTCGCCAGAAGAACCTGTACCCGCCCCCGTGGCTGCAGCCGAATCTGCCCCCGCTTCTGCCGAGCCTGCTTCCACCAGGGCCGTTCCTGTTCCTGCTGACGATGGCAGGATCGTTGCAAGTCCGCTTGCGCGGCGGATGGCGAAACAGGCGGGTATCGATCTTGCCGGGATCAGGGGATCTGGTTCCAGGAACCGGATCGTCAAGGCAGACATCGACTCGGTCCTGAGCACGGGCGGCACCAATTTGATAGGTGTCAATGCGGCTCCGGAAAAGGTGTTACTCAGCAACGTCCGCAAGGTGATCGCCGAGCGCTTGCTCGAGGCGAAGCAGACGATTCCGCATTTCTACCTCGAGACCGATTGCGATGCCGCTGCGCTGCTTGAGCTTCGTAAGAGGATCAACGATTCCATCTCTGACGAAGATCGGATTACGGTGAACGACATCGTTGTGAAAGCCGTCGCTATGGCTCTTCGCAGGGTTCCACAGGTGAACGTCGCCTGGGGTGGGAACCACATCGTTCAACACCATGCGGTCCACGTGGCGGTCGCCGTCGCCGTCGAAGATGGCCTCTTCACGCCTGTCATCCGCAACACCGATCGCAAAGGGTTCGTCGAAATCGCCCGTGAAATGCGCGTGCTCGCCGCGAAGGCTCGGGGAGGCAAGCTTGTTCCCGAGGAGTACCAGGGGGGCACCTTCAGCGTCTCTAACCTCGGTATGTTCGATACCAAGGCGTTCTCCGCCATCATCAACCCGCCACAGGCGGGAATTCTCGCGGTGGGTGCTGCCGCTGAGCGCTCTGTTGTCCGGGATGGCGAGGTCGTGGCGTGTCCGGTGATGACATGCACCCTTTCAGGCGATCACCGTGTTGTTGATGGAGCCATCGGTGCGCGCTGGCTCGCAGCGTTCAAGGGGTTCATCGAAGATCCCGCGACGATGCTCGCCTAGGTCTTCCTTCATGGCTCGCAGCGATTTCGACACAGCCGTTGTTGGAGGCGGTCCTGGCGGCTACATCGCTGCCATTCGTGCCGCACAACTGGGCATGCGGACCGTACTCGTTGAGCGGGAGCACCTAGGGGGGGTTTGCCTTAACTGGGGATGCATCCCAACGAAAGCGTTGCTACGCAGTGCTGAGATACGCCACCTGCTGGCGACCGCCTCGGTTCATGGAATCAAGACCAAGGGCGTGGAAATTGATGCGAAGCGTCTCGTTGCCCGCAGCAGGGATGTTGCTGATCGTCTCTCGAAAGGTGTCGAGCACCTCCTGAAGAAAAACAAGATCGAAACGGTGATGGGGGAGGCGATGCTTGCGGGCGTGGGTCGTCTCCAGGTGCGCGAGACTAAGGGAAAGGAGCGTCAGCTTTCTGCGCGGGACATTATTTTTGCTACAGGCGCAAGAGCGAAAACCTTTCCCGGGATTGAACCAGACGGAAAGGTTATCTGGACTTATAAGGAAGCGATGGTTCCGCCGGAGATCCCAAAGAGCCTTCTCGTTATCGGCTCAGGTGCGATCGGGATGGAGTTCGCAAGTTTCTACGCGGATCTCGGGTCCAAGGTCACGGTGGTGGAGGTTCTCGACAGGATCCTTCCCTCTGAGGACGAGGAGATATCAGAGCTCGCTCGCAAGGCGTTCGAGGCACAGGGCATGAGGCTTCTTTGTGGAACCAAGGTGAAATCGCTCGCCACCTCGAGGGGACGCATCAAGGCCGAAGTTGAAGGTGCCGACGGAAAAGCGGAATCACTATCGGCGAATCGCGGGATTCTCGCTGTCGGGATTACCGGCAACGTGGAAGGTCTCGGTCTCGAGAAAGCAGGCATCAAGGTTGAGAATGGCCATGTCGTTACCGACGGATGCGGAGGGACGGGAGTCGCCGGTCTCCACGCCATTGGTGATTTGGCTGGCCCGCCGTGGCTGGCCCACAAGGCAAGCCATGAGGGAATCGCCTGCATTGAGAGAATCGCGGGTGGAGAGCCGCACTCGATCGAGGTGTCCAAAATTCCTGCTTGCACCTACTGCCGCCCGCAGGTGGCGAGCATTGGCTTCACGGAAGCTGCGGCCCTGACCGAGGGGCGTGAGGTGAAGATAGGGCGCTTCCCGTTCCTGGGAAATGGAAAAGCGATCGCGCTGGGAGAAGACGAGGGTCTCGTGAAAACGGTGTTCGATGCGAAGACGGGTGAGCTTCTCGGGGCGCACATGATCGGCTCGGAGGTGACCGAGCTCATCCAAGGTTTTTCCATTGCGCGGACGCTTGAGGCGACCGAGCTAGAACTCATGCAGACCGTGTTCCCGCACCCCACTCTCTCGGAGATGATGCACGAATCAACGTTGGCGGCTTTCGGACGGGCAATCCATGTCTAGGGCTGAAGGCACGCAAGTCTTCGCTCGTCAGGGCAAGAATTCCTACATCAGCATCTCTCATCTTCGCCCCAGCGAAGGAGAAAAACCCTCCAGAAAACCACCATGGATCCGGGTTAAAGCCCCGTTGTCCGAGGGCTATCGGCAGACCGCCGATCTGATGCGTGGTCTCGACCTGCGCACGGTCTGCGAGGAGGCGGCCTGTCCCAACATCGGTGAGTGTTGGAGCCAGGGGCACGCGACGATGATGATTCTGGGGAGTGTCTGCACGCGGAAGTGCGCATTTTGCAACGTGGCGACGGGGCATCCCGACAGGATTGATCCGAATGAACCTGCTCGTGTTGCCGAGGCGGTGGCGAAACTGGGGTTACGACACGTGGTGATCACGTCTGTCGACCGGGACGACCTTCCCGACGGCGGGGCAGATCACTTCGTTGCCTGTATCGAAGAGCTGCGCAAAATCGCTCCCGATACCACTATCGAAATTTTGACTCCCGATTTTCAGAGAAAGCCTGCCAGCGCTGTGAAACGGCTTGCGGAAGCGGCCCCCGACGTTTTCAACCATAATCTTGAAACTGTTCCGCGGCTGTACAAGGAAGTGCGTCGTGCAGCCAACTACGAATACAGCCTTCGTCTCCTCCAATGGGTGAAGGAAGTCAATCCTCAGCTCTTCACGAAGTCCGGTCTGATGGTAGGGCTTGGAGAGACGCTTGATGAGGTGCGTGAGGTTATGGACGGCATGCGCCGTCACGACGTCGATTTCCTGACCGTAGGGCAGTACCTCCAGCCCACGCCGGGGCATCATCCGGTGGAACGTTTCGTCACTCCGGAAGAGTTCGAGGATCTAGGAGAGGAAGCGAGGAAGATGGGCTTCTTCCTAGTGTCCGCATCACCTCTGACGCGGTCTTCGTACCATGCCGACAGAGACTTCCAGCTCCTGCAGGCTACGCGCACTAAACGTACAGGCCCTAGCCCATAAGACTGCCGTGTGCCGAGAGTGAGTTCCCCCAGTTCAGGCGGTGACTTGGAGGTAGCGGCCTGCCCACCCCGCAATCGCGTGGGCCACGTATTCCGAATCCCTTTTCTTTGAGATCAGATGATCGGCATCGTCGAGTGAAATGAAACTCTTCGGGTGCTTCGCCGCTGCGAAGATTGCCGCTGCGTTCTCGATTCCGACGATGCTGTCCCGAGGTGCGTGCATTACCAGGAGTGCCTTTCGAAGGGCCCCCGCTTTGTCGAGAATCGATCCCATCCGGATATCCTCGAGAAATTGCTTGCGGATCGTGAAGGGCCGTCCGACTAGCTGCACCGTGGCTTCGCCCTTGGTTTGGATCTCCTCTTCGGCGTCTTGGAACAAGTGTGCGACATGTCCCGGATCGGCAGGAGCACCGAGAGTGACAACCGCTCGCACCGAATCGATGCTTCCGGCGGCCGCGATGGCGGCGGCACCTCCAAGGCTGTGCCCGACCAGGAGGGAAGGGGCGATTCCCTGTGCGCTCATGTGATTTGCTGCGGCGACGAGATCATCCACGTTGGAGGAGAAGTTCGTGTTCGCGAATTCCCCTTCGGAATGTCCCAGACCGGTGAAGTCGAAACGAAGTACTGCGATGCCGGCTTCGGTGAGCGCGTGTGCGATACGGGAAGCGGCGGCGATGTCCTTGGTGCAGGTAAAGCAGTGGGCGAAGAGGGCATGACTCTTCGGCTCTTTGTCCGGTGTCTCCAGGCTGCCTGCGAGGAGTTCGCCCGAATGTCCAGCGAATTCGATTTTCGTGGATGCCATGGCATTTCTCCCTTCTAAGGCAGCGCGGTTATGCTCTTCGGGCCGCCGGTTCCTTTGCAAGACTATATAATGTGCCTTTTCCTCAGAGAGTTGTTGATGGGAACTTCCGATCACAAGCAGGGCTCGACCAACGACAAGGACTGGCGAGCTCGCCTGTCGCCCGGGGCCTACGCAGTAACCCGCGAGGCGGCTACGGAGCGGCCCTTCAGTGGGCGTTATTGCGGTGAAAAACGGAGCGGTTCCTATGCCTGTGTTTGTTGTGAAACGACACTTTTCGATTCAGAAGCGAAGTACGATTCTGGAACGGGTTGGCCCAGCTTCTTCCAGCCCGTCGCACCTGGTCGGGTTGTCGAGCGGATGGACACGAGTCAGGGAATGGCCCGCACCGAGGTCTTGTGTGCATCGTGCGATTCCCACCTTGGGCACGTCTTTGATGACGGCCCCCAGCCCACTGGATTACGCTACTGCCTGAACTCTCTTGCCCTTGTCCTGCATCCCGACGATGGTTCTCCGCCCGACGCGGCGGAATAACTCCCTTCACTTAACGTAGTGCCGTCCTCCGGTTCTCCCGACCACCCACGTGTGGGCATTGTCGGATGCGGCCCCTGGGGACGAAACCTCGTTCGAAACTTCGAGGTTTTGGGAAACTTGAGCGCAGTCTGTGACGCTGAGCTGACAATACGCGAGGCGTGCGAGGACGAATATCCAGGAGTTCCGATTTTTTCGAACCTTTCTGACCTTGTTGCAGAGAATGTTGTTGACGCGGTAGCGATCGCAACCCCTGCAGAAACTCACGCGGAACTTGCAGATGAAGCTTTGTCCGCAGGGCTTCACGTATTCGTCGAGAAACCAATGACGACAACCCTGTCATCTGCCCGTGCACTTGCGTGCAAGGCTGAAACCGCTGGGCTTCAGCTCATGACAGGTCACCTCCTTCTCTACCACCCTGCTTTCCAAAAATTGTGCGCACTTGTCGAAGAGGGTCGTATCGGTGAGCCCTGCCATCTCACCGCGCGCCGTCTTGCCGGGGTCAAGGGAAAGGCTCGCGAGGACGCAGTCTGGGAATTTGCCCCCCACGATGTCGCCATGACCCTTGCCCTTGCAGGAACGATGCCGTGCAAGACCCTTTGCGAGACTCCGTACGGCATCACTCAGAAAGCTGAACACGCACAGGTCACGCTTTTCTTTCCGGGCGGGTTGCAGGGAGACCTTCTTGCGTCGTGGCGAGGAGAGAAAAAGGAGCAGAGGCTGGTCGTTCAGGGATCGGAGGCGACGGTGGTGTTTGATGATGTCGCAGAAAAAAAGCGAAAGGTTGTGCTCGATTTCGGCAACGCAAGGGAACCAGAAGCTATTCCCTTCGAAGATGGGGAACCGCTTTCCATGGAGTGCAGGGCGTTTCTCGAAGCAGTCCGGACGGGCAAGGAACCTCCTAGCGGCACCTCGGAGAGTCTCAAGGTAATGACGGTGCTAGACGCCTGCTTTCGTTCGCGAGAGAACGATGCGGCGATGGTGCTTCTTCCGGAGGCATTGCCATGACTGCAAAGAAGCCCGTTACGCTGCTTGACACCGTTGCGCAGTATCAGCGTATGCGGGCTGACATTGATTCCCGCATCGCTGCCGTTCTCGCCCATGGTCGTTTCGTCAACGGGCCTGAGGTAAACGAATTCGAGAAGGCGTTAGCGGATTTCACGGGAGCAGTGGAAACAGTTGCGGTCGCAAGTGGAACTGATTCCCTATCCCTCGCTCTCCGTGCTGAAGGTGTGGGAGCGGGAGATGCCGTATTCGTGCCCGCGTTCACGTTTCTTGCGACAGCGGGAGCGGTGGGGCTTGTAGGTGCAACGCCGGTGTTTGTTGACGTGAATCCTCGAACGTTTGCCATCGATCCCGACGATCTTGCAACCCGAATTCGAAGCGTGCGAAAGGAGTCCGAATTCCGGCCACGGGCTGTGATCGCAGTGGATCTTTTCGGATTGCCCGCTGACTACGCGCACCTAGAGGGTCTTTGCGAAGATGAAGATCTCTTCCTACTCGCTGATTCTGCACAAAGCCTTGGTGCCCGTCGGTCAGGACGTGCTGTAGGCACGATGGGGGATGCAACGGGAACAAGTTTTTTCCCCAGCAAGCCGCTCGGTGCCTGGGGCGATGGCGGAGCCATGATGACGGACGATCGGGAGCGTGCGCAAATCTGGCGTTCGATTCGTGATCATGGAACCGAAGGTGATGCTTATGACGGGCGTCGCATAGGAGCCAACTCCCGTCTTGACAGTATCCAAGCGGCCGTTCTGCTGGCGAAGCTTCCACATTTTCAGGCAGAGATAACGCGCAGGAACGAGATTGCTTGTTCGTACACGGAGGGTTTTCATGACGTGGTCGAGACGCCGTACGTTCCTGAGGACGTGGAGAGCACTTGGGCGCAGTACTCACTTTTAGTTGAGGGTCGCGATCGGGTTCGAGTAGGAATGGAAGAAGCGGGAATTCCAGTGCGAGTGTACTATCCGCTTCCGCTTCCCCGGCAGGAAGCGTTTCGGAAGTTCGCCAACGCGAGCCGGCCCTGTCGAGTGGCAGATAGTCTTGCGGAGCGAATTCTCAGTCTCCCACTCCATTCGGACCTCGACGATGAAGCCGTCGCACGGGTCATTGATACTTTTCGCAAGGTAATAGCCACCCCTTGAGCATGGCCCGGCAGGCGTTCTGGTCAGGAACGATCTCCTTCCGCATCGTCCATTCTCTCTCGCAAGGGAGAGAGAATGTCAGGCTGCTTGGCGTTTTTGCTCTACGCGAGAGGATTCTTCCCGAGGGAGGGCGGCGGCCGGGCGAGGATCCTGCGCGAGCAGCGCGTAGAGAGCATGATCTTGCCATACTCCGGTGATTTTCAGGTATTGGCGAGCCATTCCTTCTTTGCGGAATCCGAGGCCTTTGAGAAGGCGGCGGCTGGCGATGTTGCTCTCAATAGTTGCCGCCTCGATTCGGTGCAGCCGGACCCGATCGAAGAGAACGGGAAGCAATGCAGACAGTGCTTCGTGCATGTAGCCTTGCCGGGCGTAGGGTTTGCCAATCCAGTAGCCAAGGGATGCCGATTGCGCGACACCGCGGCGAATATTGGAAACCGAAATTCCACCAAGGAGTCTCCGATTACTTTTCTGTAACACAAGAAAGGCGTACCCCTGGTCTTGATGTGCGGCGAGGGAATTCGCCCTGAGAAGGCGCAAGTACGAAGAGCGGTTGCAACTCTCAGGCGTCCATTCCGGTTCCCACGGGCTGAGGAAGTCGTAGGATTCCCGTCGCAGTGCAACCCATGCGCGCGCATCACGTCGTCGGGGGAGGCGCAGGGAAATCCGTGGTCCCTCGATTTGCCGATTGCGGAAGAGAGTTTGGAGTGACTGGACTAGACGGATCACTGTGTTTCCTTGATCAAGTTTTCAATGATCTCTTGCTTGGGAAGCCATTTCTCGGGCCCGAGAGTTGCGAAGGTTGGGTTACTCGAAAGCACTCGTTCAGCGACCTGGCAGATCGCATTTTCATCCACCTCACGGATGCGATGCATGTTTTCATCAATCCCGATTGGTCGCTCGAACACAAGGAGTTGCTGTGCAAGTGAATCGGTACATCCCGCACAACTCTCCTCTGCCATCAGAAGACCGGAAAGTGCCTGCGCGGTGACGCGTGCGAGTTCTTCTGGGAGAAACCCTTCCTTTGTTTCGCGAAGCATTTGGCAGATAATTTTCAAGACTTCCTCGGCGTCCTTCGCGTTTGCGCCTGCGTGGATACTGAAGGTTCCGCTGTCGCGATAGCTGCTGGAGTAAGCATGAACACTGTAGGCGAGCCCGCGTTTTTCACGGATTTCCTGGAAAAGTCGTGAGGACATGCCGCCGCCAAGAATCGCCGCGAACAATTGCAGAGCGTAGTAGTCAGGATCGTCATAAGGGATGCCCTCGAAGCCGAGGGCGAGATGGACGTGCTGGATGTCCCACGGCACGCGTACGGTTCCGCCCGCGTAGATTGCGGGTTCGTGTGGCGGTGGACTGCCTCCGGGGAGCTCGTCGAACAGTTCGCGGGCAAGGGCAACTAAATTTTCGTGTTGAATGTCACCGGCGGCAGCAAGGACCATGCGGTCGGCACGGTAGTGTTTTTCCATGTGCGTACGCAGATCTTTTCCTGCAAAACCAAGAACTCTCTCGGGGGTCCCGGCTACAGGCTTGCCGAGTGGCTGTTCAGGAAAAGCGGTTTCCTGGAAACGTTCGTAGATGACATCCTCTGGCTGCGCCTGGGCCTCACCAATTTCCTGGAGGATGACCTGGCTTTCGAGCTTGACATCTTCCTCCTTGAGAAGCGGACGGAGCAGGATGTCGGCGAGGATATCGACAGCGAGGGGTAGGCTTTCAGGAAGGATCCTGAGGTGGTAACCGGTCTCCTCACGGCTGGTGTAGGCGTTGATGTAGGTGCCGGAAGCTTCTACTTCCTCAGCGATATCCCTAGCGCTTCGCCGGGGGGTTCCCTTGAAAGCCATGTGCTCAAGCATGTGAGAAATGCCATTTGTCTCAGCATTTTCGCTTCTCGAGCCGCCATCCACCCAAACTCCGACGGCGGCGGTACGCACCGATGGCATGGTCTCGCTGGCGACGCGGAGACCATTGGGCAATGTCGTGATTTTGGGAGTGCGGCTGGACACGCAGACCACTATAGAGGTGCGTTTTCACCCGCTGCGATGTGGCGGAGACGGCTTTTCAGGCCTTCGAGGATCGATGGAATTCGGAAGTAGTGCTCGGGTGCATTGAGGCATTCCCGAAGTCTTGAAGGCATATGGGGAGTTTGGCTCGTGGCCTTCTGGACGACGTCGGAAAATTTTGCTGGATGCGCAGTGGAAAGGACAACAACCGGCGCATCATCATTGCGCTCCATTTTCCGCGCAGCGGCCAGGCCTACGGCGGTGTGAGGATCCACGAAGAAGCCGTTGCGCTCGTGGGTCAGGCGCATTTCCTGAAGCGTTTCATCGTCGTCGACCCGGATGCCTTGGAAACGCGCCCGTAGGTCAGGGTTCGCGTTGGGAGCTACCTGAAAGCTTCCCTTCTTGGCAAGAGTACTCATGTCGGCTCGGACGGCTTCGCCGTCGCGTCCGTGCAACTCGGAGAGGAGGCGCTCGAAGTTGCTTGCAACCTGTATGTCCATGGCTGGGGAAATGGTGCGGTGCACCGCGCCCGGTTGGTAGCGGCCACTTTCGAAGAATCTCACAAGGATGTCGTTGCGGTTGGTGGCAGCAACGAGTCGTCGGACTGGTAATCCCATCGAGGCGGCGACGTGGCCTGCGTAACAGTTGCCAAAGTTTCCCGAGGGCACAACGAAAACAGCTCCCCGGCCTTCCGGGTCAGCACGAAGACTTGCATGGAAGTAGTAGGCGGCCTGGGCTGCGATGCGTATCCAGTTGATTGAATTGACAGCAAGAAGCCCGCATTCCTTGCGCAGTCGGGAGTCGGCGAAGGCACCTTTCACGAGTGCCTGGCAGTCGTCAAAAGTTCCTTCGATGGCGAAGTTGTAAACGGATCCATCCTTGACCGTGGTCATCATTCGGCGCTGTAAGGAGGAAATGCGTTCCCTTGGGTGCAGAACCACGATGTCCACGGCTTTGCGTCCCCGGAAGGCCTCGATGGCGGCCGAGCCGGTATCGCCGGACGTCGCGCACAGGACCATCGCGCGCCGATTCTGTCGGGACAGGAAGTGATCGAAAAGGTGAGCAAGAAATTGTAGGGCGAAGTCCTTGAAAGTCAGGGTGGGGCCGTGAAAAAGCTCAAGAAGATGAACGCCCTTCTCGAGAGATGTGAGAGGAACCGTATCCGGTGCCTCAAAATGTCCGTAAGCCTCCTTGCAGATGGAAGCCAGCGTATCTGGTGGCACCGATTCTCCAAGGAAGGGAGCGACGATCCGCTCGACGATTTTCGGATAGGACGCACCCTTCAGGCTTGGCAACCCATCCGGAACGCGTGGGAATCGGTCAGGCAGGAACAATCCTCCGTCGGGAGCAAGTCCTGCGAGGGCGGTTTCCTCAAAGTCAACAGCAGTGCTTTCACCGCGCGTGCTCGAGTAGTGGAGAGCGGCTTGCTTCGTCACTAGTTCCTATGTCCCGCCCACGCAGCAGCGGCAAGCGAGGTGACGATGAGAGCGCCAACCATTTGATGGAGCAGGGCGGTCAAAAAGTGAGCTCCTTGCAGCACGACGAGGATTCCGAGTAGGACTTGGAAAACTACAAGCATTGAGGCTACGAGCACCCAAGCGGACGACAGCGTAGCAGATTTTGATGTTGTTCGGTACAGGAGAATTGCGGTGGCGATGGCGGTTGCTAGCGCCAGGACACGGTGCGCCATATGGGAAGAGACTCCCGCCTCGGAGAAGTCAGGCAGGTTCCATCCCGTGCACCCTGGCCAGCTGTTGCAGACGGAGGTGCTTCCTGTCTTGGCGGTAAAAGCCCCGAGCGCTCCCGTGGCAATAGCAAGCAGGACGGTACTCCAGGCAAGGCCGTACGATCCCGAAACCATCCGCCTGGAGTCAGGGGTGACGATTCGGACTGTGCTTCCCGGGGAAGGACGGTCGAAAGAGAAGTATCGGCTCTTGTTTCCAATCGTTTCCTTCGTGCTCGCGATTCCGACCAGGATGACGATGAGGAGGAAGGCAAGGACCAAGTGGGAGGTGACGGACTCGGCGCTGTTCAAATCGAGGACGGTAAACCTGCCAAGTAAAGCCTGAAGAATCACGAGGATAAGAGACAAGCCTGCGAGCATTCGTGACAGGGGGCCTGATTTCCAAGCGACCGCTACCAGGAGGAGGACTGCAGGTGCTACTACCAGGGCTGCGTTGGTGCGGTGCAACCACTCAAGCATTACCTGCCACGGTTCGTACGAGAGGTCGGAGATCGCTGCCAAGGCTTCCGGGGTCGGGATCCAGAGTCCGTTGCAGAGGGGCCAGTCTGGACAACTGAGTCCCGAGTTGGTGATCCTGACCGCACCCCCCAGTCCGATCTGAACGAGTACGAATATGAGTGCGACTATCGCGATAATTTTCATGACGGAACTGCTTGATTGCCGCGACGGACCAGTACCGTCATGCACACGGCGAGGACAGCTGCAAGACCGTACCAAGTGAGGGCATACCCGAGATGGGCGTTGCGAATGGCGAGGTTTGTCTGTCCGCCGATTGGAAAACCACCAAGGTTGGGTTCCGGGCCGACTTCCAGGACGTATGGGGCAAGAGAAATGTTGTTGAGTTTTTCAATCTCGGCAAGATCAATTTGGTACAGGAAGGCCCCCTCAAGATTGTTTTCTGGAACGAAGGGCCCGGCGAACGGCGGAAGCCGAAGGAGGCCGCTTATGTGGACATCCTTCCTGACCTGACCTTCCAGGCGATTCTTTGGATTGCTCAGTTCTAGAGGCACGAACCCTCGGTTTACAAGGATGGGCGGCCCGTCCTTTCGTTCCAACGGAGTCAGCACATGGACGCCGGAAACCCCGTTGCGCACCCGGGGGCCGAGGAGGTGCTCAAGGTTGTGACGGAAGATGCCCTTGGCTTCGATATGACTGTATTCGAGGAGATTGTCCTTACCGACGGGGGCCGGTACGGCAGGTCTCTCCACACGTTCGGCAATCGTGCGAAGAAGACCTTCCTTCCAGCGAAGGCGCTCCACCTGCCATGTCCCGAGTCCGAGCAGGATGACGAAAGCCGTCGCAGCGGCGGTTCCTTGCACTATCGGGGAGTGGCGGAGGTCCGCGCTAGGCATTGCCAACATCGCTCCCGGTCTTAGAGCCGTTGAAGGTTCAATCTTCCCGGCATTTGAGATCTACTTTCTCCTTGAGGATGCAGGGGGTCGTCCGCGGACCGCTTCCTCCCATGTGGAGACCGCTAGTGAATGACACCGCCAAATCCTCCCCACCAGTAAACGGAGAAAAAGAGGAAAAGCCAAACCACGTCAACGAAGTGCCAGTACCAGGCTGCTGCCTCAAAACCGAAGTGCTGGTCGGGCCGGAAGTGGCCGGCCATCGCCCGGAATAGGCAGACGATCAGGAAGATGGTGCCGATGATCACATGGGCACCATGGAATCCGGTCGTCATGAAGAAGGTCGAACTGTAAATGCCATCGGCAAAGCCAAAGGGCGCATGCAGGTACTCGTATCCCTGAACAACGGTGAACGAAATTCCGAGAAGCACCGTGATTGCAAGCCCGCTGACTAGTTGGCTGCGGTTGTTCTCGCGAAGCGCGTGGTGGGCCCAAGTCACGGTGGCACCTGAGGTGAGTAGGATGATCGTGTTGACGAGCGGGAGGTGGAACGGATCGAACACCTCAACACCGATTGGTGGCCAGGTGCCGCCGGTGAATGCTACCCGGCTCTGTTGGATTGCCTCGTCGGCGAACAGGCTTGCGTCAAAGAAAGCCCAGAACCAAGCGGCGAAGAACATCACCTCCGAGGCGATGAAGAGAGCCATTCCGTAACGCAGACCGAGCTGGACGACAGGTGTGTGATGCCCCTCGATTTCAGCTTCACGAACAACGTCACGCCACCAAACGAGCATTGTGAAGAGGATTAGGAGCATTCCTGCTCCGAATACCGGTTGCCAACCTTCGATGTCGTGCATGCCCATGATGGCACCTACGGCCAGGATGAGGGCACCGAAGGCTCCCAGCACGGGCCAAGGGCTTGGGGCGACGAGGTGATAAGGATGAGCTTGCTGCATCAGTGAGTCTCCTTCTCGGTTCGGATTCCGGATCCTTAGTTTGTCGCCCGGTTGTCGTCGAGCAGACGCTTGGCCAAGGAATCATTCCCGTCTTCGGCGTCGATTGCGAAGAAAGTATAGGACAGGGTGATTGTCATCACCTCGTCGGTGGAGGGATCCTCACGGATCGCCGGATCGATGAAAAATGTCACCGGCATTTCCGCGCTTTCCCCGGGTTCCAGACGTTGTTCCTGGAAACAGAAGCAGTCGATTTTCCGGAAATACTTGCCCGCTTTCACGGGAGTCACGTTGAAGGTAGCGGTGCCGGTGATCGGGCGTTTGCCATTGTTGGTAGCACGATAGAAGGCGAGGGTGGATTCCCCAGCCCGCACCTTCATCTGGACCTTTTCGGGGGTAAACGTCCAAGGAAGTCCCTGTGCGATGTCAGCGTTGAACCGGACAGTCACAGCATGGTCGGTCGCACCGGGTGCCATCTCGGCGGTTGAGGGAGTTCCGCCGTAACCGGTTACGCGGCAGAAGAGGTCGTAAAGAGGCACCGCAGCGTAGGAAACGCCGATCATGCTTGTGACCGTTGCGGCAACCACAAGTGCCGTGCCCTTTCGCCGGTTCACGCCGGGGTTCCCATGCGGGCGAGCGACACCACGTAGAAGAGGATGATCAGTCCTGCAAGGAGAAGTGCCAGCGTTACGTTCTTACGTCGTTGCCGATCGCCGTTTTTCGGATCTTGAGCCACGCTAGAGGGTTCCGATGAGAAGTCTGTCAAGCGGCATGAGCAGGAAGAGCAGGAACAGGTAAGCGATGGAGAAGGCGAACATTCGCATCTCCGCACCTGAACGCTGTACCAGGACAGCCACGCTCGCAAGGACCATGAGGGTTCCAAGGGCGATGGCACCGGCACCGTAGACGATGCCGAGATCGCCGAGGATCCAAGGCAGGAGTGAGGCACCGGCGAGGGTAACACTGTAGATAAGGATGGCGCGTCGAGTAGCAGTTCTTCCGTGGGTTAGCGGCATCATCGGCACCTTGGCGCGTCGGTAATCATCGGCACGGATCAGTGCGAGTGCCCAGAAGTGAGGCGGCGTCCACAGAAACACGATTACAAACAAAACGAGCGGGAGTGCGTTCACGCCACCGGTGACACTGGCCCATGTGATTACCGGTGGCAGTGCCCCGGCGGCACCGCCAATGACGATGTTTTGCGGCGTGCGGCGTTTGAGCCAAATGGTGTAGACGAAGACGTAGAACAGCGAACTGGAGGCTAACAGAAGGGCTGCGGTCCAGTTGGATGCGAGTCCCATCAGCAGGACTGATAGGAGTGACAGGGCGATTCCAAACCCAAGCGCTTCGGATGCCGGTACCCGTCCCCTGGGCACGGGACGCCCTCGCGTCCGCTCCATGACTGCGTCGATGTCACGGTCGAACCACATGTTGATGGCCCCGGCTCCGCCTGCACCAAGGGCGAGCGCAAGTAACGAGGCGACCGCAAGTACCGGATGTAGCGCACCTGGGGCCAATATCATTCCGACTACGCCAGTGAAGACCACCAGCGACATGACACGCGGCTTGGCGAGCGCCAGGTAGTCGAGAACGTCTCCAGTCGCCGCTAGCGTGGCGGCCGCGTGGCTCGTGGAGGCCATACCGATCACGGATGCGTCCTAGCGGACGACAGGAATGGTTTCGTAGGTATGAAATGGCGGGGGCGAGGAGATCTTCCACTCGAGCGTGTCCGCACCGGTTCCCCAGGGATTCTCGGGGCAACGCTGTCCGACGAGGAACGTGCGTGCCATGGTGAAGATGAACCAGATAACGGCGATGGCCGAAACCCAGGCTCCGATCGTAGCCACCATGTTCCATCCGGTGAAGGCGTCGGGGTAGTCCGGGACGCGCCGTGGCATGCCCTGGAGCCCGAGGAAGTGCATCGGGAAGAATGTCAGGTTGACGCCAATGAACATCAGCCAGAAATGCACTTTGCCCATCCATTCGGAGTACTGCCGACCCGACATTTTTCCGATCCAGTAATAGAAGCCCGCGAACACTGCGAAGACGGCTCCCAGCGAGAGCACGTAGTGGAAATGACCCACCACGTAGTAGGTGTCGTGCAGGACGGTGTCGACGCCTGCGTTGGCAAGCACGACACCGGTGACTCCGCCGATCGTGAACAGGAAGATGAATCCGATCGCGAACAGCATGGGGGTTCGGAATTCAATCGAACCTCCCCACATCGTTGCGATCCAACTGAATATTTTGATTCCCGTTGGTACGGCGATGATCATTGTTGCCGCTGTGAAGTAGGCTTTCGTATTCACGTCAAGACCCACCGTGTACATGTGGTGTGCCCAAACGATGAATCCGATGAATCCGATCGCGACCATCGCATAGGCCATGCCGAGGTAGCCGAACACAGGCTTGCGCGAGAATGTCGCCACCACCTGGCTGACGATCCCGAATCCGGGAAGGATCAGGATGTAAACCTCGGGATGGCCGAAGAACCAGAATAGGTGCTGGAACAGGATCGGATCGCCGCCGGTTTCAGGCAGGAAGAAAGCGGTACCGAAGTTGCGGTCGGTCAACAGCATGGTGATGGCGCCAGCCAGTACCGGGAGTGCCAGCACCAAAAGGAACGTGGTAACCAGAATTGACCATATGAACAGCGGCATTTTGTGGAGCGTCATGCCGGGTGCGCGCATGTTGAAAATCGTGGTAATGAAGTTGATCGCGCCAAGGATTGAGGACGCGCCGGCGAGGTGGAGTGCGAGGATCGCCATGTCAACGGCAGGTCCGGAATGTCCGAGAGATCCAGAAAGCGGCGGATAGATCGTCCAGCCAGTGCCCGCGCCTCCCTGCACAAAGGGGCTCGCCATGAGCAGAATGAAGGCGGGAACTAGTAGCCAGAAGCTGATGTTGTTCATGCGTGGGAACGCCATGTCCGGCGCGCCAATCATGATCGGGACGAACCAGTTTCCGAAGCCGCCGATCATTGCCGGCATGATCATGAAGAAAATCATGATCAACCCGTGAGCGGTCGTTAGTACGTTGTAGAGTTGGTGGTCGCCGCCGAGGATGCCGGGGCCGGGGGCACTAAGTTCGCTACGGATCAGCATCGACATCACACCGCCGATGATCCCGCTGATGATGGCGAACACCAGATACATTGTCCCGATGTCCTTGTGATTGGTGGAGAACATCCACCGAAGAATGCCCCTCGGTGCGTGGTCGTGTGCCTCGTCTGTCGTCGCCATTGCGAACTGTCTCCTGGTTTAGGTCGCGCCGTTTGTCAGCGGGCGGTCCGTGCGGCGAGCACGGTGTCGTTGGTCAGGTTGTGGCCTGCGTACTCCTCGCGGGCCTGCGTGACCCACGTCTCGAACTCGGCCGCAGAGACGACGTGAAGTTCGATTGGCATGAAGCCGTGGTAGTAACCGCATAGCTCGGAGCACTGACCGTAATAGATTCCCTCACGGTCCGCGCGGAACCAAGTCTCGTTCAGACGTCCCGGCACTGCATCCATCTTCACGCCGAAGGCGGGGATGGCCCAACTGTGGAGAACGTCGGTGGCGGTTACTTGTACCCGGACCGTGGTATCAACCGGAACGACCAGCCTGGAGTCGGTCGAGAGAAGACGGACGAAGGGTCGGCCAGGTTCGAAATCAGATCCATCTTCGACAGGGAACGCATCGAACGTGAAATTTCCATGGTCGGGGTACTCGTAGGTCCAGTACCACTGGTTCCCGATCGCCTTCACCGTCATATCGGCGGGCGGCACGACGTCAGCCTGGGCAAGGATTCGGAACGAGGGCACTGCGATCACCACCAGGATGATGGCCGGGATCACCGTCCATAGGATCTCGATTAGAGGATTGTGGGTTCGGGTACCTGGAATCGGGTTGGCCGCGGCGCGGTAGCGTATGAACACCCAAAGTAGCAGACCCAGCACGAAAGCCGAGATCAGCGCGATCACCACCAACAACCAGTCATGGAAATTGTTGACGTCGGCCATGTGGGCGGAACCGGGGGGTTGGAGGTTCAGGTGCCAGGGGCTGGGAGCACCGAGGGTTTCCGCGGCGGCAACACCGCCGACGATGGCGAACAGCACAAAGGCGCAAGCAGTGCCGAAGAGCTTTGCGAAGGTCATCGGGAAAAACCTTGTTGTAGATGGGGAACTTGCAGGAAACGGACGCCTTGGAACCGGTAGCGAACTTCTGAGCTCGCGGCGCGGAAGTGCGGGTCAAGCAATCCAGTCACCGCGGGATTGTAGTTGCTATGTCCCAGTGCGCAATGACATTTTGGAAACTTCTGCGAAAGGTGGTTTTGGTCCACCAGTAGCCCAATCGAGCAATTCGGCCGTGTGCGCAACGGGGATCTTTGCAGCGTCCGCGATTTGGGTCATGCAACCGATATTGCCTGCCGCGACAACCATCGCGCCCGTCTGCTCGATGCAAGCAACCTTGCGCTCGAGCAGGCGCGTAGCGATCTCGGGCTGCAGCAAGTTGTAGGTGCCGGCCGAGCCACAGCACAGATGTCCCTCGGGGATTCCTCTTACCTCGAAACCGGCCTCCCGTAGTAAACGCGCAGGCAGCTCCGTGATTTTCTGGCCGTGCTGGAGGGAGCAAGCCGAATGGTAGGCGACGGCCATTCCCTCGTGTGCGCCGCGTGCTTCCTTGAGGCCCAACTCGGCAATCACCTCGCTCACGTCCCGTGCCAGTCCTGCCGCCCAGGCGGCATTCTCGGCCAGAGGATCATCTTCGAAGAGGTGGCCATAGTCCTTAAGCATTGTTCCGCATCCGGAAGCGTTGCTGACGATTGCATCAAGGGGAGCCTCATTGTGGACTCTCCTCCATGCTAGGACGTTGGCGCGCGCGGCATCCTTGGCCGGGTTTTCCTTGCCGAGGTGGTGGGCGAGGGCCCCGCAGCACCCTGTCTTTTCTGCGACAACAACCTCCGCTCCCAGACGGGTGAGAAGCCGGATCGTGGCTTCGTTGATCCGAGGGTTGAGCACCTGCTGGACGCAGCCGCTGAGGAGTGCGACCCGCATTTTTTGCTTCCCTTCTGCCGGTTGTGTGCCCGGCTGATCGGCCACCGATTTCGTCTCACGACGCCTGGGTACGAGACGAAGCATGGTGCCGAGGGGGCGGGGAAAAATTTCAGCCAGTGGCCGCGCGAACCGCCCGAGGCCAAGCGCGATGCGGAAGCGGCCCGGGTGGGGAAGTAGGAAGGCGAGGAGCCACCGGAGCGCTCGCTCGACAACGGGACGGCGGTAAGTTCGTTCAATCCAGGCCCGCGCGTGGTCGACAAGGTGCATGTAGTGGACGCCGGAAGGGCAGGTGGTCATGCAGGCAAGACACGACAGGCACCGGTCTACATGCAGCACCGTCTTCGAGTCGGCTGGCCGGTCGTTTTCGAGCATATCCTTGATCAGGTAAATTCGACCCCGAGGACTGTCGAGCTCGTCGCCAAGCAGCACGTAGGTAGGGCAGGTGGCGGTGCAGAATCCGCAGTGGACACAGGCTCGAAGAATCCCGTCGGCGGTGCGGATGTTGGGATCCTTGAGTTGCTTGTCGGAGAAGCTGGTCTGCACGGTTCAAGCAGTGGCCATGCGGCCAGGATTGAGGATGCCACCCGGGTCGAAGCCTTCGCGGATGCGCGAGGAGATCCTTGCAAGCCCCGGCGACTGCCTGGGGAATGCACCCACGGCCGCCCGTTCCGCATCGCTCGCCCGGACCAGGGTCGCATGTCCGCCTACTTTCGAAGTTTGTGCACGGATCTCGTCGGCTCGGCTCGAGGTTCCTTCCCTGAGAGCGAACCAGATGACACCTCCGCCGTCGACGAGCCACTGTCCGGGAATTCTCTCCGTGATCGCTATTACGGTCGTGCCGGCTCTTGCGGGCGGCACTGAGATCCGCCACAGGGGGGTGGATGGTTCCGCATCGCCCACCTTGGCGAAGGGCTTCGCATCAGTGATTCCCTTCCAGAGGTCAGCCGATTCCTCGCCTGCGATCTCGGCACATTCGCCACCGATTTCATCGCGCATACGGGATGCGCGTTCTGCGACCGATTTTCCCGGCCCCTCGATGCGGATGGCGGCGATGGTTCCGGAACCAGACAAGGGCTGGAGGCCCAGAAGCCCCTCGGGGATGCAGGCCAGCCCGCTCACCTCAAGCTGGGTTTGGGATGCACGCACTAGGGTTGCGGAGGCAGAGATCGGATCGAGACCGGCAAAGAGAAGCGTATGGGTGTGTTTGGATCGAGGCAGCACCTTCACGGTTACCTCCGACATCGCGGCAAGCGTTCCAAAGGAACCGGCGAGGAGTTTGCACAGGTCATAGCCTGAGACGTTTTTAACGACGTGTCCGCCCGCCTTGAAACGCTCACCCCGTCCGCTGACTGCCCGGAAACCGAGGAAGTGGTCGCGGGCGGTTCCAGCCCGCACACGCCTGGAGCCTGAGAGGTTGCAGGCGATCACGCCGCCAATCGTCGCGCCTCCAGGGGCCGCGCCGTAGAGGGGACCAAAATCCGGAGGCTCGAAAGCGAGTTCCTGTTCGGCCTGACGGAGTGCCTTCGAGATCTCGGCCATGGAAGTGCCGACCCCGCAGGTAAGGGTGAGTTCGTCCGGCTCGTAGTTCTGGATACCATCGAGGCCTTGAAGGTCGAGAGTGACAGCTGCATTGACGGGGCGCCCAAACCCTCGCTTGGTTCCCGCTCCCTTTACGACTGCGGGTGTCTTTTCCGTTACAAGCCCTGCGACGGCCTCGACGAGTTCGGCCTCGTCCGCCGGCCGCACGTGCACATCCATCGAATCAGAAGCGGGGCAGGTCGGGGAAGCGGAGCCTGCCGTGATGCACGTGCATCTTTCCGAGTTCTGCGCAGCGGTGAAGTTCGGGGAACATTTTTCCAGGGTTGAGCAAGCCGTCGGGGTCGAACGCACATTTCAAGCGTTGTTGGTGCTTGAGGTCATCCTCGTCAAACATCGTGTGCATCAGGTCGCGTTTTTCGACGCCGATTCCGTGTTCACCGGAGAGGACACCGCCTTCCTTAACGCACAATTTCAGGATGTCCGCCCCGAACGTTTCGGCGCGGGCGAGCTGATCGGAGTCGTTAGCGTCGTAGAGGATTAGCGGGTGGAGGTTGCCATCTCCGGCGTGGAAGACGTTGGCGACGCGGAGCTCATGCTTCTTCGAGAGGTCCGAGATTCCTTCGAGCACGTCGGGAAGTCGTCCCCTCGGGATAGTTCCGTCCATGCACAGATAGTCGGGCGAAATTCGCCCGATGGCGGGGAATGCGCCCTTGCGTCCCGACCAGAAGCGGAGCCGTTCCTCCTCACTCTCACTCTTGCGAATATGAACGGCACCGCATTCCCTAGCAATCTCGATGACCTGCTGCATCCCTTCTTCCACCTCGGAGGTGGTCCCATCAAGTTCGACAATGAGAAGCGAGTGCACGTCGAGCGGATAGCCGGCGTTGGCGTATGCCTCGGCAGCCTCAATGGCGAAATAGTCCATCATCTCCATGCCTGCCGGGATGATGCCTCTGCTGATGACTTGGCTTACGCAGGAGGCACCGGAGCGAATCGTGGGGAAGCCGAGGAGTGTTGCGAGCGCGGTTTCTGGTTTCGGACGGATGCTCACCGTGACCTCGGTGATCACCCCAAGCAATCCTTCGGAACCGGTGAGCGCACCGAGAATGTCGTAGCCGCCGGCATCCATATGCCGTCCGCCCACGTGGACCACGTCGCCGTCCATGGTCACCACTTCGAGGCCGAGAATGTTGTTGGCGGTGACCCCGTACTTGAGGCAGTGCACACCGCCCGAGTTTTCGGCAACGTTGCCGCCAATGGAGCAGGCGATTTGGCTGGAGGGGTCGGGTGCGTAGTAGAAGCCGTCGTCTTCGACGGCCTGTGTGAGCGCAAGGTTGGTGACGCCGGGCTGAGCAACGACGCAGAGATTGTCGATGTCGATGTCGAGGATGCGGTTGAACCGTCCGAGACCGACGGTCACTCCGTCGGCAAGGGGGAGTGCACCTCCCGAGAGACCGGTTCCTGCCCCCCGTGGAACGACCTTTACGCCGCGTTGGTGGCACAGCTTCATAATCGCTGCGACCTGGGTCGTGGTCTCGGGCAGGACCACAACGAGGGGAAGTTCCCGATAGGCCGTTAAGCCGTCAGTTTCGTATGCGAGGAGTTCTCGGCGGTCGACGATGACACCCTCGCCGGGAACGATGGCCTGGAGTGCCCCAATCAATTCCTCGCGTCCGGCGGTTACATGAGCGTCCGGCTCGGGCATCCGCATCGGTCAGCCTCGGTGACGGCGTGCTGCCGAAGGCTTCACCTCTGGCGGGCTTTAAGGCGAGGATTTTTCTTGTTGATGACGTACACTCGACCTTTCCGCCGGACAACACGGCAGTCCCGGTCGCGCTTTTTCGCACTCTTCAGGGAATTGACGATCTTCATGGTCCATTTTTCGCAGGAGGTTTCCGCCAAGAAGCGGTAGAACATCCGGACAGTATGTGGAATCCAGAGCCTTCCTGTCAAAGGAGCGCAAGGATGGGGCGGATGCTAGGCTTCCTGCCGCCGCGTTCCACAAGGGGGAGGTCGCATGTTTCCTCGCCCGCTGGTACCGCACTCGCTCGTGCCGTTTCTGGATTCTACGGCTTGGTTTGTGGCGTTTGCAGGTCTGTGCGTGCTTTTGGTGCTCGCCCGTTGGTTCCTGGCGGAATATCGGCCCGTGCGATGGGCACTAGCGGTTCTCACTCTCGGTGCGTTCGGCATGTTCGCTCTTCTCGAAATGCAAAGAAGGGTGTGGATCGATCCGGTTGTTCTGAGTTGGTCTGGTTTCCTGCTGTGGGCGTGTTTTTCGTTTCTGATCGCCCGGCTTTTCCTGGGCATCCTGTTCGGCAGGATGGTGAGAGAACGGCTTGCAAAAAATTTTTACAATCGGTTTTGGAAACGCGAAGAAAGAGAATCTTCCAATGAGCATTGAATCAGTCGAGGTGCGCAAGGCGCGCATTCCGTTAGAGACCGCGCTGACGGACGCAACCCACGGGGCGATGACTGTCTTCGACTTGATCCTGGTGGAAATCAGGAATACGGAAGGAGTGTCTGGCCTTGGTTACACCTACACAGTCGGGACCGGCAGCTCCGCCATTGCGGCCGTTGTCCGGGATGACTTCGCACAGCTTCTCATTGGCGAGGACGAAGGAAGGATCGAGGCCTTATGGAAGCGGATGTGGCAGGCGAGTCACTACGTGGGACGTGGCGGGCCTACGAGTTTTGCAATGGCGGCCGTCGACATTGCGTTGTGGGATCTCAAAGCCATGGCGGTTGGCCTACCGCTTTGGCGGCTGCTCGGAGGACACGATCCGGCTGTTCGGGTCTACTCCGGCGGCATCGATCTTCAAGATCCCATCGACGAACTTCTCGAACGAACCAAGAAACGACTTGAAGAAGGCTTTCGTGCCATCAAAATGAAGGTGGGGCGGAAAAACTTAGCGGAAGACGTGGAGCGTGTAGGACGCATGCGTGAGATGCTGGGCAAGGATTTCCCCCTGATGGTCGATGCCAACATGGGCTGGAGTGCGGGCGAAGCGGTCTGTGCAGCGCGTGCTTTGCAGGAATTTGACCTCGTCTGGCTCGAGGAACCGGTTGCCCCTGACGATTTCAAGGCACATCGGCGTGTCCGGGATTATGGCGGCGTTCCCATCGCCGCTGGAGAGAATCTCCATACGCTTGCAGAGTTCTCGGCCTTGATTCGTACCGACGGGGTGGACTTTCCGGAACCTGACCTTGCCACCTGTGGTGGAATTACGGTTTGGCGTAAGGTGGCGATGCTTGCCGAAGCAAACGGGCTTCCTGTTACCTCACACGGGGTTCATGACCTCCATGTGCACCTGCTTGCAGCGGTCCCCAACGCATCGTTCCTTGAGGTGCATGGTTTCGGGCTCGACAGGTTCATCAAGCATCCGATCGAGATCCGCGACGGGTTTGCACATGCACCCGAACGCCCCGGACACGGGATTTCCATCGACGAAAAAGGCCTGGGAAGCATTTCGGCGTGACGGCACCCCTTGGAATCACCGTTGGCGACCCGGCGGGAGTGGGGCCAGAGGTTGTCTGCGCGGCGATTGAAAGAATGGATGCAGTCCGTCGAGGTGACCTTCTTCTCATCGGCGATCAGGAAGCCCTGCTTCGCGCTGCGGAACTGGTGGGGATAGATCCCTTTGCAGGTGAAAACCCTGTCGCCATCGTCGACACAGGCCACCCGGGCGGTATCCCGCCGGACGGAGCTGCGTCCGCTGCGGGCGGGGCGGCGGCGTACGCGGCCGTGGTCCGGGCCGTAGAACTGGCGCAGGCAGGTGAAATCGCGGCCATCGTCACCGCCCCTCTCAGCAAGGAAGCGCTTCACATGGCAGGACGGAAGTTTGAGGGGCATACCGGCCTGCTTGCCCACCTGTGCGGCGTTCGTGACCCCTTCATGATGCTGGCAGCGCCCGACTTTTCCGTCGTGCACGTGTCCGCGCATTTGTCACTCGCGGAAGCGATTGCCGGTGTGAGCACTGACCGGGTGCTCGCCGCAACCCGGGCAGGTGATGCGCATCTTCGTCGTATGGGGATTGCACGTCCTCGGGTTGCGGTCGCAGGGCTCAATCCGCACGCGGGCGAGGCAGGGATTTTGGGCGAGGAGGAGCAGGTTCACATCGCTCCTGCAATCGAAAGGGCGTGCAAGGAGGGGATTGATGCCGTCGGGCCTTGCCCGCCGGACGTGGTGTTTCGTGATGCGCTTGCAGGGCGCTTCGATCTCGTCGTGGCGCAGTACCACGATCAGGGACACATCCCTGTGAAACTTGTGGCCTTCGAGACGGCCGTGAACGTGACCCTGGGCCTGCCTCTCGTTCGGGTCTCGGTCGATCATGGCACGGCGTTCGATATCGCTTGGCAAGGAAAAGCACGACCAGAGAATCTGCTTGTCACTCTCGACTATGGACGGAAGATCATCGAGTGTTCTTCCGCCATGGCGGCGTTTTCTGGTGACAGGAATTAATTTTAGAAAAGAGGAATTTGCCGGAACTCTTTGAAAAACAGCTTAAAATAATTTTTTCCTCCCGTTCTTTTCCTCTCTTGCAGAAGGGACTTTGAATGCCCGAAAGTCCATAGACTGGGTCAGGAAAAATCAAGTTTTTGTCCTCAGAGAGATTTGATCAACTTGATAATTCGAGATCGGCAAGCTTTTCACGATGTGGTCCATGCCATCATGTGGCATCTGCGCCTCTCAGAATCCTGATTCATTCAAGTTTGGGAACGGGGCGCTCTGATCGGCGATCGCGGCCCGGGCCGCGCCGTATTCTCTCTGAAGTCGGGCCACGATTTCTTTGGTGGAAGGCACATCGTGGATCATTCCGGAGCTTTGGCCGGCACTCCAGATGTCGCGCCAGGTTTGTCTCTCGGCTTTGTCCCGCTCGCGAAAATCCATCTTTGATTTGTCCGATGAGGGTAGGTTGTCGGGATCGAAGCCCGCTGAGAGGACGCTGCCGGAGAGATAATTCCCCTTCACTCCGGAAAACAGGTTTGTGTAGGTAATGTCGGCAGCCGCGCTTTCGACCACCATCTGCTTGTAATCGTTGCTTGCGTTCGCTTCCTGGGAGGCGAGGAAACGGGTGCCGAAATAGGCGAGGTCCGCGCCCATCGCCTGTGCGGCAAGAATTTGAGCACCGGTCGCCATGGCACCGGAAAGGATGACCGGGCCGTCGAAAAATTCTCGCACTTCAGCGACGAGTGCGAACGGACTGAGCGTGCCGGCGTGTCCGCCGGCACCCGCGCAGACCAAAATCAAGCCGTCGGCACCCTCGCCAAGTGCTTTCTTCGCATGCCGGATGTTGGTGACATCATGAAAGATGTGGCCGCCGTATCCATGGATTTCCTTCTCGATGGCGGTCGGTGTTTGGAGGCTGGTGATGATGATCGGGACCTTGTGCTTGACGCAGACGTCGACATCACGCTCCAACCGTTCGTTGGATTGGTGCATGATTTGATTGACCGCAAAAGGAGCGATGACGGCGTCGAGGTGCTGGGTTTGCCAGGCGGCGAGCTCGGTGGTGATGCGCTCCACCCAAGTATCGAGCAACTCAGGCGTGCGTGCGTTCAGGGCAGGAAAGCATCCAATGATCCCGGCCTTGCACTGCTCAATCACGAGATCCGGGTTGGACACGATGAACAGTGGTGCACCGATGAGAGGGAGCAAGAGACGTCCCTTCAGGTACGATGGAATTGCCATGGCGAACTGCAGTGAATGGCGTTAAGGAAGATGAAAGAGGACGTTCAGTCGCCCGTGAATTTGGCCTGTCGTTTTTCAGTAAAACTCGCAATACCTTCCTTGAAGTCATTGCTTAAAAAGCTCTTTTCCATTTCCTCATCGGCAATGATCTGAGCTTTAGACAATCCCTCACCCAGCGCTTCCCAAATCTGGCGTTTCATGATGCGCATGGATCTGGGGGAGACCTCCTCGGCCAGCATCTGGGCGTAAGATTCGACGTGTGGCATAAGATCTCCTGCAGGGAGCGTCTTGTTGACGATACCAATTCGCTCCGCCTCGGCCGCATCGATTCGGCGTGCGGACAGGAGGATGTCCTGCGCGTGTGCAATCCCCACCAGGCGGGGAAGAAGCCAGCTGATTCCGTGCTCGGCGACAAGGCCCCGGCGACTGAAGGCTGAGGAAAAGATCGCCTCTTCGGAGGCGAAACGAATGTCGCACCAGAGCGCGAGCACGAACCCGATTCCTGCGACGGGGCCGTTGATCGCGGCGATAACGGGTTTTGGGACCGCGGGGAACCATGTATGTGCTCCCTGGAAGCCGGGGGCGGACTTAGGATCGAACGGCGGTGGTTTGCCCGATGATCTGCGCAATCCTGGTTTGATTCCCTTGAGGGCGTCCATATCGGCACCCGCGCAGAACCCGCGTCCCTCGCCGGTGAGAATGATAGATCGGATGGCATCGTCGTCGGAGAGAGTTCGAAAACATGCACGGAGCTCCTGCGACATGTGCGGGGTCCATGCGTTCAGGCGTTCAGGGCGGTTGAGGGAGACCGTTGCGACGGCGTCCTTCCGGGAGACTAGGATTTCATCGAATTTCATGATTTTTCCATGCTGCAAAGGATTTTTACGGGGCGAGGCAGAGGAGCCTGCCAAGGTTTTCTACAAGGCCGTCCAACCACCGTCGACCATCAAGGCCGAGCCGGTCAACAGGGCGGAGGCATCGGAAGCGAGGAACACCGTCGCTCCCATGATGTCTTCGACTTTTCCGAGGCGTGCGAAGGCGATCTTTGAGAGCAGTGCCTCGCGGAAGGCCTTGTCTTTCAGCATCGGCGTGGTCATCGGCGTTTCGATGAAGGTGGGGCAGATCGTGTTGACTCGGATTCCGTGCGGGGCGAACTCCCAAGCCATGGCTTTTGTGAAGCCTTCGACTGCATGTTTGGTTGCGCAATAGACGCTTCTCCCGATCCCTCCCACGTGCCCCATTTGCGAGGAGACGTTGATGATGGATCCTTCGGTACCTGCCTCCACCATGCCACGTGCAACGTCGCGGGCGAGGAAAAAGGCACTGCGAACGTTGAGATCAGTGACGGCATCGTAGTCCTCCTCGTTAACCTCAAGGGCGGGAGCGGGGCGGTTGGTGCCTGCATTGTTGAACAGAATTGTGAATGACTCGTGCTTGCCAAGGAAAGCATCCACCGTGGTTTTGTGGGTGACGTCCAAGGTCACGGCGTCGGCGGAACCGCCCTCTTTGCGTATGGCCTCGGCGACTTTCTTAACATCGGCTTCCGTTCGGGCCGCGAGTGTCACGTGCGCACCAGCCTGGGCGAGTGCGGCAGCAGCAGCACGTCCGATGCCTTTGCCGGCACCAGTTATCAGCGCGCGTTTCCCGTCGAGACGAAATGAGGGAGTGGAGGGAAGCAAGTCGGCGGCGGTCATTCTGCGACTCCGTAGGGAGGGATATTGCGTCCGCCGTAGCGGCGGAGGCGGATATTGGCCTGCTCTCCGTGGCCTGCGAATCCCTCAAGTGCGCAAAGCCGGGAGCAAACTTTGCCGACTTCGGCGGACGCCTCGTCAGTCAGGATCCTCTGGTAGGTGCAGGTTTTCATGAATTTCCCGACCCACAAACCGCCCGTGTAGCGGGCGGCTTGCTTTGTGGGCAAGGTGTGGTTCGTGCCGATTACCTTGTCGCCGTATGAAACGTTGGTGCGGGGCCCCAGAAAGAGTGCACCGAAATTCGAGAGATTTCGAAGGAAATAGTCTGGGTTGTGCGTCATCACCTGTACGTGCTCGAAAGCGAGTCGATCCGCTTCCCGTATCATCTCATCATTTCCATCACAGACGATGACAGCGCCGTAGTCGTTCCACGATTGGCGTGCGACCTGCGCTGTTGGCAGACTCTCGAGCTGGCGCTCCACCTCGGCGATGGTGTCGTGCGCAAGTTTTTCCGAGGTGGTCAGCAGAACCGCAGGTGATGTCGGGCCGTGTTCCGCCTGCCCTAGCAGGTCGACTGCGCAGATTTCGCCGTCGACGCTCTCATCGGCGATCACAAGGGTTTCGGTAGGACCGGCAAAGAGATCGATCCCGACGCGTCCGAAAAGCTGGCGCTTGGCCTCAGCGACAAACATGTTTCCCGGTCCTACGAGCATTTCGACCGGGGTGATGGTTTCGGTTCCGAGAGCCATCGCCCCGACGGCCTGCACCCCGCCCAACACGAGGATCTCGTCGGCTCCACCCATGTGCATCGCAGCGACAATCGCAGGATGTGGGCCGCCTTCATGTGGAGGAGCTGTGGCGATGATGCGCTTGACACCTGCCACCTTAGCGGTGACGACGCTCATGTGGGCGGAGGCAACCATGGGGTAGAGGCCTCCGGGGACGTAGCAGCCGACGGAGCCGATGGGGATGTTTCTATGGCCCAGCACCACTCCGGGTAAGGTTTCCACCTCGAGATCCTTGAGGCATTCCTTCTGCCGCTCGGCGAAGTTCCGCACCTGTGCCTGAGCGAAACGGATGTCGTCGAGAGTACGCTCGGGTACGAGCTTCATCGCATTCTCGATTTTTTCTTGGTCCAGGCGGAAATCGTCCGGTGCCCAGGTGTCGAATTTCTCGGACATTTCGCGCACCGCTTCATCGCCTCGGGCGTCGATGTCGGCAAGGAAGCTTTCAACTGCCGCGCGAACTTTCGCATCCGCTTCTGTGGCTTCGGCAGCTTCCTTTCCGCGTTTTATGTATCTCACTATTGGCTTCTCCTATTGCGAGTCCCGCTCTTCGGTGTGATATTAGGGGCGCTATCGGGATGGGTGGCCGAGTGGTTGAAGGCGCTCCCCTGCTAAGGGAGTATGCGGTGTCAAACCGTATCGAGGGTTCGAATCCCTCCCCATCCGCCATTAACACCAAACGAACTTTCATATGTCCGAAATAGCATAGCCTCAAAAGCTCAGCATTTGCGGGCTTTTTTGGCGTTTGCAATTGGCTTGCCCTCTACAAAAACATCTCGTTTTTCTCTAATTTTTCTCCTACATATGCCCCTTTCCTGAAAAACCCCGTACTTGGAAAAGCGAAGTACGGAGCTTTTGGTCATGAGAAATTAAGGGTTTCGCAATTGGCTAGTTCGCACCAGTCTATGCCTGTCATTGTCACTTGTCCGGTGAAATATGAAATTTGGAGCGATAGCGAACACGGTTTTTGTGATCTTTGTAGTCTTCGAACGGATCGCTGTCATATATGCCAAAGAACTTTTGAAACACCTTCTTCAGAGCCTGATTGGAAATTATGCTGAGTAATTTCATAGAGTTGTAATTATGATTTTTGGTGAATTCAGAGAATTATAGTGCCCTGGACTGAAATCACTCGCGTTGAGAATGACGGAAGTGACTTGCGTTACGCAAGTGATTGCCGTGATGCGGAATGGAAATTGATTGCACCGATTGTGGAAATTCGTTCCGGTGTAGGCCGCTCTCAGGAAGTGGATATGCGGGTTGTTTGGGAGGCCATCCAATACGTTGTAACGACCGGTTGTCAGTGGCGCGTTTGCTGCCCAAGGACTTCCGCCAGTTTCTACGGTTCGATACTACTTTTACCGTTTTCGCGATGGTGGAACGTTTGTTGTGATCAACGAATTATTGAGCATGGCCTGCCGGATAGTATCAGGCCGAGAACCGGAGTCGATCGCTACCATTATCGACAGTCAGAGTGTGAAAACAACTGAAAGCGGCGGGGTATCGGGCTATGATGCTGGCAAGAAGATAAAGGGTGCAAACGCCACATAAGCGTTGATACACAAGACAATCTGCTGGTTACGGAAGTCCATGGTGCCAACCTTCAGGACCGTGACAAGGCGAAGGATATCATCGCGGATACGGTCGACAGCTTTCCAACGGCTTCACATTGTCTTTGCGGATGGTGGCTATGTCGGTGACAGGGTAGCATGTGATCTACTGAACATGGAACCAAATCCAACAATTGAGATTGTTCGGCGACCTAATGAGGCAACGGATTTTGTCGTCATTGCCAGACGTTGAGTTGTCGAACGCACATTCGCATGGTTGGGCAGGTGCAGAAGGTTGGCTAAGGATTGGGAAGAAATCATTCCCTCATCCGAAAGCTGGTTGCTCATCGCCTCAATTCGAAGGGTAACGCGATACATCGCAAAGGTTACGAAATCATGCAAATAATTTTGAATCAAACTCTAAAGCACCTTGGTGTAGCGGTCTTCGGCCTCTTCCTCTTCGGTTTTAGGGGCGATGAGTTCTTTAAACTCACGTGGAAGACGCGTTTTACCAGAGCCGTTAAAGGCATAGATCAACTGCACTCTTTTATCGCTATCCTTTAACTGCTGGGCTATCTCTTTCAGTGTATGGCTCATGCTGCAGCCGCCTCAGGTTTAGGGATGTTTAGCAACAAGTCGCGATAATATTCATACTGCTTTTGGCGCAGCTCAATCTCACGCGGCAAGCTCTCACCGCGCAACATTGAGTTTCTCTACAGCAAGAACCGTCTGAATGTTGCAGTCTCCCGCGCACAATGTCTGGCCGTGGTGGTCGCTAATCCCAAATTATTAGAAATCCCATGTAGCACTGTGGAGCAAGTGAAACTGGTCAACACATTCTGCTGGCTGGATGAGTATGCTGCAGGAGGTGCTTGACCATATTGCTGACCGCGGCAAAATGGTCATTTAATCATTGATGCGGTGAATAGCTTGCACAATCACCGCATCATTTGCGGTGATTTATTTTGACCTTGCAGTGAATAGAATCTATAATCACCTTAAATAATGCGGTGATTAATATGTGGATTCATGAACATCAAAATTGGCCAGACTTTACATGGGATGCGGAAACCCTTGCGTCCAAGCTAGCTGATATACGCCATCGCCAAGGCCGCTTACTGGGGCGCATGGAGGGGCTTGGCTTTGAGCTCAAACGTGAGGCGTCCTTGAGTACGCTGACCAACGACGTCGTTAAATCCTCGGCCATTGAAGGTGAAAACCTAAATCCGGAAGAGGTTCGCTCTTCCATTGCCCGCAGGCTTGGAATTGATATTGCCGGACTTATCCCTGCAAGCCGTGACGTTGAAGGTATTGTGGAGATGATGCTGGATGCTACGCAACAATTCTCTAAACCGCTGACAAAAGATCGCTTGTTTGACTGGCATGCTGCATTATTTCCAACAGGACGCAGCGGCATGCACAAAATCACCGTTGGTGGTTGGCGGACCATTGAAACTGGTTTCATGCAGGTTGTTTCTGGTCCTATCGGCAAAGAAAAGGTCCATTTTGAAGCCCCAAGTGCAGAGCGCCTTGAAAAGGAAATGGATACATTTCTTGCGTGGCTCGCGGACAAAAATGATATTGATCCTGTTATCAGAGCAGGCATTGCCCACTTGTGGTTTGTGACAATCCATCCATTTGAAGATGGTAACGGGCGGATTGCTAGAGCCATAGGTGACATGGCACTTGCTCGCGCGGATGGTACGCTAGACCGTTTTTACGGTCTTTCTTCCCAAATCGAAGCCGAGCGCAAACAGTATTACGATCAGCTTGAAGCGCAACAACGCGCTACACCTGATATAACAGACTGGCTGTCATGGTTCTTGGATTGCCTTGGCCGCGCCATCAGCAATGCGGAAACAACGCTTGGCAATGTTCTGTTCAAGGCACAGCTCTGGGATATAATTAATCAAAAGCCTGTTAATGATCGGCAGCGATTGATCATTAACCGCATGCTTGAGGATGATTTTGAGGGCTTTATGAACACCTCAAAATACGCCAAGCTGGTTAAGTGTTCTAATGATACCGCCCTGCGAGACATTCAGGAACTCAAGGAGCGTGGCATCCTTATTCAGAACCCCGGCGGCGGACGAAGCACCAGTTACAGTTTGCCAGACCGTGAAGAATGATGCGTTTCCAATGAATCCCAAACAGGGATTCGAACGCACGATTGCTACGGTACTTTGATAGCCATGATGAAGAACATGCCGAGAGCAAAAATCAAACTCGCATAAGGCGTTGCAGCATAAAACTTGCTTTTCGTTGTTTTCAGGGCGATTATTCGTTGCAACACAATGGTAGGTGTAGAGGATTCGAACTCAAAGGGGTTCAATACACCGCGGCGGCTACCGTCAGAATTTCTCAGGCCATGATCCTCTCGAGGCGTTGCTTCCGGCGCTCCCGTCGGATTAACTTGCTTTTAAGGCTCTGCGAGGCTACATATCTCTTTAAGGATTGGGAATTTCCCGGTCGACAAAAGGGTTCTGGAGCTTCCAGGGCCCTTTTGTTTTCCCCTCCAATGACTTACGGAAAATGTTTGAGCACTTTCAGCTTTGGCTGGATGATCTTGAACGCACGGTTGAGCTGGTCGGGGCGCAGGAGCGATAGGGCGATGGGCCGGGCGGTCAGATCAGCAAGCTGCAGGCCCGAGGCATTCGCCGCCTTGGGAATGAACACCGGCTGAAAGTCGAAACGGCTGAAATCGTGCTGCTGGTAACCCCAGTGTCTGTCGTTCCCAGCGATGCGGTGAAATTCATGCTCAAGTTTCTTGTCCTCTTTCGAGCCCCGGCTCTCGAACACGATGTGCACGGTCTTGCCGTCCTGCTTCTCGTCGGTCATTAGGATGTGCAACCGCTCCATACAGAAATGCAGCGCGATTTCATAAGGATTCCACGGGTTGAGGTATTTGTCGTGGTGCTTGGCCTTATCGATCACCGAGGCGAAAATCGTCATCGGTGCGATCTCGATAAGCGCATTCAATTTGTCCATGAAACGCGTCCGCAACGCGCGATCGGTGAGCAGGAAGCTGAAGGGGCCAGTGCTTTTGCGGATTTCATGTTCATGCAGAACAACCGTGTCATGTCCCCAGATACTGAACTTGAAACCCTGTATCGCGGGGACGATTTTGGCCGTATAGACATCCTTGCGCATGACGCAAAAAGTTAGCGCGAACATCGGGTATTGCGGGTCGATATTGACCATCCCGTGATCGCCGGACTCGTCCGCATAAACAATGAAATCTGAAAACTCAGTCAACGGTTCCCTCCTGTTTGATCCGCCATTCGCCGGTGACCTGTAAGGACACCCTACGAAGACCCGTCACGGCAGCGTTCTACCTCTTTACCGAAACCTACGGTGTGAAATACGAACGTGCAGTCAAAGAGATGGCCAAGGATCGTGATGTGCTGTTGACCTTCTTCGATTGTCCTGTTGAACACTGAAACACATCTGCACGACGAACCCAATCGAAGGCTTTTTTGCCACTGTGTGCAACCACACACGCAAAACCAAGAGTTGCTTGAATTGCAAAACGGCACTTGGGGTGGTTTGCAAGCTGATGATGTCAGTGAAAGTGAAGAAGAAACGGCGAAAGCTCTTCGGCACAAATCGGTTGCCAGAAGTCATTTCAGGGCTGACTGTAAGGACGGAATCAAGCAACTTCAGAATGCCGTCTGATTAGGTCATCACCAACTTTTGGGCATAGCTCGCTACACAGTTTTCAACCGTCGGGAATCCTGGCCTCCACGCTTTCCTGCAAAGCACGAATCAGTACCGAGGGGTCGGCGTTTCCGCCCGATAGAATGGCGATGGTCGTGCGACCCGCTAGGTTGATCTTTCCGGCGAGAAGTGCGGCGAGTGCCGCAGATCCGCCCGGCTCAACGACGAGCTTTAGGTTGCGGAGTGCGAAGGCGACGGCATCAAGAGCCTCGGTATCGCTCACGGACAGGCCCGGTCCGAGGTGCTTCCTGCCGACATCAAAGGCGATCTCGCCCACCATGGGTGGAAGTAGCGAATCAAGGATGGTCTGGGCCCCTTCGGGAGCGGCGAGACGTTTTCCCTTTTCGAGTGAGCGGCGCATGTCATCGTGTGAATCCGGTTCCACCGTGCGCACGTCAATGTCAGGGAAAGAGGATTTGAGAGCCGTGGCGACACCCGCGACGAGGCCGCCACCTCCGCAGGGAACCAGGGCAAGATCGGGGACGATGTCGCGTTCTAGCGCCTGGGCGGCGGCTTCCATTCCCACCGTTCCCTGGCCTGCAACGATTAACGGATCGTCATAAGGGTGGATAAATTCTCCGCCCCGCTCGGCAACGACTTTCTCTCCCAGCCCTTCACGACCTTCGTTGTGGCGGTCATAGAAGACGATGTCAGCTCCGAATTGCCGGACTCCTGCGATCTTCGTGCGGGCGGCGTCCTTGGGCATGATGATCGTTGCAGGTGCTCCGAACAGGGCTGCCGCACAGGCGGTGCCTTGCGCGTGATTTCCCGACGACCAGCCAATCACTCCTTTGCCGATTTGATCCTTTGGGATGGCCGAGATCCTGTTGTAGGCCCCACGGAACTTGAACGAACCTGTTCGCTGAAGGCACTCGGCCTTCAGGAGTACCCGTCCGTTAGTCCGCTCGTTGAGTTTTTTGGATTCGAGCAGAGGCGTGATGCGGGCGTGCCCCCGGATGGTCGCGGCTGCTGCGATGATGTCGTCTGCGGTGACATTTACTTTGGGCATGAATTGGGAGGTCCCAACGAGCAGGAGAGATCTGCCGCCTTGATGGCCCATCGTCCGGTATTTCCGGCAGAGGCACTTTTATATCGATAGACGATAAGCCCCTCCAGCACGCGTTGCACATAGTTCCGGGTCTCATACAGGGGGATAAGTTCCGCCCAATCCATCATTTCAATCTCTCCGGTTCGCGGATCTCCATGGTTGCGAATCCATTTGCGGACGTTGCCGGGACCGGCGTTGTAAGCGGCAATTGCGAGAGGGTAGGAGTTGTCGAATAATTCCAAAAGACTCGCGATATAGCGGCTTCCAAGGAAGACGTTGTAGACGGGGTCAGTGGTAAGCCGGCCTTGCCTGTACCAGACGCCGGCTTCCCGGGCGACGGAACGGGCAGTGGAGGGGATGAGCTGCATCAAGCCAAGGGCTTTCGCCGGGCTACGAGCCGACACGTTAAATGCGCTTTCTTGGCGGATAATGGCGAGTAGCAGGGCTGGCTCAACATTTGTCGCCGCCTCCGCAAAGATTGGGTCTTGGGGGTCGGAGGGGAAGGTGAGAATCGGCAGGTAGATACCGTTCCTCGTTGTGATGCGAGTTGCTTCGATGGCGAGATGCGGGCTGTCTCCATCTGTACAGAAATCGTGGAGAAGGACCAGTTCCTCGGCGTTTTCGATTTCCGTGGCGAGGTGGCGCACAAAAATACGCAAGAGAGATTGATGTCTCGCTTGGGCAAGGATGCGTGCGACCTCGAAGGTGTCCTTGTCTTTCCAGATGGTTCGCGGTGCGGGGGATGGTGGTGGGGGCAACGGCAGGTCGGGCTCTTTCCCGAGGTGGTACGCAGCAAGTTGTCCGTAGAAAGTTGCGGGCAATTCCGCCGCCAATCGAAACCAGGATTCTGCTTCCTCCATCCCTTCCGTCCTGGCCGCAAGTCCTGTCCAGTAGTTGGCTCGTGCGATCGAGATCGGTTGCGAGACGTGATCACGCATCCGGCGAAAATGCGAGTAAGCACTCTTTGGGCTGTCCAGGAAGCGTAGGGCGATCCAGCCTGCCATCCACTCGGCTTCGGCCACCGTGCGGCGTAAGTCCGATGGCTGTCCGTGGTTGATCGTGAGCCGATAAGCGTCGCTGAACTGTTTCTCCGACAGCATTTTCCGGATATGGAAGTTCATCTCGCGCCACCATTGTTCTGGGCGGGAGCCAAGTTCGAGCGGCAGCGGATCAAGGAATTCCACTGCCGTATCCAGGCGAGCAAAGCGGCGCCAGCGAGACCTTTCGAAGATGAGTCCCGGATCCGAAAGGAGATGTTCGGGCACGTTCTTGACCGCAAGGTCAACTCCGCCCTGGCGTTTGGCGAGCATAATCCGAGCTTTTCCGAGCAACCGAAGGTCGGGAGGAACCCTTCGAAGTTGGCGGCGCGCGGCTCCCCATTTGCGATCCCAGATCAGGCGATCAAGACGAAGGGCATGAGCTTTTGGGTCAAATGTCTCCTTGTGTTTGTGAAGGATTCTCACTTCTTCGGCGGTGTAGAAATTCCCTTCGATCCAAGCGGTGCGGACAGGATCGGTGTCCTGAGTTTCGGGACCGGTCGTGGGGAGAACTTCCGCATGGCGTATCCGGCCGATGCCCGAAACCGGAGGGTTGTCGGCAAACCAGGCAAGAATTTCCTCGGAAGGAAGATCGCTCGGCATTCGGCTCTCAGCGATTCGTAGGATACGTTCGGGCAGTGGCCAGTTGGGGTTTTCGTAGCGGAAATCTCGCAAGTCCTCCCACTGGCCGATGCCATCTTCCGCCGAGAGCCAGCGCCACGTCGCAATCTTGAGGGGGAGGGGATGTTCTGTGCGCCTAGCGTGTGTCAGTGCGCTACGCCATTTTTTCCTGTCGCCGGCCTTGAGAGATAGTTGGAAATGCTTGAGATCCTGCTCGGAGAGGACTTGCGTGCCGGCCCCGACCTGGGAAGGTTGCGCAGTGGTGAGGAGAGTCGCTAGGGCCGACGCGCAAAGGAAACGGAGGGCCTTGTAGGGCATCCTTGCTCTCCCGTCCGATTAGTGGTCAAAGGCGTCGCCAGAGACCTGGTTGATGAAAGCTGGTGTCAAGGTTTCGATCCAGGCAATTGATTCCATACCAGGCGGTGCCATTAAGGCTGCTCCGTCGAACAGCAGCATGTCGTCGAGGACAGGAAAATCGTAACCACTCACGTGGCGTGCGGTGCCTACAAGCATGTCCTCGACTCCTTGGTTATCACTTCGGAAGCTCACACTCCGGCCCAGTCCTTGGAAAGAGATTCCTGCAAGAGCATCGATTACTTTTTCGCGCGAAGGCCACTTCCCTCCACCTTGGAGGATCGCCTTCTCGTAGCCTGCCTGGAGGGCGGCGAAAGCTTGGCTCATATGGAAAACCGGATAGATGGGCCAGGCACCGGTCTCCTCCCGGAAGCGTTCCACGAAGTTCCGGAAGATGGGGTCATTACGGCGTTCCGGATGAAGGAAATAATGATCGCCTCGGGCTCCCACGATCGCGCCCGGAGGCAGGGCCTTCCCCACGCGCTGGAGCGAGGACTCCATGAGCGGGAGAACGAGAGTGGATGTCCGAGTGAGTTGGCGTTGGGCTGCCTGGCGGACGAACGTGTCCAGATCGCTTCCCCACGCTGTGGAGAGGATGACGTCGGGACGGGCGGCCAGCAGGCGCGAGATTTCGGTTGAGAAGTCAGGTGCACCAAACCGGGGGAACAGTTCCGCCACGATGCGTACATCGGGTTTCAGGCGTTCGAGTGCTGTGCGGAAGATACGCCAGCTTTCGCGTCCCCACGCGTAGTCTTGGTTGACGACAGCGATCGTGCGAAAGTCGGGCTTGGTACGCAGAAGGTAAAGTAGCGTTGAAAGCATCTCCGGGGTTGCGTGCCCCTGGGTGCGGAATACGTAGCGATATCTCGCTTCCTCAAAGATGCGCTGGGTACCGCAGTCCCACATGAAGTTGAGGATCCGAAGGTCCTCGGAGAGAGGAGCGATTTTGTTGCAGTTTCCGCTTGAGATCGAAGCGAACATGGCGTCCACATTCACGCTTTGGACAAGGCGGCGGTACTCCGAGAGCAAGGTCTCGCTGCCGGCACCTTCATCGACAAAAAAGAGTTTGACGGGGACTCCTCCGATCCCACCGTTGGCATTGAGGTCTTCGGCAATCATTTTGGCGGCGACCTTTGCGGGTTCTCCAAAGACAGATGCCGGACCGGAGAGGAATGTGGTGATGCCAATCCGCAATTCGTTGGGTTTGTCAGCCGCGGCTGAGGGATTCGTGAAAAGTGTGGCGAATGCGGCGACAAGCAGACACGCTCGGAGAAATGCGGTGGTCAAGGGGTGGAATCTCCTGGAGAGGGGTGGAGAGGAGGCTGTGGGGTGAGTTCGGCGTCTCCCAAGCTGTTGATGAAGGCGACGGTCCGCTCGACGGCCGTCTCGACGATGTCTCGGCCGGTCTTCTCGTCGGCAAGACGTGCATCGCCGAAAACGCCGTTCTCAGTCTGACGGTCGAAGGGGATCGGTACCTGGAGGGCGAACGGATCGTTGTTGAAAGCATGCTGGAGCGAGGTTTCGCGCATTTTTCCAGGTTCGAGGGAATCGGTCCGCACGAGTTCGGGTTCGAGATGTAGCAACACGCTCGTTTCTACCTCGCAGGCATGGCCGAAGCGTTCGGTCTTGCCGTGGGCGCGAATCCGATCAGAGGCCTGGGCGAAATAGAAGGCGACGGCGGCGGTGAGGCCGACTTCGTAGCGGATTCGTGTGGCTGCAACATTGAGAACCGCGGTGTTGCCGTTGTGCCCGTTGACAAAGATGAGCGCACCTATTCCGTGGCGATGGATGGAACGGGCAACGTCAAGGCAAAGATCGATCACTGTCCCCGGCGAGAGCGTGATCGTTCCGGGAAAGCCCGCGTGGTGATGGGAGAGGCCGAAGGGGAGAGGAGGGAGCAGGAGCGTCTTGGGACCGAGTCGTTTGGCGACCCTGCGTGCGATTTTGTCCGCAACAGCAAAGTCGGTGCCGGTGGCGAGGTTTGGGCCGTGCTGTTCGGTTGCCCCGATCGGTTGCAGGGCGGCGCGAACGCCCTTCGTCGCTGCAGCCACCTCGGGTGAGGTCATGCACGCCAGTTCGAGAATACCGCTCAGTGTTCGTGCCCCCAGCATCGATCTGCGCCATGCTCATGGTAGCGATTCGCAGGACCGGTGTCCGCCCGTTTATTTCATTTTCTCCGGGGCGAGTTTGTCAGTCATTCGTTGGTCATCGTCTTCTTGTCGTAGAGAGGTATGCTTCTGGTATCGGTGCGCAGTGCCGAATCCGATATCCTCGACCATGTGGCCCCCGGTCCTCCTTACTGGAAGGCGATGAGCCCCTTCCGATGTGAGCCCCTTCCGATGGTGGTATTCCGGGAGTAGTTCCGGGAACTTGTTCGGATGGATGCGAGAAGAGGGGCGTTCTAGACGAAGCGGTTTACCCTCGTGGCCTACTAGTTAAAAGAAGAGATGGGAAACGTCCTTTTGCGTAGAGGACGTCGGTGGAGAGGACCGGTGATTTCGAGGGTTTCCTCGCGTTCGACGCTATGGCAAGATCGACAAGGGTTGCCGCCGCAATTCGCTAGGAAAAACCCGAACCAAGGACGACGAGAAGCCGGACGACACAGGTCTCAAGGTCGTGGACGGGTCAGTACCATCTAGCGCTCTGTTCCGCTCTGTTCGGCACAGCCTTGGTCACTTCATAGATGGTCTGGGGATCAAGAGGTCCCTTCTCGTTAAGCTCCTCTTTAGGAAGGTAGGTCAAAGACCACCGTAGAATTTTCCCAGACAGCGCGTGGAATTTCGGCCTCGGCGGCGGGCAGGGGTGCAGTGAAATCTGCATTGCCTGCAGCGAGACTTACCGGATCAGCTTGGGTGGTACGAAGTGAGGCTTCGTCCTTCAGCTTTGAGCGCAGCAAGCTCGGTGGAGATTTTCGTGCGTGAATCGCGAAGAGGGGTGCGATACGGGCAATGTCGTCCGTAGGCTTGGCAATACGGATCGCTCCCTCGGGAACACCGTTTGTGCCGGATTTTACAACTGTGACGGACTGGCCCTCACACAGCGGTTCCCGGGTGTCTATTGCCTGATGAAGTCGGTTTCACCGGTGACAAGAATCGTGCCTTCATTCACGCAGTTTCGATTCCAACTGCCTGGAGTGCGAGATTAAGCACGGCGATGGCGGAATCGATGCGGATCTGTTCGCGCGTGCCGGAAAGCGCCAGCCGCTCATGGAGGAAGGCACCTCCACGTTTTGCAGAAGCGATATGGACGGTGCCGATGGGCTTACCGGGGCTTGCACCGCCAGGGCCTACGATTCCAGTCACAGCAAGGGAGACTTGGGCAGGCGATGACTGAAGTGCTCCCTCCACCATAGCGCGCGCGGTTTCCTCGCTGACGGCTCCATAGGTCTTGAGGATTTCCCGAGGGACTCCGAGGAGATCGATCTTGGCCTCGTTCGAGTACGTGACGAAACTCCGCTCCAGCACGTCCGATGATCCGGCGTGACGGGTCAGTGCGGCACTCACCATCCCTCCGGTGCACGATTCCGCACATGTAAGCATGAGGTTGGCATCCGAGAACGCGTTCAGCACTGCGGCGCTCTTGTTGGTGAGGTGCGAATCATCCATGAAGAAGCACTCCGGCCCAGAAAGTGCATGCAAGGGCCGCGCCCCCTGCCATTACATCGTCGAGCATTGTCCCGAGGCCACCCTTCATGCGTGAATCGATCCAAGAAATCGGGAAGGGTTTGAGAATGTCAAAGGCCCGGAACAGGACGAAAGCTAGTGCGACAAGCAGGAAATCTCCACTGGCTCCGACAAGTGCGATCCATTGCCCCGTTACCTCATCGATTACGACTTCCGGGTCATCGTCGGTGCCGGTTTCCAAACGATGACGGCCAGCCGCCCACCATCCGAGAGTGAACACAAGTAGGGCGCACGCCGCAAGGAGTTCCACCCCTCCGATCCAGCCGAGACCGAGTCCTGTGATGGTGGCGAAAAGCGATGCGATCGTACCGGGGGCAGGGCGCAGTCTCCCGATGCCGAGGCAGGTCGCGGCAAGCCGCCAGGGAGGCATGGAAATGCTCATGTCCGTTTGGGAGTTTTCGGGACGATGAGCGTCGCAAGGGCGAATGCCGCGATTCCCTCGCCCTTGCCTGTGAGACCGATCCCCTCGCTCGTTGTTGCTTTTACCGATGTTCCTTCGAGGGGAATGCCGAGGGCACTGGCAAGCGAGGTTTGCATCTTTTCCCGATGTGGAGCGATCTTCGGAGTTTCGCAGAGGATGGTCACGTCGACGTGACCGATTTCCGCGCCTCTGGCCTCTGCCCTCTGCCGTGCGAAAGCGACGAAGATGTTCGAATCAGCGTTCTTCCAGCAAGGATCTCCGGGCGGGAAATGCTCACCGATGTCCCCCTCCGAAAGGGCACCAAGGATCGCATCGACCACGGCATGGAAACCAACATCGGCATCCGAATGACCTTCGAGACCGAAGCCGTGAGGTACGTCGATGCCGAGCAGACGCAAGGAATTTCCTGCTCCGAACCGATGAATGTCAATCCCTTGGCCGATTCGAATTGCCCTGGGAGAGAGAAGCCGCCCGACAAGGGAAAAATCGGAAGCATCGGTGACCTTGTGAGCAAGAGGGTCACCCGGAACGATCCGGACTTTGCCGTTCATCGCTTCGATGAGGGTCGCATCGTCGGCAGAGTCGTTCTGGCCGTTTGCTGCTGCGGCCCTGTGGGCATTGAGTAGGTGGATATAACGAAATGCCTGTGGGGTTTGGACGGCGCGAATGTCATCGCGGGGGAGGGTGCGAAACACGAGCTCCTCCGCGTCCGCTTCTTTCAAGGTGTCGGTAAGGGAAAGTCCGGGGACAGCTGCGGGTGTTTCTTCAAGTGCGTCGAGGAGTCTTGTCACGGTTTTGCTTCCCACCTTGGGGCGTGCGGCGTCGTGGACGAGGACGGCGTCAGGAGGGTTGCTTTCAAGTGCTTCGAGGCCGGCGAGTACCGATTTCTGACGGATGGTTCCGCCTGCAGGCAGAATCTCAACATTGAGATCGCGGAGAGCTTTCTGCGTCTCTTTCTCGTATTTGGCGGCGACCACCACCACGGTTCGGCGTACACGGGAATCAGTTGCAAGCACCTCCACGGACCATCGCATGAGTGCCTGTCCGGCAAGAGGACGGAATTGCTTCGGGAGTTTTCCTCCAGCCCGTCGCCCGCCGCCTCCTGCGACGATGACGGCATCGACGTTCATGTAGAGCGCTTTGCGTCTTTAGCGATCATCACGCTTGCCTTTTCCGCGATCATCATCGTCGGTGCGGCGGTGTTACCGTGGGTGATAGTTGGCATGACGGATGCATCAACCACCCGCAAACCCTGGATTCCGTGCACCCGAAGGCGCTCGTCGACGACACCGCCACGCCCCATGCGACACGTGCCCGCCGGATGGAAGATGGTGGTCGCAACCGTACTGGCTGCCTCGGCGAGGGAATCGTCGTCATTTCTAGTTGATTCGGGGCGAACCTCTTGGGGATGGTGGCGAGCGAGCGAGGGCTGAGAGCAGATCCTGCGCGTGAGGCGGATTGAATCTGCGGCGACCTTGCGGTCTTCGGGCGCGGAAAGATAGTTCGGCCGGATTGATGGGGCATCGCGGATATTTGAAGAGGTAGCGTGGATACTTCCCCGGGAGATCGGGGCGAGGTTGCAGACGCTTGCGGTGAAAGCGGGCCAGGGGTCAAGGGGTTTTCCGAAGCGTTCGAGGCTCAACGGTTGTACGTGGTACTGGAGGTTGACCGCCTCGCGCGAAGGGTCGGAACGGGCAAAGCAACCGAGCTGGCTTGGTGCCATCGCCATTGGGCCGCTGCGGGAGAGAAGGTACGAGAGCGCGATACCAGCTTTCCCAAAAAGCGAGTTGCTGGTCTCGTTGAGGGTGCGTACTCCCTCGACGCGATAGACCAGCCTGACCTGGAGATGATCTTGGAGGTTTTCTCCCACGGCGGGAAGGTCTACCAGGGGCTCCACGCCGATGCTGGTGAGACGTTCCGCGCTGCCGATGCCTGAAACCTCGAGAAGATGAGGTGAGCCGACGGATCCTGCGGCGAGGATCACTTCACCGGAAGCATCAATGTTTTTGATGTTTCCACCTTGTTCGAGTTCAAGGCCCACGGCCCGGCCGTCTTGGATGCGAATGCGCCTTACGTGTGCGCTCGTCAGGATCTCCAGGTTGGGGCGGCGTTCAATCGGCCTGAGGAAGCCTTGCGAGGCGTTCCATCGGGTTCCCTTACGTTGGTTGACCTCAAAGTAGGCGCAGCCTTCATTATCGCCGCGGTTGAAGTCCTCGACGGAGGGGATTCCTTCTTCGGCGGCGGCGGCGCGGAAGGAATCGAGGATATCCCAGCGGACAGGTCCTTGCTCGACGCGCCATTCGCCGCCGCTTCCGTGCATTTTATCGTTTCCACCGCTCCAGTGATCCTCGGCACGGATGAAGTGGGGAAGGACGTCATCCCAGTTCCAGCCCACGTTTCCGAGCTGACGCCAGTGGTCGTAGTCGGCAGCGTGTCCGCGCATGTAGATCATGCCGTTGATCGATGAACACCCGCCGAGAACCTTGCCACGAGGGTAGGGAATGGCGCGTCCACCGAGGCCGGGCTCGCTCTCTGTCGAGAAGCACCAGTCTGTCCGCGGGTTTCCCATGCAGTAGAGGTAGCCAACGGGAATTCGGATCCAGTGCCAATCATCTCTCCCACCTGCCTCGGTGAGGAGGACGCGGTTGGAGGGGTTCGCGCTCAGGCGGTTAGCCAGTACGCAGCCTGCAGATCCGGCACCCACGATCACATAATCGAAAGTGTCAGAGTTTGAGCTTATCCGTGCCATGAATTTTATCTAGGACGTCGGCCTTTCCGACGTTGACGAGGCTAGGAAGCGGTTTGCTGAAATGCAATGTTTCAAAAAGAAATTATGTGCCTAATCGCTGGAGAAAGTTTAATAGTAGGTGGGATAGCATCAACATGGCCAACCAACAACTGCCCAAAGCGTACCTTTTGTCGAGGCTGCCTCAAGGTGAAAACCTTAATCCGCAACATGCGTCATCTGGTTCAGCTGGAACGTTTTGCTATGGCCAGATCCTCATGACAATTTGCAGGAAGGAAGAATCTATCTGGAGTTCGGATCTTAAAGGTTGATTGTCCTGCAAAAGCGCGGTAGTCACAAAATTCTTGCGATCAAAGTGCTCCGCGGCCTTGTCGAGAATTTGACTAAAGTCTGAATCATGTGCTACAGTCTGAGGGTCGTTTAAGTCATTTCGCGCTGTTACACTGACGGCGCAATGGGGCAAGCTGGAGCAAAGGGGTAGTGATTATGAAACAAAAACGGGTATTAATTATAGCCGCGTCGTCTATCGCTATGGTGGGCATCGCCTCATGCTCCAACGATGATACCGCAATGACATCACCAATGGGTCCGTCTGTGGAAGCGTTCTCTTATGAATATGAAACCCTTGACAGCATGGCGGCGGAAACCAGCATCCTTGCCGGTGTAGCACTACGGAGCACTGGGGACGGCGACGAGTCCGGCGATGTTGAGTTTGTGGGGGATGTAACTGGATCAGTCACCCATAATATCGGCAGTGTGACTGTTTCTGACGGCATAATGGAGGATCAAGCAATTACCTTCAACTCTGGCTCGGACAGAATTTTCTCTGGGAGCTATGAATACGTCGCGACTTTCGGGGGAGATTACTCCTCTGGTGGAGAGAATTATGACTTGTCTGGGTTCGCCGGCATTGCGACCCGAGGCCGTGAGGTGCCAATAAGTGGCGGCGCCAGCTATGTAGGCGAAGCTTACGCGAGAATAGAAGACTTTGGTGGGAATGATGCGGATGATCTTAATTACATGGAAGGGAATAGCGGGGTAAATGTAGACTTTTCTGCGGGTGAAGTGGATGTTGTCATGGGTGGGTTTATGGTTAGGAACGGCGCTGGTGGCCCCGGAACATCGGCAATTGTCGATTCCATCGAAATAACAGGCATGGATATTGCTGGAAACAGGTTTTCTGGTGGTACTGTGAGATTTTTTCAAAATTCTTCCGACCTTACTCTCCGCCAGGAGGTAGGTATTGACGTTATAACTGGAGCAGATCCCACAAGCTTCGCGGCTGGTCACTTCTTTGGGTGGAACAGCGAAGATCTTGTTCCTGATGAAGTAGCGGGTGGTTTGCATAGCGAAGGCGATGACGCGAGTGTCATTGCCGGCTTCATTGCCAATTCTGAGTAAGCGACATTTGCGCCTGATGGTCAAACCTCTCCCTCCCTTTTTTGAGCCGGGGATTTGTCCTCATACCTGATATTTCTACTGTGTATTTCACTTCGCAACTGATCGATCGGCAGCTCACTGGAAATTTGAACGGTTATTGATTGGTTTTATCTTTCGGGACAGGTCCTGGACAGGTTCTAAAGGCAACGCGGATCCAGTTCGCAGTGCAACTTGACCACGGTATTGGATGTTGGCAGTTTTGCCTAGGTGTTGCAGTTCAGGGTGGGCCGCTGGATAGCTTGGAGCGCGGTCAGATTGGTTACAAAATTACCGTGCAATCTCGCGAACATTAGCTTTGGAAATCCTTGAATGACGGGCGTACTCGCCTTTCATCGTCTTCCGCAGCCTTGTAACCAAAACCATCAACCATCTAGGCATGATTCTTTTCTTATTTCTGATGTGAGTCTCGTTGGTACTCGATCTGATTTGATCCAGAATTCCTTGACTGAGCTGCTTCAAACCCTATTTTGCTTAATTCCTGTGCAGAAAGGTGCAGGCTATGCCTTCTGAAAGTGCTAAAACCTCTACTGTCGTCTTCTCCGAAGACGTTCTCGGGTCGATGGCTTGTCCCGTCCTGGTAGTTTCAGGCGGCGGCCACATCTGCTACGTCAATCCTGCCGGCGAGCAGTTGTTTGGTGCGAGTTCCTCAGCGCTTACCCGAAGTTCCCTCACCGATTTCCTCTCCAAGGACAGTCCCCTGCTCGCCATGCTTGAGCAAGTGGGGAAACGCGGCAGCAGCGCCGCTGAGTACGGAATCCGCCTTGCCGCTCCTCGGCTTACTGAACGACTTGTCGACGTACACGCCTCCCCATGCCAAGAAGATTCGAGCCTTCTCGTTCTCACGTTTCATGCCCGCTCCCTGGCTCAGCGCCTTGGAGGGCACCGCCTTGGGCAAATGGGAGCGGCGCGATCGGCAACAGGATTTGCGGAAACGCTCACCCACGAAATTCGCAACCCACTCTCCGGTATCCGAGGAGCAGCACAACTCTTGGCCGAGGTGGTCGAACCATCCGACAAGGAACTCACCCGCCTCATTTGTGAAGAAACCGATCGCATCGGTGCCCTGCTATCCCGTTTTGATTCCTTCGCCGACGGGGCACCTTCGATGTCGGAGTCCGTTAACATCCATGCCGTTCTCAACCGGGTAAGCCTGCTGGCGAGCAACGGCTTTGCCAAGGGTGTGCAGCTAGTGCATGACTACGATCCCTCGCTCCCACCGGTCGCGGGCGACCGCGACCGTCTTGTCCAAGCGTTTCTCAATCTCGTAAAGAATGCTGCAGAAGCTTCGCCCAAGGGTGAGATCCGCCTTAGCACCGGTTTTAGTCACGGTCTTCGGGTTCGCACGCCCGGTGCGAGCGGACGCAGCCTTCCGATTTACGTGGCCGTTGAAGACGACGGTCCCGGTGTTCCTGCTGATATCCGAGGGCATATCTTCGAGCCGTTTGTCAGCACCAAGGCAGGCGACCGCGGTCTTGGCCTGTCTTTGGTCGCCAGAATCGTCGAGGACCATGGCGGCATCGTCGAGGTCGAAGACACCGACAGGGGTACCTGCTTCACGGTACACTTTCCTGCTAGTCAACTGGCAGACGAGGCTGTCCCTTTCGAGGAAGACGCGGCATGAACGACGCAACCGTGCTTGTCGCCGACGACGATGCCGCCATTCGTACGGTAGTGGGCAGAGCACTTCGCCGCCATGGCTTGGATGTCCGCGAGACCGACAACGTGAAAACACTGTGGTCGTGGATTGAGGCGGGTGAGGGAGGTCTTGTGATCACCGACGTTGTTATGCCCTCGGGCAACGGACTTTCTCTTCTCCCTCGCGTGCGCGAACTGCGCCCCAATCTCCCGGTCATCGTCGTTAGTGCCCGTAACACAGTTCTCACGGCACTCCGGGCGGGCGAGGGGGGCGCATTCGAGTACTTCCCCAAACCTTTCGATCTTGACGAGCTGGTGGCTGCTGCGAATCGCGCACTTGCCACGGCCTGTTCCGGAACCGCAGATGATTCACCTCCGTCCGGTGAAGATCTTCCTCTCGTCGGGCAATCGGCTGCCATGCAGCGGGTCTACCGCATGCTGGCACGGATCGTAAATACGGATCTCACGGTGATGGTTCTGGGCGAATCAGGCACCGGAAAAGAGCTCGTTGCCCGTGCCCTCCATGATTTTAGCCCTCGCGCAAAGAAGCAGTTCGTCCCGGTCAACATGGCCGCTATCCCGCGTGAGCTCATTGAGAGCGAGCTCTTCGGACACGAACGTGGTGCCTTCACCGGTGCCCATCGCCGCACCCACGGACGTTTCGAGCAAGCGGACGGAGGTACGCTCTTCTTGGACGAGATCGGCGACATGCCCCACGAGGCTCAAACCCGTCTTCTCCGGGTACTGCAGGAGGGTGAGTTCAATCCGGTCGGTGGTGCCGATCCAGTGCGCGTGGACGTTCGCATCGTCGCCGCAACCCATCGCGACCTCGGAGATCTCGTCGAGCAGGGATTATTCCGCGAGGATCTCTACTACCGGTTGAATGTGGTTCCGATCCGAATGCCACCGCTTCGCGAACGCTTCGAGGACCTGCCTCTCCTTGTCAACCACCTGCTTGCTCGCGCCGCCGAGGAGGGGATGCCGCGCAAGAACATGGACGCGGATGCGGTCGCACAACTCGAAAGACATTCGTGGCCCGGGAATGTCCGCGAGTTGGAAAACCTGCTGCGTCGACTGCTTGCACTTACGGCCGGCGATTTGATCGAGGTCAAGGCGGTCGAGGAGGAACTCGACGAACGTCTCTCCTGGCACCCGGGCGGGGAAGAGGAAGCAACCTCACTGGAAGCGAGCGTGGACCGCCACCTCTCGCGTTATTTCGCTGCCCACGGGGATTCGCTTCCCGTTCCAGGCATTTACGAGAGAATCCTGCGCGAAGTCGAACGCCCCTTGATCCTTCAAACTCTGACGGCAACCGGCGGCAACCAGATCCGTGCTGCCAATCTTCTCGGAATCAATAGAAATACCCTGAGAAAGAAGATTCGCACTCTCGACATTCGAGTCCTTTCCCGGCGCAGGAAGGAACCACGACAATGACGCTCATCGACCTTCACCGCTGGGCGGTTCGCGTGCGGCTTTCCAGGACGCTTGTCTGGCTGCTTGCAGGCGCAGGCTCGATATCGGGAATCGGAACGTACGTCGTGATGTCGCGGAGTGCCGAGGCGGACCCGTTGCTGATTCTTGTCCTGCTCAACGTCGATCTGATCTTCCTCGTCTTTCTTGTCGGCATCTTGGCCCGCAACGCGGTCAAGCTCTGGGTCCGTAGGCGCAGGGGACAGCCCGGTGCTAGGCTTCATGTTCAAGTGGTGGCGATATTCAGCCTGATTGCCGCGGCGCCAGCAATTGTTGTCGCCTTGTTCGCTGCCGTGTTTTTCACGGTTGGGATCGAAGGCTGGTTCAGTGAGCGGGTATCAAGCGCGCTTACCCGTTCCCTTGCGGTGGCCGAGGCCTATGTCGAGGAGAACCGCAAGCTGATCCTTGCGGACGTTCTCTGGATCGCCGATAGCCTCGAGCGCTCACCGGCCGCCTCCAGTGCCAACGCTGAGGCACTTGGTGCCATCCTCGATCGTCTTGCGGCGGGACGTGGCGTCAGTGAGGCTGTTCTTTTGCGAACCGATGGCCAGCTTCTGGCCCGGAGTAGCTTGAGCTTTCTGCTGAGTTTCGATCGCCTGCCAAGCAACGTGCTCGCCCGGGCTCGCCGCGGGGAAACAGTGGTCTTCGAAAGCAGCCAAGATGACCGGGTACGCGCCCTTTCCCCCCTGAGCGGATTCGCTGGACGTCTGCTATATATCGGCCGCTACGTGGACCCCGAGGTGAGCGCGCACATCGCGGGCGTACGCAGTGCCGTCGGTGCCTATCAACGCATGGAAAGCCAGCGTGAAGGGACCCAGATCACCTTCACCATGGTCTTCATCGTCGTGGCGGTGTTGTTGCTGATGGTCGCGGTTTGGCTCGGCTTCCAATTTGCAAGCCGCCTGGTGGGACCGATCTCGGAACTTTCCGAAGCCGCCGATAAGGTGCGCGAAGGAAATCTCGCCGCTCGAGTCAATGAACGCGACTACGACGGCGAAATTGGAGGACTCTTTCGTGCCTTTAACCGCATGACCGGTCAACTCTCTGGCCAGCACCGTGAACTCGTCGAAGCCAACACCGAGCTCGATGCGAGGCGCCGCTTCACCGAGGCCGTGCTCGGCGGCGTGAGCGCAGGTGTTCTCGGTGTCGATCCGCAGGGAAGCATCTTTCTTTCCAATCTGTCCGCTTCTCGGCTTCTTGGTATCTCCATCGAGAACCTGAACGGGCGTCCTTTCGAGGAGGAGGTGCCGGCGATGGCAGAGCTTTTCTCCCGTGCCAGGATACATCCCGAACAGATGAGCCAAGACCAGGTGACGATCACTCGTGAGGGGCGTACACGACACCTTCTGGTTCGAGTGAATCCGGCGACCCGGGATGGTGCGCAAGGCTACGTCGTGACTTTTGACGACATGACCGAACGCGTTCTCGCCCAGCGTGCAGCTGCTTGGGGGGACGTGGCACGTCGCATTGCCCACGAAATCCGCAATCCGCTGACCCCTATCCGTCTCGCTGCCGAACGAATCAAGAAGCGTTACGCAGGAGAGATTCAAACCGAGCCGGATGTCTTCTCCTCCTGCATCGACACGATCGTTCTCCAGGTCGGTGAGATGCGCCGGATGGTCGATGAGTTCTCGGAGTTTGGACGCATGCCGTCGCCGGAGTTCGCTGAGGCCGATATCGGCAAATTGGTGAGCGGACTCCAAGCAATGCACGCGACTGCCAACGCCACCGTTCAGGTACGCTGCCAAATCCCCACCCACCCGGTTCGGGGTCTGTGCGACGAAAGGCAAATCGCGCAGGCACTTACCAATCTCGTGAACAATGCTGTCCACGCTGCCGAGAGCAGATCCGGAGGCACGGATGCACCGCCAGGTGTTGTTTCCATCACCCTGGAGGAGGAAAAAGTTTCGGACGGGTACCGGATCGTCGTCGACGACAACGGTGGCGGGTTTTCCGAGGATGTTCTCGACCGGGCCACAGAACCTTACGTGACCACGCGGCGAGGCGGGACCGGACTGGGACTCGCGATCGTTCGCCGCATCGTCGAGGATCAGGGAGGAAGCATTGCACTCGCCAATACCGAAGTTGGTGCCCGAGTCACCCTGACATTCCCGCGCGCACGACCCGCAGTCTCCGATTCGACGCACGAGTCCGAGGTTGCTGCCTGAGATGGCCACTTCCGCTCCCGAGACGACCTCTCCTGGCCGTGTCTGCGAAATCCTTGTTGTCGATGATGATGCCCAGGTATGCGCCTCGATCCAGGCCCTGCTTCAAGATGAGGGCTACACGGCCCGTACCTGCCTAGATGGTGATGCGGCCTTTGCCGAACTTTCCTATCGGGTTGTTTCGCTCGTGCTTCTCGATATCTGGCTTGAAGCGGGTGAACGCGAAGGTCTCAAGGTGCTCGAACGCGTCCAGGAAAGCTTTCCTAATGTTTCAGTGGTGATGATTAGTGGCCACGGGTCAGTCCAGACCGCCGTCGAGGCGATGAACTTGGGCGCATCGGACTTCATCGAAAAGCCGTTTGAGGGGGATCACCTTCTGCACGTGGTGGCGCGTGTGCTTGAGACCGAGAGGCTGCGGCGTGAGAATGCCGAGCTTGCGCGGAAGGTGGGTCATCCGGGTGAGATGCTTGGCTCTTCGCTGGAAATGAAGAGCTTGCGCACCGTCATTTCTAAAGTCGCACCGACCAACAGCAGGATCCTTGTCACGGGCCAGCACGGTACTGGCAAGGAAACGATTGCCAGGGTCGTACACGCTGCTTCGAAATGGAGCGACGGGGTATTCGTAGTTGTCGGTGCACCGACAATGCTCCCGGACCGCTTCGAAGAGGAACTGTTCGGACGCGAAGACGGCAACGGCAATGTGATCCGCGTCGGTTTTTTCGAGCAGGCGCACGGCGGAACCCTGTTCATCGACGAGGTCTCCGAGATGCCTCTCGAGACGCAAGGACGCATGATTCGAGCACTTCAGGAACCGACCTTCGTGCGGGTGGGCGGTACCACACCGGTCGCGGTCGATGCTCGCATTATCACGGCCAGCAGTTCGGACATCGAAGCTCAGGTGGAAGCGGGGAACTTCCGCGCCGATCTCTACTATCGGCTGAACGTCGTTCCGCTGCAGGCTCCTGCGCTGTCCGAACGGCGTGAGGATATTCCGCAGCTGGCCGAGCATTTCATGTTGCAGTGCGCTCGCGCATTGGGTCGCCAACCACGCCCCTTCACACAGGAAGCGCTGGCCCGGTTGCAGACATGCGCTTGGCCCGGCAACGTCCGCCAGCTCCGCAACGTCATCGAACGTGTTCTCATCCTTGCGCCGGGAACCGCTGACGAACCGGTGGAGATCTCCATGCTTCCCGATGAGGTGCTTCGGGAAAACGCGGCACCGCAATCCTTCACGACGGAAGCGATCATGAGCAGCACGCTTCGTAAGGCGCGCGCCGCTTTTGAAAGCGAGTACCTCTCATCCCAACTCGTCCGCTTCGGCGGCAGTGTTGTCCGCACGGCCGAATTTGTCGGCATGGAGCGCACGGCACTATCTAGGAAACTCAAGTCACTCGGCATTTCCGCTTCTGGGACGAAAGAAGAGGAAGAGAAGGACGAGTCATGAAAACCATCGTTTGTGGTGCAGGCGAGGTGGGGCGCATTATCGCTCGCCATCTCACCGAGGCGGGCAACCAAGTGATTCTCGTTGACGATTCCGCCGAACGTCTGCAAAAGGCCGCCAGCACCGTTGATGTCGAATCGCTGGAGGGATTGGCTTCTTTTCCCGACGTTCTCGAACGGGCAGGTGCGGCTTCCGCCGACATGCTGATCGCCGTCACGCGCAGCGACGAAGTCAACATGATCGCCTGTCAGGTGGCATCGAATCTCTTTGATGTCGAGACGAAAATCGCCCGGGTGAGCGAGCCTCGTTACCTGAAACCTGAATGGGCAACCCTCTTCGGGACGGGTGGACTTCCGATTGACGAAATCATTTCTCCCGAACGAGAGGTTGCCGAGGGACTTGTCCGCCGTGTCGCGGTGCCCGGGGCGAGTGATTCGGTGAGTTTTGCTAATGACCGAGTGCAACTCGTCGGACTGAAACTTGGTCCCGAATGCCCAGTGCTGGACACCCCGCTTGCGCAGTTGACCGAACTTTTCCCCGATCTGGATGCGACTGTTGTCTACATCATCCGGGAGGAAAAGGGTCTATTTCCCGAAGATTCAGAACGCATGGCGGCAGGCGACGAGGTTTACATCGTTGCCAAGACCGAGCGGATGGCACGTGTGCTTGCCGCGTTCGGCAAGGAGGCGGATTCAGCTCGCCGGATCGTCATCGTTGGTGGTGGGCGGCTTGGAACTAGGGTTGCCATCCGTATCGAAGAAACCGAACCGAATGCCCGTGTTCATGTCATCGAAGTCAACAAGGAACGGGCTGACCGGGCGGAAGCGCGTCTCAACAATGCCCGCGTTTTTCAAGGCAATATCCTTGATGAACAGGATGTACGGGAAGACGCAGACCTCAGTGGGTCGGACATGGTACTTGCTGTCACCGAGAGTGACGAAACCAATACCCTAGTTTCGGTCATGTCCAAACAACGCTACGGGTGTGCGTACGCGGCAGCGGTAATCCACGGTACCGCGTTCGGATCCATCATCAGGCATCTTGGAATTGATGCCGTTATCTCCCATCGCGAGGTGACGATCTCGAAAATTCTCCGCTACGTCCATCGTGGACGGGTTCGCGCGGTGCACACGGTGCACGATGGAAATGCAGAAGCGTTGGAAATTGAAGCACTCGAGAGTTCGGAACTTGTCGGTACTCCATTGCGTGATCTGAATCCGCCGCACGGTCTTGTCATTGGGGCCATTGTCCGGGGTGAGGGGACGCTCATTCCTCGGGGTGGGACCGTGATCAAGGCAGGAGATCGCGTCATTGCGTTTGTTTCTCGTGACACTTTGAAGGAGGCGGAGAAATTGTTCTCCGTCGGGTTCGGCTTTTTTTAGAGTGGCACGCATAGGTGGGCCTTGGCGACTCTCGCCCATGACCGCCCATGATCTGTAGAGGGGGAGGGCATCTCCTTGGCAACTCCCACGACCCTTCCCGGCCAGGTAGCCTTGGCACTTGTCCTTGAAGGAGTACTCGCACTGATCGTCGGGGCGTGGTCGTTCACGGCCCAGTTCCCGAGCACTGACGGTTTTGTACTGCTCGCGGTGCTGACGATTTTCGGAGGTGGTGGGCTTCTGCTCGCCACCCGCAAGGCGGGTTCTTCTTCCCGGCGAGGTAGCGGTCTGGTTGGTGCGGTGACAGTTTGGATCGCGCTTGCGTGCACGGGTGCCATTCCGTTTTGGGCCGCTGGTGCAGATCCACTCGACGGACTATTCGATGCAGTGTCTTCTATCACCACGACGGGCGTTTGGTCGAACGCAAGCTCCTTGCCCCCTGATCCGGCTATCGTCCTGTGGCGGGCCGTTCTCCAGTGGGGAGGAGGTCTCGTCACCATTATCATCGCGGTGGTCATCTTTCTTCCTATGGGACTCGGTGGCACGGGCGAAGCGGGACGAAGCTCGCTTGCAGGCCCGGTACGGCGTCGAGAGACCTCGGTTGAATTGGCTTTCAGAATCGCACTCACGTTTGTAATTTTCACGCTTGCCTGCCTGGTGTTGCTGCTAGTTGCAGGACTCGATGGTGAATCTGCACTTCTTTACGGGCTCTCCGCCGTGGCGACAGGAGGGGATCCCCGAGGAACGCCTTCCATGGGGTTCACCCCGGCTGTCGAGACCATCCTTGCCATCTTCATGTTTGCCGGTGCGACAAGCTTTTTCCTCCATCGCGCAGGTTTTGCCGGTACCCCGGGAAGGTACCTTGCAAGTCGGGAGATCCGCCTGTTTGTGTCGCTGGTACTTGCCGGAACTGCGTTTGCTTTTTTCGTGCTTCTCGATACCGGGCTATCTCGCTCCTTCTTCCTTTCCGTCTCAATGGCGACGACCTCGGGCATTGTTCCTGACGCAGGTGGGGCAGAGGCGGCACCGCTTCTCCTGCTTGCATTGATCGGAGGTTCGGTCGCCTCGGCAGCTGGAGGAATTCACCTGCGACGGGCATCTCTTCTTCTGCGCATGATTCTGACGGAGATTCGGCGTCTTCTGATCCCTCACGGTGTCAGCACGCTCAAATACGGAAGCAGCACCGTGGACGGTGTCGTGGGACAGGCCCTGCTCGGGTTCATCGTCATTTGGGCGGCAACTTTGCTCACGGCCACCGTGTTGTTATCGGCCACGGGTATCAAGTTTGAGCAAGCGATCCTGGGAGCAACGGCGGCACTTACCAGCACGGGCCCGGGCATGATCACGATCGTGGGAGATGATCCACTGGTCTTCGGGGCCGCTGGAAAGACGGTTCTGATTGTCACCATGCTGCTTGGCCGTCTCGAAGTGATGGCCCTGCTGGTAACACTCTCTCCCTCCTTCTGGCGGAGATAGGAAGATGCCTCGCACGGTTTATGTGGACGGACGTTACGCACCGATCTGCGATCCCAATGTTCTCGTGGAGGATCGTGCGTTGCAGTTTTCCGATGGCATCTACGAGGTGATTGCTGTTGTTAAAGGCCGCATCCTTGATCTGGATCGCCATCTCCGGCGGCTTGCGATCTCACTGGAGGGACTAGACATTCCATTCCCGATGTCGAATCCCTCTCTGAGCGCGGTGATCGGGGAAACGGTGCGCCAGAATCGAATCCGGGACGGCTTGGCCTACATCCAGGTGACCCGGGGCAGTGCTCGTCGGAACCACGTTCCATCGGAAACCACCTCTCCCAGCCTGATCGTTACCGCTCGGCCCGCCCGGTTCCCCGCCCCGGAGCTTGCAAAAGGCGTTGCTGTGATCACGGCTCCCGATCTTCGATGGGGGCGGTGTGACCTCAAGACGACATCCCTGCTTGCCAACGTTCTTGCGAAACGCGAGGCGGTGAAAAAGGGGGCCTTTGAATGTTGGATGGTGAATGCAAATGGATTCATCACCGAAGGAGGGTCGTCGAACGCTTGGATCGTGAACGGTAGCTGCATCCAAACGCACCCGCTTGGCACCGCCGTGCTTGCCGGCATCACGCGAGAGGTGGTGATTGAAATGGCGAGAGTCAGGGAGGTCATGGTCGAAGAGAAAGCCTTCACCGTTGACGAGGCACGGTCCGCGGACGAGGCGTTCCTCACCAGTACGTCGTCATTTGTGGTTCCGGTTCACACCATCGATGGCAAACAGGTAGGTGATGGAAATCCCGGCACGATTACGCGCCGGATTGCCAAAAGTTATCTAAGGCGGGTGAGGGAAGGGGTCTGAACTCCTTCAGGTGCTCCGGATCGCCGGGATTGGGTCGAAGCTTCCACCCAGGACTTTGACGGGGTCAGCCCCCATCCAGTCACCGATGACACTTGCGTACACCCTTCGGAAGTCGGTTGTGTGAATCAGGTTTCCATCGTCAAGATCAACGAGGCTTGGCGGAGTTCCATGGAAACCTCCCCGTGCTTTGTTTCCGGCTATGAACATCGGTGTTGCGCTTCCATGATCGGTGCCTAGGGAAATGTTTTCCGGCACGCGACGCCCAAACTCGGTGAAGACAAGCGTCATGACGTCGTCAGCACGACCGATCCGTTCCACGTCCTGGACGAAACCGTTGATTGCGTCGGTGGTGTAGGCAAGGAGGCGTGCATGAACGTCGGGCTGGTGGACATGGGTGTCGAAAGCGTTGCCCCGGTAGGAGACGTAATAGAAACGCGAGGGCATGCGTGCATCAATCAAGGCAGCAACCTTCTTTAGGTCCTGCGCGAGACCGATCGGAATCCCGTAGTCGATATCAGTCTGGTAGTCGTTCCATGCGTCCCGGACGAGCTTTGCCGAAGTGCGGGCATCGCCTGCACTGCGACTGAGAAACGCAAGGTTCCCCTCGGTAGCCGCCGGATCTCCCACGAGTTGGTCGAACACCGGTTGTTGTTCGTAAACGCCCTCGCGGTAGAAGGTTTCGGGATTGTCGAAAACGAGCGCTGGATGGACGGGGTTGCGGACCGCCTGCGAGGGGCGTTCGTCGATGTTGACGATGTGGTCTCTGAGCGGGTTGGCATTCAGGTCGGCGGCAGTGCGGCCCACCCACCCGGATGCCACGCCACTGTTGGGTGCGGCCGAATGCCAGAAACTCATGGAAATGAAGTGGGAGAAACTCGGTTGTTCGTATCCGCAACCTTGAATCACCGCCAGTTTGCCAGCGTCGTACAACTCGGCAAATCCTTTGCAGGAGGAATGAAAGCCGAAGTGGTCATCGATTTTGCGAACCTTGGAAGCCGGGATACCGATATTTGGGCGTGCTTGGTAGTAAGCATCATCGCCGTAAGGAACGACCGTGTTGAGACCGTCGTTGCCACCTGAGAGTTCAACGACAATGAGGATCTTTCCTTCGCGGTCGAGCGCCTCACGGTCCTTCGTGTCGTGGCCATCGTCGGCAGCGGCAAGTGCCGAATGGAAGACGGAAGGTGCGACGACAGCACTTGCACCCGCTGTGGAAAGCAGTTGACGTCGGGAGGGGCGAGGAGCGGAAAAGGAGGTCATGACAATTGGTACTCCGGGGTGCTCAGCACAAGATGCAAAAGGAGGCGGAGCGGATCTTCGATCCAAGACCTCGCTTCTTCGATGGTAGCCCCCGCCATCTGCTCTTCAAGAAAACGAACGAGTGCCTCATGGTCTTCGTCGTTGAGAGAGCGACGCAACATGCGTTGGCAGAGCGAATCGACGATCTCGGCGGGAGTTTCTAACCCTTCCACCAGGGCGAACATGTCGACCTCAGCCGAATGTGAAGGCGCAGGCTTGACGGCACGCATCGCCGCCGAATGGCCATACCAGGAGGCATAACGGGTGTTGTAGGCCTCATCGGATGCTGCCATTTCCATGGCCATCGATTCACCCTCGATGGTGGCCTGGGTGATCTCGGCACCAGCGGAGATCTTCTTCCCCACCTGAACGAGCGTGTTTGAAAAAAGCGGATCCGGCGTGCGGAAAGCATACATGTCGGGGAACAGGAGGTTGCGCCCGAAATTCCCCCGGTCGAGAAGTGTCGCCGAGGTGATCCAGGCGCGGCCCCCCGCCCAGCCAGCGACGTTCGGCGGCTCGAACAGGCGCTGTCCGAGGCTTTCTGTAGCCACGTGGAAGTCAGGGACTCCCGGCATCTTTGCAAGCTCCAGCTTTCGGTAGGTGCCGACCACGAGTTGGACGGGGCTCTTGATCTGGCTTGCAACCGCGCCGGGCGCGTAAAAGTCGTGCGATAAGAAAATTGTCCGCAGCAGTTCCGCGGTGTTGTAGTCGCTTGCCCGATAGATGGCGGCAAGGGCATCAAGTGTCTCGGGTGCAGGATCCCCACGGACAAAGTAGCGGTAAATCTTTGCGGTGATGAAACGTGCCGTCGCGGGATGATCGAGGATAATGTCGATGATGTCGTAGCCGTCGAAGTTTCCGGTCTTTCCTAAAAAGGTCTTCGGGTCGGTGTCGTGTCGATCTTCGTTAACGACGAAAGAAAGCTCGTCATGAGTCCAGCCCGTGAATGCGCGAGCGGCTTCCCGGATGTCGGTCTCGTCGTACGGGCCGGGACCGAGGGTGAAGAGTTCGAGGATTTCGCGTGAGAAGTTCTCATTCGGGTTGCCTTTCACGTTCTGGCCGGCATCCAGGTAGACGAGCATGGCTGGATCCGTGGCAATCCCCCTGAGTAGGTCGCGGAGCGGGGCCTTCCCTTTGGCGTGAAAAAGTTGGAGTTGGTTCAGCATTTTTCGGTAGTCGCGAACCTTGACATTGCCGGTCGCGAAATGCCCGTGCCAGAAGAGGGAGATCTTCTCTTGCAAGGGGCGCTCGGTGTGCACCATTCTTTCGCCCCACCAGTGCGAAACCCTTCGGATCTCGAGCCGGTCGGCGTTAAGGATGTAAAAGAAGGCGTTGACAACGGGCTGCAGGGGACGTGAACCACCAGGTTTTACGCGCACTCCAAGGGCTTCGCCGTTCTCACGTGCGTCCCGAACCGCCTGTGCTCGGCTACGGGGTACTTCCTTCATGCCGGGATGAAAAATTTTGGAGTGATCGAACTTAGGCAGATGTCCGTTCGGGGTTCTTTCCCAGTCGACAAAATGTGAGACGGCCTCTTCGGGGGACATGGCTACAAGTTCAGCCACCTCTCCAGGTGCTCCGCCGAAACCGGCTCTTTCGAGAAGGTGTTCGGCCCGTTCGAGAGTCCATTCCTCCGCTCTCAGCGGGGCAAGATCACCGGTCCAAGATTCGGGCCCTGCACCGTCGTCGGCAAGAGCGTGTCCGGCCGACAAAAACATGGCTGAAGCGAGCACGGTTGCGCGGATAAGGAGTGGCGTGTGCATGAAACTCTCCCTTGGCGATTATACCAAATTTCTCGTGTTTATGCTTTCTCGGTGCTTTACGTCCCTACGTCCCTTCTTTAATGCTTTTTTCCTGCGGGCGGATGTGCAGAATGAAAGCCCCAGTGCGGAGTCGCGTCTGGAATTTCACTGGCAGGCGGAGGAGATTATCCTCGTTTTCAAGGAACCAGACATCGCCTGTGAATGGGGTCTTGCGCATGTCCTTTTCGGAATAACCTGCGATACGTTTGAAAACGAAAGAGCAGTGCCTAGTGAGGCCTCCGAAAGGGTTCCGGCGGGAAGGTTCCAAGGTTACCAGCCCCCTGTCGATCACGATCATGTCGTTTCGGCGTTTCCCGTCGAAAATGGGAATGGCGAGGTTGCAGGTTCCTCCACGGGCGATCGCAAGTCCGACCGCAAGGATCGCACTGGCGGGATCGATGGCACCTCGCCGCATCTCGATGGGAAGGGGAGAGGAAGTTTCCTCGTTCTTGCCTTTGCTCTCGGTTTGGGCAACGGGCACACCGTCTGTGAACTGAATGACGCGAATGTTCGTCTTTTCTAGGCGGAATCGCTTCGACCGGTAGATCGAGGGGGTTAGACCCACGGAGGTTTCCGCAGTGGTGCGTCCTTCCGCTTCTAGCTCATATCTCCAGCGGAGAAGCAGTTTTGCGAGTCCTGCCCCTTTGGCGGAAAAACGCATGCGGTAGGCATCCCCTTCGAGTTCGATGCTGCCAGTTGCATCCCCGACATGGAATCCGCCCGCATAACCGGATGCCTCAATGTCTCGCGCTAAGTATTCAGCCGCCGCTACGGGCCAGGAGGCAAGGGCGAGCACAAGACCAAGAAACGCAGCACGCCTGCCTTGCGTGGAGGGATAGGACAGATTCATAGCCCGTCCGGGATTTTAGGTTGCGTCGGTTCGCCGTTTGTCGTCTTGGCTCCAAAGGCGGCTCGGAGTAGGGCGCGAGTGTAGTCCGTCTGGGGCGTTTCGAGGATTCTGTCCGCCGGTCCGTGCTCAACTACTATGCCTTTGCGCATGACCAAAATCTCATCGGCCACCGCACGCACGCACCGAAGATCGTGGCTTATGAAGATGTAGGCGATCCGATGCCGGTCCTGGATATCTGTCAGAAGGTCAAGGATTTGAGTTTGCACCGAGAGGTCGAGAGAGGAGGTGGGTTCATCAAGGATCATCACGCGCGGCTCTAGGGAGAGTGCTCGGGCAAGTGATATTCGTTGGCGCTGTCCGCCTGAAAACTCGTGTGGGTAGCGATCCATCGCATCAGCTTCGATGCGAACCTCGGCGAGAGTCGCCTCGACTCGTTCGCGTGCTTCGGATTCACCTTTTGCTAGTCCGTTTAGAAAGAGCCCCTCGGCGACGATCTGGAACACCGAAAGCCTCGGGGAAAGGGAGCCATAAGGATCCTGGAAAACGAACTGCATCTGTCGCCGCAGGGGGCGCATCGCCTTCCATCCAAGGCTGTCGATGGTCTGTCCGCAAAAGTCGATCTTTCCCTCGCTCGGGATGAGACGTAGCAAGGCCTGACCGAGCGTGGTCTTGCCACATCCCGATTCGCCGACGAGACCGAGCGTGCGTCCCTCACGCAAGGAAACATCGACCCCGTCGACCGCTTTCACGTGACCTACAGTGCGGCGCAACAGCCCACGCCGAATCGGGTAATGAACTCGCAGTTCCCGTGTCTGGAGGACAATCTCGGGATCCTTGGGATCCTTGTTCTCAGCGTGCACGCGCCGTCCAGGTTCGCTTGCGAGCAGGGTCTTTGTGTACTCGTGTGAAGGCGAGGCGAAGAGCCGCGTTGTTTCTTCCTCCTCGACAATTTTTCCTGCCTGCATGACCGAAACTCGGTCGCAGACACTGCGAACGATGGTGAGGTCGTGGGTGATCATCAGCACCGCCATACCTGTCTCACGTTGAATTTCTCGCATAAGGGTGAGAATTTCGGCCTGTACGGTCACATCAAGCGCGGTGGTCGGCTCGTCAGCGATCAACAGCAGGGGCCGGTTGGCAAGCGCCATTGCGATCATCACGCGTTGGCGTTCCCCTCCCGACAGCTGATGGGGGTACGCATCAAGGCGTTGCTCGGGGTCGCGGATTCCGACGCGCTGTAGCAGTCGAAGTACCTCGGTGCGAACTTCCTCGCCTCGCATGCCTTGGTGGAGAGCGAGCGTTTCTCCAATTTGACGCGATACTCTGTGAAGCGGATTGAGCGAGGTCATCGGCTCCTGGAAGATCATGGAAATTTTATTTCCCCGGACCTTTCTGAGCGAGTCCTCGTCGACACCAAGAATTTCGTTCCCCTCGAAACGGATCGACCCCGAAGGGTGTGATGCGCGTGGGTAGGGGAGGAGTCCCAACACCGACAGGGCGGTAACCGACTTTCCTGATCCGGATTCGCCGACGAGTGCATGGGTGGTGCCCTTGCTGATTTTGAGATCGATGCCTCGAACCGCATCCACTGCTTTGCCTTCGGCCTGGAAGCGGATCGCGAGATCTCGAATTACAAGAAGCGACACGTCGTTGTTCTCAGCGGAAGATTTTGCGGGGATCACAGGCATCTCGTACTGCTTCGCCGATGAAGACGAGGAGAGAAAGCAGGATGGCTAAGGAAAGAAATCCCGTGAAGCCAAGCCATGGAGCCTGGAGGTTGTTCTTCCCCTGGTTGAGAAGTTCGCCCAGAGAAGCTGATCCGGGCGGGAGGCCAAAGCCAAGGAAATCGAGCGAGGTCAGCACGGTCACGGAGCCTGCGAGCGTGAAAGGAAGAAAGGTGAGGGTGGACACCATGGCATTGGGAAGAACATGGCGAAACATGATTCGCAGGTTGCCCGCCCCCAGTGCACGTGCAGCCTTTACATACTCGAAGTTCCGCGCCCGCAGTACTTCGGCCCGGACTACGCCCACGAGTCCCATCCAGCTGAACAACAACAGCAAAACAAGGAGCAGCCAGAAGTTCGGTGTCACCGCGCTCGCCAGGATGATGAGGATGTAAAGCGTGGGCATTCCCGCCCAGATCTCGATAAATCGCTGGCCGATGAGATCGGTAAGGCCTCCGAAATATCCCTGGACGAGTCCGACGGAAATCCCCACAGCGGACGAAAGCACCGTGAGTACAACTCCGAAGAGAACTGAGATTCGTAACCCGTAAATGAGGCGTGCCAGCACGTCCCGGGCTTGGTCATCGGTGCCGAGCCAGTTGTCCGTAGACGGTGGAGAGGGGGCAGGCACTCCGAGGTCGTAGTTCACCGTGCGGTAGCTGAACGGAATGAGGGGCCAGATCGTCCAGCCGTCCTGTTCGATGAGTTCGCGTACGAACGGATCGCGATAGTTGGTCGTCGTTTCGAAGTCCCCACCGAAGACGGTTTCGGGATAGTTGACGAGCACCGGGACGTAGAAGGAGCCCTGGTGGCTTACCATGAGCGGTCGGTCATTGGCTATGAACTCGGCTGGGAGGGTAAGTCCGAGCAGAGCCAACATCACCCAAGTGGAGATGTAGCCCCGTCGGTTGCGCCGGAAATTGGCCAACCGACGTGAACCGATATTAGGGCGGGCCGTTTCAGACATTTCGATGTTCGAAGTCGATTCGCGGATCAACGACGGTCATCGCGAAATCGCCGATGATTCCCATCACCAAGCCGATCAAAGTGAAGAAATAGAGCGTTGCGAACATCACGGGGTAGTCGCGGTTGAGTGCCGCCTCGAATCCCAGCAACCCGAGGCCGTCGAGTGAGAAAATCACCTCGGTAAGGAGCGCTCCGGTGAACAGGATGCCGATGAACGCGGCCGGAAAGCCTGCGATGACAATCAACATCGCGTTTCGAAACACGTGCCTGTACAACACTGCGCGTTTGCCCAGCCCCTTGGCGCGTGCGGTTAGCACGTACTGTTGGTTGATCTGGTCGAGGAAGGAGTTCTTCGTAAGCAGCGTGAGTCCGGCGAAACCTCCGATCACCATCGAGGCGACCGGAAGTACCAAGTGCCACAAGTAGTCGAGAATTTGCTCGGGCCAGGGCAGATCATTCCAGTTGGAGGAGACGATCCCCTGGAGAGGGAACCAGTCGAGAAAGCGCCCGCCTGCGAACAGGATGATCAGCAAGATCGCGAACAGAAATCCCGGAATCGCGTTGCCGACCACCACGATGCCGCTGGTCCAGATATCGAACGGGGTGCCGTCCCGCACCGCCTTGGCGACGCCGAGGGGAAGGGAAATCAGGTAGACGAGAAAGGTGGTCCACAGCCCAAGTGAGATCGAGACCGGGAGTTTGTCGATGACAAGGTCAACGACCCTCCGGTTGCTGAAGAAACTTTCCCCGAAGTCGAAGACGGCATAACGCCCAACCATCTCGAAGAAACGAACGTGGGCGGGCTTGTCGAATCCGTAGAGGCGCTCGATCCGCTTAATGAGTTCAGGATCAAGACCTCTTGCGCCTCGGTAGCGTTCGTTCGTGTCAGAAGCGCTGATCGTGCTCGAAGGTGCCTGCTCAGCACCGCCGCCGGAGAAGCGTTCGGTAGCACTGGAGCCGATCCCTTGGATCTGGGCAATCAGGTTCTCGACTGGCCCTCCGGGAGCAAACTGAATGACGGCGAAGTTGACGACCATGATCCCGAACAGCGTCGGGATGACAAGGAAAAGTCTGCGAAGGAGATAGGCACCCATCCTCCGTTTATTGGGCCCGTTTCGTGATCCGCGCAGCTTTCTGCGGATCGAACCACCAGGCCGAGGGGAAGCCGAGGCCGTAACGGGGGTTCTTCGGTGGGTGGCCGAAGATGTCCCAATAGACGAGCCGGAACATGGATATATGCCAGTGCGGGATCACGTAGTGTCCATGCAGGAGCACACGGTCGAGGGCCCGGGTGGCAGCAATCAGTGTCTCGCGATCTTTGGCCTGGATGACACGGTCGACGAGTTCGTCGACTACGGGATCACGTACCCCGGTGTAGTTCAGGCTTCCGGGAACCTCGGCGGCTTGCGTCGTCCAGTAATTCCTCTGTTCGTTTCCCGGCGAATGACTCTGATCGACGTTCATCACGATCATGTCGTAGTCGTACTCGCGCAGGCGATTGACATACTGGGCCGCATCGACGGTTCGGATCGTCGCTTCGATTCCGAGGCGACGAAGATTTTCAACAAAAGGTGAAGCGATGCGCTCGAAGGCAGGCGTGCCGAGCAGGATTTCGAAATCGACGGGAGCGCTGCCAGGCGCAATGAGTCGTTCGCCCTCCACCCGGTAGCCCGCTTCGTCGAGGAGACGTTTGGCGATGCGCAAATTAGCCCGAAGGTTCCCAGAACCGTCGGTGGCAGGGGGTTTGTAGGCAACGTTGAAGAGGTCTTCGGGGAGGCGATCCCGATAGGTCTTGAGGATTTCGAGTTCGAGCCCCTCGGGCAGTCCCTGAGAGGCAAGGTCGCTATTCGAGAAATAGCTCTCGGTTCGCGTGTACTGCCCGTAGAAGAGGGTGCGGTTGGTCCACTCGAAATCAAACGCATAAGCGAGGGCCTTACGCAACTCGCGGTCCTGGAAAAGGGGCCGCCGGGTGTTAAAGGCGAATCCCTGCATCCCGGTGGGGAGTTCGTGTTTGACGGTTCGGTGAACGAGGAGCCCTTCCTCGCGCTCGCTGATGTTGTAGGCAGTGGCCCATTCCTTGGAGATGTTCTCGCTCCGGAAGTCGTACTCCCCTGCCTTCAGGGCCTCGATCATGACATTGGTGTCACGGTAATAGTCGTAGCGGAGGCGTTCGAAGTTATGCCGGCCACGGTTGACGCCTAGGTCTTGCCCCCAGTAGTCGGGCACGCGCTCGTAGACGGCCGAACGGCCGGGATCGACCTTGGCGAAACGGTAGGGGCCGCTACCAAGCGGCGGATCAAGGGTGGTTTCCTCGAAATTTCGCCCCTCCCAGTAGTGCTTCGGCAGGATGTCGAATGTGCCGATGATCAACGCAAGTTCCCGGTTGACCTCCTCGGAGAATGTGAAGCGCACCGAATGAGGGCCCGTCATGTCCACCGAGGTCACGTCTCGGTAGTAATCGGCATAGAAAGGCGCACCCTGCGCAACCAGAGTCTGGAAAGTCCAAATGACGTCCTCGGGCGTGATCGGCATATCGTCGTGCCAGCGAGCGCCTTCGCGGAGGACGAATTCAACCCAGCGGTTTTCGGGACCGACCGTGATGGTCTCGGCGAGAAGTCCGTACTGGGCGAAAGTCTCGTCCTCGGAACCGTAGGTGAGACTGTCATAGATGAGAGCAGCGCCGGCGGCAGGTACACCCTTCACGATGAACGGGTTCAGGCTATCGAAGGTTCCCCGGGCGGCGAGACGGAGAGTTCCTCCTTTCGGTGCATTCGGATTTACGTAACCAAAGTGAGTGAAGCCCACAGGTTCTTTGGGTTCTCCAAAGAGCGAGAGCCCGTGCGAGGTGACGGCCTCTTCCTCGGCAAATACCGGCATGCCGCCAAACTCGATCGCAAGCAGCAACCCCGCGAGAACAAGCGTGCGCCAGATGCTCACGGCTCGATGCTATCGTCGGGTTGGACCTCGGTTTCGGGCGTCTCGAGCGTATCTGCGGTCTCAGGAGCGGAAGGGGAGGCGTCCACGGGGAGCGGTTCCGGATTGTCGGAAAGCGTGCGAAGCCAGACGATGATGTCGGCACGGGTGCTCTCATCGAGAAGCCCGGTAAAGGCCATTTTCGTGCCAGGAACCCACTTGGCGGGGCTGGTGAGAAAGCCGTCGAGATTTGCGTAAGTCCAGTTTCCTTCGTGCTTGCTCATTGCTTCCGAGTATCGAAATCCTCCCACGGTGCCGACCTCACGGCCGATCACTGCGCGCAGAGTGGGTCCGAGTCGTGCATTTTTGCCCAGAGAAAAGGTGTGGCACACGGCGCATTTCTTGGCTTGCAACTCGCCGTTTACGGGATCTGCAGCCGCAAGGCGCATGGCCAGAGAATTTGTAATAACCGTGGCTGTCGCTTCCCCGGTGGTGGTGGGCATGGGTTCCTTCGAGGCGACCATGGGCAACCCTGGAGCCACAGGCTCCGGATATACGAATTCACCGAGAATGGCGAGAACGCAGGCGAGTAACGCAGCGGCAAGGAAGCCGCCGACGAACTTATTCAGTTCAAAGGCGGACATTTGGCTCTCCGAATCCATGCTCGCTGGTGAGCGCCCGTCGAGCTTCTTCATCATAGGGCCGCAGGCCAGTGCTTTCCATTGCTCTGCAACCTTCCGCAGCTTCAGGCTAGGGAGCGTCCGGTCATGTCGTCAGGGCACTCGATCCCGAGCAACGAAAGCGCGGTCGGCGCAAGGTCTGCAAGCGATCCGTTCCTGAGAGCCGATCCGCCGCCGCTACCGTGAATCACGATCGGCACTGGGTTGGTAGTATGCGCAGTGCAGGGGTTTTCCGGCGAGCCCATTTCCTCGACGTTCCCATGATCGGCGGTGACCATGAGGCGTCCATCAAGGGTCTGTAAGGCATCGGCGATGCGCCCAAGGCATGCATCCACCACCTCTACCGCCCGGATGGCGGCAACGAAATCGCCAGTGTGTCCCACCATGTCGGGGTTTGCATAGTTCGTAACGACGAGATCCAGCCTCCCTTTGCCGATCGCGTCCAGGAGACGGTTGGTCATTTTCTCGGCGGACATCTCCGGGGCGAGGTCGTAGGTTGCGACCTTTGGGGAATCAACGAGGATTCGCTCTTCGCCGGGGAAGAACTCTTCCCGTCCTCCGTTGAGGAAAAAAGTCACGTGCGCGTATTTCTCCGTTTCAGCGATGCGGAGTTGGCGCAGCCCTGCAGTCGACACGATCTCGCCCAGGGTTCCTTCCGGTTGCTCGGAAGGAAACAACGGCCGTGCACGTCGATCAAGTGAATCCGAGCATGAGGCCATGGAAAGTGCGGCGGCAAATGCAGGCTGCTTCGCGGCGAACTCGTCGAATTCAGGTTCCAGAAGGGCGGAAAGAATCTGCCGCACGCGATCTGCGCGGAAGTTCGCGCACAGGACGCCGTCACCGTCCTTAATCCCTGCGTATCCATCGAGAATGGCAGGCTCTACGAACTCGTCTGTCGTATCGGCGGCATGTGCGCGCTTGATCGTGGCGAGTGCGGATTCGCACACATCACCCTCGCCCGACACGATGGTCTGCCACGCCCGTTCGGTGCGTTCCCAGCGCCGGTCACGGTCCATGGCCCAGTAGCGGCCCTGAACTGAGGCAATGCGCACATCCTTGGTTTCGGAGATTGCCTTTTCGAAGGCAGCGATATGAACCGGGGCACTCGCCGGTGCTACGTCCCGCCCGTCAAGGAAGGCATGCACCCGAACGGGCACGCCGACGGCGTCAAGGATCCTGCAAAGCGCGACGATGTGGTCCTGATGGGAGTGGACGCCACCTGGAGAAATGAGCCCAAGAACATGACAGATTCCCTTTGAACGCCGAAGACGCTCAGTCATGTCCCGGAGAAGGGGATGCGTATTCAGACTTCCGTTTTCGATTGCCTGGGTGATTCGAGGGAGGTCTTGGGGGATGGTTCGCCCGGCACCGATGGACATGTGTCCAACTTCAGAATTTCCCATCTGCCCCTCGGGCAGGCCCACGGCAGGCCCGGAAGCGTGAAGAATGCCTGAGCGTCCTTCGGCAACGAGGCGATCCATCACAGGAGTGTCGGCAGCGAGAATGGCGTTGCCTTGCACTTCCTCCCGATGGCCCCAGCCGTCGAGGACACATAGAACGAGAGGGCCTGCAAACGTGCGGGACGGAGGTAAGGTCAATGGCTACTCAAATCGCTTCCGGGAGGGGAGCGTTCCACATCTTTTCAAGGCCGTAGAAAAGGCGTGTCTCGGGACGGAAGATGTGGACGATCACGTCTCCCACATCGATCAGAACCCAGTCGGCTCGGTTCGCTCCCTCGACGGAAAGCCTGGGCGGGTTGGTGCGTTTGAGGGCGAGAGTGAGATTTTCAACAAGGCCGCGGACGTGGCGTGCTGACCTTCCGCTGGCGATGATCATGCAGTCGGCGATCGTGGACTTGCCGGCAAGGTCAATGCAGACGATGCCCTCGGCCTTGCTGTCGGCGAGCACCTGCTCGATCAACGTACGCAGATACGTATCGTGAAACTCGTACGGAGACGCAGAGGATTCTTTTTTCACAGATTAGGCGGACCGGAAGCGTTGTGCGCGGATCGCCGCCGCCGAAGCGGGATGGCGACGCCACGCAAGGAATGCCCATGTGGGCGGCTTCTGCAGTGCGAGTGTTCGAACGGAGGTGCCCGATACCCTGGTCCGAGCGAACCTCCTTGCGGCAACGCTTGTCAAGGCACGGCGAGGATAGGACCCGCGCGAAAGCACCGCAACGGGCACCGATCGGAAAAAACGATCCCATCGGCACCAACGGTGCATTTCAGGGAAGAGATCGCCGCCTGCGAGCCAAACGAAACGCGTGCCGGGGAGTCTCTCCAACAGTCGGGCAAGAGTGGCGTGCGTGCGAACAGTTCCCAATCGAGCTTCGAGATCGCTGGGCAGGATGCGAGGGTGGCGAGAGGTCCTGAGCGCGGAAGTCAAGCGTTCAGGAAACGGTTTCATCTCGGCTGAGAGCTTGAACGGATTGCCCGGAGAGACGAGCCACCACACCTCGTCGAGCTGAAGTACTGCCAGCGCGTGGGCGCTAACGGCCCGGTGGCCACCATGGGCTGGGTTGAAGGAGCCGCCGAGGAGGCCGATCCGGCACCCGCGGCGTCGGATGGTGGCGAGGGTGCGGTTCAGGGGCGTGTCTCGCCGTGCCCGCGGACGACGTACTTGTGGGTCGTCAGCTGCTCAAGGCCTACGGGGCCTCGCGCGTGCAGCCTGCCGGTCGAAATACCGATCTCGGCTCCCATTCCGAACTCCCCCCCGTCAGCGAATTGTGTTGATGCGTTGTGGATGACAATCGCACTATCAACCTCACGAAGAAACCGTTCGGCCGCCTTCTTATCCTTGGTCACAATCGCATCGGTATGGTTGGAGCCATGCCGGGCGATATGGGCGATCGCTCCTTCGAAATCATCGACTACCCGGATCGAAATGATGGCATCGAGATATTCGGTGTCCCAGTCTTCGGGTGTTGCAGGTATCACCTTCGGATTAATCGCCTGAACCGTCTCATCGCCCCGCACCTCGCAGCCATTCTCGATCAGGCGATGTACCACACCGGGCAGGACCTTGCTCACTGCTTCCCGGTGACAGAGGACCGTCTCGGTTGCCCCGCAGACGGACGTGCGACGCATTTTCCCATTGTGAACGACCTCCGCGGCCATCCCGGGATCGGCCGCACGGTCGAGATATGTATGACAAAGCCCTTCGAGGTGGGCGAGCACAGGTACCCGGCTTTCGTTTTGGACCCGCTCGATCAGTGATGGGCCGCCGCGAGGGACAATGACATCAACCCATTCCGGCATCTGCATTAGCATCCCCGCTGCCCCGCGATCGGCGGTGGGCACCATCTGCACCGCCGCAGGATTAATTCCGGAGGCCTCGATTCCTTCGCTGAGTGCATCAAGGATTGCCCTGTTGGAACGGAAACTCTCGGAACCACCTCGAAGGATGGCCGCGTTTCCAGATTTGAGGCACAGCCCACCCGCATCAACCGTCACGTTGGGGCGCGATTCGTAAATGATTCCGATGACGCCGAGAGGTACCTGGACACGGGCAAGATCAAGTCCATTCGCCTCATTAGTCCATCGAGCGGACACGCGTCCTACCGGATCGGGAAGCGATGCGATCGACTCTAGGCTGGATGCCATGCTTTCCACTCGGGTCTCGTCAACCATCAGTCGGTCACGCAAGGAATTCGAGAGCGAAGAGGCGTTTTTGAGATCCGTTGCGTTGGCCGAGAGAATCTCTTCGCTTCTGCGCCGCAGCACCTTGGCGGTCCTGGTGAGCGCGGCATTCCGCATATCCGTCGAGGAGCGGGCGAGTTCCTTGGCCGCTCTGCGTGCTGCCCGCCCGATTGCATCCATTGTTTCGCGGAGAGAATCACCTCTTTTGGCTTTCTTACCTCCCTTGACCGAAGAATCTTCTACGGGTGTCTCCACTGCTTCTTCGAGCGACGTCATCGGTTTCGGTCCTCCTGCGGGGTACCGGCCACCATGACACGGAGGCGCGGGAACCTAAAGATAAAGATACCGCACAAAGCTCGTCTGTTAGGCCTTCCTCATGAGCACCATGTCGTCTCGATGCACAAGCTCGTTGCGCCTGCGATAGCCAAGAATCTCCTCGATCTCTTGGCTCTTTCGTCCCAGAATCTGTTTTGCCTCGCTGGCGGGGTAGGCCACCAGTCCGCGTCCGAGTACGGCTCCTTTGCTATCTTTGATCAATACGGGATCACCTCGTTGAAAATCTCCATAAATGCCTGTAACTCCCGCGGGAAGAAGGCTTTTTCCGTTTAAGAGCGCACGGCCGGCACCCGTGTCGATGACGAGCTCGCCGTCAGGTTCCGTCTGGCTTCGAATCCAGCGTTTGCGCGCCGAAAGTGGAGTGTCGTCCGCGAGAAACCAGGTCGCACGTCCACCTTTTGCCAATCGGGAAAGCGCACCGGGCTCACGTCCGTCGACGATGACCATGGCGCAGCCCGCTGCAGTCGCGATCCGCGCTGCCTGCAGTTTCGTCACCATACCGCCCGAGCCCGCGGAGGCACTTTTCCCTGCCATCGCTTCGATGCGCTTGTCGATCCGTTTCACTTCCTCGACGTGCCGGGCATCGGAATCGAGCGCAGGGTCCGAAGTGTAGAGGCCATCGGTGCTGGACAACATGACGAGCACACCGGCACTTGCGAGCTGAGCGACACGGGCTGCCAAGCGGTCGTTGTCGCCATAGCGGATCTCGTCGGTGGCGACGGTGTCGTTCTCGTTGATGACCGGAATCGCTGAAAGGCGGAGCAGGGCGTCCAGCGTACCCCGGGCGTTGAGCGAGTTTCGTCGCTGCTCGATGTCGGCAGGACCCAGCAGCATCTGCGCCACCGTGATTCCGTGGGGACGGAAGGCGTCTCGCCAGGCGTTAGCAAGGGAGATCTGGCCGATTGCTGCTGCCGCCTGACGGTCCTCGATACTGCGAAGTGCCTGCTGGTTGGAGAAATGAGTGCGCCCGGCCACAACCGCTCCGGAGGAGACGGCGATGATTTCACACCCCTCCTTACGAAAAGAGGCGAGATCGTCGGCAAGACGCGCAAGCCATCTTCGTCGGATGTTCCCCGTTTCCGGATCGGCGAGCAGGATTGAGCCTACCTTGATGACGATGCGCCGAGCTTTGGCAAGTGGAGACTTCACGCAACTACACTCCCGCGCATCTTTCGGACATGTCCGGCAAGTACGGAGAGTGCTTCCTGTACCCCGGCACCGGAGACCGACGATAAGGCGAGGGCATTTTTTTCCACGGCCCGGATCAGGGCTTTCCGTTTCTCCTCAATCTCTTCCGGCACGAGGGCATCGATCTTTCCGAGTGCCACCACCTCAGGTTTGTCGGCAACCCCAGCACCGTAAAGCGCAAGTTCATTGCGGATGGTGCGGTAGGCCTCACCTACATCATCGAGGGTTCCATCGACGATGTGCAGAAGCACCGCGCAGCGCTCGACATGGCCAAGAAACTGATCACCGATCCCGGCACCTTGGTGGGCACCCTCGATGAGGCCCGGGATGTCGGCCATGACAAATTCCTCGTCGACGCCCAGGCGCACGACCCCGAGCCCAGGGGTGAGTGTGGTGAAGGGATAAGACGCGATCTTCGGGCGTGCGCCGCTGACCGCGGAAAGGAAAGTAGATTTACCTGCGTTGGGAAGGCCTACAAGGCCTGCATCGGCAAGAAGCTTGAGTCGAAGCCGAACCCACATTTCGCGTGCCGCACCGCCTTCCGTTGCGGTCCGAGGGGCACGGTTGGTCGAGGAAGCGAAGCGGGCATTGCCCTGTCCACCGTCGCCGCCGGGAAGAAGTGTTTCCGAGGCTTGTGCGTGGTCGAGATCCAGCAAGAGAGTTTCGTCATCGGCGAGCACTTCGGTGCCCACGGGAACTTTGATCACGAGGGGAAGGGCCGATGGGCCCGTGCGGTTCTTTCCTGCACCGTCGGCACCGCGTCGTGCCTTGAAATGCTGGCGGTGGCGAAAGTCGATCAGCGTGCCCGCACCGTTGACAGCTTCAAACACGATGTCGCCGCCCCGCCCACCGTCGCCGCCGTCGGGCCCGCCGTACTCGACGTATTTCTCTCGGCGGAAGCTCACGCAACCGCTACCGCCGGCACCGGAGCGCACATAGATCTTCGCTTGGTCGAGAAAGCGGCTCATGGCCCCGCTCGAGCGGGGCTTTGATCCCCCGAAGTGGTTCGCCTAATCGCCCGACAGTACCGAGATAAACTTTCGTCCGCCGCGTCCCTGCCGAAAGTTCACCTCGCCCTCGGAAAGGGAAAACAGGGTGTGGTCCTTGCCGATCCCGACGTTCTTTCCGGGGTGGAACCGGGTGCCGCGCTGGCGGACGATGATATTCCCAGGGATGACGTGCTGTCCGCCACTCTTCTTCACGCCGAGCCTGCGGCCCGCGGAATCGCGGCCGTTGCGCGAACTGCCGCCTGCCTTTTTGTGTGCCATGACTCTCTCCTTGAACCTAGTTCGTGGAACCTTCTATGCCGGTGATGCGAACCACAGTGAGGTCCTGACGGTGTCCCTGACGCTTACGATGATTCTTCCGGCGAAGTTTCTTGAACACAGTGATTTTCGGAGCACGCGCCTGATCGGCGACGGTGCCCTTTACGGAAGCTTTGGCGACAAGCGGCGTGCCGACGACCGAACCGCTGTCGTCGGAGAGCATCAGCACCTCGTCGAACGTGACCGCATCGCCGGCTGCGCCGACAAGCTTCTCGACAAGGATGACGTCGCCTTCAGCAACCCGGTACTGTTTGCCGCCCGTGCGAATGACCGCGTGCATGGCCCACGTCCCAGAAGTTTCGTATTTCGACGGATTGGACGCTGAGCACCTCGCCCCGCCAACGCCCCGTCAGCATGCGCAATCTTGCCAGTTTCGTCAAATCCCCACCAATTTTTCGTTTGCGCGTATTCGTTTGCGCGCAAGGGCAAGGGTGCTAGCCTACAGGCGACTGGTGGCGACCGCCCGGCTAGTTCTCCTGTTGACATTCCCGTGAGGAAAACCCGATGGCTCGAATCCACATATTTCTCGCCGCTATTCTCTTTACTGCCGTTGCCTTTGATGTTTCGTCCGCAAGAGCTCAGACCTCAACGCTCGACATTGTGAAGAAAAGGGAACGCCTCGTGTGTGGCGTGACCCAGGGTTTACCGGGCTTTTCCGCTCCGGACGAGGCGGGTGGATGGTCGGGCCTCGATGTGGATCTGTGTCGTGCAATTGCAGCGGCCGTCTTGAACGATTCCGAAAGCGTCGATTACGTGCCGCTGTCCCCCAAGGAACGTTTCACAGCATTGCAGTCGGGCGAAATTGACGTGTTGTCGAGGGTCACCACCTGGACGCTTAGTCGCGACACTTCTCTGGCTCTCGACTTTGCTGGTGTCAATTATTTCGATGGTCAAGGTTTCCTCGTCCGTCGTAGCCTCGGAATCAAGAGTGCCCTTGATCTTGACGGGGCAAGCATCTGTCTTGCCACTGGCACGACGACGGAACTCAATCTCGCCGATTACTTCCGCTCCAATGGGATGGATTACGAACCAGTTTTGTTCGAGAAGATCGACGAAGCACTGCATGCTTACGAAGCAGGTAGATGTGACAGCCTAACTTCCGACCGCTCAGGCCTTGCTGCTGAACGCACGAAGCTTGGCAATCCTGAGGAGCACGTGCTGCTGACGGAAACGATCTCGAAGGAGCCTCTCGGTCCGGTGATTCGCCACGGCGATAACGTTTGGGCAGACGTTGTGCGCTGGACTCTGTTCGCGCTAATGAGTGCCGAAGAACTCGGCGTCACCGCTGCCAACGCAGCCGAGATGAAGGCATCCTCGAAAACGCCTCCAGTCCGCAGGCTTCTCGGCGCGGCAGGTCAGTACGGAGAAGGCCTCGGCCTCGATGACGAGTGGGCCTACAGGGCCATTCGCTCGGTCGGCAACTACGGTGAATCGTACCTTCGCAACATTGGGCCGGGTACCGCACTCAACATTCAGCGTGGCCTGAATGCCCTGTGGACCAACGGAGGTCTTCACTACCCGATGCCGATCCGCTGAGCAGATTCATGCAAGACTGGGTTGCATGACGTGAACGTCGCAACCCTTCATCGAGATCCAAGAGCCCGGGCCGTTTTTTTCCAGGCAGTCGTGATGCTCGCCGTTGGTGGGTTCGGCTTCCTGCTTGTGCGCACAACCCTTGCCAATATGGAGGCGAGGGGAATCACGACCGGATTCGGTTTCCTCGGGCGGACGGCAAACTTCGACATTCAGATGACGCTGGTCGATTACGACCAAGCTTCCACCTACTCCCGTGCACTTCTGGTCGCCTTCCTGAACACCTTGCTCGTAGCGGGGGTCGGGATTGTCCTGGCAAGCTTTCTTGGCTTCACCGTCGGGGTGGCAAGGTTGTCGAAAAACTGGCTGGTCGCGAAACTCGCCGAGTCCTACATCGAAATCATCCGTAACGTTCCACTGCTGCTCCAGCTCTTCTTCTGGTACTTCGCAGTGTTGCGTGCGCTTCCCGGACCTCAAGACGGACTTTCCCTTCTCGACACCTTCCATTTGAACCTGCGCGGGCTGTACATGCCGCGTCCGCTGTTCGAGTCTGCGATGTGGGTCGTGCCGATAGCATTCGCTGTGGCACTGGTCGCAGGCTGGCTGATCCGGCGGTGGGCACGCGCACGCCAGCAAGAAACAGGCGAGATTTTCCCAGCACTTGCTGCAAGCTTCGCACTTGCCATCAGTTTTCCGGTTGCCGCCTTCCTCCTGGCAGGCATGCCCGTGAGCTGGGAGTTCTCTGAACTCAAGGGCTTTAACCTCAAAGGCGGCCTCCAGCTCATTCCCGAGCTCGTTGCACTTGTCGTTGCTCTCACGATGTACACCGCCGCCTTCATCGCCGAGATTGTTCGGGCAGGTATCCAGTCCGTCGGCCACGGCCAGACCGAGGCGGCCGAATCACTTGGACTGCGTTCCGCAGTTTCGCTCCGGCTGGTTCTGCTTCCCCAAGCGTTACGGCTTATCATCCCGCCGCTCACCAGCCAGTATTTGAACCTGACCAAGAACTCTTCGCTCGCTGCGGCGATCGCCTATCCCGATCTGGTGTTGGTGTTTGCCGGCACTGCCCTTGTCCAGACCGGCCAGGCGGTCGAGATCATCGCCATCACGATGTCGGTGTATCTCGCACTGAGCCTCATCGTCTCGAGTTTGATGAACTGGTACAACCGAAAAACGGCGCTTCCCACCCGATGACTGCACATGCGCCCGTTTCCCGAGAAATGCCTCCTCCTCCGACTGAGGTGGGCGTTCTCGGCTGGATGCGGAAGAATCTTTTCCCAAGTTGGTCTGGTGCGTTGCTCACGATTTCCAGCATCGGGCTCCTTCTTCTGGTTGTGCCGCCTGCGGTGTCATGGCTGCTGATTGACGCGGACTGGGTCGGGGATTCGAAAGAGGCGTGCTCGCGCGAGGGTGCCTGCTGGGTGTTCATCGCGAGTTGGTTCGACCAGCTGATGTATGGACGCTATCCGGCAGAGGAATACTGGCGGATCAATCTGAGCGCACTGCTTCTCGTAAGCCCGTTGGTGTTGATGTTTTTCCCTCGCTTCCGATGGAAAGCTGCCTTGGGTATCTACCTACTCCTGGGCTTTCCTGTGATCGCCTTCATGCTTCTCACGGGCCACGGAACGGAGCTGCCTGATGTAGCGAGTTCCCTCTGGGGAGGGCTCTTTCTTACCGTCGTGATTGCCCTTGTCGGCAACATTGTCTCGCTTCCCCTCGGTATCCTGCTGGCACTTGGTCGCCGCTCACAATCGATGCCACTGGTGCGCGGACTTTCCGTTGCGTTTATCGAGTTGTGGCGCGGCGTGCCCCTGATCAGCGTCCTCTTCATGGCATCGGTGATGTTTCCGCTGTTCCTTCCCGATGGCGTCAACTTCGACAAGCTGTTGCGCGCGTTGATCGCTATCACGCTCTTTGAGGCAGCGTATCTGGCCGAGGTGGTGCGCGGGGGTCTGCAAGCGCTTCCCAAGGGTCAAGAAGAGGGTGCCAAGGCTCTCGGGCTTGGTTACGCCCGCACCATGGTACTGGTCGTGCTCCCGCAGGCCCTCAAGCTGGTCATCCCGGGGATCGTCAACAGCTTCATTGCTCTGTTCAAGGACACGACACTGGTTTTGGTCATCGGTCTCTTCGATTTCCTTGGCATGGTCCAGTTCGTCGGCACGAATCCCGATTGGCTGGGCTTCAATGTTGAAGGTTACGTATTTGCCGCCGCTGTGTTTTGGATTTTCTGCTTCGGAATGTCCCGCTACAGCCAGGCACTGGAAACTAAACTTGATCGGGGAGCCCGAGAATGAGCGGCAAGGCCGGAAATACCGCAGTCCTCCTCGAGGATGTGCACAAATGGTTCGGACGTTTCCACGCCCTCAAGGGAATTGATCTCTCCGTGGGCGAGGGAGAGAGAATTGTCATTTGCGGCCCGTCGGGCTCAGGAAAATCGACGCTCATACGTTGCATCAACCGACTCGAGGAGCATCAGAAGGGACGTATCATCGTTGACGGTGTCGAGCTCACGAGCGACCTCCGCCGAGTTGACGAGGTTCGTCGCGAGGTGGGCATGGTGTTCCAGCACTTCAATCTCTTTCCCCATCTCAACGTGCTCGAAAATCTGACCCTTGCTCCCATTTGGGTGCGGAAGATGCCAAAGGCTGCTGCCGAGGAGATGGCTCGCCACCTGCTCAGGCGTGTCCGCATCGAGGAGCAGGCGGACAAGTACCCCGGTCAGCTTTCAGGTGGCCAGCAACAGCGCGTCGCCATCGCACGGGCCTTGTGCATGACCCCGAAGGTGATGCTGTTCGACGAGCCTACATCTGCCCTCGACCCGGAAATGGTCAAGGAAGTTCTCGACGTAATGATTGATCTCGCTGAGGACGGTATGACCATGGTCGTGGTCACCCACGAAATGGGATTCGCGCAAGGAGTCGCAGATCGGGTCGTTTTCATGGACGAAGGAGAAATCGTTGAGGAAGCACCGCCCGACACCTTCTTCACCGCCCCGAAAGCCGAACGCACCAAGCGTTTCCTCGGCCAGATACTCCACCACTAGCACCGGGGAAACTTTCCCCGGACCGTTAACGGCGGGCTTCCGCCTCGACCATTTCGCATCGAGTGGAGGCGTGGAGCGTTACTTGCCCGAAGCGGTAGTACGGTCTCAGCACCACCCACAACCGCCCACCCGGCGAGCGCAGCACCGCTTCGCCGATGCCCAGGATCTGCTGCTCCTGCGAGTAGAGGAGACATTGCACGAGGTGCGCCCCTTTGACCTCGGTCGGGATCAGGACCTCGATCTCGGAAACGTTCGTGCAAATCTCATAGCCCGTGTCAGGAAGCCGATCGCAGACGGGTTGCGCGACGGACAAGACTTCTAGCGGTTGACCTGCGGCGAGGACATTCGCGCAAGTGGTCATGCCAAGAGAACTTGCCACTACACTGCCGAGAAGCGCGTGACAACATTTTCGCCTTGATGATGTGGTGCTCATGTACGCACACTCCTTAGCACGGACTCTAAGCGAATCTTTCACTGTCCTTCACATTGCGAGGCCCTCGGGTGGACCCTATCCTCGGTGGGCTACTGGCCTGGCCGGCTCCTGGACTGATAGATGAACGATTCCGGCAGGAGGGCTGCGGTCGTCATTGGCGCGGGTGATGCGACGGGCGGAGCTATAGCAAAGCGCTTTGCACAGGGCGGCTACGCCGCCGTGGTGACGCGGAGGAAGGCTGAACGGCTCCAAGGACTCGCCAAGCGCATGCGGGGTGAAGGGCTTGAGGTCCATCCCTTTGGGGTCGATGCCCGTGTCGAGGATGAAATGGTTCCCTTCTTCGAAAAGGTGGAAAAAGAGATCGCTCCGATTGGGGTAATGGTTTTCAATATTGGTGCAAACGTCAATTTTCCAATTCTCGAAACTACTACAAGAGTTTATTATAAAGTATGGAAAATGGGGTGCTTTGCCGGATTTTTATCTGGGCGGGAGGCAGCGCGTCACATGTTGTCCCGTGAACAGGGGACAATCCTGTTCACCGGTGCCACAGCTTCCGTCACGGGAAGGCAGGGTTTCTCCGCTTTCGCAGGTGCCAAATTTGGGCTACGGGCCTTGGCCCAGAGCATGGCGCGCGAGCTAGGCCCCAAGGGCATCCACGTCGCACATTCGGTGATCGATGGGCCCATCGATACCGCTTTCATCCGCGAGAATATGCAGTCCATGCTCAAAGACCGACCCTACGCTCCGAATCTCCTCGATCCGGACGCGATTGCCGAGGCTTACTGGACCGTACACCAGCAGCCGAAGAGTGCCTGGGCTCATGAGTTTGATCTTCGCCCGTGGGCCGAGCCCTGGTGACGGAATCACGTACACAATCCCGAAGCTTTGCATCCAGAAAGGAACCCTCATGTCAAAGGAAAAAGTGCTTTATCAAAAGGACGGATCTGTAGGAAAGATCATCCTCAACCGTCCCGACGAGGCTAACGCCCTTGATCTTGAAACGACTCAGCAACTCTACGAGGCGGCACTTTCGTGTGAAGTCGACCCCGAGGTGCGGGCGGTGTTGCTGTCCGCGCGCGGACCGATGTTTTCCGGTGGCGGCGATCTGAAAAACTTCAAGATTCTGCAAGACAAGGGGACGATTGGATCCGAGGTCATACGGATTACGACCAACTATCATGGTGCAGTCTCAACGTTGAATCGAATGGACGCGCCGGTCGTCTGCGCAATCCAGGGAACGGCCGCCGGAGGCGGGCTCTCGCTCGCCCTTTGTTGCGATCTGGTCATCGCCGCCCGTTCGGCGAAATTCTCGATGGCCTATACAGCAGCAGGCCTTTCTCCGGATGGCAGTTCCACCTGGTTCTTGCCCCGCTTGGTCGGTTTCAAACGTGCCCGCGAACTTTTCCTCACCAACCGTCGCTTTACGGCGGAAGAGGCACTCGAAATGGGCCTCATCGACCAGGTCTGCGATGCCGAAAATCTTGAAGAAGAATCTATGTCCTTGACGAGGAAGTTTGCCGAAGGGCCGACGCAGGCGTTTGGAGCGGTGAAGCGTTTGCTGATGTCCTCAATGACAGAGAGTCTCGAAACTCAGATGGATTACGAAGCTCGAGCGATCGCACGATCTGGGCAGAGCAAAGATGGCATCGAGGGCATTGCTGCTTTCACCGAGAAACGTTCACCTTCCTTCAAGGGCGAGTAGGAAAATTTGATGACAACTAAACTGATATCTGCCGCTGAACTTCCAAAGAAGAAAGTGACGATTGACGGGATTGGGATGGCGTATTCCGAAATGGGGGAGGGAGATCCGATCCTTTTTCTCCATGGGAATCCCACGTCTTCCTATCTCTGGCGGAATGTGATGCCACATCTCACGCAGGCCGGACGGTGTATTGCGCCCGACCTGGTGGGTATGGGTGATTCCGACCCACTACCTAATTCAGGACCGGATCGCTATCGATTTGTGGAGCACCGGCACTATTTGGACGGCTTCATTGAGGAGCTCGGTATCGGTGACAAGCTCGTCATGGTCGTCCACGACTGGGGCTCGGCACTCGGCTTCGACTGGGCCTGCCGCCATGAGGACGCTGTCCGTGGAATCGCCTATATGGAGGGAGTGGTGCGCCCGGTGGCGTGGGACGAGTGGCCGGAAGCCTCCAGGCGCGTCTTCCAGGGGTTTCGCTCATCTGCCGGTGAGGAGATGATCCTTGAGAAGAATATTTTCGTGGAGCGCGTTCTTCCGGGATCGGTGCTCCGGGACCTGAGAAAGGAAGAGATGGCGGTTTACCGACGGCCCTTTGCCGAGCCTGGAGAATCACGTCGCCCGACGCTTACTTGGCCTCGCCAAATTCCGGTCGGCGGTGAACCTGCCGATGTGTGTGAAATCGTCAAGACGTATTCGAAGTGGCTCTCCGGGTGCGAGATCCCCAAGCTATTCATCAACGCCGATCCCGGTGCGATTCTCATCGGTGCCCAGAGAGAGTTCTGCCGCGGCTGGAAAAACCAGACCGAGACGACGGTCTCTGGCGTGCATTTCATCCAAGAAGATTCCCCGCACGAGATAGGTGAAGCGGTCGCGTCATGGTTCTCCGAGCTTTCCTAACAGGGGCGTTTCTTTTCCTGGTTTCGGTTCCAGCGACGGCCGTCGAAACGGCTGCCCATAGCGAGTACGTGGCACGCTGTCTTGGCGTGATTGAGACGGCATTCGATGAAGCGCTTCCTGAGGAAAGGGAAGGGATGCTCCCCCTCGTGGCCCTGGCCCGAGAAAAAGCCGAGGCACTCGAACTGTCGGAAGCGAGAATTATGAGCACGGTAGAGCGGGGTAGGGAGCGTGCGCGGCGTGCCGCCGCCGGAGGCACCTCGCTTCGGGATGTCCTCGAGGGATGCCGTACGGTGCTACGAACGAGAGCCCGCTGACAGGCTGGAGCACTTCCTAGCGGCGGACAATGTTGCGGCAAACGGCGTAGTTGCCAGTCCAACCCCGTCCCTCAAGCATGAGATCTCTGTGTGCGACTCTCCGGAAGACGGCGTGGCATGTTCCACACGCTTTGCTGAGGGTGCAGATGGAGCGCTGGGTGGTTTCGATGTCATCGTCGTCGAGGGCCGCGACAAGTTCGGCGGCGGCTGTCTTGGCGTTCTGGAAATAGCGCTGGAAGGTGTCGGGGATCATCCAGATCACAGACTCGGCATTGGTCTCGCCGTACCAGCCGCGGTTCGTGTGGAAGGGCCAGAGTTCGCGCACGTGGTTCAGAAGCTCCGAGATGTCGCGGGCATCGCGAATGGCTTCCACGCCGTGAACCAGGGCGTAGAGCTCCCTCGGATCCCTGCCTTCGCGTTCCAGAACGATGGCATCGTCAGAGGTCGAGTTTTCGGTTCCCGCTCGGGTTACGAACGCGGAAAGACGATCAAGACGCTCCCAGAGGGCGAGCATCGTTTCTCGACGTAGATCGATGACGGCTTCAGTATCGCTGGTTTGAGCGGTCGCGGAAGTGCTTGAAACGGCAAGCAGGGCACCGAGTACCAAGCATTGAAGGGCTTTTCTCACGAGTGTTCTCCCAGTGGCCAACCTACGCAAAGAATGCTTAGTCGCATATCGCTACCTGGCGGCCAAGAATGGGATTCAGGTGGAGCCAAGTCAAACTCGCTGGAGCGTGCACTGTCATTTCGATTCACGAACGGAGACCGGTGAGTTGGCGAAGTAGTTAAAGTGCAGAAATGGCGAGAGGATCTGGTGTTGAATCGGCAGAGTCCACTCGGAACCTGATAACGGGCTGCGCGAAAATCAATTCAGACGGCAAGTGTTGCTGTACCAAAGTATGTGGCAGGATGTCTCTAGCAATGGGACGAGTAAAACTATGCTCATGGATTTCAAATGACGCTGGAATAACAGATGATTTAACGTCCCTCGAGTTGGAAAAACCGCAGATTATTTTGTCAATTCAATGAGCGACCTGTTCCACAAGGACGTGCTGCTCGAGCACATGCATATTCAGAAGGTTTTCGATGTCATGCGTTGAGCGTACTGGCATCAATTTCAGGTTCTTCTGCAACACACCGATCATCTCATGCAATTGGGTACCAGCCCTGAGTGGGTACCTCTCATTTGCATGAGGGCCAGTCTAATGAAAATACCGTTCTCGCATCAATGATTTGCGGAGCACGGAACTGATCATCAATTATGTAATTGCAAAAAAACCACGGCTATCGAAGCAAAAAGAAAAGCCGCTGGAGACATCTCCAATGGCCTTTCTGTGATTTGGCTCCGCGGGCAGGACTCGAACCTGCGACCATTCGGTTAACAGCCGAACGCTCTACCAACTGAGCTACCGCGGAACATTCGGAAAAGTAGCGCAAACCTTTAACGTCGCAAGCATCCATGAGGAAGAGAGGTTTTCTCTCAAGCGGCTTGCGCAGGTGTTAGCCGGGCGGCCCCTGCAATCTCCTCGGCCACTTGGAATGCGACCTCAAGCCCCTGGGTCGCGTTGAGACGAGGATCGCAATGAGTGTGGTAGCGATCTCCCAGCGTTTCATCGGTGATCTGTTGGCTTCCGCCAACGCATTCGGTCACGTCCTGGCCCGTCATCTCCAGATGAATTCCTCCAGGGTAAGTTCCTTCGGCACGGTGCACAGTGAAGAAATCCCGGATCTCCGAGCAGACGTGCTCGAAGCGCCGCGTCTTATATCCCGTGCTCGACTTGAACGTGTTTCCGTGCATCGGATCGCATGACCAAACCACAACGCGTCCTTCCTCCTGTACCCGACGGATCAACGGGGGAAGCCCATTGGCGACCTTGTCGGCACCCATGCGGGTGATCAGAGTAAGTTTCCCTGGCTCGTTGTTGGGATTCAGGATGTCGATGGTCTTGATCAGTTGATCGGGTTCGGTGGTTGGTCCGATTTTGACACCAAGAGGATTAGCGAGTCCGCGCACGAACTCGAGGTGTGCCTCTCCTGGGGTTCGCGTCCGCTCGCCCACCCACAGGAGGTGTGCTGAGCAGCCGTACCATTCGCCCGTGAGGCTATCGATGCGGGTGAGTGCTTGCTCGAAGGGGAGCAGTAGAGCCTCGTGGCACGTGTAGAAATCAACTGCATTCATCGCCGAGGAGGTTTCGCCGGTGATCCCGCACGCGGCCATGAAGGAGAGAGCCTCATTGATTCGGTCTGCGAGATCGCGGTAGCGGGCCGCTGGGAGACTGCCCCGGACGAAGTCCAAAGTCCACTGATGAACCTGATGCAGATCGGCATAACCGCCCTTGGCAAAGGCGCGGAGTAGATTGAGCGAAGAAGCCGCTTGGGCGTAGGCCTTGAGCATCCGCTGAGGATCGGGGCGTCGGCTTTCCTCGTTGAAGTTGATGTTGTTGATGATGTCGCCACGGTAACTGGGAAGTGTCACTCCGTCGCGGGTTTCGGTCCCGTCTGAACGCGGTTTGGCGAATTGCCCCGCAATACGTCCCGCCTTTACCACAGGAAGGCGCGAGCCGAACGTCAGGACAACAGCCATCTGGAGCAAGACTCGGAAGGTGTCCCGGATGTTGTCGGCACTGAACTCAGCGAAACTCTCGGCACAATCGCCTCCCTGCAATAGGAAAGCCTTGCCCGTCGCAACCTCGGCGAGGTCATTCTTCAGCTGGCGGATCTCGCCGGCGAACACCAATGGCGGCCTGCCAGAGATCTCCTCCTCGACTTTGGAAAGAGCGCCTACGTCCTCGTACTCAGGTTGTTGACACGCGGGAAGCGCCCTCCAGCCGCCTAGAGTCCATTTTCCGTCCATAATCGAGTTTTCCTCACGCGGGCTGCAGTCCGTCCGGCGCATTATCCGTGATTTAGCCGCCGGTTCCATTGTCGACGGGCTCGCGCAGGGTAACGAACTCCTCTGCGGTCGTTGGATGGATACCAAGCGTGGCGTCGAAATGTTCTTTTGTCGCACCGGCAGTTCGGGCAACGGCAAGCATTTGCATGATTTCCGGTGCTTCCTCGCCAACCATGTGGGCACCCAGAATGAGCCGATTCGAACGATCAACGATGAGTTTCATCATTATGTTCGTCTTGCGCCCTGTGATGGTGTGACGGAGCGGTTTGAACGAGGAGCGAAAAATCTCGACTTCGTGTCCCGCTTCTCTGGCACGCTCCTCGGAAAGCCCCACCGTTGACACAGGTGGCTGGCTGAAAATAGCAGAAGGGACGCCGCTCAGATCGACCGAACGGGGGTTCCCTCCGTAGAGAGAATCCGCCAGCGCATGCCCTTCGGCGGTTGCCACGGGAGTGAGATTGAGACGGTTGGTGACGTCACCAAGGGCGTAGATCGAAGGGATCGAACTCTGGAGGTTATCGTTCACAATGACGGCACCGCTTCGTTCGTCCATTTTTACGCCCACCTCTTCGAGACCAAGGTCTGTTGTGGAAGGCCGGCGTCCCGTAGCGAGCAAGACCTGGTCGCATTCGATGTCGTTGCCGTCCTCCATCCGCAAGGCGAGTCTCCCTTTGCGCTTCTCGATGGCACGCGGACTCATTCCGGTCCGCACTTCAAGCCCTGCCGCTTTCATTTCTGCCGCGAGTGCCCCGCGGACATCCGAATCAAAGCCTCGAAGGATCTGCTCGCCTCGGTAGGCAAGCACTGTCTTTGCCCCAAGTCCATGAAAGATTCCTGCAAATTCGACTGCGATGTAGCCACCGCCTACGACAGCGACTCGTTCTGGCATGGAAGGGAGCGAGAGCGCTTCTTCTGAGGTGATCGCAAGCTCGCTTCCTGGAAGTTTGGGAGGAATGGATGGTTTTCCGCCAACGGCAATTAGGATGCGCTCGGCTTCGAGCGTTCTTCCTCCGGCTTCGGCGGTGTTCGGTCCCGTCAGACGGGTATGCGCTTCAATAACCTCGACGCCTACATCATCGAGCAGGCCCCGGTAAACGCCGGCAAGACGGTCAAGTTCGGCATCCTTGGCAGCGATCAAACGCGGCCAATCGTGCACAGAGGGGCCGATGTTCCAACCGAAAGCAGCAGCGTCCTCAAACGCTTCGGAGAAGCCCGAGGCATAGACAAGAAACTTTTTCGGGATGCAGCCCCTGAGCACGCAGGTGCCACCGAGGCGGTCACTTTCGCAGAGCGCGACACGGGCACCGTGCAGGGCAGCGATTCGAGCGGCGCGCACGCCACCTGACCCACCGCCGATGACGACGAAGTCGAAAGGTTTCTGATCACCTGGCACCATGTGGTCCTTTCAGCAATCGCCCTCGGTTGAGGGCTATATGCCTGCCATGCAGAGGTATTTAGTCTCGAGGAATTCCTCGAGACCCTCGGAAGCACCTTCGCGGCCAAGTCCCGATTCCTTGACGCCGCCGAAGGGGGCGATTTCAGTGGACAGAATGCCGGCGTTGACAGCGACCATCCCGTACTCGAGAGCCTCCGCTACCCGCCAAACCCGGCCGATGTCGCGACTGTAGAAATAGCCGGCCAACCCGAAGCGAGTGTCATTGGCCATCTCGACTACCTCGTCCTCGTCCTTAAAGCGGATTAGGGGTGCGACCGGACCGAAAGTCTCTTCGTGAAAGATGCGCATAGTTCGACTTACGTCGGAGAGCACTGTCGGCTGGAAGAAATTGCCACCCAAGTCGTGGCGAGTGCCGCCAGCGATGACCGAGGCACCACTTTTGACCGCGTCGTTTACGTGGGTTTCGACCTTGTCAACGGCCGCCGAGTCGATCAGAGGGCCGACCTGGGTCCCTTCGGAAAGACCGTTGCCCACCGCAAGGTCCGAGACCCGTTTGGCGAAGCGTTTAGCGAACTCATCGTAGATCTCGTCCTGGACGAAGATCCGGTTCGCGCACACGCAAGTTTGTCCGCCGTTGCGGTATTTGCAGACCATTGCCCCCTCGACTGCTTCATCGAGGTCGGCGTCGTTGAAGATGATAAGCGGAGCGTTGCCGCCGAGTTCCATTGAGACGTTCTTGATCGTGGAAGCAGATTTCTCGATCAGGAGACGTCCGACTTCGGTCGAGCCGGTGAAGGAAATTTTCCGTACCTTCTCATTGAAACAGAGCTCGTCACCAATCAGGTCGGAAGCCCCACTGATAATGTTGACGACGCCGTCGGGCACACCTGCCCGATGGGCGAGCTCAACCAGGGCGGTAGCGGTGAAGGGGGTTGCCGATGCAGGTTTGATGACCATCGTGCAGCCCGCCACCAGCGCAGGTGCTCCCTTACGGGTGATCATGGCGGCAGGGAAATTCCAGGGTGAGATCAGTCCACACACGCCGACAGGCTGCTTGATGGTGAGAACCCGCCGATCGTCGAATGTGCTCGGAATGGTGCGGCCGTAGGCACGTTTTCCCTCCTCGGCGAACCAGTCGACGAACCACGAGGCGTAGGTGATCTCGCCGGCTGATTCAGCAAGGGGCTTGCCATTTTCGAGAGTCATGATGAGTGCAAGATCATTGATGTTCTCAAGGATGAGGTCGTGCCAGCGACGAACGGTCTGGCAGCGTTCCTTGGCCGTACGGGCCCGCCATGCAGGCCAGGCTCTATCCGCCGCATCGATCGCGCGGGCAGTTTCTTCCCGTCCCATCCGGGGCATCGTGCCAACGAGTTGTTTGTCGGCAGGGTTGCGAACCTCAAGTGTTTCACCTGAATCCGCATCGATCCATTCGCCGTGGATGCATCCTTGTTGACGGAACAGCCCAGGGTCTTTCAGCCCTGACAATGGGTGCGCAACATCAATATCCATTGATTCTCCCTCGCTTTCCTACCCGGACCTGATCCGGGAGTCTCCGAGGCTTGAGTATACCCGGGTTGTCGATGGTCTTTTCAAAACCCTTTCCCTCGGTAGGTTCTGCAGCGTTTCGTGGCCGTCCAAACGCAAACCGAACCGACCAGAGTCCTCGAACACGCGCACGATTTTCAGGCCCCCGGCAGTGGCGTAGTTCTGAATGACATCGAACTGGTTTTCGGTGGAGTATTTCTGGCGATCGGTCGACATCCGGACATAAGCGACGCTCAGCGCATCCGTTTCCGGTGGCACGTCGCTCTTGTCAGATTGAGTTGCCCATCGACCAATTACATGCGTATCTCCTCATTATTTCGGACAAATCCATCGCCCCGTCGGAATCAAGGGCTGAATTCTTTGCATTCATGCGAAGCAAAAGAGGCTGGAATGTCGTTTCCAAAAAAGGGCAAGTTCTTTACCAAAGGAAAACATCAAAGGAAAACGGGCATAATGGGAAAGGGGTCATCAAACGAATGGTTGCCTTGTCGAAGAAATAGCTTCGGCGTTGGAACGGTCGCTTGGCGACAGCCGGGCCAGTGTGAAGATCGTGGCGGGCCTGGACGGGCGCAAACGAGAAGGCGGTGAAGAACTGGTTCTCGGGCACGTATGGTCCGAGCGGGGCGCACCTGATTGTCCTGACGCGAAGCTCCGACGAGGTACTGGGTACATTCCCGGCGATGGCGGGGTGCAAGAATCTGACGGTGGGTGGCCATCAAACTCGCAGCAGCCGATGAGGCGATTGCGGAATTGCTGGATGCCGTGCGTCAGCTTGGCGGCGATACCGAATGGAGAGACACCGAAAGGCGACCCTCCACGTTGACCACAAGCTGATCTTGTTCTGTGTGTGTTTTTGATTATATTGAATACACGCACGAAAGGAGGCCGTCACCATGCCCAGAACCACCACAATGACCGTTCGCCTTGGCGGTACATTAAGTGACTTCGTGTCTGCCAATGTTGGCGATGACGGATCGTACGAGAATGTCAGTGAATACATCCGCGACCTGATCCGGCGTGACAAGGAACGCTCCGAACAGGAGGCGTTTCACCGCCTGAAGGCCGAGTTGACCCATGCCTTCGCTGCACCCGAGGACTCCTATCAGCCGCTGGCGGCTGCCGAAGTTATTGCGCGCAACCGGACCTGACCCGCGTGTCCGCCATCCGTATCCACGAAGGAGCGTCCCATCGCCTTGATGACATCTACCGCTATACGTGGGAACGATGGGGTGATGAACAGGCAGATGAATATATCACGGGGCTGTTTGCAGCTTTCGACAAGATTGCCACGCGTGGTGTCACCTCAAAACCCATCCCGGCCGAATTCGAGGTCGACGGGTTCTTCTTTCGATACGAACGCCATTTCGTCTATTGGCGCCATCTCTCGAATGGCGACATCGGCATCGTAACGACCCTGCATGAGCGCATGCATCAGATCGGCAGGTTCCGGGACGATTTCAACCCCGGTTGATGTGCAGCCCGGTAACAGTGACGGTGGTTTTGCGCAGGCATTCGCGCCCGCGCGCGAGGTTCAACACTGACACAAGAGAGAGTTCGCTACCTGACTCATTCCCTCCGCCACTTGCCCTAGAGAAAAGATTCTCCCTATCCGGCAGAGGCCGGAATTTTTCGTTGTATTCGAGGATTATGCAGGATGGGCTGTTCACCGCCCCCTATGCTGGATAGCTAGGGAGCGTTCTCTCAGGGCCGATATTCTCCGGGCCTGATGACTGCGCCGGAAACTATATACAATGTTCCCTAAATTTTCCTTCGGCAAGGGTGAAACCATTGCATGCCGTATTGTAAATGATCGTAAAGCTGAATGCGATGGAGAAGTAGCCACTCTAAGCCAAGCTGCTCTGAGAGTTCTAAGAGAAAGATTCGGAAAAAATTGGAAGTCCGTGCAGGAGCCAAAATTTAGCTATTTGCAAACGAAATACTGATAGAATGCCGGATGTGGTTGGAAGGATCTGGCTAGGTTGAGCGTATCTTCCGATCAGAATCGAAGAGTGTCATTTTTTAAGAACGCGTAGGACTATTTGGGAAAATTTATTCCACCGTGACGCTTTTTGCGAGGTTGCGGGGTTGATCCACGTCGGTTCCCTTGAAAAGAGCAACGTGGTAGGCGAGGAGCTGGAGAGGAAGCGTGGCTAGCAGCGGCGAGACAAACGGGTGTGCCGTGGGAAGTTGGAAGGAGTGCCATGCCTGCTTGCCAAGACGCGCAAGGCCCTTCTCATCGCTCAGTAGGACGATGCGCCCGCCGCGCGCTGATACTTCGGAGAAATTGGAAGCTGTCTTCGTGAAGAGTTCGTCGGTCTGCGCCACCATCACGATTGGAAGATTCTCGTCAACAAGGGCTATAGGGCCGTGCTTCATCTCGCCTGCCGGATAGGCCTCAGCATGGATGTAGGAAATCTCCTTCATCTTCAGTGCTCCCTCGCGGGCAACGGCCGCTGAGGTACCGCGCCCCAAGTAAAGGATGTTCCGCGCCTGGTGGAGATCGACGGCGATATTTCGAATGGACGTCTCGCGTGAGAGGATGTCGACCATTTTGGAGGGCACGCCCGCCAGCGTCTCGACGAGTTCCGATTCGGTTTGGCTGTCAATTCGGCCGCGCAGCCGGGCAAGCCGCACGGCCAGGCATGCCAGCGACGCAAGCTGGGTGGTGAAAGCTTTGGTCGAGGCGACACTGATCTCGGGGCCTGCGTGAGTGGGAATCACTGCATCCGCTTCCCGGGCCATGGAACTTTCCTCGACATTGATCATGGCGACCGTAGGTACTGAGGCTTTGCGTGCCATTCGGAGCGCGGCCAGCGTGTCAGCGGTTTCGCCTGACTGGGAAATGAAAACAGCGGCGATATTTCCCTCGAGAACGGGCGCGCGGTAACGGAACTCGGAAGCCGTCTCTACGGAGACAGGCAGGCGGGCAAGCCCCTCGATCCAGTGGGCGGCAACGGCCGCTGCATAGGAAGAAGTGCCACAACCGATCAGGAAAAGCCGTTCAAGACTGGTGGGGTCAACGGGAAGATTGGGCCCGCCTGCGATCCCCTTGTGAACGTCCAGGTGATGGCTGAAAACTTCTCCGACGACAGCGGGTTGTTCATGAATCTCTTTTTGCATGAAATGACGGTAATCACCCTTGCCGAAGGTTCCGGGCTGTGAGGCAAGGATCGTTGCCCGGTTGGCCCGGTGCCCCTGGCTGTCTCGGATCGTCGCACCTTCAGGTGTAAGGGTTGCCCGATCCCCATCCTCGAGATGGATGATTTGGGATGCGAACGGGGTAAGTGCTTGGGCATCAGACCCAAGCCAAGTTTCGCCATCGCCCAGGCCAAGGGCGAGAGAGGACCCGTGCCGTACGGCAAAAATGCTGTTGGGAGCTTCGGCGATCAGCGCGGCGATCGAATAAGCACCTTGTAGACGCGCAGAAGAAGTGTCTGTCGCCGCTTCAGGTTCCATTCCCTGGCTTAGGTGCTCGAGAATGAGATGTGCAATGGCCTCGCTGTCAGTGTCGGTTTCGAACACGTGTCCCTTGCCGGACAACTCGATACGAAGTTCTCGGAAGTTCTCGATGATGCCATTGTGGACGATGGCAACTCGGTGATTACCGTGGGGGTGGGCGTTGGTTTCGTTGGGGAGTCCGTGGGTTGCCCAGCGGGTGTGAGCGATTCCAATCTTGCTCGAAAGCGGTTCTTGTTCAAGCAGGGACTCAAGGTTTTCAACACGCCCGGCAGCTCGTCGGCGATCTACCTCTTGGCCTGCGATGATCGCCATGCCCGAGGAGTCGTAGCCACGGTAGCTCAGCCTCCGGAGTCCTTGCAGGAGACCCGCAGGCGCGTTCTCACGCCCTGTGACCCCGATAATTCCGCACATCGTTTCTTACTTTTTGCCTCGCCGCTTGGCCCAGTTGGCGACTTGTCGAAAAGGCGAGCGACTAACCGCGAGCGCATCGCCAGGGACATCCTTGGAAATCGTGCTGCCCGCCCCGATGACAGCATTTTGCCCCACGGTCACGGGTGCAATGAGAGCGGTGTTGGAGCCGACAAAAGCACCCTTTCCGACTTCGGTTCGATGCTTCGCCACGCCGTCGAAATTGCAGAAAATCGTGCCAGCACCGATGTTCGCATTATCGCCGACGATCCCGTCGCCAAGGTAGGAGAGATGGTTCGCCTTCGCTCTTTGACCGACCTCGACGTTCTTGGTCTCGACGAAGTTTCCGACCCGGGCACCTTCGCCGATGACGCTTCCAGGACGGATTCGGGCGAAAGGACCGATGCGCGCACCGGCGGCGATGTGCGCTCCTTCGATGTGGCAGAAAGAGAGAATCTGCGCACCTTTTTCGACATCGACTCTGGGACCAAAGAAGACGTGTGGATCCACTCGCACGTCCGCCGCCAGACGGGTGTCGTGCGACAGCCAGACGCTTGAAGGATCAAGGAGCATCGCACCGCCTTCCATGGCGCGCACGCGAAGGCGTTCCTGCATGATCGCCTCGGCTTTGGCGAGCTCAGCGCGAGTGTTGACACCCAGAAGTTCATGCTCTGGCCCTTCTGTCCAGGTGCAGCTGATGCCATCAGAGGTGGCCAGCCCGATCGTATCGGTGAGATAGCGTTCGGAGCTTTCGTTGTCGCTGCCAACACGTCTAACCAGTGAAGACAGGAGCTGTGCGTCTGCGGCGAATACGCCGGAGTTGCAGAGGTTTTTGGCCTGCTCCTCGGGGCTTGCATCGCGTTCTTCGACGATTGCTTCGACGGCATTCCCTTGCCTGGTGCGCAGACGTCCGAAACCGGAAGGATCCTGTGCACGGAATGCCAGAACGATGATTCCAGGGCCATCACTGTCTCCAAGACGTTTGCACGTGGCCTCCAGCCTCTCAGCGGAAAGAAGGGGTGTATCGGCACAAAGCACGATGACATTGCCCTCGAATGCGCCGAGGGCCTGGAAGGCGATTTCAGTCGCATCGGCAGTCCCTTTTGGCTCTGGCTGCACTGCTACCTCGACGGCAAGGGGAGCCATTTTCAAGACGTTGCGTGCTTCTTCCGAATCAGAGCCGACCACGACGATGGTGCGCTCAGGTTTGAGACCGGAAACGGCGTCGAGAACGTGGAGAAGCGAAGGTTTGCCCGCGATCGGGTGAAGTGCCTTCGGGGTTTCTGAGAGCATTCGCTGTCCCTTGCCGGCTGCGAGCACGATGGCGGCGAGGGAGGATTGAGACATGGTTTCGTCTTAAGGCTTACGCGGATTCTCAGCCGGAGGTGCAATCCGGGGAAACTGATCCGTATATGTATGATCGCCGAATTTGTAGTGCCCACAACGGGAGTCCGCAAGATAGCACTTGGCCTCGGACTTGGGGCTTGTGCCGCGGGAAGGGAGATTTCGATGGGCAGTGATGGCTTTCGGGCGACGGTGGTATTCGACCTCGACGGCACCCTTATCGATAGTGCGCCCGATCTGGGCGGTGCCCTCAACGACGTTCTGGGGGAACTTGGCCGACTGCCGGTGCCACTCGCAGAGGTCCGCACAATGGTAGGCGAGGGGGCATTGGCGATGCTGCGTGCTGGGCTCGAAGCTACCGGTGGAACGGAAGGAATTGATCTAAACGGGTTGAGGCCAAGATTTCTTGAACTCTACAGCAAGCAACTTGCACGGCAGACGTGCCTTTACCCGCAGGCCAAGGAAACGCTGAACACCCTGGAAAGCCAAGGATGCAGACTTTCGGTCTGCACGAACAAGCCTGAGGGGCTTGCTCGCGAGGTGCTGGCAGAGATGGGAATCTTGGACCGGTTCGCATCCTTGGTGGGTGGAGACACGCTTTCTGTCCGCAAACCCGATCCGGAAGTGCTTCTGCATGCGGTTGTGGGTGCCGGAGGCGATATGAAAAACGCGGTAATGGTGGGGGACAGTAGCACCGATGTGGTCACGGCCCGCAATGCAGGCATTCCGGTGATCGCTGTGAGCTTCGGTTACACGCGCATCCCCCCCGGTGATCTCGGTGCGAACGTCCTCGTTGATGGGCTTGGCGAGATATCGGGTGTCCTTGCCGAGCTCGGAATCCTAGGTTAAAAACGCTGATACCGGCGGGGTTGCAGACCCCACGTGGGCGGAGAGGGCGGTTAGCTCAGCGGGAGAGCGCTCGCTTCACACGCGAGAGGCCACTGGTTCAATCCCAGTACCGCCCACCACCCATACCAATTCCAGATGAAAATCATGAAAAGATCATTTATTTGTATCAGGTTGCAAGAACTATCGAATTCTAAATCGAGAATTATTTTACTGCCATTGCCCGGATCTGATATCGAATTCCACAAGCGTTTATCTTCCCGAGCGGGTATTCCAGCGAAGACTGCCGCACTCGTTTTGCCCCTTGGTCTCGGGCTACTGGTTTTGCTCGGCTTGTTCGTTTTTGGTGTCGTTCCTGTCCATGCTGCGAGTGATGAGGCACTTGCTGCTATTCGCGAAGGCTCCCCGATAGTGGCACGCGAAGCTTGTGAGAAGGCCGCCGAGGAGGATGATCCCGATTGCCAGAACGTGATGGGCTGGCTTGCGCTCAAAAAATCAGACAATCCTGAAAAGGCACGGGAATGGTTTGAGAAAGCCGCCGCCCAAGGGTATTCGAAAGCACTTGCCAACCTTGCCTACATGCTCGGGAGTGGACTTGGCGGAGAGCAGGATCTTTCGCGTGCGGCCACGCTTTACCGTCAAGCACGCGAACAGGTTGCGCTCGAGGCGAACGAGCAGGAAGAGGCGTCCACACGGACCGAGGTTGTTCGGATTGACCCTGTCCCGGCGATTGATACCACCCGAGCCACGGAGGCGAGGTTCAGGTCGGCTTTTGCTGAGATGCTTCGCCTCAGGGTCCTCCATGGCTTGAGAAGAGGAGAAGCGGAAATCTACGTGGCCGATGCGGAACTCGCCGATGCTAGACGGACAATGGCCAGAATCGAGAAAGCCTTGGTGGCAACTGGGATCAACGCTGCGAATGTACGTGCGGAGGTGGAGAGGAAACAGGCGATCATGCTTCGCTTCCTGTCACGTAAGAAAGAAGAATTTGATTCCGAGCGTAGGCAGGAAGCCCTTGCCGCTCTTGCGCGAATGGCGGAGACCGCGGAAGCAGTGCGCTGAATCGGTGAGAAAAACTGGAGGCCGGGGCCGGAATCGAACCGACGTACAAGGATTTGCAGTCCTCTGCATAACCACTCTGCCACCCGGCCGGAGGGAGTCCGCGCACTCTATCGGGGGAGGCGAGCTTGTCCAGATGCACAAGCCTAGCATGTCTCCTGGTAGCGGACTGTGGCCTTCCACTTGCCGAGTTTTTTTTGCAAACCACCTGCCTGGGAATGCCGTCCGGATGAAAATTCCCACCTCGCCTCTGGAGTTTCATCCAGCTGATTCTGGGGAATTGTGAGGTGATCCTCTCTGGTTCTCACGCCATAGGGAGTGGTGATGGAATCACTTCCCCTTCTTGTCCTGACGCGGGGATGACCGACTTCACCGGAGAAGAACTTCTTTCAGGCGTTGCCTGATAAAACAGGGTGTGGCGAACAGGAACGAAAGGTATCTCCTGAACTCATGACGTTCTCGCGCGAAGTTTCGTGAATTTCCAGCCAAGAGTCTTGAAAGACGGGTAAGAAGCTTTCCCTCCGTATGTCTTTGTGGCAATCCAGTACCAATGCTCACCGAGGAAATGGTTCCACATGTGACGTCTGGCCCCGGCAACGCTCGCGAATTTCTGCGCGTGCGTCTTCCTGCCCGGTAGAAGCCGATAGGTTGCCTGACGAAACATTCTTGCTTGCGAAGAGGGCATTGCAATGCTTTTTCTGAACAAACACTCCTTCTGAACAAAAAGAGAATATTTTTGATTTACCCTTGTATATCAATCGGTTTCATGAATTTTAGTCACTTGCGTATATAATCCTCTTTTTTACAAGGGGCAGAATCCTGCAACATGACGGCGACACATCGACGATGAATTTTGAGCGCATGCGCCAGAACATGATCGATGGCCAGATTCTTCCCAACCGGGTGACGGACCAGGCTCTGATCGGGGCCCTTGCCGAGCTGCCACGGGAGCTTTTTGTACCTGAACGTTTGAGGGGGGTGGCTTACATCGACGAGGACCTGCCCCTTGGAAACGGGCGCCACCTTGCAGAGCCTCGCGTGTTTTCCCGCCTCCTTCAGGAGGCCACTGTCGCTTCCGAGGACCTCGCTCTCGTCGTGGGAGCTGGTACCGGTTATTCAGCCGCAGTTCTTGCTCGTCTATCTGCGATGGTGATGGCTCTCGAGGAGGATGCATCGCTTGCAGCGAAAGCCGAAAAAATTCTTACCACGATCGGGACGGAAAACGTCGCCGTAGTCGAGGGTCCTCTTGCTTCAGGCTGGCCGAAAGAGGCACCGTATGACGTAATCTTGATCGATGGCACGGTTCCTTCGGTTTCCAAAGTCCTTGTCGGTCAGCTCGCCCCGAATGGTCGTCTGCTCGCTGTCGAAGGTGACGGAATGGTCACTGGCAAGGCGGTGATATTCGAGAAGCGGGGTACATTGGTCAGCCGTCGGCCGCTGTTCGATGCGGCGATGCCGCTTCTTCCTGGCTTCCAGCAGGAAGAGAAGTTCGCGTTTTGAACCCGCCGTGCGCCCGCGCTATCCGAGGGAGATAGCAATTTTCCCGATGTGCTTCTGGGACTGCATCAGGCGGTAGGCATCGGGTGCCTTCTCGAAGGGCACGGTTTCAGCGATTCGAGGCTGGATCCCGTGGCGGGCGATGCCGCGGTTCATGTCACCGAACATCCTGAGATTGCCGACATAAACCCCCTGCACCTTGATTGATTTCCGCATGATGGGAAGGGGGTCAATGGTGCCTCCGGAGAGGATGCCGATAAGTGCGACGGTGCCGCCGATCCGTGTGGCATCGATTGATTTTTGCAAAGTGCCAGGGCCGCCGACTTCAACGACCGCGTCTGCGCCTACCCCGTCGGTAAGATCGCGAACGGCTGAGGGCCAATCTTCCGTCTTGCGGTAATTGATCGTTCCATCCGCACCCATGGCCTTGACTTCCAAAAGCTTTTCACCGGAGGAAGAGGTGACGATGGCGCGCGCACCTGCGGCGGTGGCGAACTGAAGGGCGAAGATCGAAACTCCGCCGGTACCGAGCAGTAGCACGGTCTGCCCTGGCTGGAGCCGGGCTTGCTCAAAAAGGGCGTTCCAGGCTGTGAGCGCCGCGCAGGGGAGGCAGGCGGCTTCTGCATCCGAGAGATGTTCGGGCACTTTAATGACACCCTTCTCCTGGAGCACCACGTATTCGGCAAGCACACCGTCAAGCGCGCCACCAAGCGCACTGGCCATGGCGGCAGGGGTGCATTCACCGTCGTTCCAATCTTGGAAAAAGGTCGAGGCGACCCTGGTACCGGGTTCAACGGAGGTCACACCGGCACCAATCGCTTCGACGATTCCGCAACCGTCAGAGTTGGGTACACGGGGCAAAGGGAAGCCACGGGAGACGGGGTCCTGGATAGTGGCCAAGTCGCGGTAATTGATGGCGTTGATAGACATGCGCACAAGCACCTCCCCGGGCCCGGGTTCAGGGCGGGAGCGCTCTGATAAGGCAAGGGCATCAACTCCGCCTGAGTTTTGAATTTCCCATGCACGCATCATTGCCATGTCAGTTGTTTTTCTTTCTGTAAGCGACCTCGCAATGCTCTTCGCAGTAAGGCTTCCCCGGTGCAGTTTCCTTGCGACAGAAGGAGAAGTTATCTTCGCCCGGATGGCCATCGGGCCATCGACATTCAAGGGCAGAGGGGAACGAGAACTCCTCGATGCTCGAAGCGTTAGGCTTGAGTTCCATGCGCCTGATTTTGCCACTCACGGCCTTTGGAGACACGTCCGAACCAAGCTTTTTTGCAATCTCTCGATGAGAAAGGCCCTGCTTGGACAAGGCTTTCAGTTTCTTCACCCTCGCAGGAGTCCATGTATCCGGCATTGAGAATTCCTATCGGGAAAGAGAGGCAAGGCATCCCATTCACGCAAGGAAACCTAGTCAAATCCCACAATATATCCACGATATATGGAGCCTTTCAGTCTCGGAGACAAGAACGGCGGGTAGGGGAGATCTCAGGCGGGACGATCGGCAAGATCGACTAGGGAGCGGAGGAGGACGTTCGCACCTGCGCTTACATCGTTGGGCAGGGCATCCTCCGCCTCATTGTGGCTGAGCCCGTCGACGCAAGGGATGAAGACCATACCTGCAGGTGCCACTTGGGCAACATTCATTGCGTCGTGGCCCGCCCCGCTCACGATGTCCCGGTGGGGAAGGGAAAGCGCCTCGGCGGCATTGCGAACGGCATCCACCACCCCGGAATCAAACGAGACGGGTGCTACCTCGAGGATCTGGCGTGTCTCGCAGGTAAGCTTTTCCTGCCTTTCTGCCTTGCTGATTGCCTCGTGAAGTGCTGCATCCATCGCCGCCAAGGTCGTCTCGTCGGGGTGGCGCAGGTCAACGGTGAGGAAGACGCTGCCGGGAATGACGTTGCGGGATCCGGGGCGGGCTTCCAGAACGCCACAAGTGGTACGTGCGTCCGGCGAGAAACGCTCACCGATGGCGCGCACGCTCGAAACAATCGAGGAGGCTCCCACGAGGGCGTCCTTTCGGACCGGCATCGGGGTGGTGCCGGCGTGCGATTCCATTCCCTCGATCTCAAGCTCATACCAGCGCTGAGCCTGAGCTCCGGTGACGATTCCGATGGTCTTGCCTTCGTTTTCAAGGAGTGGGCCCTGCTCGATGTGAATCTCGACCAAAGCGCCAAATGGGTTTGCCTCGTGCGAGCAGGGTTCGGGGCCCGCGTAGCCGATGCGACGGAGTTCGTCCCCGAAGCGGGCACCTTCTCGGTCTGTCACCGCCATCACTTGATCGATGCCGTGAATGCCGGCCCAAACTCCGGAACCCATCATCGCCGGGGCGAAACGGCAACCCTCTTCGTTGGTCCACATCACGAGCTCGAGCGGAGCATCCGTCTCGTAGTCGGCGTCGGCGAGCGTGCGCATGACTTCAAGGCCGGCAAGCACGCCGAGGGCGCCATCGAAGCGTCCGCCTGTTGGCTGGGTGTCGAGGTGGCTTCCAGTGGCCACAGGCGCACGCTCCGGATTTTTTCCGGGACGCCGCGCGAACATGTTTCCGGCTGCGTCAACCCGGATAGCCAAGCCGCATTCCTCGCACCATCTGCGGAGAAGATCGCGTGCCTCACGGTCCAGGTCAGTGAGGGTTTGGCGGTTTACTCCGCCCCTTGGGGTGGCACCGAGGCGGGCCATTTCGGCAAGACTCGCCCAGAGCCTTTCCCCATCGACCTTGAGTGGAGTGTTAGAGTTTTGGGAGTTCCCCATGTGTCCCTCGTGTCTTTGTTCTGGCCGGAGAATACTTGTCTTGTTGCCCGAGCGTGTCCTCTCTTTGCTTTTTAGCGGCATGCGGAAACGCTAACGGCATACGCCAATGCCAACGCTATGCTGGACTCGTCACGGGAGGGAAACCATGCACGAAGATCTTAAAGGCAAATCCGTTGTCATCACGGGCGCGAGCACTGGCATTGGTGCTGCTGCTGCACGCGGGTTTGGCGCAGTGGGCGCAAAAGTGCTCGTTCATTGCAACCAGTCGAAAAGAGAGGCTGACGCCGTTGCGGCTGACGTGAAGGCGGCAGGGGGCGAAGGGCTCGTTGTCGCAGCCGACGTGTGCGAACCGGGTTCCCTTGACCGCATTGTCTCCGAGGCGGTGGATGCGTTCGGGCGTCTCGACGTAATGGTGAATAATGCGGGTGGCATGGTCTTTCGTTCCCCCCTTGCCGAGATGGACGATGTCTACTACGACAAGGTCATGGACCTGAACTGCCGTTCGGTCCTGGCGGGTACCCGCGCCGCCGCCGCGCAATTTCGTGCCCAAGGCGGCAACGGTTGCATCATCAACACGACATCAATCGCGGCCCGTTTCGGCGGAGCAGGGGGAGCGGCACTCTACGCTGCATCGAAAGGCTGGGTCAGTACCTTCACACGCGGCTCGGCCCGTGAACTCGTGAGCGAGGGGATTCGGGTTAACGCCGTTGCGCCCGGAGTGATTGACACCCCGTTCCATGAGCGTTGGACAAACGAGCAGCAGATGGCAGCCATGCGCGCCCTCATCCCGATGGGGCGGACCGGCACCTCGGAGGAATGCACCGGGGCCTTCCTCTACCTTGCTTCCAATTCGATGAGTGGTTTCGTCACCGGGCAGGTGCTCGAGGTGAACGGCGGGCAACTCATGCCATGAGCGACAACGCCAAAGGAGAAACGAAATGAACGACATTGACCTCAAAGGCCGCGTGGCCATCGTAACGGGAGCCGCCAGCGGCATTGGTCGCGCCACGGCGCAACGTCTGGTCGGATCAGGTGCCCGCGTTGCGTTGTGGGACCGTGATTCGGACGGCATTGGGTCTCTCGCCAGCGAACTTGGCAAGGAAGCGGCCATGGCGAGCGAAGTCAGTGTCACGGACGAAGACGCCATGAAAAAGGCGACCGATGCGGCGCGGAAGAACTTCGGACAGATCGACATTCTTGTGAACAGCGCAGGGATCGCCGGCGATGTGGCCAGCGTGCTTGACGTAGACGTGGACGAATGGCGCCGCGTGATTGACATCAATCTCACCGGTACCTTCCTCGCCTGTCGTGCCGTCCTGCCGCACATGTTGGAAAGGAATTATGGCCGGATCATCAACATTGCGTCCGTGGCAGGCAAGGAGGGCAACCCCAATGCTGCCCACTACAGCTCGTCCAAGGCGGGCGTCATTGCCTTTACCCGCTCTCTCGGGAAAGAGCATGCCACGACCGGCGTGATCGTAAACTGCGTCACTCCGGCGGTGATTCAGACTCCGATGCTCGGACAGGTTACCGAAGAGCACACCAAGTACATGATCGCGCGCATTCCCCTGGGACGCATGGGCAAACCCGAGGAAGCAGCGGCGCTCATCGCCTGGCTATCCTCCGAGGACTGCTCCTTTTCTACCGCCGCCGCTTTCGATCTTTCCGGTGGCCGGACGACCTACTGAGGCTTCCATGAGTAGTTTGACAATCAGGAGCATCACTACGCGAGAGGTGTTGGTGCCATTCAACCGACCTCTCACGACGAAGATTGGCGGCTTCTCCGAGGCACCCTTTCTCCTCATTGATATCCACACGGAAGAAGGCGTTACCGGCCACAGCTATCTCTTTGGTTACCGTCCGAATGGCGCGAAATTGTTCGCGGTCGTCCTCAAGGAAATCGAAGCCATGGTGCGTGGCCGCGCTCTCGCCCCGGCGTCCCTTTACGACGAGCTCATCAAGGGTCTCACCCTCTACGGTCCGCAGGGAATCGCCTTCATGGCGATCTCCGGCTTTGACATGGCCGCTTGGGATGCTTGTGCGCGGGTGGCGAAACTTCCCCTCGTCCGTCTCCTCGGCGGAACCCCTGGACCTGTGCGCGCCTACAACAGCAACGGGCTCGGGGTGCTGCTGACTCCAAAGGAGGCAGCAAAAGAAGCTCAGGATTTCCTCGAAGGCGGGTTCGGCGCGATGAAGATCCGCTTGGGTCGTGACGAGGTGACCGACGATGAGGCTGCCATTGTCGCAGTGCGCAAGGCAATTTCCGACGACGTCCTTCTAATGTCGGATTTCAATCAAGGACTTTCCCGCCGCGAGGCTATGCGGCGTCTCCCCATGCTTGATTCTCTGGGCTTGACGTGGTTTGAGGAACCTGTCGCATATGAGGATCTCGACGGGTGTCGCGATCTCCGGGGAGTTGTCTCGACACCGATTCAAATCGGTGAAAACTTCTACGGACCCCCGGATATGAATGAGGCGATCCTCGCTGAAGCTATGGACTTCGTCATGCCCGATGCGATGCGCATCGGTGGCGTCACCGGCTGGATGCGTGCTGCTGCCCTTGCTGCGGGAGCCAGGATTCCGTTTTCCTCGCACCTGTTCCCCGAGTTCTCGGCGCAGCTGCTTCGGGTGACCCCCGGGGCTCACTGGCTTGAATACGTGGATTGGGCGAGCCCGTTCCTGGCCGAGCCTCTCGAAATTCGAGACGGCCATGCCATTGTGCCCGATGTGCCTGGCAGCGGAGTTTCCTGGAACGAGGAAGCGGTAGAAAAGCTGCTGGTCAGCTAGGTCAGCTAGGTCGCCCTTGTCTCTGGGAGTCCGCTCTCGGGACGGAAGAGGGGTCGAAGAATTCGATCGTTTGCGGGTCTTCGGGCGCTGTGGCACGATTCACTTCCTCGACGGAGCATGCGGAGGCGAGATGTCGGCGTTCGAGGACGACGTGGCGCACCGTACGGACCACTACTTCAAACTCACTCGTGAAATTGTCCGTAGCAACGGCGACATGCCGGTTACGTACGCAATTTTCATGAGGCGACCTGTGGTCTTTTGCCCGCGCATAGCACTTGAGTGGCTGGAAGAGGCGGCAAAACGGCGCGGTAGCAGTTTCGATATTGAGCTTCAGTACGAAGAAGGCGCCTGGGTGGGGGCGGGCGAACCGCTCATCTATCTGACGGGACCGCTGGCCACCCTCGTCGACCTAGAAACGATCTATCTCCAGAAAATCGGTCCTCCCTCAGTGGCTGCTTACAACGCCTACAACATGTGCCGCGCACTTCCTCGTATCGGCTTTCTCGCAATGGATGCGCGCCACTGCGCGGGTGCCGAAATGCAGAGCCTGATGGCCTACGGGGCCTCGGTCGGTTCTGCGCGGGCCAAGCGCGAAGTGGATGCGATCGGCTTCATTGGCACCGCCAACGATTCGACCGCCTCGTTGCTCGACACCGAAAAGGGGAAGGGGACGATGCCCCATGCCCTGCTGGGTTACGCAGGCTCCACTGTTCGTGCGGCCGAAATGTTTGTCGAGCGCTTTCCGGGCGAACCTCTCACCGTGCTTGTGGACTACTTCGGATGCGAGATAAGTGACGCCCTGGCCGTTTGCAAACGCTTCCCGGAACTGGCGTCGTCGGGCCGCCTTGCGTTCCGCCTCGACACCCACGGCGGGCGCTTTATTGAGGGGCTAGATACGGCGAGTTCCTACGACGTCCTCGACCGTTATGCGCCCGAGGCAATCCGTACCTATCGCACCGAGGAGGAGCTCCGCTGGCTCGTGGGAACGGGCGTGAGCGCAGCTGCGATTTGGCATTTCCGCAAGGTCCTTGATGGCGCAGGTTGGAAGAAGGTTCGGATCGTCGCGAGCTCGGGCTTCGGGCCGGCGAAGTGCCTCCTGATGGCGGTTGCCAATGCGCCGATCGATGTGATCGGGACCGGCTCTTACTTGCCAGAGGAATGGTCCGAAACCTATGCGACAGCTGACATCATCGCTTACGGAGGACGCCCCCAAGTCAAGGTCGGTAGGGAATTCCTGCTACGCCAAGACAAAGGCAAGGCCTGAAGCCCGTTTCGTGGATTCGATGGTTCTCGCGTTGGCCCAGGTCGATCCGACATTGGGCAATTTTCCTGGCAATGTCGCTCTCGTGCTGGAGGCACGCGCAGAGGCCGGGGCACAGGGTGCGGACATCGCCGTCTTTTCGGAGCTTGTGGTCACAGGCTATCCGCCTGAGGACCTGATCTCCCGCCCCGCCTTCATAGGGGCGGCAGGGCAGGCCGTGGGAGAGATCGCCAGGGCGACTGCTGATGAAGGTCCGGCAATCATCGTGGGAGCACCTGTGACAGGCGAGGGTGGTGTCATTCACAATGCAGCCCTTCTGATCGCGGACGGTGAAGTGAAGGCGATCCGCCGTAAACAACACCTTCCCAACTACGGCGTGTTTGACGAGCAGAGAGTGTTTGCTCCCGGTCCACCGGCTGGTCCTGTCCGTTTCAGGGACGTGAACCTTGGGATCATGGTGTGCGAGGACATGTGGCATTCCGACGTGAGCGAGACGCTTGCAGAATCGGGAGCCGACCTGCTCATTGTCATCAACGGCTCGCCCTTCGATGCCCGCAAAGCCGATCAACGGCTCTCCCTTGCTGTGGCCCGTGTGAGTGAAACCTCACTTCCGCTTGTCTACGTGAACCAGATCGGTGGACAGGACGAATTGGCATTCGATGGAGCCTCTTTTGTCCTGAGCGGAGACGCTCGCCTCACGGCGCAGGCTCCATCGTGGGAGGCGTCCGTTCTGTGTACCACTTGGCAACCGGCCAAGGAGGACGGGGCATGGGGGCCAATTCCTGCCAAGATTCACAAAGCTCCCGAAGGCGAGAAAGCGCTTTGGCAGGCGATGGTTACGGGCCTGCGTGGTTACGTGGAAAAGAACCGCTTCCCCGGCATCGTTCTGGGGCTTTCCGGCGGCATCGATTCGGCACTCTCAGCAGCGATTGCGGTGGATGCGATCGGCGGGGAGCGCGTCCGGGGTGTGCGAATGCCCTCGGCGATTTCCTCGCAGGGCAGCCTTGACGATGCGGAGGAAACTGCGCAACTCCTTAGCATCTGTCTTGAGACGGTGCCGATCTCGTCCGCGGTCGAAGCCCTGGGCGTGTTGTTAAAAGAACCATTTCAGGGCAGGGAAGCCGACGTTACCGAGGAAAATCTCCAGGCCCGCCTGCGCGGGACTGTTCTCATGGCCTTCTCCAACAAGTTTGGTGAGCTTCTTCTCACGACTGGAAACAAGAGCGAGATGTCGGTGGGTTACGCAACGATCTACGGCGATATGAACGGCGGGTTTTCGGTCTTGAAGGATGTCTACAAAACCACCGCTTACCAGCTTGCTCGTTGGCGCAATGAGGACGCTAACGGCAAGGATTTCCTGGGGCCGGATGGCAAGGCGATTCCGGAAGCGAGCATCGAGAAGCCGCCGACGGCGGAGCTACGCCCCGGTCAAACCGACCAAGACTTGTTGCCCGATTATGAAATCCTTGATGCCGTGCTCGAACGTCTCGTCGAGAAAGAACAGTCAGTGGATGAAGTCGTGGCTTCAGGTGCTGATCGGGAAATTATCGAGCACGTTCGCACGCTTCTTTTCCGAGCTGAATATAAACGCAGGCAAGCCCCCCCGGGTGTGCGCCTTACCTCTCGTGCGTTCGGGCGCGACCGTCGTTATCCGATTACCAACGCATTCGCGTTGGAAAGCGGAAGCCTCCCGAAGAAGGCCTAGCCTAGTATGGGACTCGTCCTCCATAACACGATCAACCGGCGAGTCGAACCGTTTGAGCCTCGGGACCCAGAGCACGTTCGGATCTACGTCTGCGGGCCGACTGTTTATGACGATGCACACATTGGAAACGCCCGCCCCGTAGTCGTTTTTGATCTTCTCGTCAGGCTTCTGCGCAAGCTCTACCCACGCGTGACTTACGTCCGAAACGTCACTGATGTGGATGACAAAATCAATCAGCGTGCGAAAGAGAAAGGGCTGGACATCCGAGAGTTTACCAAGACGACGTTGCAGCGTTTCGGTGAAGACATGGCGAACCTCAACGCGCTGCCCCCCGACCTGGAACCGAGGGCAACGGAACACATTCCCGAGATGGTCGCGATGATCGGCGAGCTTCTCGATCGGGGACATGCCTACGAAGCGGAAGGGCATGTCCTTTTCGAAGTATCGACTATGTCAGGCTACGGTCGCCTCTCGGGCCACGACCGAGAAGAACAGATCGCTGGTGCCCGCGTGGAGGTTGCCTCCTTCAAGCGGGACTCTGCGGATTTCGTGGTGTGGAAACCATCCGAGAAGGAGGAACCGGGATGGGACAGCCCGTGGGGCAGGGGACGTCCCGGATGGCACATCGAGTGTTCGGCGATGAGCCGTTGCTATCTCTCACCTGAATTCGACATCCATGGTGGAGGAGCGGACCTGGTGTTTCCGCACCACGAGAACGAACTGGCTCAGTCGAGTGCAGCCAATCCCGAAAGCGGCTTCGCACGTTTCTGGGTGCACAACGGCTATCTGCTCACCGAAGGTGAGAAGATGGCGAAATCGGCTGGAAACTTTCATACGGTTCGAGATCTTCTTGCCGATCATCCCGGCGAGTCGATTCGATTGACCCTGCTCTCGACACACTATCGCCAGCCCATCGACTTCACACTCGATTCTCTCATGCAATCTCGCCGCACGCTTGACCGCTGGCGAAGGTGCGCCGGTGGTGCTGAACCCATCGGAGAAGTACCCGTGGAACTTCTCGCAGCGCTTGAGGATGATCTCAACACTCCGAAGGCGATGGCGGTGCTCCATGCGTTTGCTGCGTCCGGGAACGGACCGGCACTACTCGCAGGCGCAAGAGCAATGGGACTGCTCCAGGTTGCGGACGAGGAGTGGTTCCGTGCCCAAGACAGGGAGGGACCGGACCATGCCGAGATCCAAAGAAAGATCGATGCACGGACCCGAGCCCGCGAACGATGTGACTTTAGCGAGGCAGATCGGATCAGGGATGGCCTTCTGGCCGTCGGAATTATTCTCGAGGACGGATCTGGCGGAACAACTTGGCGAAGAAGGTGAAGGGGAGAAGCGTGGCCCCACCTGCTGTGATTCTCGTTCGTCCTCAGCTCGCCGAGAACGTTGGCACGGCCATCCGTGCCATGGCGAATTTCGGCCTTGAGGATCTTCGCTTGGTCTCACCGCGCTTTGCATGGCCTGATTCGAAAGCAGTCGCTGCGGCTTCTGGTGCACTCGAACGGGCGGACATCCGGGTCAGCACGTTCCAGGAAACTTTTGAAGCGGTGCTCGACCTTCAGGTGGTGCACGCATCCACCGCTCGGACCAGGGCACTACGGCGTCCAACGCTATCGCCTAAGGAGGCGGGAGAGGCACTTGCTTTCTCGGTCCGTAGGGGGGAGTCGACTGGAATTCTGTTCGGCCCTGAAAACGCAGGGCTCGCCAACGAAGAATTGAACGCAGCAGAAGCAGTGATCTCAATTCCAGCGGCGGCTTCGTTCCGCTCTCTCAACTTGGCGATGGCGGTCCTGTTGACAGGCTATGAGTGGCACCTCGCTTACAACGGCGGAGCATCCTTTTCCGAGCCTTTACCGGCCGCCACGGCCGAGCGCGAGGATCTAGATTTCTTCCTCGCTCGTCTTCTAAATTTCTTGAAGAAGAAAGGTTTTTTCTACCCGTCTGAGAAAGCACCCCGGATGGAAAGAAGCGTCCGCGCGATTTTCACGCGAAACCGTCTCACTGATCAGGAGTTGAGGACGCTCCACGGAATCGTGAGCGCTCTGGTGTCCGATCGGAAAGAAAACAATGAATCCTCGGGCGGTACCATTGAACAATGATCCATCGATACTTCAATGAGATCACAGAATCTAGCCAAGGGAGACGTTGCGCGAGCGTTCGTCGAGAATCGAGGATCCGATTTGAGGACGGTGAGGGAATCAAGTTCCAGATCAGCAACGATCATGATGACGATCTCTCGGAGGGAGAGCAAGCGTGGCCAGCGTCGGGCTGGCCGGAGATCTTCCTGGAAGCGATCGTGGACGGAAAGGACAAGATCTCGCTGCCGCTGGTGACAAACGAGGTGGACGGTCATCAAAACGAAAGCAAGGATGACCAGGGCGAAGAACCCGAGAATGATGATCGTTTTCTCCACCTGCTGGTGGAGATTGGTGATTTCGTTCCTCAACGCTTTGATCGTGCCACAGCGATTGAGTCCCGTCCAGGGTTGGCGTCCCTTGATCGTCGAGGAAGTGCTCCTTGGGGCAGGAATGGACGGGTTCCAGAAAAATTCCGAGAGATTCACGTTTCCCGAAGTTGACATCAAGTTTGGCTTGGGTTATCGTGCGCAATACATGGCCCCCTTCGGGGGGCCTTTTGTTGCGCTCCCGGTTTCCGGAAAGGGTTCCGTCTAGGAATGAGCAAACGCAAGCAACCGCACGGCAAAATCGACCGCCGTCTCCGGTGCAATCTCTGGGGGCGTCCGAAGAGCCCCTTCAACAAACGCGACTACGGTCCCGGTGAGCATGGACGTCGCCGCAAGAGCAAGCCCTCGGACTACGCCGAGCAGCTGTCGGCGAAACAGCGCCTCAGAGGCTACTACGGCAACGTTTCAGAACGACAATTCCGTGGCTACTACCTGAAAGCTGCACAGATGCGGGGAGATACGGGCGAACAGCTTGTCGGACTACTGGAAAGCCGCCTGGATGCGGTTGTCTATCGTCTCAATTTTGTGCCAACGGTTTTTGCATCGCGCCAGGTCGTCAGCCACGGACATATTGAGGTCAACGGACGCAGGGTAACCGTTCCGAGTTTCCGGTGCCAAGAAGGCGATGTGGTGTCGATCCGTGAGAAGTCGCGCGCGCATCCACTGATGCTTGAAGCAATCCAGGATGGAGAGCGCGATGTTCCTGGATACATCTCGGTCAAAGAGGGTGAGTTCGCCGGCACCTACGTGCGAACACCAAAGTTCGAGGACGTTCCTTACCCGGTGCAAATGCAACCGCAACTCGTGATCGAGTACTACTCCCGCTGAACGGGCGGTACTCCTCGGAGTGCCTTATTTTTGATCGATCTTGATCCCTTTGGACTCGAAGTGCGCTTGGAGTTCTTCTGCCTCGAACATCTCACGTACGATGTCACATCCGCCGACGAACTCGCCCTTCACATAGAGCTGGGGAATTGTCGGCCACTTGGCGAATTCCTTGATACTTTCTCGGATCGACGGCTCAGCCAGCACGTCAATGCTTTTGAAGGGAGCTCCGATGTGGTTGAGGATTTGAACGACCATTGCCGAGAAGCCGCACTGCGGAAATACCGGTGTTCCCTTCATAAACAGCACGATGTCGTTGGAATCAATCTCGGAGCGGATGCGCTTTTCGGTATTAACTGGACTGCTTTCGGTGGTTTCCATGGGGAATCTCCTGGTTGTGGTGGCCTAGGCGTCGCCTGGGACCGAGGTTTGGAGCGCAAGGGCGTGCAAGACGCCACCCATGCGATCCTCGAGAGCCTGATAGACCATCTGATGCTGTTCCACCCGGGACTTGCCCTGGAACGCGGAGGAGATGACGTGGGCAGCGTAATGATCGCCGTCCCCACGAAGATCCTCAATCGTGATCTTCGCATCAGGAAGTGCCTGGCGTATCAACCGCTCAATCTCCTGCGCATCCATCGCCATCACATGGCCTCTCAACTCTCCATGAAGACAGGGAACCAGCCTTCGTGCCCTTCACGAAGAGCCTTGATTGATATTGCACCGAGGCCTTCAAGTGTCAATGCGGAGCCCGCAAACGTACCTGTTCGAAAAGCAGGAATTCCTGCTTCTCCAGCCGCCATGGCAAGAGCAGAAACCTCTTCTTCGGGAACTGCAACCAGGTAGCGCGCCTGATCTTCACCGAAAAGGAAGGACGTGGGTGCGATACCGTCGGGACATCCTATGCGGGCTCCCACATCGCCTTCGAGGCACATCTCACCCACTGCTACGGCAAGGCCTCCGTCGGATATGTCATGGCAGCAGGAAATTGCACCGCTCTGAATCTGCTCCCGGAGCCACGTGCCATTCCGCTTTTCCGCATCAAGATCGACGGGCGGCGGCGGACCCTCGGTGATGCCTGCGATGTCTCGGGCATAAAGCGAACCCGTAAGGTGCCCGGTGGTGGTGCCCATCACGAGCAAGGCATCCCCCTCCCGGGGATGACGCGGTCTGTATCGTTCTACTTCGTCCATGAGTCCGATTGCGCCCACCTGCGGCGTTGGCGGGATCGGCTGCCCGTCGGTCTCGTTGTAGAACGAGACGTTGCCCGAGACGACGGGCATTTCAAGGGCACGAGACGCCTCGGAGATCCCCTCGACGGAGGCGACAAAAGCCCCCATCACTTCGGGTGATTCTGGATTTCCGAAGTTGAGGCAGTCGGTGATCGCAAGCGGGAGTGCTCCGCTCGCTGAAAGATTCCGATAGCATTCCACCACCGCCTGCATCGCCCCCATGCGCGCATCAGCCGCGCAGTAGCGAGGAGTGCAGTCGGCAGTGATCGCGATTCCTGTAGAAGTTCCGTGAAGGCGCATGATGGCGGCGTCGCGCCCCGGCCCCATAATCGTGTCGGCCATCACAGATTGATCGTACTGTTCCCATATCCAGCGGCGCGAAGACAGATTAGGGGAGGACATGAGGCGTAGCAGGGCCCCCGCGCAGTCGTCATCGAGCGGAATGTGCATCTCGGAAGGACGGGGAGAAGGGAGAGCCTCGCGTTGGTAGGAAATTCCTTCCGCGAGGGGCTTTATGGGAAGATCAGCCACGCATTCTCCGCCCATTTCTAGTTGCAGGCGTTCGGTGTCCGTGACCTCACCGATCGCTACGGCATCAATTCCCCATTTCCCTAGAATCGAGAACGCAATCTCTTCCGCACCGGGGCGTAGCGTCATCAGCATTCGTTCCTGGCTCTCGGAAAGCATCAACTCGCTCGGTGTCATGCCCTCCTCGCGTACGGGTACCTCGTCTAGTCGCAGCCGAACGCCGACACCTGCCCTTGCGGCCATTTCAACCGAGGATGAGGTAAGACCGGCGGCACCCATATCCTGGATGCCAATTATGGCATCGGTTTTCATGAGTTCTAGGCATGCCTCGAGAAGAAGTTTTTCCGTGAAGGGATCGCCAATCTGGACCGTCGGACGTTTCGCTTCGGCTTCATCGGAAAACCCTGCCGAGGCCATGCTTGCTCCGTGGATTCCGTCCCGCCCGGTTTTCGCACCTGCATAGATCACCGGGTTGCCCGGCTTGCCGGCATTGGCAAGGAAGATCCGATCGGTGCGCACGATGCCGACGGCCATGGCGTTTACCAGGATGTTGCCGTTGTAACGCGAATCGAACGCGCATTCCCCACCTACGGTCGGGATGCCGACGCAATTCCCATAGTCTCCAATCCCTGAGACAACGCCAGCCACGAGATGGCGCGTGCGAGGATGGCTAGGATCCCCGAACCGAAGGCAGTTAAGGACCGCGATTGGGCGTGCGCCCATGGTGAACACGTCCCGGAGAATGCCGCCAACGCCTGTCGCTGCTCCCTCCCGAGGTTCGATAAACGAGGGATGGTTATGACTCTCCATTTTGAATGCGACGGCCCATCCATTCCCAAGATCCACAACGCCGGCATTCTCCCCCGGACCGTGAAGGATGCGTTCCCCCTTGCTAGGAAGCTGGCGGAGCCAATAACGGGAGGATTTGTACGAGCAATGCTCATTCCACATCGCCGAGAAAATTCCGAGCTCGGTCGGGTTGGGTGCCCGTTCAAGAGTGCGTTTGATTTGCGCGAACTCTTTCTTTGTGAGCCCAAGTGCCTCGGCATCTTCGGCACAGGTTTTCTTTGTACTCACGAGAGGGCTCCGGCAATGGCTTCGAACAAGCGGCGGCCATCGGTTCCACCGTGCGCGGGCTCTATCGCACGTTCCGGGTGAGGCATAAGACCCAAGATCCGTCCATTCTGACTGGTGATGCCAGCAATGTCGGCAAGAGATCCGTTCGGATTGGCATCGCTCCCAAAGGTCCCATCGGCAGCGCAATAACGAAAGGCGATATGGCCTTCGCCCTCAAGACGGGCGAGGGTCTCAGCGTCTGCCCGATAGTTTCCTTCGGCATGGGCAACGGGAAAACGCACGATTTCATTGGGGGTGTAGGCGTTTGTGAAGAGTGAGCGACCTTCGATCCGGAGATGGACGGACTTACAAACGAAGCGGAGCTTGGCGTTACGAAGAAGTGCCCCAGGAAGAAGGCCTGACTCGGTCAGAATTTGGAAGCCGTTGCAGATTCCAAGCACCGGCACGCCGTGTCCGGCAAGGCGAACCACTTCATGCATGACAGGAGCGCGCGCAGCGATGGCACCGGCTCTCAGGTAATCCCCGTGGGAAAAGCCACCCGGTAGAACCACAAGGTCGCTGGGCGGAAGGTCGGTTTCTCCGTGCCACACCATCGTAGGTTGCATACCGCAGCAGGCAGAAAGCGCGACGGCGACGTCCCGGTCGCAGTTTGATCCCGGGAAGACGACGACTGAGGATCTCATGCGTCACTAATAGCGATGCGATATTCCTCGATCACCGTGTTGGCAAGTAGGCGTTCGCACATCTCCTCGAGTCTCTGCTCAACCCCTTTGTCCACTTGGTCTAGAACGATGTCGAAGACCTTGCCCTGGCGAACTTCCTTCACCTCGCCGAAACCGAGTCGCGCAAGCGCACTCTCCACGGCCTTGCCCTGGGGATCGAGTACGCCTGGCTTGAGGCGGACGTGGATCATCGCCCTCACGTGGCGTTTCCGGCAGCACTTTCTCCGGGAAGAATGCGAAGACGACGCGCCACCTCCTGGTAGGCCTGTTCGACATCGCCAAGGTCACGACGGAAGCGGTCCTTGTCGAGCTTCTTGTCGGTCTCGACATCCCAGAGCCGGCAGGTGTCCGGGCTCACCTCATCAGCGAGAATGATGCTCAGCGAATCTTCGGTGACGTAGCGACCGAATTCGAGCTTCATGTCTATGAGTCGGATCCTGATCCCTGCAAAAAGGCCCGTGAGGTAGTCGTTGATCCTGAGTGCGAGCGAGAACATCTCGTCGATCTCCTCGCTTGCCGCCCAGCCAAAGGAAGTGATGTGCTCTTCGGTGATCATCGGGTCATTGAGTTCGTCGGATTTGAAATAGTACTCGACAATCGAACGAGGTAGGGCGGTTCCCTCAGGGATGTCGAAGCGTTTTGACAAACTGCCTGCGATCACGTTCCGTATTACCACCTCAACAGGAATAATCTCAACTTCCTTAACAAGTTGTTCCCGCATGTTGAGATGACGGATGAAGTGTGTGGGAACGTCAATTCCTTCGAATTTTTCCATCAAATGGGCGGAAATTCGATTGTTGATAACGCCCTTGCCACTGATGGTGCCGCGCTTGTTGTTGTTGAAGGCGGTGGCGTCGTCCTTGAAATGCTGAATCAAGGTTCCCGGTTCGGGCCCTTCAAAAAGGGCCTTGGCCTTTCCCTCGCGGATCAGGCGGCGGCGCGTCTTGGGAGGCATCCCGGGCGGCACTCCAGGCGGAATTATGGTAGAGGCTCGGAGCTTCCTAGCCATTCTCCTATAGCCCGTTCAAGGGTGAAGGGCAACCAATCTGAGTCTGTCTTTTCTCACGCGCTTGCGAGGATTTCCTCAACCGTGGTGAGCGGATAGTCAAGGTTCTCAGCGACCGCCGGATGGGTGATTTTTCCTTCATGAACGTTGAGCCCCTGCGCAAATCCGGGATCACCGGCGAGGGCTGCTTTCCATCCTTTGCCGGCCAGTGCGAGCAAGTAAGGGAGGGTGGCGTTGTTGAGTGCGAAGGTGGCGGTGCGCGCGACAGCCCCCGGCATGTTGGCAACGCAGTAGTGCACCACGTCATCGACGATATAGGTGGGCTCGCTATGGGTGGTCGGGTGACTTGTTTCGCTCGTCCCACCTTGGTCGATTGCCACATCGACTATCACCGATCCTCGGCGCATGTGGCGCACGTCCGCGGCCGAGATCAGTCGAGGGGTTTCAGCCCCGGGAACCAAAACCGCGCCTACCACGAGATCGGCCTCGCGCACGTGCTGTTCGATCGATTCGGAGGTCGAAAAAATAGTGTTGAGGGTGGGGCCGAACTGGAGGTCGAGTTGTTGCAAGCGAGCTAACGATTTGTCGATCACAGTGACTCGAGCTTCGCTTCCCATCGCCATGCGGGCTGCGTTGGTACCGACCACACCACCGCCCAGTACCACGACATCAGCTGCGGAGACTCCGGGAACCCCGCCAAGGAGAATGCCGCGTCCGCCCGTCTCACGCTCAAGACAATGGGCACCGGCCTGAATTGACATCCTTCCTGCAACTTCGCTCATGGGTGCAAGCAGGGGCAGGCGGCCTGCTTCGTCGGTGACGGTCTCGTAGGAAATGGCCGTAACGCCACTATCCACGAGTGCACGGGTTTGGTCCGGATCAGCGGCCAAATGTAGGTAGGTGAAGAGCACCTGGCCGGAACGTAGCATTGCGCGTTCGGGTGCGAGCGGTTCTTTCACTTTGACGATGATATCGGCCTGCTCGAACACCTCGCCCGCGGTTGCGAAGATGACTGCCCCTGCTGCTTCGTAGTCCTCGTCATCCAGCCCAATTGTGTGACCAGCGAGCTTTTCGACCACGACCTCGTGGCCTTGGCGGATCAGTTCGCGAACGCTTCCCGGCACGAGACCGACACGATGTTCCTGCTCCTTGATTTCTTTCGGAACCCCTATGCGCATGGCCAATCCCCTTCGCCGACAACGATGCAGTTTAGCAAGGGCAATAAGCATTCATGTGCAGTCCACGGGCAAAAACGGCGTGCGATCGGGAGGCCCGGCGGCAAACATCCAGCGAACATCCTTTTTGGTATCACGCGCGGGTAGGGCAATGAGGGAGCTTGACACCGTGCCATAGTTGCGCCCCTTCGGCTTGATCGTCATTGCCGAGAGCGGATCTTCGTCCGGGCAGTCTGTGCTTCCCAGAATGTCCCGCCAGGAATCCCACGCTTGGCGATCAGGGTCAGGCTCGGACGCACTTCGAAACACCGGAAGGTGGTAGGCGATTCGATTCGATGCAGGATCGTTGATGTCGTCCGCCGCTAGCATGGAGACTCCCTCTGGGAAGGCATAGTGGGAGATTTGGAAGTCCGGTGCATTCCGGATCCACCAGGCGCCTTCGGAATCGGCGATGACAAGGTTGAAAACGCGCCATTCGTTGCCGTCAATGGAGGAGAGGTTCTCTACTGCCTGCGCAGCTCTCTCCGCTTCCAGGGCGCGCAAGACCAGTTCTCCCCGGGAGCGGAGCCCAGGGGCTGGCCCAAGAGAACCGCGACGGTTGAGTACAACGGCAAGGAGTCCGGCATCGTTCATGCCGAGCCAACTGCCACCGGCCTCCGCGTCGAGTCCACCAATGACGCCTGGATGCTCGGGCCAATGCCTACCTGGAGCCCGCCAAGGGCGGGTAAGTATCTCGTCCCGGTTGGCACCGATGATGATCGGCCAGCGATGGCCGGGGCGATGGAGGAGGACGAACGTACACATGAGTGAAGCCGAGGATAGGGAAGCATCCGTGCACGACTCAACGCAGTCAAACCCCGCACTCGGACTCCTTTTTGTTGACGGATCGACGGGTCGTCCGCACACTGCCTGCAGTTCTGAGGGGGAGCTCCGGGGCGACCGGCGCTGAGATCCGCAAGCTGCGGGAACCCTTCGTACCTGAGCGGGTCATGCCGGCGGAGGGATCAGAACGGGTCGGGTTTTCCGTCCTGCTTCCGGCCTTAGAACGAGAGCAGATGGAGACCTTGATGGACGCCGACACACTTCCTGATTCGATTCGCGTAACTACCGGATCACTTCCCGCCTCGCGCAAAGTCTACGTGGGAGACGAGAAAAGGGGATTGTGTGTTCCCATCCGAGAAATCGATCTCGATCCCTCGGCAAACGAGCCGCCGTTCCGGGTCTACGACACCTCCGGTCCTTACACCGACCCCCAAGTCGAAATCGATATCAATCAAGGCCTCCCGCGCTGGCGTGAATCGTGGATTGATGGACGCGGTGACGTCGAACTCGTTGGCGGGCGGACGGTCAAAGGGATCGACAATGGCAATCCTTCTGCTGCCAACCGCGTCCCGTCTTTCCCGAATTCTAATCGGCCACGCGTTGCCCTTGATCGTGCGACAACCCAGCTCGCCTACGCCCGACGCGGGATCGTTACTCCAGAGATGGAGTACGTCGCCCTGCGAGAAAACCAGGGACGCAAGGCGGCCACTGATCCCTCCCGAAGCGGGGAATCCTTTGGCGCCTCGATTCCCGAGGTGGTCACACCGGAGTTCGTTCGCGATGAGATTGCACGAGGTCGGGCAATCATTCCCTGCAACATCAACCATCCTGAACTCGAACCGATGGCGATCGGGCGGAACTTCCTCGTCAAGGTCAACGCCAACATCGGGAACTCCGCTGTCACTTCTTCGGTTGCTGAAGAGGTCGACAAAATGGTGTGGGCGATCCGTTGGGGTGCCGACACGGTTATGGATCTCTCGACGGGACGCAACATCCACAACATTCGGGAGTGGATTCTCCGCAACTCCCCCGTACCGATCGGAACGGTACCGATCTACCAAGCTCTTGAGAAAGTCGACGGGGTGCCCGAGGAGCTCACCTGGGAGATCTACAAAGACACTCTCATCGAACAGTGCGAGCAGGGGGTTGATTACTTCACTGTGCACGCCGGGGTTCGCCTTGCGCACATCCCGCTCACGGCGGAACGGGTGACAGGAATCGTCAGCCGTGGTGGATCGATCATGGCAAAATGGTGCTTGTCCCATCACCGGGAAAGCTTTCTTTACGAGCATTTTCCAGAAATTTGTGAGATCCTCGCCGCTTACGACGTGAGCTTCTCACTGGGTGACGGACTGCGGCCGGGATCCATCGCCGACGCCAATGACAAGGCGCAGTTTGCCGAACTCGAGACGTTGGGCGAACTCACCAAGATCGCTTGGGATCAGGATGTGCAGGTCATGATCGAGGGACCGGGACACGTCCCCATGGACAAGATCAAAATCAACGTCGAGCGCCAACTCGAAACCTGCGGCGAAGCACCATTTTACACGCTGGGCCCGCTCGCCACCGACATCGCTCCCGGGTACGATCACATTACGAGTGCAATCGGCGCGGCGATGATCGGCTGGTTCGGCACTGCGATGCTGTGTTACGTTACTCCGAAGGAACACCTCGGCCTTCCTGACCGCGATGACGTGAAGGAAGGAGTGATCGCTTATCGTCTCGCCGCTCATGCGGCCGATCTTGCCAAAGGACACCCTGCGGCACGGGCGCGCGATGATGCGCTCTCCAGGGCACGCTTCGACTTCCGCTGGCAGGACCAGTTCAACCTCTCACTGGATCCCGAAACTGCGCGTTCTTTCCACGATCAGACGCTTCCCAAGGAAGCACACAAGCTCGCTCACTTCTGCTCAATGTGCGGCCCGAAGTTCTGCTCGATGAAGATTACCCGGGAAGTCCGAGAATACGCGGAAAAAGGGATGCAGGAGCGCTCGGAAGCGTTTCGCAAGGGTGGCGGCGACATCTACCAGTCAGTCAAGTGAGCCTCGCTACCGCTCGATGATCTCCGCGAGGCGGTCAGCGTTGAGCGCACCTTCGACCTTTTTTCCGTCGACAAAGAACGTGGGAGTCGAATTGACATCGAGGCGTTGGCTCGCGTCGAGACGCATCTCCAGGATGGCATCGAGACGGGCTTTATTCGAAGGGGTGTCCGCAAGGCACGCGTCAATGTCGTCAGGACCGATTCCGAACTGCCGCAGGATTTTTCCAGCCGCATTCTTCGGGTCGTCTTCCTGGATCCAATCTTTTTGACGGTGGAAGAGCATGTTGAGGACCGGGAAGAAGCGTTCCCCTTTTTGACATTGAGCGATCATCGAGCCGATGAGTGCGGTCTGATCGAGAGGGAAGTCGCGGTAGATGAAACGGACTTTACCTGTCTTGATGAACCGCTCCTCGATCGCGGGGAAATCATCAGCGTGGAAATGCGCACAATGAGGGCACGAGAGCGAGGCATACTCGATCACTTCCACTTGGGCGGCGGGATCGCCAAGGACACGCTCAGGAAGGACACTTTCCTCGGCAAAGGACAAGGAAGCGGCACAAGCCACTGCCAAGGCAAAAAAAGGAATTTGTTTCATCGTCATAAGATTCAAGGACATCTCCAAGTATCGACACGCCCACGGCACATCAAACTTCTTTGGTTATAAGGCAAGACCGCAGGTTCGGGGAGATGCGCAAGGGCTGCCTGCGTTCATGAACGTCAGCGCGTTCGGCGTGCGGAGGCGATGGTCGCACCGAGGTTTTCAAAGGATTTTCGGAGATCAGGATCCTTGATTGTCTTAGTCATCGCCTTCGCTTCCGCCCGGTCCTCGGGCGATGGCGAAGGTGGAACAAAGGGACGTTCATGCTGCCGGGCATGCACCGGTTTCTGCACGACCTTCAAGCGTTCGACGGCCCTATAACCGTACACCGTCGCGATCCGTTCAATGATTGTGAGTTGCTGGTATTGCAGGTCGATGGCAAAGGCAGGCTCGACCCGAATCGTGAGTACACGCGCTCCGGAAAGTTTGAGCGGGATCGTACGTTCGGCGAGTCGCGGGCCTACGATGTGTTCCCATTTGAGGAAGATGGCGCTTTCACGGAATCCACGGCCCCGGAAGGCCGGACGGAGGATGCGCTCGGCGATTCCTCGAAAAGGGATGGGCGCGAAATGGCGGCGCGTCCACGGTGGAGTGAGCTTTGCAGGCATACGAAATCAAGCATAGACACAGATGGGACTTCCTTACCATCCTTTGGATGAAGGCAATTCATTGAGTGAAAATGCTTCAAAGCCACGCTCGGCAGATCTTCTTCGTTGGCATAACTGCAACCGGCGAGATCTTCCCTGGCGAGGGGCTTCCGGTGAGCTACGTGATCCCTATCGGACGTGGTTGAGCGAAGTCATGCTTCAGCAAACGCGAGTCGCTGCCGCCGTTCCCTATTTTCACGAATTTCTTGCGCGGTGGCCCACCGTCGAAGATCTTGCGCAGGCCAAAGAAGAGGAAGTGATCGACGCTTGGGCAGGACTTGGTTACTACGCTCGCGCACGTGCTCTCCATCAAACCGCACGAATCGTTGCGAAAGGCAGCGGCTTTCCCCGAAATGCCCAAGCTCTCCAGACCCTGCCCGGAATTGGCCCCTATACGGCCGGTGCCGTGGCTGCCCTTGCTTTCGGAGAACGCATCGCCGCCGTTGATGGCAACGTCTTACGCGTGCTGGCTCGGGTCTTCGGAGAGGAGAGACCTCTCGCCGAAGCAAGAAAGAACCTCCAGGTGCGCGCGGCGGAACTTGTCCCCGCCAACCGGCCCGGCGATCACGCCGAAGCACTAATGGAGCTGGGCGCACTTGTCTGCACGCCGAGAAAACCACGCTGCGGAGAATGTCCTTGGCGCAAGCCCTGTCACGCACGAAAGGAGGGAAAACAGGACTCCATTCCATCTCCTGCTCCCACCCGCGAGCGTTCGTTGCTCCATGGCGTGGTTTTTCGACTGCTACGCAACGACGGACGTGTGCTCTTCCGCCGCAGGCAGGATGGCCCGCTCGCAGGAACACTGTTGCTTCCCGGTACACCCTGGGGAAAAGACCATCCTTCTGCTTCCTTGATTCGGACAGCGTGTCCGGCGAAGTGTCGCTGGCGGCGACTTCCGGGTTTCGTAGAGCATGATCTCACGCACCTCACGCTCCGGACCGAAATCCGTGAAGCAGCGTTGCCTGCTGATGCCCTGCATGTGGAAGGGGAATGGCGGGATTCGTCTGCCCCCGGAACGCGATTTCCCGGTCTGACACGGAAACTCCTCTTACACGCGATCGATTTGGAAGCGCGCGCGCCATCAAGCGGCATTAATGGAAGTTCGATCTATGGCCGCAAGGGGGTGAAATCAGCATCCCTGCTACATACTTGATGAGGCGGGAGCGAATTCGCACCCTGTAAGCGAGAAACGAGAATTCAATGAATCAGGATCGGGATCAAGGTTTGCAATCGACGGTGCTCAACCGGCTTCGTCGCCAGAAAATGCCCGTCACGGTTCACCTTGTGAACGGGATCAAGTTGCAGGGGACGATTTCCTCTTTCGATCAGTTCTCGGTGCTGCTTCGCCGTGGGGATCGTCAGCGTCTTGTCTACAAGCACGCGATCACGACGATCGAACCCAGTCAGCCAATATCCATCCAGGAAGGTTCTTCTGATTCTGCGGACAGGAAGAAAAAAAGCCACCGAGAGGAGAAATCGATCGTTTCCGGGGGACCTGTCCCCACCGGTGAGAAAAAACCGGACGAAGTTCTTGAAAAGGAAGAGAAGACAGGAGACTGAATGGGAAGAGCATCATCTTCCCGGCAACCTGGAAAGGACCAAGTGTGGATTGTTCATCCTGTCCTTCGGGGTGCGCGCCCCTCACTCCGAACGGAAGAGGGAAAGCTTGCCGAGGCCAAGGCACTCGCATCCAGTATCGAACTTGATGTCGTGCGCGCGGACACCATCCGCATCCAGCGGATGCGTCCCTCGACATTAATCGGTTCTGGCGTCCTGGAAGGGCTTGCCGCTGAAGTACGCGCTACCTCGAAACCTCCGGCCTTGTTCCTGTTCAACGCCGATCTCACGCCAATCCAGCAACGCAACCTCGAACGCGAACTTAATACCAAGGTGCTCGATCGGACCTCTCTCATCCTTGAGATATTTGGTGCGCGCGCTTCTACGCATGAGGGTAGTCTTCAGGTGGAACTTGCTCATCTTCATTGGCAGCAAAGCAGACTTGTTCGCTCGTGGACTCACCTTGAGCGTCAACGGGGTGGTTTTGGTTTCCTGGGCGGGCCCGGTGAATCTCAGATCGAAATCGACCGCCGACTGATCGCACAGAGGATTGTCCGAATCCGAAAGGAGCTCGAGCGGGTACGGAAAAGAAGAAGTTTACACCGGCGGAGCAGGGAACATCCCGTGGTGGCACTCGTTGGCTATACGAACGCGGGTAAGTCGACACTTTTCTCGCGTTTGACAGGCGAGGGCGAAGGTGCCCGTGCAAAACTGTTCGCCACTCTTGATCCTCTCATGCGCTCAATCTCGCTTCCTTCTGGCACATCCGTAATCCTTTCGGACACTGTGGGTTTCGTTTCCGAGCTTCCGACGACGCTGGTGGCAGCATTCCGGGCGACCCTTGAGGAAGTCGTCCACGCCAATCTTCTTATCCATGTTCGGGATGTCTCGCATCCCGAGGCGGCGGCCCAGCGCGAAGATGTAGAAGGTGTGCTTGCAACGCTGGAAGAGGAAGGGAAAGAGTTTCCTCTCATAGTTGAAGCACTCAATAAAATCGATCTTGTCGAACCTAGAAAGCATGCCTCGCTTGGGAATGGCGACGCAATTTCCGTTTCGGCTGCTACCGGCGAGGGGGTTGAGCGGTTGCTCGACCGGATCGATACCGTTCTGAGCGGGGAAGAACAAGTGTTTGACCTTGCCCTCTCCGCAGGCGATGGTGCAACACTCGCTTGGCTTTACCGCAAGGGAGCTATTTTGCACCGGAAGGAGAAAAACGGATCGGTGCAGTTACGGGTACGTTTGAACGCGGCCGAACGTCGCCGTTTCGAGGCCCGGTTTCCTGCCTGAAAATCACGCAGCCTTCAAAATTTTCTCTCAAGCCCTTGACATTGAGGCACTGCACTGCCATTTGTTGCCCGTAGGCCGTTATCAGCACTCTCCTTCGGCGAGTGCCAATGGCTTTCATATTCATGTCAATCATATGAAAAAGGAGGGGGAATCATGGCCCTGAAACCGCTACATGATCGCGTCATGGTTCGACGCGAGGATGATGATGAGCGCTCTGCTGGCGGCATCATTATTCCCGACACTGCGAAAGAAAAGCCCATGCGGGCGAAAATCGTCGCGGTGGGACCCGGTATTCGTGACGATGCCGGGAAGCTGATCCCCATGGGGGTCAAAAAGGGGGACGTCGTCCTCATCGGCAAATGGTCAGGCACCGAAGTAAAGATGGACGGCGTTGAATACGTCATCATCAAGGAGTCTGACGTTATGGGAATTCTGAGCTAACCGCTCAGAATCAAGGGAGAACCTACATGCCTGCAAAGGAAGTCAAATTTTCTGCCGACGCCCGCGAGAAAATGCTCCGCGGCGTCGACATCCTGGCGAACGCTGTCAAAGTGACCCTCGGTCCCAAGGGCCGCAACGTCGTACTCGACAAGTCATTCGGAGCACCTCGCACTACCAAGGACGGCGTGACTGTCGCCAAGGAAATCGAGCTTGCTGACAAGTTCGAGAATATGGGCGCACAAATGGTGCGCGAGGTCGCGAGCAAGACCAACGACGTGGCCGGTGATGGCACCACCACGGCGACCGTGCTTGCCCAAGCGATCATCCGCGAGGGAATCAAGGCCGTTGCGGCCGGAATGAACCCGATGGATGTCCGCCGTGGCATCGACATGGCTACAGAAGCCGTCGTTGGGGAACTCAACCGTATGAGCCGCAAGGTTGCAGGTCACGCTGAAATCGCCCAAGTGGGAACGATTTCGGCAAACGGCGAAAGCGAGATCGGCAAACTCATCGCCCAGGCGATGGACCGAGTCGGCAAAGAAGGTGTCATTACAGTCGAAGAGGCGAAATCTCTTGAAACCGAACTCGACGTGGTCGAGGGCATGCAGTTCGACCGCGGTTACCTGTCGCCTTACTTCATCACCAATGCTGAGAAAATGACCGCCGAGTTCGAGGATGCGTACATTTTGATCCACGAACAGAAGCTGTCCTCTCTCCAACCGATCCTTCCGGTTCTCGAGAAGGTGGCGCAGTCGGGCAAGCCGCTCGTTATCATCGCCGAGGATGTGGAGGGCGAAGCGCTCGCAACGCTCGTCGTGAACCGCCTGCGCGGTGGACTCAAGGTGGCAGCTATCAAGGCACCGGGTTTCGGTGATCGCCGAAAAGCCATGCTTGTTGACATTGCCACGCTGACTTCGGGTCAGGTAATTAGCGAGGAACTCGGTGTGAAGCTTGAGAATATCGATCTCCGGATGCTTGGGCGCGCCAAGCGCGTACTTGTGACCAAAGAGGAGACCACAATTGTCGAAGGTGCTGGTAAGAAGCGCGACATTGAGGGACGTTGCTCCCAGATCCGTGCGCAAGTTGAGGAATCTACCTCTGATTATGACCGCGAAAAACTTCAGGAGCGTCTTGCTAAATTGGCCGGTGGCGTCGCCGTTGTCCGAGTTGGAGGTGCAACCGAAGTCGAGGTTAAGGAACGCAAGGACCGGGTAGACGACGCAATGAACGCCACCCGCGCCGCGGTCGAAGAGGGAATCATTGCCGGTGGTGGCGTGGCCCTCGTTTATGCCGTCACGAAGGCACTGAAGAAGTGTCAACCGAAAAATGACGATCAACGCGTCGGAATTGAGATCATTCGCAAGGCCTCGGAGGCTCCGGTTCGCCAGATCGCGGGGAACGCAGGCCACGACGGATCGATCGTCATCGGTAAGCTCCAAGATTCCCGGGACACGAGCTTCGGCTTCGATGCCCAGGAGGGCAAGTTTGGGAACATGTTCAAAGCAGGCGTCATAGATCCTGTGAAGATGGTGCGAACCGCCTTGCAGGACGCGGCATCCGTGGCCGGTCTTCTCGTGACCACTGAGGCAATGGTTGCGGAGAGACCTGAGAAGCCGAAGGGCGGTGCTGCTGCTGGCGGACCTGAAATGCCTGACATGGGTGGCATGGACTTCTAAGTTCTGCTGCAAACGACTTTGAGGGGCCGCCTTCGGGCGGCCCCTTTTTTTTGAAATCACATGTAATTTAATGGGAAATCCCAAAGATTATGTGTTTAATGCCAACGGCTTTAGACACTGACCGTTTTGCTTCATTTCCGGGTAATCATGACGTGATTGCGGTTTTGCCGTTGGCAAAGAAATTCCATGCTTTGCAGCATCTGTCGGCGATCCGCGCATAATTATCGAAGACGGATATAGAGAACTTGTTGGCACGCAGACTAAGCTCACACATTTTCCATCGGATTAAGCCCAGGGGATAGGGCGAGAGTTTTAGCAGGATGATGTTTTCGAGCACCTCCAGCTCTACCTAACCGTGTCAGCCAAGGCCATCCAGAATGAGAAGGATATGTGCGCCTAATGCGGTGGTTTTGGCGATTCCAAAACCGAAACTAAATCCGTGGCATCGCTTGACCGTTCGTGCTAAGTTCATGAAAAAGGCATGAATGTGAGTAACTCGCACCATGGAGAGAAATTATGACAGATAAGCGGAAAATCTCATTCCTTGGCCTCGGGGTCATGGGTTTCCCGATGGCCGGCCATCTGGCGGCGGCAGGCCACGATGTCACTGTTTACAACCGGACGGCGAAACGTGCCGAGGAGTGGACCGCCCAGCACAAGGGAGCGGCCGCTCCAACTCCCAAAATCGCCGCCGAAGGAGCTGAGGTCGTATTCGCCTGTGTCGGCAACGACAACGATCTTAGAAGCGTCGTCATCGGCAAGGAAGGTGCTTTGGAAGGCATGACAAAGGGAGCGACGTTTGTTGATCACACCACCGCTTCCGCTGATGTAGCCCGTGAGCTCGGTGAAGCTGCTGAGGCCAGGAGTGTCGGCTTTCTGGACGCACCTGTCTCAGGTGGGCAAGCGGGTGCGGAAAGCGGCCAACTCACTGTCATGGTCGGTGGCGAGAAGGAAACGTTTAGTAGCGTTTCTACTTTGATCGATTGTTATGCCCGCGCGAGGACGCTAATGGGACCAACTGGCTCCGGGCAGATTACGAAAATGGTCAATCAGATCTGCATCGCCGGACTCGTTCAGGGGCTTTCTGAAGCGCTCAATTTTGCAGCGAAGGCAAATCTTGATGTCGACCGTGTTGTCGAGGTGATCTCCAAGGGAGCTGCTCAGTCATGGCAAATGGAAAATCGGGCCTCAACCATGGCGCAGGGAGAGTTCGATTTCGGATTCGCGGTGAAATGGATGCGCAAAGACCTTGCCATTTGCCTGGAAGAAGCGAACCGCAATGGCGCACGACTGCCAGTAACAGCGCTGGTCGACCAGTTTTATGCGCAGATCGAAGCGCGGGGAGGCTCACGATGGGACACTTCAAGCCTCATTCACCTTCTGCAGAACGACTGAACGTTAGGCGGTCTCATCCGCCTTCGCCTGTTCCCAGAGTTCGTCCATTCGCTCAAGGGTCGTTTCCTCAAAGCGTTCCCCGCCACGCTTGAGGGCTTCTTCCATACGGTTGAATCTCTCGTGGAAACGCTCACCGGCAGCTCTAAGTGCAGTCTCCGGATCCACTTCAAGGCGACGGGCAAGGCTGACAGCTGTGAACAGCAGGTCACCGATCTCCTCGGCAACTCTTCCGTCCTCTTCTTTTCGAGCTGCACGCACCTCCTCGATCTCCTCGTTGAGTTTCGAGAAAACCCCCTCTACTTCGAGCCAGTCGAAACCAACGGAGGCCGCCGCTTCTTGAAGCTTGCGGGCACGGATGAGGGCAGGAGCGGCACGCACAATCCCATCAAGAAGACCCTTCTCGCTTCCACTTTCATCTTTTGCTGCACGTTCTTGGGATTTAATCTCCTCCCAGGTACGAAGAACCGCCTGCGTATCCTCAGCCGTTGCGTCGGCGAACACGTGGGGATGTCTGCGGATCATTTTCTCCGCGATGGCACGGGCCACGTCGGTAAAATCAAAGAAATCTCGCTCCTCTGCCATGCGAGCATGGAAGATGACCTGCAACAGAAGATCCCCGAGTTCATCGCAGAGCGAGTCCATATCGCCTGCCGCGATCGCGTCCACTACTTCGTATGCTTCCTCGAGCGTGTAGGGGGCGATGGTCTCGAAGGTCTGTTCGAGATCCCAAGGACATCCCCCGTCGGGGTTGCGGAGCTTCGCCATGATGGCGAAGAGGCGTTCAATTTGCTCGGCCGCGCCATCGGGAGCTTTGTTCACGAAACCTCCCTATGCCACACGATGTAGGCAACTCGTCCAGGCTCATAGGGATGTTTTCCGGATAAGGTCAACTGATTTCCCTCGTGATGAATCGTGCGCTTCAGCGTGGTACCGAGGAGTCTGGGGTCGTGCGCGTAACGGACGATGTGTCGGACCGTATCTCCTTCGAGCTCCCATCGGGCCGAGTAAGCAAAGAAGGTGTGCCAGGCCTGTGCGGCCTCTTCGATGGGTACGTCTCCCCCGGACATGCTTCGTCCTTCCTCCTGAAGCATCGCACACATGTTCCCGTCCGCCTCGTAAATGATGAAACCTTTGGCATTTTCGCCCAGAAGCCACTCCCTAGAACCATTGGCATCCTCGGAGTAAGCGGCCTCGAGGTTCCAAAAACCAAGGAGATCCTTGTCAGTCACCGGCATGGAAAAGCTTCCAGGAGTAGGGGGGTAGGGGTGTTCATATCTACTGGATCAAGGACTTTCTGCACAGACAGGAGCAAAACGGCCCTACGCAGCCTGCAAGCCCGGAGGTTTTTGCGATCTCGCAATTTGACAGTTTCCGGACTCTGATAATCTTCCCCAGCTTTGCTTTTCTGTTGATTGAGATGGAAGGGAGGATCGTGTCGTGGCAGGCATTTTAAAAATTCAAATCGAACCACGAATCTCTGCGTTTCCTGAGATTGTCAAACAGGTCGAAATGTTTTGTACGGAAAACGAAGTGCCGATGGCACTTTCGTTCAAGATTAATCTAGTCATCGAAGAGGTCGTCACCAACAGCATCACTCATGCGAATTACGGAGGCCGAACCCCGGACATTAACCTCACGGTGGAATGGGAGAATGACCAATTCGAGGTAACCATCGAAGACAACGCAGAACCCTTCGACCCGCTCACGGAAGTTCCGCTTCCCAATCTAAAAACCGGGGTCAGCGAGCGGCCCGTCGGCGGACTCGGCGTGCATCTTGTTCGTTCAATGGTTGATGAGACGAATTACGAACGAGCTGGAGATCGCAACAAGATTCAATTGGTAGGTAAACTTTGAGTGAGTGGCTTCGGGGAAGTGCGCTCAGGTTTGACGAGGAACGCTTTGGGGGCGTTCTCGCTCTTCGGTTGGAAGGGCGTATCAAGGGTGCTCGCTTCAGGGATTTCGAAGAGCAGTTGATCCACCGGATGGACGGCAGCGCAAATTATCTTGCCCTCTAATTGCAAGGAAATCGGCAACATCTCCAGGGAAAGGTATCCCCGGTCCTCTCTTCCAGACATCTCTTGCCTTCTGGGCTACTAAGAAGGACGCCTTGGTGCGTGCGTATGGTGAGGCTGTCTTCAGGAGGAGGTCCGAAGACTCTCGAATCCATCAGGAAGAATCTCCATGCATGACACCAAGACGGATGCCCTCAAGAAATTATGAAGACCATTGCGAAGGGAGACTTGCCTCCCTTTGAGCGAATTAATCCCGGAGGAAGTTTTCCACTTCTCCTGGTCTGCGATCACGCGAGCTATGCCGTTCCGCCTTTGCTTAAGAGATTGGGGCTGCCCGAGGCCAATCTCAGACGGCACATTGGTTGGGATATCGGTGCGCGTGACGTAACGGAGGGACTGGCGAGGTTGCTTGACGCTCCTGCTGTCGTTGCTTGCCATTCCCGGTTGCTGATCGATCCGAATCGTGCCCCGGAACAGGAAGATTCCATCACGGCCAAAAGCGATGGAATCCTGATTCCAGCGAACGAAGGCCTCGACGAGGCGGAGCGTACGAGGCGCGTCAATACCTATTTTCGTCCCTATCACGAAGCGATCGAAGAAACGATCGATTCGTTTCCGGGAGGTTTCAGAGCACTCTTAAGCATCCACACATTCACGCCTGCACTTCAAGGTGAGAAGCTACGTCCGTGGGAAATATCAATCCTGTGGAAAGGGGCGAGCGAAAATTTCGCTCGCAAGACGCTGGAGGTGCTCCACCGTGAAGAGGGGCTCATCGTCGGTGAGAACGTTCCCTACGCACCCGAAGCCGGGGTGGGATACACGACCGAAGAGCATGGAGACCGACGAGGACTTCCAAACCTCATGATCGAGATCCGCCAGGACCTTGCAGATAACACTGCTGCGGCATACGTCTGGTCGAAACGTCTTGAACTGGTTTTCCGGGAAGTGACAGCTCGTCTAGGCTAGAAGCCACCATCGAAGGATCCCGCCGCGATTCATCCTTCTGCATTCAATGAGCATGTGTTTCATCTCGGGGCTTCTTTTCAACGGATTCAGGCGGGGCGGGTTGCTCACCGCCAGCGTGCGCAATGCGGGTGCCCTCGTGCAGAGGGATTGGTAAGTCCTCCACGAAGCGAAGCTCGGCAGACCTGTCCCCATTCTCCAAGAAAATCCGAGTCAGCACCCAGGCGTGGGAAGCGGGGAATGATGGAGAGCTAACAAGCACGTGGTTTCCGAAGCGCGCAAGCGCACGGATCTCAACCGGGTAATCGAAAGGGTCTTGCCCTTGCGAAAGTGCGACGGCATCCCCCCTGGACAGCAGGATGGTGTGGATTTGGTCTGTCGCTAGCAGATCAGCCAAGCGACGTCGGGTTCGCGCCCGGGCCACACGGGCACTTGCTTCGGGGAGAGCATTGTTCAGAAGTGCTTGAAGCTCTTTCGCCATCGGATAGGTAGCGGGATCTTCACGCGATGCGCCGAGCATCAAATGGCGTTGGCGATAAACCTTCCACTGCCGATAGGGCGTGTGCGCAATGGCCGGACCAAGGGCAACGAAAACACTAGCCGCAAGGCCACCCGTGAGAAGGGCCCGGCGTAGCCGGGCCCTTCCACTGGTTGGTTCAGTTCCGGAACTTGTTGAATACATCGAGGTTCAGCACCGCTGTCACGATATAGTTCGGCACATCCACGACCTGTCCCACTCGGAGATCCACGGCGACACTGGCAAGGATGTACGCCTGCTCGCGAGTCAGTCCGTGCTCGCTCTGGATGTAGTCGAGCATCTGGATCAACGCGTGGCGCGCAGCCAGTGTGAGATCCTCGCTCAGATTTTCCAGACTGGCGATCTTCACAGAATCGATATAAGTCATGTAAACAGGAACTTCTCCTGCATTCTTGAGAGGAAGTCCCACCGTTTGATAAAAACGTGTGGGCTCGATATCACGGATTTCGTCGTTGCCGGAGACTTGGGGAGCAGCCATGCGCGCACCTTTGCCCCGAAGAATCTGGGTACGGACGGTTACGATTGCACCGATCTCGATAGCGGTGCCAGACACTTCGCCGTCGCCTTGTGCGTAATGCACATCGCCGGCAAAAAGCCCGCAGCCGTCCACGAAGCAGGGGAAGATAATCTTCGTGCCCACCTGCATCTGCTGGACGTCCATGTTGCCTCCGTTCTCACGTGGCGGAATGGTCCGCAAACAGTCGTCCTTGTAGCTGCCTGTAGGGCCGCATATCGTTGCGGGTTGGGCGCCGGTGGGTTCGGGCGCGAGTGCAATACCGCCTGCTTCGGCGAGTGCCGTTTCACGGGCCTTCCACGCCAGAATTTCAGGATCGCCGGGGAGAACGCCAATGGAACCGGGGAATGCCTCGTAAGGAACTGTGATTCCTGGCATCTGGTCGGAAATGGCCCCCCGAGGCGTGAGCTTCCAGTTGACGACGTACGAATCAGGATAGAGATCACGCAGGAAGCCAAAGCCTGGAACGATCAAGGTGTAGCCGTACTCATCAGGAGCGATGGCGAGAAGTTCCACCTCTAGGGCATCACCCCGTTTGGCACCTTCAATGTAGATCGGTCCCGTCATGGGGTGCACGAGATTAAGGTCGACGGCGGCAAGGTCATCGGCGATCGAATCCAACGTGAGGTCTGAATCCAGCGCATCCCGGGTATGAATGACGATTACGTCACCCGGGTTGGCACGAGCCACCGGCGGAATCGCCGGGTGATAGCGGTTCATGCAATTTGGGTCGTCGGCGCAGTGGTCTCCCTGCTTCTCGACAACGATCGTTGTCAGCCAGCGGGAATCGGTTGTATCGGCGAGAGTGGCGGAGCTCTGCATGACAAGAGCTCCGAAGAAAAGGGGCAGCAATTTTCGCATGCAAAAATCCTCCTTGTTCGGCCGCGACTCCGTTGAGCCGCGTACGAAATCGTGTGACCGTGAAAGAGCAGGATAAAGAAAGGCACAAAAATAGGCTATTCGGGCTTCCCCCTTGGCATATACAAGCGCTTGCACTAGACAAAAGCACAGATTTCTCCTGTCGAATGGAGAAAGGGGGGTGCATGCGCGTTTCATCGATTTTCAAAACGGTCATTGCGGGGGGCCTCGTTGCCGCTTTTGGCGCTTCCACCGCTGTGCAGGCAAAAGACACCCTGGTCATCGGTATCGCTGCTTTCCTTTCGGGACCTGCCGCTGGAAGTTTTGGGATCCCGCACAGGAACGGTTTCGAATTCATGATCGATGCGATCAATGCAGGCGAGGTTCCAGCTCCCTACGACACTCCGGGCATCGCTGGAGCGCAGGTCGATTATTTTTTTGTCGACGAAGCGGGAGGGGCGACCAAGCAAGTTTCCGAATTTCGCAACATGGTCGAAAGGCGGAACGTCGATCTGGTGATGGGGTACATCTCTTCCGGTGACTGCCTGGCGATTCCCCCGGTGGCGGAGGAACTCAAGCAACTCACGATCCTCACCGACTGCGGAACTCCCCGGGTGTTCGAGGAGGCAAGTTACCGCTACGTCTTCCGTACCGGTCCCCACGCCGCAATGGACAACATTGCCGCCGCCCGTTATCTGCTCGACCGAGCCGATATCCGCACCATCGCAGGCATCAACCAGAACTATGCCTGGGGACAAGACTCTTGGGTCGACTTCCGGGGTGCTATGGACGCACTCACGGGTGGCGTCGAGACGGTCGATGAGCAGTTTCCAAAGATTTTTTCAGGCCAGTACGGTGCTGAAATCTCCTCCCTCTCGATTTCTCGTCCCGATGTCATACATAGCTCGCTTTGGGGAGCGGACCTTGAGGCGTTCGTCGTCCAAGCGGCACAGCGAGGGCTCTTTCAGAACCGGAACATCGTTCTCTCGGCAGGCGAACATGTGCTTCCCACCCTCGGCAAAAACATACCTGACGGGGTGATCGTTGGGGCACGGGGCCCGCACGGCGATTTCGCTCCGAAAAGCGATCTTTCCAACTGGTTCCGCGCAGGTTTCACCGCGCGCTACGGTGGTCTTACCACCCAACCCTCCCACAAGGCGGCCATGGCAATTCTCGCCGTGAAAAAAGCTTTCGAGAAGGCGGCAACCGCCGGAGGGTTCCCGACCAATGAGCAGGTCATCGACGCATTCGAGTACCTCGAATGGGATTCTCCATCAGGACCAGTCCGCCTTGCACTTGGCAAGGGGCACCAGGCAGTCCAGGAGAACGCCATCGGCGTCACGCGCTGGAGTGATGAAGAAAACCGTGTCGTCCTGACCGAAATCAAGCGCTATGCGGCTGAATGCGTAAATCCACCGGAGGGCATCCGATCCGTCGAGTGGATCGAAGACGGAATGCAAGGTGCGAAGTGCTGAACAGAGGCAATGAGCGGCATTGATCCGCTATGTTCTTAATCTCTTGGGAGTGTTTTCTGTGAACCGACTTGATCCGTGGCCTGTGCGCTGCTTGCTGGTGCTAGGTGCGTTTCTGGCGGCCCACTTGGCGGGTGCTTCGGCGACGGCCGAAACACTTGAGGAGTCTCTGGCTCAGGCCTATGCCGGGCATCCCAGAATCCTTGCTGCCCGCGCAGATATCGGAGTTGCAGCCGCGCGCATCCGGGAAGCGGAAAGCATGGCCCGGGTAAACCTCGCCGGCTCCGCGGGCATCAACGGCACCTATCGCACCACCACGAGTGAGGCTAGGGGAGATGACAGCCACACGCATGAGAACCACACGCATGGTAATGGTGCCAGCGAGAACCAAGGCGTGGTGCTCACTCCTGAAGAAACAGGAAGTAGCACCAGCGATGACACCACTCTCGGGGTACAGGCCCAGGTTAGGGTTTCACGAAGATTGTATGACTTTGGCGTTGTCTCGGGGAGTGTCAATGCGGCCCGATCAGACTTCGAAGCAGCCGGCTCACGCCTTCGGGAGGCCGAACAGGAGGTTCTTTACGCTGCCGCCATAGCTTATCTCGGACTGCTACGGGCCGAGGCTGGCGTGCAACTTGCCAAGCGCGGCGAGGAGGTCATCGAAAGCGACCTCGAAGCGACCCGCGACAAGTACCAGGTTGGCGAGGTAACCCAGACGGACATCGCTCAGGCTGAAGCGAGACTCGCAGACCGGCGGGCGGAACGAGTCACGAGCGAAAGCAGGCTCGAGATTGCCCGCGCCATGTACCGTGAAGCGATGGGATCCGATCCCATATCCGTACTCCATTTCCCCGCAACGCTCCCGAAGATTCCAGAAAATCTTGAACGGGCGACACGGATAATGCTTGACGTGCATCCGAGATTACAGGCGCTACGAGGTGTGGTGGATTCCGCCCAGTACGCGCTCCGCTCCACCCGTGGAAGGATTTTTCCTACGATTGATGCCGTCGGGAGCGCAATCCATGCGGAGAACCCGAACACCTTTTTCGAAAGATCTTCGGAACTCAGTGTTGGGATCGAAATCGAAATTCCGCTGTACGCCGGCGGAAGGGCCAGGGCTGCTGTCACTCGATTCGAAGAAACGTTATCCCAGAGAAGGCATGACCTTGACGTCGCTCTCCGGGAGATGACGCGCCGCACCACGAACGCCTGGGAGATGTTCGCGAGTGCCCAAGACGGAGTTTCCGCATTCGAGGCATCCGTACGCGCAAATCAGATTGCTTCCGAAGGGGTTCGCCGAGAAGCCGAGGTGGGAAGCCGCACAACGCTTGACGTTCTGGATGCCGAACTTGAGCTCCTGCGAGCGAGCGACAATCTCGACCAGGCACGTCATGACGTCTACGTGGCCGCTTATAACTTGCGTCGTGCCGTTGGCACCATGACAGCGAGCGACTGGAACCTCTCGGCCGAAAACTGAGAATGATGGTAGGCAGGAAACGGGAGGGGCTTTCGGAAAAACCGGAAACCGTGCCGGAGAAGATGCAGGCGATCCGTCGCGACATGGAATCTCCGGCCTTGTCCGAGAATTTTACCGTCATTCCGCAGCCAGATTCTGAACCGGCATCGGAGGAAACATCTGCTTCTGCCACCGAGCCAAAGGTTGAACTTTTCGCTCCATGCATTGCGCCGCCGGTTCAGAAATCAGACGCGAAGGAGGCTCCCGAAGACGTTTTCGTTCTTACCGAGATGGTGAAACCGGCAGGCGGCTTGCTTCTCGATCCCGGAGAACTCGAGATCATCGTCGCGAGGCGGACCCGGCGTGAAGTTCGGAGATGGCTAGAAAGCAATCTTCCCAGAATCGTGCGCGAGCTCGTTTCCCGTGAGGGGCAGGATCGAGCGGACGATCGCTCCTAATCTTCCTGCGGAAAACGGCATGACTGAAGAGCGGCTCGCAAGAGCTTACGACCCGGCAGCGGTCGAGCCCAGGGTGTACAAAGCATGGGAAGAGGCGGGTGTTTTCTTCGCTCACCCGAACTCTAAAGCCAAGCCTTTCGCGGTGATGATGCCGCCTCCGAACATCACGGGCAGTCTTCATATCGGTCATGCCCTCAACATGACCCTCCAGGATGTACTCACCCGATTCCATCGCATGCAGGGGTGTGATTCGCTCTGGCAACCAGGATCCGATCATGCGGGGATTGCCACCCAGATGGTGGTTGAACGTCAACTGACGGAAGAGGGTGGCCCTCGTCGCGAAGAAATGGGACGAGAAGCTTTCGTTGAGCGGGTTTGGCAATGGCGAGGAGAATCGGGCGGTACGATCAATCGTCAATTGCGCCGCCTGGGAGCTTCGCCCGACTGGACACGCGAGCGTTTCACCCTTGATGAAGGACTCTCCCGAGCTGTGCGACGGACGTTCGTTCGTCTGCACCGTGATGGACTGATCTATCGAGACAAGCGCCTGGTCAATTGGGACGTGGAACTTCGCACCGCTGTCTCGGATCTTGAGGTCGTGCAGAAGGAAACGAAGGGAACGTTCTGGCACATCCGTTATCCGCTCGTCAGCGGAGAAGGGCATCTGACAGTCGCAACCACTCGCCCTGAAACAATGCTCGGCGACACTTGCGTTGCTGTACATCCCGACGACAATCGCTATAAAAACATCGTCGGCAGCATGGTCGAGCTTCCCCTCACGGGCAGGACAATCCCGGTGGTTGCTGACACCCATGCGGATCCTGAGAAAGGTTCCGGAGCGGTGAAGATCACGCCTGCGCATGATTTCGACGATTTCGAGGTAGGTCGCCGCCACGGGCAGGAACTGATTAACATCCTTGAAGCAGACGGCACCCTGAACGCCAACGTTCCCGAACCGTACCGAGGATTAGACCGTTTCGAGGCGCGCCAGCGCATCGTTGCAGACCTGGAGGCACAGGGCCTGCTTGAACGGACCGAGGAAACGCTCCACACGATTCCTTTTGGCGATCGCTCCGGCACCGTAATTGAGCCCTGGCTTACCGATCAATGGTTTGTGAATGCCACCTCTCTCGCGGGACCTGCGATCGAGGCCGTAGAGAAGGGGAAAACAAGGTTCGTGCCGGAAACCTGGACGCACACCTACTTCGAATGGATGCGTAACATCCAACCGTGGTGCATTTCCCGTCAGCTCTGGTGGGGGCACCGCATCCCCGCATGGCACGCCTCGGATGGCAAAATCTTCGTCGCTGAAACCGAGACCGAAGCCATCGAGGCTGCAGAGAAGCATTACGGAAAACCCGTCGAACTCTTCCAGGACGAAGATGTTCTGGACACGTGGTTCTCATCCGGCTTGTGGCCGTTCTCGACCTTGGGTTGGCCTGACAAGACGTCTGAGTTGAAGCGCTACTACCCGGGAACAGTTCTAGTCACGGGCTTCGACATCATCTTTTTTTGGGTAGCCCGGATGATGATGCTCGGCATTCACCTTATGGGTGAGGTTCCGTTCCGGGACGTTTACATCCATGCCTTGGTTCGGGATGCCAAGGGCCGAAAGATGTCCAAATCGGAGGGGAACGTGATCGATCCTCTTGAACTGATGGACCGCTACGGAACCGATGCGGTCCGTTTCACGCTGGTTGCGATGGCAGCGCAAGGAAGGGACATCCGGCTCTCCGAGGACCGGGTTGGGGGTTATAGGAATTTCGTGACGAAAATTTGGAATGCCGCTCGTTTTCTCGATCTGCAAGGTGCAGGCTCCACCGCATCAGCAAAGGCGGGCCCGCCCGCGCACCCGCTCAATCGATGGATCGAGAACGTGGCGGGGAAGACTGCTAACGAAGTGGCCAAAGCACTCAAGGATTACCGCTTCGACCATGCTGCCTTTCTCGCCTACGGCTTCACGTGGCGTACGTTTTGCGACTGGTATCTCGAAATTGCCAAGCCCCTGTTGCAAGGCGAAAACGAGAACGTGAAGAAAGAAATACGTACCAGTGCGTCTCGCGTTTTTTCTGTACTGCTGCGCATTCTTCACCCGATGATGCCCTTCGTGACAGAAGAACTGTGGAAGCTTAGGGAGGAATCAAAAAACCTTCTCGCTTCCGAGCCCTGGCCGGAAAAGAGGGGTCAGCGCGACGACAAGGCCTGCGCCGAGATCGAGTGGTTGATCGCGTTCGTGAGTGAGGTGCGTTCGGTACGTGCCGAACTTCGAGTGCCCCAGGCGGCCAAGCTCTCCGTTGCGTTCACGACGATGACAGAAACGGCGGAAGCTTGTCTTGGACGCTATCGCGAAGCGATCTCCCGACTCGCCCGGATTGATTCATTCGCCGAGAAGGTGACTACAGGGAGCGGGGTTGCGGAGATTTCGGTGCAGGGGGCCGTTGCAGTCATTCCGTTCGGGGATGTCATCGATGTGGATGCGGAGCGGATTCGCCTTGCGAAAGATACAGAGAGTCTTGAAACCGAAATCGACAGGCTGGGGAAAAAGCTGACTAATCCGCAGTTTGTGGAGCGTGCGCCCGAAAACATAGTCGAAGAGCAGAGAGCGCGTTTCGAAAAGGTACGCGCGCAGCGCGATAGAATTAAGCACGCCTTGCGGAACCTCACGGCTTGAAAAGAAGGCCGTTTTGCACTCGTGATCAGGGCCGTGTGAGAGGGCATCGTTTCCATGGCAGATGGCCAAATAATTTGATAAGTTCCGTTCTCAGGAACCCTCGGAGGCAGGCTTGATGATCGGCGATACGAATATGGACGGGAAACTCGTAGAGTTGCGTGAGCAACACCGAGGTCTGGAGCGTCAGATCGAAGATATTTCCCGTACCACGCCAAGCAATCTTTCAGAAGTACAGCGCCTAAAAAAGGAAAAGCTTGCTTTAAAGGATCGCATCGCCGAACTGGAAAGAACACTCCCTAACATCATCGCCTGAATCCTTTCCCCGACTAGATGCTGGGATACTTCCTACGTGGTAGCGGACCTCAGCGAGGCTCGGATGGCAGACACCTCACGACCAGAAGTTGGAATCATCATGGGCAGCCGATCGGATTGGTCGGTGATGTCTCACGCTGCCAAAATCTTGGAAGTGCTCAATGTTCCGTTCGAGAAGCGCGTTGTCTCCGCACACCGTACCCCGGACCGTCTCTACGAGTACGCCTCTACCGCGCAAAACCGAGGCCTCTTCGTGATTATTGCCGGTGCGGGAGGTGCTGCCCACCTTCCAGGTATGACGGCGGCGATAACGCGTCTTCCTGTGTTTGGAGTTCCAATTCGTGCGCATGCGACTGACGGACTCGATAGCCTTCTCTCCATCGTCCAAATGCCCGGAGGCGTTCCCGTAGGCACGCTTTCCATCGGAAAACCCGGGGCCATCAACGCAGCACTACTCGCAGCTTCAGTGATTGCACTTCTCGATGATGGTGTTGCAAAACGTCTTAATGCGTGGCGCATCGCCCAAACTGAAAGCGTTCCCGATCTTCCGGAAGAGGAGAGGGAAGGGGGAAAGTGACCGTTTCCGAGGCAGGAAACCCCCTTCCTCCCGGTGCCGTCATAGGTCTTCTCGGCGGTGGTCAACTTGGGCGAATGACTGCAATCGCCGCCGCACGGCTGGGTTACAGCACCCATATCTTCACTGACCGCGATCCTTCTCCCGCCCTGGAGGTGAGCGCACGGGGAACGGTGGCTCCGTTCGATGATGGGGCAGCGCTTGATCGCTTCTCCAACGATATCAGCGTGGCGAGCTTCGAGTTCGAGAACGTACCTCTTGAAGCGATTCGCCGTGTCGCTGCCCGTGTTCCCGTCTATCCGTCCGTGCGGGCACTCGAAATCTCCCAGGACAGACTTGCGGAGAAGGAATTCCTGAACACCATCGGCGCTTCCACCGTGGCTTTCGAATCCGTCCACGACCGGGACTCCTTAGCTGAAACCATCACGCGAATTGGAACGCCTGCCATTTTGAAGACCCGGCGTGAAGGCTACGACGGTAAAGGACAGGAACGCATCGACTCGCTTGAAGCGGGGCTGACCGCATGGGACAAGATCCACCCTCAGAACGGCGGCGAGGCCGTGCTTGAGGCATGGGCGGAGTTCGCAACGGAGATTTCCGTGATTGTTGTGCGCAAAGCAAACGGGAAGAGCGCAACCTACGATCCTGTCGAAAATCTCCATGAGGATGGAATTCTTACCGCTTCCAGGGTGCCTGCAGCGGTATCGGAAAAGACAGCCGACGAAGCTCGTGCGATTAGTATCCGTGTCGCCGAAGCTCTCGATTACGAAGGTGTACTCGCCGTCGAAATGTTTCTGTTCGCCGACGGGCGTCTCCTCGTCAACGAGATCGCCCCTCGCCCCCATAACTCTGGTCACTGGACCATCGACGCCGCCGAGACGAGTCAGTTTGAGCAGCAGGTGAGGATTTGCGCTGGGCTTCCCCTTGGAAGCGTCCACCGCATTTCCGATGCCGTAATGCAAAACCTCATCGGTGAGGACGTGTCCCGCTGGCCCGAGTTTGTCCGCCAGGGAACTGACCGACTGCATCTCTACGGTAAGGACGAATGCCGCCCCGGACGGAAAATGGGTCACGTCACCCGGCTTTTCCCGCTGGGTAAAGTACCGGGCGAGTTCGACATAGAGGCTTTCCGATGATCATTTCCTGCCCCTCGTGCAAAACCCTTTTCCGAGCTCCCAATGAGCTTGCATTGGAAGCGCCTCAAGCGATGCAGTGCGGTCTTTGTGGCCATGATTGGAAAATGTCTCGACATCTTCCAACAATCGGGATGGATGCATGGCGCTACTTGGCCGGCGTACTGCTGTCGTTATTTGTCGTTCTCGTGGTCGCGGCTGTTTTGCTCCGTGCCCCGCTTACAGCTCACTATCCCGGGATGGCTCCCTTGTGGGAACAGATCAACATTCCGGCAGGAGAAGAAGACCGGATCTCCCCTTGAGGTTTAGTACCAGTCGAGAAGACGCGTCGCGTAATCCTGGTCAAGTTCGGGTCGCTCCTCGTCCCCGGCTCGCCGGCGCAGTTCCTGGACGATTTTGCGTGAGCGCCGCACCTCGGGTTCCGTAGGTAACCCTACCTCACCTGTAACTGTGCTTCCCTCACCGGGCGGAACCCGACCGAGAGGATCTCGGGAATGACGGTTGTGGCGACCAGGTTGCTCACCTGCGATTTGGCTCGGGCCTGCACCGCCTGGTCTCTCCTGAAGGTTGTTGCCGCCAAGACGCATGAGGTCCAGTGCCTGGCCCTGAGATTCGGTGGCAAGCCCCGGACGTTCTCGCTGCAATTCCTGAGCCGCCTGACGCATGGCCTGCTCAGCCTCACCCAGTTCCTGAGAAATTTCCTCGCCGCTTTCACCGAGTTCACGCATGAGCTCTCCAAGCTCCCGGCGCAGGCTCTCTTGGCGTTCGTCCGGCGGGTTGAATTTTCCTGACCCTGGTGAGTTAGCATCTGCGAGGCCGGCACGTGCGGATTGGTGAAAGCTTTCCTCCATAAGTTCCTGCTGCTCCTGCATCATCTCCTGTATTTGCTGCATCATCGCTTGGCGCTGATCCATCTCCTGAGATTCGGCCATCATCCGCTGTCCGGCCTTGTCCATATCTTCGGTGATTTCGCGTAACCGGTTGAGCCTTTCATCGGCCTCGTCGGGGGCACCCATGGTGGCCATATCGACGACATCATCAACGAGATCCTCGATCTCTCGACGCTGCGCGTCCTGCAACGCATCACGCCCGCCTTTCTGGCTTGCTTCCTCTGGGTCATTTCCATCGCGCTCGGGATCGGTCTCGTCCATCGCGTCCAGGTAGAGCTCCAGGCTTTCCTCAAGATTGGCGAGAATTTCTTCCAAGTCTTCCGGCCGCGATCCTTCCCGAAACGCTTCTGCGGCCTCATCTTGCGCCTGGCGCAAATCGGCTTCGACCTCGGCAAGGGCACCTTCTTCAATGCGGAGTGCCGTCTGCCACAGAAGGAGAATCGCCGTCGAACGAGCAGCCTCGGACAGGCCCTCCCTCAGGCCAAGGGCGGTTTCTTCAAGTGCGCCCTTCACGTCAGCACTGTTTGCGTAACGTTCTCCTTGAGCCGCCAAGGAGTCCAGTGCAACGGCAATTTCGGCATCGGAGGCGCGCCTGAGTGCGACCCGCTTGCGTTCACCGATGATGGCAAGCGCCATTGGATGGAGGAAATTTCGCGCAGGCAACAGGGTTTCGGCAGGACCGCTTTCTCCTGCCTGTTCCTTTGCATCCAACGCCACGAGCTTCATGGTCACCGGTTCGCCTGCCCAGGGGTGCGCCGCAAGATCGTGGTAGGTAACGCTGTCCACCCGGGGCGAGACACGCGAAGAAAGAGGCAAGGCGAAACGGATGGGATCAAGTCCTCCTGACGGCTCCTCACCCCTCCATTCCACGACCGCTTCAAGCGAGGTAACCCCGTGGTCGTCGATAGCAATCACATCAAGTCGAAGAGCTCCTCTCACCGTTCCCGCAGGAGGTTCCGCGAACGTCGCCTTCGGTGGCATGTCGGGCACGATCGTGAAAAGCCAATTCGCCAAATCGGTGTTCCCTTGATGGATGGCGACCGGACCATCTGGAACCGGGAGCTCCAGGGCGGCACTCTCCTTATCCAGTCGCACAAAAGCGGTTGAACGCTCACCGGAGATAACGGTGACATCATTGGAGCCGCCATGAACGCGGGCAACCAGTGTGCTTCCCTCGGGAACTTCGATTGGCTCTCCGCTGTGCCCCTCGAGGTGAATTTCAGGTACCGCTACGTAAGAGGGGGGAGCAACCCAGGCGGTGAGAACGCCCACCGGCGACTGCGTGCCGGAGAAATCAGGATTTATGGCAGCCTCGACACGAGTGAAAGTTTCGTTCCCAAAGGCGCTGAATCCCGTAACAAGCAGAAGGGCGAGTGGAATTCGCAACCACAGTGGATCGCATTTTGAAAACACGTTTTTGTGCGAGACGAGGCGGAGTTTCAGTGCCTGCTCCATCATCCTCTTACGATGGAGACGCCAAGTTTCGCGCGCGGAATCGATCAGGGCGGCTGGCTTATCGAGAAGGGCCGTGAGAGGGCGGTGGGGAACCCCGCCGGTGCGTTCGAGCCGGCGGATAGCGGTATCGTTCGTAGGGATCGAAAAACCATGCGCCGCCTTCCAGAGCATGCGCAGGAAAACGGCAACGAAGGCGACGAGTGCGAGCACGTGAAGCCAGCCCGGGAGTCCGCTCCACAAGCCGAACAGGCTCGCGATGAGGAATACCGCCAGAACAAACACGACCGGCCAGGTTGCAGGTACGGCGCTATCCAACCAGGCAAGAGCCCGGGAGAGGGATACGCGAACCGAAAGACGACGAGGGAGAGGAGTCTTACTCACGACGTTTCCTCCCCGGGTAGTTTGCCCGGTTCGAGAGCCATCGCCTCATCAAGTGAGGGGCGGCGGCGGATAATCGACCAGCGATTGCCGTTCACCAGGACCTCAGGCACGAGCGCGCGTGAGTTGTAGGTGGATGCCATTGATGCTCCGTAGGCACCAACGCCGCGGAAGGCGAGCAGATCTCCCCGCGCAAGTGAGGGAAGTTTCGTATTTTCAGAGAAAACATCGCTCGATTCGCACACGGGTCCTGCCAAATCCCAAGAGAGAGTCGCCTGGCCATCCGGTTGCACAACCGGGGTCGCAGGATGGCGGGTGCCGTAGAGTGCGGCGCGCAAGAGATCATTCATGGCAGCATCAAGGATAGCGAATCGTCGTCCCGATTCCTCCTTCCTGTAGAGGACAGAAGTAAGCAAGATTCCAGCATTTCCGGCGATCAATCGACCTGGTTCGAGAATGATCCGGCAGCCCAGGTCAGCCAGTTCCTCACGAACGACGCGAGCATAGGCCTTCGGTTCGAGGCCGGGCTCCCCGTCCCGAGGAATGCCTACGCCACCGCCGACGTCGATGTTGCGGATCTTATGTCCTTCCCGCATGAGACCCCGGGCAAGCTCAGCCACGGCCCTGAATGCTCGGCGGAAGGGAAACTCCTCAATGATCTGCGAACCGATGTGAACGTCGACCCCGGAGACTTCGATTCCTTCGAGAGTAGCAGCCTGCGCATAGAGTGAGGGCGCACGCTTGATCGCAACCCCGAATTTTGCGGCTTTGTGCCCTGTCGAGATTTTCTCGTGACTGCCCGCATGTACATCGGGATTGACGCGGAAGGCAACGGGAGCCGAGACGCCGCGTTCGCGAGCAATACGGGCAAGAAGTGCGAGCTCGCCTTCCGATTCGACGTTGAACTGCAGCACGCCTGCATCAAGCGCCGCCGTCAACTCGGCCTCAGTCTTCCCCACGCCAGAGAAAACAATCCTGTTGCCCAGAATGCCGACCTTGAGGGCACGAGCAAGCTCGCCGCCGGAGACGATGTCGGCTCCCGCCCCGAGATTGCCGAGCAACCGAAGGATGGAAAGATTGGGATTCGCTTTGACCGAGTATGCAACCAACGCATCCAGATCCCGGAACGCGTCTGCGAATATCTGGTAGTGGCGGCGGAGTGTCGCCGCCGCATAGACGTACACCGGGGTTTTCACCTCGGATGCAATCTGGGGCAGGGGGACGTCCTCGGCGCGGAGGATGCCGTCGTTTCCATAATCAAAGTGATCCATGTCTTGATTCCGCTGTGGTTCGTGGGAATGTGTTTCTGCTTCCGCCTAGAACCTATAAATGAAATTTTCTTCGGATTTCAAGGGTGGGGGTGGTTCTTCGTTTGTGGGCGGACGGACAACGTCACCTACTCGCCCACAGGCCGAAAGAAGAAAACTCACGGCCACAAAGAAAAAAAGCTTCTTCACGAAAGACGCCTGCGCACCGCAGCGATGGCCCTGCGAACGTTTCCGGGCGCGGTTCCTCCCTGACTCGTTCGGCTCACAAGCGAGGTATCGATGCTGAGCACCTTAAAGACCTTCTTGTCGATTTCTGGTTCGATCTTCCGCATTTCCTCGAGCGGAACTTTGTCCAGAGAGACACCAAGCTTGTCGGCGATTCGCACAATCTTCCCAGCTATCGCGTGCGCCCGCCGGAATGGCATACCTGCCTCCCGAACGAGCCAATCGGCCAGATCGGTTGCCGTGGGATGCCCGATTGCGGCCATGGCCCGCATGGGCCCAGGCCGGAAGGAAATCCCTTTGATCATCTCCGCCATTGCCGCAAGCCCCAGCTTGAGCGAATCGACAGCATCGAACAGGGGTTCCTTGTCCTCCTGAAGGTCTTTCGCATAAGCGAGCGGTAGTCCCTTGAGCACCGCTGTCAGTGCGACGAACGCACCAAGAATGCGCCCTGTCTTCGCCCGTACAAGTTCGGCGGCATCGGGATTACGTTTTTGCGGCATGATCGAAGATCCTGTGGAAAGCGCATCCGACAGCTCGACGAATCTGAATGCCGGCGTTGCCCACAGAACGAGTTCCTCGGCAAGACGCGAAAGATGGACCGCGGCGATCGTCACGCTCGACAAAGTCTCAATTACGAAATCCCGATCGGAAACGGCGTCGATCGAGTTTCGCATCGGACGATCGAACCCGAGAGCCTTTGCCGTGTCCTTGCGGTCGATGGGGAAGGGGGTTCCTGCAAGGGCGGCGGCACCAAGCGGGCTTTCGTTGAGGCGCTTACGTGTATCCCGTAGTCGTCCGAGATCGCGCTCCAGCATCTCGATATGGGCGAGAAGATGGTGCCCTAGGGTCACAGGTTGGGCAGGCTGGAGGTGGGTAAAGCCTGGCATGATGGTACCTGCGTGGCGATCGGCATGCAGGAGAAGTTCCTTCTGAAGGGCGATGATCCCCTCGCAAAGCTCATCAATGGCATCGCGTGTCCACAGCCTGAGCGTCGTTGCCACCTGGTCATTTCGTGACCGAGCCGTGTGCAATCGCCCCCCTGCATCACCTGCGATTTCGCTGAGACGGTGCTCAATGTGCATGTGGATATCCTCAAGAGAGGTGCGCCACTCCATCCCGCCCTTTTCGATTTCAGCCTCGATGGCGGTAAGGCCGAAGACAATCGATTTTCGGTCCTTTCTGCTGAGAATTCCCCGGCGAGCGAGCATGTCAGCGTGGGCCTTAGACTGTCGGATATCATGCCGCCAAAGCCTATGGTCAAAACCGATCGAGGCGTTGATTTCTTCCATCAACGCCGCCGGACCTCGTCGGAAACGGCCACCCCACATCTTCGCTTTCGCAGAGGCCGTTTTCTTCCCAGCCATAGTATGTCTCCGAAAATGGACGTTAGCCGCCCTTATCCGATCAAGCTCTCAGTGGAAACGACATCGATTCCATGCTCGGCAAAGGAGGTCCGGGCAGCTTCCACCGTTCCAGGTAAGTTTACGGGGCGGGTCGCGTCCTCCACGACGATCGCTGCGAAACCGTGACGTCGAGCGTCCACGGCAGACCAAGCAACGCAGAAATCGAGTGCGAGTCCGCTCAAGTATATCCTCTCAATCCCCAGGGCGCTGAGATAACCGGCAAGCCCGGTTTGTGTCTTGCGATCATTCTCAGCGAACGCGGAGTAGGAATCGACTTCCTGGCGCATCCCTTTGCGAATCACCACACTTGCTCGTGATGTATCGAGAGCTGGGTGGAAAGCCGCTCCTTCACTCCCTTGCACGCAGTGGTCCGGCCACAGGGTTTGGGGGCCATAACACATCTCTACGCTATCGTAGGGATTCTTTCCATCATGTTGATTTGCAAAGGAAGAATGATTTTTTGGATGCCAATCTTGGGTGAGTGCAACGTGCATGAAACGGGCAGCCATCTGATTTATCAGCGGTACCACTAAATCACCCTCCTCGACGGCGAGTTGGCCGCCCGGGCAGAAGTCGTTCTGAACATCGACTACAAGGAGGAGATCGCGTTCTCCAAAAACGGTCATGTACGAATACTCCTACTCCGTGCTGTCGTGCGCAGCTGACTCAAGAGTTCACCGTAGTCGTCGATCACAGGAAGATCGCGCCTCTCGGCACGGATTTTCTCTGGAGCGCGAAAAAGAATGCCTTCATCTGCTGCATCCAGCATTGCAAGGTCATTGTAGGAATCTCCTGCCGCCACAACATGAAATCCCAATTCCTGGAACGCTTCGATTGCTTTTCGCTTGTGATCGGGAAGCCGCTTGCACCAGCCCCTGACGTTGCCGTTTTCGGCGACATCAAGGTGATGGCAGAACACGCTTGGTCGGCCCAGCTGTTCGAACAGCGGATCGGCAAGTTCATAGAAAGTGTCCGAGAGCAGTACCACCTGGAATTCCCTCCTGAGCTCGTCAAGGAAAGATCGTGCGCCTTCAAAAGGCACAAGGTCACAAACGATTTCATGCAGGCGGTCGATGCGGATGCCGTTGATTGCGAGAAAATCGATCCTGTCCGCCATCAATGCATCGTAGTTAGGGATGTCCCGGGTCGTTCTTCCAAGCTCAGCGATGCCGGTGATTTTTGCGACGGCACTCCATATTTCAGGAGCAAGGACGCCCTCAAAGTCGAGACACACCATCTGCATAGTGGAAGGTGAGGTGGTTCCGATCAGAGTGCTTCGATCAACTCAGGCACGATCGTGAAAAGGTCACCCACCAGGCCATAGTCTGCGACCTGGAAGATCGGTGCCTCCGCGTCCTTGTTGATGGCCACGATCACTTTGCTGTCCTTCATTCCCGCCAGGTGTTGGATCGCACCAGAAATGCCAATGGCGATGTAGATCTCCGGTGCCACGACCTTTCCCGTTTGGCCGATCTGGAAATCGTTCGGAACGTAGCCCGCGTCCACCGCCGCTCGGCTTGCACCCACGGCGGCACCGAGCTTGTCTGCCAGCTTGTCGAGCAGTGCGAAGTTTTTACTACTTCCCATTCCGCGTCCGCCTGAGATCACGACTCGTGCCGCCGAGAGTTCCGGACGATCCGAACGGCTCAGCTCGTGTCCCGTAAATTTCGAAAGTTGGGCATCGGCAATCGCGGGGCCTTCGGTAATTTCGGCGGATTCGGCACCGATTTCAGCCACAGCGAAAGCCGTTCCACGAACGGTGAGCACTTTTACCGGGTCCGAAGAGCGGACCGTGGCGAGCGCGTTGCCAGCATAGATCGGACGAACAAACGTTTCCGCATCGACAATCCCGGTGATGTCGGAAATCTGTTGCACATCCAGGAGTGCCGCCACCCGTGGCATGAGGTTTTTCCCAAACGTTCCCGAGGAAGAGAGGATGTGCGAGTAGCCCTCCGAGAGACTTGCGATTGCCGGAGCGAGATTTTCTGCAAGCAGGCCGGAGAGCCCCGGGCCTGAGGCCTTGAGCACGCGCCGGACACCGACAATTTCGCTGGCTGCTTCCGCCGCCTCTTCTGGCTTTCCATCAACGACGAGTACGTCGATCGTTTCCGTCATCTCGAGAGCGGCACTAACGCAAGCCAAAGTGCCGCGTGGCACCTCTGCGCCGGTCGTCTCGGCGACGACGAGAGCACCCGTCACAGGATGCCCCTTTCTTCACGGAGCTCTCTCACGAGTTCGGACACCGATTCGAGCATGCGGCCGGGTGGGCGGGAAGGGGGATCTTCCACCTTGAGCACGGTAAGGCGGGGGGTGATGTCTACCCCGATATCGGCAGGAGTCTTCGTAGCAATCGTCTTCGACTTGGCCTTCATGATGCTAGGGAGCGATGGGTAACGCGGCTCGTTGAGCCGGAGGTCGGTGGTAACAACCGCTGGAAGTTTTGTTGTGATCGTTTCCAGTCCGCCATCGATCTCGCGCACGACCTTGGTTCCCTCATCTTCGAGGGAGAACTCAGAAGCGAATGTTCCCTGCGGCCAATCGAGAAGTGCGGCCAGCATTTGGCCGGTCTGGTTGCTGTCGTCATCGATTGCCTGTTTGCCGAGAATGAAAAGCTGCGGTTCTTCCTCCTGAGCGAGAGCGGCAAAAATCTTCGCCACGGCGAGGGGCTCGGGTGAATCGTCCGCCTCGATGTGAATCCCCCGATCGCAGCCAATGGCGAGTGCAGTGCGGATCGTCTCCTGGCACCTTTGTGGCCCGACCGATACCGCGACGAGTTCCGCGGCCAAGCCCGCTTCCTTGAGGCGCACCGATTCCTCTACGGCGATCTCGTCGAACGGATTCATTGACATCTTCACGTTGCCCGTCTCAACGCCGGTACCGTCAGGGCGAACACGGATGCGCACGTTGTAGTCGATGACGCTCTTGACGGCGACAAGGATTTTCATTGGAAAATGTTCCAAGCCGGAAACGCCGGATCGTATAATCGTATAGAGGCGGGTAGGCGAGCCCGTCAACGCTAAGGTGCGTGCTAGCTCGTCCCTTGCATGAAAAAGGCAAAGGCGAGGATCAGCAGAATCGCTAGCAGTTGGAACCCGACCCGCATCCGCATCAGCCGGTTGCTCCAGCGAGCATTGAACGCACCACCCCGGAACATCGATACGATCCCGACCGTCAGCACGATGGCGACCGCCGCAAGGGAAGCGAAGAGCACCCAGGTGAAAAACAGCTCGGCGCTCATAGAACCCTCCGCGGGTAGACAGGCCTCTTAGGGGAAATTCACGATAGGGCGGACATGTCCTTCTGTCCTGCTGGACAGTCCGTTTGCATGCCTTCTTCGGACATGCGGAGCACTTCGTTTGGTTCGGTACCTCGCTTCCGAAGCGCGGAAATTGCAAGGGCCTGATCATGCTTGGCGAGCCGGCGTCCTTGCGCATCGCGAACCAGGTCATGGTGGAGATAGCGGGGGACATCAAGGCCAAGAAGTTCCTGCAGGATCCGGTGGATGGCCGTCGAAGAAAAAAGATCCTCGCCTCGGGTCACAATCCTGACGCCCTGGTCGTGATCGTCGAGAGTCGCTGCGAGGTGGTAAGCCGGACTCCCGTCGCGCCGTGCAAGCACAGCATCATCCACGGTGCCCGGAATCGTCGCACCTCTTCCCAGACGGAGATCCTCCCAGTAGAGGGCTCCGGTCCGGGTAAGAACCCGGTGGACATCAAGACGCCAGGCATGGAGCGTGCCCTTGGAAAGACGCTTCTTCCGCTCTGCCTTTTCGAGATTCCGACACGTGCCGAGATAGATGGGACCATCCGGATCGTGAGGAGCGGAGCCTGCACGTTCGATCTCGCGGCGAATGTCTGCGCGCGTGCAGAAGCAGGGGTAGATATCACCCGTATCCGCAAGCCTCGCAAGAGCTGCTCGGTGCGTGCCCTCACGCTCCGATTGTCGGTAGAGCGGTGCCTGCCACTCGATCCCGAGCCAGTCGAGGTCTTCCAGGATCGCTGCTTCGTATTCAGGTCGGCAGCGCCCTCGGTCGATATCCTCGATCCGAAGTGCCATGACACCACCGTGGGAGCGCGCCGTGCGCAGGGCAATGAGAGCTGCATATGCATGCCCGAGATGGAGATGTCCCGTGGGACTGGGCGCGAATCGAGTGGTGACGGAAACGGTCATGCCGGGTTGCGTCCCGGGGGCACTGAGAATTAAATCAGGCTAGCGGCGTTTTCCTAGACTGAAAACGCATATCCTGGATATCGATCATGTCTACACGCGATCCTCGCCACCTTTCGGGACCTGTGGTTCCTCCCGCATCAGGCGGAGATGCGCGTCAGCTCGTCGTCTTCCTTCATGGTTGGGGCTCCTCCGGCGATGATCTCATCCAGCTCGCTCCGTATTTTTCTCGCCATCTCCCAGATGCCGGTTTTTTTGCGCCACACGCTCCCGAACGATGTAACGCCAATCCGGCGGGCTTCCAATGGTTCTCATTGGAAAGTGGTCTCGAGGGAAAGGGAGAGGGAGTGGCATTGGCTGCAACTGATATTGCCACCTTTATTGACGAGACCCTTTCTCGTTTTGGAATCGGTCCGGATCGGCTCGCCTTGATCGGTTTTAGCCAGGGAGCGGCGATGGCTCTCGAGGTCGGGCTCGCCCGCCCGCTTGCCGGAATCGTTGCCTATTCAGGGGCACTCCTTCCCTCGGCTTCTTCGCAAGGAGATGCTGAGGTGCTGTTGGTGCATGGTGCCGCCGACGATGTCGTCCCCGTTGAAAATCTCCATGGCGCGCTTGCCCGTCTCGGACCAATGGGCTCGAAGGTCCGCTTTAGTGTCCGCCCCAACCTCGGTCATAGCATCGATTCTGAAGGGATGGCACTCGCCGCAAATTTCCTTCGCCAACGTCTGCTCACCACTTGAAAGTTGCCCTTGGCACACTGCCGAATTCGTTCTGACGACCTTGTATCCTTAGGCAGGAGGGCCCATCACGGAGCCTAGGAGAGACAAATCGCATGACGACGTTCAATGACCGTGAGCGCGACTTCGAGAAGAAGTTCCAGCACGACGAGGACCTGAAGTTTCGAATCATTGCGAGGCGCAACCGATTGCTAGGTGAGTGGGCAGCGCAGGAAATGGAAATGCCCGAGGACGGAATCGCGGAGTATGCCCGCCAGGTCGTCCTCGCCGATTTTGACGAGCCTGGCGATGACGATGTCGTGCGAAAGGTTCTCCGCGACCTCGAAGCGGCCGGGAAAAATATTGTGGAGGAGAATCTTCGTGCCGAGATGGCGACCCTCTTCGAGAAGGCGAAGAAGGAAATCATGGAGGAAGAGGGCTAGTAGGGGTCAGGCCTTACCGAAAACTCTCTTGAAGACCGTGTCCACGTGCTGGAAATGTCGATCCAGATCAAACAATTCCGCAAGCTGCTTTTTGTCGAGGTGCTTCTTGACTTCGGTATCGCCTTCCAAAAGGCTCTGAAAGTCGCCTTCCCCGTTCCACGCCTGCATTGCGCTTCGTTGCACTACCCGGTAGGCATCCTCGCGCTCAACTCCCGCCTCCACGAGAGCGAGCATCACGGATTGGCTGGCGTGTAGACCGCCCAGCTGATCGAGGTTGGCCTGCATCGCATCGGGATAGAGGACTAGGCCTTCGATCACGCCAGCAAGGCGAGTCAGGGAAAAGTCGAGAACGACCGTCGCATCGGGGGCGATCATTCTCTCCACCGACGAATGCGAAATATCCCGCTCGTGCCACAGCGCGACATTTTCCAGGGCGGGCATGGCCATTCCGCGCACAAGGCGGGCAAGACCCGTCAGATTCTCTGACAGGACAGGGTTGCGTTTATGCGGCATCGCGGAACTGCCTTTCTGATTCTCGCTGAAGGCTTCCTCCGCTTCCCTGACTTCGGTCCTCTGCAAGTGGCGAATCTCGGTCGCGAGGCGTTCGATTGAGCTTGCGATCACGGCAAGGGTTGCAAAGTACATCGCATGTCGATCTCTCGGCACGACCTGCGATGAGACCGGTTCGGGACGAAGGCCCAAGGATTTGGCCGCGTACGCCTCGACCTCGGGAGAAATGGAGGCGTAGGTTCCTACCGCACCTGAGATCTTGCAGGTTGCGATCTCGTCCTTGGCCCGTTCCAGGCGCTCTTTCGCCCTTGCAAACTCGGCGTACGCCTGCGCGAACTTGAGGCCCATCGTCGTGGGTTCCGCATGCACTCCGTGGGAGCGGCCGATGCAGACCATCGTTTTGGATTCGCGCGCACGAGTTTCAAGTGCTTCGAGAAGCCGATCCAAGTCAGCAAGCAAAACATCCGAAGCACGGGTGAGTTGGACCGCAAGACAAGTGTCGAGCACGTCCGAGGAGGTCATTCCGTGGTGGACAAACCTGACGCTCCCGCTCACCTGTTCGGAAAGGCTCGTAAGGAAGGCGATCACGTCGTGACGGACTTCGCTCTCGATAGCATCGATGCGCCCGACCTTAATGCGACCCTTCTTTCGGAGCGCGGCCGCGGTCCCTTTCGGGATTGCTCCAAGGCTTTCCTGTTTTTCACAGGCCAAGGCTTCGATCTCAAGCCAGATCGAAAATTTCGTTTCTGGCGCCCAAATTCCGACCATCTCCGGGCGGGAATAACGAGTGATCATGGAGCCTCGCTGGCCGGGTTCGTGCCTGCCAGCACGACTCGTAGCATAATGCGCTGCGCCGCGAAAAAGGAGTGCCGGCGTGACAGGCGGAAACGATCAGCGCAAAAAGGGAGATTTTCAAGAAGCTCCTGTTCGTCTTCGAAACATCTCCGGAAATTCTCTCTTGACACGTATCGCCCGAAATGGAACACTGCATGAACTTTCAAGGACATTGGGGCGGGGGAAAGTGAGTTTCCAATCAGCCACGGAGAATGATAGATGCTGAACACCTATTCAACGAAATCCTTTTTCATCTCGAAAATTCTTGCCTTCTCTTTCGCCGGACTGTTGGTTTCCGGTTGCCTTGGATTGGACGATGCAGGAGCCAAGCAGACACTGGGAACCCTTGGAGGTGCCGTCGCCGGTGGAGTCGTAGGTGCCCAGGTCGGCAGCGGTGACGGCAATCTCGTTGCGGTCGGGATAGGAACCCTTATCGGTGCTGCCATCGGTAGCGAGATCGGGCGTAGCCTCGACAGGACGGATCAACTCTACGCCGATCGCAACGCCCAGGAGAGCTTGGAGAAAGCCCAAACCGGGGAAACTTCCGGCTGGGAGAATCCCGACAGCGGTAACTCTGGGACGATCACTCCCACCAAGACCTATCAGACAGTTGAAAACCGTTACTGCCGGGAGTTCGAGCAGACGATCTACGTCGGAGGGGAGGAGCAGACCGGTATCGGCACTGCTTGTCGAAACCCCGACGGAACCTGGACACTCGTGAACTGAACCCGCCCGTCCTCCCTTTGTGCGCATGAGGGGGAATCCTGAAACGGTGTCCGTGCTGCCGGGGGCAGGGGCGGATCCTCTGGAATTGCTACAGCAATGGCGGGCAGATGCCCAAGCTTCCACTCAGCCGTTACCTGAGGCTGCCTGTCTTGCCACCACGACCGTTGACGGTGCTCCGTCGGCGAGGATGGTTCTCATCAAAAAAATCGATAAACGCGGAATCGTCTTCTACACCAATCGCGAAAGCCGTAAAGGCTACGAGCTCGACAACAACCCGTTCGCTGCCGTCTGCATTCACTGGGTGACACTCGGAAGGCAGATCCGTATCGAGGGACTTGCCAGTTCTGTTTCCGACGACGAAGCGAACAGCTATTTCTCTACGCGCCCCCGCGGAAGCCAAATCGGTGCCTGGGCCAGTCCGCAATCGAAGCCTCTCAGTGGAGGAATAGACGAGCTTCAGCGTCGCGTCGCGGAGGTGGAGGTGCGTTTTGCCGACGACGAGGTGCTCCGGCCTTCATTCTGGATCGGCTATCTCATTGAACCGAAGCGGATCGAGTTCTGGGTGCACCGTGACGACCGCCTTCATGAACGACTCGTCTTCCAAAAGGCGGGCGAGCAGCGGTGGCGGGAAATTACCCTCGCGCCCTGAGAGGATTCGGCCTCAGGCTTTTGTGGGATAGATCACCGTGATTCCCTCGGCAATGCAGGCTGGGCACTCCTCGCCATCGATCTCGATGGTGGAGCGGTTTTCGATTTTCAGGCCTCCGCCGGGGAAGTCGCTCACGGAAAGAAATTCGAGCCGTCCGCGGAGACGGTTCCCGGGACGAACCGGAGTGAGGAACCGGAGACGGTTGAGGCCGTAGTTGATGCTCCTGCTGACGCCTTTGACCTCGAGAATTTGCTGGGTGAAGGAGGGCAGGAGAGAAAGCGTGAGGAAACCGTGGGCGATGGTTGACCCAAAAGGACCGGATTTGGCCCGCTCCTCATCAAGATGGATCCACTGGTGGTCATCGGTCGCCTCCGCAAAAGCGTCAATCCTGGCTTGATCCATTTCACGCCAAGGGCTCACCCCGATCTCCCGTCCGGAGAGGGTCTTCACTTCGTCAAATTGGATAACCATGATTGGCATTTGTATTCGTCTCAACGGGAAGCGCAGGCGCGAACATAACGGTTCCCCGCTTTAGTGGGGATTCTCGGGCGGATTCTAGATCGCTCAGGCCCGAGTGGCTCTCGTCGGTAGCAGTGCGGGCAGAAAGGGCATGGCTATACGGTAAAACACGAGCATTGTGAGCGCAAAGCAGAACTTGGTTGCGAGATCGCCCAAGGCGAGCGTCGGCCAAGGAACCTCGGTTCCTACGAAGGCGATCGTGAAGAAAGTGCCGGTATCCAGGGTTGATCCGAGAATCGAGGAGACGAGGGGAGGACGCCACCATTGTCGTGAGCTACGAAGTTTATGAAACACGAAAATGTCGAAAAGCTGGGCAAAAAGAAAAGCAGAGCCTGAGGCAAGTGCAATCCGCGGGGTTGCAAGGAGTGCCGAGACGATCACTCCGCAAGCAAATCCAGCGAAAACCACGGTGCGGGCGTCTGCGCTTCCTCGCGTGCGGTTCGTGAGATCGGTGACGAGAAACGAAAACGGGTAAGTGAAGGCCGCCCAGGTGAGCCAGTCATTGATGGGATACTGGACAGCGAAGTTCGAGACGCTGACCACCACGGCCATCGCTACGACTCCTGGCACGATGGAGAGAGGCATGACCTCGATTCCGCAGTATGAGAAAACACTGGATGGTAAGCGCGAAAGACAGACAACCACAACCTTCACAAATTCTAGACTTAATAAAAGAAGTCAAGAAGTCCCACCATCTCACTGTTTTTATTTCGAATAACATAAATCTAAATGTTTAATTCCGTTCCTTTTCCGTACACTTTAAATGCGCATAAGATAGATTATGGAAAATAAATAAGATTTCCGACTAGGCCTGTGCGACAAAAAACAGCCAAGCTGAGAATTCCTGTCAGCAAAAAATCTTCTCAGGAGATTGGCGGTCTGCGTGCGGTAGCACGGGTTCCCTCTGATATCGTAAAAAAGCCGAACCCACACAGTTCCGTCGGTGGAAAATTTTGCTAAGACGTCGAGATTCCTTCGGAGATCAGCAAGTTACATGCGGTGGAACGGGCTCCCTGTTCCGAGTTCGTAGAAACTTCAGGAATCGGGCCCCAAGGCTTGAGAGAACTTCTTCGTTTGGGCCAGAAAAAATCTTGGAAACCGGCGGCCAAACAACCGTCAGCCGACGGTGATGCCCACCCTATGCATGGAATTGTTCAGGTAGCCCCTAGGATTCCAGGCGATTCCGTGCGGCTGGGCGATCCCTTCGTTGTCGGTCGCGCGTGCCCATACCTCGTAATAGCCAGCAACCGGAAAGGAAATTTCAGCCCGCCAATTTTGCCAAGCGTGAAGATTTACCGGATTATCCAACTCTGCACTCGCCCAGGTCGCACCGAAATCTACGGAGATGTCGACCGCACGAATCGAGGTATCGCCCGCCCAGGCGTGTCCCCGCACCTCAAGGGCTCGCTCAGTGGTTCCAGTGCCTGCTGCGGGATGGGTAATAAGGGATTTCACCGGCATCGCTTCGATGATCACAAAGTCTTTCTCCGCAATCTCTTCTCCAGGTGCCACGGGACGGTTGGGCACGCGGTAGGAAGTGCCGTTCATTTTTGCACCATCGTGGACAACATCCCGCAGCTGGATCCGGGTGAGCCACTTCTGGGAGCACGAACCCGACCAGCCCGGTACGACAAGGCGAAGCGGAGCACCGTTGAGATGGTGAATCGGTGCGTCGTTTTGCGCGAAGGCAATCAGGGTGTGTGGATTCATTGCCTTAGCGATCGGTATGCCTCGACTAAGCGGAAACGCCTGCGATTCAGACAAATGCTTGTCCGCGCCTTCATGGCCGGTGTAGATGACATTGTCCTTTACCCCGGCGGCAGACAGCACATCGGCAAGTCGCACTCCCGTCCAACGTGAACAGGAAACGGCACCGTGGGTCCACTGGGCACCACTGGCCGGTGGATCGAAAAAGGCCCGCCCGTTGCCCCCGCATTCAATGACCAGAGCTTCAGTCACGATCTCAAAGCGCTGTTGCAGAGCTTCGATCGTGAAATTCAGAGGTGTGTCGACAAGCCCATCGATGGTCAGCGTCCAGCTCGCCGGATCGGCTTCGACCGGCGGTTGGCCGTTGTTACGTAAGAAATGTCTCTCCGTCGGGGTGATCGGATCGTCGAGCAGATGGGCGGGTGTTTCGGCATTCAGGGGCCGGTCCTCCAAAAGCGTCAGCCCGTCCTTGCCGGGAATGGAAATTTGCTGTGCATGAGCCACGGGAACGATCCCCTCAGAAAGAGTACGGTAAAATGGAATGGCAGCACCCACCATCGCCGACACGGCGGCAAGTCCTGCGTTTTTCAGGAGATCACGACGATCCGTGCGGGAAGATCCCTCGGAAAGTCCCTCCTCCGCAGGCATGGCATGTTCGCGAATTCTCTCTTGTCTGGACACGGACATAGCGAACGCTCCTGAATATCAGCGATATAGCGCGTTCAAGGGACTATACAAACGAAGGCCTTCCTTCCGTCAGCGGGTGCGAGAAAGGATCTGCGGTTCTAAGCAATCCGGGATCAGGGTCCAGGAGGAAGCCACTCCCCTCGCCCTTCGGGAAGCAGGTCAAAAAAATGCCAAACAGGAGAGAGAAGGTCCATTCCCCGATACTCGTTGTCGTCGAGCATTGCCGTCTTGCTGGCGAAAAGACGAATCATTCCGTCCTCACCACGAACAAGAACGCTCACGCCGGGAAGCTGACCTCCCCCTTCGGTTTCCATGCCGAAGTCCACGTTGAAGGTGCTTCCCCCGCTCGACAGGAGTCGCATTCCCGTCCATCCGTGTTCGCGTGCCCAATCCCGAAATTCACCAATCCTTCCCTTGGCAATCACTGCGAAGTTTGCTCGCTCGGAGATGGCGTTTACAACGCCGCTGTATCCGTCCGCCCACATTGAGCACATCGGGCAGGGATGTTTGTCCGAGAGCGCATACATGAAGTGCATCAGGACGAGAGGTTTCGAGGGATCCTCAAAAAGGTCCTGAAGAGGGGTGTCGAAATGATCGTCTGGGTCATTTCGCTCGAGATCCGGAGGGCCCTCCCTGAAGACGTAGCCCTCTGCAATCCGTGGCCCTTCGGGGAGCTTGCGGCGAAGTGCTGCCACTTCTTCGATTCGGTCCCGAAGCTGTCGCTCTTCCTCGAGAAGCGCATCCTTCGCATCAAGGTAGGCCCTGCTCGGAGCCTCTATGGATCCGTCCATTTTCTCCTCCCCTCTGCTGGAATCAGCATCAGCGAAGATCCGCGGGTGGTCAACTGGGATTCCGTGCTTGCGTTGACAAGGCGGCAAGTGGACTCCATCGTGCGGCCCGCTCAAGTCCCTGATCCTGGTCTCAATCCCCTCCATGAACGTCGTCGTCGTCGAATCCCCCTCCAAAGCCCGCACGATTAACAAATATCTCGGCGACACCTACACAGTACTCGCGAGTTACGGCCACGTGCGTGACCTCGTAGAGAAGGATGGTGCCGTGAAACCTGACGAGGGTTTCGCAATGGACTACGAGGTCTCCAGTGAGAAGCGAAAGGTGGTCAATGCGATCATCAAGGAGCTCAACGAGGGGGATTCTCTCTATCTCGCTACCGACCCTGACCGCGAGGGTGAGGCCATCGCCTGGCACATCCTCCAAACGCTGAAGAACAGCAAGTCTGCACCAGACATAAAAGTGCACCGAGTGGCATTCCACGAGGTGACTCGCGAGGCAATTCTTGAGGCATTCGAGCAGCCACGTGACATCGACATGGGGCTCGTAGATGCCCAGCAGGCCCGTCGCGCCCTCGATTACCTGGTTGGGTACACACTTTCGCCGGTCCTGTGGCGAAAACTTCCGGGAGCGAAATCCGCTGGGCGTGTGCAGTCAGTTGCACTTCGCCTGATCTGTGAACGCGAGGATGAGATCGAAGCTTTTGACCCGCGGGAGTACTGGAGTGTGCGTGCCGACTTCGGCGAGCAAGACGAAAAGTTCGTTGCCCGCCTCCACAGCCTTGATGAAAAAAAACTCGAACAGTTCGATCTCTCTGACGAGAAAACGGCAAGCGAAGCAGCGCACCGAGTGGGTGAAGGAAAATTCTCGGTCGTCTCTGTCGAAAGCAAGCGAGTGCGGCGTAACCCTGCCCCTCCCTTCACTACTTCAACTTTGCAGCAGGAAGCGTCCAGAAAACTTCGCATGTCGGCAGCGCAAACGATGCGCGCCGCCCAACGTCTCTATGAAGGGATCGAAATCGATGGAACGACGGCCGGTCTCATCACCTACATGAGAACCGATGCGGTCAACCTGTCAGAATCGGCGATCGCAGCAACACGGGACGCCGTCGAGCGCCTGCATGGCGAAACCTATCTCCCCGGTGCGCCGCGCCGCTACAAGAGCCGAGCTAAGAACGCCCAGGAGGCCCATGAAGCGATCCGGCCCACCGATCCTGAACGCACGCCGGAAATGCTGCGGGGCAAACTCGAACTGGATGAGGCGAAGCTTTACGGCCTCATCTGGCAGCGCACGCTGGCTAGCCAAATGGAAAGTGCTGTTTTTGACCAGACCTCAATCCGCATCGAGGATGAATCCGGAGCCGTCGGCCTCAGGGCAAGCGGCTCAGTTGAGATGTTCGACGGCTTTCGCAAGCTCTACAAGGAAAGCCGGGACGATGAAGGGCCCACCAAGACTGACAAAGAAAACGACGGGAACGCTTCCGAAAACGGAGAGCAGGATTCATCCTCCGGCTTGCTCCCACCCCTTTCCAAGGGCCAAGCCCTCGGCTCAGTAACGCCACGTGCCGCTCAGCATTTCACCGAGCCTCCTCCTCGCTACACCGAGGCCTCCCTCGTCCGCCGTCTTGAGGAGATCGGAGTGGGACGACCATCGACCTACGTTTCAATCATTTCCGTCCTTCAAAACCGCAACTACGTCCGCCTCGACCGACGCCGTTTCGTCCCTGAGAACCGGGGACGACTCGTAACGGCTTTCCTTCGAAACTTTTTCAACCGCTACGTCGGGTACGATTTCACGGCCGATCTCGAAGAACGCCTCGACGGGGTCTCACGGGGCGAGATCAATTGGAGGGACGTGCTAGGCGATTTCTGGCAGACGTTCAAAGGCAACATCAACGAGGTGAGCGAAATTCGCCTGCGTGACGTTCTGGAACGTCTCGATTCGATTCTCGGACCGCAGGCATTTCCTAAAACCGAGGACGGAAGTGATCCGCGACTGTGTCCCAAGTGTAAGGAGGGCAGGCTTTCTCTGAAAATCAGCCGCTACGGGGCCTTCTTCGGATGCTCACGCTATCCCGAATGCAAACAGGTTCGCCCGTTCGGAAATGGAGGGACGGACGAAGCTTTGCGGATGGAGCCTGTCGAACTGGGCCAGCACCCGGATGAGAGAGTGCCGGTAATCCTGAAAGACGGACCTTACGGTCCCTACATCCAGCTCGGATCGGAATCCGCCAAGGAAGCCAAACCAAAAAAACGCGGAAAATCTGCGACACCGAAGCCCAAACGAGTTTCACTTCCTCCAAAAATGGGTCCGGATGACATCACTCTCGATATCGCGGTTCGCCTTCTCGCCCTGCCTCGGGAGATTGGCTCCCATCCCGAAACAGGCAAACCCGTGCGGGCAGGAATCGGACGTTTTGGTCCCTACGTGCAGCATGAGAGGGCCTACAAGTCGATTCCCAAGGACGAGAGCGTCCTCGAAATCGGGATAAACCGGGCCATCGATCTTCTTTCGGAGGCGCGCGGTGGTGGAGCCCAAGGGGCCAAGGTCATCGGCCAGCATCCCGACGACAACAAGGACATCACGTTGAGAGCGGGGCGATTTGGCCCTTACGTGAAGCATGGCTCCCTCAATGCTTCTCTCCCGAAGGGCATGAAAGAATCCGAGGTGACCCCTGAGGTGGCTCTCCGCCTCCTCGCCGAGCGAGCGAAAAGAAAGGCTGCCGGCAAGAGCAAGGAGAAAAGTCGTACTCCGCGGAAATCGTAGGCTGGCTCCTACCGAGAAGAGAAATCCTTTCGGTCGGGATGAAACAAACCACCCGCCCTCCGAACGCCCCAACAAACACCGTCCCCGAGTGCTCATCGCCGAGGTAATCAGGATTGACGAGGCCGGCGGGGCGTTAGCCAGGCCCGCAGGAAGAAACGATGATCACGATCTGGAAATTGTCCTCCTTGCACGGGAACGACACGGTTCGCGCCATTCCGCACCCGGCGTGGGTGAACGGGTGCTTGTGCGGCTTGAAAACACGGACAAAACTCCTGTACCGGGGCGGATTCTCGCCCGGGTCCCCAACCGTCCCCAAAATTTTGTCGGTGTCATTGCCCATCGCGTAGGGCGTGGAACCTGGGTTCAGGACTGTGCTCCTTCGGGGAAAAACTCCTTCTCTCGCCTCCGTGGAAATTCCGCTGATGGTTTGAAAAACGGCGACATCGTCCTTGTCGAAGGCGATGGAAAAGGAAAGGAGGTCAGCGTTCAGGAACGAATTGGACATCTTGCCGACCCTGCGGTGATCCCTACTCTCGTCGCTGCCCGCCACGAATTGGCGCTCTCATTCGGGAGTGAGGCAAAAGAAGAAGCGGCCATAGCGGCGGCACCCTCGATGGAAGGGCGCGAAGACCTCACCAATGTGCCTTTCGTCACCATCGACGGGGAGGATGCGAAGGATTTCGACGACGCCGTGGCAGCCACCCCGAATAGTGACGGCGGCTGGCGAATCAGTGTCGCCATTGCCGACGTTGCCCACTACGTCCGCCAAGGAAGCGCTCTCGACCTCGAGGCGCGAGAGCGTGGAAACTCGACTTATCTCCCCGGGCGCGTACTGCCGATGTTGCCCGAACCGCTTTCCAACGGATGGTGCTCGCTGGTACCAGGTGAGCCGCGGGGAACCGTGGTCGCCGAAATTGACATCGATTCCCGAGGGCAGCTTATCGACGCCAAATTCCGACGCGCCCTCATCCGGTCACGAGCGCGCCTCACTTACGAAAGCGTCCAGGCGATGGCCGATGGAAAAAGCGGATCGAGCAATGAAGTCGAGAACGTCCTAGAGCCGCTCTATGCAGCCTATCAGCTTCTCTCGGCGGTGCGCGAAGAGCGTGGCGCGCTCGAAATCGAACTAAGGGAACACTGTGCCTCCCTCGACGAGAACGGAGAGGTTCAGAAGATCGTTTCCACGCCCCGGCTCGATTCCCACCGGCTGATTGAGGAATTCATGATTCTCGCCAACGTCGCAGCCGCTCAACACCTGACCAAAACTGGTTCTCCCCTGCTCTACCGGGTGCACGACGAACCTCGCACGGTGAAGGAAAACAAACTCCGCAGCACCTTGAAAGCTCTCAAAATTCCCAGCCTCCGGAAAGGAACGCTCACCACCAGAGACCTCAACGATATTCTCGTTCAAGCGAAGGGAAGTGGAGCCATCGATGCTATCCAGCTTGCTGTCCTGCGTGCGCAGTCCCAGGCGGAGTACTCACCTCACAATGTCGGTCACTTTGGACTAGCACTTTCCTGCTATGCGCACTTCACTTCGCCAATTCGCCGCTACGCGGATCTTGTCATTCACCGAAACCTTCTGCGCTCGTTAGATCTCGAAGGCGGGGATGCGGAAAGCACGGAGGATTTAGAAGCTCTTGGACACCATCTCTCGGAAACCGAACGCCGCTCGAGTAATGCGGAACGAGAAGTGCACCAACGCTACACCTGCCGTCTTTTCGAGAAAGAAGGACGAGGGCCACTCGATGCCCGGATCATCAGTGTCGAATCCTTCGGAATGTTCGTCCGTGTGGAAGGAACTGATACGGAGGGACTTCTCCATGTCTCGCAGCTTGATGGCGACTTCTACGTACTCAATCGGAACCGGCAAATTCTCCAAGGAGAGAGATACGGGAAGACATACGGCCTCGGCGAATCAATCCGAGTGCGCATCGACGATGTGGACCTGGTGAAAGGACGAATCTCATTTTTTCAAGACCACGAGGATCAGAATGAGTGAATTGAAAACAACCAATAAAGGATAATTTTTCAAATTATTACAGTAAATTCCTAATCTATTTTCCAGGTGTATCTGCAGTTTGGTGAATCTAGTTTCCCGATCGGGAATTGGCAATTTTCAGCCTTTGCCATACTTCTCACACCGTGTCTGTTCTCTTGAAAATTTTGCTTCTATGCAACTCGCACCGTTTGCTCACCACTTCGGGAATGGCAGCAGCGTTCGCCTTAGCTCTTCCCTCCTTGGCCCAGGCTGCCGCCACGGATTGGGTCATCAGCCCTGAATCTTCAATACGGATTATCTCGGCTGTTGAAGCAACGGGAACGGGAGAAAGCGTTCCTCTCGGTCTGCATTTCCAGCTCGCCGAGGGATGGAAGATCTACTGGCGAAGCCCTGGTGATGCGGGCTTTCCCCCCATTCTCGATTCCGAAGACTCAGTCAATCTCGCCGCACTCGACATGCGCTGGCCTGCACCTATCCAGTTTGATGAGGCCGGTGGGCTGGTCACCAGAGGGTACGAGGACGAGGTCGTGTTCCCATTCGATGTACGGCTTGCCACTCCTGGCGAACCTCTTTCTCTTCGCCTTCGCATCGACTACCAGATTTGCGAAATCATCTGCATTCCCGCCAGTGCCAACCTTTCCCTGGACCTTCCCGCCGGAGTAGCAAACCCGAGCTCCTTTGCGCAGTTTCTCGCAAAGAGTGAAGAAAAGGTCCCCCTCCCGCCTGAAGCGGCGGGGCTTCTCTCGCTCTACGCCTCCCTACCGTCTTCGGGCAGCTTGTTGATCACCGCTCGCTCCGAACTGCCGTTCGATGCTTCTCCAGAAGATACGTTCGCCCTTATCGAAGGGCCTCCCGGCGTCAGTTTCCGCAGTGGTCACACTGAATTTTCTCCCGATCTTCATTCGCTCCAGGTAGAAGTCGCCGTTTTTCCTGCCAACGACGCACTGGCGGTCCATGACGATGTCGATGTCACCCTCATTGCAGGCACGACTCTCGCGCATGCACGCATTCCTCTGACAACCGCATCGCCATCAACCTTTGCACCGGCAAGCGCCGCCCCCTCGCTCGCTTTTTTCCTCCTGCTGGCCATTCTCGGCGGACTTATTCTCAACCTGATGCCTTGCGTCCTTCCCGTTCTCGCCTTGAAAGTCGTTTCGCTCACCAATGCAACCAGCATGGATCGGCGCGAGGTGTCACGAAAATTCCTTGCCACCTCGGCGGGCATCATTTTTTCTTTTGCCCTTCTCTCCCTTGCTGTCATCGTTTTTCGGAATGCAGGCCATGCTGCGGGGTGGGGTTTCCAGTTTCAGGAACCCAGCTTCATAGCTTTTCTCGCTGTCGTCATGTTGCTGTTTGCTGGGAATCTTTTTGGCCTCTTCGAAATTTCCCTGCCCTCTCCTATTGTCCGTCTGGTCCCTGCCACTGCCTCCGGTAGCGCAGGCTCATTCGCCCAGGGAGCGTTCGCAACCCTTCTCGCGACTCCTTGCGCAGCTCCCGTCGTGGGCACCGCAGTGGGATTTGCGCTCGCTCACGGTTCCGTAGAAATCGTTCTCATTTTTCTCGGGCTCGGCATCGGAATGGCGCTCCCTTGGCTTGCCTTGGCGGTGACTCCAAGAGCTCTCACGATTCTTCCCCGCCCGGGCCCATGGATGGTGACGCTCCGCCGCATTCTTGCCGTGCTTCTTCTCGGTACCGTGGCCTGGCTCCTTTCGATCATTCAAGGAGTTGTTGGCTATGTGGCGGCCGGTGCGGTCGTCGTGTTCGGACTAGGTGTCATTGCACTGCTTGCAAGTGCTGCTCGCAAAGGACCGTCCCGTGTTTTCGGAGTGGGAGCCGCGGTATTCGCTCTCCTGGCGATCCTCGCGCCGAACCTTGTCGAGTGGAAGGAGGCAGAGATTCGCGCTGATGCAGACAATGCCTGGATGCCTCTCGAGCCTGCGGCCATCGCGAAACTTGCCACGGAGCGCGTTGTATTTGTTGATGTGACAGCGGACTGGTGCGTAACCTGTCTCGTCAACAAGAGTCTCGTCCTTGACCGCAAATCCGTGCGCGCGGCACTTGAAAGCGAAGAAATCGTCCGCATGCGCGGCGATTGGACGCTAGCAGATCCGACTATCGCGAATTACCTCGCAAGCTTCGGTCGCTATGGAATTCCCTTCAATGCAGTCTACGGACCGGAGATCCCCGCCGGCAAACCATTGCCCGAGATCCTTACTGAAAACAGCGTGCTCTCGGCTCTCAGGCAGGCGAAAACTCCCAAAATTTCTACCGAGCGCTGAGCGAGGCCATCGAAGGGTCGCTTGCGGACCGCTGCGAGCTTTCCTATGTTCCGGCGGGCCTGCCCTACTCCTATTTAAGGGACGATAACTCGTCCGTGGGAATGAGGCGATTCTGACGCTCAACCCCTAAGAAGGAAACTCCGATCATGAGCATGGTTCTTTGGTTCGCCGTTTCGTGCGGCGTTCTCGCCCTCGTCTACGGCCTCTTCACCGCACGCTTGGTACTCAGGGCCGATGCTGGAAGCGATCACATGCAGTCGATTTCCTCCGCCATCCAGGAGGGTGCGGCTGCATATCTCAATCGCCAGTACCGAACCATTGCCATCGTCGGAATCGTAATTCTTGTGATTCTTGGAATCATTCTCAGCCTGCCCGTTGCCATCGGTTTCGCGATCGGAGCGATCCTTTCGGGTGCCACCGGTTACCTCGGCATGTTCGTCTCCACGCGAGCCAACGTTCGAACCACCGAAGCTGCCCGCAAGGGCCGAGGCCCCGGCCTTTCGCTTGCCTTCCGGGCGGGTGCCGTCACGGGAATGCTCGTGGCAGGTCTCGCCTTGCTTGCTGTCGTGGGCTACTACATGGTCTTGTTGCAGATCGGTGCTGAGGGGCGCGACATCGTCGATCCTCTGATCGCGCTCGGCTTCGGGGCCTCGCTCATTTCGATCTTTGCCCGTCTCGGCGGAGGCATCTTCACCAAAGGAGCCGATGTCGGAGCCGACCTCGTTGGCAAGGTGGAAGCTGGCATTCCCGAAGATGACCCTCGCAACCCAGCCGTGATTGCCGACAACGTCGGCGACAACGTCGGCGACTGCGCCGGCATGGCAGCTGACCTGTTCGAAACCTATGCCGTAACCGTGGTCGCCACCATGGTCCTCGCCTCGATCTTTTTCACAAGCTCGGTAGGCGCAACCATGATGCAACTCCCGCTCGCCATCGGTGCTGTCTGCATCATTGCCTCCATCCTCGGCACCTTCTTCGTCCGCCTTGGAAAGAAAGGCTCCATTATGGGTGCCCTTTATCGGGGTTTCATTGCTTCCGCCCTGTTCTCCCTCGTAGGAATCGCCATCGTCGTCGAGCTCATGCTGGGCTTTGAGGGCAACGTTCAGATCGAGGGGGGCTTCATCACAGGTCTTGATCTCTTCCTTTGTGCCGTCGTTGGCCTCCTTGTCACGGCACTCCTCATCTGGATCACCGAGTACTACACGGGCACCAATTTCCGTCCGGTTCGTTCCGTCGCTAAGGCATCCACCACGGGGCATGCAACGAACGTCATTCAGGGACTCGCCGTCTCGATGGAAGCGACTGCAGTTCCGGCCCTCATCATTTGTGCCGCCATCGTCGCAAGCCACCTTCTCGCAGGTCTGTTCGGGATTGCGATTGCAGTCACCAGCATGCTGGCACTTGCCGGCATGGTTGTGGCTCTCGACGCTTACGGCCCTGTCACCGACAACGCCGGCGGCATCGCCGAAATGGCTGATCTCGACAGCGAAGTGCGCAAAACGACCGATGCGCTTGACGCCGTCGGTAACACCACCAAGGCGGTCACCAAGGGCTATGCCATCGGCTCTGCAGGGCTTGGTGCCCTTGTGCTATTCGCTGCGTACACCGCCGACCTCGAGTATTTCCGTAGCAACGCAGGCAAATTCTCCTACTTCAACGCCCTCGAACTTGATTTCTCTCTGGCCAATCCTTACGTCGTCATCGGTCTGCTCCTGGGTGGTCTGATGCCGTACCTGTTCGGTGCGCTCTCTATGACGGCCGTCGGACGCGCAGCGGGTGCCGTCGTTCTCGAAGTCCGACGACAGTTCAAGGAAATCCCTGGCATCATGGATGGCTCCGCCAAACCGGATTACAGTCGGGCGGTAGACATGCTCACAAAGCGTGCGATCCGGGAAATGATCATCCCGTCGCTCCTTCCGGTGTTGGCGCCCATCGCTCTTTACGTCGTGATCAACCTGATCGCTGATCGCTCGGCCGCTTTCTCCGCTCTAGGGGCCATGTTGCTCGGGGTGATCGTCACAGGCCTGTTCGTCGCCATCAGCATGACCGCTGGCGGCGGTGCGTGGGACAATGCGAAGAAGTACATCGAGGATGGTAACCTCGGTGGCAAGGGCTCAGACACGCACAAAGCCGCCGTTACCGGTGATACCGTAGGCGATCCCTACAAGGATACTGCGGGTCCTGCCGTCAACCCGATGATCAAAATCACGAACATCGTAGCCCTGCTTCTGCTGGCCGTGCTTGCCCACCAGTAAGCGAGCGTCTCAGAGCTGGGGACGCGAAAACCTTCCGAGATCGCCGAGCAACTGCTGAAGGAAAGAACGTTCGTTTCCCACGGTTTGAGTGATCTCCTCGTTGAAGGAGAACAGCTTTCTGTCGGCGAGCGTGTAATGCTCTACCTTGGCGATCTCCGGATCTTCTCCGCAGATGGTTTCACCGCTTCCAAGCGGTGCGGCGAAGTGGAGCGCGAACACCTGCTCTTCAATTATCTCGGGCTCATGATAGGCGTAGAAACTCGTTCGCTGCCCCATGTAAAACCAGACATCCGGACCGAGTGCCCCCCCGGAGAGACTTCGCACGAGAGTCGGCGTACCGAGGTTCTGCAGGACCTGCAAACACCTCGTCTCGCCTGCCGTCACAAAGGAAGTGTCAAGGCCTGCAAACACGAAACCATTGGTTGTAATCCGCGGCGAACCGCAGGCGGTCACGGCGAGCATGGCCGTGACAAGCAGAACTGCTGGCAAGATTTGCCGCATGGTTATTTTCCCTGGAACCGAGGATTGTCCAGAATAGGCACAAATGCGGGCAACGCCATCTCCACTTATAGTCCCTGCTCATGACCCCCCACCCTATTCTCATTTCTGTGCCCACCGTACAGATCAGGGACGTTCCGTTCCAGATTCTTCTCGAGGCAAACACAAGCGAACGCGAATCCATCGCTGCACGCTTGCAAATTCCTGCTGTCTTTTCCCTCTCCGTGGAAGCAGAAATATCTTGCTCTGGCGATGACGGGTTCATGGCGAAGGCACTTCTCAAGGCTGCCGTCCGCAGAATTTGCGTGATTACCCTGAAGGAGTTCGAAGAGACGCTGGAAACGACCTTTTCTGTCAAATTTGCTCCCCAGGGCGCGGATTCACCGAACGACGAAGACGATCCGGTGGAGGAGATCCAGGATGGAGGGCTAGCCCTCGGAGATGTCGCCATCGAGCATCTCTCACTTGAGCTTTCGTCCTACCCTCGCCACCCCGAAGCTCCCCCTCCGGGGGAAGCCGACTGGCTGGAAACACAAACCGAGGATGCACCGTCTCCCCTCGCCGTTGCTTTGCGTGAACTCCGTTCCTCCTGATCAACCAGGAGTGGCTTGCCCTGAGCGCTCCTTTCGTCTACCTAGGCTCTATTAGCCACATCTTCGGAACCAATTCATGGCGGTACCTCGAAAAAAGGTCACGCGCTCGCGACGAGGGCAACGACGTTCCCATGACGGGCTTGCGCCTGAAGCGATCCATGAATGCCCGAATTGCGGCACTCATAAGCGGCCTCATCACGTCTGCGACTCGTGTGGCTACTACCGCGACCGGGAAGTTCTGACCTCAGCTCCGACCCCGTCCTCGGGCAACTGATCTCACCCGCACCACAACACACCGCGACCGACACCGCCACAATCGCGCTTGATGCGATGGGCGGTGACTATGCGCCCGCCGCTATCCTGCGGGGAGCTGAACTTGCGCGAAAGCGCACTCCCTCAATTCGCTTCCGGATCTTTGGTGACGAGTCCCAAGTCGCCCCTCTCCTCGAGCGCCTTCCCGAACTCGGTTCACAGGCGGATTTCATCCATACCACCGAGGTCGTCGATACCGACGAAAAACCTTCTCTCGCGCTCAGAAACAAAACGCGTTCAAGTATGGCTCTTGCCGTCGAAGCGATGCGGGACGGGACAGTCGACGCCACCGTTTCTGCCGGTAATACCGGTGCCCTCATGGCTTTTTCCATGACTAAACTCAAGCGTCTCCCAGGAATCCACCGTCCGGCGATCGCCGCTGTGACACCCACCCGGCGTGGGGAATCGGTCCTCCTTGATCTCGGAGCCAACGTGGAATGCGAAGCCGATCACCTCGTGCAGTTTGCCTTCATGGGCGCGGCCTTTGCTCGCATCGTCCTTGGCCGTACCGATCCGGCCATCCGGCTTCTCAATGTCGGGACCGAAGATGGAAAAGGCAGGACATCGGTGAAGAATGCAGCAGAAATCCTTCGATCGAGCCCGTTGGCGAAACACTTCCATGGCTATGTGGAAGGTGATGGAGTTGTCTCCGGAATTGCCGACGTGATTGTTTCAGATGGCTTCTCAGGCAACGTCATGCTGAAAGCCGCCGAAGGCACGGCGAAACTCTGCGGGCACTACATCCGCTCCGCGCTCAGGGGTTCTCTTGGCGGATGGGTGGCCATGGTCTCCGCACGCCAGGCATTGCAGACACTCCGCGAAAAGCTCGACCCGCGTAAGCACAACGGCGCGATCTTCCTGGGACTCGACGGCGTCATCGTGAAGAGTCACGGCGGCGCGGACTCATTTGGCTTCGGACACTCGATCGACGTTGCCAGAGACATGGCAGGCGGTGCCGTCAACGAACGTATCCTCGAGACCCTGCAAGCTATCGGTAGAGAGCCAGCATCGAAGCCGGCCACCGTCTAAGGTGGGACGACTACGCTGCGCAAGCTTTGAGGACTTCCCCCGTTCTGAGCCCGGTAGCTTATTGACGCATACAGACGAGGGACACTACGCTAGGTGTCCGTTCCTTCCGGAAGAAACACGGTATGGCTAAGCAGACGGTAACGCGTGCTTCGCTAGCCGAAAAAATCTATCGGGATGCTGGATTCTCGCGGGAAGAGGCGACGCGCATGGTCGCCAAAGTGCTCGACGAGATCGCCGCCACTCTCACCAAGGGCGAGCAGGTCAGAATCTCCGGCTTCGGGACGTTCAATCTTCTAAGAAAACCCAAACGCATGGGGCGCAATCCTAAGACCAACCAAGAAGTTCCCATCGAACCGCGACGCGTCGTTTCCTTTCGAGCATCCCGCGTGCTCAAAAAACGCATCGAAGACAGCAATCGTTCCAACTGACAACCGTCCCTTATGTACACAAAGAAGTCGTCAAATCACCCCCCTTCCAACCAAGGCGAAACGAAGGCTCCCGGTGCACTGCGCACAATCGGCGAAGTCTCCGAAGAGCTCTCCATCGAACCTCATATCCTCCGTTACTGGGAGGACAGGTTCCCCGAACTGAAACCGGTAAAACGGGCCGGTGGACGGCGCCTTTACCGTCCTGAGGATGTCGCCCTTGCACGCGGCCTGCGCTATTTCCTGCGAGAGCGCCGGCTGACGATTGAGGGGGCTCGCAAGGCTCTCAAAGAAGAAGGAATCGAAGCAGTGCGACGGGCTTCTCCGACTCGAATGGATCGGAAGTCCTGGCAGACTCTTCTAAAAATTCGGGGTGCTCTCCTGCAGGTCCGCAAGGAACTTTCGAAAGCAGAGTGAAGTATTCTGCGATTAGCGTTGCAGCATCCCTTGCGCCGTTTTTACGGCATCAGAGCGCTGAGGCGCCGGAGGGATCATACCCTTCTGGCATGCGGGTCTCGCCTCCATCCTCTCCATCCACGCACCGAGGTGGGTCATCTTCTCGACCCCGTCAATGCCTGACCAATCGTAGCGACGCACCCATGGCCAAGTAGCGATGTCAGCGATCGAATAGTCTTCGCAAAGCCACTTCCGCCCTTCGAGTCGACGATCAAGGACCCCGTAGAGACGCCGGGTTTCATTCCGATAACGCTCTTCCGCTTCAGGAATCTTTGGCTCGAAATAGCGGTGAAAAACATTCGCTTGCCCTTGCATCGGCCCGACGCCCCCCATTTGAAACATCAGCCACTGCATGACTTCCGATCTCGCCTTCGCCTTGGAAGGCAGAAGGCGACCGGTTTTCTCGGCGAGATAGATGAGGATCGCGCCTGACTCGAATACGGCGAACCCGTCTTCGTCACGGTCAACGATCGCCGGGATCCTGCCATTTGGACAGATCTTGAGGAACCAAGGTTCCTTCTGCTCTCTTTTCCCGAGATCAAGTACATGCATTTCGTAAGGGAGCGAAAGCTCCTCGAGTGCAATTGAGATCTTGTAGCCGTTGGGCGTCGCAGCCGTGTACAGATCGATCATTCGCCGAGACTCCTTGCCATTGTGAATCTGCCCCGAAGGGCCTCCCAAGGACCGCTGATGCGTACCTCGGTAGGAGATCCCTCATCCCCGTCCTCGGGCCGGAGTCGAGCTTTCACGTCCGTGGTGCGGTCAACAACAGATATCTCACCCGTGATACTGCCAGTCAAATCGGCCATCTCCGCAGTGCCTTTTTCAAGAAGAAGCACGCCTTGCTGGACGGCAAACTCGCTCTTAATCCTGTACAAGGCAAGCGGCGAGTCAAGGTTCTTATCGGGAAGTGCTAGGGTGCCGTCGCTAAGGGTGATCCAGCCCGATCCCTCCAGCGAACCGGCCAAAGTGAGAAAAGACCTTCCGGTCGCGTTCACCTCCACCACCCCGCTTAGAAAAGTATTCTCAAGTGCCAGGCCTGTCTTTGCCCGAAAGGGAGGGATCTGCGCGTTGCTGACCCTTACCTTAAGCTGTCCTCCTGGGTTCGATCCTATCCGTAGCCCGCCGCTACCCCGAATCCAACCCGTCCCGAGACGCCCCCAAAAGTCGGTGATGGAAATCTCCTGTTCGTCAACTAGAAGACGGCCTCGCATGTCCCGCACTTCCGTGCCGTCCAGGGAAAAAATGTCAACAAGGAAGTCCAGATCGACATCCAATTCCTCGGTGAGCGAGAGGGGGAGAGGGTTCGATGACCATCCTTGGTTACCTTTTTTTGCATCGCCGCCATGGGTGGGGAAGAGAAACGTGGAATCGAGATTGAAGAATTTGATCTCTCCTTCGAGACGGGGACGTGGCCCCGAAAATGAAAGGATTCCCTCTCCTTCCCCATCCGTTCCTCCCGCAAGAATCTTGACCCCACCTAGAGAAAAAGAATCTGAACCTCCTGAAACTTCGCCCAAAATCCGAAAAGCTCCGGGGTTCTCATCGACGGTGTTACGTCGTGCCTCTACCTGCAAATTCACCGTAGGCTCACGCAAAGTGCCGCCAAGGCTTCCCCGAGCGGAAAGGAGGGCCCCGAACGCCTCTCCGCCGAGAACGACATCGAACCGACCATTCCCTCCTTCGAGGTTTCCCTCCCAAGAGGCTGCCGCAGGCATTTGATCCGGAATCTTGAAGGGAACTCCCAGAACGCGAAGCAACTCGTGCGCGTCATCCGTCTTCCCCTGGATGCGAGCATTCCCTGCTCCTTCGAGGAAGGGGAGTGCGAGAATTCCGGCAAGATCGAAGGAAGTGCCTGCAAAATCGCCCACATGTATTTCTCGGAGAACGATTTCATCAGCATCGATGCTGCACAGCAGACTGATTTCCCGAACCAAATTTTCATCCAGATGGAGTTGATTTGCCGAAAGTTTCATATCAAAACCCGCTTCGGACAAGTCGCTCAAAGGGAACAGGAGACGTTCCATTAAGGATGCCTCACCGGAAGCGCCCTCTTCCGTCCCGATGTGGAAATAATTGCCAGGGCTGAGGTCAGCGAACTCAAGTGAAACCGCCAAACGCCCACCACCGCCTGCGGGCCGGGAAATCGAACCGAGGAAATGAACTGTATCCAATCCGGCCTCAAACCCATTGAGCGACCACTCCTCATTGGATAAGGTAAATTTTCCTTGTAAATCAAGAGAATGCAATCGATCGTTCCGAAAATTTTTAAGATTTATCCCAGCCCATTCGGCAAACCTGCGCAGGTTGCTCACCGAGAGAATGAAATCACCCTTGAATAGATCACCGTCACCATTTCGGCCCGTTTCCTCGGCCAATACAAGATTTGCTCCTCCCGGTAACTCCACAGCTAAGTTGCCTATGCGGAGAACGCCTTTTTCAGCGTGAAGCCGAAGTGCACCGTCACGAATTTGCTGCCCTCCCAGTCGGACAAAGTTTGAGAAGAGTAGCAACCGTCCGTCGACACCCTCGGACAAGGAACCCTCGAGTGCATCGAAAAGGCTCTTTGCGTCCGTGCGCAAATCGTTCATGGCGATATCGCCAAGATCAAGACGGTTTGCGGACAACACGACCTCGATCCAACCGGGTCTCAGGTCGAGAGCGCCCGTGATATCAAGCACTCCTGCTTGAATTTCCAGATTTGAAACCTGAACGGAAATCCCCTCGCTGGAAGTGGAAATCATCGTCTTCCCTGAAGCCGATATCTTCCCATCGGAAAAAACCGAAGAAACCTCCGGCAGTAGAGCCTGAAGCCCGGGGACTTCCAGAGACACCTCTCCTCGCGTAACGATTTGATTTTCGTCGATCCCGCCAGAAAGCCTTCCGGGAAAAAACGTACCGTTGTAAGTCCACTGGACATCTCCCCGGGTGAGCTGAATCCGTCCACGGAAAACCTGGTCCTGTTCGATCCCGATCACGCCCTCGAATTCCGCGCCATTCTCATCGGCGAGAACAAGTTTTCCTTCCACTGCGGCCGATTTTTCGTCAGTGCGTCGAACGGTGAACCATTCAACGTCGAGGGCTTCTGGTATCCCAGCAGTCCGTGTCATCAGGATTCGTCCTGGCTCCGCACGAATTTCTTGCACTTGGCGAAATAATTTCGGAGTGCTCAGCAGAAATTCAGACCCGTTGAGGAGAAGATCAGCTTCGACAAATAAGACCTTGTCGAAAGAGATACGACCACGCAGAAGATTCTCGAACGAGATGCTGCCCTCCATGGAAGAGGCTCTGAGCCATGACTCTTCCGCCTTGCCGAAGCGCACGTCTTCTAGGGTTACCGTGGGCCGAGGCCAGAGCGAGATCGTCATGCCACTCGCTTGGTGGACGAAGGTTTCATCTTCGAACAAGGCCTGCGCAATGGAGGCACGAATGCCATCTCCGTCATCGAGCTTGGGAATGATGACAAGGGCGACAAGAGAAACAACGCAAGCGGCGATCAGAAATATTCCGAATACCTTCATGGTGACCATTTCCACCGGGTGAACGGGCCCGCTTGCACGTAGCGGAAACCTTTCATGCTTTCTTCAATTTACCCTTTTCCAGGAACGCTCTCAAAAAGGTAAAGAAAAAGGGGCACGCCCGAAGGCGTGCCCCTACAAAGGGTCGGCATGAACCTCAGATGGTGTTGGTTCTGAGGGCCTCTGCCATTAGTTCGGCCTGGCGGATAGCCAGAGCCACGATGGTGAGCGTCGGATTGCACGCCGCCCCCGTGGTGAACTGGCTTCCGTCAGAGATATAGAGGTTGGGAACGTCATGGGTGGCACCACTCGGGCCGCACACGCCGTCCTCTGGCTTCGCACTCATCCGGCAGGTACCGAGGTTGTGCGTGCTCGGGAACGGAGGAAGTTCATAAGTCTTCTGCGATCCACCCATCTCGTAAATAGCGCTCCCTCTGCTGAACGCATGGTTCCGCATAGAAACATCGTTCGGATGATCTTCGAAGTGAACCACCGGGGCAGGAAGCCCGTACTGGTCCTTCTCCGTGGCCGAAAGGGTGACCCCGTTCTTCTCCTGCGGCATGTCCTCACCAACAAGCCACATCCCGGCCATGTTCCGGTAATTCTCTACCACTTCGCGGGCGTAGTCACGCCCCCAAGTGCCGGGTGAGTCCACCGACATGGCACCGACATTTCCAGCAACACCCGCAAGTCCAAAGCCTGGCAGTGTTTGCATGTAGTAGCCACCGGCAAAGCCGCGGTTATCCCTGTGGGTAGCCTCGTCCTTGACGACTCCCGCCATCTGGGTGCCGCGGTCAAAATGCACGGGTCCGGGCATTACGCCATAAACGGTACCAGTCATGTGGCGCATGAAATTGCGCCCGACCTGGCCTGAAGAGTTGGCCATCCCATCCGGAAACATACTTGACTCGGAGTTGAGCAAGAGCCTCGGCGTTTCCACGGCGTTGCCTGCCACAGCAACAACGCGCGCCTTCTGGAGAAGGGTGTTGCCACTGGCATCGACGTACTCGACCCCGTTGGCCCGCCCGCTCGAATCGTGGGTGATGCGTAGCACCATCGCTTCAGGCCTGAGCTCGAAGTGTCCTGTCTCTTCGGCTCTCGGGATCTCTGAATACAGCGTTGACCACTTAGCCCCGATCGCGCAACCGGCCATGCAGAAGCCGATCTGATGACAACCTGGACGGCCGTCGCGGGGTTCAGAATTGATCCCCATGTTGCCAGTGTTGACCTGCTCGTAGCCGAGCTTCTTTGCACCGTGCTCCATCACGAGATAGTTGTTGTTCCCCGGAAGTCGCGGGATTCCATGGGTGCCAGTGACACCCATCTTGTCCTCAGCCAGCGAGTAGAACCGCTCCATTTCGAACGGATCGACCGGCCAGTCGAGGAGATTAGCTCCGGAAATGCCTCCGTAGGTTGAGCGGCTTCGCCACTCGTGTTCCATAAAACGGAGGCTTGCACCGGCCCAATGGACGGTCGTTGCCACCCACGGTCTTGCAGACCCAGAGTGGCAGCTCCGTATTGAGATCTCCGGTGCCGATGCGCTTATCAGTCCAGCTGAGCCGACCGAACATCGTGCCCCAATCGTTCTCGATGTCATCGAGAGTGAGGCGTTTACCCGCCTCGAGGCAGACAACATCGACGCCCTTCCCGGCGAGTTCATGAGCCAGCGTGCCACCTCCGGCACCTGAGCCGACCACTACAACGACACTGTCGTCGTTCAAATCATAAGTTTTGGCCATTTTCCTTTTCCTTCCGGGTTAGCTACGAGGTAGCCAGCCGATATCATTGAAACCACGCTCGATGTAGCCACCGTGCTCCACGGAGGAGCCTTCGAAGCCGAACATCATCGCAACGCGCTCGTTGCCGTAGAGGCCACCGAGGGTCGCGGTCCGAACGGCTTCGAAGAAGGTGTTATCCTTCTTTTCGGCTCTCTTTATCGCCTGAAGCTGAAGACCATCGCTCTGACGATGGAAAGGGATCGCGTAACTGCGGTCCCCTTCCATGACGGCACCCATCTTTCGGACACCCTCTGAGAGAATGTTCTTGAGATCGGCATCTTTCGCTGCGCTCTCGTCAAGGTTTGAGACGATCTCAGCGTAGTAAACGTCGCCGAGGAAGTCATGGGGGTAAAGATGGCGAGCCATCGCAAGAAGGCTCTGGGCTGTGTCTGCGTCGAGTGCCGTTGTCGAGATCGCCCACGAATGGTCGCTCGCTACGACCATCGTGCCACCTCCAACCGCGACGGCACCTGCCGCCACTCCCGTGCCCTGCAGGAATCTTCTCCTGCTGAGTCCAGATTTGATCATTTTGGGTTTCCTCCTACGTAATCACCCATAAGGGCACCACGTCTCATTCCTCAACCATAGGACAGGCGTAAGCATCAAGGGAACCCCTCTGTTTTGGCGTGACCTAATCCGGGATTCCTGCCTAATGCACGCCCTATCTTGATCATGGCTTCTTGGAATTGGATAACAACACAACCGAGCGCGCGGTGCACCCGGTCACGTTGGGTCGCAAGAACTATCTCTTCATGGGATCAGAAGCGGGCAGCAAATCAGCCGCCATCATCTACATCCTCATCGAGACTTGCGAGACTTGCAAGATGAACAACATGGATCCAGAGGCCCGCTGCGTGGCGTCCAGCACGTGTGGCAGGGCCACAGTTCACGGATGACCTGCGCCCTCTCAGCCCCCTCCACGGCGCTCCAGAAGCCCTCACGCCTGCTGAGCACCTCTGGTGTTCCCTCTAGGGCGATTATCTCGCCAGTACCCCAGAGCGTCTGGAGTAATCATGCACCAGTTCTTGAGGGTAATTGGGAACACATTCCGCCACACGGTGTAAGTCGCCGCAGTCGTGGCTGCGCCCGGAACTGCGTGAGATCATCCTTGCCGAGAGGCGATAGATTGCCATGACGGGACGGCACTCCGTGATCTGCACTAGAGTTTTCGGGTATCCCCGCCCATTCACACATGCCCAAGCATACTATGGCAAAAGAATTATCAAATTACTTGCCAAGAGGGGATAATCGCCGACGCAAATAGCTCAGTCTCTTTCGGGTCAATAACTTCCGGAAATTCCTTCGGATCGCCCACGACAATCTTTGAGACGTCCAAAGCCTTCTTTAAGTCATCACATTTGATCCATTCACTTTCCCACAATTTGACAGTATCGTTAGCGGTATTGCCGTTAACCACTTGGCATATCTTTTCTTTGCTATTCAAATTAAGCTCTGGAATCTTGGGCATAGTGACGCGCTGTAACCAAATTTCCAAATATCCGTTATGGGGAAGCTTACGCACCTTACTCTTCACCTTACGCCATAGTTCCTTTTTTTCGTCCGCGTCGGCAACAAGGGAGATCATATAGCTAAGAATGCCCGCAACTATCGGAAACGCCCGAGGGGATGTCACACCTAAGTCGGTCAGAATAGCGACCCGCGCCTCTAGGTCTTTGGGAACCTCTAGGTCTTTGGGAGCATCTGACTGCTTGACTATCTCTGAATGAAAATTGCCTAGCAGCCGCTGTAGTGCTCCGCTATTAGAAAACTGACGGCCAAACGAGTGAAGTCTAAGTAACTTCCTTTGTATAGTTTCCTCATCGTTTTTACCTAATTCGTCATCGTTCTTACTTAAATTTTGTAATTCCATTTGTAAGTTTATACTTGCGCGTTTATCAGATTTAATAGAACCTTCAACTACGTTTGGTGAAATGACGGTCTTCACCACTCCAAGACTCATCCCTACTAAGCGTAGTTTGTCGCTCACTGCTTTTAAAATCTCCTCAGCTAGGGTATCGCTGTTCGCAAAAATTCTGTAATCATCTCTATACCTCAGGATTTTAAAATCAGTCTTTGATTCCCACTCTTCTAATTTCATTTCTTCCGTGAGTTTTTCGTCGACCCAACCCAACACCATTTCGGCGACAAAATCCATGAGTACTGAGCCTTGAGATATACCGTTAGTTTGCCCATGTCGACTTGACCGAATTAAAAAATCAATTTCATTCCCTACCAGCTCGTTTTTATTCCTATTCGCTTTAGCTTCAGGCTCGCCGTGCAGAGCCCATGCAATACTGTGGGTGTAGAGCGAACCGTAGCAGTCCGTCACATCGGTGTGAATGAGGTGGCTATATTCGAGAGAACATACGATTGATTGCTGCTCAACATTCCACCACCAGTTGCGAACTTGAGCGGCTTGAGGAGTTTCCTCACCATTCGGCATAATCGGTAAACTACAACACTCAACTACCCCGTTTTTAAATGATTTCAGCTTCTTCGTAATCTCCGCCCAATTGTCGGGTTCACAAATTTTATCTACTAGTGTAACATAGATTGCCGGATGTATTAGCTCGAGCAATCGCCATGAAAATCGACCGTCCTTGTTTGCAGTGAGTTTGTAATTAACATATTTGGATTTCGCAGATTTTCTAATCTGTGGTATAGGAAGTGGATTGTTAGTCAAAACTTTGGCAACTGCCTCGAGCATCGGCTCAAAGTTAATATATTCGGGAAAGGCGCCATTGAAATAGCTACTGTTCTTCAGAAAATATGATTTAGCCTCATCGTGATTGACATCTATTATTGTCTTCACATCTTCTTTCTTCATGTCTTCCTCCATCTGACTGTTTCTAGGAGGCAACCGCTCCATTTTAAGACGTTGAAGGCTGCGTCTCGGGCAAGCGAATGATCTTGCCCGGGTTCATGATGTTATCGGGATCAAGGGCACGCTTGAGCGCCTGCATGACGAAGATTCCCTCGCCCATTTCCATTTCTAGATAGTCAATCTTTCCGTAGCCGATACCGTGCTCGCCCGTGCAGGTACCACCCATCTCAAGTGCACGGCGCACAAGCCGGTCGTGGAGAATGGAAGCTTCAAAAATTTCATCCTGATTCTCCGGATCCACCATGAAGGCGACATGGAAATTGCCGTCACCCACGTGCCCTGCAGTCGGTCCTGGAATCAAGGAATTCTTGGAAATGTCGCGCTCGGTTTCAATGATGCATTCGGTCAGCCGCGAGATCGGCACACAAACGTCAGTGGTAAGGGACTTCCTGCCCGGCCAACGAGCCATCAACGCGTAGAGAAGATCATGGCGGGCCCGCCACAGTCGATTTCTTTCGTCCTGGTTCGCACTCCAGGAGAACTCTCCACCGCCAAACCCGGTAGCGATCGCACCCACGGTTTCCGCCTGTTCGGCGGTCGATGCTTCAGTTCCATGAAATTCAAGAAAAAGTGCTGGAGATTCCGAATATTCTGTCTTGGCCCAGAGATTGACACACTCCATGGAGAGCGTGTCCATGAATTCCACCCGTGCCACCGGTACACCGGCGTGACTGGTGGCAATGACCGTATCCACCGCTGCCTTCACCGATGGGAAAGAACAAACCGCCGACACCATCGATTCCGGTCGGCCGAAGAGACGCAATGTAACCTCAGTGATCACCCCCAATGTCCCTTCCGAGCCCACAAAAAGACGTGTGAGGTCATAGCCCGCCGAAGATTTTCTGCTCCGGGTGGCCGTCCGCACTACCCGCCCGTCGGGAAGCACCACGCGAAGGCTGAGCACGACATCTCGCATGGTTCCATAACGCACAGCATTGGTGCCGCTTGCGCGTGTTGCGGCCATACCGCCGAGACTCGCATCGGCTCCCGGATCGACGGGAAAGAAAAGCCCCGTGTCGCGAAGATGCTCATTGAGCATTCGGCGGGTAACGCCTGCCTCCACGGTGCAGTCGAGATCATCGAGGTGAACCTCGATGATCTTCCGCATCCCGCTTACATCGAGGCACACACCGCCGGCAAGAGCTGCAACGTGTCCCTCGAGCGAGGTGCCAGTGCCGAAGGGGACGACAGGAACGCCATGTCGCGCACAGATCTGCACGGTTCGTGAGACCTCTTCGGTCGTCTCGGCGAAAGCCACTGCGTCGGGTTTGTACCCGGGGTGGTAGGATTCATCCCGGCCGTGTTGCTCGCAAACTGCCCCTGAGATGGAGAGCCTGTCGCCCAGCAGCTCCCTGAGTTCGTCAACAATTCCCGATTCCGGCGAAAACCGCCGCGCCATCGATATTGTTTGCGCTGTCATGGTAGCCCCTTGCCCAGCACGGCTTTCCCCTTGTCTGGCACGACTCTAACCTAATGATCCTACGAAAGCAGAAAAAATGATCGGGGCGAATCTGGCTTTAAAACCGTGACGCAGAGACAGTCACCGACCTCGAACTCAGGGTGCAAAATTGGACTCAGCACTCGTTCCTGACTGAAGAAGCGGTTAATCGCTTGGAGTTATGTTTTTGAGCAACCTAGGCATGCCTTGATGCCCGCTCCGAAGCCATCGCGCTGGGAGCTGAAAAGCTCGCGGTGAGCTAGACCGTTAGTTGGGGAACCGCAAGCATAAGCGGCTCTCGTCACCAGTTCGGCCAAGATTAGTCGCCACATTGCCTCTTTCTGGCCCGTTGCCAACCACATAACAAAACCATCCGGCTGAAAAATTGAAATGATCAGAATTGCTTCATTTCATCAAAGCATGGAGGTCCGTTTCTTGTTTTTCACACCGCAAAGAAAATGTCAAAAGCGTCGAGGGCTACGCCTTGCCATCTGGAAAATGACGCTCAGCCTCACTACGACAAGCATATCCGCTCGAGCACAAGCCTGAGAAAATTAACGTCCTCGCAGTGAACCGTGAGAAAGATGCGATGGAAGGCCCTGTCGACCTGCGTATGCAACCCACATAACATGGGACCATACTCGTCGACCTCTCTCAGGAAGCAACCCGATGACACTTTCGCCCCTTGCGGCATCAAAAAACCCTTGGCGGCGACTCCTCGCCATGATCGGGTTCGGAGTGATCGGCTACCTAGTCTTCCTGTTGCTCCTGCTGCTGGCTGTAGTGCAGTTTGTTTTCCGGCTTCGGTCCGCCGATCCTAGACAGCGCTTTGATGATCTCGCGCTCCGGACCATGGCTTACCTCGATGAAATTCTTGCGCTCCTCCTCTACGAAACCAACAAACTTCCCTATCCTTTCCGGCCACTCCCGGGACCCCGTGCCAGAGAAAATGGTGCCCCAACCCACGAGGAAGCATCGTGAGCGTCGATGCCAACACTGAGGCATCCGTCGTCGCAAGTTCGATGAATCCTTGGCGGCGACTCCTCGCCATGATCGGGTTCGGAGTGCTTTCCTACTGGCTTTTTGTCCTTTTGCTTTTGCTCGTCGTGGCGCAGTTTGGTTTCCATCTTTGGTCTTCCATTCCCAACCACCGACTGGGCAATCTTTCTCGACAAATAACGGCCTACCTCAATGAAATCTTTACGTTTCTCCTTTATCAAACTGACACGCTCCCCTTCCCCTTCGAGCCCTTACCCGCTCCCGGCGCGCGCGCGGACATAACAAACGAGGATCTCTCGTTCGGAGAATCTCCCTCATGGCAGGCATGTCTCCGTCACCTGCTAGGGCACGTCCTTGAGGCTGATGATGGCGAACTCATGAACGTGAGGAATGCGCTTCGGCGGGGTAAGGAAGAAGCGCTCGCCCGCATCGGGATCCGTCCATGGATCCGTAACGGCGAAGCTCATATCGCTTTCGCGTTGCGCAACCCTCCCTTGGCCTCGATCTTCCTCGGAACGCCGTGGCACGGCCGGGCCTGGGGTGCGACCCTTAAGAGAGCGCCGGGGGCGGCGAGCGGGCGAATCCGCCTCGAGAACGACGCCAACCCACGCCACGTCCTCCTTCTTCCTCTTCTTCTCGTTTTGGCCGATGACCATCGCTGAAGAGCACCGGCGCGTTGTTGTCGCGTAACCGGGGCGTGTGCTACCCTAAGGCACTAACCTAGAAGGGTGCGCTTCGCGTAACCCATGAAGGAGGGATAACCCCCATGATAAGAATCATGAGCGGTATGGGCGCAGCTCTTGGAGTTGTGGCCGCCGTTACGATGCTTTCCGTGGCTCCGGCAAACGCTGATTCATCTGCGAAGATGATCCGTGATTGCCCAGCCGAAAATTGGTGCCACTACCACCGCACGGTGGACAAGGGCTGGCGCCATTCTCCACTCACGGAGATTAACCCCAGAAACGTTGCCAATCTCAAGACCGCTTGGCTCCTGCAACCCGGTGGAGCCGAGGTCGGTGCAGGTGGATTGCAAAGCACGCCAGTTGTCATCAACGGTGCCATGTATCTCGCCACCAACCCGTCCAGCGTCTGGAAAATCAACGCTGCCAACGGCAAGACAATGTGGCGGTACGTGCCTGACATGAACCAAGCGATCATCGCTCGTTCGTTTTTTTCTCACACGCGCGGACTCTCCGTTGGAGACGGCCGTGTTTACATGGGTCGCGCAGATGGCCACCTGGTCGCTCTCGACGAGAAAGACGGCTCGGTTATGTGGGACGAACAGATCGTTGATTCCGCGAAGATCACTGCCGGTTTCAGCGGAGCTGCGACTTTCGTCGACTCTGATCTCCTGGTCATCGGCCAAAACGGCGGTGAGTACCCGGTCGAAGGTCGAATCTTCGGCATCGACCCACGGGATGGAAGCACAAAGTGGACGTTCTACACGACCGGTCGCGGCGACCCCGAGGCTTTGGCCACGTGGGGTGGTGATTCCTGGAAGTGGGGCGGCGGCGGCTCTTGGCAGCCTGGTACCGTTGACTACGAAAACAACCAGATCCTGATCGGCGTCGGTAACCCGAACCCTGACTACGACTACTGCGGTTCCGATTGCCGTAATCCAAACGCGGATGCGCATCGACCTGGCGACAACCTCTACACGTCTTCGACGGTCGCTCTCGACCTCGATACAGGCAAGTTGAACTGGTACTTCCAGGAAGCTCCGTCTGATCCATATGACTATGACGCCTCCCCAGGCGAGTACGTCATTTTCGAGGAAGGCGGACGCCGGATGGTTCTCCACCCGGGTAAGAATGGCTTCAACCACGTCCACGACGCTAAGTCCGGACAGCCACTTGCCGTCTACTCCGCCATGAAACACCAGAATTGGACTTCAGGCTTCAACCTCGAAAGTGGTGAGTTTGAAAACATTCTCTGGCCAGTTGCTGGCGAAAAGACACTCGTCTGCCCCGCAATCGACGGTGGCCACAGCTGGAACTCGGGTTCCTTCGATCCGAAATCGGGTCTCCATTTCCGCGTGGTGCAGGAATGGTGCATGTGGCTGACGATCGCCATGAAGGACGGATCAATGTCTGAAGGAAGCATGATCAGTGCTGGCGAGGCGACTCGTGTGACCGAGCCTTTCGCTCAAGCATTCATGGCCGCCGAGTGGATTCAGGCTGACCCCGAGCGAGACTCAGCTCATGGACGCCTCACGGCACGTGACCCGGTCTCCGGAGATATCAAGTGGGAGCGTCGGTATGACATCATTCCGCACTCCGCCCTGGTCTCTACCGCCAGCGGGTTGGTATTCAATGCCACCTATACCGGTGACATCGAAGCTCTGGACAGCGAAACGGGCGACCTCCTCTGGTCGTTCCCAATCGGCTCCGGGACTAACGGTGCTGTGATTTCCTACGGTGCCAACGGCAAGCAGTTTATTGCCGTCACCTCCGGACACGGCAGCCATGTCGCCAACGGCATGCAAGCCGGCGTCTACAAGGATGTCCTCAGCTACGAGAAGAGCGCGCTCGTCGTCGCTTTCTCTCTGTAAACAAACCTTGGTAGCGGGCGGCAATCTTCGGACTGTCGCCCGCTTCCTTTTTCCAATCTCACCCAGGATCGCTGAGCGGCGATCCATCACGGATTTGTTCATGAGGCACGCATTCTGCACCGTTGCCACACTATTGATAACGGTGCCGCTTCTTACTCTCACGCTCCCCGCTGTTGCGGAGGATGATCCCCCCAGAATCAAGGTTGAGGATTCTGGAAATCCCCTCTCCGGGGATGTCGAGGCCATCGTCGAAGGAGAGCGCCTCTACGCCCGGTGGTGTGTGCAATGCCACGGTATCAACATCGATGGCGTCTCTCCGCGCTGGGGCAAATGGGGTGCTGACCTCAGGGTTCACTGGCGCGGCTTTGAGCAGTTCATTCACATCGTCGCAGTTGGACGCACTGAGAAACGCATGCCTCCATTCGGCGAATTTCTCGACTTTGACCAGATCAGCCAGATCGGTGCATTCTTGGAGACGCGCGCCATCGAAGGGGCAAACTGGCGATGAAAATCGCCCTCGCCTTCGCCCTCCTTCTCGCTGCCCTGCCAGCAGCGGCAGAGAGCGTCTTCCCGGACAAATTTCTTTTCACTAAGCCCGTCTACGTCTGTCAGACTGCGGCCGAGTACGTGGAAGTCACAACCAACGGTGGAAACGCCGCAGATCTTCAGTGTGTCCACATCAGTGTGGGCGCCAACGACGATATCCTCGCCCCTTGGGTTGAGATCCTCGAGGAAAAAAATGGGCTGGCTACTGTCCGGTTTATCATTGAAGACTACACGCGCCTACGCCCCAAGGGGGGACGCGGAGGGCGAGCCGTTCGTACGCTTTACATCGGCTGGACTGACCCGGCGAACCTCGAGTCCGTTACCACTTTCTAGGTTTTGACCTCTCGGTGACCGCTCACCAGATCGGAGCGTCGCTCCCTTCCCGCATTCGCGCTTGTCGACTTTCCGCCCTCTCGGAGCGTTCGCCGGCTTGTCCTTGCACTAGCTCAATCAACTCTTCCGCCTCCTCGGCGGTCATTTCCCGTGCCGAGGCACCCGTCAGATCGACATCTTTCGCAGAATCGGACCCCGCTGCTTGACTAGACTTGCGCGCACCACCGCCTGGTTGCCCTCCTTCACGGGCATTTGAACCTCCCTCCCCCTGTTGCTGTGTTTCCGCCGCACGCACCTGCCCCGGATCGATCCCCTCGGGAGTCTCGATCGCATCGTCAGTTCGGGCGTCACCTTCCTCCATTCCCTCGCTTCCGGGAATGACCTTGAAACGTCGGGCAAGCTCATCTTGCAGGCGGATTGCGAGCTCAAGATTGTAAGCAGCATCTTCAAACGTCGGATCGATGGCAAGCGCATCACGGTAATGCTCGATCGCCTCTTGCAGATACGAATCGGCGTTCTTGAAACTCCGAAGTGCATTCTCGGTTTGTTTGTAACGAATCCCTGCAAGATTGTAGTGGACGCGAGGCCGGAGCGAAGGAGGTGCGGTCTCTAATGCCTGTTTGAAGAAAGCGTCGGCCGCGCCTGTATCGTACGCGGCAAAAGCCGCCGCTCCTAGGTTGTAGCTGAGCTCCGGCGATTCAGGCAAGAGCTCAGCTGCGGTCTCGTAGTGGGTGCGGGCCACGTCGATATCTCCATCGGCGAGCGCGCGATTACCTTTTTCCACCTCTGTGCGTCCTCCCTCTTCACTGCAGGACGCAAGGACAAAAAGTGCGAGTATCGCCACCATCGATGTCGCGTTGCGTCTTCTCGGAAGCGGGAGCAATCCCGCCCCGCTGATAAGTAAAAGCAAGGCCGGCGCAGCAAGCCATGCGAAGAGGGGTGTCCTACGTTCTTGCCCTCCTCCCGTTGCCACCAGACGGGTTGGTTTGTCACGAATTGAATCGAAAATTGCTTCAAGGGAATCGTTGTCGTCTGGAGTTGCAAAGCGTCCGTTGGTAAACGCTGCGAGATCACGGAGCGTTCCGTGATCGGCGTTGCTCATCACAGGCCTGCCTTGGAAGAGAAGCGGTGCCTCTCCCCCGTCCGCGGTCGGGATGCGTACAGGTGTAGGGCGTTTCGGATCTCCAAATGCAATCACGTGTACTGAGATCTCGCGGCCTGCGAGATCTCTCCTGAATTCACGAAGAAGCATGCCATGATCTTCCCCGTCCGAAAACATGATTACATCGGTGTAGCTGAGAGAGTCTTCCTCCACGCCGGCAAGTGCCGTTGCTATGGCTTCTCCCAGACGGGTTCCTCGACGCGATACGTCATGAGCGCCTGTTTCCTGTATGCGTGCGAGAAACGTGTTGTAATCGAGCGCCGGGGGAAGAAGCAGACTCGTGCGACCGGCAAAGACCACCAGGGACAGGCGATGACCTCCGGCGAGAGAGAGAGCCTCGACGAGGCCTTCGAGAGTCATCTTCGCCACATCGAATCGCGTCGATGGAATCTCATCACCGGGATGATCACGCGCCAACATACTGAGCGAAACATCGAGCATTACGAGGACATCGCGCCCTTCGCGGCTAGCCGTGCCCGTCTCGATCCCTCCCACCGGGCGAAGTAAGGTGCACGCGAGCAAAATGGAGGCGACACCTACAAGCAAAGCCTCACGTCGACGCTGGAAGCGGATGGAAGAAAAACGGGAAGAATCCGAAAAAAAGATCGACAGAGCACGGGTGCGAATCACCGCACCGTGGCGATAAAACCCCCACATAACGAATCCTGTGGCGGGAGCCAACGCTGCCAAAAGAAGCGAACCTTCGAAATCCATGCTGAACTCCCTACGGCACCGTACGCAGAACAGTCACATCCAGGGCTGCGCGCAAGAGAACCAAAAAGAGGGCAGCAGCAAGGAACCACGGGTAGAGATCAACACTTCTCTGATAGTTCCTGGCGACGTTTCGATTCTTTTCGAGCCTGTCGATCTCGGCGTAGATAGCCCTTAGGCCTTCGATGTTGGTGGCACGGAAATACTTCCCACCCGTCGTCTCTGCGATTTTCGTGAGTGTGAACTCGTCAATGAACACCTGCATCCGCCGTCCGCTAGTCTCGCCGGGTCGGGCTGGAATTTCGGCACGTCCTTGGCTTCCGGCACCGATCGTATAGATGCGCACGTCCAGTGCCTCGGCAGCCTCGGCAGCACGCAGAGGATCCGCCAGCCCCGCGTTGTGGCTTCCATCCGTGAGAAGCACCATCACGCGGCTCGTATTCCGTGCCGAAGACAACGAATCGAGACCGGCGAGAATGGCATCTCCCACCGCAGTTCCATCCTCCTCCGGCTCACTCACGGGCTCCAGGGAATCGACCAAACGAAGAAGAGTCTCGTGATCAAGTGTCGGAGGCGTGAGACTGTCGGCGTATCGGGCAAAGGCAATCAACGAAACGAGATCGCTTTCCCTCCCCGGAAGATCATCCTTGCCGGCGATGAAATCCGAGAACGTCTGCTGAACCACTTGAAGTCGGTTCCTAGAAGTTCCACCTTCCCCTTCTCCAAGATCGAGTGCCGACATGCTGCTGGATACATCAATGGCCATGGCGATCGTGATTCCCTCGGTTACCGCCTCGGTTACCTCGAAACCGTGCTGCGGTCGGGCCAGCGCCAACACCACAGCGATCATAGCCACACCCTGCATCCACGGGAGTGTCCGCACTGCCCTGGCACGCCAGGTAACGGGGCTTCCGGAAAAACCGGCAAGGGACGAAAAACTAATCTTCCCCGAGGCCCTCTCTCCGGCCTTTTTAGCTTGAATTCTTCGAGCAAGGAACGCCACAGCGATAACAGGCACCAGAGCAAGCCAGAGAGGAGAGGAAAAAATCATCGGGCGAGATCCGGGCTCGTTTTGACGAAGCGGCGAGCACTCATCAGAACGTTTCCAACCTCGTCGCGAGTGGCATCACGACCAGAAAACTTCACTTCGTCGCAGGCGACAAGAACCGCCTTCGCATCTTCCCTGAGGGTTCCAGGGGAAAGTCCTTGCGTGCGAGCCACCGCTGCGGGAAGTCCCTCTAAGGTCTCCTCCGTCGTCCGTCGCGGAGCAGGGTACGCCAGCCTGCGGTCGATATAGCCACGCAAAACCCGGGCTATCTCCTCGTACACCGGCCGAAAAGAGCCTGCGCATCCACTGAGGTTTTTAGTGATTCTCTCGAACGCATCCAGCGCTTCTCGAGCCGAAGCACCCTTCCCCGTAAACACTACCAGTTCTTCTCTTTCGGGTTCGGGTTGCCTTCGGCGACGAAACGCGAACACAGCAAGGAGGAGGATGGCTATAACCGCAGCGAGGGTGCCCAGCAATCGGATGATGTCCACGTTTTCTGCTCCTGGAAGAAATACTGGCGGAGCCAGTTCGCGGGGAGCAAGAGTGTCCGCCTCGGGAGGAACATTCTGGTGAACGATGACCACAAGCGGGTCGCTCTCCATGGTAAAACGCTTCCCCACCTCCATCCTGAAACCGCGGGCGCGTGCAATACCAAGACAGCCTTCGTAAAATCTCTCAACGACACTCAATTCCCGATCGAGGGGCGTACAGTCTTTCAGCGTGGGGCGCCTGACGAGCTGGACGTAAGCCGTTATCGGCGGGATCTCCAAACTTCCCGTCTCCGCCGGTGCTTGCAACCGGTAGTGCGCAGAGGAGAGTCTGCGCACGCCGGGCTCTACAGGAACCGCCTGAAAATCCTTGACGACGGCAAACGGCCCCACGAAGGAAAAGCTCCGAGGGACGTGGACTCCAAAATCCCACGGCACGTCGCTACGAATCGTGAGAGTAAATTCCTCACCTGGCCGTACAGACGGTGGATCCGCCTCGATCCAAAAGCGCATCGTCTCATCCTGACCTTGGGCCAGGACATTCCCCGCGAGAAGTGCAAATATGAAAGCAAGCGCTGCCGGACGCTTCACGCGGTCACGGCCCGTGATGGATCGCCCCCTGCCCGAGCGGCGAAGTAGCCTGAGAGCATGCCGAGTGGATCCTCAGAGGCACGGATCTCCAAGGGTTTTAGTCCCAAGGTGGAGAAAGTTCTCCTTCGCTCCTCCGCCATGCGAAGCCTGCTCTCACGGTACTGTCCCCGCACCCGAGCGTCGTGGGTATCAACGATTTGTTCCTTACCAGTCTCCAAATCGCGCAAGGCGACGAGACCGACGTCCGGAACTTCCATATCGAGAGGGTCACACAGGGCCACTGGAATAACGTCGTGTCGTAGCGACAACTGACGAAGTGGGCGTTCGTAACCCGAGGCCAACCAATCCGAGATCACAAAGACCAGAGATTTCCGTTTCGTCACGATTCCGAGTCGGATCAGCCCACCTGCAAGGTCCGTTCCCAGTCCCGGCGGGCGCGTTCGAGAAAGTCGTTCCTCCAGAAAAAGTGCGTGTCCTCTTCCCTTTGCCGGCCGGGTCCAGGAATCAATCCGATCGCTAAAAAGAAGTAGCCCTGCTCGGTCGTTGTTGCCAACCACTGAGCGAATGATGGCCATCGCCGCTCCGCGCGCCGCAGTATCCTTCTCTGTGCCGTCGCTTCCAAACCGGAGCGAAGCGCTGAGATCGAGACCGACGACCACCGTGAGCTCGCGCTCTTCGATATAGCGGCGGACGAACGGACGCCGGGCACGGGCCGTTACTTTCCAGTCGATGCTGCGGATGTCGTCGCCGGGGAGGTACTCGCGAAGCTCCTCGAACTCGCTGCCTCGTCCTTTGAAAATGCTGAGAAACTCTCCAGTGACCGAGCCGTCAATCAAACGCTTGGGACGGATCTTGAGACGCCCACCTCCACGCCGCCTGGTGCTGCCCTCCACCTTTTCCATTTGTTATGGAACTGGCTGGGTTTTGAGGATCCTCGTAATGAGATCGTCGGTCGTGACACCGTCGGCTTCAGCTTCGTAGGAAGTCAGGATCCGATGGCGCAAAACGTCAGGGGCGATCTCTTTCACGTCATGCGGAGTGACGTACCGTCGGCCTTGAAGGAAAGCCCGCACGCGAGAGGCAATGGCAAGGTAGATGGTAGCTCGCGGTGATGCTCCCAGGGTGATGTAGGAGACGATGTCTTCCAAGCCTGCCAAAGAAGGATCACGGGTCGCACGCACCAAATCGACCATGTAGTGCTTAACCGTTTCGTCAATACGAACGTTGTCCACCTCTTTACGTGCCGCAAGAATCTCGTCGATCTCGACAACTGGATCCGGCATCCCACCTTCGGTAGTAAAAGCGATCATATCCATGATTTCCATCTCTTGGTCGCGGTCGGGGTACTCGGTCCGGAGCATGAATATAAAACGGTCCATCTGGGCTTCAGGAAGCGGATAGGTGCCGTCCTGCTCGATGGGGTTCTGCGTTGCCAGCACCATGAAAGGTGCTGGCAGGAGTTCACTTTGATCGCCGATGGTTACCTGTCGTTCCTGCATCGCCTCCAGAAGCGCACTCTGGACCTTGGCAGGTGCCCTGTTGATTTCGTCAGCGAGAACAATGTTGGCAAAGATCGGCCCCTTACGGACCCGAAACTCCCCTTTTTCCGGTTCATAAATGGTCGTGCCAACGAGATCGGCGGGAAGCAGATCCGGCGTGAACTGGATGCGCCGAAAGTTTGCCGAAATTGCGGCGGCAAGAGCCATGACCGAACGCGTCTTGGCCAAGCCGGGAGCACCTTCAATAAGCACGTGCCCGTTGGCGAGAAGCGCAGTCACGATTCGCTCAAGCAACTTCCTCTGACCGACGATGCTTTGAGACATCGTCACCATCAGACGTTCCACAAACGCGCTCTTCTCTGTGCCCGTTTGCGAAATTTCGGCAACAACCTGCTGCATAAGGACAGGGCTCTTTCCCGCGGGAGGCGGGCAGGCTAGCACATACTGGGCGAAAAGGGCTTCGCAATTCCGCCCTCCAAAAGGTACCGCGCCCTTTTCCTGTCTTGGACCCCGCTTTACTCAATTCGCCCTATAATCCCTCCGCGCGGGAGACGCCGGCGTAGCTCAATTCGGTAGAGCACCCGCCTTGTAAGCGGGCGGTTGCGGGTTCAAGTCCTGCCGCCGGCACCGCGGGAGCGTGGTTATGACCAAGGCAAAAGCAATATTCGCCATCCTAGTGATGGCGTTCGCGCCGGTATTTGCGCCAGATGCGCGAGCAAATTGGGCCGAGGTGCGCCAAGCGCTCGACGATGGAGATGCGACAAGGCTTGTAAACTTGCTCATCCCCATGGCCGAGGATGGCGACGCGCATGCCCAACACACCCTCGGGATTCTTTATGACACCGGCCAGGGCGTAATGCAGGACCATGCTACCGCTGCCCGCTGGTACCGCACGGCCGGAGAGCAAGACCACCGGGATGCTCTTTACAACCTCGCCCTCCTCTACTTCGAGGGAAAGGGTGTCGACATGAACCGCAGCGAAACCTTCCTCCTCTACCGCCAGGCAGCACAACTGGGAGAGATCGACTCTCTTAGTGGCATCGGTTATCTGCACCAGTACGGCATTGAGGTGAAAGAGGATCCCATCGAGGCCATGGCCTACTACCTCCTCGCCGCCGAACGGGGGAGCGTGCTCGGAGAGCGCAACCGGGACCGGTTGATGCAAGAATTCGATACCAACGACTTCGCCTTCGCCCGCCAACGTCTCACCACACTGCGCACGGAGTACAGCCCCTGATGTTCACCCGTTTTCTTCTCGCCCTCGTCATTTCGGCAGGTACCCTCGTGTCTCCCGCCTTCGCTGCGAGCGACGAGTTTCCCTTGTGTCGAAAGAAACTCCAGCTCATGCTCAGCCAGAATGTCCTCCACCTCCGAGGAGAGGTTGTCGAAGAATCCCTGATCTACAGGATATGGATGGACGGTGAGCGATGGGGGAATCTTGGTAAGGAAGGGCAGAACAAAATCGTGAGCATGATTCGTTGCTCGGTGACCGAAGGACGCAACGACCGACCGTTCTCCCTCACCGTGCGTGCGGCCTACTCCAACGCCATTATCGCCTTCTACGAGGATGACCAGTCAGTTCCGGTCGAATAAACCACCAATTCTTTGGAGAGAAACCACTATGTCCAATCCCATTCCTCCGATCGAGGAAAACCCCGTGCTCGAAAAGCTTCGCAATCTTTACGAACGGATGGAGCACGATGCCAAGATGGAGAAAGCTTTCGTCGAAGACCGCGACGCTTTCTTGAAGGCCAATGGTTTCGACCCCAAGGAGGTCAGGGGGCTGCTTGAGGCCGTCAACCGGGGACGCGTCGCAGGCTTCAAGGACGTGCTCAACGCTCAGGAGAAAAAACTCTCAGAGTGAGGAGATTTGGTGCGGACGGAGGGATTCGAACCCACACTCCCGAAGGAAACGGATTTTCGTGCCACTTCGGCTTTCGCCGCCGCCCTGAGGCGTTCGTGGCCTGGACTATCCCTTCGCCGTCGCCAGTTTCCTGGCCCCAGGCGCCACCCGTCTAGTCTCTACACCTTCTCACATATCGTGAGCTTGGCTCGGGATTAGCAACGGTAAAACCGGAAGCCTCCCCCGAATTTGAGCAGTTCTACACCGCCGGTTTCCCGACGGGCACCCAATCATTTTCAAGTCCGTTGCGTCTACCAGTTCCGCCACGTCCGCACCGCCCCGTGCGTGATCAGGCCGCACCCCGGGGTTGATTTCATCATACCTTTTCTGAATTCTCCTCCCGAAAGGATGCCCCTGTCGCCTTCAAAAAAGCCGAGATTGCCTCGGCGCAAGCCATCAGCCTTTCTTCGTTGTGGGTCCGAGCCACGACACTCGTTCCGATGCTAGGTGGCCGATAGTAAGGGTACGAACCAATGTCGACGTCCGCATACACCTTGGCCACTTCGCCAAGGCCGGCCGCGAGTGCCCCTTCAGGACGAGAAACGACGAAGGTGCGTGAAAGCATGGGCGGTCCGCCCGCAAAGTCTGGTTCAAGCACCGAAAACATCGCTTGCATAATCTCAGGGACGCCTGCGAGCACGTGGACGTTTCCCAGACGAAATCCTGGTGCTGCCGAGACAGGATTGTCAATGAGATCTGCGCCTTTCGGGATGTTGGCCATTTTCAACCGCGCTTCGTTGATTTCGATTTTCGTTCCCTCATAATGCCTTTGCAGGCGGCGGAGTGCTTCGGGATTGCGCTCCACCTCCGCACCCATGGCCTCGGCTACGCATTCGGTCGTGATGTCGTCGTGCGTAGGGCCGATTCCGCCGGTGGTGATTACATGATCGTAGGCGTCACTCAATTCCCGAACGGAAGCGACGATCCGTTCGCGCACGTCGGGCACCACCCGGACTTCCTGTAGCCGGATGCCGATGTCCGACATGCGTCCCGCTACGTGGGCAATATTTTTGTCCTGGGTGCGACCCGAAAGTATCTCGTTGCCGATGACCAGCATGGCTGCCGTAGGAGGGACACCCGGTGCGCTGCTTCCATCTCTCTCCATTGCCGCATTGTAAGAGACTTTCTTGGGCCGGACACCCGCCACGAATGCCTATACTTTTGTCTCTCCATTAGGAAACACTCGTGCAGTTCCCGATCCCTCTCGTTCGCGCAACCCTCGTGCGCCGCTACAAGCGCTTCCTTAGCGATCATACGCTCGACGACGGAACCGAGGTTGTCGCGCACTGTGCAAATCCCGGAAGCATGCTCGGACTCGCAGAACCTGGTGCGGAAACCTGGTTGCTGGGCAACGACGATCTTTCGCGCAAGCTTCGCTACAGTTGGGAACTAGTGCGGGTTGGGAAGAGACTCGTCGGCATCAACACTTCCCGTCCAAACCGGATCGTCGAGGAATCGATCAAAACTGGCACGGTTCCGGCACTCGTCGGCTATTCCGATCTCCGGCGTGAAGTTCGCTACGGGACCAACTCCCGGATTGATCTCCTTCTTACCGATCCTGACAAGCCGGACTGTTATGTAGAGGTGAAAAATGTTCATCTTTCGCGCAAGCATGGGATTGCTGAATTCCCTGACGCAGTGACGGTCCGGGGAACCAAGCATCTCCAAGAGCTCGCCAAGCAAGTGAAGGCAGGAAACCGGGCGGTGATGCTCTACCTCGTGCAACGCGAGGATTGCGATTGCTTCCAGCTCGCTGATGACATCGATCCCAACTATGCAGAGGCTTTCCAAGAAGCTCATAGAGCAGGTGTTGAGGCGATCTGTCACATCTGCAAGATCAGTACAGACGAAATCTGCATAGACAGGGAAATTGCCTTCACGAGAGCCACGGGAGCGAACGTATGAACGCAGACGCCAACGACAAGATTCGCATCCACGGAGATGAGGCATTCGAGAGTATGCGACGTGCCGGCAAACTCGCCGCCGAGACACTCGATTTCATCACACCCAGGGTGCAAGAGGGCGTTGCCACGGAAGAATTGAATCAGCTCTGCCACGAATTCATCTGCGACCATGGAGCTGTCCCCGCTCCTCTCAACTACAAAGGATTTCCAAAATCGATCTGCACTTCGGTCAACAATGTCATCTGCCATGGCATCCCCGGTGAGCGTAAACTCGTCGATGGAGACATCTTGAACATCGACGTAACCGTCATCCTCAATAGCTGGCATGGCGACACCAGTCGGATGTTCTGGATTGGCAAACCTCGCCTCCAAGCCCGGATTCTCACCGACGTCACGTTCGAAGCCATGTGGGAAGGCATCCAGACCGTGCGTCCAGGCTCAACGCTGGGTGACATCGGGAACGCCATTCAGAATTGCGCGGAACAACGCAATTTTTCCGTTGTCGAAATTTTCTGCGGACATGGAATCGGCCAAGTTTTCCACGATGAACCGAACGTCCTGCACTACGGAAGATCAGGCGAAGGGCTCCGGCTCAAGAAGGGAATGTTTTTCACCATCGAACCCATGATCAACGTGGGTAAGCCCGATGTGGAGATTCGGGACGACGGCTGGACTGCCGTAACCCGAGACCGCTCGCTTTCTGCACAATTCGAGCACACGATCGGTGTCACCAATGATGGATACGAAGTGTTCACGCTGTCCCCGAGAGGACTTGACCGGCCCTCTCTCGACGGGCCAAAGTGAAATCCTAGGAAATAGATTCCATGGACTATCATCCCATTATGGGGATCACGATTTTCGCGCTCTCCGTGGGCGGTGCCTACATCGTCGGTCGCCGATGGGCGGTTCGACGGCGCGTGGCAGCACCAGTGCTTGATCTAGTGCCGCCCGAGGAAATCGAGGCCAGTAAAGAGGTCCTAGGGGGCGACGCACTGGCTCCTGACGCGCCGTGGGTGGAACGCAAGGAAGATGCCTCGCCGACGGGCTCTTGATTCCACGTGCCCGGGATGCTTGCTGAGTGACTAGTTCAGATTTTCACGTTTGAGGGTGTAGCGGCCTTCGGTCGGTCCGTCGAAAAGTTCCGCGATCTGGGGATGGACACAGGGCTGGCTGCTCGTGTCACGAAGCAAGTTCTGCTGTGAGACGTAGGCGATGTAGGGACCTTCCTCGCCCTCGGCAAAGAGGTGATAGAAGGGTTGGTCCTTTTTGGGGCGCAGATCTTCAGGAATGGATTCGTACCATTCCTCGGTGTTCATGAATTCGGGATCGACGTCGAATATGACCCCGCGGAACGGATAAACTCGATGGCGAACTACGTCACCGAGCCGAAACCGTGCCTGCAGGCCCTTTTCTCTCTGCATCCCATTCTCCACGACGTGCAACCGACACTCTATCCGTGCCAGTCTAGCAGAAATGGGGCTGTGTCTGTCGGAAAACAACCCTCAAGCTACAGCCGCATCACGCACGAATTCGAGACGGTCCTGGCCGAAGAACATCTGCCCGCCCACGAACATCGTTGGCACCCCAAACAATCCACGCTCCACCGCGTCTTTCGTGCGTCTTTGCAGTTCGTCCTTTACGGACTGGTTCTCGCACATCTGGAGAAGTTTTTCCGCATCAATGCCAGCTTTGATAAGACAAGAAACGATCTCCGAGGTTTCACCGAGGTTCACGTCGTCCCGCCAGTACGCCGGATAAATCGCGTCGAGGTATTCCTTGAGGATTCCCTCCCGCATCGCTGCCACGGCACCGCGCATGATCCCGATCGTGTTGATCGGAAACGCGCTGTTCAACTTGAGCGGAATTCCAGCTTTGTTCGCACAGAGGTCCAAGTCGCCGAAAAGCCACCTCCCCTTTGCAGGAACCGAAGCAGGAGAAGCATTTCCTGAGTCTTTGAATATGGCACCGAGGAGAACCGGCCGGTACTCTAGTTCGACTCCCGCATCCGAGGCAATCTTTGGAAGCTGCGCCCAGGCCAGATAGGCCGAGGGACTTCCCACATCAAAATAAAACTCGATTTTCCTTTTCATTGTTGAACGTTCCAAGACACAACGCCGCTACAAAGGGCGAAAGTATACTCTGCTTTCTCCGGAGCTCACCATGCCCTCTCTCACCGCCCGCCTTGTGGATCTGATCGAATCGAAACCCATTTCTGAAAACGACCTGCTTCTCGCCTCCCGTTACATTCTCGACGCACTCGCAAACGCCTACGCGGGGCGAGCAACGGAGCCGGGCCGCATCGTTGAAGCTTGGGCAAGGGACAATGCCGATCCGGGACGAAAAGCATTCCGTTTTGGTGCCCTCACCCACATCCTCGAAGTGGATGACCTCCATCGGGAATCGGTCTCGCACCCAGGGTGTGTCGTCGTTCCCGCAGCATGTGCCATGGCCGCCTCCCAAGGATCAGGAGGACGGGAATTCCTTGTCTCCGTAATCAAAGGCTTTGAAGCGATGTGCAGAGTGGGCGCAGCCTTTGGCCCCGCGCACTACCAAAATTGGCACAACACTGCGACCTGCGGTCCATTCGGCTCCGCTTACGCCGCAGGCAGCCTCCTCGGCCTCGATACAGCCGCCATGATCAACGCCCTCGGGAATGCTGGCACGCAATCGGCGGGGTTCTGGGAATTCGTTTCCACGGGCGCAATGAGCAAGCATTTGCACGCAGGTCGGGCCGCCGAGGCTGGCGTTGTTGCCGCCGAACTTGCTGCAGGCGGCTTCACTGGCGCACCAAAAATCCTCGAAGGTGCCCGCGGGCTTTTTGCCGCGACCTGTCCCGATGGGGATCCTGATGCTGTGCTCAAGGGCCCCGATGCTCCCTGGCAAATTTCCCGCACATCAATCAAACCTTGGCCTTCGTGTCGCCACACACATCCAGCCATGGACGCAGCGATGGAGGCTCATGCAAAACGAGCCAATGCCGAGGTGGCCAAGATCTCCGTCCGCACTTACGGCGCGGCGATCGACGTTTGCAACAAGCCGACGCCACGAACGGAGTACGAGGCCAAATTTTCCTTGCAGCACTGCGTTGCAACGGCACTCGGCGACGGAGAAATCTCCTTCGCCAGTTTCGATGAAGCCGCGCGTGCACGCCACAGAACACTGGCGGAGAAGGTGTGTCTCGAAACCAGCGCTCCTTATTCTTCCTCCTACCCTTCGGCCTGGGGAGCGGAAGTGCTTGTCCAGCTTAACGATGGGCACATGATCTCCGTGCAGCGTGCCCACGCCCTGGGCGATCCGGAAGCTCCCATCGACCCGGAACACCTCGAAGCCAAGGCCTTTGATCTCATCGCTTTTGGCGGCGCATCGGGAGATGCGTTAATCGGTCAGGTAAAGGCCCTCATAACCGGGGGATCTCCTGCAGGACTTATCGATTTTTCCTTAACAGCTCCTAAAAAACCGAGAATCGATCAAACTCCTTCGAAGGTATAAATCGCTGACGAATCGCCCGCAAAGGGCACGTGTTCCAGTCTGAAACTAAGCTTGCCCGAAGAGCGTAGGCCCTTATGATGCGGACCGCATGGGGAGGCAACGCCGTCCCTCCCGGAGATCATTAAAGAGATGGCCAAGTTTGGCATCGGCCAGCCCGTCGAACGTACCGAAGATCCTCGCCTTCTTACCGGTAAGGGACACTTCGTTGCGGACTTGTCCCTTCCCGAACAAACATGGCTTTCGGTGGTACGTTCCCCCTTTGCTGCCGCTGAAATCCTTGCGATTCGCACCGATGCAGCCAAGGCTTCCGAGGGCGTCCTTGGTGTCTACACTGCCAACGATCTGACAAAAGTAGGAATCGATCTGATTCCACCAGGTTTTGTCGGAAAAAATCGCGACGGTAGTGAAATGAAGGCACCCGGCCGGCCTGTCCTCGCCGAAAAACGTGCCAACTACGTGGGCGAGCCCGTTGCCATCGTCGTCGCGGAAACCGCTGACCTGGCCCACGACGGAGCCGAACTGGTGGAGGTTGACTACAACGAACACCCGTCCGTCACCGATGCCACAGAAGCAATGTCCAACAAAGCTCCGCTGGTCCACGACAACGCTCCGGGGAATCTCTCTTTCGACTGGGAATTGGGCAACGAGAAGAAAACGGAAGAAGCCTTTGCCAAAGCTGACCACGTGATCAAGCTCGATCTGCTGAACAATCGCATCGTTCCGAACCCAATGGAATGCAGAGCGGCCATCGCCGAATACGATAAAAAGAAAGGCTTCACAATCACCTGCAGTTCACAAGGCGTGCACTCCCTGCAGAGACAATTCTCATCGATTCTTGGCATCGAGAAGAACGAGGTACGTGTAAAGACCGGCGACGTCGGTGGCGGGTTCGGCATGAAAATTTTCATGTACCCCGAGTACATTCACGTTCTTTTCGCCGCACGTGCTCTGGAACGTCCTGTGCGGTGGATCTCCGAAAGAACTGAGGCCTTCATTTCGGACACCCATGGACGGGATCATGCGACCCACGTCGAGCTCGCGCTCGACAAAAAAGCCAAGATCCTCGGCCTCAAGGTCCGCACGATCGCAAACCTCGGTGCCCAAATCTCCAATTTCGGGATCTTCGTCCCGACGTTAGCCGGGACCGCGATGCTCCCCGGCTGTTATGCGATTCCTGCGGTCCACGCCAATGTGCTCGGGGTTTTCACCAACACCCCTCCCATCGATGCCTACCGGGGAGCCGGCAGGCCGGAGGCTGCCTACGTCATTGAACGAATTGTCGATGCGGCAGCCCGGGAACTGAACATCGCACCCGACGAAATCCGGCGCAGAAACTTCATCACTTCTGCGCAGATGCCGTTCGAAACGGCCACCGGCAACACCTATGACACCGGCGATTTCGTCAAGAACATGGACGATGCCATGAAGCGTGCTGATTGGAAGGAGTTTTCCGCCCGCAAGGACGAAGCGGCAAAACATGGCAAGTTGCGTGGCATTGGCATTGCCAGTTACATCGAAGCGTGTGCCGGCGGCGGACCCGAGGAAGCCACCCTTGAGATCAGTGTGGACGGACGTGCCCGTCTACTTATCGGCACCCAGTCCAATGGACAGGGGCATGAGACGGCCTACCGTCAGATCGTTGCCGAACGGCTTGGGATTGAGCCTGACAGAATTGACTTTCTCCAGGGAGATACCGAGGCCATCAGCTTCGGTTCCGGAACCGGCGGATCGCGCTCCATACCTGTCGGGGGAAGCGCTCTTTCAGAAACGGCCTTCAAAATTCTCGAACGGGGACGGAACCTCGCCGCCGACATCCTTGAAGCCTCGGCCGAAGATATTTCCTTCGAGGATGGCCGCTTCGTAATCCCAGGTACCGATCTCGAAGTCTCCCTCGCCGCGGCGGCCAAGCGTGCGGATCAGGAAGGCTCCCCTCTGGCAGAAAGCGCGCAATGGACTCCCCCTGCCGCAACGTTCCCCAACGGTACGCACGTCTGCGAGCTTGAGATCGATCCGGACACGGGGGAAACGAAAATCATCCGCTACACGGTGGTCGACGATTTCGGCACTGTCGTAAATCCTCTCCTGCTTGCAGGCCAAGTCCATGGTGGCGTAGGACAGGGAGTGGGACAGGCTCTTTTCGAGCAGACTCTTTACGATTCGGATTCAGGCCAAATGCTGACCGCGTCCTTCATGGATTATGCGATGCCCCGTGCAGACGACCTTCCTGTAATCAACTTCACTTGGAACTCCATCCCTTCAACCACGAACGCTCTGGGCATCAAGGGATCGGGCGAAGCCGGAGCGATCGGAGCTCCCCCGGCAGTGATCAACGCCTTGATCGATGCCCTCGCCGACCATGGCGTTACCCACATCGAGATGCCTGCCACGCCCGACCGGGTGTGGTCTCTGATCAACGAGCGCAAGCGCCAAGCCGCCTGAAGGAAAATCACCATTCACGACCCCACCGTACGGCCCGGAAAGCCTGGCTGGCAGTTCCTGCATTCACCAGGACCGACAAACATCCCTCGCCGCATCATCGAAGCGATGTCTGCTCCGCAGGCAGACCACCGTGGTGAAGCCTTCCTTTCTCTAGCCAGGACCGCCTACGGCCAATTGCAGGAATTGCTCGGAACGCGCCACCCAATTTCAATCGTCACCGCCGCTGGACACGGAGCGTGGGAGGCCGCACTGGTTAACCCGCTTGCTCCGGGCGAGAGGGTGCTCATGTACGAGACCGGTTTCTTCTCGGAACGCTGGAAGAAAATAGCTGAGGCACACGGAATCGAAGTCGATTACCTGCCGGGAGATTGGCGGACTGGCGTTGATGCGAACCTGATCGAGGGGAACCTCCGCAAGGACAGCGAAGGACGCATCAAGGCCGTGTGCATCGTTCACAATGAGACATCGACTGGCGTGCGCTCAGACCTCCCCGCGGTGCGCCAAGCCATTGACGCGGCCGGACATCCTGCCCTCCTCATCGTCGATGTCATTTCGTCCTTCTGTTCTAGCGACTATCGCCACGACGAATGGGGCATTGATGTATGCATCGGCGGCAGTCAAAAAGGCCTCATGCTTCCCCCAGGTCTTTCCTTCAACGCTCTGAGTGAACGAGCCCTGGAGGTAGCAAAAAAGTCGGGAGGGTGCCTCCGTTTCTTCTGGGACTGGAATCACTCAATCGGTGAGGATGGCGGTCCAGGGTTCATTTCCACCCCTGCCCTCTCCATGTGGTACGGACTCTCAGCTTCCGTCAAAATGCTTCTTGAAGAGGGTAAGGAGAACATTTTCGACCGTCATCGCCGCATTGCTAGTGCCGTTCGTGCCGCCGCCGCCGCCTGGGGGTTTGAGAACGTAAGCACCAATCCCCTCGAACACAGCGATAGTGTGAGCGCTCTACTCCTGCCCAAAGGAATTTCTCCGGATACATTCCGTAACGCCTGTCGAGAAGAGTTCGGAGTGGTACTAGCCGCTTCGCTCGGACGTTGGGCAGAACAGGGTTTCCGGATCGGCCACCTCGGAGCTCTCAGCGAACCGATGATCCTTGGTTCCCTTGGTGCCATTGATCTCACGATGAAGCGTTTGGGGATTTCCCAACGCGCAAGCGGTGTCGAGGCAGCTGTCACGCACTTTGCGGAAGAGACTCGCTCTCCACTTCGTGCCGTCAGTTAAACCTTCAGCAACACCAGCCGAAGAACCAATCCTCAACCCTTCCTAACTTTTCCGAAAAATCTTATATGTGTTTCATCCTGCAAAAAGGATAACTGTGGAAAGAATTCCCCTAGCTAAAAGCTTCTTCCCAAGTGCCACGAGTCGCAGCACGCGAGTACTCAGTTGCACGATTTTCGAAAAAATTCGTGTGCTCAAGCGCATTCAACATTTCATCCATCCAAGGTAGGGGATTCTTTCCCGCATCGTAAATCGCCTCAAGGCCGAGGCGTGTAAGGCGGCGATCCGCAATGTGGCGGATATAATCCTTCACATCCTGCGGCCCAATTCCCTCAACCCCTCCCAATTCGAAAGCTCGATCGATAAATGCGTCTTCGAGGCCAACGACGGTCTCGCAGGCAATGCGAAGATCTGTGGCGAGTTCCGGTGTGTCGACTTCAGGATTTTCTTCAAGAAATGTCCGGAATAACCTGACAATCGAATTGGTGTGCAAGGTCTCATCGCGGGCTGACCAGGTAACGATCTGCCCCATTCCTTTCATTTTGTTGAAACGCGGAAAGTTGAGAAGAATCGCAAAACTCGCAAACAGCTGAAGCCCCTCGGTAAAGGCACCAAACATGGCGAGCGTACGAGCAATGTCCGCTTTGGTGTCAGCGTTGAAGGTCTGCATGTACTCGTACTTCGCTCTCATCTCCTCTATATGCAGGAAAGCTTCGTACTCGACTTCGGGTATGCCGATGGTGTCGAGCAGATGCGAGTAGGCGGCAATGTGAACCGTTTCCATGTTCGAGAATGCAGCCAGCATCATCTGTATTTCGGTTGGCTGGAAAACGCGAGAGTAGTGCCGCATGTAGCAATTGTTCACTTCGACGTCGGATTGCACAAAGAAACGGAAAATTTGAGTCAACAGATGCCGTTCTTCAGGTGTCAAAGTTGCACTCCAGTCCTTCACGTCCTCGGCTAGCGGTACCTCTTCGGGCAACCAGTGAATCCGTTGCTGTTGGAGCCAAGCCTCGTACGCCCACGGATAGCGGAACGGTTTGTAAACAGGATTCGCTTCAAGCAAGGACATCTTTTCTCTCCAAAAATCAGGTGAAGCTGGCTTCTAACCGGCCCAAGGAGCCAAAATCGACGATCACCATGTCTCCTCGTCTGGAATGAACGGCAGCGTTGGCCACGTTGCCAGTGGTGATCACATCGCCTGTTCGCAAGGCCTGGCCGTGCCCGGCGCATTTGTTGGCAAGCCAGACTAACGCGTTGAGCGGATCACCGAGTGCGTTCGCACCGATACCGTCGATAACATACTCACCATTGACGTCGACCAAAATTGGGATCGCCGCTCGATCAATCGAACGCCAGTCGGTAGCCTCCCCACCGAGCACGAAAAAACCATGTACGCCGTTGTCGGCAATCGTCTTCACCAAATCAATGGACCATCCTTCCTCGTAGCGACAGTCGACCACTTCGATAGCAGGAGCTAGGCCTGCAATCGATTCTAGAACCCGGGATTCGGTAAATGGAGCCTCTTTCGGCAAAAGATCACGGCCAAGCCAAAATGCGATCTCCGGTTCGAGAATTGGATGAAATAATTCCGAAGCTGGGATCTGCGCCGGGGAGAGGAAACTTCCTTCCGCAAACATGCGTCCGTAGAACGGCTCGTTCGTTCCCGTCATTTCCTGAGCCCAGGCGTTGGTACAACCAATTTTCCACCCGGAAAGCGTCCTTCCCAGTCGGGGAACGAGTGCCCGCTGGACTCCGTAAGCAGCGTCCACGTCGGGAATGTCTACGGGTAGCGAACCAATCGCGACATGATCAGCACGCGCGGCCAACATTGGCTCGATAACGGATTCAAAATCGGTATCCATGGATTTGTTTCGCTCCGCGTTGCTGGAACCGTCAGGCATTAGGGGTCATTTCACCCAGAAACGCATCTTGAGGATCGGCGAACTTCGAATGCGGGTTGCCGGTGCGCCCGTAGGCGTTCCATACCCCAAAACCAAGAATGGCAAGAAGTTCAGACGATGCTTCGTCACGTACTTTCGGATCAAGTCCGATCGTGAAGTTCTCCTGAGGCCGGAACTGCGGTCCGCAATAAGTGCTTAAAAGTCCAAGACGGGGACTGTTGGACCGGTTGGAACCAGTGCCGTGCCACAACCGACCTTCAAACAGGATTGCCGTGCCGGCCTCTCCCGTGGCAGGGGTAGTAGGCACCGTATGTGGAACGTCAGGCGGTGGCTGAAGCCCAGTGAGATGGCTTTTGGGTACCAACCGAGTGGCACCGTTTGCCTCGGTGAAATCATTGAGGCAGTACACGATATTGCAAGCACACGGTGGGTTGATTGCGCGGTGCGAATCACCGTCATCGGGGCCGTAGTACTCGCCCCGCTTCATAGCACCCGGTGCGACCGGAGCCTTGTCGCGCGGCAAGGGGCGCGGTAACCACCACTGGTCGGTATGAAGTCCCATCATGGTGCCACCGGGCTTTGCGATGTTCGCTGAGAGGGTGGAAAGCTGGAAGCAAGGTCCAAGCAGGAATTCGACCAAGGGCAACATGGAAGGCTCGGTGACGATATCGCGAAACACCTGTCCCTTGTTGACCAACATCCACACACGTTGATTGATGCCGCCGTTGGCGGCCGTGAACATTTCCTTGCTCGCGTTGTCGTGCGGACTGGACCAGTTCTGCCCTGGTCCCTGATCCTCGAAGGCGATACCTCCCTCTATTTCAGCTTGCGCCTGCTCCTCAAGTCGGGTGCGAAGTGTCTCAAGGCGCTCGAGAGAGAGGACGTTCGGCATGATGCAGTAGCCGAATTCGCGCAGATCGGCCCTGGCCTGATCAAGGTTCCGCGTGGGCGACGGCAACCGGTCTCCCGGTTGCCATGGCACGGACGAATACCCCATTCCTCTTGCCCTCCCCTGCATGCGATACTCAATTCGACGAATCCATAGAAAATTCGATGAATCCGCGGAAAGTATGGCACAGGTGAAAACCTCGCGTCAGCCGACCACGCAAGCTCCTCGCACATGTAAGCTTCCGGTTGCACCTGCTTTTTTATTAAGTGCAGGCGAGGCACTCCTCGTAGTCCAAGCGGCCCTCTTCCGAAAGCAGTGCGGCACTGGGCGCAGCATCGACGTCCGAGCGCTGAAGCGACATTGAGCGCAGGTAGTAAAGGCTTTTCACACCTCTTCTCCAAGCCTCGAAATGTAGCCGGTGCAGATCGCGCTTATGGGTATCAGGGGGCAGGAACAGATTCAGCGATTGCGACTGGCAGATGTACTGGCCACGATCTGCCGCAAGCTCGATAATCCAGCGCTGATCAATTTCAAACGCTGTACGAAACACAGCCTTCTCTCCCCCACTCAGGAAATCGAGGTGCTGGATCGACCCCTGCTGCGTGTTGATCGAGGACCATACCTCTTCGGTGTTCTGGCCTTTCTCCTCCAGCAGGCGGCGGAGATGAGCATTCCGCACAGGGAAGGTCCCTGAAAGGGTCTTGTGAGCAAAAGCGTTGGCCGCAAAGGGCTCAATCCCCGGCGAGGTACCACCGCAGATGATCGAGATAGATGCCGTCGGCGCAATCGCAAGCTTGTTCGAAAAGCGTTCCATCACGCCCTTCTCCTCTGCATCAGGGCAGGCACCACGCTCAAGGGCAAGGGTGTGCGAGGCCTTGTCCACCTGGGCGCGAAGATCTTTGAAAATATGCTTGTTCCACGACTTCGCCATCGCTGATTCAAATGGAAGTCCCTTCGATTGCAGGAATGAGTGAAAACCCATGACTCCGAGCCCCACGCTGCGCTCGCGCATCGAGGCGTAGGCGGCGTTCTCCATGGATTTAGGTGCTTCCTTGATGAAGTTTTCGAGCACGTTGTCGAGAAACCGCATGATGTCCTCGACGAAACGAGGGTTGTCTTTCCACTCGTCGTACCGTTCAAGATTGACCGAAGACAGGCAACAAGTAGCGGTACGTTCCCGCCCATGGTGATCTGGTCCTGTAGGAAGGGTAATTTCCGAGCACAAATTCGAGGTTCGTACGTCGAGACCGGAGAGCTTGTGATGTTCCGGAATCGCCTTGTTGACACTGTCAATGAACAGTAGGTAGGGCTCTCCAGTTTCCATCCGTGTGGTCAGGATCCTGATCCACAGTGAGCGTGCTGAAATCATCTTCTGCACAGTCCTGTCACGAGGGCTCAAGAGAGCCCATTCGGCGTCTTCCTCCACGGCGCGCATGAATGCGTCCGGCACCACCACACCGTGATGAAGATTCAATGCCTTGCGATTGGGGTCTCCTCCGGTCGGGCGCCGGAGCTCGACGAACTCTTCGATTTCTGGATGGCTCACTGGGAGGTACACGGCAGCACTTCCACGCCGAAGACTCCCCTGGCTAATGGCCAGAGTGAGCGCGTCCATCACCCGGATGAAGGGGACGATACCGGAGGTCTTGCCGTTCTGCCCTACGCGCTCGCCGATTCCACGAAGGTTGCCCCAATAGCTACCGATGCCACCGCCGCGGGCGGCAAGCCAGACATTCTCCTCCCACAGATCGACAATTCCCTCGAGAGTATCACTCGCCTCATTCAGAAAGCACGAAATGGGCAGTCCGCGCTTCGTCCCCCCGTTGGAAAGCACTGGAGTTGCGGGCATGAGCCACAATTTGGAGATGTAGTCATAGAGGCGCTGAGCATGTTCGCTGTCATCACTGAAACTGCTCGCAACCCGGGCGAACATTCCTTGGAACGTTTCGTCGGGGAGCGTGTAGCGATCGGTCAGGACTGACTTTCCAAAGTCCGTAAGAAGTGCATCACGCTCCGAATCCGTTTTAACGAGCCCCCCCGCAAGAGCCTTGACTGCAGTGAGAAGGCCCTCTTCATGGGACAACTCTGTTTCTTCCAATTGCGTTTCAGCCACTCCTTCCATGAAATTCGTCATCATTTATCCCCCTCTTTGTTGTCCTCGTTTTTGTCCGTGTAGCCTTGGCTCGCCACCTCGTTATCCCCAGATTTTCAACATTCTTTTGAGGAAAACCATAACATGTAGTGCAAAGCTCGGAGTTGATATCCATATGTGGTGAAGGTGTCAATCATTGATTCTATTCGCCCAAAGGAAAAAGAATGGGCGGTTTTGCGAGCGGCTCTCTTTCTGCTGGATCCATGTCCGCATCGAGAATTGCAAACCGCGTGCCCAGGTTCCCTGCGCGACGGGGGCTGCTCTCATAGTTTCGATCATTCAGGAATCGCCTCCGATGGCGCATTTGAAAACATCCAATAAATAGAACAAATATAGAATATAGTATACGAAGCCTCCCGGTCAACCCCGTGATCTCAGCCTCGATTACGGGATGGAAGCGATCTTGTGTTGCGTGCGTGTGCGGGCGTACTTACGCTCGGTTTGCCATGACCTCTTCCGAAAATCCGATTCGTCCTCCGCACGACATGGGCGGTCAACCTGCCGGGAAGGTTACTCCTGACGAACACGATTATGCGCTCTGGGAGCGACGGGTCGACGCCATGATGATGCTCCTGTCGCATCCGTCGCGTGGACTCCTACGAGTCGACGAGCTTCGTCGAGGAATCGAGAGCCTGCCACCTGAAGCTTACAGCTCGATGACCTACTACGAGCGCTGGAGTGCATCGATCTCCTTGATCATGATCGAGAAGGGCGTTATCGACGCCGACGAACTTGAGGCGTACGAAGCGGCACTGAAAGCCTCGGGAAAGGCGCCAGCATGACAGGAAAAACACCTCTCTTCCGGTCGGGAAGCAGGGTGAGGGTCCTAGAACGAAAAGTCGCAGGTCACTGTCGCGTGCCCTTCTACGTGCGCGGCCACGAGGGTGTCATCGAGCGTGCGTGCGGTGCTTTTGGGAACCCTGAATCACTTGGACATGGCGGCGACGGTCTTCCGAAGCAGCATCTCTACCGAGTACGCTTCAGTCGGCAGGAGCTTTGGCTCGACGCCGAAGAAGGCAGCGTCGACGTCGAAATCTATGAACACTGGCTTCAGGAGACATCACCATGAGCGAGCACGACCATTCCCACGATCCCATCGAAAGCCCGGATGTCCCCTTCACCGACCATCAGTACCGAGCTGCCGCACTCCGAGAACTTCTTATCGAGAAGGGCGTGTTCACCGCCGAGGACGTGCGTCGTGAAATCGAGCTCATGGAGCAACGCGGCCCCGCCGCCGGGCAGAGGGTTGTTGCGCGTGCTTGGACGAATCCGGCATTTCGATCCCGCCTTCTAGAGGATGCGCCCTCGGCCGTACGTGAACTCGGGATCGATGTCGGCCCGCTTGACCTCGTCGTCGTCGAGAACACACCAAAGGTCCACAACGTCATCGTTTGCACGTTGTGCTCGTGCTATCCGCGCGTTCTGCTCGGATTGCCACCCGATTGGTACAAGTCACCTCCCTATCGCTCGCGGACGGTGCGAGAACCCCGTGCCGTACTCGCTGAATTCGGGACTGAACTTCCTGCCGATGTGGAGATTCGCGTTCATGACAGTACTGCGGACCTCCGCTACATGGTCCTCCCCATGCGCCCTAACGAAACCGAGAATTGGAGCGAGGAGCGTCTCACAACACTCGCGAAACGTGATTCCATGATCGGCGTCGCCCTAGCAGGCTGATTGCGTGCCTCGAACCATCCGGACCTCTGGCAAGGCCCGGAAAACGCCTGAAGAACGTCTTATAGCAGCCGCGCTTGCGACAGCCGTAGATGGCAGGTGGCGACGAGCGACCCTGGGGAGCATCGCCAGACGCGCCCGCGTGAAGCTTGATACGGCGAAAACTGAGTTTCGAAACTCCGAAGACGTTCTTGACGTCTTCTCAACCCGAATCGACGAAGCTGCCATGACCGCAGTTGAGCCGGATGAACTCGCCGCCGTTCCTGCCAAGGAGCGATTGCTTGAACTATTCCTTTGCCGATTGGACGAGCTCACCCCGCACAAGGTAGCGATGCATAATCTCGCCAAGGTTGCAAAAGAAAGCCCGGTCGCAAGCTATCGCGCCCTCTGTCGGGTCGAGCAGTCAATGGGTACCATTCTTGATCACGCCAAGCTGTCCGGCTCCTCCAGAGTCTGGCGGGAGGTACGCATGCGAGTTCTTGCGGTGATCTGGCTACGCGCATTCCAGCGCTGGCTCGACGCTGACGGTTCCGGGAACGAGGATTCGGTTCTCGCCGACTTGGACCGTGACCTTCGGCGCCTAGATGAATTCGTCTCGCGTTTTCTTTCTAATCCTAAAAAGGAAGACTGAGAACGACCCTTAGGCCGCCCAAGGGAGAATCGGAAAACCAAATCTCGCCCCCGTGCCCGCGAACGATATCGCGGGCGACCGACAACCCAATCCCAACGCCCTCCGATTTCGTTCCTTCAAGTTTGCGAAAGGGCCGGAACGCCTCCTCCCAGTCTCCGGGGCGAATACCGGGACCGTCATCGTCAACGATGATTTTAGCGGCATCATCGCCGCACTGGATTCCTACCTGCACCCGCTTGGCCACCCGGCAAGCATTGTTGACAACGTTGGTGAGAGCCCGCCGGATTGCCCCTGGTCGAACCTCAAGCGTCAAGGGTTCACATTCAATCATTTCGAGTTTTACTCCTTGTACACACGCCCGTCCCACGACATCGCTCACCATCGTGCCGAGATCCGTTTTCGATAATTCCTCTTCTCCTTCACCTCGTGCGAAGGAGAGATATTCCTCGATCATCTGGTCCATTTCACGCAGGTCAGTCTCCATTTCTCCCCGTGCGGAAACGGGAACATTGTCCAGCATTTCTATCTGAAGCCGAAGGCGCGTGATCGGAGTTCGCAGGTCGTGACTCACACCGGCAAGCATCTCTGTGCGCTGCTCGATCTGAGCTCGCAGGCGCTCGCGCATCGCGAGAAAGGACGTTGCCATCTGGCGAACTTCGCTCGAACCATGAGGAACCAGGGGAGCGTGTATGTCTCCACGTCCAAACCGTTCCGCTGCGCGGGCCACGGCACGAAGGGGACGAACCTGCTGACGAAGGAAGTAGATCGCGAGCACGAACACTCCCGCTACGCTCACCATCATCAAGGAAATGAAAAGGTTGGTCGTCGAACTGGTCACGTGTTCGACGGGCGCAGTGACCGCGAGCACTCCGCCCGGAAGTCCTACCCGAATCACCACCTCGTCGTCGAAGGATTGGGTGTCATAATGGTAGGGACGATCGAGCTTGCGTGAGAGCATGCGCTCAAGCGCACGATCGAGATACGTCTCCGCATCATGGGGACGGGCCTCAGGCAGTACCGCTCTGGTTTCGTAGCGGGCCTTCACGTCGTAGGCGGAGGAGAAATAGAAGAGAATATCGTCGGAAGCGGCAGGATCGGCGATGACCTGGCGAGCAACGAGTTCCATCTGGCTTGCAAACTGGAAGGCAAGCTGACGGCCCACCTCCTCCCAGTGCTCCTCATAGAAGATCGCTGCAAGGATGAGCTGCAGAATGACGAGAGGAGCACCAACAATGATCAGTGCCCTCCCAAAAAAATTGCGGGGAAGAATGCGGCGAAGAGCCAACCTCCGCCCGAATCCCCTGACAAAGCCCCTCACTGCCGCTCTGCTCGGAGTGCATAGCCTTCACCTCGCACCGAGACCAGATAGCGCGCCTCTGTCGCATCTTCGCCGATCTTTTGGCGCAAACGGTTCACCTGCACATCAACACTTCGAATCCCTCCGGTAGCTCCGTCAACAAGGAGCTCCCTGCGAACCGGACGTCCGCCTGCCTCAGCGAGCACAGTAAGCATCTCGCTCTGGCGCGCAGTGAGAAAAATGCGCTTTCCATCGCGCCACAGCCGCCTTCGCTCAAGGTCGTAGCGGAAGGGACCGAAACGAACCCAGCCGAGCTCGACATTGCGAGCACGACGAAGAAGGGCTGCCATTCTGAGTAGCAATTCTCGGGGCTCGAAGGGCTTCCCCATATAGTCGTCTGCACCCGATTCCAGCCCAGCGATCCTGTGCTCAATCTCCTTTCGGGCCGTAAGCAGGAGAATGGGGAGATCGGGGTTCCTTTCGCGCAGAGCGCGAGCAAGGGCCAGTCCGTCTTCACCGGGCATCGTCACATCAAGGATCACGAGGTCATAGCACAGACTGCTCAGGTGACGGCGGGCCGCAGTTGCATCCTCGGCGAGGCTAACGGAATAGCCGTTCTTCACGAGATAACTGCCTAACCGGTCTCGAAGCCGTTCATCGTCGTCCACCACAAGGAGATGGGCACGATTCTCTGCAGAAACGGGTTTAAGCTTCAGGGACATTGTTGAGATTCTGTCTCCTTGTCCCTAAGATACCAAGAACTTTCTTTGACTCTGCCGCCCCAGGCTGGTCCGGAACTCGGCTGATGATTGAAGATTTCGGCGCCCTTGAGGGTGTCATATGGCTTGACGGGGATCTCGTCCCCTGGCCTGATGCCAAGCTCCACGTTCTGAGTCACGGTCTCCACTACGCAAGTGCCGTGTTCGAGGGGGAACGCGTCTACGGCGGACGTATTTTCGAGGAAAAACAACACACCGACCGTCTGTTTCATTCAGCCAGTGTTCTGGGGATGAAAATCCCCTACACGCCGGAAGACATCAGCGAAGGGCGCAGGAAGGTACTGGAGGCGAACGGCCTGGAGAACGCTTACCTCCGCCCTGTGGCGTGGCGTGGCAGCCAGATGATGGGCATTTCTGCACAGAAGAACACCATCCACGTCTCCATCGCTGCCTGGGATTGGGGCTCGTACTTCCCTATGGAGGAACGCCTCAAGGGGATCCGCCTCGCGCACGCCAAATGGCGACGCCCCTCGCCTGAGACTGCTCCAGTCAACACCAAGGCAGCCGGTCTTTACATGACCTGCACGCTCTCCAAACACGCTGCTGAAAAAAACGGTTTCCACGATGCACTGATGCTCGATCACCGTGGACGAGTCGCCGAGACCACTGGTGCGAATATCTTCTTCATCCAAGATGGTGCCATCTACACCCCCACCCCTGAATGCTTCCTTGACGGGATCACCCGCCGCACAGCCATTGCCATCGCCAAGGCACAGGGAATTGAAGTGATCGAACGCGTCGTCATGCCTGATGACCTAGAGGGAGCCGACGAGGTGTTCGTTACTGGCACAGCTGCTGAGGTGACGCCCGTGTCGAAAATCGGTGAAACGAGTTACCGGCCAGGCGAAATTTGCCGAATGATGATCGAAGAGTACGGGAAGCTCACAAACGGTTCCTGAAACCAAGACGCGCCCTAGGCGGACTCCTTCTCCCACTGCTTGGCTGAGTCGTCGTCGCTCGCACGGGCAGCAACCCAACGTTTCCCTTCGGAAGTTTCCTCCAATTTCCAGAATGGTGCCTTTGTTTTCAGCCAGTCGATGAGAAACTGACAGCTCTCGAGTGCCGCCTGGCGATGTGTGGCAGCTGTAGCCACCAGCACGACCAGATCACCCGGCATCAACCGTCCGTAGCGGTGGATGACAAGGCTTGCCGCCAGGTCCCACCGCTTGACTGCCTCATGCTCAATCTCCTCCATCGCCCGCTCGGTCATGCCTGGGTAATGCTCAAGCGTCATCGACTGAATCGAATTATTGTTCTCGGTACCGCGAACTCTCCCGACAAAGGTTGCAATGCCACCTACGTCCGTCCTGCCCATGAGCAGGGCGTCTACCTTACGTCCTGGATCGAAAGCCTCGCGCTGGACGCAAATCACCGAGCCCCTCCCGTCATGGGCGGAAAGAAGGCCACCTCATCGTCGGATGCGACCGGATGGGAAAGAGGCACGTGTTCCTGGTTCACGGCAACCCGGATCAAGGAAAGATCCGCAAATGCTTCTGTGTGTCGCGAACTCTTCTTCTTGAGCCATGCCACGAGATCGGCCACTGTCTTAACCTCATCGGCGAGGTCGACACTTTCCTTGGCAATACCGACCCGATCACGGACCCAGGCAAAATAAAGGATTTCCACAGAACCAGGCCCGAGGAAAGCTTAGGCGAACTCGCCGCGCCGAAAGTCGGCCCGCGCGGCCTCGATCTCGGCAGCCGTGTTCATAACAAAAAGCCCTCCCCTGGCGACAGGCTCCCCGATCGGTCTCCCGGCCACCAAAAGCAGGCGTGCACCCCCGTCCGCAGCGCGCACGCGAACCTCGTCCCCCTCCCCGAGCACGGCGAGCGAGCCTGTGGGTACGTCACTCCAGTCCCCCTTGCTTGGCACTCGCGCGGTTCCCTCGAAAACATGGATGAACGCGTTGTGATTGCCAGGCAATGGTTCTGTCATTTCGGAACCCCCGGGCAGGGTCACGTCAAGATAGAGGGGGGCGGTAAGTGGCTGACGCACCGGCCCTTCGGTTCCGAGTGAGGTTTTGCCGGCAACGACCCGAATCTCAATGCCACCATCGCGTGACTCCAACGGAATCTGATCTGCTTCAAACTCCTGGTAAGCGGGCGGGTCCATTTTGTGTGCGGCGGGAAGGTTGACCCAGAGCTGGAAGCCCGTGTGCCGCGTGCCCTCCCCTGGTTCGGGTTTCTCCGAATGGACGATGCCCCGGCCGGCTGTCATCCATTGGACTCCTCCCGGCTTGATCACTCCCTCGTTTCCTGCACTGTCCTTGTGACGCATGTGGCCGGCGAGAACGTAAGTTACCGTCTCGAAGCCGCGATGAGGATGGGGTGGAAAACCTTCTCCAAAATCCTCAAGCGAATCACCATTCAATGCGTCAAGCAACAAAAACGGATCGAGCATCTGGAGCTCTGGAGTCCCCATCAGGCGAAGGAGGTGAACTCCCGCGCCCTCAACCTCCTCCCTGCCCTTGACGATGCGGGTCACGCGCCGAACTACCAATGCGTTGTCGTTGCTGGACATTCTTAATTCTCCCCAAGGTCGATGATATAGATGGGTCCTTTCCCCGTATTCCACAAGTCGACGACGGCCCGTTCAGGAAATGCTCAGTCCCCCCTTCCGCTTCCTGAGTGTACGGCCCGAAGTACGTAGTCAGCGCCGCTTACAAGAGCCAGTGCCATTGCCACCCAGAGGAGAACGGTGCCTGCCAGGGCCACTTCGCTAGGTGCAGGAAGCCCCGGGGCGAGAAGAAGAAGCGTTATTGCGACAAACAGAGTCGCCGTCTTGGTTTTAGCGGTGAGACTCACGGCGAGAACGCCGAAAGACGGACCGGCAAGCGCTTCGCGCAGGCCCGACACCAGGAACTCTCGAACCAGCAGAACCGTCACCGCTATCGCCGGGGCTCGCTCATCGCTTGCCAACAGAACAAGGGCCGCTGCCGTGATGATTTTGTCCGCGACTGGATCGAGAACGGCCCCCAGCTTCGTTTCGCAATCCAGGTGACGAGCAAGCCATCCATCGAGTGCATCGCTGGCACCGGCAACCAGGAACACGAGACCCGACCCCCAGACACCCCACGCCCCCGGAGCAAAGAAAAGACCGATCAAGGGAATTGTGAGACAGATCCTCACATAGGTCACGGCAAGGGCAAGATTCACGACAACGCTTCTCACCCACCCGCAGCGAAACTGTCGTGGATGGAGCGTGCGATCGCATCGCTGATGCCTTCCACTTGCTGGAGCTCGGCCAACGTTGCGGAACGGATCGCGCCCACAGATCCGAAATGGAGAACGAGAGCTTTCTTCCTGCGTGGGCCAATTCCGGGCACCGAATCAAGTTCCGATCGGATGCTCGAGCGAACCCGCCTCGCCCTGTGCCCTTCGATGGCGAAGCGATGCGCTTCGTCGCGAAGGCGTTGCAAGAAATAGAGCACGGGATCATCGGAGGCGAGGGAGAGCGGGTACGTGCTTTCAAAGTAAAATGCCTCCCGACCTGCACTGCGGTCTGAACCTTTGGCGATGCCGACAACGGCAACACCCGTGATTTCAAGATCTTCGAGTACCTTGAGCGTGACTCCCCGATGGCCTGCACCTCCGTCAATCAGGAGAAGATCTGGCCAATGTCCGAGTTTCCGCTCTGGATCCTCCTTCAGAAGACGGGAAAACCGCCGAGAGAGCACCTCGCGCATCATCTCGTAGTCATCCCCCTCTCCGGCCTGACGTACATTGAAGCGCCGGTATGAAGACTTCAGGAACCCATCCAAACCAGCAACGATCATTGCCCCCACCGGGTTTGTCCCTCGAAGATGGCTGTTGTCGTATACCTCAATCCGCCTTGGAGGCCGCTTAAGACCAATCCTCTCGGCAAGAGTGCCTAGTAGGCGTTCCTGACTGGCGCGCTCTGCCAGCCTTCGGGCAAGGGCTGCAGCCGCATTGCGTTCCCCGACTTCCACTGCCTTTCGTTTTTCTCCTCGCTGTGGGAACTCCAGCCGCACACGCCTACCTGCCTTGACCGACAGGGCTTGCGAAAGAAGGTCGTGCGAGGGGATTTTCGTACCAATAAGCAGAAGCGGCGGTGGCGTCTGGGAGTCGTAGAATTGAGAGATGAACGCCTCAAGGACCTCTCCGGCAGAAATCTCACGTCCGTGCAGAGGAAAATGAGTCCGGTTGCCGAAATTGCGACCGGCACGAAAGAAGAAAACTTGCACCGCAACCTGCCCGCCCCTTTCTGATACAGAAAAAATGTCAGCATCTCCCACGTGCCGAAGATCTGTGCCTTGGGCCGTCTGTACCTGGTTGAGTGCCCGAATCCGGTCCCGAAGGGTTGCTGCTCGCTCAAACTCGAGATCTTCACTCGCTCTCTCCATCGCCTGTTCCAGGGTCGTCTGCACCTCACGCCCATCGCCGCCAAGAAAACGCCGGACATCCCCCGCAAGAATCGCATAGTCCCTGTCGGTGATTTTTCCCGTACAGGGCGCAGTGCAGCGGCCGATCTGGTGTTGCAGGCAGGGTCGTTCGCGGCGTGCGAATTCCGCGTCGGTGCAAGTGCGCAAGGGAAATGCCCACTGCAGGGAATTCAACGTCACGTTGACCGCTCCGGCTGAAGCGAAAGGACCAAAATAATCGCCCGTCTTGCGTCGCCGTCCCTGGTGTTTCAGGAGTTGCGGCCAAGGATGGTCGGTCCTGAGCAGGATGTAGGGGTACGACTTGTCATCACGGAGCAGAATGTTGTAGCGAGGTTTCAGACGCTTGATCTGGTTCGCCTCAAGAAGGAGTGCCTCGTGCTCGTGCTCGGTGACAACGAACTCGACGTTCCGAGTCTCCGAAACCATCCGCAGGAGACGAGGACCAAGACATGATGTCTGCGCGTAACTCAAAACCCGGGTGCGCAGGACCCGTGCCTTGCCGACGTAAAGGACCTTCCCATTCACGCCGTGCATTCGGTAGACACCAGGTTTTGTGGGTAGCAGGCGCGCACCTTCACGAATCGCGGCAAGACCCACTTCTAGGTCAACAGGCTTGCGCAGGCGGGGGGGAGAGGTTTCAGCCATGACGCCATGATGGAGGAAGGCACCCTGCAGACGCAACGCAAAATTCCTGAAAAAGTCTTATAAAAGCGGCTTTCATCCTGTGGATAAAGATAGAGATAACTTTTTTTCAGAACAGGTTTTAAAACCTGTGCTGGAGGTCTAGCCGCAAGCAGAGGGAATCTATGATGATTTTTTCTTTTTCATAACCTTTTGTATTTAAAGAATAAAATAATCTTAAATGAATTGCGACAGAATGACGATTGACCCATAAGCGTCGAAGTAGGAATAAATTCGCAAACCTCCCTAAGGCTGTGAATAAGCTTATTTTTGAAGGCTACGTTCACTTCGTGCGGGAACGTTCAATTGTAATCCCCAGAGCACCTGTTCCCGCCAGCAATTCGGGTTTCAACACTGTAACCCGAACCTGGTGCACGGAAGGAAATGCGAAGCAAACATCAACAATCCGGTCCGCCAGCGTCTCGACAAGGTGCATGTGCCCGTCGCTCGAAGTTTCCTCGATGGCGACGACAAGCTCTTCATAGGAGAGCACCCGAGAGATGTCGTCATCATGGGCGTGGGCCTCGGTCTCGAGGTCTACGCTGATCCGGACACGTTGACGGCGACGCTTCTCGTGGGCATGGACACCGATCAGGCAGTCGAGCTCCATGTCACGAATGACGAGAGTCCTTCTCTCACTCACAGTCTGTTTCCTCCGGCCACGGACGATGCCACCCGAGGTGTTGTCCGCCGTCGGGGAAAATGATCTGCCCCGTGACAGCCCGCGCTTCCACGAGGTAGAGAAGCACGCTCGCCACATCAGAGGGATCGGGAACTCCGGTAAGCGGAAGCCGCTCGCGCTCACGCCGGAACCCCCTTTCGCCTTCGGATTCGCTCGCAAGCGTAGGTCCCGGCCCGATGGCATTGACCCGGATCTGAGGAGCCAGCGAGAGTGCGAGGACGCGCGTCGCAGCCCATAATCCCGCCTTGCTCACGCTATAGGAGAGGTAATTAGGGGTCAGGTTCCTGATCCGCTGGTCAAGAATGTTGACGATGAGGCCTTCGGCCTTGGTGGGAAGTGCCTCGGCGAACGCCCGGCTCAGTGTCATCGGGGCTCGGAGATTCGGTTCCATATGGGCATCCCATGAATCTCGAGTGTGAGTCAGCAAGGTGTCATGCTGAAAGTGAGACGCGTTGTTGACGAGGATTTGACAAGGTCCAAGGGCGTCCGCCGCCCTGTCCACGAGTCCGTGGACTTCTTCTTCCCTGGAGAGATCCGCATTCAGAGCCATTGCAGTGCCTCCAGCATCCCGGATTTCCTTCGCAAGTACTTCGGCATCCTCTGCAGACACGTGATAGTGGATTGCGACCGGGTTCCCTTTCCCGGCCAGAGCCCGCACGAGTGCTGCGCCGATCCTGCGGCTCCCCCCAGTCACTAGAGCCACTCCTCCGTCCAAACCGCTCACACCCCTCTCCTTTTCCTCTTGCCTTCACGGTGTCGGGACATCGAGGCTCGTCTTGCCTGGGCCGGGCGAGCACGTGCAATGCCAAGGTCATCGGCGCGGAACTGGTGAATTTCATCCCGGAGACGGGCTGCCTCCTCGAATTCTAGATTCGACGCGTGATGAAGCATCCGTTCTTCGAGTTTAGCCACGTACGCATCCCGTTTGTGGCCAATCAGATGTGGAACGCCGGGCGCGATCTCAACCGTTACCCGGTCTCGATCGTGGACGCTATCGAGGATGTCAGAAATTCCTTTTCGAACGGATTCAGGCCGAATGTCGTGCTCATGATTCCAGGCAAGCTGGCGTGTACGCCGGCGTTCGGTCTCGGCGAGCGCTTCTTTTATCGAATTGGTCTTGCGGTCGGCATAGAGGATGACCTTGCCATCAATGTTGCGTGCGGCCCTGCCGATAGTCTGGACGAGTGAGGTGCGCGAACGCAGGAAACCTTCCTTGTCCGCATCGAGAATGGCCACTAGGGCGCACTCAGGAATGTCCAACCCCTCACGCAGAAGGTTGATGCCGATGAGAATATCGAAAATTCCCTTGCGAAGATCGCGAATGATTTCAATTCTCTCCACGGTATCGATGTCGGAGTGGAGGTAGCGAACCCGAAGCCCTGCCTCCTCAAGGTACTCGGTCAGGTTTTCAGCCATCCGCTTGGTGAGCGTCGTGACGAGGGTCCGCTGTCCCCGCTCCGCCACGACCCGAGCCTCGCTCATGAGATCATCCACCTGGGTGGCGGCGGGCCTGATCACGCACTCAGGATCAACCAGTCCTGTCGGGCGGATCACCTGTTCAATGAAAACACCACCCGTGCGGTCCATTTCCCAAGGGCCGGGCGTGGCAGAAACCAGTACCGTCGCCGGACGCATGGCATGCCACTCCTCAAATTTGAGGGGACGGTTGTCGACGCAAGAGGGAAGCCGGAAGCCATGTTCAGCAAGGGTGCTCTTGCGGCGAAAATCTCCACGGAACATGCCTCCCAATTGAGGCACGGTGACATGGCTTTCATCGACGAAAAGAAGCGCATTCTCCGGCAGATACTCGAACAGGGTCGGGGGAGGCTCCCCTGGGTTACGACCCGTGAGATAGCGAGAATAGTTTTCGATACCCGCGCAGGAACCGCTCATCTCCATCATTTCCAGGTCGTACAGCGTGCGCTCCTCGAGACGCTGACGCTCAAGGAGCTTTCCTGCTTCCTCGAATTCACGGAGGCGGATCTTCAAATCTGCACGGATCGCCTTGATCGCCTGGGTGAGCGTCGGTCGTGGCGTGACATAGTGGCTATTTGCATAAAGGCGGATTCTGTCAAGATCAGTGATGCGCTCGCCTGTAAGAGGATCGAATTCCGAGAGCCGGTCGATCTCGTCTCCGAAAAGATCCACCCTCCAGGCACGGTCATCCAAGTGGGCGGGAAAAACCTCCAGCGTATCGCCGCGCACCCGGAACGTGCCACGGACTAGGCTCACGTCGTTTCGTCGGTACTGGAGTTCCACGAATCGGGCAATGATTTCACCCCGGTTCGCCGGTGCACCCCGCTCAAGATCAACGACCATGCGGGCGTATGTCTCAACGGGCCCGATGCCATAAATGCAGGACACACTTGCGACGATGACGACATCTTCACGTTCGAATAGCGAGCGGGTGGCGGCATGGCGCATCCGGTCAATGTGCTCGTTGATCGAGGAGTCTTTTTCGATGTAGGTGTCAGTGCGAGGAACGTACGCCTCAGGCTGGTAGTAATCGTAATAAGAAACGAAGTACTCGACCGCGTTGTCGGGAAATAGAGATTTCATTTCGCCGTAGAGCTGGGCTGCAAGGGTCTTGTTGGGGGCAAGGATCAGCGCGGGACGTTGCATGCGCATGATCACGTGCGCCATCGTGAAGGTCTTCCCCGAACCCGTTACCCCTAGGAGGACTTGATCTCGCCCCCCCGCCTTGATGCCTCGGACAAGCTCATCGATTGCCCGCGGCTGATCCCCGGCAGGTTCAATATCCGCATGCAGATGAAGATCGCCGGATTTCTTCTTCACCGGAAGCGCTGCAAGTGCGGTCGAGTTCACATCCCCTCGCCCCATCCCTCATCCACGGCACGGGCGCGGATCCGAGTCATGGCTTCGCGGATGTCTTCGATGCTGGCGGCATAGGAAAGGCGGACGAATCCTTCACCAAAAGCCCCGAAACTGGTGCCCGCAACGGTAGCGACGTGCAATTCTTCCAACAGAAGATCCTGCATCGCAATTGCATCAAGCTTCGTTGCAGAGATGTTCGGCATGGCGTAGAAGGCACCCTCGGGTGTTCCCATCCGAAATCCGGGCAAGGAAGCCACTTCTTTCATCACCACCGCCCGTCTCTCATCAAAAGCGCGCACCATTTTGTCCACCGATTCTTGTGGCCCGAGCAGCGCGGCGATCGCTGCGTATTGGGTCGGTGCGTTGGTGCAACTGACTGAATTGATATTGAGGCGGACGGCAGGCTCGACGAGATGCTTGGGCCAGACCGCATAACCAATCCGCCAGCCTGTCATGGCGTAGGTCTTCGACCACCCATCGAGCAAAATGAGGCGATCATGTAGCCAAGGATAGGAAAGCAGGGAGGTGAACTCCGCACCCTCGTAAATAATACGTGAATAGATTTCATCAGAGAGTACGGCGACGTGCGGATGCTCCTCAAGTTGAGCTGCCAACCTATCCAAGGAGGCGCGCGGGATGACGCCGCCAGTGGGGTTTGCAGGGCTGTTGATGATGAGAAGACGGGTGCGCGGGGTGATCTGTGCCAGAAGAGCATCCGGGTCAAAGGAAAAGCCGTCGACTTCTTTGAGGGGCACCGGAACCGGAGTTGCACCGGTAAAACGAATGGCGGATTCGTACACGGGGAAGCCGGGGTTTGGGTACAGGATCTCGACTCCCGGTTCCCCGAACATCAGGATAGCGTGCCACATCGTAACCTTGCCGCCAGGAACGATGACCACGTTGTCGGGATCGATCTCGACTTTGCGGCGAGCTAAAATATCTTCTGCAACTGCTTCGCGGAGCGGCAGGATGCCATTTCCTGGCGTGTAGCCGTGGTGCCCATCCTGCAGTGCCTTCTGAGCCGCCTCGACGATATGAGGAGGTGTGAGAAAGTCAGGTTGGCCGATTCCGAGGTTGATCACCCGGTGTCCCTCGCGCTCCAATTCGGTGGCGCGTCCAAGGACAATAAAAGCGTTTTCGGTTCCCAGCCGGTCCATGCCGGCGGCTGTGCGAAGCTCCGCCACTTGATCCCTCCCAGTAGCGTCGACCAAGTCCCATGGCAGGGAAGCAGTATAGGCCGCCCTTCAGCGGTAGGTTTGCAAGAAAAAGGGGCGGCGGTCCGAAAACCGCCGCCCCCAGAAGGCTTATTTAGAGTCGATCAGACTTCGCGCATGGCTGCCTTGATCTTCTCAGCCGTAATGGGCCACGAGCGGACACGAGCGCCAACCGCGTTCTGGACGGCGTTTGCTACCGCAGGGCCGATCACCGTGACAACAGGCTCGCCTGCTCCAGCCGGATAGTGGCCATTTTGGATGATCGTAACGTCGATCTCCGGCACCTGGTTTATCCGCATCGGAGTCCAGGTATCGAAATTCGCCTGCTCGATCGAGCCGTTGCGCATGGTGACGTCCTCGTAGAGAACCCTCGACAGTCCGTAGATCGCCGAACCCTGAATCTGAGCCAGAACGCCGTCTGGGTTGACGGCAGTGCCCACATCCATGGCCACGGTGACCTTGTTTACCGTGGGCTCGCCAGATTGCGGATCCACATGAACCTCGACGACGCATGCCGTCCAGCTCGGGGAACCACGCTCCTGCGAGGTTACGCTTGCCACGCCCATAGCCGTGTTTTCTGGCAGGGGCTTCACGCCGTAACCGGCGCGGCCCGCCGCAACGAGAAGAGCGTTGCGGAGACGCTCGGCACCGCCCACCGTATTCGGAGGCGTACCGACGTTCTTGCCGACGGACTTAAGCAGGGACACGCGAAGATCGAGCGGGTCACGCCCAACCTTGTGTGCCACTTCGTCAATGAAGGATTCGACCGCCCAGAAAGTCCAGGTCGGTGCCACTGCACGCAACTGGCCCGGAGGCGTTGCGCTTTGCCCAACCTTATTTTCAATCGAGCGAACGTACTGGTTTGGTACGTTGTACCAGTGGTCCGATCCATTCGTGGAGAACGGATCAATCTTGCCCTTCTTGTCGACGGATTCCGCGAGGAAACCCGGGGCTTGACGCTTGGTTGCCCATGCTGAGCAAACCGTGTGCACCATAGTATCGAGAGCACCGGCCGCGTTTACCCCGCCCTTGACAGCTTGGTAAGTGGTCGACTGGTGGAAATCGAACATCACATCCTGCTCGCGCGTAAACACGAGCTTGACAGGACGCCCTACCTCCTTCGCTGCGAGAGCCGCCGGGATCATGGCATCGGGTTCAAGGCGTCGGCCGAAACCAGTGCCCGCGTACTGCTGGTGATGCACGACGCTTGCAGGCTCGACCCCGAGGGCCTCGGCAGTCATCGCCGTACAGCGAGTAGCCCACTGGCATGCCGTGAAGAGATGCCACACATCGTCCTGTTCCATGGCGACGCAATTCATCGGCTCCATCATGCCGTGGTAGCCCAGACTGGTGGTGTACTCCGCCTCGACCGTAGTCGCTGCGTTGCGCATGCCACCTTCCGGATCACCTTCGAGCACCCAGGCGAAACCTTCTTCGCCACCGGCTGCCGCATCCTTCGCGTAACGGAGGATGTCGTCAGTGCTGACACTGGCGTTCGGACCCATTTCCCAATCGACCTTGACCGCCTCGGCAGCAGCTTCGGCCGCCCAAATGGTCTCGGCGATAGCGATCGCATAGCCTCGCTGAACATTGGTCGGATCAGAGATCACGAGTGTCTTGAGGTAGCCGTCGATCCCACGTGCCGCCGAGTCGTTGACCGACTTGGGCATGGAGCCCCAGCGTGTAGGCCAGGTGACGAGACGGGCGTAGACCATGTTCGGGACGAACACATCGATGCCGTAACGAGCAGTGCCGTTCAGCTTCGCCGGAATGTCCAGAGCCTGGATCGGCTGCCCGACGAGCTTGTACTCACCGAACTTTTTCAGCTGAATAGCCTTCATCTCGTCCTCGCTGAAGGTACGATCAATGGTAGCCGTGCTGATGATCTCGGAGTAGGTCATCGAGATGCCGGAACCGGTATGCGTGACGACGCTGTTCGAAGCCGAGCATTCGCTCGCGGGCACGCCCATGAGCTTGGCTCCGGCTTCGACAATGGCCATCCGCGCAGAAGCACCGATCCGCGAGTTGCGGTCGAAGGTCCAGTTCACCGACCAAGAACCACCGGTAATCATCAGACCCCACTTCTCGTGGGAGTCCGGATAATCGATCCGGACGTCGTTCCAATCGATCTCGAGTTCTTCGGCGACCGCCTGGGCGAGCGCCGTGCCAACGTGCTGCCCCATCTCTGCCTTGGTGACGTGGACGGTGGCGATGCCACTCGGCTCAATCGTCAGGAAAAGGCTCGGATTGTAGCTACCGGCTGCGAGCGCCTTGCGAGCGCTACCGGTAACGTGAGGTAGCACCGAGTAGCCGACCATTAGGCCGGTACCTGCCACTGCGGATCCCACCAAGAGTTCGCGGCGGGTGACACCAGAGAGGTTTTTGATGTGTTTGGTCATCGTCTTCAGGCCTCCTGCATCATTTCGGCAGCCCTGCGGACGCCTTTCTTGATTCGGACGTACGTTGAGCAGCGACAGATATTGCCCTGCATCGCATCGAGGATTTCCTCGTCGCTCGGATTGGAATTCGCCTCAAGGAACGCAGCCGCGTTCATCATCTGCCCGGACTGGCAGTACCCACACTGGGGAATCTGCAGTTCGAGCCAGGCTTTTTGCACTGGATGCTGACCTTTCGGATCCAAGCCCTCGATCGTGGTGATCGAGGCATCTTTAGCGTCCGAAAGCTGCAATTGGCACGAGCGAACCGCCTCACCGTTCAGGTGAACGGTGCACGCTCCACAAAGGCCAATGCCGCAACCAAACTTCGTCCCGGTGAGCCGCAGATGTTCGCGGATCACCCAAAGAAGCCTGGTGTCCTCCGGTGCATCGACAACGTGTGTAACGCCGTTGATGTTGAGAACAGCCATAATCCCTCCTCAGGATTCTGTATTTCTTTAGGAGGAGATCACAACAGACCAATGCCTTGGCACCGGCCATGTTCCCCTCCCTGTCGGAGAGCATTCTAAGGCGGGAGAAAGAGCATGGCAACCCGACTCGACGGAATTTTCCGTCAGGTGCGGCAGGCTTCGCGTCGGTGGACGCCGCTTCTCAACTTCGTTTGTCGAGGGAAACGAATTCCCGCTCGGCGGGACCTGTGTAGAGCTGGCGAGGACGTCCGATCCTCTGATCGGGATCCTCGATCATTTCGTTCCATTGGGCGATCCAGCCCACGGTACGGGCCACGGCGAATAAGACAGTGAAAAGATTCGACGGGAAGCCGATGGCCCGCAGGATGATCCCAGAGTAGAAATCCACGTTCGGATAGAGTTTCCTCTCCACAAAGTAATCGTCTTCTAGCGCGATTTTCTCGAGTTCGCGGGCAAGTGCGAACATTGGCTCCTTTTCCTTACCAAGAGCAGCCAACACCTCGTGAGCGGTGGCCTGCATGATCCGCGCCCTTGGATCGTAGTTTTTGTAAACGCGGTGACCGAAGCCCATCAGGCGAAACGGATCACCGGAATCCTTAGCCCGGTCGATGTAGGATTTCACGGAGGAGACGTCCCCCATCTCCTCAAGCATGTTGATCACCGCCTCGTTGGCACCACCGTGGGCAGGCCCCCAGAGCGAGGCAATTCCGGCCGCAACGCAAGCAAAAGGACTGGCGTTCGAGGAACCCGCGAGTCGGACCGTCGAGGTGGACGCGTTCTGTTCGTGATCGGCGTGCAGGATCAGGATCCTGTCGATTGCGCGCGCGAGAACGGGATCGATCTCAAAGTCCTCCGCCGGAACCGCGAACACCATGTGAAGGAAGTTTTCGGCGTAGCCGAGATCGTTGCGCGGGTAGATGAAAGGCTGACCGATGGAGTATTTAAAGGCCATTGCCGCGATCGTCGGAATTTTTGCAATCAGACGGTACGAGGCGACCATACGCTGGTGCGGATCGCTGACATCGGTGCTATCGGGATAGAAGGCCGAGAGAGCTCCAACCACGCCGCACAGGATCGCCATCGCATGCGCATCCCTGCGAAAACCCCGGAACAAGTACGTTAACTGCTCGTGGATCATCGTGTGGCGGCTGATGTCGTAAGCGAACTGATGCTTGTTGTTTGAATTCGGCAGCTCCCCATTAAGGAGGAGATACGCCACCTCCAGAAAATCGCAGTGCTCAGCCAGGTCCTCGATCCGGTACCCTCTGTGCAACAGGGTGCCCTGTTCGCCGTCGATGTAAGTGATGCTGGATTCGCAGCTTCCCGTCGAGCTGTAGCCGGGGTCGTACGTGAATACTCCCGCCTGTCCGTAGAGCGAGCGGATGTCGACTACGTCAGGGCCCACGCTTCCAGAAAGGACTGGGAGGTCGAAACTGCGCCCGTCGTCCAGCGTGATCGATGCCTTACGCGCTTTTGAATTTTCCGAATTTTTTCGCATGTGCCCACCATCAGTCGCTCATCGTGATCGGTACGGTACTTCGCCGTCGTTGCGCGGGCAACTGAACGCGCTCCGGGGCAAGGAAAAACACACTTCCCCGAAGGGCGGTAATCTGTGCCTTTCCACCCTGTTACCGGACAGTTCTTGCACGAGGAAACGCTTCAGACATATGACCCCCGAAATGCTCATGCCTGAGAGAACGATCCCCGTCGCAGTTCCCGGTGTTCATCCGTCATGAGCGAGGATCGCCGAATTGCCTTCTCGTCCACCGAGGATCCCCCAGATCCCTGGCGTGAGGTCCTGGAAGCCCTCACCCCGCCGCTCGATCTCCGGGTCTGGCCCGGAGAAACCGGGAATGGCCGTGGAATCGAGGCGGCCCTCGTTTGGCGACCGCCGCCGGAAATGTGGAAGGATCTCCCGGATCTCAAGCTGATCCAATCTCTCGGTGCCGGTATCGATCACGTCCTCCTGAGCGATGCGCCAGGGCATCTCCCGCTCGCCCGCCACGTGGATCCGGACCTCACCCGGCAAATGGTTGAATACGGAGTTCTCGCCGTACTCGCCTGCCATCGGGGACTCCCCGGGCATATCGACCGCCAGAGACGGAAGATTTGGGGAGTTCCGGATATCGCACCGACAGAGCAGCAGGTTGTGGGAGTGCTTGGAGCCGGCGTGATCGGAACTGCACTCCTTGAGCGCCTAGTTCTTTTCGACTTTCGTTTGCGCGCATGGACACGTTCGCCCCGAAAGGAAGCCATATCAAACGGCGTGAAGTACTTTCACGGAAAGGAAGGGCTGCAGCCCTTCCTTTCGAACTGCGGCATCGTGATTTCGTTGCTCCCTGGAACGCTCGAAACGAAAGGCCTCATCAATGCAGCCCGGCTCGCCACTCTCCCGCGAGGGGCACATGTCATCAATCTCGGCCGAGGTTCGGTCATCCCGGAAGACAACCTTGTGGCAGCATTGGAATCAGGCCAGGTGGCGAGCTGTTTTCTGGATGTCTTTCCCGTCGAGCCGCTGCCCAAGGAAAGCCCCCTGTGGAGCCACCCCGGAGTCATCGTCACTCCACATGCAGCCGGGGTTACGCGGGCAACACCACACGCAGCAAAGCTTCTTGCAGGAAACCTCACCCGGGTACGCAGAGGCGAGCCACCACTCCACGGAGTCGAACCGTCGCAGGGATACTGAGAAAGAGGACTTGCGCCCTAGCGTTCGATCAGCTCAATCTTGTAACCGTCAGGATCCTCGACGAATGCGATCACGGTGCTTCCGTGTTTCATCGGACCCGGAGGCCGGGGGATCTTCGCTCCTTCCTTTGCAAGATCTTCGCAGGTGGCGTGTATGTCCTTGACACCGATGGCGATGTGGCCCCAACCCGAGCCGAGGTCGTAATCCTCTTCTTGGCCCCAATTATGGGTGAGTTCAAGAACCGTACTACTCTCCTCGGGTCCATAACCGACGAAGGCGAGCGTGAACTTTCCTTCCGGGTAATCGCTTTTCCTGAGCACCTTCATCCCGAGCAGACGGGTGTAAAAATCTATGGATTTGTCTAGATTTTTCACCCTAATCATGGTGTGCAGCATCCGGTTTTCCGGAGCGTTTCCGTTGTTCGAAGCCACCTTCTTCTCCTTGTTCATTCGGTTCATTCGCCGCCGGTCATGGCAAGAACCGCTCGCGCAGCCTTGCGGCTAGGCGACTCGCCACCCTCTCCGAGGAGAGCCAGCGCCTCGGCACTCGCCTCAACCTGTTGCGCCCTGGCGGCAGGATCACGCAACAGATCTTCAAGCGCATCGACAAGGTGCGACGGGTTCGCCTTGCCCTGAAGATATTCGGGAATCACCTTGCGCCCCAAAACGAGGTTCACGATCGACACGGTGTCGACCTTGACCATGCGCCGTACCACCTGCCATGTCGCCTCCGCCATGCGGTAGGCGACCACCATCGGAGTGCCTGCAAGCGCCAATTCCAGCGTCACCGTCCCGGACGCCGCAAGGGCCAGATCGGCAGCGGCGTAGGCCTCGAGCCCCTCCTCGTCCCGCTCAACAACCTTCACCGGAAGATTCACGAAAAGCTTGCCAATCTCGTCCCGAAACGAGGGGGCGACCACAACGACAGCTTGAAGTTGGGGTATGCGTCCGACAAGCCTGTGAATCGTCTCCGCAAAAATCGGTGCCATGCGTGAGACCTCCCCCTTGCGGCTACCCGGAAGCGCGACGAGCAATGGAACAGAATCGGCAATACCGTGCCGATCCCGGAACGCTTTGGACGTGAATACCCGTTCCTCCTCGATGACTGGATGGCCAACGAAGGTCGCGGGCAATCCTTCTCGTTCGAAATACGGTGGCTCGAAAGGAAACAACGTGAGGATCCTGTCAAGAAACCGTGCGATGCGGCGTGCCCGGCCTGGTTTCCAAGCCCATACCGTGGGGGCCACGTAATGGACCAGCGGGATCCCCTCCCCGCCGAGACGCTTGCCCAGCCGAAAATTGAAGCCTGGCGCATCGATCGTGACCACCACGTCAGGCAAAAACGCTCGAACGGCCCGTTCGGTCTGACGGAGCCGGGAAAGGATGCGAGGAATGCGAGGCACCACCTCAAAAAGCCCCATCACCGCGAGATCGTCAATGGGGAAGAGCATTTCGATCCCCTCCGCCGCCATGTGCGGCCCTCCCACGCCTGAAAGCTCGACCTCCGCTTCCTGCTTGAGTGCCGCGGCAAGGCGCGCACCGATGCGGTCACCTGAGGCCTCACCCGCAACGAGGAAAACCCGGGTCACGTTCCTCCTGCCTCATCGCTGTGAGGTACGGATTCCCTGCCGATCACGAACAGGTCGTTCTGGTCAGCATTGGCAATTAGTTCCTTCCGGCCGATGACGAAAACCGATCCCACCTCGACGGCAATCCCTGAAAACTTCGCCCTAACCATGGAGCGGACGGTGTCAGGACCAATCGTCGGCAGATCGATCCGGCGATCCTGTCCAAGCTTGGCGCACTTCACCAACACCCCGCCGCCCCCTTCGCGGCGCAATGCACCCGCCCGTTCGATCATCGCCGCCGTACCCTCGGCTGCCTCAAGGGCGAGAACGTACCCTTGCTGCACCACGGTCGCCTGGCCAACATCGGCCGCTCCCAGGGCACGAATTGCCGCCTCTCCCCGGGCAATGTCGGCGAGATCCTGCTCACTCGGGGCACAACGCCCCATCAAGCCTGTGGGTGCCAGAAGTCCGGCCAAAATCTCGTCTGCTCCGAGGACCCGGAATCCTTCGCGTTCAATCTCCGCAACGATCGAACGAAGAAGTCCGTCGTCGCCGAGGGCACCTGTTGCTGCTCTTCCCAAGATTCGAAGTGTCCTTGCATCAGGGCGGATTTCGGCAAGTGAGGGGCGGCGCACGCTGCCAACGAGTACCACATCATTCACGTTTGCATCGCGAAGAAGATTGAAAGCGGCCGATGGATCGCCGAGGCTCACCCAGGCGTCGGGCTCGCGTCCGCAGTCGGGAGCATTCGCATGTTTCTTAAGGCCGAGCAGAAAGTGCGGACGCCCTTCCGCACAGCACGCCTCGATGAGAAGTCCCGGAAGACGTCCTCCACCAGCGACGACGCCGAGCTTACGTGCGGGCATCCTGGGGCTGGCAGTACCCCCGCCGAGCCGTTCCGGGAGAACTCTCAACCGTTCGGCAGAAGGAGATGATCTGCTCGACGCGCTTGGATTTAGGGAACTCCCGCTCGAGGGCGTCGAGTTGTTGGAGCAGTGGCTCATCGTCTGCGAACAGCAAACCATAAGCCTTGCGAACGTCAGCGAGTTCCTGCTTGGAGAAGCCCGCTCGACGTAATCCGACGATGTTCAAACCGTGGAGGTGAGCGCGGTTGCCGAGGGCGAGAACGTAGGGAAGCACATTCTTTTCGACAGCGGAGTGGCCGCCGATGCTCGCATGCGTGCCGATGTGGACATATTGGTGAACACCACAAAGTCCACCGACCTGCGCCCGATCCTCGATCTCAACATGCCCGCCAAGGGCGACACCATTGACGAGAATCACTTTGTTCCCGATGCGACAATCATGAGCGATGTGGGCTCCCACCATGAATAATCCTTCGTCCCCGATACTGGTAACGCCGCCGCCGTCTTCGGTGCCAACGTGCATTGTCACACTTTCCCGGATCACGTTGCCCGCACCGATCTCGAGCCGGGTCGGTCCGCCCTTATATTTGAAACTCTGCGGGGCAAGCCCAATCGCAGCGGATGGATAGATGATGTTCGCCTTACCGAGGGTTGTGTGCCCGTTGATAACGACATGGGAACGAAGCTGGCAACGCGCGCCCAGCTTCACGTTGGGACCGACAACGCAGTAAGGGCCGATTTCCACATCAGCACCGATTTCGGCACAGGAATCGACAACCGCCGTGGGGTGAATCGCCATCAGTCGGGGAATCGAATCATGGCGGTGACCACACACTCGGCGACTTTTTCGCCGTCTACTTCGGCAACTCCATCGATTTTCCAAATATTGCCACGCCTACGCTTCTTCACCGCCACGATCCGGACCTGGTCTCCGGGAATCACAGGTTTGCGGAAACGCACGCCATCAAGGGCCATGAGATAGACCAGCGATTTTTCGGCCTTGGGGGCGAGGGTTTGGAAGACGAATACGCCTCCCGCTTGGGCGATCGCTTCGGCAATCAGGACCCCCGGCATTACCGGTTCGCCCGGAAAGTGACCCTGGAAGTAGGGCTCGTTGATGGTGACATTCTTCAAGCAGACGATCCGTTCGTCGGGAATGAACTCCACCACCCGGTCAATCATCAGGAACGGATAGCGATGCGGGATCGCCGCCATGATGGAGGCAAGGTTCGCCATTCCGTCAGTGCCATCCCTCTCGTTCATGTCTTTCTCTCTCCAGTTCCAGCCCGTTTTTTCACGAGTTTGCGAAGCACCGTCGCCTGACGAAGGTATAGTTGCAATGGTACCGCTGGCGTTCCCGACACGGAAAGGCCATCGTCGACGTCGCGAACGACGCCACCTTGGGCCCCAACCTGGGCACCTGCGCCGATGCGAATGTGATCCGCCACGCCCGCCTGCCCTCCGAGGACCGCAAAATCGCCAACTTTGACGCTTCCTGCCAAGCCGGTCTGGCTGACGATCAGGACGTGGCGGCCAATGTGCACGTTGTGGCCAATCTGACAGAGATTGTCGATGAAAGTCCCCTCACCGATTTCGGTATCGCCAAGACTGCCGCGATCAATACAGGTATTGGCACCGATTTCGACCCGATCACCGATTAGCACGCGGCCGACCTGGGGAATTTTTAGATGTCCCGAGGGCGAAGCGGCAATGCCGAATCCGGGCTCTCCTATGCGTGCACCCGCCTGGATCCGCACGTCCTCTCCCACGAGAGCATGGGAAACGCTCGCCTGCGCGCCAATCCAAGTGCGGGCACCGATCATGACTCCATCTCCGATCACCGCACCCGAGCCGATCCACGCTTCCTCACCGATTTCGGCGGCACTGCCCACAATCGCCAAAGGATCGACCCGACAGCCCTTCCCGAGAACACTGTCCTTGGACACGCATGCCCGCTCGCTCACGCCGGGTTCAGGGCTAGGATCGGGATAAAGTGCTTCCAGGATCCGTGCCCAGGCGCGTCGGGGATCCTCGGCCTCCAGGCAGGCAATTCCCCTCGGGATACGATCCGTCAGGGCCGCGGAGGTCACGCAGGCCTCCGGCGAACCTTTTGCCAAGGCATCGAGATGTGCCGCCCCCAGAAGAAACGTGATCGTCCCAGCGCCTGCTTCAGCTGCCACTGCCGCAGAAACGATCATGCGCTCCCCGTCCTTTGCGTTGGCAAGAGAGGCGTCCGCAAGCTTGGCGAGCGTTCCGAGCGGAAACGGCCCCCGGCTCGTGCGGAAACGGGGATCGGGCATGGATTCTTCTAGCCTCCCGACTCCTCGTCGACAGCCGTGCTCCTCGGTTTGGGCAAGTCGACGGAAGGCATGACCTCGTTCAGACGCTTAATCACCTCTTCGGAAATGTTGATTTGCTCGGCGGCAATCACGACAACGGCAGTATCGAACACGAGCCCCAGGTTTCTCTCCAGGGCAAGGTCGGCGACGATGCGGACAATTTGTTCTTGGATCGTGCGCAAGTTCGAGGCGAGCAACTCCTGGAGTTCAATATTGCGTTCGTTGACACGCTTCTGAAGCGTCTCAACCTTGGCCCGGAACTCCGCTTCCTCCACGGCGAACTCCTGTGGTGAAAGAACACCGCGTTGCTGGGCAAGCTCATCCTGGTTGGCACGAAGATCCCCTTCCTCGCGTTCAATCTCCGTGCGGTAACCCTCCTCGCGGGTACCCACCTCCTCACGCACGGCCGCGGCTGCCACCGATTCTTGGAGAATTTTCTGTACATCAATCAATCCGATGCCGAAATCGTCGGGCAGGTTGATGACGAGCGGTGCGCCATCGGCGCTCCCGGGAGTATCCTCCTGTGCCAGTGCCGTCCCTGAAAAAACCAGTCCAAGAGCTAGTAGAGCGAATCGTAGATAGAATTTCATTTCCTTCTTTCTTTGTTGTTTTTTAGAAAGTGCTGCCGACACTGAAGACAAAACGTTCCGTGATGTCATAGTCTTCTTTTGACAATGGCGTGGTGAGATCAATGCGGATAGGGCCTGCGGGAGAGGCCCATGATATCCCAATCCCTGCTGAGGCACGGAAACTGACCTCATCGACAACCTCTAAGCCGCTGGTGGTACGGGTGCTGGAAGTGTCCACCACGGTGGTGGTGGTATCGATCCCCGGATCACCGCCGACAGAAGTGACGAAGCCTCCGATCATGAACATGCGACCATGTATTCCCAGTTCCTCAGGGAGGCCGAGATCGAGCTTCATTTCTGCGGTACCCACGGCGTACAGCTTGCCGCCAAGAGCGCTGAGATAGGTGATTGTCGTTGTATCCTCTACAGGCATCATCGAACTGGAATCAAGTGCGGTTTCTGTTACCCGCCTTCTTACCCTCGGCCCTAGGCCTGCGTAATCAAAACCTCGAAAAGATCTACCGCCGAGAAAAAAGCGATCCGAGAAACTGACGTCTTCGCCAATTCCCTCGATGAATCCCGCATCGTACAGAAGACCGAGAACCCAATTCTTCCGAAACAGGGGAAAGAAATAACCTCCTTCACTGGTGATGCGACCGTAATTTTTCTCGCCACCAAGACCCGCTACGGAAGCGGAAAGACGGAAGTAATAGCCCTCGCTCGGGGTGATCGCGCTGTCTCGACGGTCATAGGTCCATGTTCCCGTAAGAGAAGAAATGAGGTCCGTGCGTTCTGCGATCACCGTCGATGAACTTGCCCTCTGGAGCACTCTGGTCCGGATCAGGCTGTAGGAAAGATTGTGTCGCAGATACTCACCAAGACTGAAGCCAAAGCCGACCACAGCACCTGTACGAATCTTCCGGAACGAAAGTTCGTTTGGGTTCTCGGCATCGTTAAATGCACTGGCGCTGAACGACACGTCGCGCCTAGCGAAAAACGGCTCGGTGAAGGCAAGACTGTAAGAGTAATCGGTCGAGGATCCCTCAACGCTGAGCCGAAGTGTCTGGCCTCTACCTAAAAGGTTGCGTTCCTGAATCGAAAACCGACCCACGACCCCGCGTGTGGTCGAGTAACCCGCACCGAAACTGATTCCCCCAGTGGGTCCTTCGGCGACCGCCACCTCAAGGCCTCTCCTGTCAGGAGCGGATCCGGGAACCTCCCGGAACTCCACGCCCGAGAAATAACCGAGGTTTCCGACCAGTGTACGCGAACGTGCAAGCAGACCCGGATTCAAGGGATCTCCGTCGGAAAGACGGAGATATCTGCGAATCACTCGGTCAAGGGTGCGGACGTTGCCAACAATATCGATACGCTCAACATAGATGCGGGGGCCCCGTTCGATCCGGTAAGCAACGTGGATCTGGCGATTTTCCTCATCCTCCATCTGTTCCGCTCGTACCTGGATGAAGGGCTGACCGGCCGTGATCGCCTGACTTCTGAGATCTTCGACCGTTTCCTGAATCGCGCTACGATCGAATTCGTCACCGCTGTCGGTCAAAAGCAAACCACGCAAGGATTCGATTTCCGTCTCGGGAAGGTCAGAGATGATCTCTACTTCGCCGAAGGTGTAACGCTCTCCTTCATCGATGGTGATCGTGACAAAGAAAGCATCCCTTTCCGGGCGCAATTCCGCCGTCGCGGATTCGATCCGAAATCTGGGATAACCGTTGTTCTGGTAGTAGCGGCGAAGCAGTTCCTGGTCAAACTCGAACTGATCCGGATCGTAGCGATCAACCGAGGACAGAAAACGCCACCAGCGACTCTCGCGGGTTATGAGTTCTTCGCGGAGGTCACCATCCCCGAAGGTGTGGTTTCCAATAATATTGATCCTCTCGATTCCCGTAAGCGGGCCTTCGTTGATCTCAAATACAAGATCGACGCGGTTCTGGTCGAGCAGGATTGCCTTGGGAACGACGGTAGCGGCGAAGCGGCCGCTTCTCTGGTAGAGCTCGAGCAGACGGGCGACGTCAGAGCGGGCACGATTCCGGGTGAACACGGTCCGCTGCCTCATGGTCACCTCGCTGGCAAGATCCTCGTCATTGATCTTCTGATTCCCCTCGAACACGATCTGGTTGACAATCGGGTTCTCGCTCAGACGGATCACCAGCGTGCTCCCATTGCGAAGGAAGGTCACGTCCGCAAACAACTCGGTATCAAACAGTGACTTGAGCGCGGCATCCAGGAGCACGGGATCAAACGGATCTTCGACCTCAAGCAATCTTGAACTCGACACGCGAAGCTGGGCGAGGACTGTTGAATCCTCGATCCTCTGATTGCCCTCAACGCGAATGGCCTCGATCGTGCCTTGGCCTTCCTGCGCTTTGACCGCCGTTCCGGCCGCGATCGAGAGCACAGCGACAACCGCTAACCCGAGGCCCGTGCGGAGAAATGCGGAGAAAGTGGACCGCTCGCTCACCCGAAGATCCTTGCGATATCGTTGACGACGACGAAGACCATCAAGCCCATCACCAGGGTGAATCCCACCGTCGTGGCACGAAGGCGTACACGTTCACTCAAGGGCCGGCCACGAAAAGTTTCGATACCGACGAACACCAACTGCCCCCCGTCGAGAATCGGGATGGGAAAAAGATTGATCAAACCTAGGTTGACCGACAGAAGTGCCATGAAGACGAGAAATGCGAACACCCCTTGGTCTGCGACCTTGCCGGAAACTTGTGCAATCAGAATGGGACCGCCAAGCTCTCCAGTACTCCGCTTCCCGACAATCATTTCGCCGAAAGCGGAAAGTGTGTCACCGGTAAAACGAGCGGTTTCGACGACGGCTTCTGCGAAGGCAGCAGCAGGGCTGAGCGGAATAATTTCCGTCCCAATGGAGCGAACGCCCAGCCGACCGGCTACCCGTATCTCGCCCACGATATCCGTCCATTCCTCGGGCTGCGGCGTGGCCAATAACTCAAAAGGGGTTCCATCGCGCTCGATCGAAATGGCAAGCGCACGATCCGGGTTAACCGAGACAATCGCGACAATATCTCGGAATTCGGGTGTTTCACGGCCATCAACGGCAATGATGCGATCGCCCGCCAGGAAACCTGCTTCCTCGGCGACGCTTCCCGCGACAACTTCGCCAACCACCGGTGCCGTAACCGGCCGACCGACCGCGAAATACAACCCGAAAAGCAGTACGATAGCGAACGCAAAATTCGCACCGGGACCGGCGGCCATTACGGCTGCGCGCGCACCCGGCCCTTTGCTGCTGAAAGCTCCCTCCGGAACGGCCTTCGGCTGAATCTCTCCCCCGCTGTCGTCCTGTGGGTGCTCGTCAAGAAAACGGACGTAACCACCGACTGGAAGCAGGCTGATCCGCCAGCGCGTTCCGTGACGATCGGTGAAGCCAAAAAGTTCACGCCCAAATCCTACGGAGAACACCTCGACCTTTACGCCGCACAGGCGGGCCACCAGGTAGTGTCCCCATTCGTGGACAAACACCACGGCGGTAAGCACAACGAGGAACCATCCCCCGTACTCGAGCCAGGCAAGTTGCTCGCCCATCAGGAACCCGCATGCTGAGAGAAGGCTGTCCCGCCAAGGGCGCGAACGCCGACCACTTCCATGGCTTTGCTACGAGCGATTCTGTCCACGTCGAGGACCTCGGCAAGCGAACGAGCGCACGGCCCCGGGAATCGCTGAAGAACCGTTTCCGCCACGGCAGTAATCGCCGGGAACGGCAGGCCGCCTCGAAGAAACGCCTCAACGGCGACCTCGTTGGCAGCGTTGAGGATCGTAGGGGCAGTTCCCCCTTCACGCAAGGCCTGGCGGGCGAGCCCGAGAGCCGGAAAACGGACAGCATCGGGCTCCTCGAAGGTCAAGTATCCCGCCGTGAGGTTCAAGGGTTTCACCTTGACTTCCATCCGGTCAGGCCATGCCATGGCCTGTGCGATTGGTATTCGCATATCGGGTACGCCGAGCATCGCGCAATGACTTCCATCCACGTACTCGACGATACCGTGAACCACCGACTGCGGGTGCATAAGTATCCGCACCTGCTCTGGCTCGACGGGAAAAAGGTGACACGCTTCGATCATCTCAAGGGCCTTGTTCATCATCGTCGCCGAATCAACAGAGATCTTGGCCCCCATTTTCCATACCGGGTGGGCCACCGCGTCTTTCGGAGTAACCTCGGCGAGTTTCTCGAGCGGCAGGGTCCGGAATGGTCCGCCTGAGGCGGTGAGCACGATTCCCCGCACGCGTTCCGGACGTTTCGATTCGAACACCTGGAAAATCGCGTTGTGCTCAGAATCGACGGGAATGATCGTCGCCCCGGCGATGCGGGCCATTTCCGTCAACAACTCGCCAGCACAGACAAGGCTTTCCTTGTTAGCAAGTGCGACCGTGGCTCCGCGTTCAAGAGCCCGGGCAACTGGTTCCAGCCCGGCGGCCCCGACGATCGCTGCCATCACCCAGGATGCGGGACGGCGAGCCGCCTCCTCCACCGCTTGTAAGCCGGCGGCGGCTTCAATTCCGCTTCCGGCAAGGGCGTCCCGGAGTACGGGCCACCCCTCTTCGTCGGCAATCGCCGCAAACTGCGCTCCGAGCGAGAGTGCCTGGCGGGCTAGCAATTCCGCGTTGCGGCCCGCGGCCAATGCTTCCACCTGCCAGGAATCACGCGCACCCTCGAGAAGACCGACGGTCTTGCAGCCCACCGACCCGGTTGAGCCCAAGACCGAGGCGGCTCGTCGGGACGCACTCATGCGAATTGTTCCTTGAGAAATACCCACACCCCCAGAACCGCCATGGCGGCGAGGAAGCTGTCGAGGCGGTCCAGAAACCCGCCATGTCCAGGAATGAGAGATCCCATGTCCTTGATTCCGTGTGTCCGCTTGGCGGCACTTTCAGCTAGATCACCCACCTGGGCAACAATCCCTATCGCGGCTCCGCCGAGCAAACCGGCCCACGCAGACCATCCGATAATCGCGCCGGCAACGGTACCGGCGAGTGCGCCCAAGGCGAGTCCTGTCACGGCCCCACTCCACGTTTTTGCCGGGCTCATCCGAGGGGCGAGTTGCGGCCCGCCGAAAATTCTCCCAGCTGCGTAGGCCGTGATGTCGGTAGCCCACACGACCGCAACGCACCACAGGATGAGTCCACGGCCCTCGGAGATCTCCTCACGCAGGTGCCAAGCAAATGCGAGTGGGATCCCAAATGCCAAGGGACCGGCAGCGCCCCATACCGCGATGCGAGAGCGTGGCACGAAGGTCACCATGCCGGCAAAAGCAGCAGCTACGAGAGCGGCAATCGATGCGTGAAGCGGTGTGCCCAAGACAAGAGCCACGATGCCCGCGGCAAGGCCTGCAGTCGCAGGCACATGGCAGGAAAAACCGGTCCGCCCGAGCATCCGGAACCACTCGAAGGACATGATTCCGGCGCAAACGGCAAAACCAGTAGCAAGCCAAGAACCACCCACCCATACCAACGCCAAGGCCAACGGTGCAAGCACGACCGCTGAGCCGATGCGCTGGAGAATCTCAGTTCGTAGGAAGTGCTTCATCGACCCTTCCCCTTCTCCGGCGACGGCCACGGTAATCACGGACAGCATGTCGAAAATCTTCGGCATGAAAATCAGGCCAGAGCACTGGCGAAAAATGCAGTTCCGCATAGGCCACCTGCCAGAGGAGGAAGTTTGAAAGTCGTTGCTCACCTCCTGTGCGAATCACGAGATCGGGGTCCGGTACGCCGGCCGTCATCAGGCAGGAATCGAGGCGCGCCTCGTCAATGTCGTGAGTGCCAAGTCCCTCCTCACGAGCGGCTTGGACGAGTTTTTTCGCAGCCGCTACCAATTCCGCTCGACCACCGTAATCAACCCCGACCAGAACAACGATGCTGTCGTTGGCGGCGGTAAGTTCCTCCGTCTCTTCCATCGCTCGGACGATCCCAGGCTCGAGTCGAGCCCGCTCACCGATGAAGCGAACGCGCACTCCCTGTTGCAGGGCCCATTCGCTCTCTTTTCGGATTCGCCGCAGTAGCAGTGACATGAGAGCGTTGATTTCGCTGGCGGGACGATTCCAGTTCTCGGTTGAGAACGCGTACAGCGTGAGGTAGCGCACACCGTGATCGACAGCCGCTTCGATTGTCGTGCGAACGGCCGTCACACCCTGGCGGTGACCTTCCGTCCTGGGGAGCCCGCGTCGCCGGGCCCAACGGCCGTTGCCATCCATGATGACGGCGACGTGAACCGGGGGAGAGGCGCCGGCATCCCCTCCCTCTTCGGTGGCCGACGGCAAGACAGCCGTGTTCAAACCTGAAGAATATCCTTGCGCTTGGTTTCCAGAAGTTCGTTCACTTGCCCCACGAATTCGTCGGTGAACTTCTGCACTTCGTCAGACGCAACCCGGTGTTCATCATCGGACATCCCATCTTCACGCTGCGCCCGCTTGAGAGCACTCATTGCCGTCTGGCGAACATTGCGGATCGCCACGCGCGCGGATTCGGCATAGCGATCGGCGGTCTTGGCGTATTCCATGCGCCGTTCCTCAGTGAGATCCGGCAGGGGCACACGCACGGTGCTGCCGTCAACCGCGGGATTGAACCCAAGCTCGGATTCCCGGAGTGCACGCTCCACTGCCTTTACGTTGCCCTCGTCCCACACCTGAACCGAAAGCATCCTCGCCTCTGGAACGTTGACATTCCCCACTTCTGAGATACGCATCTTCTGTCCATAAGCCTCGACCAAAATCGGTTCAAGAAGGCTTGCGCTCGCTCTCCCCGACCGTAGTCCCTGGAATTCCTCACGAAGGACTCGGATCGCGCCCTCCATGCGGTGTCTTACGTCCATTTTGTCGTACCCGCTCATAATCATTCTCCCTCGTCGTCCTTGTCGGAAATCACAGTGAATTGTCCCTCGCCGCAAACCGCCTTCTCGATCGACGAATCGCCCTCAAGTTTGAACACAATGATGGGGATTCCGGCGTTGCGGGCAACCGAGAGTGCTGCCGAATCCATGACCCCAAGGTTCTCGGCCAAAGCCTTGCGGTAGGACACATGCTCATAGCGTTTAGCCTTCGGGTTAGTCCGCGGATCAGAATCGTACACTCCGTCGACCTGCGTTCCCTTGAAGATTGCATCGCAATGCAACTCGGTCGCACGCAAAGCGGCTGCAGTGTCTGTCGAGAATAGTGGGTTGCCGATACCCCCGACGGAGATGACCACCTCCGACTGCTTCAGGCATGAGCGCGCCTTCTGGCGCACGAACGGCTCACAAACTTGCGAAATCGAGATCGCCGACATCACCCTGGCGGGAACGTGCTGTGCCTGGAAGGCACTTTGCAGGACCAAACCATTGAGGACGGTGCCGAGCATTCCCATCTCGTCGGCGGTCGGGCGGTCGAGATACTCGAGTTTGTTCGTGCCGCCCCGGAAAATGTTGCCAGCACCGACGACGATGCCGAATTGAATACCGCGTCGCCAGACGGAACGAATGTCCTTTACGATTTCAGGAATCCGGGCACCGTCAATCCCATAGCCCGCGGGACCGGCGAACATCTCACCGGTAAGTTTGAGAAGAATCCGCCGCCAGCGCGGAGAGTCGTCGCTCTCAAGTTCCAGGCGGGAAAAACCCTCGGAGGCTTTCTTCAAGGACGTCTCCCCCTTGATCCTCCTCGCGGACTGGAACTATTCGGACAAGGCACTAGCCACATCATCGGCAAGGTTGCTTTCCTTCTTCTCCACGCCCTCACCGAGCACGAAACAGGAGAAGTAGGTGATGGCGAGATCCTTCCCTGCCGCCTTGACTACCTCAGAGACTTTGGACTTGCCGTCGATCACCCACGCCTGCGCAGTGAGGGCCTGATCTGCATGGAACTTGCGTATCCGTCCCTCAACCATTTTTTCGATAATGCTATCGGGCTTGTCGTTGTCTTGTTTCGCCTGTTTGGTCAGGAAAGCGCGCTCACTCTCAAGCACAGCAGGATCGATGTCATCCGGCGTCAGTGCCGTCGGTCGAGCAGCCGCAACATGCATAGCAAGTTGTTTGACGAGTTCCTGATCTGCCGCCTCATCGGTGCCGCCTTCAAGTGAAACCATGGTTCCTATGCGTCCAAGCCCGGGACGCACCGCTCCGTGGATGTAAGTCCCGATAAGGCCTTTCTTTACCTCGGCAACCGCCGTGCGTCGAAGAACCACGTTCTCGCCAACCCGGGCAGCGATCTCGATCACGCCTTCGGATACAGGCCTGCCATTCACCATTTCCGTTGCCGCGAGTGCCTCAACGTCCTCACCAGTCGACAGTGCGAGCGAGGCAACCTGTTCGACAAAGTCTTGGAATTCCGAGTTGCGCGAAACAAAATCAGTTTCAGCGTTCACCTCGACCATCGCCGCACGGGATCCGTTGACGGCAATGCCAATGAGGCCCTCGGCCGCGGCCCGGCTTGCCTTCTTCTTAGCACCGACCACGCCCTTGGCGCGAAGCCAGGCACGCGCCGTAGCGAAGTCGCCTTCCGACTCGGAAAGCGCCTGCTTGCAGTCCATCATCCCAGCACCGGTGTCATCGCGTAACTGTTTGACCAGTGCAGCTGTCACCTCTGTCACTGCGCTGCTCCTTCTTTCACTTCCTTTTCTCCCTTGGAGGACTTTTTAGAAGCGTCTCCAGTTTCGTTAGAAGCGTCTCCAGTTTCGGGCTTCGGCTCGTTTTCCGACGTCGGGACTTCCGTGGGTTCGGAAGCAGCCTCGGATACAGATTTCGATTCGCCTTCCACCTCGGAGGTTTTGGTGTCTTCGGAAGCGGGTTCAGTCTTCAACTTGCTTGAAGGTGTAGAGGTTTCCGTGTCCACAAAGACGGTTTCAGGTGTGGATTCGGCTGCGGGCTCGGAAGCCTTACCCTTGACAGTGACTGCCGGAGCCTTCTTCTTGCCCGCACCAGAATCGGACGCAAGATTTTCGGAGGTACCCTCGGCAGCACCGAGGTCAACACCAGAAAGAGTCTGTTCCATGCGTAAACCATCAAGGATGGCCCCCGACATAAGCTCGCAGTAGAGAACCACGGCGCGGGTCGCATCGTCGTTCCCGGGAATCGGCCATGCGATACCATCGGGATCGGAGTTGCTGTCAAGAATTCCGACAACGGGAATGCCGAGCGCGCGAGCCTCGGTCACCGCAATCCGTTCGTGATTGGTGTCAATCGCTACCACGACGGAAGGAAGTCCACCCATCGTGCGAATCCCGCCGAGCGAGGCGGTAAGTTTTGCGCGCTGGCGTCTGAACTGGAGAAGTTCCTTTTTAGTCAGACCCGTGTTGTCTTCCGCAAGTCGCTCGTCAAGCGAATCGAGCCGAGTGATCGACTGAGAAATGGTCTTCCAATTGGTGAGTGCCCCACCCAACCATCGCTGGTTGACGTAGTGCTGTCCGCAGCGTTTTGCGTACTCCTCGACAGGCCTCTGCGCTTGGCGCTTGGTACCTACGAAGAGGATCCTCCCACCTTCCGCCGCCGTGCTGCGGAGAAACTCCAGCGCGGCGTACAGCATCGGAACCGTCTGCTGGAGATCAATGATGTGGATGCCATCACGCTCACCAAAAATGTAGGGAGCCATCCGGGGGTTCCAGCGACGGACCATATGCCCGAAGTGGACGCCGGCTTCCAAGAGCCGACGCATGGTGAAATTGGGTACAGCCAAGTTCTGTTTTCCTTCTTCCGGTTGAGCCTCCGCGGGCGAAACCGGACAAGCCGGCACCGGAAGGCTCGACGCCTGCGCGCCGGGCCGAACCCGCGTGGGAATTGAAAGAGAAGGCTAGGAAAAAGGTCGAGGTTTGGCAAGGCTAGAGCCGAAAAATCATGACTTTGAAACGGATTCACCAGGTACCCACGGATGCTGGCTAATCTCTCGTACATCTCGAAATCTCTCGTACGTCTCGAACTCCTGCCACCGACTTGAGGACCGAGCGAAGAGCCACGGAAGGCGTGACCCCGGTTCCGAGATCTATCTCGACCTCGTGATCCGGATCCTCTGGCATGACGATGCGTACCCATGCATCACCCTTGTCCGCGTGATCAATGGCGGCACGGAGTGCATCAAACGCGGGGTTCTCTTCCACGATCAGGAGGTACCCCTTCACGGGGATGGGACTGTCCAACCGGTTGACACTGCGAGCGATCAGACTGTCCCCCCGGTCATCGTCTTTCTGCTGGTCTGCCGTTACAAGCAGAAGTGTCCCTTCCTTGAGGTCGTTCTCACAGCGGGCAAAAACCTCGCTGAAGAGAATGATTTCCGCGGCCCCCGTCGCATCGGAAATCTGCAAGCGCGCAAAGCGGTTCCCCGTCTTTGACAGTCTTTTATCTACTTTCATCGCAATTCCAGCTAACACGACAGAACCTTTCGTGTTCCCTGACCAGTCGATTTCCTCGATTGAGATGGAACCCTTGTCCTTGATGAGATCGGCGTGCTCATCGAGTGGGTGTCCAGAGATATAAAAACCAAGCGTTTCAAATTCGTGAGCAAGGGTTTCAGTGTGCGACCATTCGCTCGTCTCGGGGAGTACCCACAGATCAGAAGAGCTTCCATTTCCGAAAAGGCTTTCCTGACCGGCCAGTCTCGTTCTCGCGGCGGCGGCGGCATGCCCAGCAATCGAGGCCGCACCCTTGAAAGTGCGAGCGCGATCCGGTTCGAGACGGTCAAGGCTCCCCGACAAGGAGAGTGTCTCAACTTGAGCCTTGCTGAGCCCAGGCACTCGTCGGGCGAAATCCCAAACGTCCTCAAACTCTCCACTTTCCTCACGTGTTTCCACCGCTGCTTGCATGACAGAATCACTGATATTGCGAATCGGCCCCAGACCACACCGAATTGCAAAACCTTCCTCGTCCTTCTCCACGGTGAACCCAACACCCGAACGATTTATGTCCGGAGGTAGGACGTTTATGCCGCAGCTTGAGAGTTCGCCCCGGAACAAGTTCAGCTTGCTCTCGTCGACCGAACTCATCGTCGCCGCAAAAAATTCCGCCGGGTAGAGAGTCTTGAAATATGCCGTCCAGTAACTAATCAGCGCATAGCCCACAGCATGGCTTTTGTTGAAGCCGTAGCCGGCAAACTTCTCCATGCTTGCGAAAATCCGCTCGGCAGTTGGACGCTGCACCCCCCGCTCCTCGGCCCCCTGCAGGAAGCGAACCCGGAGGGATTTCATCTCCTTGAAAATTTTCTTTCCCATCGCGCGGCGAAGAAGATCCGCTTCACCCAGACTGAAGCCAGCGAGGAGCTGAGCGGTCTGCATGACCTGCTCCTGATAGATCCAGATACCAAAAGTTTCGCCTAGAATTCCCTCCAACCGCTCTTCCGGGTAGTCAACCTTCTCGCGCCCGTGTTTGCGGTCGATGTACGCCGGGATGTTGTCCATTGGTCCCGGGCGATATAAGGCGATCATCGCCACGATGTCTTCGAAGCAATCGGGGGCAAGCTTGGACAAGTAGCTTCGCATACCCTGCCCCTCAAGTTGAAAAATGCCGTTTGTCCTTCCCTCTCTGAGCAACGCAAAAGTTTCGTCGTGATCAAGCGGAATGTCGGAAAAAACGATCTCGATGTCGCGTTCCTGCAGGAGTTGCCGAATCTCCTCAAGGACGGTCAGCATTTTCAATCCCAGAAAGTCGAACTTCACGAGGCCTGCTTGCTCGACGAGCTGCATGCTGTACTGGGTCAGAACACTGTCGGACTTAGGATCACGGTAAAGCGGAACTAACTCCTCGATATTGCGATCGCCAATCACGACGCCTGCGGCGTGCGTTGCAGAGTTTCGATAAAGCCCTTCGAGGCGGAGGGCAATGTCGAACAGGCGTGCTGTCTCCTCGTCCGAATTGCGTTCCTTTTGGAGTTCGGGTACGCGCTCGAGTGCCTCGGAAAGACTCACAGGGTCGGCTGGATTCACGGGAACCAGTTTTGCGAGTCCGTCCACCCGAGGATAAGGGATGCCAAGGACGCGTCCGACGTCGCGGACTGCGGCGCGTGCCTGCAACGATCCGAAGGTGACGATCTGCGCCACGCGGTCGGATCCGTAGCGTTCCCGGACGTGCGCGATCACTTCCTCTCTGCGGTTCACGCAGAAATCGATATCGAAGTCCGGCATCGACACCCGCTCAGGGTTCAGGAACCGCTCAAAAAGAAGTCCAAACCGCAACGGGTCGACATCACAGATCTTGAGTGCCCACGCGACCACCGATCCTGCGCCTGAGCCGCGTCCAGGGCCAACAGAAATGCCTTGCTCCAGTGCCCAATTCACGAATTCAGCAACAATGAGGAAGTAGCCGGCGTAACCCGTCTCGGCGATCACTCCGAGTTCGTAATCCAGCCGTTCTCGGTAAGGAACTGCGGCCTCGTTGCGGGTTTTTGCGTCCATTCCCGGGTTCCATACCTGGTGCTCAAGACGCCGTTCGATCCCTATTTTTGCCTGTTCACCCAGGAGATCCATCTCGCTACCCCCGTCCGCTCCGGGCATCGCAGGAAGTAGAGGTGCCCGTCCCTCAAGCAGGAACGAGCAACGCCTGGCAAGAGCAAGGGTGTTGTCAACAGCTTCAGGAAGATCATGGAATAGTCTTTGCATCTCTTCCGGCGAGCGGAAACGGTGTTCCGGTGTAAGCCTCTCACGATCGGGGTCAGCAGCCTTCAAGCCATCGCGGATACACAGAAGGCAATCGTGCGCTTCGTACGCTTCACTCTCGGCAAAGTGGATGTCGTTGGTGGCAAGAAGCGGGATGTTGTGGTCGTAGGCCATACGTAGGAAATGCGGCTCGGTCGCGCTTTCCTCGGGCAGCCCATGGCGCTGAATCTCCATGTAAAGGCGATCTGGGAACATTTCCATCAGACGAGCAAACAAACGCTCCGCCTGTTCTGTCCGACCTGCAACAAGCAAACGTCCGATCGGTCCTCGGGCACCGCCTGTAAGGGCCACCAGCCCGTCCGCTTGTTCCCCGACAGCGGCAAGATCCGTTGCAATTTTTGTCGTGCGTGCACCTGGATCCTGGTCGACATAAAGCCGTGAGATGAACCGCTTGAGGCTGTCCCATCCCTGCTCGTCTTTGGTGAGAAGGACGAGGGCACCGTCGGTGCTGTGGCTTGCCGTCGGCCGCACCTTGTCTGCATCGTCGAGATTCAGATCAAGTAAGCAGCCCAGGACTGGTTGCACGCCTACACGCTGAGCCTTCAGCGAAAACTCGAGGGCACCGAAAAGATTCGCATGGTCCGTGAGCGCAAGAGCGGGCATCCGGTTCTTCTCCGCCATCTTGACGAGATCGGAAACCTGGATTGCCCCTTCGGAAAGCGAATAAGCCGAGCGAGATCGAAAATGAACGAAGGGTGCATGAAACATACTAGGAACATACTCCCGCCATCAAAGAACGCAACCCGTCTCTCGGTGACTAACTTACGAGTCTTGGAGTTAGCTGGCGAGTGGGCAAATTTTTCCATCAGCCAGCGTGAGGGCCCTGTCCATGCGGGATGCAATCTCTGGATTGTGGGTCGCGACAAGGGCGGCAAGTCCAGTTTTGCGGACCATTTCCACGAAAAGATTACTCACCTCCCCCGCCGTGACGGGGTCGAGGTTTCCTGTGGGTTCGTCAGCAAGAACAAGGCCTGGACTGGCAGCGAAAGCACGGGCGACGGCCACTCGTTGCTGCTCCCCACCCGAGAGTCTCGCAGGTCGATGTTCCTCCCGGTCTGCAAGGCCCACCCGATCGAGAAACCCGCGCGCCTTTTCCCGTGCGATCCCGGCGGTCTCGCCTTTGATACGGAGCGGAACCATGACGTTCTCCAGGGCAGAAAACTCGGGCATCAAGTGGTGGCGTTGGTAGACAAAGCCGATATGACGCATTCGCAGTCGGGTTCGTTCCTGGTCCCCGACCGATCCGACCTCGCATCCCGCAAGTGCAACGGAACCCGCGTCTGGCCTTTCAAGAAGACCCGCGATGTGCAGGAGCGTCGACTTTCCCGCTCCCGATGGGCCAACCAATGCGACCATCTCCCTCGGGCGAAGCTCCAGGTCCACCCCCCGGAGCACGCGGATTTCCTTCCCACCCTGGCGGAAAGTCCGCTCGACGGAACGCAGGGAAAGAACGGAATCACTCATAGCGGAGCGCCTCCGCCGGATCGATCCGCGACGCACGCCACGAGGGGTAGAGGGTGGCCAGCAGCGAGAGAACAAGTGCCATGACAACTACAAGCGCTACCTGGAACGATTCCACCTCTGCAGGCAGACGTGACAGGAAATAGATTTCGGCTGCGAATAGTTCCGTGCCCGAGAGGCGTTCGATTAATTGGCGAATCGATTCGATGTTGAGAGCAAAGGCAAGACCAAGGACAAAACCCAACAATGTTCCCACCACTCCGACGAAACCACCGGCGATTATGAAAACACGCATCATCGAGATGCGAGAAGAGCCCATCGTACGGAGAATCGCGATCCCCTTCCGCTTGTCACCCACCAGCATGATCATGCTTGAAACAACATTGAAAGCAGCAATCAGGATGATGAGTGTGAGGATCAGGAACATGACATTCCTTTCCACCTTGAGCGCGTTGAAAAATTGCGAATTGAGACGAGGCCAAGCAACTGCCCGGGCACGCCCCTCCAGTGTCCGCCCGATCTCTCGCTCGGCAAGGTCAGCAGCATCGGCATCTTCAAGGAACAGTTCGATTTGTGTCGCTTTGCCGTCTGTACGGAAAAAGGAACTAGCGTCTTCGAGGGACAGGAACAGTAACCCTGAATCGTACTCGAACATGCCGACCTCGAAGGTCGCCGCGACCGTGTAGGTGCGCACCCGGGGAATCGTTCCGATGACGGTCGCTGCACCGTCTGGGTGAAGCAAGGTGATCTCGCCGCCAACACTAATACCAAGAGCTTGGGCAAGACGACTGCCGACCACTACAGTTCCCGGTTCCCTGAAATCCACAAGTGATCCCGCGACAATGTTTTCGGCAACGAGATCACGACGAAAAAGATCATCAGGAATTATGCCGCGGACGATCACACCGCTTGCCCCTCCTGGCGAGGTAGCCATTGCTTGAGCTTCGATTTCGGGAAAGATATCGACCACGCCCGAAAGTGTCCGAAGTTCACCGACGAGTGTGCCGTGATCGGCAATAGTTTTCTCGCCTGCGTTAGGGTGCACAATAACGTGGCCGTTCACGCCGACAATTCGATCGACGAGCTGGGTGTGAAAGCCATTCATCACCGACATAACGACAATCAACGTCGCAACACCAAGGGTGATTCCGATCAGCGAGAAGCCTGCAACAACAGAAATGAATCCCTCTTCGCGGCGTGCTCGCAGGTAACGCCAGGCAATCCAGAACTCGAAATGGGAATTCACCCGTGCGCCATTTGCGCACACGCTTCTTCAAGGGGGAGTTCACGCACCTCCCCGCCCATGCGCGAACGGACCTCGACGAGACCCTTCTCCGCTCCGCGCGGACCCACCACAAACTGGCACGGCAGACCGAGTAGATCGAGATCGGCAAGCTTTGCCCCACCGCGTTCGGCGCGGTCGTCGTAGAGAACTTCGATGCCTGCATTCTCGAGACAATCGTGCAATTCCCCAGCAAGTGCATCGCACTTTTTGTCATTTTGACGAAGATTGGCGATGCCTGCTGCAAACGGTGCCACGGCCTCCGGCCAGATGATTCCCCGTTCGTCGTGAAAGGCTTCGATAATGGCACCAACAAGGCGGGATATCCCGATGCCGTAAGAGCCCATCTGAACCGGGCGGCGCGTGCCGTCGGGCATGTTTACCTCCACTCCCAGTTTTTCGGAGTACTTGGTGCCGAAAAAAAAGACATGCCCCACCTCTATACCGCGCGCTTCAATGCGACGTTCCTCGGGAACTTCTTTCAAGAAGTGGTCAGGGTCGTGCATGTCGGAAGTCGCCGCATAGAAAGCGGTACGTTCCCGCACCACCTCCTCGACGGCAACAGCATCATCGTAAATCGGTCCCGGAACCTCGATCTCAATAAGCGAACGATCGCAGTAGAGTTCACTCTCTCCTGTGTCAGCAAACACAACAAACTCATGACTCATGTCGCCGCCAATCGGGCCCGATTCAGCACGAACAGGAATTGATTTAAGCCCCATCGCGTTAAAAGTACGGAGATATGCAAGGAACATGCGGTTGTACGAAACCCGTCCCGCCACCTCGTCCACGTCAAACGAATAATTGTCTTTCATCAAAAACTCACGCCCCCGCATCACACCGAAACGCGGACGAATCTCGTCCCGGAACTTCCACTGGATATGAAACAGGCTTTTCGGCAAATCCCGATAACTTTTCAGTTCCGTGGCGGCGATCTCAGATATCTGTTCTTCGTTCGTTGGCCCGTACAGCATTTCCCTACCGTGTCGGTCAACAATCCGTAGCATTTCCTCGCCGTAGTCCTCGTAGCGCCCAGATTCTTTCCAGATGTCCGCTGATTGAATTGTCGGCATCAGAACCTCCAAAGCTCCAGCCGCTTTCTGTTCGGCGCGAACGATTTCTTCGATCTTTTTCAGCACCCGAACGCCAAGGGGAAGCCAGCTGTAGATTCCCGCACTTGCCTGACGGATAAGGCCCGCGCGAAGCATCAGCCGATGCGAGGCAATGCTCGCATCGGCAGGCACATCCCTTTGCGTAGGGAGGAAAAAACGCGTCCACAGCACGAGACAGATTCCGGGAAGGATTGGATTACCTCAGACTCCGACACTGTAGGGCTCCATGCGTGCACTGACAACCAAACAGGAGATGCGATCACGACCGTCGTCTTGAAATGTCATCGGAAATGAGCACCCCAATTCGTATTGCCAATTTCGTATTGATTCATTCATACTTGGAGTTTGACTTCTGCAAGAAAAAGATTTATTCACAGGGTCGGAAGCTGGTTCATCTCGAAGAGAAGAGAGACCTGGCTAAAAAAATTGAGAAAGAAAAATCAAACCATGCCTGTTGCAAGTAAAAATTCTAAACTCGAGATCATGAGCAATATTGTTGTCACATATCTCAATAACAACAAACTCTCCGCTAAAGCAGTTCCAACCCTGATTCGTTCGGTGCAAGACGCTTTGAACGAAAGCTCCACCACACAGAGTATCGCCCCGGAAAAAGTCACACCTGCAAAGCGAAGGGGAAGACCGCCTATGAAGCGTCGTGGCAGACCTCCCAAGATAGCGGTGGAAACCGTCGCAAAAAAAGCTCAGACGACTGTGCAATCTCCCGGAATTTTCCCTGCAGTGCCCGTCAGCAAATCGCTTACCGACGACTACTTGATTTGTCTTGAGGACGGCAAGCAGCTGAAAATGCTGAAACGGTATTTGCGAACGCGCTACCAAATGACTCCGGATCGGTATAGGAAGAAGTGGGGACTTCCAGATACCTATCCGATGGTCGCTCCTAACTACGCCAAACGTCGTTCGGCACTCGCCAGAAATATGGGTCTTGGACAAAAAGGCATAGCAGCACGCAGACGAAAGGCCGGCACACAGAAAAAATAAAAGAAGAACCATTCCTAGATGGTTTCCATCATAAGGCCATGGAAGACGCTGCGAAATAAATGTGTTCGTCGTTCAGGGATTTTTGAACTAAAATTCACGGGATTGCGCAACACTTTGCGGCCGATCTGACAGCGCTCAAGTTGCCTGGTTGTCCCGCCTGAACCGCAAAATCGTCAACCGTTTTCACAGTGCTCTGCTTGAGAGAGCACTGTGAGCCTGCGAGGCACAGCGCTCGAGGTTTGAGATCGTTGAGGTGTCGATGAAAGTTTTTGTGGAGCAGACAGCACGACAGGCAAATCTATAATGAGATCGTAACTAACTGCTCAAAATCCATACCGCACGGAATTACGCGGCAAAGTGGGCGCTAACTCCGCCGCCAACTTGAACAGTTGAGGGCTAACAGGTTGATCAACCTTGGCTACGGACACTGTCGCGTCGATCATTCGAAGGACGAATTCGCGCGAGGACATGTTCGCATCAATGGGATAGAAGGATTTTGGGGTTTGACAAGGGTTATAGCTGGTAACGCTCAAAGGATTGCCAAAACAAACCTTCCATTTACATCTCAAAGAAATCGAATAATATTATGATCACCAGAATTCAAATAAGTACAAAGTCCCGTAAACGATCTAGGAGCCACCTCAGCTAGTCATAAACCAAGAAGAAAGAAGTAAAACACACAAGAGCTTGCACCATTCCACCACGGCCTGGAATTTTTTTCAGGCTGCTTTTTTCGCCAACCCAAGATCGTTCCATACTGATATCATCGCAGACTCAAGTGCGTCCATCATCATATCATCGTGAAGCGGCGACGGCGTAAAGCGGAGGCGTTCCGTTCCCCGTCGCACCGTCGGATAATTAATCGGCTGCACATAAATCCCGTGCTCCGAAATCAGCAAATCGCTTGCCTGCTTGCAGAGAACGGGATCTCCCACGAGAACCGGGACGATATGACTCTCGTTCATCATCACCGGGATCCCTACCTGCAGAAGACGTCGCCGGAGTTCACCGGCTCGTTCCTGATGAGTTGTGCGCAGTTCAGGGTGTTTTTTCAGGTAGCGCACGGAGGCCAGTGCACCAGCAGTAACCGCCGGCGGCAAAGACGTGGTAAAAATGAATCCAGACGAGTAGGAACGGACCAGATCCACGAGTTCTTTCCTGGCGGCGATGTAGCCGCCCATGACACCAAACGCCTTGGCGAGGGTTCCCTCGATCACATCGATGCGATGCATCAAACCTAGTTTCTCGGCGATCCCTCCACCGCGAGCGCCGTACATCCCGACCGCGTGCACCTCGTCAAGGTAAGTCAGCGCGTCGTGGTTCGAGGCCACGTCACACAGATCCTCGATCGGTGCGATGTCGCCATCCATCGAATAAACCGATTCGAAGGCAACGATCTTCGGGACGTCAGGACCTATCTCCGAGAGTAAACGGTCGAGATGCTCGGGATCGTTGTGACGGAAAATCAGTTTACGGGCACCGCTTGCGCGGATGCCCTGGATCATCGAAGCGTGATTGAAGGCGTCTGACACCACAACACACCCCGGAAGCACAGATGCAAGCGTGCTGAGTGTCGCTTCGTTCGAGATATAGCCCGAGGTAAAAAGAAGCGCACACTCCTTGCTGTGGAGATCGGCCAGTTCCTCCTCGAGAAGCACATGGTAGTGAGTGGTGCCCGAAATATTTCGGGTGCCGCCTGAGCCTGCACCGGCTTCGTTGATAGCCTGGCACATAGCACTCGTCACCTCAGAGTTCTGTCCCATTCCCAGATAGTCATTTGAGCACCAGACGATGACTTCCCTGTCAGGAGATTTGGCTCCCTCGGGATAGTGTTCCGCTCGCGGGAAACACGTCGCACGCCGCCGGATGTCCCTGAACACCCGATAGCGACCTTCGTCCCTCAGGGCTTGCAGCGTGTTTGCGAAAAAGCCGTAGTAGTCCACGGGAACTGCTCCTGCTCGGGTTCCCTAGCGCAGGTACCCGTATTCCGACCAGGTTTTGTAGTCCTCATGGAAGGAAAAATAGGACTCCGCGATCCGTGCAAAATCGGTATTCTTTGCCGATTCTTCCGCAACGACCTCGTCCCAGCCCTTCCTCATGGCCTCCAAGATTTCTGGCGACCAAGTGTGAAACTGGACGCCCTTGCTTTCCAATTCCTTCAGTGCCGCTGCCTGTGCCGCCTCGCCGAGAGCGGCACCTTGGACAAAGTTTTCCTTGCACACAGCCTCAATCTGGGCTTGTTGGACAGGAGTGAGTTCGTTCCAGCGATCAATCGCGACCAGTAGCTCGAAGAGACTTGTCTGCTGGTGCCAGCCCGGGAAGTAATAATGCTTGGCAATCTGGTGAAAACCTTGGCTGAGATCAATGACCGGCATCGAGTACTCAGCCGCATCAATCGTCCCGAGTTCAAGGGCGGGGTAGATGTCACCGCCGGCAAGCAGTTGGGTTGAGACGCCCAGTTTCTCCATGACACGGGCTCCGAGCCCAAAAAAACGCATCTTCAGCCCCTGGAGATCCTCAAGCGTCTTAATTTCTTCCCGAAACCATCCCGATCCTTCCGGAGAATGCAGGCCGCAATGCATGGCGTGAATGCCATGGTCTGCGTAAAGTGCGCGGTACGTTTCCTCGGCTCCGTCCGCGTACAGCCACGCAAGGTACTCACCTATCCCGGGGCCAAACGGAACCGCAGTGAAGAACTGAAGCGCAGGAATCTTTCCCGCCCAGTAGCCTGACGTGGACCAAGCCGCATCAATCGCCCCTTGCGAAACCGCATCGAACATTTCCAACGGCGGGACCAGCGCATTCGGTTCAAAAAATTGAAGCCGAACAGAGCCACCCGTCACCTCTTCGATGCGGTCAACGAGGTGTACTCCGAGTTCACCCTGGATTGGCCATTGGCTCCCGAAAGCACTCGCCATTTTCCAGCGGACGCTTTTCATTTCGACAGAGCTGGGGCTTACTTCCACATTCTCGGCCGTCTCCGGCCCTCCGGACAACAGGCGCGCGCCTCCAAAGCCCCCGGCCAAACCGACGACAAGGACGAGCGCGATGGACGCGCCTTTACCCATGACTTTCTCCTCGCCGCAGGGTCTGCCCTGCGCCGCTTTATCCTAGTCTTCGGGTAGGAGCCTGGCTAGGTTCGGAGGACTTCTCAAGCATCCCCTTTCAGACCCACACCGGCCCCAAGAGCTGCCTGTGCGGCAGCAAGACGGGCCACAGGAAGTCGGTAAGGAGAGCAGGAAACGTAGTCGAGACCGACTTCGTGGCAGAATGCGACGGATCGCGGGTCTCCCCCGTGCTCACCGCAGATGCCAACCTTGAGGCCGGGACGGGCTTTGCGTCCCCGTTCGAAGGCGATCCGGATGAGTTCGCCGACGCCCTCTTCGTCCAGAGAGATAAAGGGATCACGGGGTAGGATGCCTGCCTCGATGTAGGGCCCCAGAAAGCGACCTGAATCGTCGCGGCTGATACCAAATACCGTCTGGGTAAGATCGTTGGTTCCAAAGCTGAAAAACTCCGCACTTTCTGCGATCGAGGCGGCCGCAAGGGCTGCACGGGGAAGTTCAATCATGGTCCCAACCAGGTAATCGGGCAGGTTTCCCTTCCTGCCCGCAACCTCGGCAGCGACCCGGTCAATCCGAATCTTCAGAAAATCCACCTCGGAACGGCTAAAAACGAGCGGAAGCATGATTTCCAAATCTACCGTCGGCCCGTTCGCCGTCTCGATAAGAGCCTCGAAGATCGCTCGCGTCTGTATGTCGTAAATCTCGGGGTAGGCTACGCCAAGCCGGGAACCTCGGTGCCCGAGCATGGGGTTGGCCTCACGGAGTTCGAGAGCGCGCCGACGCACGATGTCGATGTCGCTACCGATTGCCTTTGCCACCTCGACGAGATCTGCCTCGCTTTCCGGCAGGAACTCGTGAAGCGGAGGATCCAGTAAACGCACGGTAATCGGAAGGCCGGCCATGATTCGGAACAATTCGACGAAATCGCGGCGCTGCATCGGCTCGATGCGGGCTAGTGCCTCGCGTCGGGCTTCGGGCCCGTCTGCCATGATCATCTGCCGCATGGCGAGGATGCGGTCCTCGTCAAAGAACATGTGCTCGGTACGGCAAAGACCGATCCCCTCCGCGCCAAACCGCAGCGCGGCCTCGGCATCCGTCGGTGTCTCGGCGTTGGCGCGGACCCGAAGGAGGCGTGCCTCGTCCGCCCAGCCCATCAGCTCATGAAACGAATCCGGGAGATCGGGATCGATCGTCGCCACTTCACCGAGCATCACGGCCCCGGTTGATCCATCGATGGTAATGCGTTCCCCCTCGCGGATTATTTCTTTGCCTGCACGGGCCGTGCGGGAGGAATAGTCGACGGAAAGGCTGCTCGCGCCGACCACGCAGGGGCGGCCCATGCCGCGGGCAACAACGGCGGCATGGCTCGTCTGCCCTCCCCGGCTGGTGAGAATGCCGACGGACGCGTGCATACCATGAATATCCTCCGGGCTCGTCTCGGCCCGTACTAAGATCACGCTCTCCCCTTTTGATGCGCGCTGTTCGGCCTCGTTGGCCCCGAATACGGCGATCCCTGAGGCGGCACCTGGAGAGGCTGGGAGGCCGTCAGCGACGACTTGCGTATTCGCTGAGGGATCAAGCATGGGGTGCAGGATTTGGTCGAGGCTTGCGGGCGTGATCCGTCGAATGGCGTCGGCACGCTCGATCAGGCCTTCGTGCACCATGTCGACGGCAATGCGCAATGCTGCCCGCGTGGTCCGTTTGCCGCTCCGGGTCTGGAGAATCCAGAGCTTCCCCTCTTGGACCGTGAACTCAATGTCCTGCATGTCACGGTAGTGCTTCTCGAGATGGAAGAAGACGTCCGAGAGTTCGGCAAACGCTTTCGGCATCTCCGACTCCATCGATATTTTGCCGCCATCGGCGGCGGTGAGCGGGCACGGCGTGCGGATACCTGCCACCACGTCCTCGCCCTGGGCGTTCATGAGGTACTCGCCGTAGAATTCGGACTCACCCGAAGAGGGATTGCGAGTGAAGGCAACGCCAGTACAGCATTCCTCGCCCATATTTCCGAACACCATGGCCTGCACATTGACGGCGGTACCGGACGAATCCAGGATCCCGTGGAGGCGTCGATAAGTGACCGCCCGGTTGTTTCCCCAGCTTGCGAAAACCGCACTGATCGCATTCCAGAGCTGCTCGCGGGGATCTTCCGGGAAAAAGGACGAGGTCCGCGCCTTCACGAGATCGCGGTAGCGTTCGATCACCCCAAGCCAATCGGTTGCTGAGAATTCCGTGTCGAGGTCGATGCCCCGATCCGCTTTGGCATCGTCGAGAATCTCTTCGAATTCCTGGTGTGGTACTCCAAGCACCACATCGCCATACATCTGGATGAAACGGCGGTGGCTATCAGCAGCAAAACGAGCATCGCCGCTTGCCCGGGCAAGCCCCTCGCGAGTAGCGTCGTTTAGCCCCAGGTTAAGAACCGTGTCCATCATTCCCGGCATTGAAACCGGGGCACCTGACCGGACGGACACAAGCAAAGGATGTTCGGCGTCTCCGAAGCGTGCGCCTGCGATTTTCTCTACGTGTGCAAGTGCTTTTTCCACCTCGCTCTCGAGATCGTCGGGGAGCTTGCCATTGCGAGAGGCGTGATGAGTGCAGGCCTCGGTCGTGATCGTGAAGCCGGGCGGCACAGAAAGCCCCAGCCCGTTCATCTCGGCAAGATTCGCGCCCTTGCCGCCGAGAAGGTCGCGCATCGAAGCACGACCCTCGGCCCGACCACCGCCGAACGTGTAAACCCACTTTGTCATTGCGAACGGCTTATGCGCCCTCGATCCGGGAGAGATCTGCGACCCGGTCGAATACCGTCCGGAGACGGAACAATAGCCGCAGCCGATTGGCCCGCAACGCCTTGTCGTCGAGGTTCACCCTGACCTCCTCAAAGAAGACGTCAACTGCGTTTCGCAACGTCGCCAATGCCTTCATCGCTTCTGCATAATCTTCCTTATCGAGAGCTTCCCCGATCTTCGGCTCTGCCGAGTCAAGAGCCTTGAGGAGTGTCACCTCCCCCTTCTCGACCACAGCCTTGGGATCCGGAGTGCCTCGGATTGGAGCACCGTCTCGCTTCTCCTCGATAGCAAGGATCCCGGTGGCCCGTCGGTAAACGGCAAGAAGATCGCTCCCGCTCTCGGATTCGAGAAAAACACCAAGGGCTCCAGCGCGGGTAACCAGACGGTACAGGTCGTCGTCGTCACCTGTCGACAGCACTGCACTCACGTAATCGTGGCGCACTCCCTTCGAGCGGAGGTGCACGCGCAGGCGATCGAGGAAAAAATCCTTGAGTGCGGTACTTGTTTCGCTTGCAGGGGTAAGTTCCTTATCGTTCGGATAGAGGCCGTGTGCCACTGCGAACGCCTTGCGAAGCGGCAGACGAAGCCTCGTCTCTAACACGATCCGGATCACGCCAAGGGCTGCCCGGCGCAATGCAAACGGATCGCCGGAACCCGTCGGACGTTCGCCGGCAGCAAAGAAACCCGTGAGCGTGTCCAATTTGTCAGCAAGTGCCACAGCGATCGAAAGCGGCTCACTGGGGCAGGAATCATCAGGGCCCGCGGGAGCAAAGTGACTGCCGATGGCAGTGGCCATGGACTCAATCATTCCCTCAACGCGAGCAAGGTGGCCGCCCACGATTCCCTGGAGTTCAGGAAACTCGTCCACAAGGCCGGTTGCGAGATCGGCCTTGGCGAGAAGCGCGGTCTTTTTTGCAAGCGCAGGCTTGAGATCCGGTATGAACGAGGCGAGCTCACCGGCGAGCGTCGATAAGCGCTTAGCCTTGTCTTCCATACTCCCGAGCTTCGTGTGGAAGACGATGTCACTGAGGTCAGGAATCCGCTCGGCTAAGGAGAGGGAACGATCTCGCTCCCAGAAAAACGCCGCATCGGCAAGGCGCGCACGAAGCACCCGTTCGTTGCCTTGGCGGATGGCATCACCCTCGTCACTTGCATCGATGTCAGCAACCACTAGGAAGGCGGGAGCAAGCGATCCGTCGGTTTTGGTAAGTGGGAAGTACTTCTGGTGATGACGCATCGTGGTGGTCAGCACCTCCGTCGGCAGGTCGAGAAAGGATTTCTCGAAATTTCCCACAAGTGCCACTGGCCATTCGACGAGAGCAGAAACCTCCCTCAGCAAGGGTTCATCCGGCTCAAAACGCATCCCTGCCTTTTTGGCAACGGCACGGCCGGTAGTAAGAATCCGCTCGCGTCGATCCTCGGGATTAGCAATGACGCGCACCTTGGCGAGTTTCTCTTCGTAATCCGCAGCGAAAGGAATTTCGATCTCACTGGGTGCGAGGAACCTGTGGCCGCAGGTCACTTTTCCTGAACGGATTCCTCCCACCTCGAAATCAATCACTTTGGAATCCAGGATGCAGAGGATCCCCTGGAGTGGGCGTACCCAACGAAACTCTCCCGACCCCCATCGCATCGATTTCTGCCAGGGAGTACTCTGAATGACTTTGGGGACCAGTGCCGCAAGGATTTCCGTTGCCGGTGCTGCCGGATGCTCGACAGCGGTGAACAAAAATATGCCTTTTGAAGTTTCGCGGGATTCGAGAGCATTGCGCTCGAGGCCAGTCGAGCGGAGAAAACCTTCTACGGCCCTGTCAGGAGCATCTGCACGGGGGCCCCTGCGTTCCTCGCTCCATTTTTCCCGAACCACAGGGATACCCTTGGCAGTGACAGCAAGCCGCCGAGGGGTCGAGTAGCTCTGCAGCGACGAAGCGGCAATGCCCGCTTCCTCGAGTGCCTTCGTCAGAAGACGTTCCAAATCAGCGCAGGCGCGGGCCTGCGCAGCGGCGGGAATGTCCTCGGAGCGGAGTTCGAGAAGAAGATCAGGCACCGCTTTGTCCAGCTGGGGTGGTGCCCTGCGCTAGCCAGCGTTTGCAGCACGCGGTCGCGAGCGCACGAACACGACGGATGTAAGCAGCCCGGGCAGCAACGCCCACGGCCCCTCGGGCATCAAGCTGGTTGAAACGATGCGAGGCTCGGATGCATTGCTCGTAGGCAGGAAACGGTAATCCCGCTTCGAGCAACCGGACGCATTCCCGCTCAGCGTCCTCGAAATGTCGTGCGAGTACCTCCGGGTCCGCCTGCTCAAAATTGAAGGCGGACTGCTGGTGTTCCTGTTCCAAGAAAATCTCGCCATAAGTGACGCCTTCGGAATTCCAGGCAATGGAATAGACGCTGTCGCAACCCTGGACATACATAGCGAGCCTTTCCATGCCGTAGGTGATCTCGCCGGACACCGGCGCGCAGTCGATGCCGCCAATCTGCTGAAAATAGGTAAACTGCGTCACCTCCATCCCGTCGCACCACACTTCCCAACCAAGCCCCCATGCACCTAATGTCGGGCTCTCCCAGTCGTCTTCGACGAAGCGAATATCGTGGAGCAAGGGGTCGATCCCGATGGCACGTAAGCTTCCGAGATAGAGAGCTTGAATGTCTGTGGGTGAGGGCTTGAGTAGCACTTGCAGTTGATAGTAGTGCTGGAGCCGATTGGGATTCTCGCCGTAACGCCCGTCAGCGGGCCGACGGCAAGGTTGCACGTAGACGCACTTCCACGGCTCCGGTCCGAGCGCGCGAAATACCGTAGCCGGATGGAAAGTGCCAGCACCGACCTCCATGTCGAGAGGCTGGAAAACGATGCACCCTTGATCCGCCCAATATTGCTGTAAGGAGAGAATCAGGCCTTGAAATGATGTGTCGGGCACAAAAGGCTCCTTCGCACGGAAAGGGATATCCAAACCCACGCAAATAGTCCTATTCAAAACCTAATCAAAGGACATATTATTATGGGCCCACTAGAATTTACTCTCGTCAAGTAGACCGTAGTGATCGATGCGGTTCAGCAAAGTAACAAGTTCTATGAGTATTAAAGTTCACGGATTTTGCCTAGCGGGGTGAATTTCCCCCAAGAGTGTAGCAGTATTTTAACCTTTTGGGATCGCGGTTGTTGAGCCTCCATTCTGTTTCCTTGAGATGAAAACGAAAGGCTCGCCTCGCAGGCCCTTGAACTTAGTGAGCCTGACTCTGGCCCTCCTCAAAAACCTTGATACCATTGGTTTGCACCCGCCCTCTGGCGAACTCACCTTTCGAGTGGTCGACACGGAAATGGTCGTAGCTGAGATTAATCAACCCATTATAACCGCGACACCCATTGGAGTTCACCACGGCGCCTAGATCGATTTCTCCTTGCTATGGTGATCTTTCCCAACCTCCCTACCGGTGGTGAAAGCCTTGATGGAAAATCCGAATACGATTTCGCGCTTGTTCAGGAACTGATGGATCAATATGGCGAAGATGGCCGTCGCATCTATTCAATAGCCAGTCCCACTTTGGACACTCTGTTTCCACTGATCTATGTGACCTTTTTTGCCGGCCTGATTTACCGATTCCGTGCAAACGACCTGCTTGGTTGGTTGGCCATCATCCCGGTCATAACGGGTCTTGTTGATCTTGGCGAAAATATCCAGATCACGAATCTGTTGCTGCAATATCCTGACATTTCAGAAGGGCAGGTACAAAGCGCATCACTGTTTACAGAAACCAAGACAATTCTTGTGCTTGTGAACCAGTTTCTCGTGGTCGGTTGCATCCTGCTGACAACAGGAAAATTCGTCCTCAGCAAGTTTCGAAATAGCTAAAGGCACGTTTTGTAGATGTGACTCCGCAGGGTAGCCGGGGTGAATTGAAAATCCACTCTCAAACATCAATACCCACAGTTTTGATAACCGCTTTCGAAACACTCACCGGCCATTTTTTGCGCGGTGATTATGTCGGCTGGAGTCATATTTTCAGCAATTAGATTTCTGGTTTTTTGCGAATTTTCCAATCCATTTGCAGTTGCAATGTTCAACCACATATGAGCAAGGACGTAATCCTGCACCACACCTTCGCCGTTGTCATACATCAAACCAAGGTTGAACTGCGCATCGGCACTCCCCTGCTCGGCAGCCAGCCTGTACCATTTGACGGCCTCCATGTAATCCTGCACCACGCCTTCGCCGTTGTCATACCTCACACCAAGGTTGTTCTGCGCACTGGCATTCCCCTGCTCGGCAGCCAGCCTGTACCATTTGACGGCCTCCACGTAATCCTGCACCACGCCCTCGCCGGTGGCATAACTCACACCAAGGTTGTTCTGCGCACTGGCATTCCCCTGCTCGGCAGCCAGCCTGTACCATTTGACAGCCTCCACGTAATCCTGCACCACGCCCTCGCCCTTGCCATACCTCACACCAAGGTTGTTCTGCGCAATGGCATCCCCCTGCTCGGCAGCCAGCCTGTACCATTTGACAGCCTCCACGTAATCCTGCACCACGCCCGCGCCGGTGTGATACATCAAACCAAGGTTGTTCTGAGCATTGGCATTCCCCTGCTCGGCAGCCAACCTGTACCATTTGACGGCCTCCGCGTAATTCTGCGCCACGCCCTCGCCCTTGCCATACCTCACACCAAGGTTGTACTGCGCATCGGCGTCTCCCTGCTCGGCAGCCAGCCTGTACCATTTGACGGCCTCCACGTAATCCTGCACCACGCCCTCGCCCTTGCCATACCTCACACCAAGGTTGTACTGCGCATCGGCGTCTCCCTGCTCGGCAGCCAGCCTGTACCATTTGACGGCCTCCACGTAATCCTGCACCACGCCCGCGCCGGTGTGATACATCAAACCAAGGTTGTTCTGAGCATTGGCATCCCCCCGCCCGGCGGCCAGCCTGTACCATTTGAGGGCCTCCGCGTAATTCTGCGCCACGCCCTCGCCGGTGGCATAACTCACACCAAGGTTGTTCTGCGCAATGGCATCCCCCTGCTCGGCAGCCAGCCTGTACCATTTGACGGCCTCCACGTAATCCTGCACCACGCCCTCGCCGGTGGCATAACTCACACCAAGGTTGTTCTGCGCACTGGCATTCCCCTGCTCGGCAGCCAGCCTGTACCATTTGACAGCCTCCACGTAATCCTGCACCACGCCCTCGCCCTTGTCATACCTCACACCAAGGTTGTACTGCGCAATGGCATTCCCCTGCTCGGCAGCCAGCCTGTACCATTTGACGGCCTCCGCGTAATTCTGCGCCACGCCCTCGCCCTTGCCATACATCTGACCAAGCATGAGCTGCGCACTGGCATTCCCTTGCTCTGCTAGCGGCCTCACTTCTTTCAGGACAGTTTCATAATCTCCCGCGTAGTACGCATCTCCCGCGTAGTACGCCCGCTCCCCTGCCTCAAAGTCCTGCGCCAGGAGTACAGATGGGGATAGAGCCATGGCGAGTGCTACTGCCTGAATAATTTTACGCATAGCCGAACCTTCTTTCATTTGGCCTTGTTTTGGAACTTAGTATATCAAACTAGCCAGAGAGCGTTTGAGTTACTCGATCTCTAATCTTTGCTATTTTGATCAGTTTCGATAGTAGAAAATTTATATTGTCTGACCTATCAGCCTTCCCTTGATCTATAATATCATCATAATTGATCTCAAGCAGTTCACAAAATTCACAACCTGTCATGGCTTCCTCTAGAGCAATCCATTTTTTCAAGCCCTCCCATATCACTGTTTTGTCATTCTGATGGAAAGCGCAGAAATGTGCTGAACAACGATATTGAATGTGCCGTGCATTGCATCTTGTTTGGGCTGTTTCGATCTGGTCATAAAATCACTGCGGTTTTTACGGGAAGAAATGTCAAGACCTTAAACTAGAAAATTCCGTCACATTTTTTACCACTCTTGGGAATTTCAGTGAATCAAATATCAAGGCTATCAGTATAGGCAATAATCACAAACATGATTTTTTTGCAAAAAAAAATTACTCTTTTGAGAGATCGTTGATTCGGTGATTATTAGATTCATAAATCAAAAATAGTGTGGAAAAATATTCTTTTTTTGGATGTTGCCATTTGCTGACTTTGAACGGTTCCGGTTAAAAATTCTTTGAAAGGATTATTTGGCATTCAGTCGCATTGTAGTCATAGAACGCAACATTCGAATGATTGTTAATGTAGGAACAGAATAATCTGGGCGCAAACCCTGCGTAATTGATGCGCGTGTTATAAATTCCGAATTTCAGTTCATAAAAGGCATCATCGCGTGGGGATGTGGTCAAAGGGTAATTTCCCACAAAATCACGTCTTCCGGCTTCAATACCAAAACTAGTATGGAATCCACCTTTCCAAATTTTGGATAAGCCACCAAACAATTTATATACGTCATATCGTAGGTGTGTTGCATTAGGAGTGCTGCGCTCTATCCCGATCCCACCATTCAATGAAAGACTGGCGCTTATCTGGTGGCGTGGATTGATCTGAGCAGATGTGAATCCACCATCTCTATAGCTTTCCTCCGGGTAATTTCTGTATTCATGACTCAGAGAAAAACTAATATGGTTCTGATTTGACACCCTTTGATCCAATGAAAAGCGAAGACCTGTTGCGTGGCCTCCAGCATCATCCTCGCGCCATGTATAGCGGGTATAGGGAGTAAGAAACCAACGACCTTTACCTGTTATCCGTTCATAGGATACCGACAGAGATCCTGTCGCACTGTTATACGAGCTATCAGCATATCGGTTACCCGATAAACCCAAGTTCAAGAGGAGACGGCTTTCGGGGGTTATTGGATGTCGGAGATACCCGGAGATCCCTAACCCTACACCAACACCGGAGGTCGCTTGTGCATTCGGATCAATTACAAAGCGGCCAAGAGCTGTGTCGAAAACGGTGTTGGTAGTGCCACGGTTTATATTTGTCGATGGTAACAGCGTAAAATACCCACTGATTCCTGTGGGCTTGTTTTGTGCAATAACATTCAGGAAGTGGCGATACCCGCCTCGCATGGTTTCATTGCGATCAATTTCCAGAAGCTGATCAAAGTGAAATTTGGCAACATTATACTGACCCGCCAATAGTAGGGTATGTGCCAGCTCCCGGCGTGCATTCAGGTGCTGCGGATTTTGTCGAAGTACTTCGCGAAACACATCCACCGCCTGCGCAAAATGGTATTTTGCTTTTAAAACCTGTCCCCGAAAGAAAAGCCGGTCAACATCTGATGGATTTGACTGTTCAAGTTGACGGTGCGCCGCTTCAATTTGCCCTTGATTGATGAGTTGGGATATGGATTGCGCGGCAGAAATATCAGGTGTGAAAAATCCCCCCACTCCCGCCCAGAAAAAGGCCGAGAGAAATTTGATCATCAGTCGCAAATGACGTTGTTTAATCAAAATTACTAGCAATAAAAATGGCACTAACTCTATCCATGTTGTACCAAAGAAATTATCAACCGCACTAGCGCTGGTATTGTTCTTACTCTACCATATTCGGCCGGCTTCCGTGTTTTGGCGTGTAGTGCCATTCGAACCGTTCCATGAGATGGCAAACCTTCTCGGGGGCAAAGGCCAGATAAAGTGAGGTAGCCCTGTGGGTGTTGAGCATGAACATCGGCAGATCGCGCAAGAAGTGGGCATAGTCGATACCGTTTCCCGGTTGGTGACCTTCACATGCCTGCTGTCTTCCAAAGGTGTAAAAGCTATGACAGATTAGCTGTACCGTTGCGGTATAAGCGCTAGTGCGGCAGCTTACCTATAACCGGACTCGAAACCGGTTTTGCCCAACCTATTTCGCGTTTACAACTGGGTTAGCGACCGCGGCTACGATAACTTCGCGACTTGGGTGCAGGCAGCAGCAAAGCAGACAGATCGATGAGTAATATCCAAGAATTTTTTTGTAATGGCCATGATTGAGAATAATTACGATTGTTCCCGCCGATCACCGCCGTCATGCTTTACGACCTGGCTCAATGCCCTCACCGCCAACTATGAACCTATTCGATGACCCTGCGAAGTGCGGTGAGATCAACGCCTTCGTTCAACTGCTTTGAGAAAAGGGGACAGCGTACGAACATGCCGTAGCCGACGACCTAAAGCTACCATTCCTGGGTTGATCGCATTACGCCGGCGAAGAAAAAGAACGGATAGCGTTGGAAGCCATGCAACCGGGGGAATTGTTGATTTACAGCGCTCGAATTTCCTCGGATGATCTCCTGGACGGTCCTGATCTTCCGAAACGTAAGAGTAACGGTCCTGATCTTCCGAAACGTAAGAGTACTGATAGTGGCAGGGGACATTAAATCTGACTCCGGCGAGTATGGTGGAAGATATAACAGTGAATTAAGGAAGCACTACGGCGTTTAGCTAGCGCTTTATACAGATATCCTGGAGGCTTGAGTCTCACGTGTTCGCGATGGCCATTCATTTAGAATATTCATAGGGAAGAGGTCATTTATGACCTGGAAGCACTTCAAAGCACACGGAACGCCTACACCGTCTTGGAAGATCTATCAGGACGCGTTGGCAAATAGATGATTTAAACGACGTTTGGAGATTCAGATATAAGTCTCTTCCAACTCGATTTCAGGTTCGGGTTTGCCTAACCATGCAAGACGATACCGGGCGCTTTTACGAACGTTGCTAACGATCGCCGGGCGGAAACAGGCAAGACAATCGCCACCTGCATGGCGCACACTTGGATATATCACTCCAGGGGAACCATCAGCGAGCAGTCGGTCCGCAAGCCCTTGAGACGCAACATAGCTGTCGGCGTTCAAGCTGTCCGAGAAATCCGCATCCTCTCGGATGTCATGATATTCACCGCCGAAGTCAGCCAGGTAATCATCATAGGTGACGCTTTCATTTAGCCAGTCGACTTCGGCAAGTTCAAGCGACTTGTGCCAAGCCACCTCGGCTTGAGATGTTTTCAGCTCAAACCCTGCGTACCATGCGCCCCGGTCCGGACCATTAAACCGGTTTCCCAGTGGATGGGCATGTGTAAATGCTGCGTTGATGACCCGATGGAACGGAACACCGAATACCAGCTCATCAACTCCGATGCCGGGAAGCAAATCATTTTCCGCCAACAACCGGTCATTGGTGGCGTGATCTAGATCGAAGATGCTTTGAAGGTGATCGTCATCATCCGCAATGCGAACGAGGACGCTGTCCTCGTTCGCACCGTATTTCGAAGGAATCATCCGATGGGTATCGAGTTGACGAATCCTGCTTGTATAGGGAAATCTCAATAGCCACCCCTCCGCGCATCAAGAAGCTTTCTTACCGTGGCAAACGCCGGAAGCCCTCCATGGATCAAGTAATCGTTGGGGGACACTCCTCCAAAAATCCTGTTCTTGTTGGGAAGCTGTATCCAGCGATCCGCAAGATCTTTGCTATAGATGATGTTCAGCGCCTTGAAGATGCCAACCAAATAGGAGATCCGGCGCAGCTTGTCTTCACCCAACGCGCGCTCCCCGCCCTTCTTCAGAACGTAGAAAGCGCCATTAGACATTCCACCGAGGAATTGACGGGCGGCCTCATCACGAACTTTCCATTGGTCCATGATGTTGAAGAACGCCCGAACAGCCCCTGAACTCAGACGTTCGCGCTCTGCTCGGTCGGATAGATCAATCAAGGGTGCGACTTCGTGCCGGGTAATTGGATAAGCGTGAGAGAGAGCCATTTGAATCTCCATTTACGGACCTAATATAACTCCATTATTAGAGTAAATCAAACCCCAAATATGGAGCACACGTTCTCTGGCCTCATAGCGAGATCTAGTAGCGCCCATTCTTCTCCTGGATGAAATCTCACCAATCTGGACGACCTAAGAAGGCTTTTGTGAGTGTATCCACCAACGGAACACGTTCGGCAGCTTCGAGGACAGCAGTTGTCAGGCATTCTAGCTCTCCAGATCGCCAAGCTTGATACGGATGTCGGATGATAGCTCGCTACTTTGCACCGGTGAATGGATCCAGCCATCCAATCAAAGGGCCGCATAAATCGATCACGTCAGGAAGTCACCCCGCTTCCTGTTTCATCCCTGGGACGAAGCAGGACATGCTGATCGATAATCATACAGGGGCCTTGTATGCGAAAGGCGTTTGGCTGGACGAAGAAGACCTTCGGGGGATGACGGTATTTTCAGATCAAAACCGCCTATCCATCTCCCTACTCCTCTATCCAGGTGATGCCCCAGGCAAATGGGGTCGAGACCTTGGAAAGACGACCAACGAGACACACGACCAGTTTGTGATCGGGGTCAAGCATGAAGCTGAGCTTCCTAGCCGTTGAAATCATGGGCCCGGCATCCGTAATTGACGACGATAATGATCCCAGTGGATTATTCCGGCACATACATAGGTTAAGAATCAAAAAACCATAGCCTATTGAGGTTATGGGCTAATTTGGTTGCGGGGGTAGGATTTGAACCTACGACCTTCAGGTTATGAGATCGTTTAAGCCCTCTTTCCTGACATTAGACCGAACTAGCGGTACTTAGATAAACTGCTGAACAACAAGGGTTATTTTGACGCTTCCGGTTTGATAGACCATGCGGCAGATAGCTTGAATTTGCGTCCAAGTGGTACCCATATGGTACCCAGAGCGGGCCGACGCGAGACACGATCGGGGCCGCAAAATGTCGAAACTCACCAAACGTCTTGTCGATTCCCTGAAGCCGAAAGCGTCCGATGTTGTGCATTGGGATGGTGCACTATCGGGCTTTGGGGTTCGTGTGCGCCCAATCGGCCGAAAGTCCTACATCGTCAAATGCCGCTGTCGTGGCCGTCAGATCAAAATGACGATCGGCACCCACGGCCCGATAACTGTCGAGCAAGCCCGGACGAAGGCGCGAGGCATCATTGCCGAGGCGAAGGCAGGCCAAGATCCGTCCGCTGAGCATTCCCGGATGCGGAAATCGCCGACGATGAAGGATCTAGGCCAGCGGTTCCTAGACGAATATGTGCCAACACATTGTCGGGCTACGACCGAGCGAGAGTATCGTCGTTCGGTTGAGCTGTTCATCAATCCGGAAATCGGCACGCGGAAAGTGATCGATATTGAACGCACCGATATCGCCAAACTGCACCATGGCTTGCGCAACAAGCCGTACCAAGCCAACCGGACGCTCGGTGTGCTTTCGAAGATGTTCAATCTTGCGGAGGTTTGGGGCCTCCGCCCCGATGGGGCGAATCCTTGCCGGCACGTGAAGAAGTACAAGGAGGAAAAGCGCGAACGTTTTCTCTCGGACGAAGAGTACCAACGGCTTGGCGAGGCGCTGCGTGAAGCCGAGATGGAGAAATCCGAAACCCAATCCGCGATCGATGCGATCTGGCTGCTCATGCTAACGGGCTGCCGTCTGAACGAGATTATGACGGTCAAATGGAGCCATGTTGATCTTAAAGCCAAGGAGCTCCGACTGCCGGACTCGAAAACCGACCCAAAGACTGTGCATCTCGGTACCGCCGCCGTGGATCGAATTGAGACCATCAAGAAGCAAGAGGACAACGATTTCGTCATCACAAGGAAGAAGGCAGGCGGACGTCTGACGGACCTTCAACACCCTTGGAGGCGCATTCGGAAAACGGCCGAGCTGGAAGATGTGCGGATACACGACCTTCGACACTCCTTTGCCAGTCGTGGCTTGGTCGTCGGCGAAGGCCTTCCGATGATCGGAAAGCTTTTGGGGCATTCGCAGATACAGACGACTGCCCGCTACGCCCACCTGGCGAATGATCCGATCAAGTCAGCTGCCGATCGAATCGCCGAAGGGATTTCGATATCAGCAACCGCCTCCTAATGGTCCACTATTGGACAGTTTCGCGCAGACATGATCCGTCGGCAAACAGCAGAGGAATTGCTGGATCTCCATTCGGCAGCGAGAGGCGCTGATATCGCCGGGTGCGGGGGCCCGCAACCGTCGACAGCAGTAGGGTCTGTTCCAAGCAGCAGCGTAGTCGTCTAAGCTTATCCAATCATCCTGTAGCATTTCGGGTGCGGTAATTACGATACTTCGACCACGGTGCCGCGCGTGACAAACACGAGCAGCCCCTTCGTCAATCCTGTCGTCCGCAGATAGCTTTGAATTTGGGCCCGATAATGTTCGACCGCCTCGGGCTGGGGATCGACATCGCTTTTCCAGTCAATGATCGCTTGGGGAACACCATCGACCCCGAAGCTAATCGCATCAGTGATGCCAGCCGTGACTTGCTCCGCACCCTCCACCACTTTAGACGCATAGACCGGAAACTCCGGCACAAGGGTCGGCCGCAGTTCCGCGATCTCAGGCAAAGCGAGGGTCCGCGTGATGCAGCTGGCGATTTCACCGGGTGAGAGGCCTTCCCGCGGATCATCGGCGACCGGCTGCCTAGGGAGCGAATGAGTATGATCGCGCGTTCAGTCAAGGAATCGGCGTCGTCGGCCGTCTCGCCGGTAAGCACCTCCTCGAACAGTTTGTGAATGACCAGACCTCGCTCCCGGCCACCCTGGACCGCAATAGGTAGACCTCCCTCAAGGGGTTCGGTGTCGTCGGCTGAGACGACGACATCGGGCTCCGCGGTCCGGACGAGAGGCGCGGCCGCGTCCTCGTCGCGGCTCGGAGCCAGCCAGACAAGACGGTGCTGCCGGTCGGCAATCGCCGCGGCTTCCTGCTGAAAGACTTCGCGGGTCTGCAGATTCACAGGCGGAGCTTCGACGGGCCCCGGCCCCGTCGGCAGATGGGCAAGATCGATCGGGAGCAAGTCGGCTAATGAGAGGTCGAGCAAGGCCAGCCACGCGGAACCGACGGGAGTGACGTCGAGACGGGGCAGAACAAGCAACTCCCGCGCACGGGTCGCTGCGACGTACCAGAGCCGGATGCGCTCGCGATCGAGCTCGGCCTTCTCCGCATCGCGGGCGTCTTCTCATACCCAACGGGGCGGACGCCGAACACGGGACAGTAGAAGCGATTGTTCTCGCGGTCGATGACGGCGGTGTCCGGCGCCATGACACGCGTCATGGTATTGACTGGGACAACGATCGGCCATTCGAGCCCCTTGGAGGCGTGCATCGTATAGAGTGCTATTGCCTCCTCCTGAGCGTCCGGCCTACCTTCTACGGCCCGCGATTCATCGGCCCAAGCCGCCGCCATGGCCTCGGCAAAGGCCCGCAGGCCGCGCACCGGATAGGCACGCGCCAGGCTAAGGTAGAGGTCGACATTGGCCAGGGCGCGTTCAGCCTGGCCGCGATGCCGCTGAAGCAGAATAGGACGGACACGCAGCACATCAACAGCTCGCGACAGGAGGTCGTGGGGCGTGGTTGAGTTCGCGCGGCGGCGGAGCCCTTGCAGCTTCTCGAGAATATCCTGTGCCAGCGGATGCTGGACCGCTTCTGGATCGACGCCGAGGTCGAGTTTGGGCAGAGCTTCTGGAACGTCCTCGGAGCGCGGCAATGACCATACGATATCGAGCAATTCTTCCTCGGTGAGCCCGACAAGCGGTCCCCGGAGCAGAGTACCCAGCGCAAGAGTGTCTCGCCAGTCGGCCAGGCATAGTTGCGGATTATTTGCTCAGTCCGCCCACTCCAACGGCGCAACCTTAACCATTTATCAGGTTATAGCCTGATTTAATCAGGTTAATTAATCAGGCCAAAGCCTTGTTGCAAGAATCATAAATTAAGGCTATACCTGATAATATATTCTCCAAAGCAGGCTGTAACCTTATGAACGTCAGCAGAAAAACCGTTCCACGCCAGCGCTTAGATCAACGCTTCTCATCCATGAAGCCGGAATCCCGCTACCGTCCTCCGCCGAAAGGCTGGATCAGGGCGATACGCGACGCTTTGGGCATGTCCGGCACCCAGCTCGGCCAGCGTATGGGCGTGAAGGCCCAAAGCGTGGCCGGTATCGAGAAATCGGAGTCCTCCGGAACCATCCAACTGAAGACGCTTCGCAGGGTGGCGGAGGCGCTGGACTGCGTCGTCGTCTACGCCCTTATACCCAAATCTTCGCTGGAAGACATGGTTCAAACAAGGGCCCGAGAGATTGCGCGCAAAGAACTCGCCCGGATCGCACATACGATGGACCTTGAGGCCCAAGGCCTGTCTCAGGAAGAGCGCGAAGAGCAGATTGAAACCTATATTCGCGATCACCTTCGAGAGCGTGATCTCTGGGAGGATGCTTGAGCGATCTATTCGATGAGCCGGACGATGCGACCCCTCTCGAGCCGGAAGAGCGCGAGGGTCTGCTCCAGACCTGGATCACCTATCGGCGAGAGCTGAACGAGGCGGAGCAAACGAACATCGCTGCGGGCACGGCATGGGCCTGGCGCGCCCGCCGACGCGACCTGCTCTCGGAGGAATTTCTCCGGCAGCTTCACAAGCGCCTCTTCGGTGACGTCTGGGCCTGGGCCGGCGAGTTTCGCAAAACCGAGCGGAACATCGGTATCGAGCCGGTGCGGATCCCCGTCGAACTCAGAACGGCGTTAGACGACGCTCGCTATTGGATTGACCACGAGACGTTCCCGTCCGACGAGATCGCAGTGCGTCTCCATCACCGGCTTGTCGCGATCCACCCGTTTCCGAACGGTAATGGTCGAACGACGCGCTTGATGGGAGATTTGGTGGCGGCACGGCTCGGCCAGGAGCCTTTTACATGGGGCAGGCAGAACCTGACCGACGTCAGCGAAATGCGCGCTAGATATGTCGCCGCCCTTCGGGCCGCAGATAACCACGACATCGGGCCTCTGTTGGAGTTCGTGCGCTCGTAAATCATTCGGCACCATACGTAAGCGCAGGGAAGTGCAGCAATGGCTGGAAAATGGAGCCAGGTCGGCATCCTTCACAAAGGGTGGACCTGTACATCTGTCGAGGATCTCGGCGCACCCGACGCCGTCTGCGAAATGTGCGAGACGCAGGACGTCCGATACGTCCACTACATGGAGCACCCGGACTATCCAGAAACCCTGGGGGTTGGATGCGTTTGTGCCGAGAATATGGAGAGCAACTACGAGGCCCCACGCCGAAGGGAACGTGCACTTCGGAATGCGGCTTAGCGTAGGCGCCGCTGGCTCAGCCGGAAATGGAAGGTTTCCGCGAAGGGCAACGCCTATCTGAACACAGACGGACTGAACATCACGATCTTCCTGAAGCGACCCGCGCTTTGGGGCGCCCACATTGAGGATCGCACCTCGGGACAGGCCGTGACCTCGAAACGACGATACACAACAGAAGATGCGGCAAAGCTCGCTGCGTTCGACGCAATGATCTTCCTCAAACAGAAATGGGGCTCGGGTTCGTAGCCGCTTCTAAACTGGTCTCACCCCTCCCGCCGGTTCCACACCAGGAACGCCGCGCCGTCTTCCTCGAACAGCGCCGCCCGGATCGGCTCCGGGAAGCTCGGGTCGTCGAGCTGGACGCTGAGATAGTCCCGCGGCTCGTCGCCGTTGGTCTGCGCCTTCCAGGCGGCGCCGAGTTCAGCTCGGCCGGCGTAGACCCGAAAATCTGGCACCCTCTCACTCTTCTTCGCATCATTCGCCACGATCCTGGCCTTGACGTTGACCGTCAGGGTGCGGATCGTCCCTATGTAGCCGTCCTTGCCGGCGGTAAAACTTCCAATCGTAGCCATGGTTCAGGTCTCCTTTGGTTGGGTTGCGGTTGAAAATGGGCGCGTATCTTCAAGCTCTTTACGTGCGCGCTTGAAGCCGGGATCGGCATTCATGAACGCCTCCAGCATGAAGGGGATGAGATCGGTGACGCTCTCCTTCTGGCCGTACGCCCGCCGGTAGATTTCGGCGTAGTCGCCCAACGCCGCCTTCAAGTCGGCGTCGGCGGTGAAGGTGATTTTCACCGCCTGGCGGTCGGGGAACTTGTCGAGCTTGAGGGTCATCGGATCACTCCCAGGTCGCGATAGGGCCGAAGCACCAGGTCTTTGTTAACGATGATGCGGAGCGGCCAGCCGGGACGGATGGTGATGGTTGGCTGGATGTTTAGGTTGCGCTCGGTGATGCGCTGGCCGACCTGATTGGCGCGGTTCTGGGACGACTCGCGGATCGCCTCGACGAGGTCGTCCTCTTCATCGCCAAACGTCAGCTCATCGCCAAACGTCAGCTCGGTACCGACGCCAAGCAGGGTCGAGAGCACGATGCCTTTCAGGAGGCGCCAAGTGTGGAAATCGACCTCGTCCTCTAGGCCGGCATAGCCCGCGGTGTCGGTAGCAGGCAGGTTTTCGATCACCATGGAGGACCCGTTCGGCATGATGATCCGCTGCCAGACGACAAGCGCGCGGTCCTGGCCGAAGGCGATGACGCTGTCGTAGGCGCCGATTACACGGGCCCCTGCGGGATCAGCAGATAGCGGCCTGAGACCGTGTCGTAGATATTCTCCGTGATCTGAGCGGTGACGCGACCTGGCAGATCGGAGTCGATGCCGGTGAGGAGGCTGGCGGAAATGACCGTGCCGACCATCACCTGATAGGGCGAGGCCGGATCCTGCAGCGCGTGCGAATTATAAATGTCCGCATCGACGCCTTGGTCCAGAAAGTCGAGCTTGCGACCCTGCAGGTTCTGATCGTTCTGAAGGTCCAGCTCCAGCGGTCCGCCCGTATTACCAGCGCTGGCGACGTCGAAGGGATTGCGGTCGATCGGATCAGCGCCGGACGGCACGGGAATACCTGAGCCAGGCACATCTGACTGAGTGGCGCCGGCTGTCCGCGAGGTGAGTTGGAAAAACACACCCGCTTCGCGGCCCTGCTGGGCAAGGCGTGCCTGGCGAATGCGTTCGGCGCGCGCCGCATCGTCCTCCGGGCTCGGACGGAACGGCAGCGCCGGCGCCGGATCGAGTCCCAAGTCCCGTTCGGCGCCGACAACGGCGGGCCCAATATCACCAGGCAGCGGCGGACCTAGCTCCACGGGCGGTCGCGGGATATCGCTGTAACGGCGTGGCAGGGCTTCGAGGCCGTCGGGCGTCGATTGCTATCGGTCCGGTAGAGCTCGCGCCCGGTGTCGTCACGATCGAACAGACGCGGCGGATCGAGCGCGAATATGGTCGCGCCGAGGATCAAAAGGAGTCCGGTGCCGGAGAGCGCGATCAGCACCCGCCGGTTGATCCGCGTGACGGGTCGCGGCTTGGCGCGCAGCACCAACTCTTCCGGATCGACTTTCGGCGGATCGGGGATCGACCGGTCGTCTTCACGCGATGGCATCATCGATGATCTTCTTGATCCGGAAACGGGTTGTCGCCGACCTCGATGTCGCCGTGACGGGAACGGCTCGACACGGAGGGACGCCCATCGGTACAGGTAATGCGCACGACCTGCTGCGGATCCTCCCCGAGACGCAGCTCGGCGGCCGCAAAGAGCCGGTCGACGATGTAATAGCGGCCGTGGACCCGGTAGTTGACGAGCTGGTTCTCGCCGTCCGATCCGACGACGAAGAGCGGCGGCGCCTCGCCCTGGTCGAGCCGAGCTGGGAACTGGATGTAGACCTTGTGGGTGTCGTCGAAGACGCGCACCGGCCGCCAGGGCGGCGTGTCGCCGCTGACGGCATAGCGGAAACGCAGGTTCTCGATATCGAGCCCGCTGTCGATGACACGCTCGGCCGCCTCTTCCGCCACTGCATTTCGCCGTTGGAGCGCCAGCAATTCGTCATGGGGATAGCGCCAGGAGACCGAGGCCATATACGTCTCGGGCGTGCTGGTGAGCTCCAGGTGATAGGCGCGCCGGTCGGTGATGATGACGAGATTAGTGCGCAGGCCCTCGGCGATCGGCTTGACCAGCACATGCGTCCGCGCGGTCGCGCCGGCGCCGCTCACCGTGTCGCCGATCACCCAGCGTACGGTGTCGCCGGCCGAGACGGCAACGATCTTCTCGCCTGGCTAGAGCGCGATGTTGCTGACGTTCTCAGGCGCCGTGTAGAGCTGGTAAAGCGCGCCCTCGGTATAGGGATAGACCTGAATGGCGTTGATGTAGCCATCTTGTGTCGGCTCAACCGCGGCCGCTTCATTGGCCTCGGTGACGCGATCTTCCGGCGCTCGGAGATCCTCCGCGGGCGGCTGCCATTCACCCGGCACGGGCATCAACTGCCCTGGCAGCGGCAGAGGTTCGGGCACGGTGACGATCTCGATGGGGCGCGGCGGCACGGCGGTGAACGCCGCAGGGCCGAATTCTTCGGCGTCGTAACTGATCTCGGGCGGCAGACCACGGCGAGGGACTTCCGCTCGGTGAACAAGATCATGCTGGGCGAAGCGCCGCTGCTGGAAAAGCTCAACGAACACGGCGAGATCAAGGCTGGGACAATGGCTGAGGCGCGCGAAGCCTACAAGGTCGAGACCTGGGCGCGCAAGATCGGCATCACCCGTCAGGTGCTGGTCAACGACGACCTCGGGGCCTTCTCGGACCTCGCCCGCCGCATGGGCCAGGCCGCAGCCGAGACCGAGGCACGGATTCTCGTCACCCTCCTCGAAGCGGGCAGCGGCAATGGGCCGACGCTGTCGGACAGCAAGACACTTTTCCACGCCGATCACGGCAACAAGGCAAGCACGGGCGCGGTGATCTCCGATGCGACGCTGTCGGCGGCGCGGTTGGCATTGCGTACGCAAAAAGGCATCGAGGATTGCACGATCCGGGTCACGCCCCGCAACCTGCTGGTACCGCCCGCCCTGGAGACCACGGCTGAGAAGTGGCTGGCCGGCATCGCACCAGCAACGGCTGCCGATGTGAACCCGTTCTCCGGATCGCTGTCGCTGGTGGTCGAACCCCGCCTGTCTTCGGCCACGCGCTGGTACGTCACCGCCGATCCGGGCGAAATCGACGGACTGGAGTTCGCCTATCTTTCGGGCGCGGAAGGCCCGCAGGTCGAGAGCCGCTCTGGTTGGGACGTGGACGGCGTGGAGATCCGGGTGATCCTCGATTTCGGAGCGGGCTTCATCGACCATCGCGGCTGGTTCATGAACGCGGGGTCGTGACGTGGCCGACCTCGCCCAACTTACAACCTGGCGGGATGCCCTGATGGCCGCGCGCTATCAGGGCATCCGCACCGTCGAATACGACGGCAAGCGCGTCACCTATGCGAGCGACAGCGAGATAGTCGCCGCGCTCGCGGACCTCAACCGACAGATCGCGGGCACCGCAGGGCGTGTCTCCGTGGTCCGCATTCAATCTTCGAAAGGGCTCTGATCATGCAGAACTACATTCAGAACGGTCACATCGTCCGCGTCACCACGCCCGCAGGGGGCATCGCCTCGGGCGATGCGCTGATCG
>CBDBIK010000002.1:407500-569631 GCA_965206145.1 Alphaproteobacteria bacterium
TGGTGAAGAGTTACCACTCATCGGTTACGTATTCCGTGAATCCTGGGCACGCGACAATCCCAAAGCGCTCGCGGGCTTCCAGGCCGCTTCTTCCGAGGCCCGTCGCATCCTCTCCGAATCGGATACCGAATGGGAGCGAATTCGGCCCATCACCGGTGCCAGGGACGATGCCGAACTTGTTGCCCTCCGCAATGCCTTCCGTGCCGGTATCCCGGATCCCAAGACGGATTCCACCGCCGCGATCGGAGCTGCCTTCAAACTCCTTGCTGATACCGGCGGCCGGACCCTCGTGGGCGACAGTGGAAAGCTTGCCGAGGGGACCTTGTGGTTGCCACCACGCTGACCACCCCCGCCCGGACTCCATGGGAACGGATGCGCACCGTCGCATCCGGGCCTGCCGGCCTGCGCATCCTGTCGCTAGTCCTGCTAGTAGTGATATGGGCGGTCGCCGCGGCAGGAGCGGATAGTCGTGTCCTGCCCGGTCCCTGGGCCGTGTTCGCGACCCTCATCAGGCACATCTCCGACGGTGGCCTCCTCTATCACCTCGGCATCACCCTCTGGCGAGTCGCCGCCGCCTTTGCTGCGGCCATGCTCATCGGGGTTGCCATCGGTATCTTGATGGGAACACGCCAGCGGGTCGATGTCCTGCTCGACGGCTGGCATATCTTGCTCCTCAACATGCCGGCGCTCGTGCTCATCATTCTTTGCTACGTCTGGTTTGGACTCACGGAACTCGCAGCCATCGTCGCCGTCTCGCTCAACAAAATCCCGAACGTCGTCGTCACCGTCCGCGAGGGCGCACGCGCAGTCGACCGCGAGCTCCTCGAGGTGGCGCGGGTTTTTCGAGTCGACCGCAGGACCACGTTCTTGCGGTTTTTCCTTCCCCAACTCTATCCATACGTCATGGCCGCCGCGCGCGGCGGAATCGCACTCATCTGGAAGATCGTCCTTGTCGTAGAGCTGCTCGGGCGGAGCAACGGCGTCGGCTTCAAGCTCCACGAGTTCTTTCAACTCTTCGACATCGCCGCTGTGCTCGCCTACACACTCGCCTTCGTTGTCGTGATGATGATCATCGAGTACGGGGTCATAGCTCCGCTCGAGCGGCGGTTCACCCGGTGGCGCTGAAAAACCTTTCCGTCGATATCGCCCGGAAACGCTTTCCGGGAGACGGACGGACGCCCTCCCACACGGCGATCGAAGGACTCAACTTCGACGTCCCCGCAGGAGAGTTCTGTTGCATCGTCGGCCCATCAGGCTGTGGCAAGACGACGCTCTTGAACCTTGCCGCAGGCCTCGACAGCGATGTCGAGGGAGGAATTCACTTTGACCGACCCGGAGAAGAGGGCACTCCCGTTGTCGGGTACATGTTCCAGGAACCACGCCTACTTCCCTGGCTCAGCGTGCGAGATAACGTCGACATCGTCCTCAACGGCGACGCACGCAATGAGAATCGAGGTACCGACCTTCTCGAACAGATGGGTCTCGGAGAGTTCCTCGATGCCTATCCTGGCAAGTTGTCGGGCGGCATGCGTCGCCGCGTTGCGCTCGCACGTGCTTTTTCCATCAAACCCGAACTCCTCCTTCTCGACGAACCGTTCATCTCTCTCGATGCACCGACTCGCAACCAACTCTGGCAGATGCTCCTTGACCTCTGGCAGGCACAGCCGACGACTGTTTTGTTCGTCACGCATGCCCTTGACGAAGCGATCTACCTTGGTGATCGAATCGTCTTCCTGTCGGAGCCGCCCGCTCACGTGGCGCTCGATGTGGAGGTAGACATACCCCGCCCTCGCGCGATAGAAAGCCCTGAAATCGAACGCTTTCGATCCCAACTCCTCGAACGGCACAACGCCCTTCTGCGGGGCGTCGTAGGGTCGGACAGGCCCGACGACAACACCGGAGAGGCCCCATGAACACACCTCAGGAACGGGTAGGCGAAGTGGAATCGTCGATGCGACCGCTGCTCACGGTCGAGAACGTCACCAAGAGTTACGGGGCACGAAAGGCACTCGACAATGTATCATTCTCCCTCGGGGCCGGAGAGTACATCTCCCTTCTCGGCCCTAACGGTGCCGGCAAGACCACCCTTTTCCAGGTACTTGCAGGACTATTCGTTTCGGATTCAGGCCGGGTGCAAGTTGGTGATCTCGACATGCGCACGAAAGCCGTCAAGGCGCTCGCTTCCGTGGGCTTCGTGTTCCAGCAATCGACTCTTGATCTGGACCTCACGGTCCGCGGCAATCTTGCCTTCCACGGCCGTCTTCGCGGTATCGATTCCGTCGAGATCCGGAAGCGCACTGCACACGAGTTGCAGAAGGTCGATCTTGAAGCCCGCATCGGCGATCGTGCCCGTGCCCTGTCGGGAGGACAGCGCCGCCGTGTCGAATTAGCCCGCTCCCTCCTGCACCAACCCCGCATCCTTCTCATGGACGAACCCACCGTTGGCCTCGATCCTCCGAGCAGACGCGATCTTCTCGAGTACGTCCTTCAGCTCCGGCGCGAACGTGCAATGGCGGTGCTGTGGGCCACCCACCTTGTTGATGAAGCGGAGAAAGCCGATCGCGTAATCGTTCTCCACCAAGGAACGGTGCGCCGCATCGGCTCTCCTGAGGAACTCATTCGTGAAGCAAACGCTAGCGACCTTCACGACGCCCTCATACACTTCACCAGCGGGACCGAAGAGAAAGAAAAATGAAAATTTTGTTCAGGGCGATCTTCCTGGGTGCACTCCCAATTTTTTGTACCCTTGCATTCCCCGTCCTTGCCGGTGAAATCTTCGTCAGCAATGAAGGCGACGACACCGTGGTCGTCCTTGATTCCGAGAATTTCGAAGTTCTGGAGGTGATCCCGACGGGCGGACGTCCCCGTGACATGCGCTTCAGCCCCGATGGCTCCGAACTCTTCATCGCTGCCAGCGAAGCGGACCGCATCGAGGTCATGGATGTCGAAACACGCAGAATCGTCCGCCATCTTGAGACGGGCGACGATCCGGAAATCTTCGACGTCGATCCTACGGGAAAGATCATCGTCGTCTCCAACGAAGACGATGGCGAGGCGACGGTGATCGATGTCGCTAGCGGCAAGATTCTCCGCGTCGTCGAAGACATCGGAATCGAGCCTGAGGGGGTCACTTTCACTCCCGACGGCAAGCGCGTATTCGTTACAGCCGAGGCGACCAACACCGTCATCGTCATCGACCCCTGGGAAGGCAGCATCCTCGGTGAGATTCTTGTCGGTAACCGCCCGCGACGAGGTGTCTTCACGCCTGACGGAAGCGAGTACTGGGTCACCAACGAACTTGGCGGGACTGTCAGCGTGATTGATGCCATCACCCTCGATTTTCTCGCCGAGATCCACTTCGAGAAGCAGGGACTACGTGCCACCGACATCACCCCGGTCGACCTTGCCATGACGAGCGATGGTGCCACCGTCTACGTGACCCTCGGTCGGGCCAGGCACGTTGCCGTCATCGACGTAGCCTCTCGCGAAGTGCAAGACTACGTCCTCGCCGGTAACCGGGTCTGGGGGGCGGCCCTCACGGAGGGAAACTCCTTGCTGGTGGTCACCAACGGGGCAAGCGACGACATTTCCGTGATCGACACAAGGTCCCTGAAATCCATCCATTCCGTGGCCGTGGGCCGAACCCCACACACGGTTCGCATCCGGAACTGACGACCGTGTGGATGCGCGCGGCTTCGGCGGCGATTCTTTTCCTGACCGTACTCGCAACCCCCGCACTGGCTGAAGAACGTCCTGCATTCACCATCGGCTATCTCGAATTCGAAAATGACGTCCGCTACGAGGTCTGGGGAATTCACCCAGTCGATATCCGTTCGCAAACAAACCAGGAAGATCGGCGGCCTCGCCCGGGTGCAGAGATGGGAATCACCGATATCCGCCCTTTCGAGAGGCGAGCGGGAATCTCCTTCGCGCTCGCTGTCGAACGGGTCACGAACGCAGCAATGATGGTCAAGGCAATCGCACGCATCGGCGAACAGACCAGTGCGCAAATTTTCCTGATCGATGCCCCGGGAGCGGTCGTCGCTCAAGTAGGCAGAGCTACCCGTGATCAAGGTGTCGTGTTGATCAACGTCTCCGCCGCGGATGATGCGCTTCGCAATGATTCTTGCGCCCCGCACCTGCTCCACACTGCCCCCAGCAGGCGAATGCTTACCGACGCCATCGCGCAGCACCTCGTCGACCGCAGGTGGGACAGCGTGCTTATCCTAGAGGGTCCCCTTGAGGAAGATGCCGCAACCACCGAAGCGTTCCATGAATCAGCCCGCACCTACGGCATTGAAATTGAGGAGGTCCGAGCCTTCGTGCTTTCCGGAGACCCCCGGATGCGGGAGAAAAACAACCTCGATCTCCTCACCGGACAGGTTTCCTATGACGCTGTGTTCATCGCCGACGTTGATCGGGAATTCGCTCGAACGGTCCCCTTCGCCACTCGCCGACCGGCCCCTGTGGTCGGTGCAGCTGGGCTCGTTGCCACTGCATGGCACTGGTCTTATCTGCGTCACGGGGCACCGCAGGTCCACGGCCGTTTCGAGCGCCAGGTTGGCAGGCGCATGGAAAAGACCGACTGGGGAGCATGGGTTGCCGTGCGCGCAGTTGCCGAAGCGATCGTACGCACCGAATCGACGGACGGCGACACACTTCTCGCCTACCTGCTGGGACCAGAGTTCCGGCTCGACGGTTCCAAAGGACCAGGGCTCACGTTCCGCCCCTGGAACGGCCAACTCCGCCAACCGCTTTTCCTTGCATCAGATGACTGGGTGAGCGCTGTGGCACCCATCCCGGGCTTCACCCATCGCGTCGACGATCTCGACACACTGGGGGTCGACGAGCGCTCAAGTGCTTGCCCCAGCGAGGGGAGACTTTCCTCATGAACGTGACCCACGCTTTCGCAGCTCTCGCAGGACTCACCTCCCGCGAGGTATCGAAATTTCTCCAGCAGCGGGGACGGTTCCTGTCGGCATTCGTCCGCCCTGCTCTGTGGCTATTCGTCTTTGCCGCCGGAATCGGCTCGGTCAAGGGCATTGATCCGGGAGTCCTACACCCCTACCCGGTGCAAAATGTCAACTACTTCGAATACATCGTCCCCGGCCTCATCGGCATGGTGCTCCTTTTCAGTGGCATGCAGGCTTCGCTTTCGATGGTTTACGATCGGGAGATGGGCGTGATGCGTCTCCTGCTGACGGCGCCGCTACCGCGTTGGTATCTGCTGAGCGCGAAACTCGTCGCCGGCACGCTGCTCTCGGTCCTGCAAGTCTACGTCTTTCTGATCATCTGCCTGCCGCTGATCGAACTTTCTACCAACCTCAACACCTCGATCTTTGGCTGGGTGTACGTGCTGCCTGCTGCCACCCTTTTTGGCTTGTTGCTTGGTGCCATAGGCCTCGCACTCTCCGTCCACATACGCCAACTCGAAAACTTTGCAGGCACCATGAACTTCGTCATCTTCCCGATGTTCTTCATCTCCTCAGCGCTCTACCCCCTTTGGCGTATGCAGGAGAACGGTGCCGAGATCGTCTACTGGCTCGCACTGATCAATCCGTTCACCTACGGAGTTGAACTCGTGCGCTGGGCCTCCTTCGGACAAATCCACACGACGGCCCTCGCCGTCACCGTGTTCTGCACGATCTTCTTCATGGCTGCCGCCATCGTCGGCTACGACCCACAGCGAGGCCTCGTACGCAGGCGTCAGGGTGGTGGCGGCCCTCCTAGCGGTAGCTGAGTTCCTGTGTCCGCCGCTGAAAGCATCGCGGACCTCGTCGGGAGAACTCCTCTTGTCCGGTTGCGGCGCATTTCCGAGGAAACTGGCTGCGAGGTCCTCGGCAAAGCGGAATTCCTAAACCCCGGGCAATCAGTCAAGGACCGCGCGGCACTATGGATCATCCGTGATGCCGAAAAAAGCGGCGCGCTGGAACCCGGTGGCACTATTGTTGAAGGAACCGCTGGCAATACCGGCATCGGACTCACTGTTCTCGGCGCTGCCCTCGGCTATCGCACCCTCATCGTCATGCCTGAAACCCAAAGCCAAGAAAAGAAAAACGCCCTCCTGAGCGTGGGTGCAGAACTGCAGCTCGTTCCTGCCCTTCCCTACTCGGATCCCGGAAACTATGTCCGGGTTTCGAGCCGACTCGCTGAGGAAGCTGCGTCCAACAGCCCGCACGGTGCGATCTGGGCAAACCAGTTCGACAACGTTGCTAACCGCAAGGCTCATCTCGAATCCACTGCACCCGAAATCCACGAGCAGACCCAGGGACACGTCGATGCCTTCGTAAGTGCGATCGGTACCGGCGGCACCATCGCCGGTACCAGTGAAGGCCTGAAGGAAAGAAACCCCAACGTACGCACCGTACTGGCGGACTCCGAGGGCTCTGGCATGCACGATTGGGTGCAGACCGGCACGCCGAAAGCTGAAGGCTCCTCGATCACCGAAGGAATTGGCCAAGGCCGCGTCACCGCAAACCTTGAAGGTGCGCAGATTGACGACTCAATGCGGATCACGGATGTCGAGGCAGTGGAGACGGTTTTCTCACTGGTGCAGGACGAGGGTCTCGTCTTGGGCGGATCAAGCGGAATCAACGTAGCCGGTGCTGCACACCTAGCACGAAAGCTTGGCCCAGGGCATGTTGTTGTAACGATTCTCTGCGATTCAGGCGTACGTTACGCTTCCAAATTGTTCAATCCCGAGTTTCTCAAAGGCAAGGGACTTCCCGTGCCTCCCTGGATGGAGAAAAAGGAGACATAACATGACAAACCCCGTGCCGCTCGCGAGCGCTGAATGGCTCGCCGAAAACATCGGCCGCGACAACGTTCGAACCGTCGATGCTTCATGGTACATGCCAGGAAGCAGGCGCGATGGTGCTGCCGAGTTTAAACAGGGACACATTCCCGGTGCCGTGTTCTTCTCCATCAATGACATCGCCGCCCCCGATACTGACCTTCCACATATGGTTCCCGGCGCAGACGCCTTCGGCCATGCAGTGGGCCGTCTCGGAATCTCCAACGACGACCACGTCGTCGTCTACGCAACCACCGGCATCGCCACGGCACCCAGGGTGTGGTGGATGTTCCGGTTGTTCGGTCATGATCGGGTCTCAGTTCTTGACGGAGGCATGCGCGCATGGATTGCTGCCGGTGGGAACGTTGAGACGGGCTCTGTCGCACCCACTTCACGCACCTTCCATGCGCAGCTTCGGCCCGAATTCATCCGCGATTTCGAGGCGGTACGCAAAAACGTGCACTCCGAATCCGGACACATACCGGATGATCGCTCAAAGAGCACTTTCGAGGAGCCACCGAAGGTGCTCGAGAGACCCTGCAAGCTCCTGGACGCCCGTTCGCAAGGGCGCTTCAAGGGAACCGATCCAGAACCCCGTGCCGACCTCCAGAGCGGACACATCCCTGAAAGCCTCAACCTCCCCTACGAGCGGTTACTCGATTCAGGATCGATGCGCTCGCCCGAAGAACTCACCCGTATCTTCCACGAGGTAGGTGTTGGGAACGACGAGAGCCCACTGATTCTCTCGTGCGGCTCAGGCGTCTCGGCCTGTGTGCTCGGCCTTGGGCTTTCCATGATCGGCCACAACGGCTGGTCAGTTTACGACGGCTCCTGGACCGAATGGGGTGGCCGTGCCGATGCCCCCGTCAAAACCGGCTGATCCAGCGGACAGGCGGCGGGGAGCGGGAACCACGCTCGCTCATTCCGGACGTGACCCCCATGCCAACCACGGCATCGTCAACCCGCCCGTCTATCACGCCTCCACGGTCCTCTTCCGGAACGTCGCCGACCTACGCACGCGCAACGCACGCCGTCTCGACGAAGTCGTGTACGGACGTTTTGGGACACCAACGACCTTCGCCTTCGAGGAGGCGATGGCAGAAACGGAAGGCGGAGCGCGCACGGTAGCCACCTCGTCAGGGAAAGCCGCGGTGATCACCTCGCTCATGGCATTCCTCTGCTCGGGTGATCATCTCCTCATGACCGATGCTACCTACGGACCGAGCCGTTCGTTCGCGGACCGCATGCTCGCCCGCTTCGGTATCAAAACCACTTTTTACGATCCTTGTATCGGCGGCGGCATTCGCGAGTTGATCCGCCCCAATACCAAGGTTGTCTATCTCGAATCTCCCGGATCCCTCACCTTTGAAGTGCAGGACACCCCCGCCATCGCCGCAGCCGCGCACGAGCGGGGATGTACCGTCATTCTCGACAACACTTGGGCCAGTCCCCTGCTCTTTCGTCCCTTCGAGCACGAGGTCGATGTCTCCGTGCAGGCAGCGACCAAATACGTCGTCGGTCATTCGGACGCCATGCTCGGTGCAGTAACAACGACAGCGGAAGTCCATGAACGCGTCCGCAGAACAGCTCACATGCTGGGAGCGGCACCTGGACCCGATGATCTGTATCTGGGTCTGCGTGGACTCCGCACCCTGGAGGTACGTCTGCAGCGTCACGCAAAAACAGGACTGCGTCTCGCCAGGTGGCTGGAAGGACGGAACGAGGTCGAGCGCGTGCTTCATCCCGCGCTTCCAGGATGTCCCGGGCACGAACTCTGGAAGCGGGATTTTCTCGGTACCTCGGGCCTGTTCGGAGTCGTGCTCGCACCCGCTCCACAGGAAGCGTTCGATGCGATGCTTGATGCCTTGAAGATCTTTGGCATGGGATTCAGCTGGGGTGGCTTTGAAAGCTTGATGATCCCAACGACCCCGGAGAAGGCGCGCACGGCGGTTGAATGGGACGCAGTTGGCCGCACCTTCCGCATCCATGCAGGTCTTGAAGACCCAGAAGATCTAGAAGCCGATCTCAATCAGGCATTCGGCCATATCGGACGGGCGTCATGAGGATTCCCGTCCGCGCAGCCCTCTCCCTCGCGCTCGTCCTCTTTTTTCAAGGCACGCAAACAACGAGTGCGGCCGATACCGGTTTCGGTCGGGACACGCTGACGATTATCTCGAGCGGAGAGAGTTATCTATTCGATGTCGAGGTTGCGCTCACCAGCGAGCAGCAGCAGCTCGGCCTTATGCACCGCACATATCTTCCTCCCGATGCCGGGATGCTGTTTCTTTACAGACCGCCACAACGGATACGGATGTGGATGAAGAACACTTTCGTCTCTCTTGACATGCTGTTCGTGAAAGGGGATGGCCGGATTGTCTCGATTGCCGAGCGCACGGTGCCTTTGTCACTGACTCCAATTGGTCCGGACGTTTACGTGAGCGGAGTCGTGGAGGTGCTCTCAGGCACTGTAGAACGCCTGAACCTGCAACTCGGCGACCGGGTGCTCCACCCCTACTTCGGGAACGACCGGAACGACGGATGACCACCACACCGAGAATCCGTATTCGTGTTCAGCTCGGTGATCAGCCACTGTTCGGACCCGGGAAAGCCTCCCTGCTGAAAGCCATCGCGGAAGCCGGCTCCATTTCAGGAGCGGCACGACAGATTGGGATGTCTTACCGCCGTGCCTGGCTTCTCGTGGATTCGATGAACCGCAATTTTGTCGCCCCGCTCGTCGAAGCAACATCTGGCGGCGGTGGCGGCGCGCGCATTACGCCGCTTGGTGAAGAAGTTCTCACCGCCTACCACGAAGTCGAAGAACGAGCCCACAGAGCAGCAGGAGATTCTCTTTCCCGTCTTGAGCGACTCCTTTCCGACAACCCCAGCACAGACGGTCTACCGGAGCAGGAATAAGGCAGGGGTTGCACTTGTCTATATACAAGTATATATAACTAAGAACGAGGTTTCACCTCGTGACGCAGGGCGCGTTGGAGCAAGCATGCCATGGCCCTCCTCTGGCGAAAAAGCTCACGTTCCAACGCGCTTTTGACCCTGCTTTTGGTCACGGTCACGACTCCCCTTAACGGGGAGTCGGCGGCCGGCCCGGTGGGTAGCGAAGAGATTCTCGTCCTTGCCGCCGCGTCCACCGCTCTCCCTCTTGAGGAGGCGGCGCGCTTGTACTCCGCGCACGGCGGCGGACGCGTCAAGTTTTCCTTTGCGAGCACCTCCGCACTCTCCCGGCAGGTCGAGGCCGGAATTCCCGGCGACATTTTTCTTTCCGCCAACACCGCGTGGATGGACCGAGTCGAGGGTAGAGGACACATCATTCCCGGAACACGCTTCCTGCTCTTCAGCAACCGCCTCGTCTTGGTGGCACCCGCAGATTCGGAAGCAGAACTCCTTACCATCGAAGAGGGAATTGATCTTCGTTCCCTGCTTGAAAACGGGCGACTTGCCCTTGGAGAAACCGAGAGCGTCCCCGCGGGCATCTACGCGCGCGAGGCACTAACCTCCCTCGGCATATGGGAATCCGTCCGGGATCACCTCGCTCCAGCCAACGACGTCCGCCACGCCACCACCCTCGTACAACGAGGGGATGCACCACTCGGAATCGTTTACCGCACCGAAGTTCTGGACGATGATCGGATCCGCGTCCTGGGACCCTTCCCCAAACATCTCCACAGTCCCATCGCCTACTGGATCGCCGCACTTGCGGAAGCTCCTGCGGCTGAAACAGCAAAAATATTCCTTGCTTTTCTGCAAACACCGGAGGTCTCAGAGATCTTCACTCGTTACGGCTTCGAGCCATCTCGCTAATCCACAATGCTCGGCCCTGCTGAAACCGAGACGATCCGCCTGTCACTCTGGGTGGCAACCTGGGCAGTCGTGGGCAGTCTTCCCTTCGGGATCGCCTTCGCCTGGCTGCTTGCCCGCAAGCGTTTCCCCGGACACGCATTCCTCAATGGGGTTCTCCACGTACCGTTGGTCGTACCCCCGGTAGTGATCGGTTACCTGCTACTTGTCGTACTCGGACGCCGGGGAACCGTGGGATCCTTTCTCGAGGGGACGTTCGGGATCACGTTCGCCTTCACGTGGCAGGGTGCGGCAGTAGCAAGCGCGGTTGTCGCCTTCCCCCTCATGCTTCGCGCCATCCGCCAGGCGCTCGAGACGGTAGATCGACGTCTTGAAGAGGCCGCTCGTTCGCTTGGTGCCTCTCCGTTCGATGTCTTCCGTTCGATCACCTTGCCGTTGATCCTCCCCGGTATCCTCACGGGAGCCACCCTCTCCTTCGCCCGGAGCCTCGGAGAGTTCGGTGCCACGATTACATTCGTTTCCAGTATCCCGGGTGAAACCCGGACGCTACCGCTTGCGCTGTACGCGGCAGCCCAAAGTCCAGGCGGGGAAGGTCCTGCAATCCGGCTTGTGGTCATTTCCGTCACGCTCGCCATGGTGGCTCTTGTCCTTTCTGAGTGGCTCTCCCGACGGGTTGACCGCTTCAGCGGGAAACACTCGTGATCCGGATCGACATCGCCATCGACCAAGGTGACTTCCACCTCAATGCAAGCATCGAAACCCCCGACCGAGGCGTTACCGGCATCTTTGGACCTTCGGGTTCGGGCAAAACCACCATCATCAATGCCGTGGCTGGTCTGGTGATACCGACCTCTGGGCGGATTTCCGTCGGCAAGCGAGTCTTGTTCGACCGCACGGCAGGAATTTCCTTACCCCCGGAAAAGCGTAGAATTGGCTATGTCTTTCAAGAGGACCGCCTATTTCCTCACATGGATGTCCGCCAGAATCTTCTGTACGGAGCGCGCCGAAGGGCCTCCATCGCCACTGCCAAGATTGATCCAATCATCGAGATGCTTGGAATCGGCCCCCTGCTCCGTCGCCGCATCGCCAATCTTTCCGGTGGAGAAGCACAGCGCGTCGCCATCGGGCGCGCTCTTCTTTCCGCTCCTGATATTCTTTTGATGGACGAACCTCTTTCCTCGCTCGACCAGAGTCGGAAAGAAGAGGTACTCCCCTACCTTGAAAGGCTTGCCGACCACTCCGGCGTACCCATCCTCTATGTCACCCACGCCATCGAAGAAATGATCCGTCTCGCCGACCACGCCGCGGTGATTGAGGAAGGGAAGATCTCTGCCTGCGGACCTCTCGCTGAAGTGATGGCTCGCTCTAATGTTCCCTCACTGATCAAACGACGCGATGCAGGCACAATCATTCACGCGACAGTCACCGGGCACGATCTGGATGACAGCGTGACTAAGATCACTTTCGATGGGCGCACCCTCTACGTCCCGCTCCTCGACCGACCCGAAGGTGCGCTTGTGGCCGTTCGGATTCTGGCCAGGGACGTGGCCATCTCTCTCGAGTGTCCTGAGCACACAAGCGTCCTGAACATCCTGCCGGCAACCATTTCGGAAATTCTCGAAGGTCCGGAGGCCCGCGTCGACGTGACTCTTGATGCGGGACAGACGATCCGGGCACGAATCACACGTCGCTCGGCGAGACGCCTCGGGCTCGAACCAGGAATGTCAATCTTTGCACTCGTGAAGGCGGTATCGTTCGCCGATCGCAATACACGTCGCCGTGAACCCGTACCCGGTGCACCGCCCAGCGAAGGCCCTTAAACTTCGCTCATGCTTTGATGCCCGGAAAGCAAACCTTGCCAGCACGCCCTCGCACCGGAGGTGAAATCCTCGCCGATCAGCTAATCCTTCACGGGGCGGACACCGTGTTCGCCGTACCAGGCGAGAGCTACCTTGCAGCTCTTGATGCCTTCCATGATCGCACCGATTCGATCAGGCTCGTCATCTGTCGCCATGAAGCTGGCGCAGCCAACATGGCTGAAGCGTACGGCAAGCTCACGCGCAAGCCCGGCGTTTGTTTTGTCACCCGAGGTCCCGGGGCGTGCCATGCAAGTGTTGGCGTTCACACCGCTCGCCAGGACTCGAGCCCGATGGTCCTTCTAGTCGGCCAGATCGCCCGCGAAACTCGTGGAAGGGAAGCGTTTCAGGAAATCGACGTACGAGACACGTTCCAGCCTCCATTCTCCAAATGGGCAGTCGAGGTTGAAAGTGCGAGCCGTCTCCCCGAGATTCTTCACACCGCCTTCCGCACCGCTGCCACAGGAAGGCCGGGCCCGGTTGTCGTGGGCCTCCCGGAAGACATGCTCAAGGAAAGTGTCGTGGCGGCCGACTCCCTCCCGTGGCATCCAACACCGATGCACCCGCCACCCGATTCAGTAATCCGTGTGCGTGAGCTCCTAGAAGATGCTGAACAACCACTCATCATCGCCGGAGGCGGTGCCTGGACCAATGAGGGGCTTGAAGATCTCACCACCTTCGCACGGGAATCCTCAATCCCGATCGTGGTGTCCTTCCGTCGGCAGGACCTCATCAACAACAACGATTCTGCTTACGCAGGCGACCTCTCATCAAGTGTTGATCCCCTCCTCGTCCGCCGCGTGCGCAAGGCAAGCCACCTTCTCGTCGTTGGTGCACGTCTCGGGGAAATGACCACTGGCGGTTACACCTCTCCCTCTCCCTCTCAAAAGAAGGCAACGCTCATCCACGTCTATCCCGATTCGTCCGAACTCGGCCGGGTATATCCCCCTGATCTTGCCATCACCGCTGATGCGTCGACGTTCTCATCCGCACTCCATGCCGGTGGCCCGCTTGCGGGATTGGCGAGAGAAGAGTGGTTCCAAAGTGCCCGCCGAGATTACGAACAGAGCAGCGAACCCAGTGCTTACGAACATGATCTCGACATGGGCGCGGTCATGCGTCATCTCGGCGAGACCATGCCAGATGATACCGTCATCACCATCGATGCAGGTAATTTCAGCGGCTGGCCTCAGCGTTTCTGGCGCTTCCGTCGTACCCACACCCAGCTCGGACCGACCAGCGGTGCCATGGGATATTCCATCCCGGCGGGCGTTGCCGCTGCCATCATTCGACCGGAAAGTCCCGTTCTCAGTTTCGTCGGCGACGGTGGCTTCCTGATGGCATCCCAAGAACTCGCCACCGCCATCCAGTACGGCGCAACGCCGATCGTTCTTCTTATCAACAACGCAATGTTCGGAACCATCCGGATGCACCAGGAACAGGCCCACCCCGGACGGGCCATTGGCACCGATCTCCACAACCCCAATTTCCCCGCCCTTGCGCGGGCCTACGGTGCCCACGGCGAACGCGTTTCCAAGACAAGCGAGTTCGCGCCTGCATTTGAGCGAGCTCGCGCAAGCGGGTCCGCCGCTGTCATCGAACTTGTCGTGAATCCCGAACAGATCACTACCCGAACGACCATCTCCAAGCTCCGCGATGCGGCATCCACGCCCGCGCTCAAGGAGTCTACCCATGCCTGAAGTCGACCTTAGAGAGGAAATCAGATCATGACCCACAAAAACTCTTTCAAAATGGCCGTCGCCTCCGGCAGGCCGCAGGTCGGCATGTGGGCAAGCCTTGCAAGCCCAGTCGGGTGTGAGGTTCTGTCAGGGGCCGGGCTCGACTTCCTCGTCATCGACACCGAGCACGCCCCAAACGATGCTGCGGAGATCATCGCTCAGTTGCACGCCATCGCAACCGGCGGACCGACGCCTGCTGCTGTGCGCGTGTGGTGGAACGATCGAGTTGCCATCAAACGCGTTCTCGACTGTGGAGCGGAAACCATCGTTGTCCCTTACGTACAAACCCCTGACGAAGCGAGGGAAGCCGTGCGTTCGGTGCGCTATCCACCCGAAGGTGCGCGCGGGGCTGCTGGAGCCACGCGTGCAAACCGTTACGGCCGGGATGGCGACTATTGGGATGATGCGCGCGAACGCATTTGTCTTGTCGTACAAGTGGAAAGTGCGGCAGCGGTCGAAGCCGCCGGTGACATTGCCCGTGTCGATGGCGTGGACGTGGTGTTCGTAGGGCCAGGCGATCTCGCCGCCGACCTTGGCATCATCCACGATCGTAGCCACACCTCCGTGCAGGACGAAATCAAAAAAGCCCTTGCGGCCATCCGCGACGCCGGGAAACCTGCCGGCGTGATGGCGGGAAACATCGACAATGCGCGCGAATTCTTGGATATGGGCTTTTCGATGGTGTCCGTCGCAACTGACGTCGTACATCTCAGAGTTCTTTCCGACAACGTGGTGCGAGAACTGAAAGGAGGCAAGTCATGAAGATCGTCTCCGTCGAGGCAATCCCAGGGAGGATTCCTTTCACGAACCCAGGTCCTCCCAGCGGTTTCGGCGGCGAGACCTGGCATGACCTCGCCTACCTCCTCGTTCGGGCCGAAACCGACGAGGGCATCGTGGGATGGGGAGAAGCCTTCGGCTACAACTGCATTCCAGCGACGCGGGCTGCGATCGAAACGATGGTGGCACCGCAGGCGGTCGGACAAGACATAGATGACATCCCCGCCCTGACGAATGAACTCTTCCGCAAACTACATATTTTTGGGCGTTACGGGGTCACCGTCTTCGCCATTTCCGGTTTAGAGATCGCGCTTTGGGACATCGCTGGAAAGAAAGCCGGCAAGCCGCTTTATGAACTTCTGGGAGGGATACAGAAGAAGAATCTCCCCTGCTACGCAAGCCTCCTCAAATACGAGGATCCCTCTGTCACCGCGAAGGTGTCAGCCGCCTCTGTCGAGGACGGTTATCCAATGGTTAAGCTCCATGAAAACACAATCTCTCCTGTGTCGGCCACCCGTGAGGCCATTGGCGACGACATCCCACTGATGCTCGACGTCAACTGCAGTTGGAAAGAAAGCGACATACCCTCGCTTTCTCAACCACTCCTTGATGCGAATCTCTTTTGGCTTGAAGAACCCGTGTGGCCTCCGGAGAACTATCCCTTGCTGGCCGATCTCCGCAAAGGCGGATTCCCCATCGCTTCCGGAGAAAATCTTTGCACTTCCTGGCAATTCCGCGACTTACTCGCCGCAGGTGCTGTCGATTATGCGCAACCGAGCGTGACCAAGGTGGGCGGTATTGGAGAAACCCTCGCTGTCATTGACGAGGCAAACAAGGCTAGCGTCCAACCTGTCCCTCACGCTCCTTACTTTGGACCGGGATTCCTTGCGACAATGCATCTGGTCGCAGCCAAAGCTCCCGACTCCCCTATCGAGAGGCTTTATGTCGAGCTCGAATCCGACCTATTCGGAGGAGCGACCGTCCCCGAACAAGGCATGGTCACCGTTCCCGACGCCCCCGGCCTGGGGATTGACCCCGACCCGGAACTCGTCAAACGCTGGAGCGATTGCTGAAACCCAGGACGATCAAGGTAAGGGCCCTCCTATAAGAAGCTGTAAGGATCGACATCTACCTTCACCCTAACGTCTGAAGGAAGATCCACCCCTTCGAGCCAGGAACGGACATATTTCTGGAGGCGCTGATCGCGACCAGCGCGCACTAGCAAGCGATACCGATAATCACCCCGAATGCGCGAAAGCGGTGCCGGTGCCGGTCCCAGGACTTCCACATCATCCCTCTGAGGAGCGGCTCTGCTCAGCAAACGGGCTGCAGATTCGACACGATCAAGCTTCTTTCCTGAGATAATCAGAGCCACGAGCCTCCCGAACGGAGGCATCCCAGCCGCCCGCCGTCCCTTGGCCTCCTCCTCCAGAAACAGATCCCGGTCATGCGCGAGAAAGGCCTTCATTACGGGGTGGGAAGGATTCCACGTCTGCAGAAAAACCCGGCCCTTCCGTTCGGCTCGACCTGCCCTTCCCGTGACTTGCGTGAGCAATTGGTAAGTGCGCTCGCCGGCGCGGAGATCTCCGCTTGAAAGGCCAAGGTCAGCGTCGACCACGCCCACCAGGGTGAGGTTCGGGAAATGGTGCCCTTTGGCCGCCATCTGGGTTCCGATCAGAACCTTGATTGCCCCGCTTTCCATTCCCTCGACAACCCGGTGCACGTCCCGTGGATCGGTCATGGTGTCGCTGGTCATCACGGCCGGCTTGATTTCCGGGAATGTCTTTTCCACTTCCTCGGAAATCCTTTCCACGCCGGGACCGCAAGCGGTCAGCGTGCCCGTCGTATCACACGAGGGACAAAAGGAGGGAGCACTGGTCCCGTGGCCACAATGATGGCAGAGCAACCCGCCGGGACGGCGATGGTCCACCAGCCATGCCGAGCAGTTGGGACAGGAGAAACGCCATCCACATTTCCGGCAGAGCGTGAGCGGTGCGTAGCCTCTCCGATTGAGAAAAAACAGGACCTGCTCGCCTCTGTCGAGGGTCGTCTTCGCCTCCTCCACGAGCATCGATGACAGCCAGGCCCCACGCGGTGGCGGATTTTTGCGAAGGTCAATGGCCTGCACGTTGGGAACCTCGGCACCACCGAAACGGGCGGGTAAAACCAACCTCCGATAGCGTTCCTCGCAGGCGTTGACGTGACTTTCGAGAGATGGGGTAGCCGATGCGAGCACAACCGCGCATTTCTCCTTCATCGCGCGGACAACCGCCATGTCTCGGGCGTTGTAGACCACGCCTGTCTCCTGCTTGAAGGAGGTGTCGTGTTCCTCGTCAACCACAATCACTCCGAGATCTGGAAAGGGTAAGAAAAGCGACGAACGAGCTCCCACCACCACGGGCACTCGTCCTGTTGCGATCCCACGCCACGTGGTACGGCGCTCGCTTGCTGAAACTCCGGAGTGCCATCGTCCCGGAGGAACCCCGAACCGGTCCTCAAACCTCCGGACCCATTGTGAACCGAGCGCGATCTCCGGAAGCAAAACCAGTGCCTGCTTTCCTGTCGTGATCGCGGCGGCAATTGCCTCGAAATACACCTCGGTCTTTCCCGCTCCTGTAACCCCGTCCAGGAGGCGGGGTCGGGAATCGTTCGCCACAACTGCAGCTTCCAAGCCACCAGCTGCTTGGCGTTGAGCATCCGAGAGTGCTGGCCCTTGCTTTGGATCGGGATTGGAAAGCGGTGCCTCCAGCATGGAAGCTTTCCCTTCCACGAGCATGCCTGCTTTGATCATCGTGCGGACAGATCCCGTGCCGACACCTGCGGTGGCGGCGATGTCTTGGATTGAAAATGCCCCTTCTTTTCCTGCAAGAGCGGCAAGAACGCGGTTACGAGCGGGCGTCATACGCACACTTTCCGGTAATTTTTCCACCATGGCCCATGCCCGCATCGAAGATGCGGGAACAAGCGCAGCCGGAACGGGAAGTGCCATCCGAAGTACGCTTCCGAGAGGGGCCAGGGTGTAGGCCGAAACCCATGCCACGAGCTGGCGGAGCGCAGGTGGCATCGGCGGAAGGTCGGAAACCCCCTCGATCGCCCTCATCTTCTCATCGGGCACACCTCCTTGCGCCGGTCCCCAGACCACGCCAGAAACATGCGTTTTGCCAAAGGGAATCTGGACATAAGACCCCTCGCGGACAGGCGAGGCGACCAGATAATCCAGGCAATCAAAACGGCCCCACAATTGCCGGGGAAGAAGTACCGCGACTCTCCCTACGTGTTCGGGAACTTCATTGCGAGAAGCAAGTGCGGCCATCGTCTATAAACTTGGCATGCGCCAAGGCCCCGTCAACCACCAAAAGAAGGGAATGCCCACTTCATGAAATTCTTTGTGGACACCGCCGACACCGACGAGATCGCTGACCTCGCCGCCACCGGACTCCTCGACGGAGTAACCACCAACCCTTCTCTGATCGGCAAGACAGGACGGGAGTTTTTCGGCGTGATTCGGGAAATCTGTGGAATTGTTCCTGGTCCGGTTTCCGCTGAGGTCACGGCCACGGACACCGAGGGAATGCTTGCCGAGGGGCGTGAACTTGCCAAACTCGCAGAGAACGTCGTCGTGAAAGTTCCACTGACATGGGAAGGATTACGTGCATGCCGCACGCTTGCTGACGAAGGAACCAACGTGAACGTCACACTCTGTTTTTCCGCTGCCCAGGCCCTGCTCGCCGGCAAAGCAGGTGCTAGGTTCGTCTCTCCTTTCGTTGGCAGGCTCGACGACATCGGACATGACGGCATGGAGTTGATCGCTGAGATTTCGGAGATCTTCAATGCCTATCCCGACTCCATTCACACCGAGATCCTAGTTGCCTCAGTCCGCCATCCCGGCCACGTGATTGAAGCGGCAAAGATGGGATCCCATGCAGCAACGGTACCTCCAAAAGTGCTCCGACAGCTAGCTCAACATCCCCTGACCGACAAGGGCCTAGCAACCTTCCTCTCCGATTGGAAAAAGAGCGGCGGAAAAACCAAAGGTTCCTGATGGAAGAGATCTCCGAGCGCCTCGAGACCGAGTTCGCGAAGTATCTCAACCACCTCAAGCTGGAACGCCGCCTCTCTCCGCACACTGTTTCCGCCTACAAATCGGACATCCGGCGCTTCCTTCTCTTTGTCTCCAAGCATTTTGGTACCCGCGCGAGCTTCAAGGAACTTGATGAGCTCACACTGACCGATTACCGCGCCTGGCTCGCCGATCTTGCACACGAACCCAAACCGTTTTCCCCCGCAAGCACCGCCCGGGCCCGGGCCTCCATAAATGGTTTCGTGGGGCACCTATCACGTGCAGGGAAGATGAATGGCGCTCCCCTTAGAAAATTGCGCTCTCCTCGAATGCCGAAGAAGACTCCCCGCCCTCTAGATCCTCGTCAGGCGCAGGCCGTCGTCGAGGAAGCAGGTGCAGCAAGTCCCGGCTGGGAAGGAATCCGGGACCGGGCACTGTTCCTTCTGCTTTACGGCGCAGGACTTCGAATCGGAGAAGCACTTTCACTCCGTCGTGCGGATGTTATGGGGCGACGGGACGCCCTCCTTGTCCGGGGCAAGGGAGGTAAGCAACGCGACATCCCCTTACTAGATCCAGTGCGACAGGGAATCGATGCTCTGCTGGAAGCTTCACCGGCAATCTCTCCCGACAATCCGCTGTTCATCGGACGCCGAGGCGGAGCGCTCAGTCCCCGGACGGCACAAAGGCGGATGCAGACGATCCGGGCGACGCTTTCATTGCCTGAGACGGCCACGCCTCATGCGTTGCGTCACAGTTTCGCCACCCACCTTCTCGAGGCAGGCAGCGACCTACGCGTCATCCAGGAATTACTGGGGCATGCAAACCTTACGACCACCGAGGTCTATACCAAGGTTGCCGATCCAAGCTTGCAGAAGACCTACGAGCGGACACATCCGCGCGCGCGGATCAGGAGTGGACCGTCTTCCCGTAGGCCGCGACGGCGGCGGCCTCACGGATCGATTCCGACATCGTCGGATGGGCGTGGCAAGTAAGGGCTAGATCTTCCGAGGTGGCACCGAACTCCATGGCTAACGTTGCCTCGGCAATCAGTTCCCCGGCCGAGGTTCCAATCACGTGGACACCAAGCAATCGATCGGTGTGCTCATCGGAAAGCACTTTGACCATGCCTTCGGTCTGGTGCGTGGTACGGCCCCGGGCATTGGCAGTAAATGAGAAACGCCCCTTGCGATATGCAATCCCCTGAGCTTTCAGATCGTCTTCGGTAACGCCAACTGAAGCCACTTCGGGTTCTGTGTAAACGACGGCCGGAATGGCCCCATAGTTGATCAACCCTACACCACCCGCAAGCCGTTCGGCGAGTGCATGCCCCTCGGAACTCGCCTTGTGGGCGAGCATCGGTCCCGGAATCACGTCCCCGATCGCGTAAACGCCCGGCACGGAGGTTGTAAAGTTTTCGTCCACCTCGATAAACCCTCGCTCGTTCGTCCGCACTCCCGCTTCCTCAAGGCCCAAGCCTTGGGTGAAGGGACGACGCCCGGTCGCAACCAGGACGCGGTGGGCGGACAGAGTCTCTTCGTTTGCCCCTTCTTCGGCCGCGACCACCGACAAATCCACCTTGTTTCGCCGAAGGCGTGCACCGGTGATCCTAGCTCCGAGACGGAAGATGAGACCTTGCCCCTCAAGTGCCTTTTGGAAGCGTCGTGCAATCTCCGAATCCATGCCGGGAGCGATTCGATCAAGGTACTCGACGACCGTTACCTGCGAGCCCAGGCGTTGCCACACTGATCCCAGCTCAAGACCGATGTAGCCCGCGCCCACGACGATCAGACGATCCGGAACATTTTCGAACGAAAGTGCTCCCGTGGAATCGACGATCAGGTTTCCATCCGCCTCCACGTCGGCAAGCGTGGCAGGCTCCGATCCTGTCGCGATGATCACATTGGAAGCTTCAAGCGGTTCTCTGCCCTCAACTTCGACTCTCCCGGGACCCGCAAGTCGGGCGAGGCCGTTCATGCGAGAGACTCCGTGTTTCTTGAACAATTGATCGATGCCGCTGGTGAGCGCACCGACGGCATCCGTTTTATCAGCCATCATCACCGGCAGGTCGAGGTGGATTTTTCCGGTCCGAACACCTCGGCTCGCCAACTCAGCGGCACTTTCGTAAAGATGCGAGTTATGAAGAAGTGCCTTGGACGGAATGCAGCCGACGTTGAGACAGGTGCCGCCAAGCGTATCGCGGCTTTCCACACAAACGACGTCAAGACCCAATTGCGAGGCCCTGATGGCGGCAACGTACCCTCCCGGGCCGCCACCAATAACGATCAGATCATGTCTCGCCACGGTCACACGTCCAGGGCGAGCTGACCTGGCTGCTCAAGCGCGTCACGCACCCGAATGAGGAACGAGACCGCCTCGCGTCCGTCGACGAGGCGGTGATCATAGGAAAGGGCCAGATACATCATCGGACGGATTACAACGGTGCCTGAATCCGCGACGGGACGTTCCTGAATCCGGTGCAAGCCGAGAATGCCCGACTGGGGCGGATTGAGGATCGGAGTGGACAGCATCGACCCATAGACCCCCCCATTCGAAATGGTAAAAGTGCCGCCCTCAAGTTCGTCTGCTCGCAGGGTCCCGTCGTTCGCACGCGCAGCGAAGTCAGAGATCGTTCGTTCGATGCCAGCGAAGCCGGCCCGGTCTGCATTCCGGATCACCGGCACGACGAGCCCACGACCGCCACCGACTGCAACACCGATGTCGTAATGATCCTTGTAGACAATGTCGTCGCCATCGATTTCCGCATTCACCATCGGGAAGGCACGAAGCGCGGAGACGCAGGCCTTGATGAAGAAGGGCATGAAACCAAGGCGGACCCCGTGGAGTTTCTCAAATCCAGGGCCGTGAGCCTTCCGCAGAGCCATAACATGTGTCATGTCAGCTTCGTTGAAGGTCGTAAGCATTGCCGCAGTGTTCTGTGCTTCCTTCAGGCGTTCGGCGATCCGACGACGAAGTCGGGACATAGGTTCCCGGCGTACCCGCGCACCACTCGCGACAGATGCAGGCGGCGGTGCGGCATCTTCTCTTGATGTCGAGGGCTGAGGAGGAGATTCCAGTGCCGGTGCAGGGGCCTCGGACACACCCATGTCAACGACGGGTTTTGCAAACTCGAAACCACCTTCCAGGACAGCACGTCTCTCGGTGGGGGAAAGAGGTTCGCCGCTTATCAGGAATTCACGGAGGTCGGCGTCCGTAATTTTTCCTCCGGCACCGGAGCGGCGAACGGCCACGGGTGAGGGCAACGTTTCAGCAACCGAAGCCACCGGAGGCGGGGCGACAACAGGTTCAAGAGGAGATGGAGCAGTGGCAGACTCAAGATCGAGCCGCGAAACCGGTGGCGCGACGACAGAAGCTTCCACTGCAGATACAGGATCCGGAGCAGAGGGAGGCTCCGGCATTGGAGCGGGAGCGGGTCCCGAAACGGTGGCTGCCGGTGCGCTCATCTCCGTATCAATTCGGGCGAGAACCGCCCCAACCTCAACGTCCTGCCCCTCTTTGGCCAGGATTTCAGTCAGGACACCGGCGGTCTCCGCGCTCACCTCAAGGCTCACCTTGTCGGTTTCGATCTCGACTAGGATTTCGTCCTTAGCGACAGCCTCACCCAGAGCCTTCTTCCAACCGAGAACCGTTGCCTCAGTGATGGATTCCCCAAGCACAGGGACGACAACGTCTAGAGGCATGACTTCTCTCAAGCGGCCCGGGCAGCCGCAGTATCCGACAAGGTAAGTGCTTTCGCGACCAACGCTGTTTGCTCGGCAAGATGACGTTCGTAGAGCCCGGTAGCGGGTGAGGCAGCAGGCGGCCGGCCGGCATAGAGGCAATCACCCGCAAGACCGGCCCGGTCCATCGCTTCCTTGATGCACGGGCGAATGAAGCTCCAAGCACCCATATTCATAGGTTCTTCCTGGCACCAGACCACTTCCATTTGAGGTGCAAGAGAAAGTTCCTGCTCAATCGCCTCTTCAGGGAACGGATAAAGCTGCTCAACCCGCAAAATGCGAATCCCGTGAGGCGTGGATCGCTTCGCAAGCGCGGCGACAAGGTCGTAGTAAACCTTGCCAGTGCAGAACACAATCCGTCTCGCCTCCTTCGGGTCGGATCCGTCCATGAAGGGGAGAACCCGATGGAAAGACGACCCGGCATCGAAGTCCTCGATATTCGACACTGCGGCCTTGTGTCGAAGCAAAGATTTCGGCGTGAAAACGACAAGGGGTTTGCGGAATTTGCGGTGGATCTGGCGACGAAGCGCGTGGAAATAATTGGCAGGGGTCGTACAATTGACCACTTGCATGTTGTCCTCGGCACAGAGTTGTAAGAAACGTTCCAAGCGGGCCGAGGAATGCTCTGGTCCCTGCCCTTCGAAACCGTGCGGCAACAGCAGCGTAAGCCCCGACATGCGGAGCCACTTCGATTCCCCAGAGGCGACAAACTGATCAATGATTACCTGCGCACCATTCACGAAGTCCCCGAACTGCGCCTCCCAAAGAACCAGCGTCTGAGGAGACGACAACGAGTAGCCATACTCAAACCCAAGCACTGATGCCTCTGAGAGTGGACTGTCGACGATCTCAAACCCAGCCTGGTCCTCTTCGATCGCGTTGAGAGAGACATAAGGCTCTTCCGTTTCCTGGTCGACCAAGACTGCATGACGCTGGGAAAAGGTACCCCGCCCGCTGTCCTGCCCGGTAAGACGCACAGGCGAGCCCTCCACGAGAAGGCTTCCAAAAGCAAGCATTTCCCCGGTGGACCAGTCGATCCCCTTCCCCTCTTGCACCATCTTGGCCCTGCGCTTGAGCTGGCGAAGGACGCGCGAGTGCACGCTGAACCCTTCGGGCGGCGCACAGGCCCGTTCGCTAATCTTAGAAAGTGTCTTGCGATCGACCCCCGTCAAACCTCGACGGGCACCGGAGTCGAGAGAGGCAGTAAAGCCTTCCCAGACACCAGTCAGCCAATCGGCTTTGTTCGGTCGGTAGGTCGAGCTCGCCTCGAAAGCCTGCTCAAGTTCGAATTCACATTTCTGCGCGATGGCCTGCGATTCCTCAGCAGCAACAACGCCCTCCTTGGCAAGTTGAGCCGCATAGATCTCACGCACCGTAGGGTGCTTCCCGATGTGCTTGTACATGAGCGGTTGCGTGAAAGCGGGCTCATCACCCTCGTTGTGGCCGTAGCGGCGGTAGCAAAACATGTCGATTACCACGTCCGATTCGAACTCCTGGCGGAATTCGATGGCGACACGGGCTGCATAGACCACAGCCTCAGGGTCGTCCCCGTTCACGTGGAAAATCGGCGCCTGGATCATCAGGGCCACATCGGAGCAATAGGGACCTGAGCGGGAATTCACCGGACTGGTCGTGAAACCAATCTGGTTGTTAACGATGAAGTGGATCGTACCGCCCACACGATAACCCTTGAGTTGAGACATGCCGAGGGTTTCGGGCACCAGTCCCTGGCCGGCAAAAGCGGCATCTCCGTGCATTAGAAGCGGAAGAACTCGGCTTTTCCGTTCCTCACCGGGAAACTCGTTCTGCTTCGCCCGCACCTTGCCCGCCACGACCGGATTGACCGCCTCGAGGTGCGAGGGGTTGGCAGTGAGCGAGAGATGCATCTTCACATCGCCCATGGTCCGGTCGGCGGACGCGCCAAGGTGATACTTCACATCACCGGAACTATCGATCTCGTCAGGGTAAGGAGAGGAGCCTTGGAACTCCGCAAAGATTGCCGACGCAGGCTTTTTCATGACGTTGCCGAGGATGTTGAGCCGTCCCCTGTGCGGCATACCGATCACAATTTCTTGCAAGCCCATCTGCCCTCCACGCTTAATAACTTGCTCAATTGCCGGAACCGTCGCTTCGCCGCCTTCGAGTCCGAAACGCTTGGTGCCGGTGAACTTCTTGTCAAGGAAACGCTCAAAGGTCTCGGCGTCCGTCAACCGTTCTAGAATCGTGCGCTTCCCGAGTTCAGTGAAATCAGGGCCACTATCTTTATTCTCGATCCGCCTCTGGATCCAGCTCTTCTGTTCGGGGTCTTGGATGTGCATGAACTGGACGCCGATGGCACTCGCGTACGTCTCCTTCAGCACTTTCAGGATTTCACGGAGTGTCGCCCATTCGAGACCAAGCACTTCGTCAATGAAAATCGGGCGATCCAGGTCGTTCTCGGTGAAACCGTAAGTTTTTGGATTCAGTTCGGGATGCGGTTCAATGGGAGCGAGGCCGAGCGGATCGAGACGAGCTTCGAGGTGGCCCCTCACCCGATAGGCCCGGATCAACATCAAGGCGCGAATCGAATCGCGTGTTCCAGCGAGATCCGGAACCCGTGCGCCGGTTGCAGAAGCGGTCGTGGCAGAAGGTGCAGATGCAGCTACGGATGGCGGAGCAGCCCCTGCAGGAGGCGGGCTCCAGTCAGCACTGTCATCTTCAAGAAAAACCCGTGCAGACGGAGCGAGATCTTCGAAAAATCTGCGCCACCCTGGTTCAACGGATTCCGCATTGGCAGAAAACGAAGCCAGCAGCCTCCCAAGCTCCCGCCTGCGAGCTACTCTGTTGGAAGAAGCGGTTCCCATGGTTATCGTTTCGCAACACCCGACCGGCTGTTTTTAGTTTGCCACAACTAACCGGAAATTGCTCCGACCAAGCCAGATCCAATATCAACCGGAGATTCAACCACGACAACATCCGCACTACGAAGCGCCTCGATTTTGTTTTCCGCACCGCCCTCACCGCCTGCAACGATCGCACCCGCATGCCCCATGCGGCGCCCGGGAGGTGCCGCACGACCGGCGACAAACGCAACAACGGGTTTTTTCATTTTCTCGCGGCGAAGAAGATCTGCCGCCTCTTCCTCAGCTGATCCCCCGATCTCGCCGATGAGCGCTATGGAGGTCGTGGCATCGTCAGCGAGAAACATCTCAAGAACGTCGACGAAGGAAGTGCCTGAAATTGGATCGCCACCGATCCCGACGCAAGTTGATTGTCCGAGCCCCACCGCAGTGGTTTGCGCCACTGCTTCGTAAGTGAGGGTGCCCGAACGTGACACGATCCCCACACTGCCAGGAGTATGAATGTGGCCCGGCATGATTCCGATTTTGCAAGCACCGGGCGTAATGACCCCTGGGCAATTCGGGCCTACTAGCCGGGTTGCGGAACCTTCAAGGACACGGCGGACACGAGCCATATCAAGAATAGGAATCCCTTCGGTAATGCAGACCGCAAGTGGAATTTCGGCTTCGGCCGCTTCGAGGATGGCATCGGCAGCAAACGGGGGTGGTACGTAGATGACGGTCGCGTCCGGCTTGGTCTCGGTTACCGCCTCGCGAACGGAGTCAAACACCGGAAGATCCAAGTGGCGGGTTCCACCCTTGCCCGGGGTTACGCCTCCCACCATCCGAGTGCCGTAGGCGATCGCCTGTTCAGAGTGAAAGGTGCCCTGCGCCCCAGTGAAGCCTTGGCAAATCACACGAGTCTCGGAATCAACAAGAACAGCCATCAACCCTTGCTCCCAGCGGCGGCCACGATTTTCTCCGCCGCATCTTCAAGGTCAGCGGCGGTGGTAATGGGTAAGCCTGATTCAGCAAGGATCGCAGTCCCCTTCTCGACGCTGGTACCCTCAAGGCGGACAACGAGTGGAACGCGGAGGCTTACCTCGCGCACGGCACCGACAATTCCCTCCGCGATCGTGTCGCAACGCATGATTCCACCGAAGATATTGACCAGAACTGCATCAACATCGGGATCAGAGAGGATAATTTTGAAAGCGCGGGAGACCCGTTCCTCGGTAGCCCCACCACCAACATCAAGGAAGTTGGCAGGGGCCCCGCCCTTGAGGGAAATGAGGTCAAGCGTCGCCATTGCGAGACCAGCCCCGTTCACCATGCAGCCGATATTGCCGTCGAGCTTGATGTAACTAAGGCCATGATTCGCGGCCTCGCTTTCACGGGGATCCTCCTCGGTTTCGTCGCGAAGTTTGACAATGTCGGGGTGGCGGTAAAGAGCGTTGTCATCGAAATTCATCTTCGCATCGAGTGCCAACACTTCTCCGCCATCGGAGATCACGAGGGGATTGATCTCGATGAGAGAAGCGTCCGTTGCGAGAAACGCCTCAGCCATGGCCAGCACTGTTTCGGCGATACGCCGCTGCGCCTCGGGCTCAAAAGTGAGAGCGAATGCAATTTGGCGGGCTTGGTAAGAACGGAGACCGACGGCCAGATCAATCGCAACAGTGTGAATGCTCTCGGGCGATCTCGCCGCGACCTCTTCGATCTCGACCCCGCCTTCATTGGCTGCCATCACGACCAAACGGCCACGACGACGATCAAGGGTCATGCCGAGGTAGCGTTCGCCAACGATATCGGCTCCTTCCTCGACATATACGTGCCTAACCTCGCTTCCCTCGGCACCGGTCTGGGGGGTCACGAGACGGGAACCTATGAGATCTTTTGCCTCCTTCTCCACCTCGTCGAGCGAGCGAGAGATGCGAATGCCCCCTGCCTTGCCTCGACCACCTGCATGGATTTGTGCCTTGATTGCCCAGACATCACCACCAAGGGATTTCGCGTTCGCACGAGCCTCGGCGGCGGTATAGGCCACTTGCCCCCGAAGGACGGGTACCCCGTACCCGGATAGGATCGCCTTTGCTTGGTACTCGTGGATGTTCATCCGGTGCGCTTCAACTTGCGCAGGTCATCGACAAGCCCCTTGACGGCCTTGACCGACTTGCGGAACGCGGCGCGTTCATCGCTAGCAAGAGGAACTTCGACGATTTTCTCGATGCCACGAGCACCGATCACGGCAGGAACTCCGACGTAAAGCCCCTTTACGCCGTATTCGCCCTTGAGCCAGGCGGCACAGGGAAGGACGCGCTTGGAATCCCGCAAATACGCCTCGGCCATCTCCATTGCCGCGTGTGCAGGTGCATAAAAGGCCGAGCCGGTTCCGAGAAGGGAGACGATTTCGGCCCCTCCGCCACGAGTTCGCTGGACAATGGCGTCGATGCGAGCCTTGGTCGTCCAACCCATCTTTATGAGGTCGGGAACGGGGATCCCCGCGACAGTTGAATAGCGGATCAAGGGCACCATCGTGTCGCCATGGCCGCCCATGACAAAAGCACTCACGTCACGCACTGAAACACCGAGGTCTCGAGCAAGAAAATGTTGGAATCGGGCACTGTCCAGGACCCCCGCCATTCCCACGACCTTGCGGTGCGGCAGGCCTGAGACCCGGCGAAGCTCCCAGACCATCGCATCAAGCGGATTAGTGACACAGATCACGAAGGCCCCGGGGCAATGCCGGGCGATGTTGTCACCTACGGAGCGCATCACGCCGGCGTTGATCCCGAGCAGGTCATCTCGGCTCATGCCGGGCTTGCGGGGGACGCCGGCCGTCACGATGACGACATCAGCTCCGGCAAGGAGGTGCCAAGCCGAGCCGCCCGAGAAGGAAATGTCGGTTCCCGATATGGGCATGGCCTCAGCGAGATCAAGGGCCTTGCCCTGCGGGATTCCCTTGGCAATGTCGATCAGAACCACGTCGCCAAAGGTCCGCAGACCAGCGAGATGGGCAAGTGTGCCGCCAATTTGGCCTGCACCAACGAGAGCAATTTTTGCGCGAGCCATCACGAAAATCCCCGGGGTTGCGCGTGGACGTTCCGTGGAACTCGCGCGGCTTGGCATCATAGCCGGCGAGGTTGAATCCTCAATCTCACGCCAAAATCGAAACGATTAGGAACGGGCATCTCCGCTCATTCCCTTTCTGGTTTTTACCAAGAGTACTGCAGTCTTGTGTAGTAAAAACCACCGTCTATTCCTCCCGGAGCGGACTCCGGATATTTCGAACCTCTCGAACCACTATAAACGTTCCTATCTGGGAAGTTATTGAAAAGATTTGTAGCCCCCACAGATAGTTCAAATCCATTCCCTATACGCCAGCCAACCTCAGCATCGATCGTGTATTCGCTTCCTGGATTGATTTCCAGACTTTCCGAATCGGTATGGAATTCAGTGTAAGGGCCAAAGTAGTTCAATCTAACGAAGCTTCGCCAAGTTTCACGATCGTGAGAAAGCGTTCCATGGAAACGATACCTAGGGAGGCTCTCCTCGATCTTCCTTTCTTCGTAGGAACCAATAAAATTCGGATCGGCATCTTGCACGTCTACTTTCGTGTAATTGAAAGCAAAGACGAAATCCGTCGTTCCTCGCTCAAACGCCGGAATCTCTTCCGTAAGGTCGAGGGTTGCTACTATATCAAGACCCTGTGTGCGAGTGTTAAATCCATTCCCATAAAAATCGACCTCTTCAATGTTGTTTGAATCAAATGCTGCAACCAGGTTCCGATCGGGTGAGGTACCACCTTCCAAATACGTAGACCTTATAAATTTCTGCGATCTTCCTATGCGTCCATCGATCTCGATTCTGTACAGGTCCAGTGAAAATGAACTTCTGGGAAGATCAATAACAAACCCTGTCGAGAGAGCGATGGACTCCTCAGGTTTCAGAGGTTTGGCACCCAAGGCCTGTGGTAAAGGACGCGATACTGGAAAGGTTCCTAATTGAACCAGACCACGATCATTGAATGAAGTGCTTACTTTCACCACATTTTCCTGTCCTACAGTGGGAACCCGGAAACCAGAATTCACGGATGCCCTAAGATTGAACCAATCGTTCAGCCGCTTGAGAACAGCAATCTTGAAATCATGCGTTGATTTGAAGGTTTCAAAATACTCTACACGTCCCGCAACGGATAGCGTGAGATCATCTCTCACGTCAGCCTCCAAATCAAGGTAGGCCGCGATGTTGTCACGATCCCAAGATCCCACGCTTTCAGGACTAAAACCCGCAAAACCGTGCGAGCCAACGAAGAAACCTCGATCCCTATACGGGCCTGCCTCCCAAGACGCCGTGTCTCCCTGGGTGATTTTAAATTTCTCCTCGCGCCACTCGAAACCCGCCGCGAGGTTTAATGGAGATTCAAATATCTCGACCTTGATCGGATATGTAAAATCTGCATTGAAAGTGCGTTCTTCCTGTATGTAGGCACCAATAGCAAACGACGTGGGCGATTCCGGCCCGAGACTGGGATTGATCGTATCGCTGATGAAATGATCGACCCTGTGTCTTCCCATGGTCAAGCTGACATCATACCCAAGACCCGAATTAAGCTTGTTGCGAAATCCGATCGATCCTGCCACATCCTTCGCTTCTCCTCCGAAACTCGGAGTGTAACCGCCTGGAAACCGTTCAAGAAAACTGAAACAATCCTCCCGAGTTGCAGCACCAAGGTTATTGTAAATATTTTCTAGATCATCGATTACGTTCCCCCTCACAGGCACACTCGCACAAGTCATTGGATCTCCGTCATCATCACCTCGATCGACAACCAGATATTCCCTGCCACTACCCTCCCCGACTGTGAAAACTCCGTTCCGGTTGGTAGGATCGCGAAAGAAAAAACCTCCTTCTACTTCTCGCTGCGCATAGTTTCCAAAAGCATAGAGACCGGATTCCAGTCCGAAATTCGCAAATATTTTGTAGTCATCCCGCGTTTCAGGGCGGCCCCATACCTGCGCATAAGGCTGACGAATACTTCTATGTCCAGCTTCGATCAAGTCCTGTGCGTCCGTTCGCTGGACGCTACGAACCGTCGGCTCAGCTTCTCGAAACTCGGTACTCACGTTCAGAAAACCCGCACCTTTTATGGGTACGCCTGCATTGGCAGAAACCCGGTACTCCTCGCCGTCGCCCTCATAGGTCTGCCCCCACTGGGTTTCCACGACACCGCCCTCGGGACTGTCCTTCAGGACAAAGTTGATCACTCCAGCGATGGCATCCGATCCATACTGTGCAGACGCGCTGTCCTTAAGCACTTCAACACGTTTCAAGGCAATTGGCGGGATGACGCTCACATCCGGGCCGTGAGTGCTCTCGGACTGCCCGTTTCCCACAAAACTAATTACCGCGGCCCTGTGGCGGCGCTTTCCGTTAAGGAAAATCAAGATTTGATCGGAACCAAGCCCTCGCAGATTCGCAGGGCGAACAATCGTCGCCGCATCACTGATGGGCTGGGCGTTTACATTCCAAGACGGAATCACGTTCCTGAGAAGTGAGGAAGTATCCGAAACACCGGCCTGGCGCAAGTCTTCCGATTGAATCACTTCGATTGGTGTCGATGTATCGCTGACGGACCGGATCGCGCGGCGTGCTCCGATGACGACAATGCCCTCGACTTCCTCGACAGCCTCTCCCTCCTGACCGTACGCAAGGGTTGTACTGGCCAGCAGAAACGATGCTGTTGCGATACCGGTGATCGCATGAATGGTTGTACGGATTTCCACTTGACAGCCTCTTTGGTTTCGAACGACGTGAGACGGATCACAACCGGGGGACAGGGTACAATTTTTTGCTCCATGCATTGCCCTGCTCGACGGCATTTCAGCCACGAAGGATCCTGAATCCTTCTCCCTCTCTGGACGAGAAACTCTCCGCATCTTCCTCGGCAAGCGTCATCACTTCGGCCCGAGGAGGACCTTTCCGACAAGCTTCTACCATTCCAGCAACGTCGTCCGCATCGCCTGAAATCAGTGCTTCCACCATCCCGTCGGAAAGATTTCTCACCCATCCTCGAAGATTTCGAAGCAATGCCTCCTGTTGCGTCCAGAAGCGGAAGCCCACACCCTGCACTTGACCACCGATTCGGAGCCGAACTGTGTGCACCTCACCGCTCACCAAAATTTCCCCCGCACCGACGACAAGGGGATACTGTCAGTCTGCCCGACGGAACCCAGGAGAAAGCCATACCTTCTTTCAACATCCCATCTTTTATCGAACAGTTTGCCAACGCCGCTTGTGAAGGTCCCGGAAGCAAGCTTGCTGCCCTTTTCACCGAGGACGGCGTCTACCACGACGGCTTCTACGGAGCCTTTGAGGGTCGGAATGCCATCGCTCGCATGATCGATAAGCACTTCCACGCCCATGCCAGCGATCTTGTCTGGAGCTTCAAAGATATCTGTTCTTCCGGCGATCTTGCCTACGGTGTCTATCGCTTCCACTACCTCTCGAAGCTCGCCGGCGTTGAAGAGCGAAAGATCACCTTCGAAGGCATGAGCCGGTTTCGATTCCGCGACGGAAAACTGGCCAGGTACCACGAAACGTTTGACGCAGGGATAGGCATGGTTCAACTCGGTTTCCCTTCGGAACGCATCTCCCGTTCTCTCGAAAAGCGTTCCCAAGCCGTATCCGAGGGCCCCCTTCTCTGACGAGTTTCTTTATCGATGGACTTTCAAGCGGCGCCGATGTCGAGGCAGAGCTTTCCGACATGCTTGCCCTCCCCGAGGCACGTAAATGCTGCATGGAGGTCCTGGAATTCGAACGTCCGGTCGATCGCAGGCCGCAACCCGCTTTTCTCAAGTGCCCGCACCAAATCTGTCAGGTCCGTCCTCGAGCCGCAGGTCACCGCTCTGAATTGCACTGCGCGGGTTACAACAGATCCCAGCGGAAACGACGCCTTCCCTCCCGACAACACACCAATGAGGCTGATAGTTCCTCCCGGGCGCACGGCCCGCAACGCCTGGAAGAGGGTCTCCTCGCCGCCGAGCTCGACCACGAGATCAGCGCCACCAACAAGAGAAACGACAGCTTTACCCCATTCCGGATCCTGCACGCGGTCAATTCCGTGATGTGCACCGAGTTCCTTGGCACGCTCGATCCTCTCCGCGCTTGAAGTCACCACCACTACTTCCGCACCGGCAAGACGTGCGAATTGCACGGCAAAACACGCAACTCCCCCAAGTCCCTCCACCACGACCACGTCCCCCGGACGTATCCGCGCATGACCGATAACAGCGTTCCAAGCGGTAATTGCAGCGCAAGGAAGCGTCGCTGCTTCGCGGGCCGTCCACCCTACCGGGGCTTCCACCACTCCCTCGCGAGGAAGTACCATCCGCGGTTGCATCACTCCGTCAAGCGGGCCGCCAAGAGCACTCTGGAGTGCATCAGCTGGGAAATCGCCCGCGTCCCACCCCTGAAAGAACGAAGGAATGACAAGTTGGCCCACGATGGAATCGTCGACTCCGTCACCCACAGCAGTAACACGACCCGCACCATCAGAGACCGGAACAATCGGTAGCTCTCCACCGATTCGACCATAGCCTCCTTCCACCATTACAAGGTCTCGGTAGTTAAGGGATGCGGCCTCCATTGCGACCAGAACCTCTCCCGGCCCCGGTTCGGGTTCCTCCCGCTGGATCAGCCGAAGCCCCTCTCGCGACCAATTTTCAAGTGCCCAGACCTCCATCATCGCACTGACGCCGCGAGATTTCCCCCGTCCACCGTGAGCACGGCAGCTGTCGTACGATCTTGAAGCGCTAGGGCAACAAACGCACGCCCGACATCAATCGCCCGCACTTCGCGCCCGAGTAAATTACCTGCCATATATTCCTCCTCTGAAATTTCCCGAACGATAGCACGGTCTTGAATCACTTCGTCCGACAGCAACCCACTCCGGATCCGGTCCGGATTGACCGCACCTGCGCGAATTCCCTCTCGTCCGTACTCTAATGCATATTGCCTCATAAGCGAGAGAGTAGCCGCCTTGGCCGTGCCGTAGGCACCGATTCCCGGCCCCGGGGCAAGAGCCTGTTTGGACACGTTGAACAGGAGAACGCCTCCGAGCCCCTGCGTCCGGAAGATTTTGAGCGCGGCCTGTGCCACACGTTGATGGGCGAAGAAGTTGATCTCAAAGCTCTTCCTGAGATCGGCTTCGGAAACCTCGCCGATACGGCCTACCTGCAAGGTACCGGCGTTAGAGACCAACACATCGAGACCACCGTGATCATGGACAATTCGTCCAAACGCATGCGCCACCGAGCGGGAATCCAACAGGTTAGCCTCAACGGGGAATGCTCCCGTTTCCGTAGCCGCAGCCGCGAGTTTCTTTTTGTCGTGATCGATCAGGACCACATCAGCTCCTTCGGCTGCAAATGCTTCCCCGGTGGCACGCCCGATCGCGCCTGCACCGCCCGTGACCGCAACGACGTAGCCTGCAAACGCACGCGGCGCCATCTTCGCAAGCTTCGCTCGCTCCAGTGGCCAATACTCGACATCGAACAGGTTCGCATCGGAAAGGCATCGGTACGAGCCCACCCTCTCCGCATCCCGCGCAACTTCCGCCGTCACCTCAGCAAGATCCGCCGCCTGTCGCGCCGCGGCTACATTCTGTCCTGCGGCGAACAGCCCCACACCTGGGACAAGGAGAACCCGCGGGGCGGGGTCGAGAGGCATGAGCGAAGCAGCCGCGCGGTGTCGGTGTCTTTCGAAATAGGTACGGCAACGGGCTACGTAAACGGCCACTGATCGCTCAGCCTTGCGCACAAAATCGTCGTTTTCCGGAAAAGGAAGGACAAGGAACCTGTGCTTTGTTCGAAGCACGTGATCCGGAGTCGCCGGACCAAGGCGACGCGGCGCATCAAGACCGGCTAACCAGAGTGCAGCCTTTCCGCTCCGGAACTCCAATGCCAACCTCCGAGGACCGCCACCCTCCGAAGCCGCCCTGCTTACAAGGCCCCGCAACATGGGTGCGATTCGGAAAACGGAGGCGTGGTTTCCTTGAGTCCTCGTCGGCAAACGAGGGACGGGGCCGGAGCGATCCACCCGCTCCTCGGCCATCGTCACCAGTCTGATCATACGTTCGTAAGATTCGCGGGCTGTGGCCCCGAATGAGAAGAGCCCGTGGCGCAATAGCACAAGCCCCTCAACGAAGGGGTTACGCTCGTACGCTTCCGCGCACGCTTTGGCGAGATTGAAGCCCGGCATAACGTAGGGGACGATCGCAACCCGATCACCCCAAGTCTCACGAGCGAGTGCCACCGGATTCGGTTGATCCATGACAGCCAGGGATGCGTTTGCGTGGGTATGATCAACAAACGCATGCGGTAGGAAGGCATGCAGAAGCGTCTCCACTGAAGGATCCGGAGAGGCAGGATCGAGAAGATTCACCCTCAGGGCCGCTGTCATTTCTGCATCCCCGAGCCGCTTGCGCCGGCGCAATTCACGTAACGGAGCAAGTCGCAGCGCTGGCAATCCCGCCGGCTCGATCGAGGCCATGTCCCATCCGCTTCCCTTTACACAAAGCGTTTCCCCTGGCGAACCTGGGGAACCCAGACCTTTTATCTTCACCGAGACATTGCCACCGCCGTGCAACACAAGGCGGCGCTCACTCCCAAGAAGACGAGCCGTATAGACCCGAAGCGCGAGATCCCTGGAAACGCCTTGTCGCCCGAGCGAACGGACAAGGATCCGGGCTTCTCGTTCGTTCCAACGGCTCTTCATCGTCGCTTCCGTCCGGGAAACAGCCCTTCCATGCCTTCGGGCGAGGCCTCCGCTAATCCATATTCGGTGATGAGAGCAGTGACCAGGCGAGCAGGCGTCACGTCGAAAGCGGGATTGGCAATCGATGTCAGGGGCGGAGCAATGGCAACGGCAACGGCCGCCCCGGCTTCGTTTACGCCCGTGACCGTGATTACCTCATCGGCCCCGCGTTCCTCGATCGGGATCGAATCCGCGCCCTTTCCTTCTTCCCAATCGATGGTGGTGCTCGGGAAGGCCACGTAAAAAGGAATCCCGTTGTCGTGAGCGGCAAGTGCTTTCGGGTAGGTGCCGATCTTGTTGCAAACAGTGCCGTCAGCGAGCACCCGATCGGCTCCAACGATGCAGAGATCGACTTTCCCTCGCTGCATCAGATAACCCGCAGCGCTGTCAACGGAAAGCGTGTGCGGAACGCCGTGCGCACCGAGTTCCCAAACGGTGAGGGCCGCCCCCTGGTTCCGGGGCCGGGTCTCACCAACCCACACGTGAACTGAAATCCCTTCATCGTGGGCCGCATAGACGGGTGCCAGCGCCGTCCCCCAGTCCACACAGGCAAGCCATCCCGCATTGCAGTGTGTGAGCACGTTGACCGTGCGGCCGTCGTTCCGTTCGTGGACCTGACGAATGAGATCGATGCCGGTCCTGCCAATACGAGCACACGCACCCACGTCCTCCTCAGCAAGACACGTAGCCGTCTCCCAGGCTTTTGAGAGCCGCGCCCCGGGAGGAACTTCCTCAAGTTCCGAACGCATGACGTCAAGCATGAGGAAAAGATTGCGGCCAGTCGGGCGGGTGGAAGCGAGAAGATCTAATGCGCTCTCAAGGGATCGGTCATCGTTCCTTTCGCGAAGTGCAAGGCAAACACCGTAGGCAGCGGTGATCCCTATCAGCGGAGCGCCTCTGACCTGCATGGTGCGAATCGCCCCGGCCACGTCCTCGACGGTATCGAGACGTGTGATCGTAAACGTGCCCGGAAGGTCCGTTTGATCAATAATTTCAACTGCACAACCGTCCTCCGTACGGCGAATCGTCCGTTGCGGCACTCCGTCGATCAGCATCGCTTCCCTTCCCGTGCGTTGACGCTTACAGGCTCAACAATAGGATGTTGCGACACAGCTTTCTGCAGAGAAAAACTTCTTCCATGCCTGAGCCTCGATCTGCGACGACCGCAGGCAAGCCATTGATGGCGGGGAAAAGGGGCCTCGTCATGGGTATTGCCAACGAGCGTTCGCTCGCCTGGGGAATCGCCGAAGCCCTCGCCGCTCACGGAGCTCAACTCGCCTTCAGCTACCAGGGCGAGGCCCTGAGCAAGCGCGTTGTTCCGCTCGCCGAGAAAGCAGGCTCGGATATCGTGATCCCTTGCGATGCATCTGAGGAAGGCCAAATCAGCGCCGCCGTTGACGAGGCTGCAAAACGTCTGGGTGGACTCGAATTCCTGGTACATGCAATCGCTTTTTCACGCAAAGAAGAGCTCACCGGGCGCTATATCGAGACTTCCCGGGAGAATTTTCTCCACACCCTGGATATTTCCTGCTACTCGCTGACCGAGGCAGCACGGGCGGCGGCCCAGCACATGGGACCAGGTGGAAGTATCCTCACTCTGACCTATATCGGGGCGGAGCGGGTAATGCCCCACTACAACGTGATGGGAGTCGCAAAGGCAGCACTCGAATCAAGCGTACGCTACCTCGCTGTCGACTTGGGCGGCGATGGAATCCGAGTGAACGCGATTTCGGCTGGGCCCGTGAAGACGCTTGCCGCTTCCGGCATCGGGAACTTCCGTTACATCCTTAAATGGAACCAGTACAACGCGCCGATGCGGCGCAACATCGAACTCGACGACGTAGGAGGGGCTGCGCTTTACCTGCTTTCTGGTCTTGGCAAAGGAACCACGGGCGAGGTCGTGCACGTGGACGGCGGCTATCATGTCGTCGGCATGAAACAGGTCGACGCTCCCGACATTTCCACCGTATAGCCCGAGATACCGTCATGGCCGGCAACAGTTTCGGGACAGTGCTTCGACTCACTACCTGGGGAGAAAGCCACGGGCCCTGCATTGGCTGCATTGTCGACGGGGTTCCGCCAGGGATCGAACTCTCCGAATCCGACATCCAGATCGACCTGAATAGAAGGCGTCCGGGGACCTCTCGCCATACCAGCCCACGGCGAGAGAAAGACGAGGCAAGGATCGTATCTGGTGTTTTCGAGGGAAAAACGACAGGTACGCCTCTCAGCGTCATCGTGGAGAACTCCGACGCCCGTTCTTCCGACTACGAGCGGAACCAGGATCTCTTCCGTCCCGCCCATGCCGATTACACCTACTGGAAAAAGTACGGAATCCGCGACCACCGTGGAGGAGGCCGCTCGTCTGCCCGCGAGACCGCCATGCGGGTCGTGGCAGGAGCCGTCGCGCGCAAGATAATTGCGCCCATGCGCGTCCGGGGGGCACTCGTGCAGATAGGAACCGAGACGATCGCCCGCAATCGTTGGGACTGGGACGAGGTGGAGCGCAACCCATTCTTCTGTCCCGATCCCGAGGCAGCGAAGACCTGGGCGTCATATCTGGACCGCATCCGCAAGGACAGGCTCTCCTGCGGTGCCGTGATCGAAATCGTTGCGGAAAACGTGCCTGCGGGCCTGGGAGAGCCCGTCTACGATAAACTCGACGGCGATCTGGCTCGGGCGATGATGGCGATCAACGCGGTGAAGGGAGTGGAAATCGGTGACGGCTTCCAGTCCGCAACACAAACCGGTCTTGAACACGGCGACGAAATGCGAAAGGGGAAAGACGGAGGCGTCCGCTTCCTTTCGAACCACGCAGGCGGGATTCTCGGAGGAATCTCGTCGGGGCAAGACATCGTGACACGCTTCGTGGTAAAGCCCACGAGTTCAATCCCGTTGGCGCGCAAGACCATCGACATCGAGGGGAACGATGCCGAAATTTCAACCCGGGGGCGCCACGACCCTTGCGTGGGAATCCGAGCGGTTCCGGTGGGTGAGGCGATGATGGCACTCGTGCTGGCCGACCATCTGATCCGCCACCGAGGTTTAACAGGAAAGAATGAAGAGTGAGCCACCTCTGAGGCTCTAGGATACGTTCATCCAACCAGGGCGCGGATCGCCTCGGTCACCTCGTCCAATGAAGCGGATCCGTCCACCCGCGCCAGCAGTTCCTTGTCCTGGTAGTAAGGAACTAAGGTTGCGGTTTCTTCGCGGTAGGCAGCAAGCCGTTGTGTCACCGCCTCGACATTATCATCAGTGCGCTTTCGGAATTCCGCATTGCCGCACATGTCGCAGATACCCTCCCTCTGAGGAGGTTTGGTCACTTCGTTGTAGACGGCATTACACTTCTCGCACACGAACCGTCCGGTTACCCGTTTGAGCAGGGCCTCCTCATCAATGGTGATTTCAATCACCTGATCGAGAGTCAGCTTCTTCTGCCCAAGCATCCGTCCCAGCGCGTCAGCCTGAGCTACGGTTCGTGGGAAGCCGTCGAGAATGAAACCGTCTCTACAGTCTTGGAGCCCGATCCGTTGGGCAACGATTCCTTCCACCACGTCGTCAGGGACCAAGGCCCCTCGTTTCATGATTTCAGCTGCGCGCTTGCCGATCTCGGTCTGTGCTTCCACCGCCGCACGCAGCATGTCCCCCGTTGAAAGATGCGGTACGCCCAGACGGTCGCGGAGAAGCATCGCCTGGGTTCCCTTGCCGCAGCCCGGTGGCCCCAGCAAGACGATGCGCATCAGTTCCTGCCTCGAAGTTTGGCCTTCCGGACCAACCCCTCGAACTGGCGTGCAATCAGGTGAGAATGAATTTGCGCCACGGTATCCATGGTCACATTGACGACGATCAGCAGACTCGTTCCACCAAAGTAGAATGGCACTGCGTACCGTGAGATCAGGATTTCCGGTAGCAAGCAGACCGCCGCAAGGTACGCAGCACCCACGGTCGTAAGCCGGGTCAGGATGCGGTCGATGTACTCGGCCGTGTTCGCCCCAGGCCTCACACCTGGAATGAAGCCCCCGTACTTCTTCAGATTGTCGGCCGTGTCCGCTGGGTTGAAGACGATGGCGGTGTAGAAAAACGCGAAAAAGACGATACCACTGATGTAGAGAAGCATGTACCCCGGCTGCCCCCTGCCAAGGAGCGCAGTAGCCTCAAGAAGCCAGTCCGGCCCCTGCCCTGCATTGAAGCTCAGTGCCGTCACGGGAAGAAGCAGGATCGAACTCGCGAAAATCGGCGGAATAACACCTGCGGTATTCAGTTTGAGCGGTAGGTAGGAACTAGTGTCCCCACCAAAGGTTCGAGTTCCCGTTTGCCGCTTGGGATACTGGACCAAAATCCGCCTCTGTGCCCGCTCGATGAAGACGATGAAGGCGATGACCCCGATGGCGAGAGCCATCAACAGCATGATCAGGACGCCTGACAGTGCTCCCGTGCGCCCGAGTTCAAGAGTTGCCACCAGTGCCGTGGGAAGTTCCGCTACGATTCCCGCCATGATGATGAGCGAAATGCCATTGCCGATACCCCGAGAGGTGATCTGTTCGCCAAGCCACATCAGGAAAATCGTGCCACCCGTGAGGGTGATCACGGTCACGAATCGGAAGAACAGTCCCGGCTCACTCACCGCGGGACCCTGCGATCCGGTCAGCTGTTCAAGACCGACCGCGATTCCAAGTGCTTGGAGTGCGGCAAGAAAAACCGTCCCGTAACGAGTGTACTGGGTAATTTTTTGGCGACCAGACTCCCCTTCTTTCTTCAACTGTTCCAGGTGCGGGGACACTGTCGTCATCAATTGGATGATGATCGACGATGAGATGTAGGGCATGATATTGAGGGCAAAAATCGTCATCCGCCCGAGCGCCCCGCCCGCGAACATATCGAACATGCCGAGGATTCCACCGGCGTTCTGACGGAATACGTCAGCGACCGCGGCAGTCTCGATCCCCGGCAAGGGAATGTAAGTGCCGATGCGGTAGACGATCAAAGCACCCAGAGTGAACCAGATACGTCGCTTGAGCTCGGTTGCCTGAGCGATAGCACCGAAATTGATCGTGGATGCGAGTTGTTCCGCCGCCGAGGCCATCAGAGCCTCTCCCTGGCAGCCCTAGCCACCTCGTTAAATGCGAGAATCATTCCTTTTCTTGTGGGACGTCGTCCGTCCCATCCGGTGCATTTTCAGGTGCGCCTGCTTCAGAATCTTTTCCAACCGCCTCGGCCTGCGTTCCCTCTGCCGATGCATTCGCTTCGTCGACCTCAGAATCCTTCTCAGTCGCCTCGATTTTCTTCGTCGAGGATTTTTCTTTCCTTTTCTGACGGCTCTTCCCGGCCCTCTCCTGCACTCCAGTAGGGCCGGGAATACTCGGAACGATTACCTCAACATTTCCTCCCGCCTTTTCAACGGCCTCAATCGCCGCACGAGAGGCACCCGTCACTCTGAAACGGATCGCTGTCTTGATCTCCCCTTCACCGAGAAGACGTACACCGTCCCGGATTCGACGAATCACGCCCGCTGCCAAGAGTGCTTCGGCATCGATCGTGTTTGCGGGATTGATTTTTCCTGTCTCCACGGCGACATTTACCCTACCGATGTTTACCTCGGCATAACGATGCGGGTGTAGCGCCCGAAAGCCTCGTTTCGGAAGCCGTCGGTAAAGCGGCATCTGGCCACCCTCGAAACCCGAGGTGCTACTGCCCGAACGGGATTTGAAGCCCTTGTGCCCCCGCCCTGAGGTCTTGCCTGTGCCTGAAGCAATGCCTCGGCCGACACGCTTGCGTGTGCGCACAGATCCCGGCGAAGGTGCCAGTTCGTGAATTCTCATGAACGCGCCTTCTTCTCGTCATCAGCGGAATCGATCCGCACAAGGTGATTGACCCGTTCGATCATGCCGCGCACTGCGGGCGTATCTTCGAGTTCGCGTGTGCGATGCATCCGGTTGAGGCCGAGCCCCACCAGCGTCTTGCGCTGGTAAGACTGCCGCCCGATGGGACTGCGTATCTGGGTCACGCGGATGCGCCCGGTTTTCGCCGCCACGGTGTTCAGGCTTCCGCCTGCTTGGTGTCCTTGCCATCCGCCACATCGGCGGGAGTCTCATCCGGAGACGCAAGCTCAGCCTTGGCAGCAGGTTTCTGTTCGGGCGGGGTTGAATCCGAGGTCGCTCCCTCAACTCCATCTTCCTCAGGTTTCCGGGTTTGCGCTTTTCCCTTGGCAGCACTCGTGTGTCCGATCACGTCGGAAACCTTGCACCCGCGTCGTGACGCCACGTCGCGGGGGGCCTGCACTTGTGAAAGCGCATCGAATGTCGCCCGTACCATATTGATCGCATTGCCGCTACCTATGGACTTGCCGACCGCATCCTGGACGCCGAGACGTTCGAGCACCGCACGCACAGGCCCACCTGCGATGATGCCGGTGCCCGGAGGAGCTGAGCGCAGAATTACCTGGGTCGAGCCGTGGCGGCCCTTAATATCGTGATGAAGGGTGCGTCCTTCCCGGAGAGGTACCCGGATCAATCGGCGTTTGGCGTTCTCAGTTGCCTTGCGAATCGCCTCTGGCACCTCTTTAGCTTTTCCTGAGCCAAATCCCGCCCGACCCTGCTCGTCACCAGCCACCACGATCACTGCGAAACCAAATCTTCGTCCGCCTTTCACCACTTTGGCGACCCGGCGAATTTTCACCATTTTATCGCCAATCTCTTGGCGTTCTTCCTGTTTTGCCCTGCGTGCCATACCGTAATCCTTCCCGGTCAGAAGCCGAGACCGCCCTCGCGCGCGCCCTCGGCGAGAGCACGGACACGGCCGTGATAGAGATAGCTTCCGCGGTCGAACACCACGGACTCAATGCCCGCCTTGCGGGCACGACCAGCAACCAGAGCACCAACGGCACGCGCACCCTCCACACCGGAGGGAGACTTGCCCTTCTTCGTAAGCTCGGAGTCGCGGCTGGACGCGCTTGCAAGCGTACACCCGTCCGCGTCATTGATCACCTGCGCATAAATATGCAAGCTCGATCGAAAAACCGACAGGCGCGGACGTGCGCGCCCCACCCTGAGAAGGCGACGACGGTTCCGCCGACGGCGGCGCAGCATGCGTTCACGAACGGAAACAGACATGTTTACTTGGTCTTCCCTTCCTTGCGGCGAATGTGCTCGCCACGGTAGCGAACGCCTTTGCCTTTGTAGGGCTCGGGTTTGCGAAATGCACGAATCTCGGCCGCCAACTGTCCCACGCGCTGCTTGTCGGCACCGCTAATTTCAATTTCGATCGGACGCGGGCAGGTCACGGTGAGGTCGTCCGGCACTGAAACACAGATCTCATGGCTGTAGCCGAGCTGAAGGGTGAGGAGGTCCTTTCCCTTCATCGTCGCGCGATAGCCAACCCCCTCGATCTCGAGGTGACGCGTGAAGCCTTCGCTCACGCCAGTCACCATGTTGGCGACAAGGGCGCGGGACATGCCCAGCGCCGCGCGAGCCTCTCGGATCTCGGAAAGCTGTGACAGCCGCACCATGCCGTCCTCAAACACCAACGCAACCGTATTTGGCATCTTCGCGTGGAGTTTGCCGAGGCGGCCTTTCACGCTCACCTCGTTCCCCTCAATGCTCACCTCAACGCCGTCCGGCACTGTGATCGGGTTTTTTCCAATACGTGACATTGCAGGCTGCCTAAAACACCCTGCACAGGATTTCGCCGCCGACGTTGGCTTTCCGAGCTTCGTGGTCCGTCATCACGCCCGACGGCGTCGACAGCACATGAATTCCGAGGCCCGCATGGTGGCGAGGGATATCCCGAGCCGGGGAGTACACCCGCATGCCCGGCCGGGACACGCGCGTAATCTCACGGATTGCCGGTGCACCCTGGTGATACTTGAGCTCGATCACAATCTCTCGCCTCGGACCGCCGACTTCCTCGACTCGAAAGGCCCGCAAATACCCCTCCTTGCGCAGCACCTCGAGAACGCTGCGGCGAAGGCTTGAATCAGGACAGCGCACCTCTTGCTTCTCGGCAAGAAGACCGTTGCGGATTCGCGTCAGCATGTCCGCGATGGGATCGCTCATTGTCATCGTCGTCGTCCTACCAACTTGCCTTGGTCATGCCCGGGATCTGCCCCATCGAAGCAAGTTCACGCAGCGCGATCCGAGAAAGGCGGAACTTGCGGTAGTAGCCCCTCGGCCGGCCGGTGAGTTCGCAGCGGTTACGCACGCGCACGGGCGAGGCTCCCCGCGGAAGTTCCGCAAGCTTGAGAACCGCCTGGAAACGTTCTTCCGGTGAGAGTGAGCGATTCCGGATTTTCGCCTTCAGTGCACTCCGAGTCGCACGGCCCCGTTCCACCATGCGGCGGCGGCGCTCGTTTCTGTTGATTGCGCTTTTCTTCGCCATGTCAGGCTCCTTGCCCTCGGAAGGGCATGTTGAATTTTTTCAGTAGTGCCCGGGCGCTGTCGTTGTCGTTTGCGGTGGTACCGATCACCACGTCCAAGCCGCGCACTCGGTCAACCGTGTCGTAATCGATTTCCGGGAACACGATCTGCTCCTTCAAACCCAACGCATAATTGCCATTGCCGTCGAAGGAATTGAGGCTCACGCCCCGGAAGTCACGCACTCGCGGAAGTGCAATATTAATCAGGCGGTCGAGGAATTCGTACATGCGGTTTGAACGCAACGTCACCTTGCATCCAATTTTCATGTCGGCGCGAATTTTAAAACCCGCGATTGGCTTCCTCGCCGTTGTCGGCACCGCCTTCTGACCGGCAATCGCCGTAAGGTCTCGCACCGCGCCTTCGACGCCCTTGTCGTCCTCGCCACTGCTTCTGCTTGATGTCTGGGGGACACCTACACCCATGTTGAGAACGATCTTCTCGATCCTTGGTACTTGGAGCGGGTTCGAAAGCTCAAGCTCCTTCTGAAGCTCGCTCAAATATTGAGTCTCGTATGCCTCGCGCAACCTCGGAATCATCACTTCAGCCTTCCACCAGATCGCCTGACCGGCGCGCCACGCGCACCTTCCGGCCATCCTCAAGCGTGCGGTAGCCAATCCTCGTGGGACGTCCCGATTCAGGATCACGCAGCGCTACGTTCGAGATATGGAGCGACAGCTCCTTGTCGACAATCCCACCCGCTCCCGCCTGCGAAGGGCGCGTATGGCGACGGGCAATGTTGATTCCACGCACGATAACGCGCTTGCGATCTCGATCCACCCGAAGAACCTCGCCGGAACGGCCCCGGTCCTTGCCAGTGAGGACAACCACCTCATCGCCACGACGGATGCGAAACTTATCAGCCATCACAGCACCTCGGGCGCGAGCGAGATGATTTTCATGAATTGCTTGGCCCGGAGCTCTCGGGTCACAGGGCCGAAGATCCGCGTCCCAATCGGCTCGTTCTCCTTATCGATCAAGACCACGGCATTAGAATCAAAACGGATCGCGCTCCCGTCCGAACGGCAAACTTCCTTGGCGGTACGCACCACGACCGCACGATGAATGTCACCCTTCTTCACTCGGCCGCGGGGAATCGCTTCCTTGACCGACACCACAACCACATCACCGACACTTGCATAGCGACGGCCTGCTCCCCCCAGCACCTTGATGCACTGGAGGCGGCGCGCGCCCGAGTTGTCGGCGGCAGCGAGGTTGCTCTCGGTCTGGATCATCGTTCCCGCTCCCTCAAGTGTCTCGGGCCAGCACTTCCCAGTGCTTGCGCCGGGAAAGTGGACGGGTTTCGCGGATGTTCACGACATCACCTGTCTTGCAGGCATTGTCCTCGTCGTGAGCGAGGTACTTTGCCGAGCGGACAATAAATTTCTTGTATAGGGGATGGCGCACCTTGCGCTCGACGCGCACCACGACGGTTTTGTCCGCCGCATTGCTCGTCACAACTCCCCGCATGACTCGTTTCGGCATCAGACAGAACTCCCAGAACGCTCTGCCATCACAGTGCGGATGCGAGCGATCTCACGTCGCGCTTCCCGAGCGCGGGCGGTATTTTCCAGTTCTCCGGTCGCCTGACGGATACGCAGGTTGAGGCGTTCCTTGCTGTTGTCACGGAGCATCTCTGCCAGCTCATCGTCGGTTTTAGCCCGAACCTCGGAGATCTTCAGTGTCATGTCTCACCTCCTGGCCGTGCAACAAAGCGCGTCGCCACGGGCAACTTTGCCGAAGCGAGCTCAAAAGCCCGCCGCGCAGTTTCGGCTGGAACCCCGTCAAGCTCGAACAGAACTCGACCCGGCTTCACGCGGCACACCCAAAATTCGGGCGTGCCCTTACCTTTCCCCATGCGGACCTCCGTCGGCTTCTTCGAGACGGGAACATCGGGAAACACCCGGATCCATACCCGTCCCTGGCGGCGGATGTGGCGCGTGATCGCGCGCCGGGCCGCCTCAATCTGCCGGGCCGTGACCCTCTCAGGTTGCATGGCCTTCATTCCGTAGGCACCAAAATTGAGCCGGGTTCCGCTGGAAGCGTTACCGTGGATGCGGCCCTTGTGGGCCTTGCGGTAACGCGTGCGCTTGGGACTCATCATGTCGAGGAGGCCTCCTCTTCTTTGGTTTCCCTGGTCTTCACCGCCCCTACTTCCTCTGTTGCCGGAGCTTCAGTTTTGGATTCCTTGGCGGAACTGCCGTCAGAACCTCCCTTGGACTTCTCAGGTTTGTCTCTGCCCGCGGTGAGCGGACGCTGCTGCTGTTCACTGCGGACGCGTTCCACGGCGAGTGGGTCGTGTCCGAGGATCTCGCCCCGGAACACCCACACCTTCACCCCGCACGTGCCGTAAGCCGTCCGTGCAGTCGCAATCCCGTAATCGATGTCAGCGCGGAGCGTGTGCAACGGCACCCGTCCCTCGCGGTACCACTCAACCCGGGCAATCTCAGCCCCTCCGAGACGCCCACCAATCGTGATGCGAATCCCGAGGGCCTGCAGCCGCATGGAAGCTTGTACCGCCCGCTTCATCGCTCGGCGGAACGCAACCCGGCGCTCAAGCTGTTCGGCCACGCTTTCAGCCACCAGCGTCGCCTCAATCTCAGGCTTGCGGATCTCGACGATGTTGAGCTGCACCTCACTTTTAGTCATGCCGGTAAGCGTGCGACGGATGCGCTCGATCTCTGAACCTTTCTTTCCGATCATCATGCCCGGTCGGGCTGTGTGAACGATCACCCGTGCCTTCTTCGAGAGACGCTCGACCGTCACTCGGCTGATGCCTGCATTCTTCAGATCGGAACGGATGTAGTTGCGGATGCGGATGTCCTCGTGAAGCTGGTCGGCATACTCCGTATCATTCGCGTACCAGCGGGAATCCCACGTGCGGTTGATGCCGAGCCGAAGCCCAACAGGATTTACCTTCTGCCCCATTCAGGCCTCCCCTCGCTCGCGCACCACGATGGTGAGGCGGCTGAACGGCTTGTGATAGCGCCCGATTCGCCCACGGGCTCGAGGTCGAAAACGCTTCATTACCAAGGATTTGCCCACATATGCCTCGGATACCACTAGTCGGTCGGCGTTGAGCTGATCGGCCTCGGCGTTGGAGACCGCTGATAACAGTACCTTGCGCACCTCGCCCGAAATCCGCCGCTTCGAGAACTCGAGACGGCGAGCCGCCTCCGCCACGTCCAGGCCGCGAATGAGGCGGGCCACCAAGTTGAGTTTCTGAGGACTTACGCGCAATGAGCGGGCCGAGGCCACCGCCTCGTTCTCTGCGTGCCTGCTGCCGAAAGATCTTTTACCCACGTTCTAAGTCCTCGTCGCTTTCCGGTCGCCCGAGTGACCGTAGAACGTCCGCGTCGGTGCGAATTCGCCGAACTTGTGGCCGACCATCTCCTCAGAGACCGACACCGGGATGAACTTCCGTCCGTTGTGAACGGCAAAGGTGAGCCCTACAAACTGCGGCATGATTGTGGATCGGCGCGACCATGTTCGGATCGGCGCGTGCGAACCACTTTCAGATGCCTTTTGCGCCTTGCGCAACAGGTAACCATCCACAAAGGGACCTTTCCAGACTGAACGCGCCATCTTCTTTGCTCCCTACTTCTTTGACCGCCGCCGCAAAATCCATTTGTCCGTGGACTTGTTCCTGCGGGTTCGGTGACCCTTGGTCGATACACCCCAAGGGGTCACCGGATGACGACCTCCCGAGCTCTTACCCTCGCCGCCGCCATGGGGGTGATCGACGGGGTTCATGACGACGCCCCGAACATGGGGACGTCGCCCACGCCAGCGATTGCGGCCAGCCTTGCCGAGGTTGATGTTCTGATGGTCAGCATTCGAAACCGCACCAATCGTCGCACGACAATCGGAACGCACTAGACGTTGTTCTCCGGACACAAGCCTGAGGATTGCCCGACCCGCATCCTTGCCCAGAAGCTGAGCGTAACTCCCCGCCGCGCGCGCAAGCTGTCCACCCCGGCCGGGTTTCATCTCGATGTTGTGGACGATCGATCCGATCGGCATGTTTCGAAGCGGCATGCAGTTGCCGGGCTTAATGTCCGTGCGCTCTCCCGAAATCACCGTGTCCCCTGGCGCAAGACGCTGGGGCGCGAGAACGTAGGAGGGCATGCCGTCCGGATAACGCACGAGGGCAATGAAGGCGCTCCGGTTGGGATCGTACTCAAGCCGCTCCACGGTTGCCGGTTCGTCGTCCCGCAGGCGGCGAAAATCCACCAAACGGTAACGGCGCTTGTGCCCACCGCCGCGCCACCAGACGGTGATCCGGCCCTGGTTGTTGCGGCCTCCGGTCGAGGACATCCCCTCGGTGAGCGACTTCTCAGGCTTGCCTTTGTGAAGTTCTGAACGATCCACCAGCACCAACTGGCGGCGAGAAGGAGTAGTCGGGCGGTATTGCTTCAACGCCATCGCTTAGACCCCGCTTCCGATGTCGATCGTCTGGCCCTGCTCAAGAGTCACGATTGCCTTTTTAGAGTCGTTCCGGCGCCCCTTGATCCCGCGTAGATTCTTGGTCTTGCCCTTGATGATCATCGTGTTTACCGCCTTCACTTTCACCTTGAATAACTCCTCGACTGCCCTGCGAATCTGAGACTTGTTAGCCGAGCGCTCAACCTTGAACACCACCTGGCCGTGTTCAAGTACTGCTGAAGATTTCTCAGTCACCAGCGGGCGGAGGAGGATTGCGGAAGAACGTTCGACAGTCATGCCAGCCTCTCTTCGATCTCCTGGATTGCTTTCGGCACCAACACGAGTTTTTCGTGACGAAGGATGTCGTAGACGTTGGCACCCTGAACCGGAAGCACGTCAACGCCTGGAATGTTAGCGCTTGCGCGGGCAAACCCCGGATCGATCTCAGGTCCGTCGATGAGAAGCACGGACGCAAGTCCAAGGCCCTGAAGCCTGCCGGCGAGAATTTTTGTCTTTGCATCGGTGACGCGAAGGGTGTCGATTACAACAAGTCCGCCTTCGGCGATCTTCGCTGAAAGAGCACACCGCATAGCCCGGCGGCGCACCTTCTTTGGCAAGCCAATGACATGGCTGCGAACACGAGGGCCATGCACAACTCCACCGCCGCGGAAAATATTGGCCTTTCGGGTGCTGTGACGCGCCCGACCAGTGCCTTTTTGGCGGTATATTTTTGCGGTGCTTCCCTGCACCTCACCACGCTCCAGTACCTTGCGGGTACCTCCCCTTCGACGAGCAAGCTGATAGGTCACCATGCGGTGGAGAGTGTCCTTGCAGACCTCTACCCCAAACACAGAATCGGCAAGCTCCGCCTGACCAACCTTCTTATTTTCAAGGCTGAGAACGTCGACCTTCATGACGTTGCTTGGTCCTTTGAGAAGGAATCGTTCCTATCCTCATCCTCGGACGGGGACTTTTCTTCCTTGGCAGGAGTTTCGACAGATGGCTCAGTAATCGCTTCCTCAAGGGGTGTTCCCGCCGGAGCTTCAGCAGCAAACTCAGTTTCCTTGTCCGCATCTACGACCTCCTCCGTCTCTTTCGAAACGGAAGAATCGTTCTCCAACCCTGCTGGGAAGGGTGCCCCTGGAGGAAGTGCACGCTTCTTCGCATCGCGAAGTTCCACCCAAGTGCCATGGGCACCTGGAACTCCCCCTTTAACGAGAATGATTCCCCGCTCGTCATCAATGGAAACCACTTCCAAATTCTGGACCGTTCGACGGCGATCACCCATGTGCCCCGCCATTTTTTTACCCTTGAAAACCCTGCCCGGATCTTGGCTGTTGCCAGTGGAACCGTGGCTACGGTGTGAGACCGACACGCCGTGGCTTGCCCGTAGACCTGAGAAATGATGGCGTTTCATGGCACCGGCAAAACCTTTGCCGATCGACACGCTTGACGCATCCACATACTGACCGATGACGAAGTGACTAGCCCTGAATCGTCCGCCAACTTCAATCAAATTCTCAGGTGTGACCCGGAATTCCCGAATATGGAGGTGGGGCTTGGTACCCGCTTTTTCGGCCTCGACACGCTGGGGTTTGGCGACCCTCTTCTCGCGAACATCGCCGGCACCGACACGCAAAGCCACGTACCCGTCCCGTTTGATGGTTCGCTGGCCCACCACCTCGCAACCTTCGAGGGCAAACACTGTTACCGGACAGTGCTGCCCATCCTCGAGATAAAGACGGGTCATCCCCACCTTCCGCGTAAGGAGACCGCTCCTCATCATTCAGCCCTTGATCTCGACATTTACGCCAGCGGCCAGGTCAAGCTTCATCAGCGCGTCCACGGTCTGCGGCGTCGGATCAACGATGTCGAGAAGACGCTTATGCGTGCGAATCTCGAACTGTTCTCGCGACTTCTTGTCAATGTGTGGCGAGCGGTTCACCGTGAACCGACGGATGTGCGTCGGCAAGGGAATAGGCCCCCGCACACTCGCACCCGTTCGCATGGCGGTGTTCACAATCTCGCGCGTGGACTGATCGAGGATCCAGCGATCGAAGGCCTTCAGGTGGATCCGGATGCTTTCTTGTTCCATCGGAAACCCCTTCTACGCCTTTCGCCTTCCATCCCCGCTCAGGCGGTGATGGAAGTAACGACCCCGGAGGCGACGGTGCGGCCTCCCTCACGGATAGCGAAGCGAAGCCCTTCTTCCATGGCGATCGGCGCGATTAATTCGACATCAAGCTCCACGTTGTCGCCCGGCATCACCATTTCAGTGCCCGAAGGAAGGGACACGACCCCCGTGACATCCGTGGTTCGGAAGTAGAACTGCGGTCGATAGTTCTTGAAAAATGGCGTATGGCGCCCTCCCTCTTCCTTGTTCAGGACGTAGGTCTCAGCCTTAAACTTGGTGTGCGGAGTGATTGATCCGGGTGCCGCCAGAACTTGGCCCCGGGCCACATTCTCACGCTCGATGCCACGCAGGAGCGCGCCGATATTGTCACCCGCCTGTCCTTGGTCGAGGAGCTTGCGGAACATTTCAACGCCCGTGCAGGTCGTTTTGGTCGTGTCGCGGATGCCAATGATTTCGACCTCTTCGCCCACCTTCACGACCCCGCGCTCGACGCGGCCCGTCACCACGGTTCCGCGGCCCGAGATCGTCATCACATCCTCAATCGGCATCAGGAAGGCACCATCAATAGGGCGCTCGGGCTCAACGACGTGCTTGTCGACCTCTTCCATTAACGCATGCACCGACTTCACGCCCCCTTCATCCCCTTCAAGAGCTTTGAGAGCCGATCCTCTGACGATTGGAATGTCGTCGCCCGGGAAGTCATAACTCGAAAGCAACTCTCGGATTTCGAGTTCGACAAGGTCGAGAATTTCGGAGTCGTCCACCTGGTCCACCTTGTTCATGTAGACCACGAGGGCCGGCACACCGACTTGGCGGGCGAGCAGGATGTGCTCACGCGTCTGCGGCATGGGGCCATCGGCTGCCGATACCACAAGAATCGCACCATCCATCTGGGCAGCACCCGTGATCATATTTTTCACGTAGTCGGCGTGCCCAGGACAATCTACGTGTGCGTAATGACGGTTTTCCGTCTCGTACTCCACGTGGGCGGTGTTGATTGTGATCCCGCGTTCCTTCTCCTCGGGCGCGCGGTCGATCTCTTCGTACGAAACGAATTCGCCGCCACCGCGCTCGGAGAGCGTCTTCGTAATTGCAGCCGTAAGCGTTGTTTTGCCGTGATCAACGTGGCCAATGGTTCCCACGTTGACGTGCGGCTTTGTACGCTCGAACTTTTCCTTTGCCATTTATTTCTCCTTATCGACGGACTCGCGCTCAGGCAGCCTGAGCGCTCACCTCGTCGGCAATGGCCTTTGGTACCTGCTCGTACCGATCGAAAAACATAGTGAATTGCGCCCGTCCCTGAGACTTGGAACGCAGCGCGTTGACGTAACCGAACATCGTCGAGAGCGGCGCGCGGGCAAGTACCTTCGTGGCACTCCCCTGCGACTCCATTCCCTGAACCTGCCCGCGACGACTGTTGAGATCGCCAATGATATCCCCGATATACTCCTCGGGCGCCACCACCTCGACCCGCATCACAGGTTCGAGGAGTCGAGCTCCCGCGCGCTTCATCGCGTCGCGAAAAGCGGCACGGCCCGCCGTCTCGAACGCAACCGCACTCGAATCGACATCGTGGTAGGCGCCGTCAACAAGCACCACCTTGACGTCGATCACTGGGAAGCCGGCGATCACGCCGTTCCCCATTGCGCTCTCGACGCCCTTGCCCACGGAAGGAATGAACTCCCGCGGGACGTTTCCACCGGAGACACGGCTTTCGAATTCGAAGCCCTTCCCTGGTCCATTTGGTTCCACTTCCATGATGACGCGGGCAAACTGTCCCGAACCTCCGGTTTGTTTTTTGTGCGTGTGATCGATTTTCGCTGGCTTGGTGAGCGTCTCGCGGTAGGCCACCTGCGGCGCGCCCACGTTGGCATCGACCTTAAATTCCCTGCGCATGCGATCCACCAAGATATCGAGATGAAGTTCGCCCATCCCCTTGAGCACTGTCTGCCCGCTCTCAGCATCAACGAACACCTGAAACGAGGGATCTTCCGCCGCTAACCTCTGGAGGGCCGTACCCATACGTTCCTGGTCCGCCTTGGTCTTGGGCTCGACCGCCACCTCCATCACCGGAGCCGGGAAATCCATCTTCTCAAGGATCACTGGATCTTTTGGGTCACAAAGCGTATCGCCCGTGGAGACTGATTTGAGTCCCGCCAGTGCCACGATGTCACCGGCCGAGGCCTCCTTGATGTCCTCGCGCGAGTTGGCATGCATCAGAAGCATCCTCCCGACCCGCTCTTTCCGGCTGCGGCCGGGATTGGAAAGCGCCGCGCCTGTCCGGAACACGCCAGAGTAAATACGCACGAAGGCAAGTGTTCCGACGAACGAATCGTTCATGATTTTGAAGACGAGACCCGCCGCTAGCTCATCAAATGAGCTCTTGCGCTCAACAAGATTTCCTGAGCTCGGGTGCTCGCCCGTCACCGGAGGCAAATCTGCGGGCGAGGGCAAGTAGTCCACCACTGCATCAAGCAGGGGCTGAACTCCCTTGTTTTTAAACGCAGATCCGCACAGCACCGGAGTGAAGGCCCCGCTCACCGTGCCTGCGCGGATGCACCGTCGAAGAGTTTCTTCATCAGGCATCTCGCCCTCAATGTAGCGTTCGAGCGCATCATCATCCTGCTCCACGGCAAGCTCGATCAGCGTTTGCCGGGCAGCCTCTGCCTCGGCCTTCATTCCCTCTGGAATCTCGCCAACATCGAACTTGGCACCGAGACCCTCTTCCTGCCAAACAATCGCCTTCATGGCCACAAGGTCAATAACGCCCTCGAAGCCAGACTCAGCACCAATCGGCCTCTGAAGAACGAGCGGAATGGCAGCAAGCCGTTCGCGGATCGAATCCACCGCCTTGTCGAGATCGGAACCAGCCCGGTCGAGCTTGTTGACAAAACAGACCCTGGGCACGCCGTAACGATCGGCCTGACGCCAGACCGTCTCTGACTGAGGCTCGACGCCAGCCACGCCGTCGAAGACGGCAACCGCTCCGTCAAGCACGCGCAGGCTCCGTTCCACTTCAATGGTGAAATCCACATGTCCGGGCGTATCGATGATGTTGACCCGATGGTCACGCCACGCGCAGGTCGTCGCCGCGGAGGTAATAGTGATTCCCCGCTCCTGCTCCTGCTCCATCCAGTCCATCGTCGCAGCACCGTCGTGGACCTCGCCGATCTTGTGGGAACGGCCCGTGTAGTAGAGGAAGCGTTCGGTTACCGTGGTCTTGCCAGCATCAATGTGGGCCATGATGCCGATGTTGCGGTAGTGCGAAAGCGCGACGTTCATGGACATGCGTACCCGGCCTTACCAGCGGTAGTGCGCGAAGGCACGGTTCGCGCGCGCCATGCTGTGTGCGTTTTCACGTTTCTTGAAGGCAGCTCCGCGCTGACCAGCAGCCTCCTCGAGCTCGCCGGCGAGACGCTCAAGCATGGTGTTCTCACCTCGCTCACGCGCCGCCTCGATGAGCCAACGAATCGCCAGTGCCTGGCGACGGCTCGGACGGACTTCAACCGGGACTTGGTAGGTCGCCCCGCCCACGCGGCGCGAACGGGTTTCGGTATCGGGTTTGATGTTTTCGATCGCCTGACGGAATACACCGAGAGGATCCTGCTTAGTCTTGTCGGCAAGGCGGTCAAAAGCACCGTAAAGCACCCGTTCGGCAACCGATTTCCCTCCACCCCGCATGAGGGCATGAACGAATTTCGTGACCACGGCATCGCCGTAACGAGGGTCCGGCTGGACCTCCCGCGTCGTCGCGCGGTGCCTGCGTGACATGCCGCCCTCTCCCGCCTACTTGGGCCGCTTTGCGCCGTATTTGGAACGGCGCTGGCGGCGGCTGGTCACGCCCTGGGTGTCATAGGTACCACGCACCACGTGGTAACGAACGCCCGGAAGATCCTTCACCCGACCGCCTCGGATCATGATCACCGAGTGCTCTTGCAGGTTGTGGCTCTCGCCCGGGATGTAGCTTGTGACTTCGTGGCCGTTGGTGAGGCGCACGCGTGCCACCTTGCGAAGGGCGGAGTTCGGCTTCTTCGGTGTCGTCGTGTAGACGCGTGTGCATACGCCCTTGCGCTGCGGACATGATTGCAACGCCGGCACCTTGCGGTGCTTCACAGGCTTGCGCCGCCCTTTGCGAACGAGCTGGTTGGTCGTCGGCATGCTTAGCCTCGCTCAGGCCTTCCGGCCTTGCACACAAAGCGAGCCAACAGGCACCACACCCTATGTGCAGCACCGCCAACTCGCTCAGCGTTGATTCATTTCCTGCCCGGCGAATCCGCGAACGAACACCCGCCTCTGGCAAGGTAGGACATCCTAGCCACATTGGTGTTGGCACGTCAAGCGCAACACCTGCCCTGTACGAGCTCTCAGGAAGGCGCCTCGACGGACACCTCCGCATAGGTCAGATCGAAGGATGTGGCGGGGGACGCGCGGCAGCAGCAGCTTCTTCGAGAGCCTGTTTCTTGGAGATTGCCTCGCGATCTTTTTCCACCGCAACCTTCAGGTAATCGCCCGTTCTGCTCCCGGTTCCGGCCGGAATGAGACGCCCGACGATCACGTTCTCCTTAAGTCCTTGCAGGTCGTCCGTCTTTCCAGCAAGGGCCGCATCTGTAAGTGCCCGTGTCGTTTCTTGGAAGGAAGCCGACGAAATGAACGACTTAGTCTCGCGGCTTGATTTGGTGATTCCCTGAAGGACGGGAATCCCTTCCGCCGGGGTTTTCCCTTCCTTAACGAGTTCTTCGTTAGCCAGGCGGAAGTCCCGCTTGTCTACCTCGTCGTCCTGCAGGAAGTCACTGTCGCCGGGTTCCGTCACCTGCACTTTCTGCAGCATCTGGTGAACGATCACTTCGATGTGCTTGTCGTTGATGCGCACGCCTTCAAGCCGGTAAACCCCCTGGATCTCTTCAACGAGATGATGCGCAAGTGCCTCGATGCCAAGCACTCGGAGGATGTCGTGAGGAACCGGGTTTCCATCGGTGAGCTTGTCGCCACGGCTGACCTCATCGCCTTTCTGCACGAGCACGTAACGATCGCGGGAGACGAGATGCACTTCACCCTCCTTGGCATCAGATTTGCCCACAGTAATTCGCGTACGACCACCCGAATCTTCGACAGAAAGCACTACGCCGTCGGTTTCGGAAAGCACTGCGGGTTTTTTCGGTCGTGGCGCATCAAGCAGCGCAATCACCCGCGGCAACCCGCCCACGATATCGCGTGATTTCCGGTCCTCGGTCTGCACGCGGGCGATCAGGTCGCCCGCCTCGATGTTTACTTCATCCTCGACCAGCAACACCGCCCCCACCGGCATCTCGTAGCTGCGCTCGATGTCTTTCCGCCCCGAACCGACCACGGTCACACGAGGACGGAGATTCGCCTGGCTCTGCTCGACACCCTGCCAGGGCACAACTTCGAGTGAAGTCAAGCTTGTCGCTTCGTCGTGCCGTTTGATCATCGAAATTCCCTCGCGAAGATCATCAAAACGCACTTGCCCCGCAGTTCCACTGATGATCGGACGGCTATAGGGGTCCCACTCGGCAAGCCGGTCGCCACGTTTTACTTCCTGGCCTTGCTCAACGAGCAGTTGCGCTCCGTACGGCACACGTGAACGACTCTGGTTTTTGCCCTTCCCGCTCTCGACAATGATCTCGAGATCGCGCGTCATCACGATCCCCTTGGCGATCGCCGCCATCGGGTCAGCATCACCTGAACGACCGAAACGCATGGTCCCGTCAAGAACACTCTCAATGCCGAGCTGATCGGAACCGGATTGCGCGACCCCGCCGATATGGAATGTCCGCATCGTGAGCTGGGTTCCTGGCTCACCGATCGACTGCGCTGCGATGACGCCCACCGCTTCGCCGGTATTGATTTGCGACCCTCTCGCCAGGTCAAGTCCATAGCAAGCAGCACAGGTTCCCGTTGTGCTCTCGCAGGTCAACACCGTGCGTACCCGCACTTGATCAAGATCTGCCTCCTCGACACGCCGACACTCGGCTGAGCCGAGCAGTGTGTCAGTAGACGCGATCACCTCGCCGGTTTCCGGATGGATTACATCCTCGGCCGGATAGCGGCCCAGGATCCGATCACCCAAAGTCTCGATCACCTCGGTGCCTCGAGTCGCTCGGGTCTTTGCGATTCCTTCGGAGGTACCGCAGTTCTCCTCGGTGATAATCACGTCCTGAGCCACGTCGACGAGGCGACGGGTGAAGTATCCCGAGGTCGAGGTCTTGCGCGCCGTGTCGGCCAGACCCTTACGAGCACCGTGGGTGGAGTTGAAGAACTCCGCAGCACCCAGTCCTTCCTTGAAGTTGGAGATGATCGGAGTCTCGATGATTTCTCCCGAGGTATTGGTGATCAGGCCACGCATCCCGGCGAGCTGTTTCATTTGCATCGGGGAGCCTCGAGCACCCGAATCCACCATCGTGAAGATCGAGTTAACCATCCCTTCTTTCTCCTCGCCCACCTCCTTCATCATCGCGTCGGCAACCTGGTCGGTACACTTCGTCCAGACATCAATAGTACGGTTGTAACGGTCGAGGTGAGTGATCAACCCCTGCTCGTACTGCTTCGCAAGCCTTCCGACCTGGGCGCGAGCCCCCTCTACGAGTTTTTCCTTGGCTTCGGGCACGATCATGTCGTCCTTGCCGAACGAGATCCCCGCCGAACACGCTTCGGTGAATCCGATGTTCATCAATTGATCTGCAAAAATTACCGTCTCTTTCTGTCCGCAGTGGCGGTAAACGGTATCAATGAGTTCGCTCACTTCACGCTTGGCGAGCTTGCGGTTGATGAGCGAGAAATTAATCGCCGGATGATCCGGCAGGAGTGCGCTCAGCAGTGCCCGGCCCGGAGTTGTTTCAACTACCTCAGTTTTCCCATCCCGATTGATGCGAACCTGCACTTTTGCGTGCAAGTCAACCGCGTCGGCGGAGAGAGCATGGCGAATTTCCGGGATCCCAGCGAAGGCCATCCCCTCGCCCTTGGCACCCTCGCGCAAGAGGCTCAGGTAGTAGATGCCGAGCACGATGTCCTGGGTGGGCACGATGATCGGTTTGCCGTTGGCCGGGCTGAGAATGTTGTTCGTCGACATCATCAGCACTCGCGCCTCGAGCTGTGCTTCAATCGACAGCGGCACGTGTACCGCCATTTGATCGCCGTCGAAGTCAGCATTGAAAGCGGTGCAAACAAGCGGATGGAGATGGATTGCCTTGCCCTCAACAAGCACAGGCTCGAACGCCTGGATGCCAAGGCGGTGAAGGGTCGGTGCACGGTTCAGCAACACTGGATGCTCGCGGATCACCTCCTCGAGGATGTCCCACACCTCTGGTCGCTCCAGATCGACCAGGCGTTTAGAGTGCTTGATCCCCGTTGCTTGACCGTAGGCCTCCAGTTTTGCGTAGATGAACGGCTTGAACAGCTCAAGAGCCATTTTCTTCGGCAACCCGCATTGGTGAAGCAGTAGCTCAGGGCCGACGACGATGACCGAGCGGCCGGAGTAGTCGCAACGCTTTCCAAGCAGGTTCTGGCGGAAGCGGCCTTGCTTGCCGGTGACGATGTCCGACAGCGACTTCAACTGGCGACGGTTTGCGCCTTTGGCCGGGCGCTTGCGACGACTGTTGTCGAACAAGGCATCCACTGCTTCTTGCAGCATCCGTTTTTCGTTGCGGATGATGATATCCGGCGAACGTAGCGTCATCAGCTTCTTGAGCCGGTTGTTGCGGTTGATCACCCGTCGGTACAGGTCGTTGAGATCGGAGGTAGCGAAGCGACCGCCGTCGAGCGGGACCAGTGGGCGCAATTCCGGTGGAATCACCGGAATCACGGTCAGCACCATCCACTCTGGACGGTTCTTGGATCTGATGAAGGACTCGACCATTTTCAGCCGTTTGGCGAGCTTCTTGCGCTTCATTTCGGATCGCGTCGCTCCCAACTCTTGGCGAACCTCATCGCGGAGCTCAAATAGATCGATCTCGGAGAGAAGCGTACGGATTGCCTCGGCACCGACGCCAACCCGGAACTTGTCCGGACCGTAATCAGATTCAAGCTGACGGCACTGCTCCTCCGAAAGGAGAGCTCGGCGCGGCAGCGGCGTGACTCCAGGTTCCAGCACCACGAAACGCTCGAAATAAAGGATCGACTCGATGTCCTTCAACGTCATATCAAGCAGCAACCCCATCCGGGACGACGGCGGTGCTTTCAAAAACCAGATATGCGCAACCGGCGAAGCGAGCTCAATGTGCCCCATGCGTTCCCGGCGCACTTTGGACGGGATCACCTCAACCCCGCACTTCTCGCAAACGATACCCTTGTACTTCATGCGCCGGTACTTCCCGCACAGACACTCATAATCTTTCACCGGACCGAAAATCCGCGGACAGAACAGGCCATCGCGCTCGGGCTTGAGCGTGCGGTAATTTATGGTTTCGGGCTTGCGCACTTCGCCGTGCGACCACGAGTGCACCTTCTCAGGGCTCGCAACCGAGATTCGAATGCCCTCGAAGCGAGTCGGCTGCTGTCCTCCTTCGAGACCCGGGATGACGAGGGGAGGCGGCGTCACGCGGAGCGTGTTGACGTTCTCTTCTTCACTCATTGGTCAGCTCCTGTACGTCAAGGCCGAGGGCCTGCAGTTCTTTGACGAGGACGTTGAAGGACTCGGGCACACCCGCTTCAAACGTATCCTCGCCCTTGGCAATCGCCTCGTACACCTTGGTACGCCCGGAGACATCGTCGGATTTCACCGTCAACATTTCCTGCAGGGTGTAAGCAGCTCCATAAGCCTGAAGGGCCCACACCTCCATCTCCCCGAAACGCTGACCGCCGAAACGGGCCTTGCCGCCGAGCGGTTGCTGCGTGACGAGACTATAGGGCCCGGTCGAACGGGCATGCATTTTGTCGTCGACGAGGTGGTGGAGTTTCAGCATGTAGATGTTGCCCACCGTCACCGGGCGCGCAAACTGCTCACCGGTGCGGCCGTCGATCAATCTCGCCTGGCCTGATGTCTCGAGGCCCGCCGCAGCGAGCATCTCGCGGATGTCATCCTCAGACGCTCCGTCGAAAACCGGAGTCGCAACCGGCACACCATCTGTGAGATTCGAAGCAAGTTCCAACGTCTCCTCGTCGTCGAGCGAAGCGTGGGACACACTCCAGCCATCACCGCAGACCTGCTTCAGTGTGGTCCGCGCGCGCTTCGCTTGGTCGGCGATGTCACGCCCGGCAGCGAGCGCCTCGCCGACCTGACGGCCCAGGCCTGCGCACGCCCACCCGAGGTGGGTCTCCAGAATCTGGCCCACGTTCATCCGCGACGGCACTCCGAGCGGGTTGAGAACAATGTCTACGGGAGTTCCATCCTTGAGATAAGGCATGTCCTCGATGGGGTTGATCTTAGAAATGACTCCCTTGTTGCCGTGGCGGCCGGCCATCTTGTCACCGGGCGATATCTTGCGCTTCACCGCAACGTACACCTTGACCATCTTGAGTACACCCGGCGGCAGCTCGTCACCGGCACGAACCTTCTCGACTTTCTCGTCGAAATTTTTCTTAAGACGCCGGCGATGCCCCTGCAGTTCCTTTTGAAGCTTCTCGAGCTCCTCAGTCGCCGAGGCATTGCTGAGGTGGAATTTCCACCATTTGTCCTGCGGGGTTTCGTCCAATATGCCCGCCGTGATCGTCCCCTTCGCCGGGCCAGTAGTGGCAACTTTGCGAAGCAGAAGAGCCCGCAGGCGTTCGTAGATGTTGCGCTCGAAGATCTCTTTCTCGTCGTCAAAGTCCTCGGCGAGACGAGCAATCTCCTCACGCTCGATGGCGATGGTGCGCTCGTCCTTATCGATCCCATTGCGCGAGAACACGCGAACATCAACAACCGTGCCCGAGCCACCGGGAGGCATGCGGAGCGAGGTGTCGCGCACGTCCGCTGATTTTTCTCCGAAAATTGCCCGAAGCAGTTTCTCTTCAGGCGTGGTCGGTGTCTCACCCTTTGGGGTCACCTTACCGACGAGAACGTCGTGAGGACCCACCTCGGCACCGATGTGGATGACGCCTGCCTCGTCGAGGTGGCGAAGCGATTCCTCTCCGACGTTGAGGATGTCGCGGGTAATCTCTTCTGCCCCGAGCTTGGTATCTCGGGTCATCGTCTCGTACTCCTCGATGTGGATCGAGGTGAATACGTCATCGCGGACGAGACGTTCGGAGATCAGGATCGAATCCTCGTAGTTGTAACCTTGCCACGGCATGAACGCGACGAGGATATTGCGGCCAAGGGCAAGTTCACCAAGGTCAGTCGAGGGGCCGTCAGCGATGACATCGCCTGCATGCACGCGATCACCGACTTTCACCAGTGGGCGCTGGTTGATACTCGTGCTCTGGTTGGAGCGCTGAAACTTGCGCAGATTGTGGATGTCCACGTCAACGGTGCGCGTCTCGTCTTCGGGATCGGTCACCCGGATTACGATTCGGCGGGCATCAACCTGATCCACGATGCCGCCTCGACGGGCCGTCAGGACAGCCCCCGAATCGCGGGCGACGCGTTCCTCCATGCCGGTGCCAACCAGCGGTGCCTCCGCCTGCAACAACGGGACCGCCTGGCGCTGCATGTTCGATCCCATCAACGCCCGGTTGGCGTCGTCGTTCTCAAGGAACGGGATCAGTGCGGCCGAAACCGACACTAGCTGCTTCGGCGAGACGTCGATGAAGTCGATCGTGTCGGGAATCGCCATTACGAATTCTCCGCCACGACGACAACTCACGATGTCACGCTGAAAACGTCCGTCAGGCGTGAGCGGAGCGCTTGCCTGGGCAATGGTGTGACCCTTCTCATCGACTGCCGACATGTAAACGAATTCGTCCGTGACCTGACCCTCTTTCACCTTGCGGTAGGGAGCTTCGATGAAACCGTGACGATCAACCCGTGAGAAGGTCGCCAGAGAACTGATGAGGCCGATATTCGGCCCTTCCGGAGTCTCGATAGGGCAGATCCGCCCGTAGTGCGTGGGGTGAACATCGCGCACCTCGAGATTCGCCCATTCGCGGGTAAGGCCACCCGGCCCAAGGGCCGAGAGACGGCGCTTGTGGGTAATTTCGGCGAGCGGGTTGGTCTGGTCCATGAACTGGCTGAGCTGGAAACCGCCAAAAAATTCCCACACCATTGCCGCCACCGGACGGGCATTAATGAGGTCGTTTGGCATCATTTTCTCGATCTCGGAGGTGGTAATGCGCTCGCGCGCCGCTCGCTCCATTCGCACCAGTCCCATGCGGTACTGGTTTTCCATCAGCTCACCCACCGAACGCACACGGCGGTTGCCGAGATCATCGATATCGTCAATCTCGCCCTGACCAGGACGGTATGCAATCAGCGTGCTGACCACCGCCATCACGTCTGTGCGCGTAATCGAGCGCACATCCTCCCCGATCGAGAGGCGGAGGCGTCTATTGAGCTTGCTCCGGCCAACCTCGGAAAGGTCGTACTGTTCGGAGAGCTTTCGCTCAACGTCGTCTGACTTCGCCCAAACCACCGCCGGCGCGCCCGGTGGGCGACAGGTGACGGAGACACCGAGCAGGACCCAACCGTCCTCCTCGTCGAGCACCCAGGCGTTGGAAGTGCCAACGGCCTCCCTCTCGATAGTGTAGGCCTCACGCGCCTTGGCCGAGGGAGCGACACGCGTCACCACCTCAGGCTGCGAAAGCTCGGCAAAAGAGAAGAAAAGGTTGTAAAAGCGGCGCTCAGCACCGTCTTCGCCAAGCCAAACCCCTCCCTCTTGGAGGGCACCGCAAGTGCGCTCGAGGACACGCTCGCGCGAAATCAACCCTCGGTTACGTAACGCGAGAACGAGACCCGAAGCGCGGTGGACCGTCTGGTAATTGTTATCACGGCGGAAACCCCGACCATCGCCAAGGACGCGCAGAATCCGCTCTCCCTCTTCCCACGCCACGGCTTGGCAAAGCGTACCCGGTCCGCGCCCAAGCCTTTCTTCGATACGATGGTTGGTGGTCTTGAGCACTCGCGCGACGGCGTCGACGATCTCCTCTTGGCCTTTGCCACTACCAGCTTCAAGAATCACTACGTCAACCGGACGGATCTTGCGGCTTTCCTCTTCGAGCGCATTCAGGATGTACGGGGCTTCAGTTTCCCGAATGGTGGCAACCGGAAGTTCAGTGCAACCTGCCTCGATCGCCCGCTCCAGGTTCTTGGGAGCAACCCCTTCGACTTGCCCGATGCATTCGCCCGCTTCGAAAAATATTTCGCCAGTCTTGCGATCAATGACGTCACGAACGGGACGCTGGGCGAGAAGCTCATGGTCTTCGACAAGGCGTCTTTTCAGATCGGACTGCGCAATTTTATCCCACTCTTTCACCGAGAGGTGCCTACCCTCCTCGACGATGACCTTTCCGCTGTCAGCATCAACCAGATCCCAAGCCAGAGCGCGCCCTCGGAATTGCGTCACGTCAAATTTCGCCGACCAGCCCTCGGTCTCCTTGCTGTCCTTGCCCACGACCTTCCCCCAGGTGTAGGCCGCCTCGTCACAGAAACGCGTAAGCATCTCTTCCGTGCTCATGCCGAGAATGCGCAAAAGGATGGTCACCGGGATGCGTTCAAGTGAGCGCCCAAACTGCACGCTCATGCGGTAGCCATCCTTTTTGCGCCCATCGACCTTGAAGGCGAGCCACGCCCCACGGGCCGGAATCACCTGCGCTTGCGGAAGCAGTTCATCGCTGGCCTGGGTAGTCTTCTTGTAGTTGTCGAAGAACACGCCGTGGGAACGGTGAATCTGACTCACCACCACCCGCTCGGTGCCGTTGATGATGAAGGTGCTCTTGTCGGTCATCAGGGGCATGTCTCCCATGAAGACCTCCTGCTCCTTCGTGACGAGAGGAAGGCGCACGCGCGCATCCCTGTCCTCGTCCAGGATGGACAGGCTCAGGGTTACCTTGAGAGGTGCGGCGTAGGTCTTGCCTCGACGGAGGCATTCGGCGACGTCATACTTCGGCGGATCGAACTCGTAACCCTTGAAATCCAGAACCGCGCGGCCACCCGCATCGAAGATCGGAAAGACCGACGTGAAAGCACGCTGCAGTCCCTGGTCTTCTCTCTTCTTTCCCCTCGAGATGTCATGCTGAAGGAAATCATCATACGAGGCTTTCTGGATGCCGATCAGGTCGGGCATCTCGATAGGGTCGTCGTATTGTCCGAAGTAGCGGCGGAGACGCTTGCGTCCCGTGAAGGAGAGTGTTCTAGACTTTACGGGCATCAATCCTCCAGGACGGTGTCCGGGCCCAAGCGTCGACGATGCGCAACCCACCTACGGCCGCAAGGGATAAGGCCGCATGGAGTAAGCGCAAGCGAGCACCAAAGCCCCCCTGTGCAAGGGAAACTCAGGCGCACCAACCGCTTTTTCGTTCTGCCTGGTGCCCGGGAGGTTCCGGATCGAGTAGCCTAACGGGCCTGCACGAGAGATGCAAGGTAGCTCTTCCGTCCCGGAACGGGCCCTTCGGCGGCCCCGTAGGCCATGCATTGGTGCTCATTGACAAGGACGACAAACAGATGGTGCAGCGAACGATGCAGAACGTTCCATACGATTCTTTTCAGGCCAGATCTCAAGGAAAGCCAAAACACTTTTCTATGCGCATCTTCGTGTGCACCATTTTTACCTTCACCAGCCTCCTCTCTTCGGTAGTCGGAGCGTTCGCAGCCGCCCAGAACAGTTCTGGAGAAGATTTGTGGCGCGGGCTCGTGGTCGCGCCCGAGCACCGGTGCTCGAAGTACCAAAGCGACTACTACCCCTATCCGCATTCGGTGGAAACGGACATTGCCGTTGAACTCGGGGGATTCTGGAGTCCCTACACGGAAGAGTGCTTCCGAAATCTTTGTGCAACCGACATCGAGCACATCGTCGCAAAAAGCGAAGCCCACGATAGCGGCCTATGCGGAGCTTCCGCAGAAGTTCGGGAACGGTTCTCGCAAGACACCCTCAACCTCACGCTCGCCGATCCGAAAACCAACCGAAAAGAGAAAAGAGATAAGGACGCCAGAGAATGGATCCCCGAGCGGAACCCGTGCTGGTTCGCCGCGCGGGTTATCGAGGTGCGAAGAAAATATGACCTTACGATCGACCGTGAGGAGGTGAACGCGCTGGAAGGGATTCTCTCTCGTTGTGATCCCGCTCAGGTGAGCCTTTCCGTCTCGTTGCCTACCTCTTGTCATGCGGCGATTACAACCCTGAAGGGCAGAGACGAAGCCCTCCTGCGCTGGGACGACAACGGCAACGCCTGCATCACGTGTGCCGAAGCCCGGCGGCACGGAATCGCACCCGTCTCTAGAAGCCACCCTGCCTACCCGTGGATGCGCGACGCAGATGGCGACGGCACCGTCTGTGAATAGAGAGCATGAATAGGGGCGAGGACCGCGCATCCGCGATCGATGGCGGGGTTCAGAAAGGCTCCAGGACGAACTGGAAGTTCGCCGACATTCCCTCATAGACCCCGGACATGCTGAGAAGGAGATCCTCCCGGTAGAACGCATCCTGCGCGTTCAGCTCCTCACCCGGAAAGTACACTTGCGTCGTGATTTGGCGCATCCCTTCTGCCGTAATCCGAACGTGGATGTGTGGCGTGCGCACGAAACCTGCTCCGTACGCACCGGGTTTTAGGGTCTGGAATTTGTAAGCACCGTCTGCATCAGTCCGCACCTTGCCACGGAGGCGGAAGTCCTGGTTGTCGTAGCGGCCGGTGGGATCGGCCTGCCAGACATCGAGAACGGCCCCTGCAACCGGCTGACAGTCAACACTCATCACCCGGCCATGAACCGTAAGATCTTCGCCTTCCATGCTATCAACGCGGAAATCGTCCCGAAACGGCGCGCCGCGAACGTGAAATGGACCGGCCGTCTGCAGCGGGGTCCTCGCGCAACGAGGACTCGCGTTCGCCGACTGCGCGGCGAACGGACGGGCTACAAGCGATGAAGCGACCATTCCGAAGATCCCCAGCGCGGCGAAGCGGCGACGGTCCAAACAGGCACGCGTGAAGGCCATGGCAAAACTATTGCAGATTCGCCAGCGCCATGCGAATCCGTTCGGCTCAGTCCGTTGCGGCAGGTTAAGGCCCGTGTTAGGTTCTGCCGCTCCTCTCATGGTGAATTGGCGTGCCTCTCAGGGGCACCCTTGTGGAAAGCCAGCATGAACGATCAGTCCACCACCCCCGCCACGCGGGACGACCTTGTTGCGCGCATCGAGAAGGCAAGTGCCGCGGTCGCCGAGGCGAAGAATCATGTTGCCGGACTCGTCTTTGGGCAGGAAGGGGTAATCGATCACACGATCATCACGCTGCTGTCAGGCGGACACGCACTGATCATCGGTCTACCCGGCCTCGCTAAGACACGCCTTGCGCACGCACTTGGCACCGTGTTCGGATTGGTCGACAAGCGCATCCAGTTCACCCCCGACTTGATGCCCTCCGACATCCTTGGTTCCGAGGTACTTGAGGAAGGTGAGGACGGTACCCGCGCCTTCCGCTTCATTGAGGGCCCCGTTTTCTGCCAGTTGCTACTTGCCGACGAAATCAACCGGGCAAGTCCGCGCACCCAGTCAGCCCTCCTGCAGGCAATGCAGGAGCAGGAGGTCACCATTGCGGGCACGGGCCATTCCCTGCCTTCTCCGTTTCACGTCCTCTCGACCCAGAACCCCATCGAGCAGGAAGGCACCTACCCCCTTCCCGAAGCTCAGCTCGACCGTTTCCTGATGAGGATCGACATCGATTACCCCGACCTCGACTCCGAGCGCCAGATGCTACTTGCAACGACCGGTCCCCAGGAACAAGCCCCCAAACAGGTTATGTCCGCCGAGGAGCTCGTAGAAATGCAAAAACTCGTACGTTCAATCCCGGTCGGCGAGAGTGTCGTCGAGGCAATCCTCAAAATGGTGCGCCTTGGTCGCCCCGATCTCACGGACATCGAAATGGTTCGCAACAATGTCTCCTGGGGGCCTGGGCCCCGGGCCAGCCAGGCCCTGATGCTCGCGTGCCGTGCGCGGGCCGTGCTCGATGGGCGCCTTGCCCCCTCAGTGGACGACGTCGTGGCACTTGCCCGCCCGGTGCTTCGCCACCGCATGGACATCACGTTCTCCGCACGGGCCGACGGCCTTAGCACCCGCGACGTGATTGACCGTCTGACCGAATCCATCGCCTGAGAACCCGGTGGCCGCGTCCGCCCTCACCCCTCGGGAGCGTGCCGAGCAACTCGCCGCCGGTCTCCCCTCCTTCACGATTCGGGCGTTGCGGGTCGCCACCAACAGCATCCACGGCGTCCACGGTCGCCGTAGACGCGGCCCGGGCGAAACCTTCTGGCAGTTCCGTCGCTACCAGCCCGGCGACCCGGCAGCCGCTATCGATTGGCGCAGGACCGCCGGCACCGCTGAGATTTTCGTCCGCGAACGCGAGTGGGAAGTTGCGCAATCGGTTTGGCTATGGTGCGACCGATCGCCATCAATGGATTACACCTCGACACCCGAGCTCGAAACCAAGCGCTCACGGGCCGCGTTGCTCACGCTGACGCTGACAGCACTGCTGCTGCGAGGCGGGGAAACTGCAGGCCTTCTCGATCAGAGCCCGCGTACCGGTCAGGGTCGAGCGATGCTTCGACGCATTGCTGATCTTCTTGCCCGTAATGATACCAGCGGCAACGGCATTCCTCCTGCCGTCAAACTCGCCCGCCACTCCCAGGTCGTCCTCTTCGGTGATTTTCTCGAACCCCTTGAGGAAATCGACGCACGCCTACGCGCTCTTGCTTACCACGAAGTCTCGGGCCATCTCGTCCATGTGATTGATCCCGCTGAAGAGCACTTACCATTCCGTGGGAGAGTTCGCTTCACCGGCGCTGAGGAGGAAGAGAGCGTGCTCGTCGGCCGCGTGGAATCGGTACGGGACAACTACACCCAGATCTTCGAGCGGCACCGAGCGGGGCTTCGAGACATCGCTCGCTCGATCGGTTGGCATTACCTTGCCCATCGCACCTCGAACCGCCCTGAGACCACGCTACTCTCTCTTCACGCGGCTCTCGCCGGGCGCTACGACGAAAGGTACTGATTTTCCGTGCCTCTCGCCTTCGCCACCCCTTGGGCACTGCTTGCACTGTCCGGGCTCGTCGCTGTCTGGTGGTTGCTCCGCATCCATCCACCTGCTCCACGGCAGATTCTTTTCCCAGCCATCCGTTTACTTCTTCGGCTCGAAAAGCGTGAAGAAATCCCGCACACCACGCCATGGTGGCTCCTGCTGCTGCGAATGGCCCTGTTTGCGGCCATCGTCACCGCAGTGGCCGGTCCCCGTTGGGATTGGTCACCGGGAATCGAAGGCGCAGGCAAGCTCGTCGTCGTCGTGGACGACGGTTGGACCGCAGCCCGTGGTTGGGAGAAGACACGCTCATCGGTTCTGCAGCTGATCGAGGAGGCACGTCAAGAAGGACGAGATGTAGTGCTTGCCGGCACCGTTCCCGGAACCGACCGCTTCGCAACCGGGAGAGCCCTTCCCGCCAACGAAGCGGCCGAGATCGCCCGGGTTATGGAACCCATGCCGTGGGCATCCGATCGCCGAGGCTTTCTCGAAAGACTCGTGAGCGCCGAATGGGGTGAAAACGCCGACGTGTTCTGGCTGTGGGATGGCACGGACGGAAACGATGCCGAGGCGACAGCCCTGCTCGCGCGCCAGTTTGCCCGGCAGGGAACGCTCCGCCTCATGGAAGGCCCCTCCAGCGAACTGCCTAAGATCCTGCACCCGCCACTCCGCAGCGATCCCAGCGATTCCAAAATGCGATTCCGCGCCTTTCGCACCGAGAAAGAACTGGTGAGCGAGAACTGGGTCCGGGCACTTTCGGATGACGGCCGCTTGGTTACCCGGGTTCCCCTGATCTTCGCTGAGGGCGCACGGGAGGCGGAGGCGGTCATGGCCTTGCCCCGGGAACTCCGAGGACAGATTGCACGGGCCGAGATCGAAGGAGAACGCCAGGCAGGTGCCGTAATTCTTCTCGATGACCGCTGGCAACGGCGCACTGTCGGCCTGGTCACTGCCGGGGATGATTACGCCGCCCGCCCCCTGCTCGCTCCCACCTACTACCTCGCCCGTGCACTTGAGCCATTCAGCGAGGTACGGCATGGATCGCTTGAGGAAATTCTCTCCGATCCCCCCTCGGCAATCGTCTTTGCTGATGTGGGCCTTCTTCGTCCAGAAGGCCGTCAGGCGGTCCAGACCTGGCTTGATGCTGGCGGCACGCTGATCCGATTCGCCGGGCCCCGGCTTGTCGATGCAGAAAACCCTCTGCTTCCCGTGCGACTGCGCAACGATGGAGCACGTACACTAGGCGGCGTGCTCAGCTGGGAACAGCCCTTCGGGTTGGGGCCGTTTCCCGAACGATCTCCCTTCAGGGGTCTCGAGGTACCTGCCGACGTTCTCATCGAGCGGCAGATGATTGCGGAGCCGTCGCCGTCACTCGATGAAAAGACATGGGCACGACTTGCCGATGCCACTCCCCTGGTCACGGCGGAGTCCTTCGGAGCAGGAGAGATCGTTTTCTTCCATGTCACCGCCAACAACGACTGGTCGAACCTTCCCCTTTCGGGGCTGTTTGTGAATATGCTCAGACGGATCGTCGAGCGCGCCGAGGGTGCCGAAGCGGATGCCGGCGAAGACCCGCTCCCGCCGCTCGCCACACTTGATGCCTTCGGCCGCGAGACACCTCCAGGGGCCGATGTGCGCGCCCTCAATCCGGAGCGCCTCGTGCAGGGTGGGGCGGGCCCGGGAAATCCACCGGGTTACTACGGCCACGAACTTTTCCGTCGGGCACTCAACCTCGGTACCGGAATAGATGGGGTCGAGCCGTACGCGGGCGAGTTGCCCGAGGGAATCCAGCCCGAACCCCGTTTTGGAGCAACCAGAACGGATCTTTCCCCCTGGATCTACGGTTTCGCCCTGCTTCTGCTGCTGGTTGATTCGTTTGTCAGCCTCGGGATCCGCGGCCTCCTTTTGCGAGCAAGACCGGTGGCCCCGGGCACATTGGTAGTGATCCTCCTGGCGGGATTCTTTGCAAGCACGACCGTCCAGGCACAGGAAGGCGTTCCCGCAGGTGCTCTCGGAGTGCAGTTTGGTTACGTCATCACCGGCTCCGAGGAAGTCGACAGGGCAAGCCGCCTGGGTCTCTCCACCCTGGGCCTAATCCTCGCTGCACGCACCTCGGTGATCCCGGTGGAGCCGCGCGCGATCAGAATCGAGAGCGATCCGCTCGCGCTACATCCCTTCATCTACTGGCCCATCACTGATGATCAGCCCGCCATCACCGAAGAAACCGCGGGACGCATCGAGGATTACCTCGAAGCGGAGGGCATGATCATTTTCGATACTCGAGATGGATCCGGTCTCGATCAGATCGGACGTCGCCGGGGAGGCGATGCGCGTCTGCAGAGGATCCTGTCCACCCTCGACCTCCCGCCGCTCGTGCCCGCCGCACCTGAGCATGTACTCGGGCGCTCGTTCTACCTACTGCCCGCCTTCCCAGGCCGCTGGGCCGGCGACGGCATCTGGATTGAACGCTCCGCGAGCGATTCGCGCGACGAGATCTTCTCGGTACTGGTCGGCAATGCCGGTTGGGCGGAAGCCTGGGCGACCGACGAGGAGGGTGTTCCGCTCCATCCCGTGGTCCCAGGCGGTGAGCGCCAGCGAGAACTGGCCTACCGCTTCGGCATAAACCTCGCGATCTACTCAATGACCGGGAACTACAAAGGCGACCAGGTACACGCGAACACAATCTTGCGCCGTCTTCGTTCTGGCCCGGACGGACGCTGAACCGGTGGAAGTCTCTTCTTTCACACTGAATCCAATCCTGCCCTGGCCCGTACTGGCCGCGTTGCTCGTTGCGGTATTTGCAACCATCGCCGTCGCCCTTCACCGCCGCGCGGCGGGAACGGTGTGGCGAGCTCTCGCGTTCTCCCTGCTCTTCCTCGCCCTTCTCGGCCCGACCCTGCTCGAGGAACGACGGGAGGAGATTCCGTCGGTTGCGCTCGTCGTTACCGATGCAACCATGAGTCAGCGCCTCGGCGAGCGAAAGACGCAAACCGAAGCGGCGGTAGCCTCACTCCGTGCGTCCCTCGAGGATTTCGACTCCATCGAAGTCCGACTCGTCACCGAACTGGGCGGCGGAAAGGGAGGCGGAACGCAGCTTTTCGCTGCCGTGCAGGCAGCTCTCTCGGACGTCCCTCCTGACGGGGTTGCTGGTGTCGTTCTCGTCACCGATGGCCAGGTGCACGACGTGCCCGAGACCGTCGAAAAGCTTGGCTTTGAGGCTCCCGTTCATGCCCTACTGACCGGCTCCCCCGACGAACGCGACCGGAGGATCGTGATCGAGGGGATACCTGGTTACGGAATTGTCGGCGAATCGGTTCGGGTTAAAGTACGCATCGAGGACGAAGGATTTGCGGGCGAAACGCTTCCCTTACGCATTGCGATTGACGGGGAGGAACGCGAAACCCTATCGCTGGCCGTCGGCGAGACCGTGGAGATCGAATTTCCACTCGAGCGCGCAGGCCTTGCCTCACTGTCCATCGATGTTCCGAGCGAGATCGACGAACTCACTCCTGACAACAATCGTGCCGTCATCCACGTCAACGCCGTCCGGGACCGGCTTCGGGTGATGTTGGTTTCGGGCGAGCCGAGCATGGGACTGCGCCACTGGCGGGATTTGCTGCACGCCGACCCCGCCGTCGACCTCGTCCACTTCACAATTCTGCGTCCGCCCTCCAAACAGGACTCGACACCACTCCAAGAACTCTCGCTGATCCCGTTCCCTGCACGGGAGTTGTTCGCGGTGAATCTCGACCGCTTCGACCTCATCATTTTTGACCGCTACCACCTGCGAGGAATCCTGCCGTCCCAGTACCTCACAAACATTGTCGAGTACGTGGTCCAAGGCGGATCCCTCCTCGATGTCGCCGGCCCGACCTACGCTGGTCCGCTCAGCCTCGTGAACACTCCCCTGCGGAACATCCTCCCTACCCTGCCCGCCGGTGAAGTGATCGAACGTCGTTTCGTTCCCGTCCTCTCCGAGACTGGAATGCGGCATCCGGTGACTGCGGAACTGTCCGGTCCTGGCACAGGAGATGGATCGAAACAGTGGGGACCGTGGTTTCGAATGATCCCCGCCCTGCCGCAATCCGGTGAAACGCTGATGCTAGGTGCTGATGGTTGGCCACTCCTGCAAGTCGGTCGGGTGGGTGATGGACGAGTGGCGCAACTTCTCTCAGACCAGTCGTGGGTGTGGGCACGCGGAGTCGAAGGCGGCGGTCCTAGGGCGGATCTCCTTCGACGTGTGGTGCACTGGCTCATGAAGGAACCGGACTTGGAAGAGAACGCGCTCACTGCCACCGTCGAAGGGGGACGAATTGAGGCACGCTACCGGAGCATCGACGAGGAAGTGGAAGAGCTTGAGGTTATTTCCCCATCCGGGAGCGTTCGCACGATCCCTCTGCCTTCGACGAGTGCTAGCACGGTGTCAATTGAAGCACCCGAAACTGGGCTTTGGCGGCTCTCGGCAGGACAACTTTCGACGACGGCGCTGGTCGGAGTCGCTGACCAGTTGGAGCTTGCGGATCCGCGAGCAAGCGCTGTTCCGCTAGAGAGACTTACCGCCATCACCGGCGGAAGCCTCCGCTGGCTTGGCTTGCAGGACACGCCTCCCTCGGCCCGCTCCATCACACGAAGCGAAAGGGCAAGCGGTGGCGACTGGATCGGGTTCCGGGAGAGCGGGCGACATGCCGTTAGCGGCGCAGGAGAAACCCCGCTGTTGCCCTGGTACCTGTTTCTTGTGCTCGCCACGGCAGCGCTGTTTCTCGCCTGGCATCGCGAGGCCCGCTAGGCCGACCCGAAAACCCGATCATCTACTCGTCCCGGACTGGGAGTTGGAGAAAGCGGGAGATAAAAACGAAGCGGCGCTCGCGGCTGCGTTTCCTGAGGACAGCTGCGAACACATCCACGAAAAGTGCGAAAACGGAGGAAGAATTGTCTACGAGGCAAGGCGAGACGAACCCATGATTTTGTTGTTCGAGATTGACAGAACCCACTTCATCAATCCGGAGACGAGCCTGGTCCTATAGGCCCTTGAGGCTGCGAGTGGGTGGTTAGGCTTCGCAATACTCCCGGGTGCATACTCCTCCGCGACCATCCGTCCTGAGGAGGCCGCCCTGATTTCCTTCGAGCGCATCCCCGCCCCCCTTCTCGATCTCGTTCCTCCCGAAGCAGCCCACGCCCTTGCGCTTCGGGCTCTCGAGTGCGGACTGTCTCCCTCCGGCACGGCTATTCCTTCGGCGCTTCGCACCTCGTTTGCCGGGATCGACCTGCCATCGCCCCTAGGCATGGCCGCCGGGTTTGACAAGGACGCCCGCGTCGTCGACGCGCTCGGACGCATCGGCTTCGGTCACGTCGAGATTGGCACCGTCACGCCACGCCCTCAGCCCGGAAACCCCAGCCCTCGCGTCTTCCGTCTCGTTCGCGATAGGGCCCTCGTTAACCGTCTTGGATTTCCAAGCGAGGGCCTTGACGCTGTCGCCAAGCGTCTCGAATCTCGCACCAACTCTGTTGTTCTCGGTGCCAACGTCGGCTGCAATTCATCGGCGACCGATCCCGTAGACGACATCTGCGCCGGTATCCTCAGGCTTGGCCCTTTGGCCGACTACGTCTGCGTCAACATCTCCTCCCCGAACACCCCGGGTTTACGCGACTTGCAGACCGGACCGGCACTCGATGCTCTCCTCAAACAAGCCGACAAGGCACGCCGCAACGCCGAGGAGAAAAAAGAAAAATCCTTGCCTCTCGTTGTGAAAATTGCTCCCGACCTGAAAGAACCCGAAGTGCGAAACATCGCCGATCGCATCGCGGCATCACCCGTCAATGCCCTTTCCGTCTCCAACACCACCATTCACCGGCCGGACACCCTCAAAGGTCGGCACAAGAAGGAAACGGGCGGCCTGAGTGGGTACCCCCTGATGGAACCCTCCACCCGCCTTCTCGCGAAGCTCCACGAACTCCTGCCCAAGAAGATCGCACTCATAGGCATTGGCGGCGTGTCGGAAGCCGAGGATGCTTGGCGAAAGATCGAGGCTGGTGCCACTCTCGTGCAGCTTTACACGGCCTTGGCTTGGAAAGGGCCCGGCCTCATTGCCAAAATTCATCGCGGGCTGGCACGCCGTCTTGCCGCAAGTGGATGCGCCAACCTACTAGAAGCGCGCGGCAGACGCGCCGCCGAAATCGTCGAAGAGACTCCGTGAACGTTCCTGTTCCCATCCTCGATTCCCTTGATGCCCTGGAATTCCAGACGGACGCCTATGTCCTGGACGTATGGGGAGTGCTTTGGGATGGCATCGCCCCCTATCCCGAAGCTGCCGCCTGTCTTGAACGTCTGTGTGGGCGGCCCGTGGTTCTTCTTTCAAATGCCCCCCGTCACCCTGAGGAAGTGGTACGCAGCCTTGAGCAAATCGGAATCGATCGCAGGCTCCACGACGGAGCCATCACCTCGGGCGGCCTGTGCCGGAACGCCCTCGCCAGGGATCGTTCCGAAATCGCCGAGATCGGAAATGCGTACCATTACATCGGTCTTGAAAAAGACCGGGGACTGCTCGAAGGACTTGCGTTCGCGGAGGCTCGCTCCCTCGGTGATGCGAGCTTCATTCTCAATCTCGGCACCCGCACCCTCGGAGATCCTCTGGATAACTACAGAGACGAACTCGCCGCTGCTGCGAAACGGCGGCTCCCGATGGTGTGTGGGAACCCCGACACGGTGATTGTCCGCCGGGATGGAACGAAAATCGTCTGTGCAGGCGCGCTGGCCAATCTCTATCAAGAACTCGGAGGCAAGGTCTTTGCCTTTGGCAAGCCTCTGCGTCCGACATACGAAAAATGCCTCTCCTTTCTTCGAAATCACGTCCCCTCACTGAAGCCCGAGAACATCCTTGCCATTGGCGATTCTCTCGAGACCGACATCCGGGGAGCGCGAGAGGCCGGCTTCAAGACGGCCCTAGTGGCTGGCGGCATCCACGCCGATGAACTGGGGGCAGACGGCAGGAACCCTCCTGACCCGGGGCGGGTCATGCAGCTCGTTCAGAAGTCCGGGATCCGTCCCGATGCGGTACTACACACGTTCCGATAAACCGGGTTTACGGACCAGGACACCGCCTGACATCGGAGCGGACACTCCCGTAGTCTCCGGCAGTGTGAGGGGAAGTCCACGGAGCGAGCGCACCGCAAGCCATGCGAAAGCCTGCGCCTCCAGTGAATCACCGTCGAGGCCCACATCCTCTGTCGGATCGATATTTCCCTCCAGAACTTCTCCCAACGCCTTCATGATGGCCGGGTTTCGTCGCCCACCTCCAGCGACAATCCATCGTCCGGGCCGGTCGGGAAAGTGCTTCGCGCCACGAGCGACGGCCTCGGCTACAAACCCCACCAATGTTGCCGCCGCATTCTCCGTCGAGAGGGTTTTCGTCCCCTCCTCACAGGAGTTGTCAAAATGTCTCCGGTCCAGCGATTTTGGCGGAAGCAGGCCGAACCATGGATCTCCCAGCAAACATTCGAGGATCTGGCGGTCCAGGCAGCCTGCAAGGGCACGATCCCCATCCCTATCGCAAGGAAGGCCTTCCGCTCGGAGCATCAGATCATCGAGCGGTCCATTTCCTGGCCCCGTGTCAAAAGCGAGCAACTGCCCATCGCGACCAATCCAGGTGACGTTGGCCACACCACCAACATTCAGCACTGCGAGAGGGCGTGCGATATCAGTCGTTACCGCTCTGTGAAACAGAGGAACGAGCGGGGCACCCTCCCCGCCGTACGCCATGTCGCGACTCCTGAAATCGGTCACGACGTCGATTCCACTCGCCCGCGCAAGACGCCCGGCATCGCCCGTCTGCCACGTCCAGCCTTCCTGCGGTGCATGCGCGACAGTCTGTCCTGAGAAACCTAGAACGCTCACCTGTCCGGCATCAATTCCCGCCTTCTCCATGAGCGCGTCCACCGCCTCGGCGTGATGATCGGTCATATCGCGCACCGTAGCCGGATCGGTGGGGGCGGCTAAAAGAAGCTCTCGGAGAGATTCGGGATAGGCAAGCGTCAGGGACGGGCCCGGAAAGATAAGACTTTCGCCATCGGTTTCCACGAGAGCGGCATCAATTCCGTCAAGCGAGGTTCCGCTCATCAGACCCACTGCGATCATGGTGGAGCGAGATCCTGTAGCGTGTCCAGCCATGATGACTTTATGGTAAGAGAGAGTGACCCTCTCCGCACCGGCAGTTTTCCATGACCTCCTTGCAGTCCGAGTTCCTGCGCACCGTGCAGGACCGGGGATTTCTCCGCCAGTGCACCGATCTTAAAAAGCTCGATTCCGCCCTGTCCGAGGGGACGCCTCGGAGTGGTTACATCGGATTCGACTGCACGGCATCGAGCCTCCACGTCGGAAGCTTGCTCCAGATCATGCTGCTCCGCTGGTTCCAGCGCTCGGGACACCGTCCCATCGTTCTTATCGGGGGCGGCACGACCCGGATCGGCGATCCTTCGGGGAAGGACGAGGCGCGAAAGCTCCTTGACGACGAGACCATTGCCGCCAATTCCGCCGGAATCCGAAGCATCTTCGAGCGTTTTCTTGATTTCGGGGACGGGCCAGGCCAGGCAATCATCGTTGACAACCACTCCTGGCTCGGCGACCTCAACCACGTCGCCTTCCTTCGGAATGTGGGCCGACACTTCTCCGTCAACCGCATGCTTTCCCACGACTCGGTCAAAACACGCCTGGACAGGGAACAACCATTCAGTTTCCTCGAGTTCAACTACATGGTGCTACAAGCTCACGACTTCGTGGAACTCGCCCGAAAGGAAAAGTGCATCCTCCAGATGGGCGGTTCCGACCAGTGGGGAAACATCGTCAACGGGGTCGAGCTCGGACGCAGAACTTCGGCGGAGGGAGAGGAAATTCCTCCACTTTTCGGCCTCACCTCACCATTGATCACCACATCGACCGGCGAGAAGATGGGAAAGACCACGCGGGGGGCAGTGTGGATGAATGCCAAAATGCTTTCCCCCTACGATTACTGGCAATTCTGGCGCAACACGAATGATGCGGACGTGGGCCGTTTCCTGCGCCTCTTCACCGAACTTCCCCTCAACGAGATCGACCGCCTCGCGGCACTCAAGGGAAATGAAATCAACGACGCCAAGACCGCTCTTGCCAACGAGGTAACCACCATGGCCCACGGAGCAGACGCAGCGCAGCGCGCCGCCAAGACCGCCCAGGCAACGTTCACCCGCGGCGAGGCCGGTGAGGATCTTCCTGTAATCAAGGTGTCCCGAAAGGAACTTGAGGAGGGAATCCCAGCGTTCCGCTTATTCGCCCGAGACAAGTTTCTTGTCGCCACCAATGGCGAGGCGAGACGTCTGATCCAAGGCGGCGGAGCAAGAATCAACGGGGAAGCAATCGATGACGAAAACCGCCCTGTTGGTGTTAACGATCTCCTCAACGGCGACCAGATCCGTCTCTCAGCTGGGCGCAAGCGACACGCGGTCGTTCGCCCCGCCTAACCCTCTTCAGACTCCTCGCTGTCTCCTCCCTCAAGAAGCGGCTGAATAAGATCACGCAAAATTCCTGGAAGGAGCAGAGACAGGGGACTGGACTCGATCTCGGGATCGTCCGCGGGCCCGTGAACTCTGAAGTCAACCACGAAGACCCCATCGCCGTCGAGGCCCGTGAAGATGTCACCAACAATGGTACCGGGTGCAAGTGCCTCACTGATCACAAAGCCGGGGATCAAAACCCCGGTCACGTCCAGCATGCCTGCGCGAATATCCATCAAACCGTCGAACTTCATCCCCATGGAGAACCCACTCGCCTTGCCGTTGGCAACCCTCACCCTCCTGCCCTCAAGCGTGAAATCACCATCGAAGGCGTTGAAACTGATTCCTTCTCCCATGACCATTGCTTCGAAAGCACCGGTCAACGTCGCCACCTGCAAAAGCCGGGCAAACACCGGCGTACCCACTAGACGGAAAGTCCCCATACTGATCTGCCCACTGATCGGTTTGCCAGGATAGATTTCATCGCGGGTCGCAGAGATCGTGAATGGTCCATCGCGGATGGCGTTCCCCATGCCGAGGGCCTGCGCTGCCTCTCCCGCGTCCGTTCCCTCGATTCGGATCTCCAGCGAATCCCCCTTGCGCTTGGCGTCCAACTGGAGAATGTCATTCCCGGGGAGACCGAAAGAACCTTTCACTTCCTCAATGCCTTGCAGACCCGACACCAAATCAAAACGCAAGGGCCCGAAGGGGACCGGTCCGCCCGCAAACACTTCCTGCGCTGAAATCTTAACCCGTGCAGGGACCGGGAAGTTGCCTACGTCAACTTTCAGAATGGAACGGAGGTCGAGAAAACTGGCCACGAACAGAACATTGATCGTCCCGTCTGGGGAGACATGTATTTCGCTGGTACCCCGAGTCTCACCAATATCGAATTGGTCGAGCCAAGCACTCTTGATATCCCCGTTGCTCGCAAACGCGATTACCCCCTCGACCGCCAGATTCTCACCAGCCGCAAGAAGCGACATTCTTGAAATCTCCTCCCCCACTCCCCCGGAAAGCCGAGCCGTGAGGGGCGCACCCAAGGGCTTGTTCCAGGCAAATGTGGGAATGCCCAGCGTCGCCCGAGAGAGATCGCCATCAAGTGTGAGCCGCCATTGGTTTTCGCCAGCGGGCCGTACGAGCGAGCCCTGCACGTCCACCGTCCCCCCGATTTCCAGATAGTCGTCAAATCCAATCAGGGCCAATGCCTCCTTTCTCAGCGTTCCCTCAATGGTGAGAGCCTGCGTAATCCTCCCTTCATCTACTTCCTCCCCGACCTTGTCGCGCCATGAAAAACTGATGTCGGACCCGGCGAAAACCCCACTTCCCTCGACAGTGAGCCATCCCGGGTGGAATTTTAGCGTGCCGGAGATGTCCTCCGATCCGAAGGGAGAGAAGGGACCGGAGAGAGTCCCAGGCAGAAGAATCAGATCCTCGAACGTTCCCTCGATACCCTCGATCGTCGCCTCATCGGCACCTGCAAGGGGTACGTGCAACCGGAACCGCAGGTCTCCCCTGCCCCGGACGCCCTCGTCCATGAGGGGAAAAGTTACCGCATCCCCCGAAAGAACGATCTCTCCGAGAGAGAGCATTTCCTGCACGTCTCCCTCAAGACGGCCCTCCAAGGTCGCTTCCGCGGTCATTCCTTGAGCGGCAAGATGAATTTCTGACAGTGCAAGCTCTTCCCCGATGCGTGCTTCCGCCCGGACATCAAGCCCGGACGGGCCATAAGCCGCCGTTCCGGAGAGTTCCTCGATTCGGGTCTCCCCAAGAGCACCGGGGAGGAATCCGGGAAGAAGTTCAAGGTTTTGGAACGTCGCATCGACCCCGACATCCTCTCCTTCGGCCAAGACAAAGGGGACTCGGATTCTTAATCCGGCTTTCGCCTGACCTCGCACAAGTCCGGGTCCGTCCAGGTTCAGACCGGTAAGCCCGAGAAGTTCCCCTGCCGCGCCATGGGCCCACGCAACGAATATGCCTGCGCCAACAGAATCGTGGATGTCAGGAGATGTAAAACTGATGTCCGAAAGCATTGCCGGGCCGACAGAGCCCTTCGAGCCTCTGATCGCAAGACGCCTTCCGTCAATCGTCAGGGTGGCTTTGGGAACCACAAACGGTGGTTTTCCGGGACGCCAATCTATCTCGACGTTCGTCGTTTGGGCCTCGAACACGGCATCTCCTGAACCATCCAGACCATCGGGAAATGCAAGAGTCACATCAGCTTGGTGGACATCACTTGCGAGAAGATGGGAATCGAGCCAAGCAACCGCATCGGCTCCCAATATCGCGCGTGCCCTTCCGATCAGTTCACGGGCCGTAATATTTCCTTCGAATTTTGCATCCGAGCGCACCGGGGCGTTCTTCTCAATTCCAAACTCGCCCGTTGCCCGAACGCGCATTCCTTCTGCCTCGAGCAGTGCGTCCTCGACTATCACCCTTCCGGTCCTTGCATCAAATCCCGCCCGAAGGCCGAATTCTTTCACCGCAAGCAAGGTCTCCTCGTCATCAAGAGGGCCATGGGGGAAATCAATGGCACCTCCCTCTCCCGTGGCGTTGACTGCACCCCGCAGAAAACCATCCTCGAGGCCGAACCGGAACGAACCCTGGAGGGGAACACGAAACAGAGCCAGCCGGTCAAGCTCCCCTCCCAAGGTTGCGAAAACCGCCGGAACGAGATCCCGGAAGATCAACTCACCCGAAAGATTTCCCGTACCTGCATCTCCCAACTGGATCTCGCCCTCAGTACGGATCTGCTCTCCCTCGACCGTGAGCAGTATCTCTTCGAGAAGGATTGCCCTGGTAGCTTCATCAAACGAAGCCTGAAAACGAAGGGAATCGACTGCCAAATGGGCGCTTCCTCCACCGAAGCTCTCCGGAAACAGATCAAGAGTGCCCCTTCCCCCCTCAGCCTCAATCACGGTTCGAAAAGAACCGTCCCCAGAGGTGAACTGGATTCCTCCTCGGAGGGGGATTCGAAGTGAGGAGAGATCTGCAAAGCCCTCCCCCGAACCTGCAAAATCAGCCGGAATGAAATCCTGGAAAGACAACTCTCCCGATAATTCTTCCGTCTCTCCTTCCAAACGAAGCTCACCCCGAATGCGGACTGCCTCTCCATTTCCAGTCTGTAACAATGCCGCACCCTGTGCCGCCCATGCACCGAAGTCGCGTTCGATGGTCGTGTTTGTATCGCGCAAGTGCCAGGTGCGATTTGAACCTTCGTTACGGAAATCAAATTCTCCGCCTGACAGCGAGACATGAAAGCTGCCTGCACCGGGTGAAAACGCCGGAAGCGCCTCTCCATCCGCACTGATTAAGGTGATGCCATCCGCATTCCGCACCACGCTCGCCCTTGGCGCGACGATCTTGATCTCTCCGGGAGATACCTCCCCCCCGACGAGTGCGGCAAGACCGAAAGCCACTTCCAAGCGCTCAGCGTCCGCCACGCGGCCACGATCCGGGTGATCAACACGAACTTCGATAAAGGTGATGTCGATCTGGCCCTGCCAGGGGGACAAGGTCAGTGACAATTCGCCGAACGAGACGACGTAAGGTGTCGTCATGGCGTGAAGCCTCTCGGTGAAGCGGCTGGAAAATGACGATAAGTCCACCGGAGCGAGGGCGAGACGAAAAACAACGACGGCGACAAGTGCAAGGAAAGCGGTAGCGACGACGCTCAAGATGGCCAATACAAGCCCACCTCCGCGCATCACGAAGACACGAAAACGAGAAGGTGTGAGCGGCGAATTAGGGATCGGGGACACGCTGGTTGTTTCGTGATTCACTGTATTCTACAAGGTGCTAAAGGGCCGCACGATTCTGGTCTGAGGTTCCTCCTCCATGGCTGGCATAGGACGAACGATCCCCGGCAAGGGCGACAAAAAGCTCCGCGAGAGGGGCTGGGAGCTCTGGACCGCATCTGCCTCCGTCTCCCTGCCTGACGGTGCGCGGCCTTTGCTCGACACCGTGTTCGGGCACAGCTTTTTTCTCACTGACTGTGCTGTCTCCGAGCCTTCGGTCGTCCTTTCGTATGCGAGCGGGGGGCCTGAAGCTGCGCTCGTCACCGCACGCGAAGCCCTTCCCTCCGAAAAGGATGCGGTGGCCATGCCGGAAGCCGAGTTTGCCAAAATGCTCCGAATCGGGCGACGCCGAGCGGCACTTGCCATTGCTCTTGGCGACATCACACAAGACTGGCCTGTCCAGAGAACGCTCGCGGAATGGAGCGACTTCGCCTGCAATCTCCTTCGCATCAGCGGCTTTCACCTGCTCGGCAGCGATGCAGACAAATCAGGCTACGCAATCATTGCTCTGGGGAAACTCGGAGCGAATGAGCTCAATTATTCAAGCGACATCGATTTCGTCGTCTTCTACGACTCGGAGGCTGAATGTTTCCCCGAGGAGGCCAGGAACGGCGAGGCTGAACGCCATTTCACCCGCCTCACACGACGACTCGTCAAGCTTTTTGAGGAGCGCACTGCCGACGGTTACCTGTTCCGAACTGATCTTCGCCTCCGGCCCGACCCCAGCTCGACGCCAGTCGCCGTCTCAGTTGAATTCGCGAAAAACTACTACGCCAGCCTCGGACAAAACTGGGAGCGGGCAGTGTTCATTCGGGCGCGGAGCGTTGCGGGCGACATCGAAGCGGGAGAGCGTTTCCTAGAGCAGATCTCTCCCTTCGTTTGGCGGCGTCAGCTCGATTTCGCCGCCGTCAAGGATATTCAGGCCATGCAACGCCAGGTGCGTAGGGGACGCAAGGAATTTCAAGTCGAAGGCTTCAATCTCAAGCTCGGAGCCGGTGGGATCCGCGACATCGAGTTTTTCCTCCAAACACGCCAACTCACGTGGGGCGGGCGGGACATCACAATGCGCAAACGTGGAACGGCGGAAGGCCTCGCCGCTCTCGCTTTCCAGGAGCGCCTGGAACCGGAGAGTGCTGAGGCACTCACGCGCCTCTACCGCTACCTGCGGACGGTGGAAAATCGCGTCCAGATGATGCGCGATGAACAAACGCACGAAGTGCCCAAAGATGTCGGAAAACGCTCTCTGCTCTCCTCGTTTCTCGGTTACCAAAACCTGGCCGCATTCGAGGAAGATCTTCGTCTATGCGTCGAGGAAGTTCAGGAAACTATTGCTGCCTGTTCCGGTGATGACAACGCTGGAACTCTCGCCTTGCCGGAGGGAGGCAATCTCGTGTTCACCGGGGTCGATCCTGATCCGGACACACTCACCACATTGTCGGGCCTCGGATTTTCCGCCCCGGAGAAAGTGATTCGCCAGATCTCCGGTTGGCATAGAGGGAGAATCCCTGCCACCCGAAACGAGCGCGGCCGAGAAATCCTGACCGAGATCACTCCTTCTCTGATCGACGCTTTTTCGCGTACTTCTGACCCCGATGCGGCCCATGCAGGCTTCGCACGCTTCGCCGAGGGACTGCGGGCGGGCGTCGAGACGTTCTCCTTGTTCCAAAGCAACCCTACCCTTCTCCGAATCGTGACCCAGGTGATGGGATCGGCCCCCCTCGTCGGTGAGACGCTCGCCGCACGCCCCTGGCTACTCGATCACCTTCTCCACGCTCCCCTCGATCGCCCCCTACCCAGGAGGATCGAGATGGAAGAAGCCCTGGAGAACGAGCTCTCCCTTGGACGCGGAGACTACCAGGACGACCTCGATGCCTTCCGACGCTGGGCAGGCGAGCTTCGCATCATGCTTGCGGTGAAACTGCTTGAAGGACTCAGCAACCTCGACGAGACCAGTCGAACTCTGACGACAGGTGCAGACCTTGTACTCGAGCGTCTCTCCGTGCTCACGGCTCACGAGCTTGCCTTGGAGCACGGAGAAGTGAAGGGAGCGGCAGTTGCGTTTCTTGCACTTGGCAAGCTCGGGGGAGAGACCCTCCTCCCAGGCTCCGATTTGGATTTCGTCTTCCTGTTCGATGCGGGTGAGGGTGATCCCCTTTCCGACGGCAAGCGTCCCCTTCCCTCCCCGCTCTATTTCAACCGCCTTGCGAACAGGACCGTGACCGCATTCTCAGCCCCTACCGGCGAGGGCATGCTCTGGGAGATCGACCTGCGGCTACGCCCGTACGGGAGCGACGGACCGCTTGCGACCCCGTTGCACGCTTACGAGCGTTACTTCATGGAAGAAGCGTTGCCAGTGGAAATTCTCACCCTCGTCAGGAGCCGCGTGATCACCACCGACAAGGAATTCGGAGCGCGGATCAACGCAGTCGTCGAGCGGGCGCTTGTCGAGGGACGAACTGATCGCGATCTCGCCGGTGGACTCCGCGACCTCCGGGGCAGGATCGCAAAGACTCATGGCACGAGAAATCCCTTCGCCGTAAAACATATCGCCGGAGGACTTCTCGACCTGGAACTGTTTACGCAGTATCTCGCCGTCACGTGCGCCCGTGAAATAAAGCGCCCCATTCGGGGAAGGATCCCCGATGTGCTGGACACGCTCGCAAGGGAAGGCGCAATCGATACGGAGACCGCGGGTGCACTCGCCGAGGCGGAGCGTCTTTATCGATCGGTCCAAGGTGTCCTCAGATTGACACTGCGAGAGCGTTACGATCCAGACAAGGCACCAAGGCCCCTAAACGACTTCCTGGGCCGCATCACCGGTCTCGAGGTCCCCGGGACATTGCAGCAGAAGCTCGAAGAGGCGCAAGCCATGGTATGGAAGCTTTTTGACAGGCACGTGGTGCCCAAACCGGAAAAGCAGGAGCAGCAAACATGAGCAAAGCGAACGATGTCGGGCTCCAGCCCGGCAATCAGGTTCCCGCATTCGACATGCCGACGGAACAGAAAAACGTCTCCCGAAACACGCTCAAGGGGGAACCCTTCATCCTCTACTTCTACCCGAAGGACGACACCTCGGGATGCACCAGGGAGGCGCTCGATTTCACGGCCGAGCGGAAAGCATTCGCTGCTGCAGGTGTCCGGGTGATCGGGGTTTCCAGGGATCCGCTCGCACGGCACGCGAAATTCCGCAAAAAACATAATCTCAAAGTGGAACTCGCCAGCGATGAAGACGGCACTGTCTGCGAACTCTTCGGAGTGTGGGTCGAGAAAAGCATGTACGGAAGACGTTACATGGGGATCGAACGGGCGACCTTTCTGGTCGATGCAAACGGACGGATCGTTCGCACCTGGAGAAAAGTCAAAATTCCCGGCCACGTTGCCGAGGTGCTCAAGGCCGCCCAAGATATCGCCCGCTGAACACAGAGCCTTGCGGGGCTTATCCGCCGGAAAACAGTTCCTCGACGAAAGCGGGAACGGTGGTCGTCGCAGGGCCGCGGTACACTTCTCCGAAAAGGTTCGCTGTCTCCGAAGGAACTGGGTTGAATTCCACCGTCCGAACATTGGGGCGTCGATTAACCTGGGAGACAAAGCCCGCCGCAGGCCACACGCTGCCTGAGGTTCCAATCGAAAGAAACATCGAGCAATCGTCCAGTGCCGCTTCGATTTCCTCCATTCGGAAAGGAATTTCCCCGAACCAGACCACGTCTGGACGAAGATGACCGGTTTGGCCGCAAGCTTCGCATACCGCACCCTCCGCAACGTTTTCAGTCCATGCACGACCCTTCCCGCAGGAATCGCATCGCACCCGCGCAAGCTCTCCATGCATGTGGAGGACATTATTCGAGCCTGCGCGCTCGTGAAGATTGTCAATGTTCTGCGTTATCACGCACACCTCCGCCTCCCACTCTCTCTCAAGGCGTGCAAGGGCTCGGTGGGCGTCATTGGGCTGCACCTCGGAGTCCAGGAGCTGCTGTCGGCGTTCGTTGTAGAAACGGTTCACGCCCTCGGGATCGCGTGCAAACCCTCCCGGAGTAGCGACGTCTTCCAGATTCACCTGGCTCCAGACACCGCCCTCATCACGGAAGGTGTAAAGGCCAGATTCTCGCGAAATTCCGGCTCCCGTCAGAACAACGACAGCCCCCCGGTTCATTTTCCCGCATCCCCTCTGCCGCCGAGACGCGAGGCAAGCGCAGCGGACAGAAACCCATCGATGTCACCATCGAGCACCGCCTGGGGATTGCTCACCTCAACGCCCGTACGCAGGTCTTTCACCATCTGGTGCGGCTGTAGAACATAAGAACGGATTTGGTGGCCCCAGCCAATTTCCGTCTTCTGCGGCACCATCGCCTGACGTTCCTCATCGCGGCGCTGCAGCTCAAGCTCGAAAAGCCGGGAGCGAAGCATCTTCATCGCTGTCGCACGATTCTGGTGCTGAGAGCGCTGGCTCTGGCACTGGACGACGATGCCTGTCGGCTGATGAACGATCCGCACCGCTGAATCGGACTTGTTCACGTGCTGCCCGCCCGCGCCTGAGGCGCGGTAGGTGTCGACCCGAAGGTCTTTATCTTCGATCTCCACCTCGAATTCGTCGTCCACCACCGGGTAGATGCCGACACTGGCGAAACTTGTGTGCCGGCGGGACTGGGCATCAAAAGGCGAAATCCTGACCAGCCTGTGAACGCCGGACTCCGTCTTGAGCCATCCATAGGCGCTGTCCCCCTTAACCCGCACAGTCACCGACTTGATCCCCGCTTCCTCGCCATCGCTTTGGGAGAGGATCTCCGGCTTACAGTCATGCACTTCCGACCATCGCAAGTACATGCGAAGCAGCATTTCCGCCCAGTCTTGGCTCTCGGTACCTCCAGCCCCGGCATGGATTTCTAGGTAACAGTCGTTTCCGTCCGCCTCGCCGGAAAGCAGCGTCTCAGTTGCTCGACGGTGAGCTGTCTTCTGCAGTGAGCGAAGATCGTTTTCCGCCTCGGCGATGGCCTCAATGTCTTCCTCCTCCTCGGCGAGCGAGATGAGAGAGACCGTGTCTTCAAGCTCCTGCTCGAGGTTCTCAAGAGCAGAGATCCGTCCCTCAAGAGAGCTGCGGGCGCGCATGCATTTCTGGGCGCGTTCAGGATTGTCCCAGAGTGCGGGGTTTTCCGCCTCGGCATTCAGTTCCGCAAGACGTTTACGGGATTCTTCTGGGTCAAAGATGCCTCCCGAGCAGGGTAAGGGATTCTCGGACCTCGGCAGCGATGTCCTCAAGTTCAGTGCGCATGGCCACTCCTGCTCTCGCTCCGCACGGCGAACCGCCTACGCGCTTCCGCGACGATGCCGCGACACGAAAGTCCCCGAGTCGCGTTCAAGGGGAGGGTGAGAAAAACGACGAGATCAAGGCTTTCTCGCACGAAAACCGACACTCCGCAACCAATCCAGGAGATGGATATACACGCTAATCCAGCCCTTTTGCCGTTTCCTGGACCGCCTCCCAGGTCTTCTCGATGTCGTGAGTGCGTGTGCTTCTCTGCCCAATTGCAAAGCGAATCGAAAACTTTTCCTGAATCCTACACGAACTGAGATAGGCGATGCCCGATCTGTTCACCCTGCAAAGAATCTCTTCGTTCATTCGGTCTAGTTCCTCGCCGTCGAGCAAGGCATCGGGCTGGAAACGAAAGTTCACTAAAGAAAGTGACCTCGGTGCCGTGAGCTCAAAGCCGTCCGTTCCGTCAATCCACGACTCCAAGCTTTCCGCCATGCGGATGTGATCGGAAATCATGCGACGCAATCCTTCAACTCCATAGCTTCGAATCACAAACCAGAGTTTGAGGGCCCGAAACCGTCGTCCGAGAGGAACACTCCGGTTCCGATACTCGATCGCGCCACCCTGCGACCCACCTTTCAGGTACTCCGGAAACACTGACAGTGTGCGTTCCAGGTCCTCGACCGAGCGGACATAGTGGGCCGAGCAGTCGAAGTTCGTGAACATCCACTTGTGTGGATTGAAAACAAAGCTGTCTACGTGTTCAACGCCCTCGATCATCCAACGAAAATCCTCCAGCACAAGCGCAGCTCCGGCCCAAGCCGCGTCCACGTGGAGAAACACCCCTTCCCGTCTGCAAATCTCGGCAATGGGGCCGAGGGGGTCGATCGCACCAACAGCTGTGGTCCCGAGCGTTGCGACGACGCAAGCCGGAGTGAGACCCGCCTCCTGGTCCTTGCGGATCATTTTTACCAACTGCGCAGGATCCATCGCGAACGTACCATTGGTCGGTACCTTGCGAAGATTATCCAGCCCGAAGCCTGCGATCATCGCATCCTTTTCGATCGAGGAGTGCGTTTCCTGGGATATGTAGATCGTGAATGGTCCAAGCCCCGTAAGTCCTCTTTGATTCCCCTGCCATTCGCTCGCCCGCTCGCGAGCCATCAAGAGGGCAACCAAGGACGCGCTTGATGCCGAATCCTGAATCACCCCCTCGAAACCCTTGGGAAGCCCGATCATCCGGCGGAGCCATTCGAGGGTACGGGTTTCCAACTCGGTTCCCGTCGGCGAGGTTTCCCACGTCATGCACTGCGCACCCAGCGAGGCGGTCAGCATCTCAGCCAGCACCGAGGGTGGGCTGTTGTTTGCGGGAAAGAAACCGAAGAAACGCGGGTGCTGCCAATGAGTGATGCCAGGCATCACCACCTCTTGGAAATCCCGGAAAATCTCCTCCATCGGCTCGCCCTTCCCTGGTGGTTCGTCGGGCAGGCGCGCCTCCACCTCACCGGGTTCAAGTTTTGAGCGTACGGGAAGTTCTTTTACTTTCCCCATGTAATCCGCCATCCAGTCGACCAATTCCCGTCCATGTTGGCGGAATTCGACGGCATCCATACCTTGCTCCTTTTCGCTCATTCCGCGTTCTTCTGTTGTGGGTCCGCAAACTCGTGTTCCATCGTCTCGCGCATCACCATTTTCATCGCCTTGCCCGTCGCGGTCACAGGAAACTCCTCCACGAACCTAACGTGCTCGGGAATTTTGTAGTGGGCAATCGCTCCTCGACAATGTTCGCGCAAACCCTCCGCCTCGAGTGAGGCTTCTTCGTGGAGAATCACCCAGGCACACAAAGATTCTCCAAGCCGTTGCTCCGTCATCCCGAATACCTGCACGTCTCGAATCGCAGGATGCTTGTGGAGGAATTCCTCCACTTCCCTTGGATAGATGTTCTCGCCACCGCGGATCACCATGTCCTTTGCGCGCCCGACGATCCTTGCAAAACCGCCTTCGTCGATAGTCGCAAGGTCTCCAGTGTGCATCCAACCATCTGCATTGATCGCCTCGCGCGTTCTTTGCTCATCACCCCAGTAGCCCTTCATCACCGCGTAGCCACGAATCAGAAGCTCTCCCGTGACGTTTCGGGGAACGCTCGCTCCTTTTTCGTCCACTACTTTCGCCTCGACATGCGGATGCGCGACGCCAGCCGTGCCCACCCGGCGCTCGAGCGGATGGTCGCGACGAGTCTGGAAGGTCACCGGACTCGTCTCGGTCATGCCGTAGCAGATGGTGATCTCTGGGATGTGCATTTCATCCGTGACCCGAACCATCAGCTCCCTCGGACACGGTGCACCTGCCATGATCCCGGTCCTAAGCGAGGAGAGATCCGCTTCTGTGCGCGCAGGATCATCAAGCATGGCCACGAACATTGTTGGCACCCCGTAGACGACCGTGCACCGTTCGCTCCCGAGGACACCCAGCGTTCGTTCCGCACTGAAGCCTTCACCCGAAAACACCGCGACGGCACCCTTGAGAACGGTCATCAGGCTTCCCATCACCATCCCAAAGCAGTGATAGAGCGGGACGGGCAAGCAAACGCGATCCGTCTCCCCCACCCCAAGAACCTCGCCGACAAACCAAGCGTTGTTCACGATGTTGCGGTGGGTGAGCGTGGCTCCTTTGGGAAGGCCGGTCGTTCCGCTTGTGAACTGGATATTGACTGCGGCATCGGCATCGAGCTCAGACGCGATCTGCTCAAGCAGGGCGAAATTCGGTGGGGTGGAGGCAATATCTTCAAAGGCAAATGTACCTTCGCATTCCCCGTCCATGCGGATCACAAAACGGAGATCAGGTACCGCCGTTGCGGAAAGCTCCCCGGGCGGACAGTCCGAGAGCTCAAATGCAATCTCTCGCAGCATCTCCAGGTAGTCGGAGGTGCGAAAGCGGGAGGCAAGCACGAGCGCCCTGCATCCAACGCTCGCCAAAGCGTGTTGCAACTCACCGGGACGGTAGGCGGGATTGATCGTCACAAGCACAAGCCCGATACGGGCCGTTGCGAACTGGACAAGCAACCACTCCGGCCGGTTGGGGGCCCAGATTCCGACACGATCTCCGGGGCGAAGACCGAGTCTCAAAAAACCCGTCGCCAATGCATCCACCCTTTCCCTGAAGGCGGCGTAGGTCCATCGGACGCCATGCTCCGGGAACACCGCTGCTTCGTAATCTGGAAAGCGGGAGGCTGTTTCCAACAGTGCCTCCCCGATCGTCGTATCGAGAAGCGGTGCGTCGGTATCGCCAATGACTTCCGAGAGCGGTGCGGAACTTTCCTGGTCCATTTTTTCGCCTCAGGCAGCGGGCATGCGCCGAACATCGGGACGCAACCTGCGGTAGGCAAGCGCATCGTGGTTTACAGGGTTGAGCCCCGGTGCATCCGCGACAAGCATTGCCTTTGCGTGGGCGAAATCCGCCCGGAAGTGTACCGAGCTCTTGAGCACCATCACGCGGCAGCCATCCGGATCAATCCCAACATGACGAAACATCGACCTGTCGGCTGCCTGCATGCGCTCCGAAGCCACGGCGATCTCGACCCCGCCGTAACGCAGTGCGGCCATCGGACCGAGCTCCATCGCCGAGCCTTTGAACATCGGACCCGTCGCCATAAAAGAGCCATCGCTAACGGACATCACCTTGACGCGTCCCCGGAAGGGTCTTCGGTTGCTTTTGCCACCAAGATTGACATCGATTTCCGAACCAGCTCCGGCTTCGCACGCCGCTACTGCGGTCGCTGGATCATGGAAGACCCCGATGGCCAGCCTATCCGCACGGGAGGCGACGAGAGCTTCGAGCATTCCCGTTGTGTCGGAGGCCCCTCCCGCGCCTGCGTTATCACGCGTGTCAGCAATCACGACAAGACCATCTTCAGCTTCGGATATCCGCAGCGCCTCGGTGACGGCAGCACCGGGTGAGAGAATCGGTCGAGAGAAAGCACTCTCCGAGCGGGCGAGATCGTCCGCCACCTGGACAACCGCTCTGCGAGCCTGTTCTTCATCCGCGGCGTACGCAAAGACACTGGGCCCTGCCTCGTTGACGTCCGCCGGCGGAAAACCCATGGCCAGGGAGAGCGTGTGTACTTGCCCCTCGCTTGTGGCCACGAGTTCATAGAGACCGCGAGCAGGCTCCTCCATCGTCGACTGGCAGACGATGGGAACAAGGTATTCCCCCCGAGCGAGAAACCGGGCCGGAGGACGTCCCACCGCCACTTCTGGTAGGGCGGAATGAAATACCTTGAGCACCCGCCTACCCGTTTCCGCCATGTCCACGTGCGGATAAGTCCTGAACGCAACCAACGCGTCTGCCGATTCCAACATCCGATCGCTTACGTTGGCGTGCAGATCCAGGGCCGCGACGATCGCGACACGCTCGCCCACTGTCTCGCGCACCATCGCGAGCATCGTCCCGTCGCCGTCAAGCTCATGCTCGGCAACCATCGCACCATGAAGATCCAGAAAGACTCCGTCCACCGGCATGGCCTTGCGAATTCCTTCTAGGATCCGGGCAAGAATGGTCCGATAGGCACACTCGGTAACCAGGCCCGAAGGTACCGCTGAACACCAGAGAACCGGGACGATCTCGATGCCTTCCTCGACGGCTGCATCGAGAAATCCCGCGATGGGAAGGTTCATCCCCCGGGTTGCCGGAGCAATCTGCTGGCCTTCCACCAAGGCAGGCCATCCGTCCGCTGTCACAAACGCATCTAAATCCGCAAGGTATGGCGAAAAGGTATTGGTTTCATGGATGAAACCTGCGATAGCTACCCGCATAAATGTCAATCCTTCTCCGCCTTGGCAGGCTTGGGAGGCTTGGCAGGCTTGGCAGGCTTCGTGCCCATTCCAGCCTTCAATGCGAGATGATCTTTACGCGGGTTCCAGGAGATGGGTGGTCAGCGTCGGCGATCCCATTGAGGATTCGGAACCACGCCTCCGCTTCCGCCTCCACCGCCATCCCGTCTGCAAGCGCTTCCACGGTATCGTCCGGACCCACTGTGATCACCCGGATTCTGCGTGAGAGCAGATCCTCGTGTTCGAACTGATCAATCCTCCGGAAACTGTGCGTAGTCCGCAACAGTTGCCTCTCGACGGCAAGCGTCCGGGCAATCGGTGAGAGAAACCGAAACCGCCACAGCCAGGTGCCGTCCCAGTCGTACAGAACAGTGCGCACGTCGTATCGGCGGCCGTCCTGAATCACGTTGCGACGGATGCCCGTGACCGCCTCCATGCCGTTCACCGCGAAGACCACCACATCGTCATCCTCGTCCCTGAGGTAATCCCTGATCTCCGGCTGCCAGGTCCTGTTCACACCATCGAAAATAATCACCGTCCCGTCGGATCCGAAAGCGTAGACAGCCTGATCGCGGTTGTCGTAGCGAAAGCCAGGGGGAGCGGTGAAAGCGAACCCGAGTGCGGGGTGGAAGAAGGTCCCGTCCCGCACGAAGCCGTCCTCGCCCTTTTCCCCGTAGACAAGTCCGTCAATCTGATCGAGATAGACATCGCTTCCCTCGATCGGGGTGCCTCCCGCCACCGGACCCTTTGCGAGGCGTTGTGCCTTGACCAACCTATCGGCATCCGGAGGATGGCTTGCAAAAAAATCGAGACCTGCGAACCGGGTTCCCATCGTCCGGGCTAGGATCTGCTTGTGTCGACCCATGGTCGCGAACATCCTGGCTGATGCACGCGTATCGAAACCCGCCTTGCGCATGTAGGTGATTCCGAGAGCATCCGCCTCCAGTTCGTCCGACTGAGAGTACTGCGCAAGAACACCTCGTGCCCCGAGATTCAAGATCTCCCGAGCTGCCTGATTATCCGTAACCTGACCGACAATCGTTCCGATAATGCCGGCGAGAGCCCCGCGATTCCTACGCTGTGTTGAATGCCTGGCCACCACGTGTCCAATCTCGTGGCCAATGACAGATGCAATTTCCGCCTCCGAGTTGGCCAGGGCGAGTAGCCCACGCGTCACGTAAACGTAACCACCAGGAAGAGCGAAGGCGTTTACGGTCGGATCGTCGAGAATGGTGAACGTCCATTCTTGAATGTTGGAACCAGTGGTGGCGGCTAGGAAATTCCCGATGCTCGCGAAGTATTTCGTCAGAAGGGGATCCTCGTAAGCTCCGCCAAACTGCTGCAAGATTTTCGGATGTTCCCGAGCACCAATGCTCGCCTCGTCGTCCGAGAATACGGTGGCCTGGAGAGGTGTTGGCCACAAGAGCAGGAAAGCAAAGAAACCCGCCCGGAGATACATCGGGCGTACAGCCCTAGCAGTGATCATCTCCTAAGGATACTCACCGCGCGCATCCTCCGCAGCGCGAGGGCGTGACCGTCTTGCTCTGCTCCTGCTAGAAGTGTCTCCACCGCTTGCACACGACCCGAATGGAGCTTGCAATGTCCCTTTCCTCTGAACTCCTTGCCGTATTCGAGATCGCCGTCGAAAAACCGATCGTCCTCGATTCCACCCCTTCGGGACAGCGCCTGATCGTCAATGTCACCGGCGGCACTTTCGAAGGGCCGGAATTTCAGGGAAAAATTCTCCCAGGTGGCGGCGACTGGCTCGTGCTCCGCCGGGATGGCTCCCTGCAACTCGACGTGCGCGCAACCCTCGAAACCCACGATGGGGCACTCGTCTACATGGTCTACCGAGGAGTGCGTACCGGGCCGCCCGGAGTGATAAAGCGTCTGAATGCCGGAGAAAATGTAGACCCTTCCGAGTACTATTTCCGGATCGCCCCTTTCTTCGAGACTGGTGCCGAGAATTACGCTTGGCTCAATGGTCTCGTCTGTGTCGGCATCGGCGAGAGAAAGCCGTCCGGCCCCCGCTACGAAGTACATCGAATCCTGTGACGGTCCCTCGAAGAGCTCTTGCCCTTATCCTTGCAGCCTTCTTCGCCACGGCGGTCGGCTGTTCCCCCGACGACCGGAACTTCACTGACTATCCGGGGTTTGCAGAGCATTATGCAACGTATCCGCCTCGGACAACGACACCGACGGAATCCGAGCGCGCACTCCTTGAACGATATCGTCCGCGAATCTTCCTTCCCGAGGGGAACGAGGGGCCGATCGACTTCTATCGGGATTACATCGCGTACGGGACGCTCTGGAACGAAAACGGCGAGATCGTCTCCGACGACGTCGCCCCTGAGATCCTCAACAGCGTCCGCAAGACCCGTGCCGTCTTCTCTCACCGAGCGTCAAACACTCCTACCAATCCTGTCGTCTACGCCCGCATCGACCAGGAAAATTTCGAGCTTGGAGGACGCACCCGCGAGTTCACTTTCCTCAACTACACGCTCGTCTTTCGACACTCAGGCGTGGCGGCAGGAACTGCCGGACTTCGAGGCTTTCTCCTCTCCCTGATCGGCGATCTCGATGATTGGCACCAACTCGATCACTACACGTCGGTGACCATAGCCCTGGACGAAGAACTGCGCCCACGCGCAGCATGCTTCCAGCACCACAATCACATGCGGACCTACATACTGGGAGCGACAGAAGGCACAGGGAAACTTGCACTTCCGCCGGACGGCCGCATCGCCATCGACGTCGCGATTCGCTCCAACGAGCTCTACCCGCATGCCTCAGAAGGGGCGGAACACCGCGTAGTACCGCTCATGGACGAGGATTCAATTTCCTACCTGATCATGGGGGGAGATGCGCCGTTCATGTCGAGCATCGACATCACCTCACCTGACAAGGAAATCGACCCACCGCTCGCCTATCTTGCGCCAGTGGATGCGTTCTACACCTTCCGGGGTTGGCTCGGGGAGCGCCGAAGCCTCCCAGGAAGGGACGGCCCTCCCGGTGCCGACTACAACACCTTGCCTTCTCTGAAAAATCGTTCGCTGCAGATGATCGTTTTCCACTGGTGGAACGGCGATCATAACTATGCCAAATGGTTCCAAAATGCCGAGCGGGATGGCAGGCACAAGTTCTCATCTTCCGGGCTCACACCCTTCCGAGAGCGCTTCGCAAAGATGCTCGACGCTCTGTAAAGAAGCAGGTCAGATGTCGGCGTAGCAGTGGCTCTCAGCCTTCGCGCCAGGGTGCGTCACCGCACCGGCGCGCGCAGAGCCCACGAGCTGGGCGTACTTCCACAGTTCACCTGAATTGTAGTCGGTGCCTTGGGGCTTCCATGCTTTCTTCCGCTCCTCGAGCTCGGAATCTTCGATCCCGACGGAAAGCTCACCCTTCTCGGCATCAATGACGATCAGATCACCGTCCTGAAGCAACCCGATGGGACCGCCGACTGCCGCTTCCGGACCGACGTGGCCGATGCAAAAGCCACGGGTCGCTCCGGAGAAACGTCCATCGGTGATCAGCGCGACCTTCTCGCCGAGTCCCTGCCCATAGATCGCAGATGTCGTAGCCAGCATCTCGCGCATGCCGGGGCCTCCTTTCGGGCCCTCGTAGCGGATCACGATCACGTCACCGTCGGCAATCTCATGCCGCTCGACGGCGGCGTAGGCATCTTCCTCGCAGTCGAAGACACGTGCCGGGCCTTCATGACGGAGGCGGGCCATGCCGGCAACCTTCACGATGGCACCCTCGGGTGCAAGGTTGCCCTTGAGGCCCACGACACCACCGGTTGGCGAGAGAGGTTTCTTCGTGGGATAGATCACATCTTGATCCTCGGGGAAACTCACACCAACGAGATTCTCGGCGATGGTCTTGCCGGTTACGGACAAACAGTCCCCGTGGATCAGACCTCCCTCGTGGAGTGCCTTCATCAGTACCTGCACGCCTCCCACTTCATAGAGATCCTTCGCCACATACCGACCACCCGGTTTGAGATCAGCGATGTACGGAGTCGAACGGAAAATCTCGGTCACGTCGAACAGGTCGAAGTCAATCCCGCACTCATGAGCGATTGCGGGCAGATGCAGGGCCGCGTTCGTGGAACCGCCTGAGGCGGCGACTACGCGGGCTGCGTTCTCGAGTGCCTCGCGAGTGATGATGTCACGGGGACGAATATTCTTCTCGATCAGGTTCATCACCGTCTGCCCTGAGGCGAAGGCGTATTCGTCGCGTGTCTGATAGGGCGCAGGTGCCATCGCCGAGTGCGGCAATGCGATCCCCAACGCTTCCGAGACGCAAGCCATGGTGTTGGCGGTGAACTGGCCGCCGCACGATCCCGCCGAGGGGCAAGCCACCCTCTCGATTTCGTCGAGATCGCCCTCGTTCATCGTACCACCGTAGTACTGGCCAACCGCTTCGAACACGTCCTGGACAGTTACGTCCTTGCCCCGGAAGCGGCCCGGCATGATCGAACCGCCATAGAGGAACACGCTCGGGACGTTGAGGCGCGCCATGGCCATCATTACGCCGGGGAGAGACTTGTCGCAGCCAGCAAGCCCCACGAGTCCGTCGTAGGAATGACCTCGCACCGTAAGTTCAATGGTGTCGGCGATAGCCTCACGGCTAGCCAGCGATGCCTTCATGCCCTGGTGACCCATGGCGATACCATCAGTGACGGTGATGGTCGTGAATTCCCGAGGAGTTCCCTTGGCTGAAGTGACACCGTGCTTGGCGGCCTGTGCCTGGCGGCCGAGCGTAATGTTGCAGGGAGCCGCCTCATTCCAGGTGGTGGCGACACCAATGAATGGCTGGTGGATCTCTTCGCTCGTCAATCCCATTGCGTAGTAATAGGACCGGTGCGGAGCACGACCTGGCCCCTCGGTAACATGTCTACTGGGCAGACGGCTTTTATCAATCTTCACCATGAAATCATCCCGGAATGGATGCCCCAACTGCGGGGCACGGACCAGAATAATGAGGGACTCGAGCTCCCGCTAGAAGCGGGTCCGGTGCTCCGTCGTCCTCCCCCTACCACGGCCCGCGCCTCCGAAGCCAGATTCGGGGCGCACGCACCGCCTGTCGGGTCTTGCCTTCCTTGCTTTGCAGACCGCCGTCATCAAACCATGGGACGTCTGCTCGTTTGAAGATCGCGACTAGAGCCATGCCTGCGATGAATCCTCCGACGTGGGCAAACCAGGCCACTCCTGGCGCGCCAGGAGGCGTGCTGGCGGCACTGAGTGCCTGTCCTGCAAACCACACCCCCAGCAACACCCATGCCCGCAGGCGTATCACGGTGATGAAAATCCCGAGGAAGACCAGCGTCGACACCCGCGCCCTAGGATGGAGGAGCAGATAGGCGCCGAGCACGCCCGACACAGCACCGCTCGCCCCGATCATCGGCACTCTCGAATCGGGAGCCACCGCCACCTGCAGTGCCGCTGCCGCAATTCCGCAAAGCAGGTAGAAAATGAGGAACTTTCCACGCCCGGTAGCATCCTCAACGTTGTTTCCAAAAATCCACAAAAACAGCACGTTCCCGGCAAGGTGCATGAAACCACCATGCAAGAACATCGACGTAATCACGCTCGTCGTCGCCCCGGCACTCCCGGGAACCCCCGGCACATCCCCGACAAGACGGGCAGGAATGAGCCCATAGCGGATCGCGACAGGCCCTACCCCGCCCGCCTGAAACTGCCATGCGAATGCCACGATGCAGGCCACGACCAGGGCCGCGGTGACGATCGCGAAACGCGATGTGGGATTGTCGTCATGAAGTGGAAACATCAGAATCCAGCACGACAAGCGCATCACCCGCCGCAACCCCTTCGCCTGCAGGACACACGAAAAGCGGGTTGATCTCAATTTCACTGACACTCGGGAAGGCGTCCGCGAATGCCGCCAGCACTGCCAGAACATGCGCCGCGGCCGCAACATCGGCAGAAGTGCTGCCGCGAGCCCCGTCCAGCAGAGGGAATGACTGCAGCGAGCGGATCATTGCGTCGGCTTCGGTGAGACCTATTGGCGTTGGGCGAACGATCACGTCATCAAGCACCTCGGCCGAGGTGCCACCTGCGCCTACCAGGGCCACAGGCCCAAAAGCAGGATCTCGGCGTACACCCACGAGGAGCTCAACCGCTCCCGCGACCACCCGATGGACGCCCACCCCTTCGATCTTGGCGGCGGGGAGCGCGGATTTCACCGATTCGAAGATTCGGGCGAAGGCATCACTCACCTCTTCCTTGCCCTCGATCCCGAGTATCACTCCGCCCACCTCGGTCTTGTGAAGAATTTCACGGCTCTCCACCTTGAGGACAACCCGTCCATCCGTTTTTCCAGCAATCCGGACTACCTCCGCTGCGTTCTTGGCAAGCCCCAGCCTGCACGTCTGGATGCCAAGCGTGTCGAGGAGATCCATCCCTTCCCCTTCCGAAAGTGTCGCGGCTCCCGTGTTCTCTTCCAGGATTTTCGTGAGCACAGAGTCGGCATCGGCAGGAATTGGAATCGGATCAACCTCAGGAGCGGGTATCCGAAACACACTCGCCATTGCCCTGACCGCCTGTTCCACCGTGTTGAACACGGGGACCCCGTTCTCCAGAAATCGCCTGCGCAAATCCGGTGTCGAATGCGGCAAGACAAACATCAGCGGTTTGTCCGTGTTTTCCCTGAAACTGCAAACGGCATCTGCAAACGCTGGGTTCCTCGGACGGTAGAGGCCAAAGATGCCGAGGATTCCATCGACACCCGGATCGTCGACGAAGGCCTCGACGTGGGAAACTAGTGCCTCTTCCTTCTCGATCGCCTGGAGAGCCACGTCCACCGGATTGGTGGCCCGAACGAACGGAGGCAGCCGTTCCCTCAACCTTTTCTCCGTTGACGCCGTGAACTCCGTAAGCGAAAGCCCCGCCTCGGGCAGGACATCGGCGGCGAGTGCTCCGAAGCCGCCGGAATTGGTGAACACGGCAATGCCAGGCGTAGCCGAGGAGGTCGATGCAGGCGTCGAGATCCGGGTGGCCGTCTCGATGAAATCGAACATTTCTCCCTCCCCTTGCGCCTCGATCACGCCAGCCATCTCAAAGGCCGAACGATAGATCCGATGAACCCCAGCCAGTGCACCCGTGTGAGAGTGAGCTGCCCGGATAGCGTCGGCAGTGCGCCCGACCTTGAGGAGCACGACTCGCTTGCCCGCCTCGTGCGCAAGGGAGAGAGCCGCAAGGAGCTTCTGTCCGTCCCGGGCTCCCTCGACATAACCCCCAATCACCCGGATGGAGGGCTCACGCGAGAAATGGGCGATCGCGTCCGCAATCTCCACACCTGCCTCGTTGCCGACGCTCACCATCGCCCCCAACCCCACGTCACGGTCGGTGAGTTCAGACATTGCGAGGCCACCGAGCATGCCTGACTGGCTAACGAACGCGACGGGTCCTGGTTCCGTGGAGCGGCCGTCGAGCGCGGAAGAGAAGCTCGCAAAAAGACCCGAATGGAGGTTTGCAACCCCAAGGCTGTTGGGCCCGCAGATGATTGTTCCAGCGGCCGTCGCGCGGCGAACGATCTCGTCCTCCATGCGAGCACCTTCACTTCCTGCTTCCCGGAAGCCGGCCGTCAGGATGACCAGCGCCGCCACACCCGCATCAATCGCTTCCTGGATCGCCTCGACGGCGCGAGATGCGCGCACGACGATGACCGCGAGTTCTGGTGTTTCAGGAAGGTCTGCGATCGAGGGATAACAACGACGCCCGTCCACCTCCTCGCGGGAGGGATTGACCGGGTAGAGCAATCCCTTGAACCCGCAGCGCTCGGAATACGGAAGGGGACGTCCGCCGGCGCGGTCCGTACCGCTTATCGCACCGACCACCGCCACCGAGCGGGGCGAGAGGAGCGGCGTGAGGTCGGGAAAATCAAAGGGTCCGGCCATGCCGTCCGCTGTTCCTAGATATCAACTCGCATGATGACAGTAGCAAAGCTACCCCGGGCGTTTGCGTCCGTCTCTTGCGTCTATCCGGGGCCGAGACTATCCATCAGGACATACGTGGGGATGATCCTGCAAGCAACGAGCCGACGTAGCTCAGGCGGTAGAGCAACGCATTCGTAATGCGTAGGTCGGGGGTTCAAGTCCCTCCGTCGGCACCATGCCAATCACTACCAATGAAACTCCGCCAGCCCAAGTGCCGCAGGCGCGGATCAGGTCACCGTTGTCCCTGGCTCAATGCCGACGACTCGGGTCTGGCGCATCCTGCGGCGGTATTTGTCAGCATCGTATCCGGTACCTTGGTGCAGTAGGCATCGATTGTCCCAAATCACGGTGTCCCCAACCTGCCAACGATGCCCGTAGACGTTCTCAGGCACGGTCGCTCTCTCCACCAGGTCATCCAGCAATTTTCTGCTCTCGAATCCCGTCCATCCCACAACCGAGCGGGCGTGAGAGCCAACGTAGTAGTTCTTCTGTCCATTCCTTGGATTCATACGCACGAGCGGATGCGCAACCGGCGGAAGTGAAGCTGCGTGATTGGAGTCCACGGGAGCCACCTGACTCCGTGAGAACACGTAGTCATGGATCACCTTCAGTGGATCGATCGTCCTTTTCATTTCTTCGGGAAGTGCCTCATAGGCGGTCCTTGTACTTGCAAATTCTGTCACTCCGCCTTCTCCCGGCACCTCGTGAGCATGATTGATCGAAACGTAGGAAGGAACCTTCCGAAAAGACGAATCCGTGTGCCACATGTCGTTTCCGGTCTGATAGTGCGTGCGCGGATGGGAACTGTTCTGTTTACTTCCATCGTCAGTGACATTGCCGACGGTGCCAAAGTACACAACCTTGCCCGTCTTCCCCAAAACCACGTGCTCCGCCTCCGGTTCGCCCAGCCTACGCGTGAGGGCGAGTTGCGCCTCATCAGCCATTACCTGATCGGGAAAACACAGAATCGAATGGATGTCGATCGCTTCTCGGATTGCATTCACCGTCTCCTCCGAGAGATTCGCAGTGAGGTCCAAACCTTTCACGCGCACCCCGAATCCCGGATGCAGAGTCTCAATGTCAAATCCGTTCATATTTTTACTTGAAGTCCATCGGGATTCAATATATGAGAAGCCTAATACCTAACAGTATGATGCACCAGTTCATTGCCGGTCATGTTTTTTGACTTCAAGCTGCCCACGAGAACAGTCCAAAGAAACACCGACAGGCAGCGCAGGACCGCTTCCGTCTTGATCGGAAAGCATGGAGGCATGACTTGGTCATGTCTCCCGATGATGGCTTTTCCTTGCCGCTCATTGGCTTACAGCAGTTTCGAGCATCTCCCGGAGCTTGCTGTAACGCCTCCGGCCCGTGTTCTCGCGGATTGCCTTGTGCAAGGCTTTTCTCTGCCCCACGAGAACGACGAGTTTTTTGGCCCTTGTGATCGCTGTGTAGAGGAGATTCCTGCGAAGCATGATGAAATGTTGCGTCGTTAGGGGGACCACCACCGCCGGATACTCCGATCCTTGCGATTTGTGGATCGTTATCGCGTAGGCAAGGGCAATCTGTCCGAGTTCGTTAGTCGTGTACGTCACCATTTGTCCGTTGATCTCAACCACGATGTCCTTCGAGCTGAGATCAATTTCCCGGATGATTCCTATGTCTCCATTATAAACCTCCTTCTCATAGTTGTTCTCGGTTTGCATTACCTTGTCGTTAATTGAGAAGCCTGCGCCTCCCTGTGACTGGATGCGGGGTGCGTCAGGATTGAGCCGTGCTCGCAGCTCTTGGTTCAAGGCCTCCGTCCCCAAGGGGCCTTTCCGCATTGGACTCAGCACCTGCACTTCCGACGGCGGGATCCTGAACCGTTCGGGGATCCTCTCGGCGACGATCTTGACGATCTTCGAGGCACCGTCCATTGGCGATTGCGCGTCGACAAAAATACAGTCCCCACCCTGATCGACAGAGACGAACTCTGGTTCCTCGCCACGGTTTACCTTGTGCGCGCTGGTGATGATCTGACTCGTGGCCGCCTGGCGATGCACTTCCGCAAGACGCGCAACGGGGACTACGCCAGATTCGATGATATTGCCAAGAACATGCCCCGGTCCCACGGACGGGAGCTGGTCCACGTCGCCCACGAGCACCAGTGCGGTCTTACTGGCAAGTGCCCCCACGAGTCCCGACATAAGAAGCACGTCCACCATTGAAACTTCGTCAACGATCACCAGGTCGCATTCGAGAGGGTGCTCCTGATTGCGACGAAATGTCGCGTTCCGGGGATCGAATTCGAGCAAGCGATGGATGGTCCTTGCCTGCACTCCTGTCGTTCCCCCCAGCCTATTTGCCGCACGTCCGGTGGGAGCACAGAGCTCCAAACTCACCTCCCTTGTCCTCAGAATCTCGAGCAGAGATTTCACGATCGTCGTTTTTCCGACTCCCGGCCCTCCGGTAATCACGATCACCTTGGAACGCAGAGCTTCGACGAGCGCCTCACGCTGCGATCCGGAAAGCTCAATGCCTGTCTTGTCCTGCACCCCGTCGATCGAGGCCTCTGCATCGATCTGTGCCCAAGGAAGGGGTTCCTGAAGGAGCCGTGCGATCCCGTCAGCGATCGCACGCTCAGCAGCGTACAGGTCCCTAAGGAAAACACCCTGCACGCCGTCCATCAGATCCAACTTCACCACTTCTGCTTTGATTGCCTTCGTCAGCGCACCCGCCACCTCCGATTGGTCAACGCTCAGTTTTTTTGCCCCCTGAGCCACGATACCGTCCTCGCCCGCTTCAGGAAGGCCACAATGACCATCCTCCTTGGCAGCCTCGTTCAGCGTGTGGAAAATCCCTGCCTGGAGGCGGATTGGATCGTTCGTCTCGATACCGAGGCTCAGGGCCGCCCTGTCGGCAATGAGAAACCCGATGCCATGGATGTCCGTAATAAGCCGGTAGGGATTCGAGCGAATTCTCTCGATGGTATCGTCGCCATAAGTCTTGAGAATCGACGAAACCCTCGCAGGACCGAACCCCAAGCCATGTAAAAACACCATGATGTCCTGAACGAAGCGTTGCCCCTGCCAAGTATCAAGGATCTGTTTCTTTTTTGTCTCGCCTATTCCCGCTACCTCCCCAAGGCGGTCAGGCTCGTTCTCGATGACCTCGAGAACCTTGTCCCCGAATGCCTCGACGAGTCTGGTGGCATAGACAGGACCGATCCCCTTCATTTGACTCGAGGAAAGATATCGTTGCAGTCCGTCGACGGACGTGGGAGGTCGGGTTTCGAGACGGGTGGCTTTGAATTGCCACCCAAAGCGAGTGTTCTCCTCCCAACCTCCACGGGCACTCACATGCTCCCCCTCGGCAACGCTCCCCGTCTGTCCAACAACGCTAAGAGGCTCGGAAATTCCCTCCACGCTCACACGGAGTACCGAGTACCCGTTTCCATCGTTGCGAAAGACAACCCTTGTCACCTCACCCTCGATGATGTCGGGATCATGCCCTTTTGGAAAAAGAGGACGAGGGGAGCGGTGTGCAAAGTCGTTCATTAGGAAGAAAAGAGGGGTTCCTGAACGGGTGGTGATTTACCTCGCCCCAAAGGGCAGAAGTTTCCTGCTTTACCAGCCGCCACGAACAGTTTATCGCCTTAAACAAGCCTTCACAGGCAGAAACAGACGGAATATCCGTCTACAGAAAGAATAAAGCAAGCATATGAAAAACACAAACAAAATCACGATAGCGCGATTGCACTTTATAACGGCATTAGCCGATATCTGTGAACCGCGAACACGATATACAGATATTTACATAATGTGGTCGCTTAATCCCGCATTTCCCAAGTAGACCTCTGATTTAACTTCTATTCTGTCTGTATTTGTATTATATTACAGTAAGTTATACTTGTTTGGAGGCGCGCAAAATGGGTGCGAGATCAAGGAGCGATTTTCGGCTGGATTTTGATCGCTCTGTCAGGCTTGAGTTTCGTGGATCGCAACTGAGTTCCGACGGGGGCTTACTGCTGATGCGGGAGCTTGATGAAGCACTTGGATTGTCAAAGCTGGCCGTGTCTGTGTTGAAGGAAACCCGCAAAGGTAACAACTGTACACATCCTATGTCTGGCCAGTTCGGGCAATCCCTCTTTGGGAGGGTAGCGCATTATGAAGACGTGAATGATGCGGAACGCTTGTCGTGTGATCCTGTGATGCGTCAAATCGTGGGTAAAGCTGGTTAAATTAGCACTTCATAAGGAACAGTAAATTATGACAAAACGTAACCCTGAAAACGAACGTATCAAGCGGGCCTAGTTCATTTTTTCGCAATGTGAAGGGCAAGGATGAAACTACCTTGGATAAGGTCGCGGCGGCAGTCCCGCGCCATGAACAAGCGACCAGTTTCAAATCATTCAAGACGTTTCACATTGAACATGTGAGTAGCTTCAAAAAGCAACTATCCAAAGCCAAAACAGCCCGAACAGGTAAGCCATTGGCCAAAGCGATGGTCGACGCAGTTTTTCGTATGATCAAAGCGTTTTTTGAGTGGCTGGCGTGGCAAAATGATTATAAAAAACGGATCAGCCATTTAGATGCCGACTATTTTAACAATAATTCAAGGATGCATGGGTCGCCCATGCCAAGTGCGAAACACCTTATCCGTCGATGGAGCAATGCGCCTATGCCTTTTCCCATATGCCCAGCGCAACCCTGATTGAACGACGAACCGTGCCGCCTTTACGTTTTTGATGCTGACAGGTGCTAGGGACGGGACCTTGATCTCTTTGCGGTTAAAGCATTTGATTTGATCGAAGGTCAGATATTTCAGAACGCTCGAGATGTGCGCACCAAAAATTCTAAAACGTTCTACACTTGATTTTACGCCGTAGACGGGATGTGTCTTACCTGTTTTACCGATTGGGTGAACATGTTACGCAAAGATATGCTATCCGGGCCAAGTGATGCACTGTTTCCCAAACCAAAGCATCGAGGTTGTTGCGGGCGTAAGCTTTCAATCCACAGGGTTGATGGGTGAGATTTACGCCAATGCAAGCGCGTTTCGCCAAATCATCAAAGCCGCTTTTGTTGACGCGGATCTGCAACCATTCATACCGCACAATTTTGCAAAACGTTGGTGAAATATGATGATCAAATTTGTACATCCCGCGAACAATTCAAAGCATGGTCGATGGATTTAGGCCATGACAGTATCGATACCATGATCACCTCATACTTGCAGATTTCTGTAGAACGACAGAGCGAACTGATCAAAGGGTTGAAATAGCCCCTTCGTTCCCGTAAAATTTGCTCAATATTTCCGCCAATAGAATAAGGAATATATGTTTCAACAAACCTTTAAAAATCTTGACGATGCATTGCGGAAAGAGGCGGGCTGTTCTTCGGAACTGGATTACACCGAACAAAGCTCTTGGCTTTTGTTTTTGAAATACCTTGATGATCTGGAAGTCGCCCGTCAAGGCGAGGCAATCCTAGAGGGCAAAGATTACACCCATATAATGGACGCAAGATACCGTTGGTCAACTTGGGCAGCCCCCCAAGAATGCGGATGGCACGCTTGACCATGACGCGGCGATGACGGGTGATGATTTGATCCAGTTTGTTGACCGCCAATTATTCCCCTATTTGCAAGGGTTCAGACAACGGGCCGAAAACCCGAACACCATTGAATATAAAATCGGTGAGATATTCGCGGAGATCAAAAACAAATTCGCCAGTGGCTATTCTTTGCGTGATGCGCTTGATCTGATTGACCAGCTTAGTTTCAAAGCCCAAGATCACAAGCACGAGTTGTCCGAGCTTTATGAAGCCAAGATCAAGAACATGGGCAATGCGGGACGCAATGGCGGCGAGTATTATACCCCGCGCCCATTGATCCGCGCCATGATCAACGTGACCCAACCCAAAATCGGGCAGATGATTTACGATGGGGCGGTCGGATCTGCGGGGTTTCTGTGTGAGGCTTATGATTTTCTACGAGGGCAAGCCAAAACCACCACCGACCTGAACACGCTGCAAACCGAGACGTTTTACGGCAAGGAAAAGAAAAGCCTCGCCTATGTCATTGCGATTATGAATCTGATCCTGCACGGCATAGATGCGCCTAATATCCTGCACACCAACACGCTGGGCGAGAATATTTCGGACATTGAGGAAAAGGATCGTTACGATATTATCCTTGCCAATCCCCCTTTTGGCGGCAAGGAACGCAAAGAGGTTCAGCAAAACTTCCCGATCAAAACGAGTGAAACCGCTTATCTGTTTTTGCAGCATTTTATCAAAAGCCTGCGGGCTGGCGGGCGCGGTGCGATTGTGATCAAGAACACGTTTCTGAGCAACACGGACAATGCCAGCATTGCCCTGCGCCGCGAGTTGCTGGAAACCTGCAATCTGCATACCGTGCTGGACTGCCCAAGTGGCACGTTTCAGGGCGCGGGCGTGAAAACCGTGGTACTGTTTTTTGATAAGGGCGTGAACACCGACAAGATTTGGTATTACCAAATGAACGTGGGCCGCAACATGGGAAAAACCAACCCGCTGAATGATGCGGATTTGGCGGAATTTGTGGATTTGCAGAAAAGCCACGCGGATAGCGACACAAGCTGGACGGTGAATGTAGCCGATCTGGATGAGGCCACCTGTGATCTTTCTGTGAAAAACCCCAATACACCAGAAACCGCGCAGTTGCGTGAACCTGCTGAGATTATCGAGGATATGATGGCCCGCGACGCCGAGACAGCGACTGTTCTGGCTGAGATTAGGGGGTTGCTGTGAAGGCGGGGTGGGAGGTTAAGCGGCTTGGGGAAGTGGCAAAACTACACTATGGAAAAGCATTGGCGAAGGCGGAGCGGAACCCCGAAGGTGGAGTTCCTGTTTATGGTGCTAACGGGATATTAGGTTGGTCATGCCATGTATTGACCGAAGGGCCTTCTTTGATTGTTGGTCGAAAGGGGTCGGCAGGAGAAGTGAACCGTGTTGATGGGCCATTTTGGCCAAGCGACGTGACCTATTACACGGAGCACGATCACAAAAAGCTCGATTTTGATTATTTTCACTACGGAATGCTAACACTTAATCTTCCAACCCTTGCGAAAGGAGTGAAGCCGGGGATCAATCGAAACGAGGCTTATGCGCTCGACTTCCCCCTCCCCCCGCTCGACGAGCAAAAGCGGATTATTGCGATTTTGGATGCGGCGTTTGACGGCCTTGCCCGCGCCCGCGCCAACGTGGAAGCCAACCTGAAAAATGCGCGGGAAGTGTTCGAGAGTTATTTATACCAAGAAATAAACTCACGTGCTGTGAAGGCGGGGTGGGAGGTTAAGCGGCTTGGGGAAGTGGCAAAACTACACTATGGAAAAGCATTGGCGAAGGCGGAGCGGAACCCCGAAGGTGGAGTTCCTGTTTATGGTGCTAACGGGATATTAGGTTGGTCATGCCATGTATTGACCGAAGGGCCTTCTTTGATTGTTGGTCGAAAGGGGTCGGCAGGAGAAGTGAACCGTGTTGATGGGCCATTTTGGCCAAGCGACGTGACCTATTACACGGAGCACGATCACAAAAAGCTCGATTTTGATTATTTTCACTACGGAATGCTAACACTTAATCTTCCAACCCTTGCGAAAGGAGTGAAGCCGGGGATCAATCGAAACGAGGCTTATGCGCTCGACTTCCCCCTCCCCCCGCTCGACGAGCAAAAGCGGATTATTGCGATTTTAGATGCGGCGTTAAATTGGGCTAAGCAGATTGAAGCACACTACCAATCGAAACTCGCCAACCTAGAGGAGCTGCGCCAATCCCTGCTGCAAAAAGCCTTCGCTGGTGAACTTACCTGATTTAAGGTCACCGCGATGGTGAGTGATTTTTCAAGAGAAACCGAAGCCGATACGCGGGCCGAGCGGATTGATCCCAAATTGCGCGATGCAGGCTGGGGCGTGGTCGATGGCAGTAAGATCAGACGCGAAGTGATCTGCCCGGGTCGTATTCAAACATGTGGCACACGCGGCACGGCAATGTCGTCTGATTACGTGTTTCTATACCGCGATCAAAAGCTGGCCGTCATGGAAGCCAAGAAAGCTGGCATTGAGACCTCCGCAGGTGTGGCGCAAGCCAAAGAATACGCCACTCGCCTGAACGCCCCCTTTGCCTATGCAACAAATGGCCTGACGTGGTACGAAATAAACATGCGCACGGGCGCGGAACGCAATGTTGACTGTGTACCCGGCCCAGATGAGTTGTGGCACCGTGTGCACACTGCCGCCAACGCATGGCGCGACCGTTTCGGGGCGATCCCGTTCGAAACAGATGGCGGCAAGTGGGAACTGCGCTATTACCAGCACAACGCGATTGCAGCGGCCCTGGAAGCGATTGCAACAGGACAGAAGCGCATATTGCTGACCCTTGCGACAGGCACGGGCAAGACGGGCATCGCGTTTCAATTGGTGTGGAAGCTGTTCCATGCAAGGTGGAATCTGAGCGGCGAACCAACCCGCCGCCCACGTATCCTGTTTCTGGCAGATCGCAACATTCTTGCAAATCAGGCGTTCAATTCCTTTGGCGCGTTCCCTGATGATGCTTTGGTACGAATTGATCCTGATGAAATACGCAGGCAAAAGCACGTCCCCAAGAATGGCAGCATATTCTTTACGATCTTCCAGACGTTTATGACGGGCGAAGATGGGGATCGGACGTTTGAAGAATATGAGTCTGATTTCTTTGATTTTATCGTGATTGATGAATGCCACCGTGGGGGTGCTAATGACGAAAGCACATGGCGAGATATTCTGGAACGGTTTGCCCCTGCGGTTCAATTGGGTTTGACCGCAACGCCCAAGCGGACGGGCAACGCCGATACCTACGGGTATTTTGGCGAACCTGTGTATGAATATTCCCTGAAAGAGGGGATCAATGACGGTTTTTTGACTCCGTTCCGTGTGCGCCAGATTGCATCGACACTGGACGACTATGTTTTTGAAGGTGATGATCAGGTTTTGAAGGGTGAGGTCGAAGAGGGAGATGTGTTTGTTGAGGGTGATTTCAATCGCGGAGGTATTATCATTCGGGAACGAGAATTGCACCGTGTTCGAACGTTGTTGTCTGAAATCAATCAAAACGAAAAGACGATTGTATTTTGTGCCCGTCAAAACCATGCAGCGTTAATCCGTGACTTGATCAATCAGGAAAAAGCTAGCGGTCAGCCCAACTATTGTGCCCGCGTCACGGCGGATGATGGGGCTTTGGGAGAAAAGGATTTGGCGGCGTTTCAGGATAATGAAAAGACCATTCCTACAATCCTGACAACCTCGCACAAACTATCAACTGGGGTGGATGCCAGGAATGTGCGTAATATCGTTTTGATGCGACCCGTGAACTCGATGATTGAATTTAAGCAGATTATAGGACGGGGCACGCGGACGTTTCAGGGTAAGGATTATTTCACGATCTATGATTTCGTCAAAGCTCATGTGAACTTCCAAGACCCTGAATGGGACGGTGATCCTGCGGATGTAATTATTATTGATATGTCTGAATCAAGAGGGCCTAAAACATCTAACGATGATCCGAATGAGCTAGTAGGGGACGATGAACTCAAAGGATGTCCTGAAACAATTGAGATACAATTGGCAGACGGAAAGTCCCGTACTATCCAAAATATCGCAGGGACAAGTTTTTGGGGTGCGGATGGGACGCTCATATCCGCAAATGAGTTTATCAAACGTCTATATGGTGATCTGCCAGAATTATTTAAAGACGAAGATGAATTGCGGAAGCTATGGAGTAAGCCAGATACGCGCACCACGCTTTTGGCGGAATTATCTGAACGAGGGTATGGCATAGATATTCTGATAAAAATCGGAGAACTTATAGACGCCGAGAAAAGCGACCTTTTTGATGTGCTGGCCTATATCGCTTATAACTCCAATCCAGTGACACGAGAAAACCGCGCTGTGAATAGTTTGCAGAAGGTTGGAACGGAATATGAGGGCAAGCTTGCGGCATTCTTGGAGTTTGTCTTGGAAGCGTATGTTAGCGACGGAATAGGTGAATTAGATCGCAGGAAATTACCAGATTTTCTAAAATTGAAATATAACTCTGTAATAGAGGGGGCTGCGGAATTGGGCGGGCCAGAAGTTGTAGCAAATGCTTTCGTGGGATTTCAAAGGCATTTATTTCAAGAGTAGGCCCCATGTTTCAACACGCTGGGGGTATATTTGGGAGTATCGTGATAAATCACATTTATATTAATAAATAAATACAGCACACTAACCCGTAAATGTGAGTGTGGCTCCGGTACGGATCGAAGATCTGATAGCGACATGTGAAGAGATGATCGAGATCGTCGTCGGTCAGATACCTCAGCAACATCGGGAATTTTTGATCGAGGTCAGGCTCGGGGACGCGCGATGGCAGCTTGCCGACCCTCAGGAGGTTGCTGAACTGTCAGCAATCCGATGGAAACTATCAAATCTCGACAAGGTCCGACCGGACCGTCGCGAAACGTTTGCCGCGAACCTTACGGCTATTTGGGGTTAGACTGCCGACGGAGAGATCAACGATGAAACGAGAAACCACACGGCATCAGTATTTAGAAACGGCATTTAACAATTGACGACCAGCAAACCCAATAAAAAGAAAAACGTGCCACAAACGCAAGGACCGTTCACCGACCTAACCCTCCATACAATTGGCTGGAAGGCATTTCAGGATATGGCCGCGCAGGTTTGCGAGGAACGCCTGGAGACATAAGTTACAGCTCATCACGAGGCCAAGGATGGCGGTCAGGATGCAGTCTTTCTATTTCCTAGCATCGGAGGAACGTGTGTCCGGCCGTCACCGTCCAAGTCAAACACTGATCGGACGCCAAAAGAACTCCGAAGCTATCAAACCTAACGGCAGAAGTGGTTGTCGCTTGAGCAATATCTGTGGATAAGGGTAAATTTTGAGCAGCACTAGCTCCATGCAACAACGCTGTGGTGGAGCATTGTTGCTCGCACTTGCCTTTGGTGAGGAGAATGTTCCCGCACTGCTTCCGCCGCTGGAAGCGGGCCGTCCCGACAAAAGCTGAGTTGCTCGCTCGCCGACGTGGCGGGTCCGAGGGTACCATCCGTGTGATCGCCGATTGTTTTAACAGCGGCTCCCTTGTGTGGGAATTATCCGTTCATAATAGCAGTTGTTTTGGAGTTCGGCCTTGGGGGAAACTAGGTAATTTGACTGGGGAGGGGTATTCGCTTCTCCCATTTCAGCGAGCCGCCCATGTTGGATGATTGAAGAGAAACGTTCCCGCTTTCCTTAATCACCTTGTATAGAGTCCTCTCGCCCAGCAGGTAACGCATCATTTCAGCAGGGTCAGCGTTACTTTCTACCTCTTCAATAAATATTTCCAGAACGGGCATGTAAATCCCATCCCACTTGTCCGGCAGGATACTCCAAGTAAAGCCTATCTCTCGCCGCAATCGAGCAAACACAGGATGGACTTTCTCCCAGTAGCTCGGGGAGCAGGAGTGGTCATACCATTTCTCCCCAAAGTCGATGCTGTCGGACAAGCGAGAATGCTTGAGGGCGTTGTGTCAGTGCTTCGCAGAGATGCCGATGGTCTCGCTTTGGGTTTGGGGATTATATCGAATAGCACCCAAATCGATCACATGTTAGAGGGAGCCGATGGAGGCAGTCCTCCTCTGGGTGCGCCAGCCCGTCACTGTATTTGCCGTGTATTTCGCAACAACTTGACCGTCCAGTTTGAAGCGGTAATTCGCCTTATCCTCAGCGGCTGGCTTGCACACGGTATTCGCATCGATTTCAACTTCTTTCCCTTCATTGAATTTGACGACGAAAACATGAACTTTGGGCTCTCCCGGGATCGGAGTCATGGCAATTTTCCCTTGCAAATGATTGGGCACTATTCGATATAATCTCCAAGAACACCCCCCTCTCCCATCCTGCCATCGAATCGCCCTATTCGCGTGCCACCATTTCTTCCTTCCCGAACCCCATAAACGCCTCAACCGAAGCCAGATCCAAGTCGTTTCCTCCTGCCATCTCTGCGGCAACCTCTCCGCGCTGGAGGAAAAAAACCCGATCACACAGTCGTGCGGCAAAGACCGCGTTCTGTTCGACCACCACCATTGCCATCCCCCGTTCCCTCTTGCGACAAACAAGGAGTTCGAGAGTTTCTTCTACTGTGCTCGGCTGCACCCCTTCCGAGAACTCATCGAGGAGGGTGACAGAAGGATCGTGCGCAAGCGTACCCGCCAGCGCCAGAAGGCGTCTCTCACCTCCGCTCAACTCCTTTCCTTTGCGTCCGAGCAGAGGAGTGAGCTGCGGATAGTCCTGGAGTGCGTGCTCGATGCGCCTTGCGTCCTGCCCGTGCGCCGCAGGTCCCATGCGAAGATTTTCCTCCACTGTAAGATCGAGAAAAACGCCACCCACCTGTGGCACATGGCCCACCCCGAGACGACTTCGCCGGTATGCGGGAAGGCCAGTCACGTCGTTCCCGTCCAGGATCACCACTCCCTCGCGCACGGGCGAAAGTCCGGCCAATGCCCGAAGTAGCGTTGTCTTGCCAGCTCCGTTGGGGCCGAGAATCCCCACCGCCTCTCCCGATCGAACATGAAGATTAACGCCACGAAGAACGGGCACCCGAGCCCGGTCCACCCAGAGCCCTCTTGTTTCGAGAACGACGTCAGTCACTGATGTTTCTCTCCAAAATAGATCTCACGCACCTCCGGATCCCGAAAAATCTCTTCTGTCGCTCCCTCCTTCAGGATCCGTCCTTCGTGAAAGACACTGACGTGCTCACAGACCATGCGAACAAACTGCATGTCGTGTTCAACTATCGCCACGGCACACGTAGTGCCGAGGCTTCGGATAAATTTTGCCATCGCCCTCGCTTCTTTCCGGGTGGTACCGGCGGCGGGTTCGTCCAACAAAACGAGGGAGGGAGCCGCAGAAGCCACCATGGCAAGCTCGACCCGCTGGCGCTCACCGTGAGAAAGCTGGCCGGCCTTGCGGAGGCGGATATCCCCAAGACGCATCCTCTCCAAGGCTTCGCTTGCAAACCTGCGGGCACGGGCCGGGCCGCTGCGGGCGCGAGCGGACAGGAGAAGGTTCTCCTCGACCGAAAGGGCATCAAACAGATTCGGTGTCTGGGTCTTGATTCCCACGCCCAGGGAGGAGATTGCGTATGGCGGCAAGCCCGAGACCGGAACGCCATCCACCAAAACCTCTCCCCTGTGCGGGCGCAGCTGACCGGTCACCACATGGAAAAATGTACTTTTCCCTGCACCGTTCGGACCGATGAGGCAACGAATCTCGCCTTTTCGAAGCTTGAAGCTGACATCGTTGACAGCGACGAGACCGCCAAAGCGCACCACGAGATTGCGGGTCTCGAGAGCCGGTGTGGTAGCACTCATTCCACACTTCCCGTCCGGAACGCCCTGCGTACCCGTTCTAGGAGAGCAGCAGCCTCGGGGACAATCCCCCGAGGCACAAGAAGCACGAAGACGATCAGGATCACCCCGAGAAGAAGGTTACTGTTCAGCGACTGCTGCGCCCCGAGTTCCGAGATGAGGTAGAACAGTGCAAAGGCCGCCAACACGGGTCCTGCAAGAGTTCCTCGACCGCCCGCAATGACCCAGATGACAGGAAGTGCCGCACTGTAGAGATCGAAGAGATCGGGTGTGATACGCCCCGAAGAAGCAGCAAACAATGCCCCGCCAAGTCCGGCCAGCCCTCCGCCGATCATGAAGATCCCGAGCCTGTAGAGGCGGACGTCGTAGCCGAGTAACTCCGCCCGGAGAGGGTTTTCACGCACGGCGATGACCACCCTGCCGAAAGGCGTACGGAGCAACCAGACGCATCCGGCATAGGCGAGGACGAGGATCACCATCGTTATCTGAAACGAGCCCTCAAGACTGAAGGCAACATCCGGGGTCCAGGGGACGTGGAGTGCGGGTGCAGCGATTCCGTTGAAACCCCCGAGTAGCGCGTCCCCGATACGAAATTCCGGACCCGAGGTCCGACGCAGTACGTTGTAGAGGATGAGCGTTACCGCAAGCGTAATCACGGCGAGGTAGACGTCATTCACTCGCCCGTGGAAGACGAACCAACCCAGAACCGCAGCAAACGCTACCGGAACCAGAACGGCGGCAACCAGTGCGGGTGCCGAGTTCCCCAGATTGATCGCCGCGATTGCATATGCATACGCACCGAGTCCGAAAAAGGCAGTCTGGCCCAGGCAGAGAATCCCTCCGTACCCCCACACCAGCCCAAGACTGAGCGCGAGAAGCGCTAGCGCTGCCGCCGTGGTCAGGTGGACGACGGCAAAGAGGTCAAGTGCGACAGGGAGGACAAACGCCAAACCCAGGCCTGTGAAGATTGTTGCAACTTTCCACCAAGCCTGCGTGCGCATAAAGCCATCTTTGCGCAAATCGGTTGTCATGTCGGGCTCACGAACTCCAGCGGAAAATCCGGCCAGTGATCCCCCGTGGCAGCAGACGAAGAAGAAGAATTGCCGAAAGAAGAAGAGCCACCTCTCCCATCGTCGGTCCAATAAAGAGATTGGTGACACCGTTGATGGCACCCAACAGGCCGGATGCCGTAGCAGTGCCGACGAGGGCTGCTGGGCCGCCGCAGATCACGGTGATGAAGGCTTTTGCGATGTAGATGGCCCCGATTGTCGGCAAGACCCCAGTGAGCGGGGCAAGCAGGCCTCCAACAAGGCCCGTAACAGCCGTCCCCAGGCCGAACGTTACGGTATGGATCCTGTCCACGGGCACACCGCGGGCAGCAGCCGTCTCGGGATCCTGCATCACGCCCCGCGCGAGCAGGCCTGCTCTCGTGTGGCGCAGCAACACGTACAAGCCCAGAGTAAGCAGACACGCAACAATGACCAGGAAGATCTCGTAGCCGCTCATGGTGTAGTCGCCGATCCTGAGTGCTCCCAAGGGAGCCACGGCGACCGTTGCGAGGTGTCCACCCCAGATCATGGTCACGAGCCCAGCAAGCAGGAGCCCCAGCCCCCACGTAGCGAGAAGGGTGTCGATCATCCGCTCCCGAAGGAAGCGCACGAGACAGCGCTCCACGACGACCCCTACCACGCCCGTGACCAGCGGTGCCAAGACCAGCATCGAGAGCCAGATGTCAATTCCGTTGGAGGTGGCGACAACGACCGTGTAGCCGCCCAGCATGAGGAACTCGCCATGAGCCAGGTTGATCACCCGCATCATGCCGAAAATGATCGCAAGACCCATGCTGATCAGCATGAGGTGAGCCATCACGTAGATGACCTGCAAAAACAGCGCTAGGTAGAGATCCATGAAGACCGTGCACCGATTTACACCCGCCCCGCCCCACTAGGGCGAGAGATCGCTCCGGGCGAAGCGAAAGCCTAGAGGACTCCGGCCGCCTCCAGACCGTTCTCGAAGTAGAACCGGTCCTGTGCAGGGTTTGCCTCAAGATCACAGACCAGCAGGGTGTCCGCCGGAGGTTGCTTTTCAAACCTCTCAAGGATCTGAAACTTCCGGTTCCGGAGTTCGGCCAGGTAGACGTTCTGGACGATGTGGTGCGTCCGGGGATCGATCGTCAGCGGCCCACTTGGAGCATCCAGATCAATGCCGGATTCGATAGCATTAATAACGGCAAGACGATCGGTCGTCCCGGCTCGCTCAACACCGAGCGCCCACAGTTTCAACCCCTCGTAGGTCCGGGCTGCAAGCTCGTTGAGGTAGGGAGCGTCCGCACCCATACGGTCCTGGAAACGGCGAACGAAGGAGCGGTTGGTCGGCGTTTCGTTTTCCTGGAAATAGCCATAGGCGACAACGATGCCGTCACCTTCTTCCGGCGACATGAGGATGTGCTCGTTACCCGCTCCAAAGGTCGTGGAGGCGATCGGAATTCTCCGGTTCATTCCACTTGCCGCGTACTGTCGATAGAACGAGGCGTGCGCTCCGCCCACCAGGACCGAGACAACCACATCAGGAGCAGCGGCTTGGATTCTCTGGATAGTGGGACCGAAACCAGTCACGTCGAGCGGGAAGAACTCGGCCCCCACCGTCTCACCGCCGTGATCGGCAACAAACTTCCGCACCCAGGAAGCAGTGATCTGTCCATAATTGTAGTCGGCGGCGACGATGTAGGCCTTCTTCCCCCAGCGCTCAAGCGCATAGGGAATTAATTTCTGAACCGTCTGAGCCGGCGTGGACCCCGTGCAGAACGTGTTGCGGTCACACACGCCGCCTTCGTACTGGACGTTGTAAAAGTAGAGCGTCTCGTGTCGACGAAGAATCGGACGGATCGCCTCGCGCGAAGAGGACGTGATTCCGGCGTGAACTACGTCGGCACGATCTCGGAGCGCTGCCTTGGTGGCGAAATCGGCGTAGAGCTGGATCCGGGACTGCGGATCGTAGAGCTTGAGTTCAAGCGGTCGACCGATCAAGCCGCCAGCTTCGTTGATCTCGTCAACAGCCATGCGGAACGCGTCCGCCATGGGGCGTCCGTAGATGTCGAGACCGCCTGACTGATCGAGAATTCCAGCGACGACGATGGGTTTATCGGCAAGTGCACGCCGCACGAGTGCCGGTGCAGCCAGTGAAGCCACTCCGGCCGAAATACCCTTCACGAATGTCCTGCGACCAAGAGTCATCAAGGTCCTCCTTTTGCTTCGCATGATGAGGAAGTTGCTCCGGCATATGCGGAAATACTCGGGGCAGAATTTTGCCACGGCGGAGCAACTTCCGCAACGGGATTTTAACCTAAGAGGCCACTCTCTTCCTTACAAAATGTTCATGGAACGGAAATGCTAGCGAAAGGTGCATGGGTGCATATGAGGCGTGAGACCGAACAACATCGGAGTGTTCCCATGACAACCAATCCTGTCCGCACCCGCCTGCTTACAGGCGGTTTCGCAAGGCTCCTCACACTCGTCCTCCTTGGTTCGGGTCTGCATATTGCGAGCGTGGCCAACGCCGCTCCTGCAAAAGAAAACTCTCTCGCATCACTCGTCGAGCGACTGCTCCCGGCAGTCGTCAGCATTGAGGTGGAAACCACGGCTATCCAGGCCGGGCGTGTCGGTCGCGACAGCTCCCCGCCCGCGATCCGTCGCTTCTTCCGGGAGCAGGGCATCCCAGAGCCCCGAGACGCCTTCCCTGGCATGCCGTCCCAGCGCAAAGGAGGTTCCGGCTTTTTCATCGACGACGAGGGACATGTCGTCACCAATTGGCATATCGTCAAGGATGCACACCGCGTCACGGTCCGTACGGACGACGGACGCACGTTCGAGGCAAAACGTTTAGGTCACGATCCCGAGACGGACCTCGCCCTTCTCGCAACCGATCCAGATGCGCCCCCGTCGCACCTTGAGTTTGCCGATTCGGACGCGGTCCGAATTGGCGATCCAGTGATCGCCATAGGCAGCCCCTTCGGCTTTACCGGCAGTGTCACCTCGGGAATCGTTTCGGCTCGGGGCCGGAGTATCGGCGTCAGCCCCTTTGACGACTTCCTCCAAGTCGATGCCGCCATCAACCGGGGCAACTCGGGAGGACCGACATTTGACCTTGAGGGGCGGGTGATCGGCGTCAACACAGCAATCTTCTCACCGAGCGGCGCAAATGCGGGCATCGGTTTCGCCATCCCTTCCAACACCGTCCGCCACGTGATCACCGACCTCATGGACGACGGACAAGTCGAACGAGGATGGCTCGGCATCCACATCCAGCGCGTCGACGAGGATCTCGCACTCGCACTTGGCCTCGACAACTCGAGCGGTGCCCTGGTCGCAGAGGTAGTACCCGGTAGCCCAGCTGAAGAGGCGGGATTGCGAGTTGGTGATGCGATCGTCGCTGTCAACGGCAAGCAGGTGCGCGGACCACGCATCGCCGCCCGCATGGTCGCGATCGCCGGACCCGATACGGAGATCTCCATCACAGTTTGGCGGGAAGGCAGCGAGACGGAGATCCCCGTCCACCTCGGCAAGCGCCCAGGGACGGATACCCTGAATTCTTCGCCCGTTCCCCTCGGACTTTCACTGGGCAACGACGATGCTCCCGGTGCCATAGTCGCCGGTATCGAGCCTGGGAGCGAGGCGGAAAGAAAGAATCTCCACATCGGCGACCGAATCCTCTCCGTAGACGGTGAGGACGTTTCGAATGCGGCAGATGTTTCCGAACGGCTACGGCAGGCACGGAAAGGAAACCAACCTGCCGTTCTGCTCCGAATCGAGCGCGGGGGAGATTCCCGTCTTCTCGCGCTGAAGTTGCGGAACGCCTGAAAAGGCGTTCCGTGGGGCGGGCAGCTCCTCTCTAGGTCCCGTTGGGGATCTGCCCGCCCAATTTCTCGTGGGGCGATTCCTCCCCGCCCCTAGCCCCGGCGTCGTCAGCGGCGTCGGGGCTTCCTTCGAGAACAGGCTTGCCCTGTATGATTTCCAGCATGCACATTCTCGTCGTCGAAGACGATCGCGCAGCAGCACAATTCCTCACCAAGGGACTGACCGAGACAGGCCACCTAGTCGATCACGCAGAAGACGGTGAGACTGGGCTTGAGCTAGCTCTCGGCGGAAACCATGACGCGCTGATCGTTGACCGCATGCTTCCCAAGCGCGACGGCTTGGCAATGGTCGAGGCCCTACGCAAAAGCGGCGTAGACACACCGGTGGTGTTTCTTTCTGCACTCGGCCAGGTCGAGCAACGCGTCGAGGGGTTCGATGCCGGCGGCGATGACTACCTGGTCAAGCCTTACGCCTTCAGCGAGTTGCTCGCCCGCCTCAACGCCGTAGTGCGCCGCAGAAGCCCCGAAGCCACGGCCACCGTGCTCCGGGTTGGCGACCTAGAGCTTGATCGCCTCAAGAGAACCGTCGTTCGGGCAGGCAAGGAAATCGAGCTGCAGCCCAGGGAGTTCCGGCTGCTCGAATACCTGATGGAAAACACCGATCAGGCGGTCACCCGCACGATGCTCCTCGAGAAAGTTTGGGATTATCACTTCGATCCGCAGAACAACGTGATTGATGTTCATGTAAGCAGGCTGCGAGCAAAAATCGACCGAAAATTCCCCGAGCCTCTGCTGCACACCATTCGAGGCGTCGGTTACTCACTCCGAGAACCCGAACCGCGCTAAGGCGCGGTCCCGGGGAGTTCTTCCATGACACGGGAGGTATCGCTCTTCAGAACAACAGCAGCACGCCTCACGATCCTCTACCTCGTTCTCGTGGTGGTAGTGGTTGGCGCGTTGCTTTTCCTCGTCCACTGGCTATCGATCGGACATTTCGCCCGCCAGACCGATATTGCCATCGCGACGGAGACGTCCGCACTGGCAGCGGAGTACCGTCGCGGCGGCTTGTCCTCCCTCCAGCGTATTGTCCAGCAGCGCACCCGGGGCCGACATCTGCGGATCTACCTCCTAGGCTTCGAAGGGCAACGCCCCATCGCCGGCAACCTCCCTTCGTGGCCAGCAGGTCCCATCCTCCCGGGAGGTTGGACCGATTTCGAGTATGAGCTCCCCGTCAGACCCACAGCACGAGTTCACCGGGCGGCTCGCGCGCAGGTTCGTAGCCTCCCGCCCGGCCTCATCCTCCTCGTAGGACGCGATATCCAGCATCTCGCACAAATCGAGCGACGGCTCGACAGCGCGCTACTCGCGGCAGGCGGGATCGCTCTGTTGTTGGGATTCTCAGGCGGGGTGCTGGTTGCGCGAAAAGCACTCTCCCGGGTCGATGAAATCAACACGGCTGCCCGGAGGATCATGCGGGGTGATCTTTCGCAGCGCCTGCCAGAACGAGATTCGGGAGACGAAATCGACGAACTGTCGGGCACTCTAAACGCAATGATGGCCCGTATTGAAGGGCTAATGAAGAATCTCCGGGAGGTAACCGACAACATCGCTCACGATCTGCGCACGCCGCTCACCCGGCTAAGAAGCGGTCTTGAGGCCGCACTCCTTGACGCGGACGACCGCGACGGACAGATGGCGGCACTTGGGCAAGCGATCGCCGAAGCCGACCAGTTGATCTCGACCTTCAATGCGCTCCTCAACATTGCCCGCCTGGAAAGCGGCACCCGTCCTGCGGTCAAACCCGTCGATCTTGCGGCCATCGTCCGTGAGATGGCTGAATTCCACTCTCCGCTCGCCGAGGAAGCCAACCTTGCTCTCTTCGCCCACGCAGGAGAGCCGCTTCCCTACTCCGGCGACCGGACGCTGCTCGCTCAAGCGATCTCCAACCTTCTCGACAACGCAATAAAGTACAGTCCCGGCGGCGGGAGCATTCGCATCACTGCGCGAGACGGTCCTGAAGGAGCCGAGGTGGTGGTGAGCGATGACGGACCGGGGATCCCCGAGGGAGAACATCGGCGCGCGCTTGACCGGTTCGTGCGGCTTGATTCGAGTCGGGACCTCCCGGGAAGCGGACTCGGCCTGTCACTAGTCGATGCGGTAGTCCGTCTTCATGATGGAACGCTCATCCTTGAGGACAACGCCCCCGGGTTGCGCGCCCGCATCATCTTCCCCACACCGAATAAGGAAAGTGCGCGAGGAGAAACAAAACATGATTTGGAAGAGGGCAAACACCTCTCTCGCCCGTCTGATACGCCCGAGAAATAGGGATGTTTCATGTCATGAACGCCTATGCCCGAACAAACCCTTGATGTTCACTAACAATTCTTTGACTACCCTCCAAAAGCCGATATAGAATCCATAAACCTAGAAATGTGAATGAGGTCACCGTGTCCCGACCCCCCCACGACCTTCCTGAAGAGCCACCTCCATACTACAAGGATGATCCCGGCCCTGGCGTTGAGGACATAGCGGAGGGTCCGGGAGTCGAAAGTGAAACTTTCTCGCACAGTACAGATTCTCGCCAAGAAACTGGCCAACCGCAGCAGAGTAACAGTGCAGTTCCCGCCAACGACTCAAGCCCAAGCGCCGGCGACTCAACGTTTTCCAGAGAACCCCGCGATGACGTGATTTGGACGCAGACGGACAACGGCACTTGGGTTCTTTACGGCCCGGCGGAACTCCTGCGAGAAGGAGAGACGATCGAGGTCTACCGGAAGGACGGATCCTCGAGCACCGAGACCGTGGGGCCAGCGGATCAGGCCGCACCCCCCCTCCCGGAGGGCATGGCCATGCACGCCAATGTCTCCAGCGGCGGGGCGGGAAGTTTTGCGCGCGAAGCTCGCGATGATGTGATCTGGTCGCAAGCAGGTAACGGCAGTTGGGCCCTCTATGGTCCAGCGGGACTCCTGCATGAAGGAGAGACGATCGAAGTCTACCGGAAGGACGGATCCTCCAGCACCGAGACCGTGGGGGCACCTGTCGACCCTGGAGAATCTCCCCTCCCGGACGGCATGGCTATGCATACCAATGTTCCTGGTTCCAAAACCTCAAGCGGTAATTTCCCGCGCGAACTACGCACCGATGTGGGATGGACGAGAGCAAGCGACGGAAAATGGGCCCTCTACGGACCGGCGGAACTCCTACAGGAAGGAAAAAAAGTCGAGGTCTACCGGAAAAACGGATCCTCCAGCACCGAGATCGTAGGAGCGTCCGCCGACCCCGGAGAATCCCCCCTGCCGGAAGGCATGGCACTTCACCTCAACGTCTCCAGTACTGGAAACCAAGGCGGAGGCTCGATCCGTGAGGTTCGTGACGACGTGACATGGGCACGAGCGGGCGACGGAAAATGGGCCCTCTACGGGCCGAAAGACATTGTACGGCAAGGAGGGAAGGTCGTTGTCCGCCGGAAGGATGGATCGATAAGCACCGAGGCCGTGGGACCGCCCGCTGATCCCGGCGAATCACCCTTACCGGAAGGCATGGCACTGCACTCCAACGTTTTCAGCGCCAGGCCCCGCTCAGAACCCCGGGACGATATGATCTGAGGGTTCACAAATAATGAAAACCCTGCGCAGGCCCATGCAAAAGCGAACCCGGTGGCCACTCCATCGGAGCCTGGCCGCTCTTACGCTCGCCCTGCTTCCCGCATTTTCCCCTTTCGGAAAGGCACATGCCGAATGCGGCAAGATGACCATCGCCGAGATGTCCTGGTCCTCGGCCGCCCTCGCCGCAAACGTCCAAACCTTCATCCTTCGGGAAGGGTTCGGCTGTGAGCCAGAGCTAGTACCCGGCGACACCGTTCCCACCGCTTCCTCGATGGTCGAGCGCGGGGAACCGGACATCGCGCCCGAAATGTGGGTCAACTCGGCCCGATTCGTCATCCAACGGGGTCTCGACGAGGGACGACTGATCGCTGTCAGCCAGATCCTTGTTGATGGTGCCGGCGAAGGCTGGTACGTCCCTCGCTACGTGGTGGACGACCACCCGGAACTCACCAGCCTCCAGGCCGTGCGCGAGCGTCCCGACCTGTTCCCCGACAAGGAGGAACCCGGCAAGGGCAGGTTCTATGGATGTCCTTCCGGCTGGGCGTGCGAAATCATCAATGCCAACCTCTTCCGGGCCTACGGATTGGATGAAGGGGGATTCAGCTTGTTCAACCCTGGTTCCGGCCAGGGGCTCGCGGCAGCGATCGCTCGGGCCTACGAACGGCGCGAACCGATCTTCACGTATTACTGGTCACCAACGGCACTGCTCGGTCGCTATGACCTGGTGAAGCTGAACGGCATGGCTCACGACCCCGAAACTTGGTCCTGCATCACAATGCCCGACTGCCTTGACCCAGCTGAGAACATGTACCCAGACAGCGAAGTGCTCACCATCGTCACCTCGCGTTTCGCCGAGATGGCACCCGAGGCGCTCGGGTTCATTTCCCGTTTCTCCTGGGGGACCAACGTGGTGGAGGAAATGCTGGCGTGGATGGACGAAAACAAGGCTACCGCCGAGGAGGGAGCCGAACGATTCCTTCGGTTGAGAGAGGATGTGTGGACGTCCTGGGTCTCCGACAAGGTGGCAGAAAAAACGAGAACCGCCCTCCGCTAGTATCCCTCCCACGGATGCAGGATCTTCCCGGAGGAAACCTTGCCCGAGTGGATCTTGAAATTCCCCTCTCTCGAGGTTGAGCATCTTCGGACGCTGAAACGGTCGATTGACGAGGGCTATCGCGCGTTTTCGCGCGACTACGGGGCCGGGATCGAGAGTTTCTTTGATCCCCTTCTCTACTTCCTCATCGCCTTCGAGCGCCTGTTGCTGTGGTCTCCCTGGTGGCTGGTAATTGCAACCCTTGCCGGGCTTTCGTACGCAGCGGGACGCAACCTAAAACTGAGCGCAGGTGTAGCCATAGCCTTCCTCCTGATCGGTTGGTTCGGTATGTGGGAGGACACCATGCGAACGATGGCGATGATCTTCGTCTGCACCGTGATCGCGATCGCCGTTGGAATCCCTGTGGGCCTCGCGATGGCTCGTTCCGATCGGGTCCAGACGGTGGTTCGGCCTGTCCTCGACGTGATGCAAACGATGCCGATCTTCGTCTACCTGATCCCGGTCGTGATGCTGCTCGGACTTGGCAAGGTGCCAGGGATGATCGCCGTGGTGGTCTACGCCGTCCCGCCCGTAATACGTCTCACCAACATCGGTATCCGGCTGGTGGACAAAGACATCCTCGAGGCGGCAACCGCGTTCGGGGCAAGCTACTGGCAGCGGCTCCTCGGGGTGCAGCTTCCCCTCGCACTCCCGAACATCATGGCGGGCATCAACCAGACAATAATGATGGCACTTTCGATGGTCGTGATCGCATCGATGATCGGGGTAAAAGGACTCGGACAGCCGGTACTGACGGCAGTCACGAACCAGTACTTCGCTCTTGGGCTTTTCAACGGTGCCGCCGTGGTGGTCCTTGCAATCGTGTTTGACCGCACCACGCAGAGTTATGGTCGCCGCGTCCGCGAATCCTTGGGACAGCCCCTGACGTGAACGCGAAGATCGATCTCCGGCGTCTCTACAAGGTATTCGGTCCCGATCCGGAATCGGTCATGCCACTAGTTCGGAACGGCACCAGCAAACAGGAAATATTCGAAAAACACAGGCACGTCGTGGGCCTGCGGGACATAACGCTTGCCGTCGCCGAGTACAAAATCCAGGTGATCATGGGCCTCAGCGGCTCGGGCAAGTCGACGCTGGTCCGTCACGTCAACTGGCTTCACCAGCCCACGTCGGGAGACGTTCTCATCGACGGCTACAACGTGCGGGATCTCAGCCCGAGAGGAATCCGCGAACTCAGGGAGCGCCAAATCGGCATGGTGTTCCAGCGCTTTGCACTCTTCCCCCACCGTACCGTCCTCAACAACGTCGCCTATGGGCTGTCAGTACAGGGAGTACCCACCCAGGCGCGGCACGAGAACGCCAGGAAATGGATCGATCGGGTGGGCCTCTCAGGCTACGAGGAGGTTCACCCCGACCAGCTCTCAGGCGGTATGCAGCAACGAGTGGGGCTTGCCCGCGCACTCGCGACCGAGGCTGGCATTCTCCTCATGGACGAGCCTTTCAGCGCCCTTGATCCGCTGATCCGGACTGACATGCAGACACTCCTGCTCGATCTCCAGAGCGAGTTTCACAAAACCTCACTCTTCATTACCCACGACCTTGATGAAGCTCTCCGCATCGGTGACCAGGTCGCGATTTTGCGCGACGGAGAACTGATTCAAAACGGAACGCCCCAGGACATCATTCTCAGACCGGCAAATGATCATGTCCGGGAGTTCACCCGCGATGTGAACCGCGGACGGGTGCTACGCGTCGGACACCTTGCGAATGGAGCCGGCAACGATGTGGACGGCGTTGAGTGCGCTAGAGACATGACCATCGAGGAGGCGATGCATATGGTCGTCGCATCACCCTACGAGCATGCGCAGGTAGTGGATGCGAAGGGAATCCCGCTTGGCTCCATAAGTCTCAAAGACATGGTTCGAACGCTCAGAGCTGAAGCCGATCCGAAATCAATGAACCTCACCGGGCGTTAGCAAAAGAACGGCCGAGGGAAGAATCCGGGCGGGATCGGCCTCAAGAACGAGTAGCTTTCCCTCGAACCAAGCATCTACCTGGTCACGGTACCACCGCGAGAGCGGGTTCCCCGCCTGGCCGCCTGCCAGCACCGTCAAGGAACGTGCGGGCTCGGCAAGGTCGTGCACGAGCCTCACTCCGGGGCCATGAACCCTTGCAAAGGGTGCATCCTCGTCGTTCCAATCCCCCTTCATCTGCATCACCGTGAACGGCCCGCCGCCATGCGGGCGCTGGCTTCCGAGAAGCCAGTCGACAGCGAAAATTCCTGAAAAAAACGAGTGAAGGTGTGATGCCTGGTTCTCATCTCCCCAGCGCCAGCGAGCAATCTCCGCTCCATGGCGCTCCGCAATCCACGCAAGAGCCTCATCAAGAGCTTCACGGATCAAGCTTCGGCAGCCATTGGATTCTTCTCCGGAACATCCGGGAATTTCGCCTGCGAGCATGCCCGCGATCAGTCGAGGCTTGGGACTGAGAAACCCTCCGAAGGCGTCTTCGCTCACGATTTTCGAAAACAGACGTATAGAGATCGCGCGGTGCCAGGCCGAATAGATAAGAGGTTCAGGCCAATCCCGGTCCATCGAATGATCCCAAACAGCAAGCAGGGACGCCGCCTCGGCGGCCCTTCCCTCGAAGGGACCGGAAGCGAGAAATATCGGGACGAGAATGTCGGCTGCGCGGGAATGAATATCTGGCTGGAAATCCCGGAAATTTTCCGCCGTGAAACCCGCTTCTGGCTCGTTCCGAAGAAGATCCCGGATGCGTTCGGCACGGTGCTCGGGAGGGTTTTCCCGGGAGAGAAACCCTTCATAGCCTTCTGGTATGAGTCGCTGGTTGGCACTCACGACCTCACCGTTCAGCGGGTTGATTTCACCGGGAAGGGCGCTGCCCTCAAGGAATCCCGCCCAGTCGTTCTTCGCCTGACTGCCATCGAGCGGTATGAAACCGTCGCCGGTCCGGCGGATCGGTATGCGCCCAGAGACGACGTAGCCGATGGTTCCGTCGGCGGCGGCGTAAATTACGTTCTGGGATGGCGAGTGGAAATCAGAGATCGCCCGACGAAGCGAGGACGCATCGCCTGCGCGGGCAATGCCGAACGAAGCGCGATAGGTGGGGTCAGATTCTCGGAGTGCTGACCAACCGAGTGCCAGAACTTTCCCGGGAGCCGGTTCGGCATAGGCCTCGCCGTGATCGGAGACGACAGGGCCATGGCGTGTCTCTCGCACCTGAATAACATCGGGATCATCGCCTCGAACCTCGATGATCTCGGAACGGACGGTGAAGGGTCTTGGCCCGTCGGGCGACATGTAGGAATCGGGATTTTTAGGATCCACGGTCTCAATAAAGAGATCCTGAACATCTGCGTAGCTCGTGGTGAGGCCCCATGCAACGTGGCGATTCCTACCGCTCACGATTCCGGCAACGCCAGGGATGGTGGCACCCCAAGCGTCCATCCCGGGCGAGGAAAGGTGCGCAAGGTACCAAACAGGTGGCATGGAGAAGCCAAGATGGGGGTCGTTTGCAAGGAGAGGTTTTCCGCTTGCCGATCTTTGCCCCGCAACCACCCAAGCGTTGGAGCCCGGAAGTGTCTTTGTCTGTGTCGGCCAGATCTCGCGAAGCCGCGCCTCCCCGAGGCGGTCCGCAAGGTTCAAGCGAAGTGCTTCCGTCCGGGCGTTGCCAGAAAGAAGCAAGGACATCATTTTGATCGCGAGCACGCTGTCCGAGGCAAGCCAGGGGTCAGCCGAGAGACGGAGGAGACGGTGCTCCCACGGCAAGCCGTCCGCATCCAAGGCCGCATTGACCCCGGCGGCGTAACCTTCAAGCAGTGCCTTCGAATCGGGATCGGCGGCAACGAACGCCTCCTCGGCGGCCCGGTCGAGACGAAGGGTGCGAAAATAGCGATCAGTTCCCAGTGCACCCTCTCCCAATCCTGCGGCAAGACGCCCTCGGCCTGCCTTGCGGGCGAAGTCCATTTGGGTGAAACGGTCCTGGGCGTGGACATAGCCAAGACCGAAAAACGCATCCCGATCTGTCTTCGCAAACACGTGGGGGATGCCGTACCCATCGCGCACGATGCGAATCGGTGCCTCAAGGGCATGTGCCGTTCGCACTCCGTCGATCTGGGGAAGTGCGTGCCACAATGCAAATAAAGGGAGAGCCAGGGCGATCGCCAAGGCGAGCACGACGAGCGATGCAACCAACTGAAAAACACGGATGACGATGGAGGGCAAGAGCAAAACCTGGATGGATTCGTCTACGACGTGTTCTGGCTGGGGTCGTCGAGAAGAGCGAGTACTGATGCCCGGTCGCCATCGAGATCCGGGGCCGGCCCGCGCTCAGCAGGATCGGGATGGCTCGGCATTTTTATAGGATTACCTGCGACCTTGAGACCTGCCAACGCCTCACTGTTAATCCCGACAAGCATGTTGCGGGCCTTGACTTGAGGTGACTCCACCGCCTCACCGACATCATTCAAAGGACCAGCGGGAATCCCCGCCGTCTCGAGACGTTCAAGCCACGTCTCTCTCGATTCCGTACCGAGCCGAGCTTTGATTGCCGCCTCGAGTTCGTCCACGTTTTCAATGCGCGCGCGGTTGGTCGAAAAACGAGGATCGCTCATCAACTCCGGTATCCCCAAGGTCTCGCAGAGTCGTTCGTGCATGCGGTCGTTTCCTGCGGCAAGTACCAAGTAGCCATCGGATGCGCGATAACAACCGAACGGTGCGATCGCCGGATGGCGCGAGCCGGACGGAGGCGGAGACTGCCCCGTGGAACTGTAGCGGGCCACAGCGTTTTCCAGAATCGCGATTTGGCTGTCCAGCATGGAGACATCAACCAATTGCCCCTTGCCCGTACGCTCACGTTCGAAGAGGGCCGAAGCCACGCCGATTGCGGTGAAAAGCCCAGCCGCGATGTCGCCGATCGATGTGCCAACACGTGTCGGGGGTCCGCCTTCGTGTCCAGTAAGCGACATCAACCCACCCATCCCCTGGACGATCATGTCGTAGGCAGGGCGCCCAGCCCAGGGACCTGTCTGGCCAAATCCAGAGCACGAAGCAACGACAAGGCGTGGATTTTTGGCGTTTAATTCTTCCCAGCCGTAACCGAGGCGATTCATCGTTCCCGGGCGAAAGTTCTCCACGAGTGCGTCAGCTTTTTCGAGAAGGCTCTCGAAGATCACGCGATCGGCCTTGCTCTTTAAATCGAGCGCAACACTTTCCTTGCCGCGATTGAGTGAGGCGAAATAGATAGAAATACCGTTATGCCAAGGGCCGAAATCGCGCGAGTCATCGCCATCCGGCGGCTCAACCTTGATGATGCGAGCACCCAAGTCGGCGAGAACCATAGTGGCAAAAGGTCCTGCAAGGACGCGACTGAGATCGAGAATGACGGTCCCCGCAAGCGGGCCCGAGACTCCACCACGGCTGGATTCGGTACTTTCCGTCATGAAAATTCCCCTGCATCGACTATCGTCGGACGCCCGCAAACCGGCAACCCTGCCAGGAAGCAGAACCTGGACGAACCTGGGCTGCGCACCCCGACGAAGGATCCCCTGTCGCCGAATACGGTACCGTGCGGGGGGAGAAAAATGAGTATGTCAGCCCCGCCGCCTTTTCAGTGCCGTAGGCCCTGGATCACGGGCGATCTCCAGACCATCCGCAACTTCCTTCCTTGGCGGGCACCGGGAACTGAATCAGGTTCAGGGGAGAGAATCGTCCTGCCAATGCGAGATGGAAGCGGAGACAGTTTGGTCGCACGTCTGCACCGCCGACAGGGTAAGGGACCACTCATTGTTCTGGTACACGGACTCACGGGTTGCGAGGACAGTCCTCACGTCCTTCAAGCTGCCGGCGCATTCCTCGCCGATGGGAACGAAACGGTCCGCCTCAACCTCAGAGGAGCACCACCAGGACGTGCGCTCGCCAGGCGGCACTACCACATGGACAGCGTCTCCGACCTCGCAGACGCATGCGTAGCACTTGCCAAGATCCATCCTCAAGCCGTGGCCCGAGGGATCGTGCTGATCGGTTTTTCGCTCGGCGGGGCGCTTGCATTGCGACTTGCCGCATCAGACTACGTTCCTGACTCGCTTCGGGCCGTAGTCTCAGTTTCCGCGCCACTCGACCTCGAAGCGACCTCGAAGCGGCTTTCGCGGTACCGGAACCGCCCTTACGAACACTGGCTTCTCAAACGTCTGCGCAAGGAATCCGAACTGATCTGGCAGTCCAAACTTCCTGAAATTGGAACCGTGCTTGCCCGGGTACGTTCGCTCCGTAGCTTTGACAATATCCTCACCGCACCAGAGGCGGGCTTTCGGGACGTTACTGACTATTACGCCTCGTGCTCGCCGCTGCGGAGCCTGTCTGATTTGCGCGTTCCCTCACTGCTATTGCATGCAGATGACGACCCTTGGATTCCTCCTCCGCCTGCGGACATGCCGCAGAACGATTGTGGGGAACCGAAAATAACTGGATATCGGGAAGAGCCGGGACTAGGCGGGAAGAACCGGGCTGGAGCCCATAAAAACAAGGACTTTGCGGGTGTCTCCCATCCAAGTCCGGATGGAAAAAAATAACTGGATATTCTCGCTTCGGAGGCCATGAATGGCTCCGAAAACGGATTTTTACGGGCGTTTCAGAGGTCGTTTTTGGGCCGGAAAATCACCCGGATTGCGGATATGGATTCGCCGGGGAATTCTTCCCGGCCGGCGGGGCTGTCGAGCACCGGCATCGCGCCCGAGATGGGATCATCATCAGGGGGAGATAATGAGACCGGGGCGGCCAGGGCGACAACCGCGGCCGCCGGTTTGGGGTCTCGAGGAGTTGAGGATTGTCGATCCTGCATGCGGGACGAGGGCTTTGCTGCTTGCAATGCTGCGTGAGGCAGTTCGCCACGTCATCATTGCCGGCCCGGAGACGGATCTGCGACTACTCTGGACCCACCTCGTGGATCGTGATCACGGCAGGTAATCGCGCCCAAGGACCAGGGTCGTCGTCGTCCCATCTTCATTGGTTATGATCCACGGGGGATACGGAACGCCTTCGCGGAGTTCGACGTCCCGGAAGACGGGAGGAAGCGTTTGGCGGAGGGGCTCGTCGAGGATGGGCCAGTAAGCCCTGAGCAGCAACCATAAGAAATCGCGCGGGTCGTGGGCCGGATCAAGCAGATGGATTTCCATTTCGTCGTTGCTGAAATCAACCGGCGTCGGCTTGGCGAGGATCTCCTGCATCCGGGACACTTTGGAGTGTTCGCCAGTGACGGTGCCCTTTTCGTCATCCCAGATCACGCTGCGCGGCTCGCGGCCACGCAGCCTGTCCGGAAGCATGATGGTGTGAACTGCCATGTCACGGATCGTAGCGGAAAAGCACGCCCAGAACCAAATACAGCATCTCCGGATCATCGCGCACCAAGTCTCGGAGCAATTCCTCCCCATGCCGGGGATGAAAGAGAACCTGATGGGCGACGGTGATCACCTCCAAGGCCGGTGCGGGAAACCCCGCGTATTCCCTACCGAAGTAGTTATCGACGTAATCATCCTTCCGGCCCACAACACTTCTGCGATATCCACGGAGAACGCGCAATGGCTCTGTCCGGGTCCGCCGCCGGTGCAGGTCCTGGAACATCCGGTCGAGTTCGGGCATGACGTACTGAACGTGGTGGAGGTATTCGTGCAACGCGGTTCCGAGCTCGTCACCCACGCTGATGAGAGCGCCTTGGTCTGGTGAGATCGCCCTCTCGATGCTCCCGCGTTCCGGAGGTGCGAGATATCTCCCCTTTTGCGGACCTCCAGAGGGGAGGTTCTTGACTGTGAGTTTGGTGCCGTTGGCTTTGCGGATCCATCCCGCAGGCAGTACCTCCACGGCTCTCCGCACTCTCTCCGCGGCCGCCGCGTCGGCGGCGCTGTCGGTCAGGGGCCGCACCGCCGCCGCGACCGACCCTGCTCCTCGCTCTTTCCGGAGCTTGACGATGAGGGCCTCGCGGACGTTCTTCGGGAAGTTGTCGCTGTCGATGTTGATGTCTCCGACCAGATCGAGCAGCTCCTCCCAGATCGCCCGCCCGGTGACACCGAACGAGTCCAGGTCGGTCATCAGCTGGCGGCGGATGGCCACGGGCACGCCCGTTAGCTTCGTTGCAAGGATTTTCTGCGCGTCCGCCGCTAGATCGACGGTGCCGACGTTGTGGGCGAATCCAGGCGCAATCCCGACGGGAACGTGTTCCACCTTGCCGGTCCGGCGATTTCGCCAGGGCCTGGTCCGCACCTTCGGGTCCGGCGAGACCTTGAGGTTGAAGCGTTTGAGGTCGTCCTTGTCCATCTGCTGGACGGTGCAGCGGCATCGCCACCCGTTCGGCGGGAAGTGCGTTTCCCAGAAGGGGTGGTCGACGGGCAGGACAATGCCATGCCATGCCCGGTGCTGGTCCCGGGTCCGGTTGTCGTGGACGGCGACGTAGCGGAGGTAGGGCATCCGGTCCTTGAGCCTCTGGATCCGCTGCCACCGGCCGTGGGCATAACTGGTCCGAAGGTTGGTGTCGAAGATTGTCTTCAGCCGGTGGAGCGATCCGAGCTGCACAGTGCGGACCTTGCCGGTCGCGGGGTCGACTATCTTCTGTCGGCCCCACCAGCCCTTCTTCACCAGCAACGGTTCGAGACGAGCTTGAAAGGTTGCGAAGGTCTCGCCTTTGGCGATGACCTCGTCGACCGCACCTCGGATATCCCGGAGGATGTCGAGGCGCATGGCCTTGGCGACGGTGAACGACCGGGTGTGCAGAGCCGCGCTTGTGTCGCGCCAATCGAATCCGACGTGGTGTCCTTTGGCCCGGAAATGCTCGACCGCCTCCCCGGGCGGAACGTCGAGGATTTCAGGTTCAGGCATCAGTGGTTGCGGGGTTCACGCCTCGTCCTCGTCGCCGGAAGCTTCGAGGTGCGTCGAGAATGTGCTGCGGTGGAGGCGTTCGGAGACGAGGCTTCCGTCCATCCGATTGAACAGGTCGGCAAGCTCCGACTTGAGTTCCGAGAGACCTTCTCCGCGCGCGTGGGTCTGCTCCGCGGCCGCAAGGACTGGCGTGATCATCGGTTCCGCAAGCGGCTCCCAGTCGTCGCCTGCGAGGTCGGCGGCGCGGGAGATGGCATCGTCCGTCCCGGCGGCGAACCGAAGCGCGTGCTCGAGCGCACCAGGCGCAGGAGGCGACGGTGCCGGCGATTCCTCCCAGCGGCCACCATAGGTCTTCTCGATGTGCTCGCGCGTGGGCCGCAATGCAGAAGTCCGCGCGATCCGCTCCTCGCGTTCGGCACGGGCATCAAGGTTCTCGGGCGGCTCGACGTCGCGAACGATCTTCGGCGTCGCGGCTCCGGGGAAATTCCAAGCGGTAAGCCACCTCGCGACCGAGGAGCTCAACGCTTCGTTGAGGGTGCGGCAATCGGCGGCGACGACTTCGTTGCGGACGTCTTGCTGGACTTCGGCGGTGCCTCGCCACGGTCCCTGGTCGGTGGTCGAGCTCTGTCCGAGGATGGTGGTGGCGAGCATGCGGTCGAGGTAGCCGCAGTAAGCTTCAAAGTCGCCACCGGTCCGTTGGCGTGCCTCAAGGAGCTGGATGGTCTGGCCTTCCGGCAAGGCGATGCCGGAAGCGGTAGCAAGGGATTCGAGCTTGGAGACGAGCTGGCCGACCTCCGATTCAGTGGCGCCCTGACGATACGTCCCCATGCCGGTGGGGGATCCGAACCGCTCAAGTGCGACAGCCCAGAACTTCAGCCCGTGCCTCTTGAACCACACAGGCCAGAAGCACCAACGCCCGAGGCCGGGGCCATAAGGGGTGTCGCCGTGCTCGCCGGGACGAGTAAGGACCACGAACTTTGCCGCAGACAGCTCCTCGCCGCGCGGGTGGGACCGGGTCACCAGGAGGGGATCGCAGGCGGCAGACCACAAGAAGCGATCGGGCGCGCGCACGCGGATGTCGGCGATGCCGACGTGCTCATCGCCGGGTGCCCAAAGCACTTCGGCGACGGCGAAGCCGAACCAGAGGTGGGAAAAGAGCGTCTGGCGGCAAATCCGATTGAATCGAAGGCCGCGGATCTGCACCCGGAGGTGATCGGCAGCGGCGGTATCGGCAGCGGAGCTGGAATCGCCGCCGGGCTCGACGTCCCAGGGCCGCGACACGGCGGCATCAAGCCTCTGATCGAGGGCGGCCATGGCGCGTTCATCTCGAAGTGTTTCCCGGTAGAGCTTGAGGACCTGCCTGTCGTCGCCAAGGGTCTGGCGGTAGCGCTGCCAGACGCGCGGGTCGGGGCCGAGCTCGCCGATGTAGGAGCTGGCGATCGAGGAAACGTCGGTGAGGCCGGAGATCTCGTCGAACTCGGGCTTTCTTCTGGGGGCAGCTTCGTCCATCAGCTTCTCCCGAGCCCGTTGGCAAATGCGCTTCGAACGATCCCGTTCCGGTGGTCAATCGCGTGGAGGGGTGTTCCGGGCATGGGAAGCTCGGCGTCCCATGCGCTGCGGCGGGCGGTGACGGTCGCTTCGAAGGCAGGCAGGCCATCGGCAGCGGCACCGGCGGCGAGGGCCGCCGCCCAGAAGCGATCAGCGTGGCTGTCGCCGGAACGGCCGCCAATGAGCCGCGGTGCTCCGGTGGGACCAACCGTCTTGCCGACGGCGTGGAGGTCATCGCGGAGCCGACGATCGCCGGCGGGGATGCGGATCGTGCGATCCTCGAGGCGTTCGCGCAGCGCGGTAGCGAGTGCGAGCCTGCGGGGCCCCGTGAAGATGACGCCCTCGATCATGCTGCCGTGGCGGTGTTGCGCGTCCTCGACGGGCTTCTCGCCCATGCCGGTCTGGTCCATGGCGACGCGAACCGGGTTGTAGTTCTCGATCAGACGGTCGAGCTCGGCGTCCTGCTGGGCGAATGTCGCGCCGCGAAGCGTCGCGATCTCGCGCGTCCAGGCGACATCGCCCACGATCTCGATGACCCAGGCGACCCACAGGTCATGGCGGCGGGCGATGTCGTTGCCGATGTAGACGGATCCGCCCTGGAAGCTCTCGGGCCGGCCTGCGTCGTCGTGCTCGCAGCCATCGATCAGATCGAAGGAGAGCCAGGCGCTGGCTTCGTCGAGCCACTCGCACTCGTATTCCTGACGCCACAGCTGGTCGTCGCCAAGCGCGTCACGGAGCTCTGCGACATCGCGCGCAAGCCCGTCGCGAACGGCATCGTGAATGGTGACGAGATGAACCGACCATCGGCCGGACCTGTCAGTGGCGAGCTCGTAGAACCGGTTGCCCTTGCCGCGCGGCGTGGAGGCAACAACGAGGCGATGACCGGCGGAGACGGCGGGGAAAAGAGCGGCCCAAATCGCCCGTGCGTCCTGATGCCAGGCGAACTCATCGAGAAAGACGTTTGCAGAGAAGCCGCGCGCAGTGTCGGGGTTGGCGGGCAACGCGGAGACGCGCGATCCGTTCTCGAACTCGACCTCGACAGCGCGGAAGGTGGTGCCCTCGGCGGTTGCGAACTCACCCTCGATCTCGCGAATCGCGGCTCCGTATGCCTTGGCGTGGGGGATGAGGGCGCCTTGCATCGCCTCTTTCGCCTGGCGCTCGCCGCGGGAGAGAATGATCCATCGCGCCCGCCGGCCCTGCGTCATCGCCTCGTGGACGTCGTCAACGATCTCAAGGGTGGTGGTGAAGGTCTTGCCGGTCTGGCGGCTCCAGCGCCCGAGCTTGAAGCGCGAACGGTCCTGGAACCAGCGTTGCTGGTAGGGCAGGAGCGTGACGGCAGGGCTCATGCGGCCTCGCCCACGATCCCGTAGACCTGTTCTCTGATTGTCCGAAGTGAAGCCGGTGAGAGTTTCCGTCCGGCCTTCTCGCTCTCGGCGAGCGCGGCAGATTCGGCCCGATCGGCAGCCTCAGCGAGGATCGCGCGGCGGTCCCGCTGGACGCTCCCCGTGGCGCGGCCCAGCTCGGCCACAGCGCGTGCGGCGCGGGAGACGTCCTGGAGACTGCCGTCCTCGGCGGCAAGCAGGAGATCAAAGATCCTTTGCTGCGCCATACGAAGCGTAGCGAGCGACATTGCGCCCGCGTCGTCGGGCACCGCCTCGACCAGGGTGCGCGCACTCTCTGTCGCGATCCTGGTCTGTTCTATGCGTCGCTCCAGGGTGGCACCGTGGCGCTGGAGCGACGATTTGGAAACGTGGCAACCCCGACCGGCAAGCCATTCCGAAAGTTCGACGTAACCGCCGAAGCCGCCCTCTACGAGGCGGCGATCGAGTTCCGCGCGCACGTCGTCTGGCAGGGTCGAGACCTTGGACCGCGCCGGCATGTCAGGAGGCCGCGCTGCCCCAGTACTTCCGCGGGCGGGAGATTCCCGGCTCGCAGTCGACGGTGTAGGTGGCGACGTCCACACCGTGTCGGGTCAGGGTGGAGCACCATTCCTTGATCTCGTGACGCTCGACCTTCACGAGTTTGCGGTCCTCGAGGTAGGCAAGCTGGTCGCGGATCCACTCCCGTGTGGTCTGCATCCACATCGCGCGAAGCGTGGAAAGCATCATGGTTTCGGTGGCGCCAAGATGGCCAGCAACATGCATCACACGGAGCATCTCCCAACGTCCGCTCTCGAGGCGAGTGTGCTCCATCCTCTCGGCTGTCTCGTTCATGCTTTAGCCTCCGTTCCTGGTCCTCTCGTCGACGCGGGCGACGAGGGTTCCAAGCGAGTCCAGCTTCGACTGGATCAGCGAGAGTTGCTGGACGTAGTCGTCGCGCCTTACGTAGCTCTCGGCGATGCACAGACGCAGTTTGTGGAGTTCCTCTCCGACGTTGCTTCCCGCGATCTGGCGGACCGTCTCCTCGATGACGGCATTCTCTGCCTCAACCCTGCGCAGACGCACAAAGAGCGTTGTCACAGCACCGACCGTGGCAACGACAACCGCCCGGGCCACCCACTCGACGAAGACTTCGGCGTTCACGCGGTGCCCTTCGAGCCCGGCAGGAACGCCTGCGCCATTTTCGCCGCAGCCCGGTCGCAGAACCACCACGTGACGCAGGAGATGGCGAGGTAGAGGATGACCATGCCGGCGGCACCCGGATCGCTCCCCGTCGGAGTCCGCACGACGATCGTCCAGGCAAGAGCGACGAGGGCAACGGTGAGCGCGGGCCGCATGAGGCCGCGGACGAAGTCAACGATCACCATCAGCCAGTTCTGGGCAGGGGTGAGGCCATGTGTCGCATAAGCCGCCCGGTCAGCCTTGATCGATGTGAGCAGTGCGTCGTGCTCGGCGGTGCGCTCGCGGGCCGCCGCCTCGATGCGATCGCTCTCAAGCTCGTGTGCCCGGAGCGTCGCACCAACCTCGGCCTCGGCGGCAATGTGCCTGAGATCGAGCTCGCGCAACGCCAGTTCGTGCGTGAGGTCTTGGCGTTTCTGGAAGAGGCCAACGCCGCGCGAGATCAGAGTACCGAGGATACCGGTCGCGCCGCCACCGAGAACCAACTGGAGGATGTCAAACACGGATTCGATTGTCAGTTTCCTCCGACCCGTTGCAGACCCCGTTCGGGGCACTTGCAAGGCCGTTTCATGGGGCTTGCACCGCAAGGTTGAAGGTCTCGCCTGCCATCGCCGCGGTAAAAGCCCGCAACGTCGGCCGCGACACCAGGACCGCGCGCTGGCGGCGATCGCGGACCGCGAGCTCGCCGCGCCTGCGCCCAAGAAGAACGCAGCCCTGCGTATGGGTGTGTAGTCCCTGGTCGGGGTCGCCGCCGACGTTGCCGGAATGAATGAGGATGTGACTGCGACCCGGCACGTCGGTAACCAGATAGCACTCGCCGTAGCGGGGGCTCCGGTGCCAGACTGTTCGGTACTCGCCGGCGGGGATGCAGGACCGGCCCCGCGCGTTGTCGCGCCAGGGCGGCTCCATGGTGTGGGCAAGCGGTTCGCCATCCACCAGCAGCACGCCGAGCGTGCCGTGGTCGGAAGAAACATCACGGATGAGATCAGCACGGGACATGAGCTGATGGTGCCGCGACCGCGCGCGCAAGAACAGGTGACAGGTGTCACATGTTTTACGTCGTTGCCAGATAGCGACGGACGCTGCGGGGCGTTGTCCCTAGCCGCCGGGCGATTTCGCCAAGGTCGAGGCCGCGCCTGGCATAGATGTGTGCGCGCCGATGCCGGGACTGGGCCACGTAATACGATTGCCCACCATATTGCATGGCCAGCTGGATCGCCGCATCGCGCCCCTCGATCAGGCGGTTGTCGTTGCGGAATTGGCTGAGCTTGGCGATGTAGATCGATCGCCCCCCGTGACGCTCAACAAAGGCCAAAGCCGCATCAATGCCGGCGATGGCTTCGAGATCGTCCAGATCAATGCTGTTTCGACCGACGACATCCTCCGTCATCGGCTCCTCCGCTCAAGGGGGTACACCGTGACCAGGCAATCAAGAGAGGTGTCGTAGACGGCGGTGATCCGCTCCCGGGCGCGCCGGATGATGATTTCGTGGCGTCGGCGGCCGTTGCGCTCGAATGCCGGCCGCATTCGCCGGAGCCTCTCCTCGAGGGCGGCGGTGTCGAGATCCGTGAACCCGCGTTCGCCGGCGCGCCTTGCCGCGTGGATCTGGCAGCGGCGGCGGCGGAGCACCGCCTCCTCGACGTCGGCCGCGTGTCTCACGCCGCTTCCTTGCGCGCCGTGCGGATCCTCTTGCCGAAGGTGCGGATGAGTTTGTCGGCGTCTGCGGCAGGAAGTGCGGAGAGGCCCCGCCGACTGATCCCGAGGACGCGGGCGGCGTAGCTGGAGAGTGCTCCCGTGTCGGCGATCTCCACCAGTCCGAGCCCGTGCATGATCCGCCACTGCGCTTCAAGCACCCGCGCGCGCGGCGCATGGAACGGACCCTGCGTCGACGCGTAGGGTGACCAGTCGACGCCGGCACCGCCCTCCTTCGCGGGCCTTGCGAGCCAGAGTTTCAGCGCCTCGATGACCCTGGTCATGTCGTTGCCGCCGCTCGCCCAGCGAGCGGAGTCGATCCCGAGTTGGCGTCGCACGAATCGGGCACATGCGGTGTCTGAGTTGTCGTCGATGACGCCCAGATGCCAGGCGGAGATCCAGAGTGCTCGCAATTTCGAGGTCTGCGGGCCGTTCGGCAGCCGATCTCGCAACCCCTCCCCGCGAGAGGCCTGCGGCTCGAACCCGAGCCGCCGCATTTCGTCCACCACCGAGCGGAGATCGTCGCCATCCATCGCCGTGAGCGAGCGTTTCCCGGTGACGCGAAGCTGCAGGTGGTGGCGGGCGTCGTCGTCGAGGCCGAGCGCGCGGGCACCGACGTGCACCAGCCGGATCATCCGCCCACGCCCGGGGTCGGTCGTCGGTTCCGGCATCAGAACTTCCGCCGCCACTCGGGCGGGCGTGCCGACTTGGGCTGCGTCGCCGCCGCCCCTCCCGTCTCCGGAACCTCTGACCAAGTAACGAGGAAGTGCGGGCCGAGTTTTGTCTTGACGTAGCGGACGAGACCATCGCGCTCAAGCGCGAAAAGGATGCCCAGCAGCTCGCTCTCACGGCAACCCAGCTCGCGGGCGATCAAGGAGGAGCAGAAGCGTCCCGCCGCAAGCGAAGCGAGTACGGCATCCCGGGTGGGACCGCTGCCGCTCACGCTCAGACCTCCTCGTCTGGCAGCAAAGCTGCCACCAGCTTGTCGAGATCGTCGCTCGCCGCGGCGATGATGATCTCGTCTGCGACATCATCGATCTGCACCCCGATCGCGGCGAGCGAGCGGGCATCAAGGTTGCGCAGGGCTGGCTTGGCCAATGATTCGCGTACTCTTACAAGGTCGTCCGCGCGGTTCGGTAGCTTCCTGCGGATGCGGGTGATGACCTGCGCTTCATCGCCAAGATCGATCCGCCCGGGCAACTTTCGCAACCCAAACTTCACCCCGTCGCAGGTCTGCGTCCGAGGTCTCTCAAAGAGCGCCCGCGATCCATCGATTGCGGTACGGAGCGCGTCCTTCGCGGCCGAGGCGCGCACCACCGCTGCTTGCAGGGACCTCTTGCGGGCTCGGAGAATCGCACGCTGATCGTCGTGGATGTCGTCAACCACGTCCTGGAGCGCACCGCGCTCCCTGGCGTAGGTCTTGGCGAGGTCGGCGACCTCGCCAAGGGCAATCTTTGTGCCGCTCATGAGCTCCTCCTCCTCAAAGTGATGCGGAGCCACCAACGGATCTGACGAGCGACGAAGCAGCGACAGCGACGACGACGGCGGCGTTCAAGAGTCACGCTCATTTGGATCTCCCGTCGAAAGGTCGAAAGGCAAGAACCTGCTCCCGATCAGGGATGGGCGGCCTACTGGGGCCGCCGTCGGGGATCTCTTCGACGGAGTCCAGCTCATCGGCGAGCTCGAACAGTGCAGCACACTTTTCGACCCACTCCACCCGCTCCGTCGGAGTGTTGAACTCGAGGCGCTGGTCTGCGATCCAGGAACGAATCCGTGCGCCCGGCGGGGGCCCCGCGACATGCGGGCCGCTCATGCTCCGGCCTCCTCGGCTCGGCCGACAACTGTTTGGCCGAGATTCGTCAACGTCCAGCCGACCCCCAGGCCGCCTGATAGCGATATGCTGCTGACCAGAAACTCCTTCTCGAGCTTGCGCAGGCGAACCAGCATCCGGGCCGGACTTGTGTCCGCAGGTCTGGCCAATTCGACAGTCGATACCACCGCCTCCGCCGGCCGGTCCGCGAGCCGGCGCAGAACGAGAAGGTCCGCGCCGGACACCGCAGCCTCGATCCTGCGGTCTGCACCGTTTTCGCGTAGCACGATCATGGCGCGCCTCCTTCCTCGGCGGCCGCCGTCAGGTCTTCTGCCTGGACGGTGGTGGCGCGACCCTCTGCCTTGGCATGAATCCACGCACGTACAAGGAGTCGGCGCAGCGCGTGCAGCCCACCGGCGGCCTGCGCCGAAGCGAGTAGGAGGCGCGTCTCTCGTGCCGCGGTCTCGCGGCCCAGGACCGCCCCGCCTAGCTCTCGGACGTCGGTCTCCGAGACCCTGCCCACCGGTAGGCGAATCCCAATTCGCCCGACGATCTGGTCGCAATGCGGCGAGGATGCCAACCGCGTCCACAACTCGTCGCCGCCAATCAGGGCGAGGCCGCATCCCGCCATGTCACGGATGCAACGGAGCTCGTCCAAGAGGCGAGCGGACAGGTGATGCGCCTCGTCGACTGCGAGGAGGGCACCGCGGTCCCTGAGGCGGGCGACCGCCACGCTCTCGGCCGCCAGGGCTGAGACGTGACGTGCGCCTCCACCGACCGCGTCGGCGACCCGGCCAAGAAGACCGGAGAGCGTCGTCACCGCCCCCGTCGCGACGACAAAGTGGGCAGCGGTGCGAGATCCGCAGTAGCGACGGCTCGCCCAGCTCTTACCGGCACCACTCCGGCCGTGAACCAGGACGACGTCGGCGGCGGCCTGGGCGTGGCCGAGGACGGCCTCGATGTCGGCCGTGACTTGAAGGGATGCATGGCGGTCGAGACCCGCGCCGCCGATCGCCCGGCGAGCGCGCTCGCGCCGCGTCTCGATCCACGTCTCGATGCGCTTCGAGACCGCTCCCACATCGCCCTCATATCTGTCGCGGAGCCATTTGGAGAGGGTGGCACTGCTCACACCGCGACCGATCTCCCGCGCTGCCTGCTGAATCGACAGTCCCGCAGCCTCCATCTCGTCGCGGCAGTCCGCGACGAGCGAAGCTTGAGAGATCCGCCCGGTGCCGGGCAGGGCGACGATGTTGCCACCGTCGTCCTGATGATCGAATTGATTCTGAGTGCTCATAAATCAGAGTCCTTCTGGGATTGAATGATGCGAAGAGCCGCCGCGACTCCTCGCCGCGGACGGGACGGGGCCGTCTTGGTGGCGGCGGACGTCACCGGATCCGATCCCGGATTTGGCGACGGCAACTGAGGAAGGGAACCGTTTGCGACCAAGCGGACAACACCTGAAGCAGGATCGTTCGGCGCAGGCGGAGACGGCAGGTCCCGGTGCGCCCGGGCGAGCTCCTCCAGGTCGCGCCTCGCCCGAAGGCCACGCTCGGCGGCGCGGCGGAGATCCCGGCGCGCCGCCTCGTGCCGGCGAGCGGTGCCAGCGTCGGCGAATCCAACGGGGAGCACGCACTCCGCGCGGCCGATGTAGCGGCCGTCCCGGACGTGGAGGTAGACAGCGCCGTGGAGCTCGCCCGGGTCGAAGCGGGCAACCAGGCTCTGGCCCGCCCGCTCGACCAATGCGGGCGAGTGGTAGCGGTTGACTGGCATCCGCGCCCCACGCCCGCACCGAAGTGTGAATGTGCCGTCCGCGTTGACCGTCACGTCCTCGGCGGCGAGTAGCAGTACCGACGCCTGCGCCTGCGTCATGCGGCGCACGGCCGCGCCCTTGATCTCCTCGGCCCAGACCTGGTCGAAGCTGCGTCCCGCCGCAGCTTCGGTCCGCCGGCCCGGGCGGGCATTGTGTTCGGCAACCGCCGCCGTGAGCACCGTCGCGAAAGTCTCGAGGTCGGCGACGTTGGTGCGGTGAGTCTCGGGGCGGTTACCGGTCGAGCGTCCGGTGTAAGCACCAACCAGTAGCGGGTGCGTGTCAACCTGCCGCGCGAGGTCGCCAAAGGCACGTTCGACGGGTTTGGAGCGTCCCCGGCCTTTCCCTCGGCCGCCTGCGTCCGTATCCACCGCCGTCGGGCTGTACTGTATCTCCAGCAGCGCGAGGATCCCCAGTAACTCCTCGCCCGTCGAACGCCATCTTTTGCGCCCCGACATGCCGCCGGTGAGAAATTTCGACGACGCCGCCAGCGTCTGGTCGACCACAAGTCGCTCGGGAACGCCATGCGCCACGATCAGCTCGTGGAGTGCAGTTCGAACGAGATCGGACGACTCTGTCTCTCCGATCCTCCAGGAAAGAATTCGGCGGGTGCGGATGTCCTGCCACATCCAGACAACGGGGCGCCCCTCGCGGCCCGTCGGGAACCGCACCAACACGTCATGGCGGCGTCCGTCCCCGTTGACGATCTCGAGCGGCTTCAGGCCCGCGACCGTGCGGGTTTGGTAAGGATGAAGATCAAGAGCCGCGACCGCGCCTTGGCGCGCACGCACCCGCTCCGCCTTCGGTATTTCGCGCTCCGTCCTCCGCGTGAACGCCCGCAGCGAGGGACAGCCCCAGCCGCGCTCACTCGCGATTAGCATGAGCCGCCGGTGCACCGCCGCCGCGTCGGGAGCCTCCTCACGGAGATAGTCGCTGGACCAGTGGCGCCAGAGCTCATCGGCTCCCAGCCCTGCCCACTCGTTCTTCCGCGGACGGCCCCGCCCTGGACGGTCGAGGAGTGCGGCAAGGCGCTCGCCGACGGCGACACCCCGGATGCGGCCGCGCCAGCCTGCGAGAGCCGAGCGTGACACGCCGCGCTCGCGCGCCGCCTGTACATCGGCGGCACTGCGAGGTAGCCCTTCGGTCACGAGTGCGTCGCTACGGGCGACCGCGTCCAGGCGGGTGTAGGCACGGGCACGGCCCGCGTCCGTTGCACTCTCCCAGGCCGATGCCTGGGGGAGCTCCTGCGGGGCCGCGCAAGGCTCCTGCACAGCCGGTGCAGGGCCATTGCAGATGTCCTGCATCGACCTTGCAAGGACCGGCCGGAGCGAGGCCAACGACCTCACCGGTCGGGCCCGTCGAACAGCGGTGCGAGCATTTCCCGCCTCGTCTCCTCAAGACGAACAGCAGCACCATCGAACTCGCGCTCCAGCGCCATGCGCAGGGCGTTGCGCCGGTTGCCGTGAAGGGCTCCCATGAGAGCGGTATTCCCCACGACCTCGGCGGCAATCCGCGCCGCGTCGCGGTACGAGCGATGGACGAGCTTGCAGGCCGAACGGACCCGGGAATGCGCCGCCGCCGCCATGTCGGACGCCTCCTCCGGTGATGCCGGCACCCTCGATACCCGCTGACGTAGCTCTGCGCATTCGCGCTCAAGCTCCTGGATGCGGCCCCGGGTCGTCCTCTCCTGGACGGCAGCGCGCAGCTCCGAGCGGGACAACTCACCCACCTCGATCCGGTCGAGGAAGGCGTCGGCCTCTGATGCCGGCAGGCCGCGCACCTCCGCATGTACCGAAATGGCAAGGGTGAATCGCCGGCGATTCACCTCGAAAGCCCTGGCCGTGCTTGAAAACCGGATTAATTTCTCAGGGGACATCCCGATCCGGCGGGCCGTCTCCCGGAGCGACACGCCGTCCTCCTCAGCAATGGTGTTGGCAAGGTCGCCCAATTCCCACGCCGCCGCCTGGCGCGACCCGACAAGCTGCCGACAGCGCTCCAGCCGCTTATCCAGCAGGCTGCCTCGCAGAATGCGGGCGGGGGCGCTCACGCGGCCCGAATTTCCAGGGGGTGAATCGCCGGCGATTCACCCCCTGGCCCACTGACAACGTTGGCCAAGGAGACAGATTTTCCGAGAGAGTCCGGCAGCGAAGGGATGGTGCCCAGGGGCGGGATCGAACCGCCGACACCGCAGGCGCATGAGCCCGCGTGCTCTACCAGCTGAGCTACCTGGGCGATCGGAGAAAGAACTCCCCGGATTTCCAGGGGGTGAATCGCCGGCGATTCACCTCCGGACCCCCTGACAACGTTGGCCGAGGAGACAGATTTTCCGAGAGAGTCCGGCGGCGGAGGGATGGTGCCCAGGGACGGGATCGAACCGCCGACACCGCAGGTGCATGAGCCCGCGTGCTCTACCAGCTGAGCTACCTGGGCGATCGGAGCAAGAACTCTCCGGATTTCCGGGGGGTGAATCGCCGGCGATTCACTTCCTAACCCGTCGGTGACGACAACACGGCGGGAGCCCGCGCTCATCGCGCGGCTCCGTACATACGACCGATATAACTCATGCAGCTGCTTTCGTACGGCCCGACGGGCCATCATCAATAGGGCTGGGTCGCGAGACATCCTTGGGCCAGGTCAAACCAGCAGGCCATTGATCCGAGAAAGAGCGAATGACTTCCCTTGCTCGTCGCTCAGTAATCGTGTGGCCTTCCTCAAGGCGACGGAAGAATGCTCCATGGCCACAGATTTTCTTGCCAATGGTTGACATGGCTAGACCTTGTGACTTGGCGTATGCTTGTCCGAGCAAGATGAGGGAGGTGGTATACACAGCCCTTATAGTGGAACATATACCGCCACCCTGTCAACCTCTTCCATCGTCGTCGGGATATGGAAGCTGTCGCAGGAGAGTGGTATGTTTTCCACATGCCCGCCTCACACTTCGCAGCGATCATTCGCGCCCGGCTGCAAGAGACAGGGAACACGCCAATTGGCGCGGCGCGGCAAGCAGGTCTGCCTCGCGACGCCATTCGCTCGGTTCTACGCGGTCACCCCCCTACCGTGCCCCGCGCCGCCGAAATCTGCGATGCCCTCGGTCTTGAATTCTACGTTGGTCCCCCACGCGAGGAACCCGGGGCCGCACTCGGTGATCGACTCAATGAGGTGCAAGCCGAGCTCGAACGCCTCCATGGGCAGGCATTGGCAGCGACCAAATCCATGGTGGCGCCGGTTGACGGGAGCGGTGAGGAGGATCCGAGCAAACGCTACATTGAGATGCTGGAGGTGGAGCCATCCGCCGGTGGGGGCTCTCACATTGAGGACGCTCCAGTCCGAGGGCGCCTCGCGTTCCGGCGCGCCTGGCTCAACCTGCACGCGCTGATCGCGTCGGAATGCGTAGTCATCCGAGTGCGCGGCGAGTCGATGGAGCCGACGCTTCCGGACAAGTGCTCGATCCTCATCGCGAAGCATCGCAACCGGCGTCGGGACAAGCACATCTTCGTGGTGCGCACGGAAGACGGACTGATAGTCAAGAGGGCACGAAAGGATGGCAAGGCCTGGTTGCTCGTTAGCGACCATCCGGCGTGGGATCCTGTGCCATGGCCTCGCGACGCCGACGTGATTGGCGAGGTCGTCTGGATGGCGAAGACGCTGGACTGACAGGGCACATGAAATGCCCGCATTGCGACACCCGGACACACGAGGTCTGGGAGCGGAACTTTACTAATTTACACCCACCCTATGGATTAAGTAATATCGATCCTGTCACCGGATTAAGCTAGCCTTGCAAAGGACAGAATGTCATGAATACGATACCGCTTTTTAAGCGTTTTCTTACTACAAAGGGTTTTTGCTCGGGGAAGTTGTTAAAGCGCAAGTACTGGGCTGGGCGCGACACTGGGAAGAAAGGGGTCATGCAATACAGGAAATTGCTGCTCCTAAGCCTATGTGGGATATCTCTACCAGGATGCGCTGCGGGACCAGCTGTAATTGTAGATCTTGAAACGGATAAAGTGGTTGTTAGGAAGAACATATCAACACCCGACGAAGAGGTAGAAGCTAAGGCTCGTGAGGGCTGCGCTCTACATGACCGCGTTCCGAAGCCCCTGAGTGTGTCTTGCCTAGATCAATATTGCTTTTCTTCAAATCACCTTTTCGCGTGCCTAGAGTAGGGCTTCCCTTGGAAACACCATTCAAATGTAGTTGGTGTTGCCACTCAACTTAGCGTGGGATCCAGTTCCATGATCTCGCGACGCCGACGTGGTCGGCAAGGTCGTCTGAATGGCAGGACACTTGGCTTAAGAACATGATCTGCCCACATTGCTACGTCGGGATACACGAGGATTGGGAAACGCATAAGGTTGAAACGCGAAGCCGTCAGAATCCTACAGACGTATTCTTTAACAATGAAAAATTCGATCTGTTCTATCTGGTAAAGGTAATGATGCTGACATGCCCAGAATGTGACGAGCTAGCTATCAAACTTCACATGGTAAAAGAAATTTGTTCGAACGGGGTTCGTGGAGGCCAGATAAATCATTATCATGATGCATTCATTGCCTTTCCGCCTCATTCATCATCGCACCCTCCAGCTCCCTATGATGTTCCTGAAGAACAGCGAAACAACTACAAAGAGGCATGCGAGGTACTGCCGATAAGTCCCAAGGCCTCGGCGACATTGAGCCGACGCATTTTGCAGATGATTCTGATGGAGCAAGGCTATGAGAACCAGAACCTTGCCAAGCAGATTGATGATGTTCTGAAGGAGAAGGATTCTGAACAATCCTTGCCTCCGGCACTCCACCGTAGCATCAGCGCCGTGCGAAATTTTGGCAATTTCTCAGCGCATCCCATAACGGACAAGACGACGCTCCAGATCATCGAAGTGGAGCCTGAAGAAGCGGAATGGTGCCTGGATATCATCTTTGATTTGTTCGACCATTATTATGTCAAACCTGCAGACGCTAAGAGAAGAAAAGAGGAGTTGGATATTAAGCTGGCCGCTGCAGGAAAACCGACCAGCGAAATCCCATTCTAACGTCAATTCATGGTGGAATCGCTTGGCCAACCGGCTTCCGCAGACTGATTTTCCTGTGACACCTGTCACCTTTACGCCCACTTAGTTCTCTCTCACGATTCGCCTTCCGACCATCGGAGGCGGATCCATGCCTGCGAAGTTCTCAGCCCTCGACGGGTGGTTCGACGTCTTCCGGACCGGCACTCACACGGACATGCGCGGCTCCGAAAACAGTTTTGACGCGGCGACCCTCGACGGGATCGTCGCCAATTATGCCGTGCAGGATCCTGTCCCGGTTGTTGTCGGGCACCCTGAAGACGATGCCCCCGCTTACGGCTGGGTCGATCGAATTCGACGCGTTGGTGACCGCCTCCAGGCGCGACTTCGTGACATTGCGCCGGCGTTCCGCGAGGCGGTCGAGGAGGGTCGATACGCCGGCCGTTCGGTGGCGTTACTCAAGGGCCAGGACGGCACTTTCGCGCTGCGGCATATTGGCTTCCTGGGCGGTGCGGCACCGGCTGTAAGCGGCCTGGCGCCGACGCGGTTCGCGGCGCCGGCATCATTTGCGACTTACGAGTTCGCCTCCAGCGAGGGTGTCCTCCGGGACGGGATCCGGCGGATTGCTGCGGTGCTGCGCAGCGTGCGCGAGTGGATCATCGACAGCAACGATCTGGAGACGGCCGACAGGATCGTGCCCGCATGGCAGCTGGAGGGCATTGAACCATCCGCCCGCGAGGACGGCCACGACGACGTGTCCGGCGACGCGACGACCAATTTTTCCGAGCGCGTTGACCTCCCGGAGGGGGGACCTGCAGCGCCGGCTACCGACATCAATGACATCACCGAAACCAACAAGGAGGCAGAAATGCCCGAAGACGACAAGACTCCGGCCGGAGGCCGGGAAGATTCACCGTCCAGTGCCGCGCTCAAGAAGCGGACGGCGGAGCTCGCCGCCCGTGAGAAGGCTCTTGCCGCGAAGGAGACCGCGTTCGCGGAGCGCGAGCGCACCGCGGCGGCGGAAGCCGAGATCGAGAAAGCTATCTCGGACGGGCGACTTCTACCGCGTGAGAAGGCGGGCGCGGTAGCGTTCCTGACCTCGCTCGGCGACGGGGACGGAGCGACGACGCTCTCGTTCGCGGGGGCCGACGCTGGCCGGATCGAAACATCGCCGCGTGAGTGGTTCCTCGAGTTTGTTGGCGGCCTCAACAAGCGGGTCGACTACGCCGAACGTTCGAACCCTGCCCGCACACCGTCCGAAGACGGTGCCCTTGCCGACGACCGCTTGGCTAACGAGCGGGTTGCTGCGCGGGCCCGGGCCTACATGAAGACGGCGCGCGAGCGCGACGAGACGGTGACGTATGCCGCCGCGGTCGATGCTGTTCGCGCCAATGCCGACACCAACACGAGGGAGGCTTAGATGCCACGACACGACACACTGATCACTAATCACGTTGCGGACGGTGCCGTAAAGGCGCACCGGATCGTGATCCACGGTGCCAAGGCCGGCCAAGCAAAGGAGGCCTCGGACGCGACGAAGCCGCCAATCGGGGTCTCGCACGCGATCGATGCTGCCGACGACGCCCGTCTCGACGTGCACCGCGAGGGCATCGCCGAGATCGAGTACGGCGGCACTGTCGCGGCCGGCGACTGCTTGAAGGCGACCGCCGACGGCAAGGCCGTTTCAACAACGACGGCCAACGACTGGTGCGTTGGCGTTGCCGATCGAGCCGGTGTGACCGGCGACATTGGCAGCGCTCACGTCCGACCGCTGCGCTACTAGAGCTAGGAGAACAAGCACATGCCCCCCTTTGCAATCGAAACCCGCCTCACCCAAATCGCGATGACGGTGAAACCCGAGGGCCTGATCGCCGATGAGGTGTGTCCGCGGGTGATGGTGCCCGCGGAGAAATTCACATACGCCCGGGGCCGCCCGGGCGAGACTCACAAGATTCCCGAAACCCTGATCGGCCGCCGTTCGCGAGCCAATCAGGTGGAATTTGGCACGGATCACGTGACCGAATCGACCGAAGACCACGGCCTTGAGGACTCGGTGCCGGTGAAAGACGTCCACGTCGCCCGCAGCGGCTCGACGAGTTGGGATCCGCTGGCTGAGGCGACGATGAATACCTCGACGCTGGTGGCGCTGGCGCGCGAGAAACGGGTGGCAGACCTGGTGTTTGCGGCTGGAAATTACGAGACAGCTCATCAAGCGACGCTGTCGGGCACATCGCAGTGGTCGCATTCAAACAGCGACCCGATCAAATCGATCGCCGAGGCGATGGACAAACCGTTACTGAGGCCGAACGCGCTGGTGCTGGGGCAGTCCTCTTGGACGGCGTTGCGGCGCCACCCGAAGATCGTCGAGGCTACGGCGCGCTCGGGTGCGGGCACTGGTGCTGCTGGCCTTGCGATGCGCGATGCGGTGGCGGAGCTGTTCGAGCTCGACCGGATAATTATTGGACGATCTTTCCACAACTCGGCGGCGAAGGGGCAGAATGCGAGCCACACGCGGCTATGGGGTAAGCATGCCTCTCTGGTCCACCTGAACCCTGCGGTTTCCGGGGCCATGAGCGCACAACCGACGTACTGCTTCACAGCGGAGTGGATGGGTCGTCAGGTGATGACCTACCACGACGATTCGATTGGCGTTGCCGGTGCGGAGATCGTCAAAGTCACGGAGTGCGTCAAGGAACTCGTCGCCTGGAAAGCAGCGGGATACCACTTCAAGAACGCGGTTGCCTGAGGCCTAGCGGTGCCGTATGCGACCCGCGAGGACTTGGAGGCTCGTTTCTCGGCCGACGAGATCCAACGTTTGGACGATACGAGGTCCGGCCGGGTGATGACGGCGCTTGCGGACACGCACGCCGAGCTCGACGGCAAACTCGCTTCGACGTTCGCTCTGCCGCTTGCCGGTGACGAGCATCCGCAGTTGCGACTGATTGCGTGCGACATTGCACGTGCGAGGCTTTACGGGCGGGAGCTTCCTGACGTCGTGCGTGATCGCGCGCGCCAGGCGCGGAAAACCCTCAAGGGATTGGTCGAGGGCAGCGTGACGCTCTTTGACGCGCAAGGCGCAGAGATTCCGGCGCGCCAGGTCCGTGACAGCACACCGGACGCTCCGGTGATGACCGCCACCAACCTGACGGGCGTCTGATGGCTGGAGCGGGGGTTGAAATTCGCTTCGATGACAAGGAGTTCCGGTCGCAGTTTGGCCGCCTTGTCGGGAAAATCGAAGACCCCTCACCGATCCTGGACGAGATCGGCGGTCGCCTGGTGCTGTCGGTCGAGCGGCGCTTCGAGCTGGAGCACGGCCCGGACGGTGCCCCGTGGCCGAAGTCGGGGCGTGCGCAGGCCGAGAACGGGCAGACGCTCACGGGCACCGGTCGGCTTCGCGCTTCGATCACCCACAGTCTCCAGGCAGACGCTGTGGAGGTCGGAACCAACGTGGTCTACGCGGCGATTCATCAATTTGGCGGCAAGACGCCGCCGCGGACGATCCGGCCGAAGCGCCGCAAGGCGCTCTACTGGCCGGGTGCGCGCCATCCGGTAAAGAAGGTCGAGCATCCTGGAAGCGAAATCCCGGCGCGACCGTTCCTCGGCATCTCCAGGGACGATCGGGCGATGATCGCCCGCGTGGTGAGCCAGCATCTCGGGGAGGGCCGGTGATGACCGGCAGTGTCTCGGTAATCGAGCGTGTGATCGTGCGTCTTCGGGAGACGGGCTACTTCGGCGAAGTGTTCGGTGCCCTGGAAGCATCGGCGGTGGAACGCGAGTTCGGAAAACCGGCTGCGGTCGTGTATCCGGCGTTCGACGATTCGGGCGAGAACCTCGCCGGTCGTGCGGGAGCCATCCAGAACGTCCGCTTGACTGCGAACGTGGCTTTGTCGATTCCGGCTCCGGACGATCCGCACGGCGAGAAGGCCGGCGGCGAGCTCGCGGCTGCCATCGAGGTCACGCGCGGAGCGATCCTCGGGTGGACGCCGGAGGATTGTGAGGAGCCGTTCCGTCTTGTCCGCGGCCGGCTTCTGGAAATCGAAATGAGTCGGGTCGCCTGGCTCGAGGAGTACCGCACCCGGACGGTGATTTCCGGGGGAGAAGGAGTAGCTCATGTCTGAACCGAAACTGGTGACCCGCACGCTTGCGAAACCGCTTGTCCAGGAGGGCAAGCGGCACGAGGTGGGCGAGAAGGTCACGCTCAGCACCGAGCAGGTGCGGAGGCTCGAGGAGCAGGGGCAGTTCGTGTCCACTGCGTCCGCGTCCAGAAAGGGAGGTAGCCATGTCGAAGACCGCGCCTGAAATTCACACCAACAACATTGTTCTGGGCTCAGGGGAACTGTTCATCGACGTTCTCGACGCCGACAGTGCCCCGACTGGAGAGCGCTACGTGGGGGATGCCGTCAGCGCGACGCTTTCGGTGACGAGCGAGCGGACACAAATCTACTCGGGGACGGGTGAAGTGGCGCAGGTGCTTGCCGATGAGTTGACGCAGATCACCCGAACGATGGGGTTAACGCTGCACGACACGACGCTCGAGAACTTCGCGCTGTTTGTTGGCGGCACGACATCGGAGGTGGCGGCGAACACCACAGCGGTCGTCAACGAGAAGATCGCGGTCAAGCACGGGCACTGGTATCAGCTTGGCCGGACCGCCCAGAACCCCCGTGGTGCCGGTGCCGTCACGGAGAGCACGGTTGCCGTGGCAACGGAGAAGAACGCAAATTCGCTCGCCAACGCGAACAATGAATCCTTTGAGGTGGACGCGTCTCGCGGGCGGGTCTACATCCAGCCGAATGCGACGGGGATCGCCGACGATTCCTCGATCTACGTCGATTACACGCCGGCGGCAAAAAAGCGTCAGCAGGCGAAGAGCTACACGATCCCGCAGGCGACACTAGTCGCGGTGCGCTACCTGGAGAGCGCGAAGCGCGGGGCGCAGGGGCGGGACATTTACGCAGGAAAATGCAGTCTTGCTGCGAGTGGCGAGATGCAGTTGATGAGCCGCTCGGCCGAGCAGCAAATTCCGCTCACTGCCGCGATCCAGGAGCCGGGCGGAGGCGCACCCGCTCTGGTCATCGACGGCGAGCCTGTCGGCTGATGCCAACGACCAGCGACGCGACCGTGGCAACCTCCGACGACGGCATCGAGTCGGCAGGCCGCGAGGACAACGAGGCGGCGGCAATTCTCTTTCCGGACGTCGACGTTGACGTTCGCGATCCCGACACCGGGAAGATGACACGAATCACGGTCCGTGAGTTCCGGTTCCGCGAGGCGCTGGAGCTGCAGGGGCGATCGAAGCCGCTGCTTGATGCGCTGACCGACATTGCCGGCGGGTGCGAGGGTCCGGTGAAAGATCTTGACGTCATCGACCAGGTGTTGTCCGAGCACGCTGACACATGGCTTGCGCTCATTGCCCGGGCGTGCGACCGCGAGGTTGCCTGGGTCGGCCGCCTTGGTGCCTCGGACGCGACGTCCGTGTCGGCGGCGATGTGGACGGCAAACCGAAATTTTATCTTGGGCAGGATCGTCGGGGCTCTCCAGGGGCGGGAGATGCTGGCGAGCCTGTCGGCATCGCAGAAGTCCTCGACGGACTTGTCCGCGCCGGCCACGCAACCGGCCATCACGACGTCTGCGAGCGGCTGACGCTTAGGCAGATGCGTCTTTTCGCGGCAGTCGACCTTCGACGCCGGGCGGACGACGCGGCGGCGTTCGCGGGCGCGCTTGCGCGTCTTCTGGGCCCGGAAGGCTGAACGATGCCGGGTGATCTCGATCTCGCGCTGCGGATCCGCACCGACCTCGATGGCGCGCTGCGCGAGCTGCGCGGTCTTCGGGGCGAGGTAACGAAGCTCGGCACCTCTTCGACGGCGGGTGGGCGCCAGGCGCGAGAGCTTGGACGGGGTCTCGATCGCGCGCGCGGTGCCGCGCGGAACATGGTCACACAGCTCGGGTTGATGGCAGCCGCCTACGTGTCGGTCGCGCAGGCAGGGCGTCTGGTTGGCAAGGCACAGGATTTCGACACCTCGCTGTCGCGGATCACCGGTTTGGTGGGAACCGCGAAGGAGGAGGTGGAAAAGTACCGCGCGGAGATTCTGAAGCTCCCGAAGGAGACCGGCCGCGGCGTCAATGAGCTTGGCGATGCCCTCTTTTTTATCGCCTCGGCAGGTGCCGAGGGCGCAGAGGCGCTCGACATCCTTCGGCAGTCGGCGAAAGCTGCCGCTTCGGGTCTGGGTGACACAACGGCGATCGCTGATGCTGCGACGTCGGCGATGAACACCTACGGGGCAGAAACCCTCGCGGCCGGCGATGCCATCGGGACACTGATCGCCACCGTCCGGGAGGGGAAACTCGACGCCGCGTCCCTGGCACCACAAATCGGGCCGTTGCTGCCGCTGGCAAAGCAGTTGGGCGTCGAGTTTCACGAGGTCGGTGCCGGACTGGCAGTGCTCAGCCGCTCGGGGTTCAACGCTGCAAACGCGTCCACGGCGCTGCGCGGGATTTTCACGCAGCTCATCCGGCCCTCGGAGCAGGCCCGGAAAGCCATGAAAGACCATCAGCTGAGTGTCGAGGACCTGCGGCGCAGTCTCTCGGAAGAGGGTCTCCTCTCGACGTTGCTCAAGATTCGCGACGCGCTCGGTGAGAATCAAGATGCGATCAGCAAGATCTTCCCGGATACGGAAGGGCTGGTTGGCGTGCTGACGTTGCTCAGTGACCAGGGGGAGACCGTGGCGGAAATTTTCCAGTCCCTGGCCATGTCGGGAGTGGCGGACCTGGATACCGCTTTCAAAGTGGCAGCCGACAGCATTGAGTTTCGTTTCAACGCGGCACTGAGGGACATGGAAGCCCAAGGTATTCAAATCGGATCGGAACTGCTCCCCAGTATGGCCGCTGCTGTCGAGTTGCTCGCCGAGAATCTTCGACTGGTCGTTGCCGCCGTCGGCATTCTTGTCGGCTACAAGCTGGGCCTGGTGCTGGCGGGGGCAGGAGCGGGCGCGATCGTTGCGGTACGGGGCGTGGGGACACTGAGCGGCGCCATGCTCGCCCTGAACGCAGCGATGCGCGCGAATCCGGCCTTTCTCGTCGCTTCAGGGGTGGCGGCCGTGGGCGGCGCTCTCGCCGCCATGATCATCTCGACAGAGGACGCGGCGGATGCGACCGACGAGCTCGCAGGCAAGAGCCGTCTGGCCATCGATGCGCTGCTTCGGCAAGCCGAAGCTGAGCTCGCCGTCGCTGAGGCTCAAGCGGCGCGACGTGATGCTCTCGGCGAGTTTTCAGCCATCGGGGGCGATCCCCGGATTGCGGAGCTCCGGGCCGAGATCGAGCGGCTGCGGGCTGCGTTGACCGATCTCGGCAAAGCCGCCGGCATCGCCATGGCCGATGTGGAATATGGCCTCGGGAAAGCAGCCGAGCAGGCCTCCGCTGCGGCTACGAAGGTCGGCGACGGACCTGCTGAGTCGGTCTCTGCCGCGGCGACAGAGATTGAACGGATCATCGCTGCGTCCCAGGACACGATCGCGCGGCTCACCTTGTCGCGGATTGCTCTGATTGACCGAAAGGAGGCCAAAGCGCTCCGCGGGCTCGAGGATCTTCGCGGCGCGGAGGGGGTTGCCGAGGAACGGCTGCAAGCTGCCATCGCGGCTGTGCGAGAGCGAGCATTTCAGGAGCGTGAGATCGCCCTGCAGGAGCAACTCGACCGCGAGCACGAGATCCGCCAGGACCGGGCAGCACGGCTTCTCGAGGCCGAGCGCTCGGCTCTCAAAGGTCTTGCTGTTGCGGTTCGCGGGCAGCTCAGTCCCTACGAGCAGGCGCGGGCGGCGGCGGAGACCTGGAAGACTGAAACACTGTTGGCCCTAGACGACGTGAGCGACGGCTACGACGCGCTCGCGGCGCAGGTCGAAGACGTCTACGTCACTCGCATTCGGGCGATCGAGGAAGAGGAACAGGAACGCCGCCTCCGGGAGAGCACCGAGTTCCGAGACGGCGCGGTGCGGGCGTTCCGGGACATCCAGGCGGAGGCGGACGGCAGTGCCTCCGCTGCCAAAGAGGCGATTGCGAATGCCTTCCAGGGTGCCGAGGAGGCGCTCGTTCGATTCGCCTCCACCGGCAAGCTGCGGTTCCGGGACCTCGCGAACAGCATCATCGCTGATCTTGTCCGGATCTCGATCCGGAGGTCGATCACGGCGCCGCTCGCCGGCGCGCTGGGCGACATCTTCGGTGAAACGGATGACGGCGGCACGGATGGCGGTGGATCCGCCGCCAGCGGCTTCCCCTACAACGTGGGGCACGCCGGCCTGATCGCTGGTGTCGCCAGCGGCACCCGTCGGACCGGGGTTTCGCCGGCGACGTTTGCCGGTGCCGGTCGCTATCACGGCGGCGGCCTGGTCGGCGGCTTCGGTTCCGGTCTGGGCCCCGGCGAGATCCCCATCATCGCTCGGCGCGGCGAAGGGGTATTCACGCCTGAACAAATGTCGGCACTCGGCGCACCGCCGCAGATCACAGTCAACTTCGAAAACCGCGGCACACCGCAACGGCTCGCCGAGCCGACGCGCCAGGCATTCGACGGGCGCAGCGTGGTGGTGACCGCGATTGTCGAGGACATCGCCAGCAATGGCGCATCGGCGCGCGCGATCGAGGGTGCCTTCGACGTGCGACGAAGGTCTTCATGACGGTGGCGTCCTCGGTCTGGCCCGGCTACGCGCGCATCGTCGCCGACGGGCTTGCGGCCGGTCGCCGAAGCGACGTCGCTCGCAGCGAGGCCGACGATGGTGCTGTTCGGCAGGTGCGGGTTCGCACCGAGGCCCTCGATACTCGCTCGGTTCAGATATTGGTCGGAACCGGCGAACAGCTCGAGGCGTTCCAGGGATGGGCGGCGGGCAACGCTGCCGCGTGGTTCCTGTTCCCGGATCCGGTGCGCGGCGCGCAGGTCGAGGCGCGGGTTGTCGACGGCGCCGGTGGTATTCGCTACGAGGAGCGCGCCGTTGCGGGCTCCGTCACCTGGTCGGCGACCTGCGAGCTCGAGGTGCGCCCCGGGACTTCGGGGATCGCGCGCCTCCCGGTGGCTCTCGCCTGGGGAACGCGCGATCTCGCGTGGGGGCAGTCATGACGGCCCCCGTGATCAAGATCAACCGGCTCGACGTGGCGGAGGCCCCCGATGATGACGACCGGGTTCTGGTGTTCCCGGCAGGCGGCTTCACTGACGATGACGCGGGCACTGGAGCGCTGAAACTCCAAACCGTACCCATTTCTGCACTTGGCGACCTCGTAAGCGCGTCGCAGGGCTATCAACGCGAAGTGATCCTCGACTTCTCTGCGACTTCGGCGACGGATAGCACGAACGGCGTCAACGCCCACAAAACGGTCCAGCTTCCCGAGAACTACGGAGATTACGACAACCTCGAATACGTCGCGATTCTGGAGGCGCAGGAGGCGGTCCACGAGACGGTTCCTATCCCGCTCTTGTCGCTCAGCTCATTCGGCGACGGCGCCGGCTCATTTCATGCTTACCGCGACGGTGAGCTTGTCACTGCTCGGGGAATTCGTACCGCTGGGCAACTCGATGTGGTTTGGAACCAGACGTCGCGAGAGATCGCGCTGCGACGGAATACAGAGGCGACCGGGGAGGGGGAGGGGTTTTTCTGGATGGCCCTCGTCCGTTACGGCCGCTAGATGCCATCGATGCCATCGTCGAGCTATGAACGCGCACGGCGCGAAATCGCACCGCGTGACGTGGTGCTGGACGCGATTGAGATTTCACACGCGGATCTTCCCACTCCGGCGCGTGCCGTGAACGATGCGCACGAGCACGTGATCGAGGGTGAGCGTTACCCGGGACTGCCATTCCGGGCGAGATTAGTCGACGACGTGGAAGGGCGTGCGCCCTCAGCCGAGATCACGGTTGACAACATCGGCCGCGACCTCACCCAGTGGATTGAACTCGCGCAGGGCGGCACCGGCGGCACCGTCCGGGTGATGCAGGTCCTTGTCCGCGACGTCGATGGCGATGCGGCCGTCGAGTGGGAGCTCACGCTCGACGTGCTGTCGACGCGGGTCGACCAGCGGCTGGTAACGGTTCGGCTCGGTTTCGACCCACTTCTCAACAGGCCAGCGGTGCTGTGGCGTCACGACCCCGAGCGGAGTCCAGCGATTTTCTGATGGCGGGGCACTGGACGGAAACCTATGTCGGCCGACCTTATCTCGAGGGCGATCACGACTGCGCGACACTTGTTGAAACCGTTCTGCGGGAGCGATTCGCGATCAACGCGTCGCTGCCGCCCGCGGCGCGGAGCATCCGGGCCCGGGATCAGCAGGTTGCAGAGGAGGTAACGACCCGCTGGATCCAGGTTCTCTGCCCGCGCGAGGGCGACGTCGCCGTCATGCGCGCAACCGGCCGGCTACGCACCCTAGGGAATCACATCGGCGTGCACGTGGACGTGGTCGGCAGCGGTCACGTGCTCCACTGCGCCGCCGGCGTCGGGACCTGTCTCCACGCTGTCGCGGCGCTTTCAGAGCGTGGCCTCGAGGTCTGCGGGAGCTTCCGGTGGCTGTGACCATGACAGACCTGGTCACGCGCCCGACGGTGGACATTCTGCCTCACCCGCTGACGACGGAGTTCCGAGACCTTCGGATCGTCGTGCTTATTAAGCCCGGCGACAGCCTGGGCGACCTGGTGCGCCGGGAGTGGCCTGGATCACTCCGCGATCCGATCGATGTCCACGTGGACGGTGTCCTGGTTGCACCCGGAGCCTGGGACGCGACGCCGCTCGAGGGGGTACGGGTGGTGACGCTCCGCGCCGGCCTCCGAGGCGGCGATGACAGCAACCCGCTGCGGGTGATCGCTCTGATCGCCGTCGCCCTCGTCGCGGCGTGGGCCGGTCCCGCCGCCGTGACGGCGCTCGGGATCAAAGGCGCATCCTTCGCCGGTGCCGTCCAAGCTGGCGTGAGTGCCGCGGTCACCATCGCGGGGAATCTCCTGGTGAACGCCCTCATCCCGCCGCGCCTGCCCGGCCAACCCGATTCGGGCGCGACACCTGACCCGGCCTACTCCATCTCCGGAGGTGCCAACGCCATCCGTGCCTATGAACCGATGCTGCTGGTTCTCGGTCGCCATCGGGTCTACCCCGACCAGGGTGCACGCGCGGCGGCCGAGTTTCGGGGTGGCGAGCAGTACCTCGCCTCGATGTTTCATTTCGGCGTTGGCGATCTCGATGTCGGCGAGATCCGGCTCGGCGAGACACCGCTTGATAGTCGCGACGAGGTTGAGACGCAATGGAGCACCAACGACGGACACCTCCCGCTCGCTCCTGGAAACGTCGACACCATCGAGGGAGCCGATCTCGAGGACACGACATGGGTCGAGCGGCGAGCGGCGGGAAACGCGACAGCGCTCTCCTTCGATTTCGTCGGACAGATATTCCAGGTCGAGAACGACGGCACCTACCGCCGCTTCAGCGTCGTCGTTGAGATTGAGATCACAGCCCCGGGACACCGAATCACGCGCACGTGGTCGATCGGTAACGCCGATGCAGATCCTGTGCGCCGCTCGTACCGAATTGACGTCCCCGACGGTGTCAGCGAGTGGACCATCCGGGTGCGTCGGAGCGGAGCGCGATCGGACTCGAACCGGGTCTACGACCAGCTCGCCTGGATGGCGTTGCGGATCCACCAGCCCGATGAGGCCGACTACCGGGGGCAGACGCGTCTTGCGGTCCGAATTCGCGCGTCGGGACAGATCTCCGGGCGCATCTCGCGTCTGTCGGCGATTGCCGCGCAGAAGATTCCCATTTGGAATGGGACCGCGTGGACAGCACCCCGGGCGAGCTCAAACCCGGCGTGGCTTTTCCGATGGTTTGCGCAAGGAATCCACGTCGACGGCCGCCTCGTCGCCGGAGCCGGCCTGCCACCTGCACGGATCGACGATGCAAAAATTAAAACGTGGGGTGCCTGGTGCGACACGCAGAACCTCGAATGCAATCACGTCCTTCGTTCCGCCACGACGGTCGCCGAGGTGCTGACGCTGATCGCTCAATGCGGACGCGCCAGCCCTTCCTGGGCGGCAGGGCGACTGGGGGTTGTGTACGAGGACCAAGACCAGCCGGTGAGCGCCCTGGTCACACCGGGGAACATCCTCGCCGGAAGCTTCGAGGTTTCCTACGTCGCCGGGCCCGTCGCCGAGGAGGTTGTGTGCCGGTTCACCGACCCGGACCTGGACTGGCGATCGAACACCGTGCGCAGGACCATGCCCGGGGTCATTGCGCCAGCGTCGAGCGTCACGCTCACCCTCCGAGGTGTCACCTCCGCGCGCCAAGCTGCGATCGAATGCAATCTCACGGCCGCTCGCCAGTTCCACGGCCGACGTCGAATGTCGTGGGAGATGGGAGCGGAGGGGCTCACGGCGATCCATCGCGGGGACGTCGTGCGTGTCACTCACGCGCTCATCGATGGCGGCACCGCGGGTCGGGTGACCGAAATCGCGAACGACGGCGCACGTCTCGCGCTGTCGCGACCGGTCGAGCTTGCCGGCACCAATGACCAGCTTCTCCTCGCGCTGCCCGACGGCACCCTCCACGCTACCGCCGTCGAGCACCCCGACGACGCTGGGACCACCGGACCCACGAACACTGTCAGCATCACGGTCCCGCTGCCTGCGCCGACTGCCGGAACCGATCCGTGGGATCCGGGTGACATCCTCTTTCGTTTTTATGAGTCCTCGCGCCCGCCGACACTGGCGCGCATCGTCGCCGTGGAGCCGCGCGCGGACCACAGCGTCCGTTTCGAGGCGATCGACGAGGTGGCCGCCTATCACGCCGCCACCACCGCCGATCTCACGGTTCCGCTGCCTCTCGCACCGCGGCCGCAGCCGCGGGTTGTGGCCGGCATCATCGTCGAGACGCTTGTCCGCGCCGGTGCCGGATCCGCCGTCGAAATCGTCCTCGACCTCACCGTCGCCGGCGACTGGCGGGGTGGCGTGGTGCGGGCATCTCTCGACGATGGGCCGGTCCGCACCGCCGCCGTCCTCACGCACGGCGACACCCAGGCGCGCTGGCTATCGCAGCCGGCCGGCCGCCTCGAAGTCACCGTCGTTCCCGGTGCCGAGGCCGCGCCCGTCGGACAGCCGTGGCGAACGACCTACCAAATCAAGGGCGAGCTCGTGCCACCCGGCATCCCCTCGAACGTCCTTATCGATGTGCTCGGCGACGGGACCAGGCGTTTCCGGTGGGAGCCTCCAACCGATCCGGACTTCGCAGGTGTCGAGATCCGCCACGCGCCCGACGGAGTCCAGCCGAGCGCGTGGGACGACATGGTGCCTATGCACCGCGGGATCCTCACCGCTTCGCCCTGGGAGACAACCGAGCCGCCGCCAGGGCGGTGGGTCTTCGCTTTCCGCAGCCGTGACGCCGGCGGGAGGCTCTCGGTCGAGGATGTCCGCATCGCCGCCGCTATTGGAGATCAGCGGCTTGGAGATGCCCTCGTCTGGCGCTGCCCTTCGGCCGAGGGATGGCCCGGCACCATCACTGGCGGTCGTCGTTCCGACGATGGTCGCGATGCCATCGAGGGCGTCGGGAGTTACACCTGGAACAGTCTCCTGAGTTGGAACGATTGGGACTCGTGGGAGCTGGGCGACGGCGACGACGGAGCCCGCGAAGTCATTTACACCACCCACGAGATCGACATCGGCACCAGGGTGACAGGCCAGCTCCGCTGGCAGGGCGATACCTCTGGCGATGTCGCCTTCGAGGCACGCATCGCCGATACCGCCACCGCACTGCGCGGCGCGGCGTGGACTGCCAGTCAACAAGGAACGCACGTCGAGGGACGCTGGCTCCAGTTGCGCTGGAGGCTCACCGGCGATGGCACCGTGCCGCTGCGGCTCGATCATCTGTGCTGGGGTCTCCACGCCTCCGTCGTCGAGCGGCGGATCCTGGATGCACACACCGCCAGCTGGGAGGGATCGCGCACCGGGGGCCGGACGATCCCCGTCGAGGGGCTCTCGCCCGTGACCGACGTCCAGCTGACGCTCCAGAACGTCGGTGCCGGGGCGAGCTGGGAGCTTCTCTCCAAGAGCCCTCCCAAAGTCCGGATCTACAACGCCACCGGCTCGCCGATCAACGCGACCGTCGATGCCGTCGTCAGGGGAGCAGTCACCACGTGAATAAAGACAAGGAGAAGTGCCATGGCATGGCCGGAAGATAACCTCAGCACCGCGCAACTCGATGCGGGTAGCGACAAGCCACCGCGCGGCGAGTTCCTGAAGCTGTTCCGCAAGTTCAAGGAGCTCCTCGCCGCCCGGGGACGCCCCGGCGGCGTCGCCGCGCTCAATGACGACGGGAAGGTTCCGAACGCGCAACTCGGCCGCGGCAGTGCCGGTGGCATCGCCGCTCTCGGTACCGGGGCGAAGGTTCCGGCTAACCAGCTGCCTGTCGGTGCGGCATCCGGCGTCGCCGGCCTCGACGCCGAAGGCAAGGTACCCGTCGCCAACCTCCCGGCCTCTGCTCTTCAAACGGGAATCACCACAGTCAGCGGCGCCTCGGACGCCAGCAGGGGGACGACCGTCGCTGTCAGTGGCGTCGTCGACGGCTCAACCCTTGAGCTCTCCGTCGATGTCGCCGTCAGCAACTCGAGCAGTAGCAGTTCCAGCAGCAGCTCCAGTTCGTCCGGATCGAATAGATGGAGGTGAACTAGACCACATGTACATGGCCGAACTCCAACAGGCCCGGGGCGGGCAGCCACAGGGAGTACTCCACCCGTCGTCAGCCGGAAATTCCCTCCTGATGGCCGCCGAGCGAGCTTGGGGAGGCCCGTTGCCAGGCGTTTGCAAGGGCATCCAGACCGACCCGCTCCGCTGCGAGATGATGGGGCAGCCGCCCGAGCGAATCCTCAAACGCGCTGGCGTCCCAGCCGGACACCCTCTGCTCTGCCGCTACTGGCAGATCTATCTCGACGAGCGGATCTGCTGCGTCTACCACAACCGCCTCAGCGTCGTGCCGCTGCCCGCGCTCCCGGCCGGTATCACGATCTGTACCGAAACCACTTCGGTGCAGATCCGTTACGCCTACGACGATGGTGCGCCGCTCCCGCGGATCCGCCTCTACGTCTCGGAGGTCCGATACGGCACCGTCCGGGCCGCCTGGCCGGACCTCGTCCCCGAGGGGCCTTGCGGACCATGGAGCTACTACGGCATCGACTACGACCGCCGCACCCTCGATGTCGAGGCCGTCAGCCTCTACCGGGTGTCCCCGCAGTTCGCGCCGCCCTCCATTCGCGAGACGGTGCTGGGTCTCGGGCGTGTCGGCCGCTAGCGTGCCGGACTACACGATGTCGGTCGGCGAAGCCCGCCTCGATCGCTGGCACCTCCTCCGGCTCGGCGGGTTGAACGTCAGTGTCCACCACATCACCACACCGGCCGATTACAGGGTCTGGGACGATCATAAGTGGCACTACCTCAGCGTCGTCCTGCGTGGGCGGATGACCGAGCTTCGAAAGATCGACGGCCGGATCGTCGAACGTCGTCTGCGCCCCGGATCGGTCACCTGTCGGCGCGGCAATGTCCGGCACTGTCTTCAGGGTGCGGACGCATGGACTCTCATCTTCACCAGCCGTGGCTACCGCAGGCCCAGGATCTATCCAAACGGACCCGACCGCCCCGGCATCACCCCCAAACGTTTCCGGAAGGAGAACCTGCCATGATCGATCGCGATGGAGAGTTCCTGCGCAACGGTGTCGACAGCGTGCGCGAGGAATGGGTACCGCTCGAATACCGCGCCAACCTCGCCGAGGCTGACTGGGAGGGGCTCGTTCGCACCTCCGCCGACCGCCTCTACCAGGCCCGCCTCGACCCTCTGCTCGCAGCCTGGAACACCGACTGGGACGAACCCGTGCCTGTGGGGGACGGAGAGGTCGACCTCCTCACATACCCCGCGCCCGGCGGATACACCGAACTGGTTCTGAACACCCTGTTCGCGGCTCTGTGCCAGGAGAGCAGGCCAGCGCACCCATACCTGCCGCTCGCTCTTCCCGCCGATTTCGGACCTCCTGTCGTCTTCGGTTCGATGCGAACCCTCGGCAATTTCGGTTGCGCCTACGCCGAGCGCGTCTATCCCTTCCACCGTGCATTTCTCGCCGTCCATGGACGGGCCAGGAGTCTGTGGCTCACAGGTCGTGGGGACACAGGCGCTCCCGCGGCAGACGTCGCCGGGCGTGTCAGCGCGCGAGAGGCCCTGCATTCGGCCGACTTCGCCGAGGAGTACCGAGCCGAGGCGAAGAAGCCGATCCGCGACCTGCTCCCAGCCAGCCTCGACGAAGCCCGCCAGTACGCCCGCGAGGCGATCGAGCGCACTTGCGCTGCCGTCGCCATGGACATCCTCGGCGTGGACACCGTCGCCGGCCTGGCAGTCAGCCGCCCCGACGAGGCGCTTGAGGCGAAAATCGCTGCCCTCGGACCCGTCGCCGCCGAAGCCCGGGCCGCCGTCGATTCCGCGGCCACGGCGACCGAGGCCTATGAGGCGATGGACGCGGGGATCGATGCAGTGCGCGCCAACGTCACGCCCGAGGCCCCCTCATGATCCCCGACATCTATGTGCGGGCTCGCTGGCTCCGCGACTACTCCGCTGCAATCTGGGCACCTCGGTACTTGCCTCGTGGTTTCGCCCTCTACGACGCCGAACCCGCCCTTCTCGATCCTCTCCGGAGCATCGTGGACGAAGCATCCCTCGACGAGCGGAACCTCATGCCCGAGCTGTACACGACCTCAAATGCCTACCGCAATGGTGTTTCCATGCCCGGAAGCTGGATCACCGATCCTCCGGCTGCCGACGCTTCGCTTCGAAAGGTGCATTGCTCCTCCATCCTCTACTCCCGGGCCGCCGCAGAGGAGATCAAGCGGATCCATGAGGCTTTCCGGCCGTTATGAGCCGGGTGCAGTGCTGGTGGGCCATCTCGACGCCTATCCAGCGCACGCTGTGTCCGTCTCGATGACGATCCGCGCCGACCAGCCTTGGGCAATGCAGCTCATGGATCTGTCGATGGCAGGTGAGCAGGAGACCTGCCAGGTCGTCACCCACGAGACCAATATCGTCGTCTACGAGGGATGCCGGGTGAT
>CBDBIK010000003.1:0-6395 GCA_965206145.1 Alphaproteobacteria bacterium
CCCCTCGGCCACCAGCGCCCAGGCGACCATCGCGGCGAGCGATGCGCCGGCCAACACCCCGCCCACCACCAGCGCGGCGGCGGTCAGCACGCTTGAGGATATGGCCTATACCTTTGAGGCGGACGACTTTCCCTTTAGCGATACCGACACTGGCGATAGCCTGCAAGCGGTGCGCATCGATAGCCTGCCCGCCAGCGCCAGCGGCAGCCTGGCGCTGGGCGGCACAGCGGTGACCGCAACCCAAGTGATTCCCGTTGCCGGTATTCCGACTCTGGTCTATACCCCGGCCACCAATGTCCACGGCGCTGCGACCTTCACCTTCAGCGTCTCCGACGGTACTGCCTTCAGTGCCACGGCCACGGCAACCGTGAGCGTTACTCAGGTCAATGACGCGGCCACCGGCCGCCCGACTATCACCCCTAACACCAACCTAACCACCTTCAGTCGATTATTCGCGATTGACTTTGTTAGCGATGTGGATGGTAAGCCCTCCAGCGTCAACTACCAATGGAACAGGCACGAGGCCGGCACGGACACGCCGATCGACGGCGCGACCTCCAGTTCCGTCGGCGGGACCTCCAGTCCCTACGCTCCGACCCTGGACGATGTCGGCGCGAGGATCACCGTGACGGTCAGCTTCACGGATAACGACGGCAATGCTGAGCGCGTGACCAGCCTGCCCACGGAGCCAGTGGCAGCGGGGGGCAATGCGCTACCCACTGGCATACTGACCATCGACGGTGACTTGATCCAGGGCCAAACCCTGACGCTAAATACCGCCGACCTTGGCGACCTGAATGGGCTGCCCGACCCGTCCACCTTCACCTACAGATGGGCAGCGAGAGCCGGCAGCATGGGCGACTTCACGATCATCAGCGGCGCGACCTCTGCAACCTACACCCTGACCCAGGCCGAGGTCGGCAAATCGATCCTCGCGAACGTCCGCTACCAGGATGATGATGGCAATGATGAGAACAGGAACGCGGTGAACCGGGGGCCGATAGCGAATATCAATGACCTGCCCAGCGGCAGTGTAACCATCGGCGGCACACCGGTGGCCGGCCAGCCCCTCAGCGCGGATACCACCGCGCTGGTGGATATCGATGGTCTGCCCGACCCGTCCATGTTCACTTATCGATGGCTTGCGGGTAGCAATCCGATCAGCAACGCGACCCTGAGCACCTACACCCTGACCGATGCCGAAATAGGCCAGATGATCAGGGTGGAGGTCAGCTACACCGATAATTTCAACGCATCCGAGTCCATCACCAGCGCGCCCACGGCGGCGGTGGTGGCGGCAAACACCTCCAATACCCCGCCCACCACAACCGGGCTGACGGCCACGCTGGACGAGGATGACAGCCATACTTTTGCAGCCGACCAGTTTGGTTTTGACGATGCCGACAGCGGCGATAGCCTGCAAGAGGTGCGCATCGATACCTTGCCCGCCAGCACCAGCGGCAACCTGACCCTGAGCGGTACGGCGGTGATCGTGGCCCAAGTGATTCCCGTTGCCGGTATTCCGAATCTGGTCTATACCCCGGTGGCCAATGTCAATGGCGATGCGACCTTCACTTTCAGCGTCTCCGACGGCACTGCCTTCAGCACCGCGACCGCCACGGCAACCCTGACCGTGGACGCGGTCAATGACGCGCCCAGCGGCACGGTGATCATTGATGGCACCCCGACCGTAGGCGAGACCTTGACGGCGGATACCAGCGGCATTAGCGATGCCGATGGCCCTGCCAGCCTGACGTTCACCTATCAATGGAATACCCACGCCAGCGGCACGGACACGGCCATCAGCGGCGAGACCGCTGCAACCTACCTCCTGACCGCGGACGATCTGGGCGATCAAATCACCGTGTCCGTGGAATACACCGATGCCGGGAGCGAGGATGAGGGGCCGCTGACCAGCGCGCCTACGGCGGCGGTGGCGGCGGCAAGCACCCCCAATAACCCGCCCACCTCAACCGGGCTGACGGCCACGCTGGACGAGGATGACAGCCATACTTTTGCAGCCGACCAGTTTGGTTTTGACGATGCCGACACCGGCGATAGCCTGCAACAAGTGCGCATTGATACCTTGCCCGCCAGCACCAGCGGCAGCCTGACCCTGAACGGTACGGCGGTGATCGTAGGGCAAGTGATTCCCGTTGCCGGTATTCCGAATCTGGTCTATACCCCGGTGGCCAATGTCAATGGCGAAGCGACCTTCACCTTCAGCGTCTCCGACGGCACCGACTTCAGCACCACGCCCGCCACGGCAACCCTGACCGTGGACGCGGTCAATGACGCGCCCAGCGGCACGGTGACGATCGGCGGCACGCCCCGGGTGGGCGCGACCCTGACGGCGGAGACCGGCGGCATTAACGATGCCGATGGCCCTGCTAGCCTGACGTTCACCTATCAATGGAATACCCACGCCAGCGGCACGGACACGGCCATCAGCGGCGAGACCGCTGCAACCTACCTCCTGACCGCGGACGATCTGGGCGATCAAATCACCGTGTCCGTGGAATATACCGATGCCGGGAGCGAGGATGAGGGGCCGCTGACCAGCGCGCCTACGGCGGCGGTGGCGGCGGCAAACACCCCTAATAACCCGCCCAGCGGATTGCCGACCATCACCGGCACGACCACCCAGGACGAGACCCTGACGGCGGATACCAGCGGCATTAGCGATGCCGATGGCCCTGCTAGCCTGTCATTCACCTATCAATGGAACCGGCACTCCAGCGGCACGGACACGGCCATCAGCGGCGAGACCGCTGCAACCTACCTCCTGACCGCGGACGATGTGGGTCAGATGATCACTGTGGCCGTGCGCTATACCGATGCCGGGGGCACGAATGAAGGGCCGCTGACCAGCGCGCCCACGGCGGCGGCGGTGGCGGCGGCAAGCACCCCCAACAGCCCGCCCACCTCAACCGGGCTGACGGCCACGCTGGACGAGGATGACAGCCACACTTTTGCGGCCGACCAGTTTGGTTTTGCCGATACCGACAGCGGCGACACCCTGCAAGCGGTGCGCATTGATACCTTGCCCACCCCCACCAACCTGGGCGTGCTGGCGCTGAACGGTACGGCGGTGATCGTAGGGCAAGTGATTCCCGTTGCCGGTATTCCGAATCTGGTCTATACCCCGGTGGCCAATGTCAACGGCACTGCGACCTTCACTTTCAGCGTCTCCGACGGCACCGACTTCAGCACCACGCCCGCCACGGCAACCCTGACCGTGGACGCGGTCAATGACGCGCCCAGCGGCACGGTGACGATCGGCGGCACGCCCCGGGTGGGCGCGACCCTGACGGCGGAGACCGGCGGCATTAGCGATGCCGATGGCCCTGCCAGCCTGACGTTCACCTATCAATGGAATACCCACGAAAGCGGCACGGACACGGCCATCAGCGGCGAGACCGCTGCAACCTACCTCCTGACCGCGGACGATCTGGGCGATCAAATCACTGTGACCGTGCGCTATACCGATGCCGGGAGCGAGGATGAGGGGCCGCTGACCAGCGCGCCCACGGCGGCGGTGGCGGCGGCAAGCACCCCTAATAACCCGCCCACCACCAGCGATCTGACGGCCACGACTGCTGAGGACACCGCCCGTACCTTTGCGGTGGCGGACTTCCCCTTTACCGATGCCGACACCGGCAATACCCTGCAAGCGGTGCGCATTGATACGCTACCCGCCGCTGGTAGCGGCAGTCTGGCGCTGAACGACGCGGCGGTGACCGTGGCCCAGGTGATTCCCGTTGCGAATATCCCGACTCTGGTCTACACCCCGGCGGCTAATGTCAACGGCGAGGCGACCTTCACCTTCAGCGTCTCCGACGGCACTGCCTTCAGTACCCCGCCCGCCACGGCAACCCTGACCGTGACCGCGGTTGAGGACGCACCCATCGCCGATGCTGGTGCTGACCAGACCGTCGCCGAAGGCGCGAGCGTCACCCTGGACGGCAGTGGCAGTAGCGATCCCGAGAACGCGACCCTGACTTACGCCTGGACTCAGACCAGCGGAACCCCAACGGTGACCCTGACCGGCGACACCACCGCCACACCGACCTTCACCGCCCCCGCGAACCTCTCGGCCAATGCGGTGCTGGTCTTCTCCCTGACCGTGAACGATGGCGTGAGTGACTCTCAAGCCGCTACCGTCACCATCACCACCACCGCCGCACCACCACCCGAAGTGCTGGATGAGGAGCAGGCGATGGCCCAGGGCGTGGAGCCGGCGCGCACGGATTCCGCAGGCACAACCATCACCCTGCCGACCAGCGAGCCTGTGGATGTGAGCAATGCAAGCACTGCGGACTTTGAGGCCTTCACGGTCACCTCCACCCTGGATGGTGTTGATACAAATCACCGAGTGATCGCTATCAGGGCGGGCAGTATAGTTCTGGTGGTGACTCCCCCTATCCCGGCAGGATCGAGCATTGAGATCTCATATAATCCAATGCTAGCTTCTGGTTCTATTACCAGTACCGCTACGGACATGCCGCTGATTGGGTTTACTCTATCTGTGCGTGCGCCCACTTCGGGGGCTTTTACCGATCTCAACGAAACCATCCTGCCGGAAGTGGCGCGTGCGCTGGCTGACCAGACGGTGAATGCGATAACCCAGCGCATCGATCAAGTCCGAAATGGCGCGAATCGATCTGCCAGCTTCGCCGGGCAGTCCAGCCTGGCCGGGGTCGCAACCGCCCACGGGCAGGGCATGTCCGATGGCAGCGTGGATATGAAGGCCATGCTGGGCAATTCCGGCTTTGCCTTGCCCCTGAACGCTGGGGATGGCACTGGCGGCGGCACGAACGGCATCGGCGGTGGCTCCCTGACTTTCTGGGGCGGCGCTGACTACCGTAACCTCGACGGTTCCGGCGGCGGCATAGACTTCGACGGCGATCTGTTCAGCCTCCAGCTGGGGGTGGACGGCAAACCCCGCGACGGTCTGCTGATTGGTTTGGCGGCCTCCTGGAGCGAGAGCGAGGTCGATTACCGAGACGCCTCCGGTCGTGGCGAGCACCAGCTGGAGATCGCCAGCCTCCATCCCTACGCGAGTTGGGAGACCCAGGACGGGTTGGACCTGTGGGCCACCGCCGGTTTCGGCCAGGGCGATTTGGAAATCACTGGGGACGGGCAAGACCGGGTATCCAGCGATGTGGAGACGCGCACCGTGGGCGCGGGCGTGGGTTATCAGTTGCCGGGTTCGTCCACCTTCCGGCTGAAGGGATCAGCCCTGCTGAGCGAGTTGGAAGTAGAAGGCGGCGATGGCATAGCGGCGCTGGAAGTGAATACCAGCCTGTTGCGGATTGCCCTGGAAAGGTCAAGCAAGCGCACATTGCCCGGCGGGGCGTATATAGAGCCGAGTTGGGAGTTCGGCGCGCGCTATGACGGTGGTGACGGTGACAGCGGTGACGGCGATGTCGGCTTGAGGGGCTTGGGGGCGGAGCTGGGGGCCGGTTTGCGTTACGCCAACCCGGCGGTTGGCCTGACCCTGGAAGGCAATGCGCGCACGCTGGTGGGACGCAAGGATTATCAGGAATGGGGCGTTTCCGGGCGAGTACTTTTGCAGGCGGGACGCAACGGGCGGGGGCCGTCGTTCAGCATGAGTCCGGTCTACGGCAACGTCAACAGCGGCGTCCAGGCGCTGTGGGATGAAGGGTTGCGCGATGAAGGGAATGGCACTGCGCGGGACAACACCATGCGGATGGAGACGCGCCTCGGCTACGGCCTGAGCGCCCCCGGCGGACATGGGTTGCTGACCCCTTACGCCGAGATGACCTCCGGCGACACCACCCGGCGCTACCGTCTGGGGATGAACTGGGAATTGGGTTCGTTGTTCGACCTGAATCTGGTTGGCGAGCGTAACGAAAGCAGCGCAAGCAGTGCAAGCACCGGCGCCGAGCACCTCATCCTGCTGAAAGGCATCATCCGACTCTAAACCCGCGGGGTCGTCATCCGCTGGCGCGGCGCAAAGCCGCGCCGGACAACATCCGTACCCCTTGTGCGCCCCCCCTGCACCTGATGCGTGCCCCTGCGCCGGATGCGTATCCTTCGCCTGAGGCCCGTGCTGTTTTCTTACTCCAGGCTGGGGAAATTGCCGAATCCGTTCGCCCGAAGGCCTCGGTTGGTGGTAACATTCATCTGCAAAGTCGCAGGACGCCGGTCCGGGAGGTGAATGCCGTCGGCGCTTTTTACGCCAGTGTCTTTGCGCCCGGAGCGCTGTATCGGGGGGTCCGCTTGAGGGGTGGGCGATGATACTGCCCGGACACCCGATAATCCCGGCGATAACCCCGGCTCATTCTCATTCGGAGCACTGCGTGACAGAGACCATACCCCTTACCCTTGAGATGATCGGGGTACTGTGTCTGCTGGCCGTTACCATTTAC
>CBDBIK010000004.1:0-25248 GCA_965206145.1 Alphaproteobacteria bacterium
ACATGATGGCGGAACTGCGGCGGATTCACGCAGCGGTCAAGCCCGTGGAAACCTTGTTCGTGGTGGATAGCATGAGCGGGCAGGACGCGCTCAACAGCGCCCGCGCCTTCGACCAGGCGTTGTCGTTCACCGGCGTGGTGCTCACCAAAACCGACGGCGACGCCCGCGGCGGTGCGGCGCTGTCCATCCGCGAAGCCACCGGCAAGCCCATCAAATTCCTCGGCGTCGGCGAAGGCCTGGACGCCCTCGAGCCGTTTCACCCCGAACGGGTCGCCTCGCGCATTCTCGGCATGGGCGATGTGCTGTCGCTGGTGGAAGAAGCAGAGCGCAAGGTTGACCAAAACAAAGCCGAAAAAATCGCCGCCAAAGCGGTCAAAGGAAAAGGCTTTGACCTCGAAGACTTCCGCGACCAGCTGGCGCAGGTGGAACAGCTGGGCGGCATGGCCGCGCTCATGGAAAAACTCCCCGGCATGCACCGCGGCCCGTCAAAAGCCATCAACCCGTTCGGCGGCAACCAGTCCGCACGCAGCATCGCCATCATCAACGCCATGACCCCCCACGAAAGATGCTTCCCCGCGGTCCTGCGCAGCTCCCGCAAACAACGCATCGCCAAAGGCGCCGGGGTCCGCGTACAGGACGTCAACGCCCTCCTCAAGCAATTCATGCAACTGCAAAAAATGATGAAACGCATGAACAAAAAAGGCGGAATGAAGCAGATGATGACGCAAATGGAACAAATGCAAAAAGGCGGAATGCCGTATTGAAATCGCTCATAATCCTTGCAGCCTGGCGCTATGTTGCCGGAGGTGTTGCCGGAGGTGTTGCCGGAGGTGTCGTCCAACTTCGCGCCGAAACAAACCTTGAAAACTTCCGGGGCATTACTATCTGCCGGTCGTGTTGGGTGGTGAAACGGCAAGTTACATTTGCGCATGAATTGGCCGTTTTCCATCCCAACTTGCGGTTTATTAATCCATTTATTTACGGCATACTCCGGCCTTGTTTTGGGCAGGGCTTGGGTGTTTCGGGTTTTGTGGTTTTTCGATGATTTTTGAACAGGCGGGTGCAACGTGGCAATGACTGGTGCTGATATTCTCGTTCGCTGTTTGCAGGACGAGAACATCGAGTTTATTTTCGGCTATCCCGGCGGTGCGGCGCTGCACATCTACGACGCGCTGTATCGCCAGGACAAGGTCAAGCACATTCTGGTGCGTCACGAGCAGGGCGCGACGCATGCCGCCGACGGCTACGCCCGGGCCACCGGCAGGCCGGGGGTGGTGCTGGTAACTTCCGGCCCGGGGGTCACCAACACCGTCACCGGGCTGGCCACGGCGCATATGGATTCCATTCCCATGGTGGTCATCACCGCCCAGGTGCCGTCCACGCTTATCGGCGACGACGCCTTTCAAGAGGTGGACACGGTGGGCATCACCCGCCCCTGCGTTAAGCACAATTTTCTGGTCAAGGATGTGGCCGACATCGCTACGGCCATGAAGAAGGCGTTTTACATCGCCACCTCCGGTCGCCCCGGGCCGGTGGTGATTGACGTGCCCAAAGACATCACCAACGAAACCGCCGACTACCACTACCCCAAAACCATCGCCATGCGCTCCTACCAGCCGCGCAGCAAAGGCCACGGCAAGCAAATCGCGCGGGGCGTGGATTTGCTGCTGGGGGCGAAGCGGCCGATCATCTACACCGGCGGTGGCGTGGTGCTCGGCGAGGCGCACAAGCCGTTGCGGAAATTGATCGACCTGCTCGGCTTTCCCTGCACCACCACGCTTATGGGCCTCGGCGCCATCGCCGCTTCCAACCCATACTTCCTCGGCATGCTTGGTATGCACGGCACCTTTGAATCCAACATGGCGATGCACGATTGCGACGTCATGCTCGCGGTGGGCGCGCGTTTTGACGACCGGGTTACGGGCGATCTGGAAAAGTTCGCGCCGGATGCGCGTGTCGTGCAGATTGACATCGACCCATCCAGCATCGGCAAGAACGTGGCGGTGGAAGTGCCCATCGTCGGCCACTGCAACGATGTGCTGGAGCGGATGGCGGAACTGGCCGCCCCGCGCCTCAGGGAGATTGACCGACCGGCGGTGGCGCAGTGGTGGGAGAAAATCAAGCAGTGGAAATCCCTTGACTCCCTCGCTTACATCCCCAGCGACACGGTCATCAAGCCGCAGTATGTGGTGCAGCAGATGATGGAAATCACCGCAGGCAACGCGTTCGTGACCAGCGACGTCGGCCAGCATCAGATGTGGGCGGCCCAGCACTACGGCTTTGAAGCGCCGCGCCGCTGGATCAACTCCGGCGGCCTCGGTACCATGGGCTTCGGCCTGCCGGCGGCCCTGGGCGTGCAAATCGCGTACCCCGAAGCCACCGTAGCCTGCATCACCGGCGACGCCAGCATCATCATGTGCATTCAGGAATTATCCACCTGCAAGCAATACGATTTGCCGATCAAAGTCATCAACCTCAACAACCGCTACATGGGCATGGTGCGTCAGTGGCAGGAGTTTTTTTACGACCGTCGCTATTCCCATTCCTACATGGACGCGCTGCCGGATTTCGTTGCCCTTGCGGAGAGTTTCGGGCACGTTGGGATGCGCGTTGAAAAACCCGCCGAGGTGTCCGGGGCGCTGCGCGAAGCCTTCGCCATGAAAGACCAGCTGGTGTTCGTGGACGTGGTTACCGACCCCGCCGAGAACGTTTATCCGATGATCGCCGCCGGCAAGGGGCACCACGAAATGCACCTGAAACCAGGGCAGGAAGACGAAGTGGAGCGGGAGCTGGCCTGATGCGCAGGATCATTTCACTGCTTCTGGAAAACGAAGCCGGCGCGCTGTCCCGGGTGGCCGGGCTGTTCACCGCGCGCGGCTACAACATCGAATCGCTGACCGTCGCCCCCACCGACGATGATTCGTTGTCGCGCATGACCATCGTTACCAGCGGCACCGACCAGGTCATCGAGCAGATCACCAAGCAGTTGAACAAACTCATTGAAGTGGTCAAACTCATCGACCTGACCGAAGGCCATCACATTGCGCGTGAACTGATGCTGGTCAAAACGGTGGCCGCGGGCAACGACCAGCGCGAGGAAATCAAGCGCTTGATTGACATCTTCCGCGGGCGCATCATTGACGTGACCGAGTCCACCTATACCCTGGAAATGACCGGCAGCAGCGACAAGGTGAGCGCGTTTCTGGAGGCCATCGCGACCTTCGAGATCATCGAAGTGGTGCGCTCCGGTATCTCCGGCATTGGCCGCGGCAAGCGCGCCTTGAAGGCCTAAGCAACGGTCAAGGTAACGGCAAAGACAACGGCAAAGGTAACGGCAAAGGTAACGGCAAAGGCAACGGCAAAGTCGACTTTCCAGTCGTTTTATAATCCTACTCCTGTGAGCACATCATCATGAAAATCTTCTACGACGCAGACGCCAACCCGCAATGCCTGAAAGACAAAACCGTCGCCATCATCGGCTACGGATCCCAGGGCCACGCCCACGCCAACAACCTTAAAGACAGCGGCGTGGAGGTGGTGGTCGGCCTGCGCGAGAACTCCAATTCAAAGCCCAAAGCCGAACAGGCCGGTATCGCGGTGGCCGAGGTCGCCGAAGCGGTCAGCGGGGCGGATTTCGTGATGATGCTGTGTCCGGATGAGTTGATGAGCGGAATTTACAAAAGCGAAGTGGAAAGCAACCTGAAGCCGGGCGCCACGCTGGCCTTCGCCCACGGTTTCAACATTCATTTCGGCTACATCGATCCCCGCAAAGACGTGAACGTCATCATGATCGCCCCCAAAGGCCCCGGGCATCTGCTGCGCTCCACCTTCGAAAAAGGCATTGGCATCCCGTGCCTCATCGCCATCCATCAAGACCCCGGCGGCGGTGCTCTCGACCTCTCGCTGGCCTACGCCGCCGCCATCGGTGGCGGGCGCGCCGGCATCATTCAGACCACCTTCAAGGAGGAAACCGAGACCGACCTGTTCGGCGAACAGGCGGTGCTGTGTGGCGGCGCTACATCGCTGGTGCAGGCCGGCTATGAAACCCTGGTGGAAGCCGGCTACGCGCCGGAAATGGCCTATTTCGAATGCCTCCACGAACTCAAACTGATCGTGGATTTGATGTACGAAGGCGGCATCGCCGACATGCGCTACTCGATCTCCAACACCGCCGAGTTCGGCGATCTGACGCGCGGCCCGCGCATCGTCAACGAGCAAACCAAAGCGGAGATGAAAAAAATCCTCACAGAAATCCAATCTGGGGAATTCGCCAAAGAATGGATGGACGAAAACGCCTCCGGCGGCAAACGCTTCCCCGAACTGCGCAGCAAAGCCCAGCAGCACCCAATCGAAGAAGTCGGCCAAAAACTCCGCGCAATGATGTCGTGGATTGGCGAAAGCAAGGTGATTGACAAATCGAAGAATTGAAGGCGGGGAACGAAGCCCACCGCCGCCATTCCCGCGAAAGTGAGAAAAATTGTGTCCTAAACTATCCCAGACGCGGTTTCAACCCCATTGACACGGATTATCGAACGCAAAGTCGTGCTCCAAATCGTGCTCGATAATCCCGTGTAGTCCGACAAAACCGCCGCTTATGAGTTGAGGTTCCGGATTCTCACTCCTTCAACATCAATCATTTCAAGGGGTTTTTTCATCAAAATACTCACATAAACGACTGCGCATTGCCGGAACAAATCAAGGAGGATATGCGCCCATTCAATGGTGTTTCAAAGCCCCAGATTGATTACGATATTTGAAAAATGCGCGGGGCGTGTTATATAGACAACAGCGACTACTTTGCTCATTATTGCGGGTATAATGGGTCAAATTTTATCCTGGATACTCATCGGGTCAGCTTCTGATTTTTACCCACTTGGGTGTCCAATTCTCACCAGGATATCCGCCATGGCTCAGCGCTTCGTCGCAACATTATCCGCCCTGCTTTTCGCCCTGATCAGCATGGTTGTGGCCCATGCAGTCGGTGCGGAGGAAGCCGCGCCCCCGGTTGTTCCGCAGTATGAAGTACCCGCCGCCCGCACGGCAGCCGCCCAAAGCGCCGGCAATCCCGGCGCCGGGCTAAGCACTACTGGCAAATTTGCGGCGCTGGAACTGCGTATTACCGACGGCCCGCAATCTCTTCCGGTCTCCGGAATGTTCAATAATCCCGGCGGCGGTTCCTTGATTTACACGGCGGTCTCCTCTGAGGCGACGGTCGCAACGGTGAGCATTAGCGAAAGCCTCCTGACCATCACCCCGCTCGCGGCAGGTACCACCGACATCACCATCACCGCCAGAGATGATGCCGCCGATTTGGAGGTCGCGCAGACGTTCCGGGTAACCGCCATCAGCCTCATCTCACCCGGTACCAGCATCCCCAATCAACAACTGACATCCTCTGGCGGGCCTCAGACCCTTGATCTCAGCGACTACATCAGCGACCCCCAGGGCAATCCCCTGTCCTTCACAGCGTCGTCCAATGATTTGACCGCCGCAACAGTGGGCGTCGATGGCAACATCCTGACCATCACCCCGCTCGCACCGGGCACCTCCACCATCACCATCACCGTCAGAAATAGCCCATTCGATGCGGGGGTCACGCTGGACTTCCAGGTGCAGGTCGTCAACTTCCCCCCGACCCCGACCGGCGACGGTATTCCAAATCAACATCTGGTATATTCTGCCCCGAGTAAACTGCTCGATCTCAGCGATTACTTCAGCGATACGGAAGGCGATACCTTAGGTTACGATTCGGTCTCCTCTAACCCAATGGCCGCCACGGTGGTTAAAGGTGATCCTAGTAACTTTCTATTCATCATCCCGATCGCACCAGGTACCACCGACATCAGCGTTACCGCCAGAGATGCACTCGGCGCGACGGCCACACAGGTCTTCCAGGTGGAAATCACCAATCAGGCCCCAATCAGCTGTTGCACTTCTACAATGAGTACCATGACCGTCGCTGGAGGGCCTGAGACCATTGATCTCGATGACTTCTTCAGCGATCCGGATGCGAGTTCGATCCCTAATCATGCCTTGAGCTACAAAGCGGTTTCCGATAATACAGCCGTCGCAACGGCGAGCATCAATGGTAACATCCTGACCATCACCCCGATCAAAAGAGGTACCGCTAGTGTTGCCGTCATCGCCAGTGATGGCCTTGAGAATGCCTCGCTGGCGGTCCGTGCGCTTGTTAATCCCAGCACCCCAACCACCACCGGCATTCCAAATCAAGGAGTGCTTTTTTCCAATGTCATATCTCCATCCTTAGATCTCGACGACTACTTCAGCGACCCTGATGGCGACAGACTGATATACAGCGTAAAAGTAGAGGTGCTAGGTTCTAATAAAGCCACGCTCTACAATTTTGTAGATCGCACGCTGATCATCGGCCCATTCAGTATCGGCAGCGACAAATTTACGGTCACCGCCAGCAAAATAGCAAATGAGACCACATTCACTACACAGGCATCTTTTTTGGCTATCGTCAAACCAGAAAAACCTCATCTAACTGAGGTCAGAATTGGCGGAAGCTCCAACCGTATTTCAATTCATTCTCCTCAAACATTTAATCTCAATGACTACTTCGAATCTCCCCTTCCCCTGAGTTACAGTGCAAGCTCTGCTGATTCAAACACAGTAGGGGTGCGCATTGATGGTAGCAGACTGACCGTCACCCCGGTCAGAACAGACGGCGGACCCACCCGCATCACCATCATCGCCAGTGATGAGATCAACCCCATTCTTTCCTATATGTTTGACGTGTCCGTTCTCAATAGTACTCCAACCACAAGGGGAGAGGATCGGAACTTTAAATTTACTGATACAAATCAGATAGTCTTTAGTAACCATGGCCTTTATTTTACGGACCCTGACGGCGATACCCTGAGCTACACCACTCGCAGCAATAACACTAACATAGTATCTGTCTCCATCTCTCCCAACACCGGTGCTACCATTTTGCGTGCCGAGCGTGTCGGCACCGCAGCCATTAGAGTTACTGCCAGCGATCCACTCGGCGCGTCGGTCACGAGGGACTTCTCTGTGTCTGTCGCCGGCAACGCCCCAAGGTCCATCGACATTATTTTGAACCCGAGCCTGATCTTCATGTTGCAGCGTATCGGTAATCGTACCGACCCTGACAACCAGGTGCGGCTTGATCTCAGCAAGTACTTCAGCGATGCTGACGGCGGGCAGCCGATCTACACGGTAGCGCAAAGTCCTCCTCTCTTTGTGAATTCCAGGATCTCCGGGAACATCCTGACCATCACGCCGACAGACAGACCAGGTATCACCACCATCACGGTCACCGCCACTGATCGAGTCCTAAGCAACCTCAAGGTCACGCAGCCCTTCAAGGTGGAAGTCGTCAACATCGATCCAGTCAGAAACGACACTCCATTTGAACCCGAGGTGACAATTTCTCTCGGGCCCCAGACGCTTAATCTCGACAACTACTTCAGCGACCCTAATCACGATTCCATATCCTACGAAATGGAATCTATCGAGTCCGACTATGCAACGGTGCGCGCCGAGAGAATCGGTAGAGCAGACAATCTAATCATCACCCCCCTCAAACGAGGAGGGCCTGTGAGCTTCACTATCACCACCAATGATCTGTTTGGCGGGACGTCCACCCATGAATTAGCGTTCGACGTTGGCAACGCTGCGCCGGTCAGGATGGGTGGGGTTCCAGCCCTGGTAATGAACCACGGGGATGGCCCACAGAAACTGGTTAATATCGGCAGCAAATTCTTCGATCATGACGGCGATGACCTGACCTACACAGCGACCCCATCCGGCGCTGGTGGAAACAGCGTGGCAACGGTGGACGTCGATGGCGACATCCTGACCATTACTCCGCTTGCGCGAGGGAGGGTAGATTTCGACATCTTCGCATCGGATGGTCACCGCACATCGGGTGGCGGCCTCATCTTATCAAGGCCCCACACCTTATCCGTCAACGTCAAAGCAGCGCCGACCATCGCTGGCACCCCTGCGCTCACGGTGGACGAAGACAGCCCCTATAGCTTCACGCCAAACGGCGCGGATGCCGATGGCGACCCTCTCATCTATGCCATTGTGAACAAACCCCCCTGGGCCGATTTTGACATCGCCACAGGCGCCCTGACCGGCACGCCGCTGCACGAACATGTCGGCCAACCGGGGGGGGGGGGGGGGGGGCATCGTGATCAGCGTATCCGAACCCAGCGGGGCGGAGGCGTCCCTACCAGCCTTTGACATCACCGTGGTCAATGTCAATGACACTCCGGAAGGTCGTCCAGTCATCACCGGACTCCTGTTCCAGGGCGCGCTCCTGACGGCGACAACCGATACCATTGGCGATGAAGACGGCCTGGGCACGTTCAGTTATCAATGGAACACCAACGACGGCGATACGAATACCGCCATCAGCAGCGCGGACTCAAACACCTACACCTCGACTGAAACAGAAATTGGCAAGTTAATCACCGTAACCGTCAGCTACACCGATGGACAGGGGACGCCTGAAAGTCTGACCAGTGAACCCATTGGGCCGATCAGACCTGAGGTGACGGTGTCGATCTCTGGCGGCGGCAATGTGGCCGAAGACGATAACGCCACCTTCATCGTGACCCTGTCGGCCTCACCCGGCGCGGAAGTGGTGGTGGACTACGCCACCGTAGCAGGCACGGCGACAACGGCTGATGATTTCACCGCGGCCAGCGGCACGCTCACCTTCACCGCAGGCGCCACCGGCGATGACTTGACCCAGTCCTTCAACGTGAAGGTGCTCCCGGATGACCTGGTGGAAGCCGCTGAGTCCTTCACCGCAACCCTGAGCGTCAACACCGACAACCCGCTGCCGACCGGGTTCACCCTCGGCACGGCAACAGCAACGGCCACCATCGAGGCCAACGGCGCGGCGACAGTGTCGATTGAAGGCCCTGAAAACCCTGTTTCCGAAGACGATGATGCCACCTTCACCGTCACCCTGTCGGCCTCACCCGGCGCGGAAGTGGTGGTGGACTACGCCACCGTAGCAGGCACGGCGACAACGGCTGATGATTTCACCGCGGCCAGCGGCACGCTCACCTTCACCGCAGGCGCCACCGGCGATGACTTGACCCAGTCCTTCAACGTGAAGGTGCTCCCGGATGATCTGGTGGAAGCCGCTGAGTCCTTCACCGCAACCCTGAGCGTCAACACCGACAACCCGCTGCCGACCGGGTTCACCCTCGGCACGGCAACAGCAACGGCCACCATCGAGGCCAACGGCGCGGCGACAGTGTCGATTGAAGGCCCTGAAAACCCTGTTTCCGAAGACGATGATGCCACCTTCACCGTCACCCTGTCGGCCTCACCCGGCGCGGAAGTGGTGGTGGACTACGCCACCGTAGCAGGCACGGCGACAACGGCTGATGATTTCACCGCGGCCAGCGGCACGCTCACCTTCACCGCAGGCGCCACCGGCGATGACTTGACCCAGTCCTTCAACGTGAAGGTGCTCCCGGATGATCTGGTGGAAGCCGCTGAGTCCTTCACCGCAACCCTGAGCGTCAACACCGACAACCCGCTGCCGACCGGGTTCACCCTCGGCACGGCAACAGCAACGGCCACCATCGAGGCCAACGGCGCGGCGACAGTGTCGATTGAAGGCCCTGAAAACCCTGTTTCCGAAGACGATGATGCCACCTTCACCGTCACCCTGTCGGCCTCACCCGGCGCGGAAGTGGTGGTGGACTACGCCACCGTAGCAGGCACGGCGACAACGGCTGATGATTTCACCGCGGCCAGCGGCACGCTGACCTTCGCCGCAGGCGCCACCGGCGATGACCTGACCCAGTCCTTCAACGTGAAGGTGCTCCCGGATGACCTGGTGGAAGCCGCTGAGTCCTTCACCGCAACCCTGAGCGTCAACACCGACAACCCGCTGCCGACCGGGTTCACCCTCGGCACGGCAACAGCAACGGCCACCATCGAGGCCAACGGCGCGGCGACAGTGTCGATTGAAGGCCCTGAAAACCCTGTTTCCGAAGACGATGATGCCACCTTCACCGTCACCCTGTCGGCCTCACCCGGTGCGGAAGTGGTGGTGGACTACGCCACCGCAGCAGGCACCGCAACAACGGATGATTTCACCGAGTCCAACGGCACGCTGACCTTCGCCGCAGGCGCCACCGGCGATGACTTGACCCAGTCCTTCAACGTGAAGGTGCTCCCGGATGACCTGGTGGAAGCCGCTGAGTCCTTCACCGCAACCCTGAGCGTCAACACCGACAACCCGCTGCCGACCGGGTTCACCCTCGGCACGGCAACAGCAACGGCCACCATCGAGGCCAACGGCGCGGCGACAGTGTCGATTGAAGGCCTGAAAACCCTGTTTCCGAAGACGATGATGCCACCTTCACCGTCACCCTGTCGGCCTCACCCGGCGCGGAAGTGGTGGTGGACTACGCCACCGTAGCGGCACGGCATGATTTCACCGCGGCAGCGGCACGCTCACCTTCACCGCGGCCACCGGCGATGACTTGACCCAGTCCTTCAACGTGAAGGTGCTCCCGGATGATCTGGTGGAAGCCGCTGAGTCCTTCACCGCAACCCTGAGCGTCAACACCGACAACCCGCTGCCGACCGGGTTCACCCTCGGCACGGCAACAGCAACGGCCACCATCGAGGCCAACGGCGCGGCGACAGTGTCGATTGAAGGCCCTGAAAACCCTGTTTCCGAAGACGATGATGCCACCTTCACCGTCACCCTGTCGGCCTCACCCGGCGCGGAAGTGGTGGTGGACTACGCCACCGTAGCAGGCACGGCGACAACGGCTGATGATTTCACCGCGGCCAGCGGCACGCTCACCTTCACCGCAGGCGCCACCGGCGATGACTTGACCCAGTCCTTCAACGTGAAGGTGCTCCCGGATGATCTGGTGGAAGCCGCTGAGTCCTTCACCGCAACCCTGAGCGTCAACACCGACAACCCGCTGCGAGGCCAACGGCGCGGCGACAGTGTCGATTGAAGGCCCTGAAAACCCTGTTTCCGAAGACGCCACCTTCACCGTCACCCTGTCGGCCTCACGGCGCGGGTTCACCCTCGGCACGGCAACAGTGCCACCATCGAGGCCAACGGCGCGGCGACCGATTGAAGGCCCTGAAAACCCTGTTTCCGAAGACGATGATGCCACCTTCACCGTCACCCTGTCGGCCTCACCCGGCGCGGAAGTGGTGGTGGACTACGCCACCGCAGCAGGCACCGCAACAACGGATGATGATTTCACCGAGACCAGCGGCACGCTGACCTTCCCGGCAAACACAACCACCCTGACCCAGACCTTCGACGTGAAGGTGCTCCCGGATGATCAGGTCGAAGGCAATGAAACCTTCACCGCAACCCTGAGCGCCAACAGTTCGCTACCGACAGGCATCACCCTCGGCACGGCAACGGCAACGGCGACGATTACAGGAGCGGGCATGGCGACGGTGTCGATTGAGGGCCCTGAAAAACCCGTAGCCGAAGGCGATAACGCCACCTTCACCGTGACCCTCTCAGGCGGCCTTCCCACCGAGGCCGTGACGGTGGACTACGCCACCGCAGCGGTCACGGCGATGGAAACTGATTTCACGCTGACTGCTGGCACGCTCAGCTTCGCCGCAGGCGCCACCGGCGATGACTTGACCCAGACCTTCAACGTGAAGGTGCTCCCGATGTTCTGGTCGAAGGCAACGAAACCTTCACCGCAACCCTGAGCGTCAACTCCAACAACCCGCTGCCGACCGGGTTCACCCTGGGCACTACGAGCGCGACGGCGACGATTGCGGCGAACGGCACGGCGACGGTATCGATCACGGGGCCCGCCAGCCCAGTGAACGAAGGCGAGAGCGCTACTTTCATCATGGCCCTGTCGGCCTCTCCCGGGACGGAGGTGAGGGTGAACTGCGCCACTTTGGTGGCGGCGAACGACACGGCCCAGGAGACGGATTTCACGATGACAAGTATTTCGATGACCTTCCCGGCGAACGCCGACGGGACGATGCTGAGGCAAGAGATCGAGGTTCCGGTGATGGAAGATGGGTTGACCGAGGACGCCGAGACTTTCACGATGCGGATAAGCGCGCCCGCGGCGGGCCTGCCGGCAGGCTTCAGCCTGGGCACGCCACCAACGGCGCAGGCGACGATAATTGCTAATGGCATGGCCGACGAAAAACTTTCCGACCTCAACAACAGGATCCTGCCGGAAGTGGCGCGCGCTCTGGCTGACCAGACGGTGGGTGCGATAGCGAAGCGGATTGGCCAGGCTGGTACTGGCGCCCGGTCGGTCAGCCTGGCCGGGCAGTCCAACTTGGCCGGGATCGCATCCGCGCACGGGCAGGGTATGGCGGATGGCACGCTGGATATGAAGGATATGCTGGGCAATTCCGAATTCGCGTTGCCCTTGAATATTGCGAATGCTGCGGATTCTGCGGACGGCGTCGGCGGCGGCTCATCCCTGACTTTCTGGGGTGCGGGGGATTTCCGTCATCTCGACGATTCCAGCGATGATGTGGACTTCGATGGCGACTTGTTCAGCGGGCATCTGGGCGTCGACGGCAAGCCACGGGCCGACCTGTTGATCGGGTTGGCGGCGTCCTGGAACGAGGTCGATCTTAACTACCATAACTCCGACCTGGTCGGCGAGTACCAGCTGGACCTCATCAGCCTCCATCCCTACGCGAATTGGGAGGCGCTGGCCGGACGACTGAACCTGTGGGCGACCGCTGGCTACGGCCAGGGGGATATTGAAATCACCGATGAGGGGCAAGGCCGGTCATCCAGTGATGTCGTGACGCGCACGCTGGCAGCGGGCGGTGATTATCAGCTGCAATCATCTGGGGCGACCACCTTCCGGCTGAAGGGTTCGGCGTTGCTGACGGAATTGGAAGTGGAGGGCGGCGATGGCATAGCGGCGCTGGATGTGGAAGCCAGCTTGTTGCGGGTGGCTCTGGAAGGGTCTCACAAGCAGATGTTGTCCGACGGGGCTTACATAGAGCCGAGTTTCGAGGCTGGCGCCCGCTATGACGGCGGCGACGGCGCGACCGGTGTCGGGGTTGAACTGGGGGTGGGTTTGCGCTACACCAACCCGGTCATCGGCTTGACGGTAGACGGCAAGGCGCGAACCCTGGTGGGGCGGGACGACTATGAGGAATGGGGCGTTTCCGGGCGGATACTTCTGCAATCGGGAAGCAACGGGCGTGGGTTCTCGTTCAACCTGAAACCGGTCTACGGCAGTACCGACAGCGGAACCCAGGCGCTGTGGCGGGAAGGCTTGCGCGATTACCAGGACGGCACGGCGAGGGATCACCGCATGCGGATGGAGATGCGCCTCGGCTACGGGCTGACCGCCCCCGACGGGTATGGATTACTGACCCCTTACGCCGAGATGACCTCCGGCGACTCCACCCGACGCTACCGCCTGGGGGTGGGCTGGAAGGCGGGTTCGCTGTTCGACCTGAACCTGGTGGGCGAATGCTGTGAAAGCAGTAGCGGTGTCACTAGTCGCTCGATTCTGTTGCGGGGCAGGGTACGTTTTTAATGCGGCCACCCGTCAGTTAATGTTCCTTTTTTAGGATTCCCGAAACCATGCGCGAAAAAGATCAATGTCTGAGTGCGGCGTTCAAACAAAACACACGGCTTTTCATCAACGCACTATCGTGCATGCTGGGGTCGATCGCACCGCCGTTCAGCAACGCTTGACGGGGCGTGCGCAAAACGACTTGGGCAAAGCGGTGCCGTAATGCAACGGCGGGCTTAGGTTATCTGTTGGTAGAGCCGTGGGTCAGCGAAGGATCAGCGGCGCAAGGCGTTGTCATTATTCCCGGGGTGCGTAAGTGAAAGAATCGAAGAAGAATCGTTCGGGCTGCATTCCCGCTGAGATCAGCCCGTCGCGCGCTGCGTCAATCATGACCGGCGGGCCGCTGGCGTAGACGTCGACGCCGTCAAAGTTGTCGTAACCGGCGAGCACCGCTTCATGCACCCACCCGACGGCGCCCCGCCAGCGGTCGGAATCGGATTCGGACAGCACCGGCGTATAGGTGAAATTTTCGTGGGCCCGCGCCCACGTTTCCGCGAGCGCGTTCAGATACAAATCCTGCTCGTCCCGGGCTCCCCAGAAGAGGTGAATGTGCCGCGCCGGGTCGTCGCCCAGCGCCTGTTGCACGAGCCCCTTGATGGGTGAAAAACCGGTTCCACCGGCGATCATGATCATCGGGCGGGACGCTTCAGACTGCAACAGGTAGGCGCCGAACGGGCCTTCGAGGCGCAGCAGATCGCGCTCGCGCAGGGCGTTGAACACCAGCGGCGTGAAGTGGCCGCCCGGCACGTGGCGGATGTGCAGCTCCAGCCCTTCCTCGTCGGCCTGTCCGGGGAGGTTGGCGATGGAAAAACTGCGCCGCTGAGCGTCCTTCATGATGATGTCGATGTACTGACCGGGAATGAAATTGAACGCCTGGGACTTGGGTAGCCGCAGGAAAACCTGCATCACGTCGTGGGCGATCTTTTCAAGCCGCGCCACCCGGCATGGCAGCATCTGGATGCGGATGTCTTGCCCGGACGCCACTTCCTCGACGTCAATCACCACATCTTCCAGCGGCACGGCCTGGCACAGCAGCGCCTTACCTTCGGCGATTTCCTGGTCGGTCAGCGTGCCTTCCTCGTATTCGCCGTAATCAACCTTGCCCGACACCAGCGTGGATTTGCACGCGCCGCAAACACCGCTGCGGCAGCCGTACGGAAATATGCGGCTGTCACGCAGCGCCGCATCCAGGATGGTTTCTCCCGGGTTGACGCTGAAGCGGCTATCGGTGCGTCGATTGGTGACTTCAAAGGACACGTTTGCGGTTACCATTGGGGTGATTTTGGAATGGGATTGTACCCGTTTTAACCCGCAATACGATGGGTCAACCAGATGCCTGAGCTACCCGAAGTGGAGACCACGCTGAATGGCCTGCGCCCCTGGCTGCTGGGGGCGCGGATCGCCCGGTTGGTGGTGCGGGAGCGGCACTTGCGCTGGCCCATCGAAGCGCGTCTGGAGAACAAACTGCGCGGCCGCACGGTGGCCGCAATGCGGCGCCGGGGCAAGTACCTGCTCATTGACCTTGACCGTGGCGGGCTGTTGATTCATCTCGGCATGTCCGGCTCGTTCCGGGTGTTATCCGAGGACGCCGCCGCCGGATCCCACGACCATTACGACCTGGTCAGCGACCGCGGCCCCATCATCCGCTACCGCGACCCGCGGCGTTTCGGCGCTTTGTTATGGACCGCCGGCGACCCCATGGCCCACCCGCGGGTTCGCACCCTCGGGGTTGAACCGCTGGAAGCGTCCCTGAGCGGAGCCTATCTGCGCCACGCCGCCGCCGGGCGAAAACTGGCGGTCAAGGGGTTGCTGATGGATGGCCGGGTGGTGGCGGGTGTCGGCAACATTTACGCATCGGAAGCGCTGTTCGACGCCGGCATACACCCGTTGCGCGGCTGCCATCGCGTTTCCGAAGCGCGCTATGGGCGGTTGGTGAAATCGATGCGAAAAATCTTGAAGCGCGCGATCCGGCAGGGCGGCTCCACCATCCGCGATTTCGCCGGCGCCGACGGGCGCCCCGGTTACTTCGAGCAGCAACTCAGGGTGTACGGACGCGAAGGGGAGCCGTGCCGGCGGTGCGGCGCGCGCATTCGCAACCTCGTCATCGGCCAGCGCTCCACATTTTACTGTCCGGGCTGCCAGCGCTAGGCCGCGGGCGGTAAATGGGTTCCGGTAAGGCGTCGTTGCTGCAATCGCGCCGGCGGAGTTACCAGTTACACCACATACCCAACCACGCCAACCGGTTCGGCGGCTACGCAGTGCGCGTGCAAATTCTCGGGGATTGGGGGTTGGGGATGAACGGAGGCGGGGTAATCAGGCCGCAAATGCGGCAGAGGGTTTTGGTGCGCGCATCTTGATTGGCGGCGCCCCGCTGTCGCTAATTCGCTGTTTTGCCGTTTCGCAGTATTCGGCGGAGCAATCAATGCCGATGTAGTTGCGGCCTAAGTTATGGGCGGTCAGGGTGGTGGTGCCGGCGCCGTTGAAGGGGTCGAGAACCACGTCGCCCCGGAAGCTGAATAGTTTTAATGCGCGCAGCACGAGTTTTTCGGGGAACATCGCCGGGTGGCCGTGTTTTTGCATGTCCCGTTCCGGGGCGATAGACCATTTTGCGTTGACCCAGCTTTTGAATTCATCGTCGCTGATGTCGATATCTTCTTTCCTGCCGGATTTTTTCAAATCACCTTTGCAAAAAATCTCAAGGAATTCCCAGGTGTATTTGAGGTACGGGCTGGAAGGGCTTTTCCAGCTTCCCCAGGCGGTGTACTTGCAGTTGTAGTTGTTCTTTTCCCACAAGATTTCGCCTTTCCAGATGAGTCCCTTGTCCAGAAAAAACTGGCTGATGATGTGATGGGTCGGAATGTAATCGGAAAACAACGGCTGCACGTTCACGATAATCCGCCCGCCGTATTTGACCACGCGCACGCATTGCTCAAAAATCAAAAAGAGTTTGTCAAAGTACGCGCGCCAGTGATCGGTGTCCCGGTGCGCGTCGTAGTCCAGGCCGAAATTGTACGGCGGTGAAGTAATCACAATGTCCACGCAACTGTCCGGCAATCGCCCCAAAACCACCGCGCTGTCCCCGGTTATGATTTTGTTTTGGTACTTGGCGGGCAGCGGGTTGTGGGTGCGCGGGAACTCCTTTGCGAATGCCTGGTAGCCGAGGCGTTGTTTTTCTTTGTTTTTCCGCCCGGTCACCTTGCGTTCATCGTTGTACCCTTCATAAACGCGCTTGCCGCGGCGCAGGCCGTAACTGCGGCTTTTCTTTGGGGCGGCGTCATCCATGGCCGGATGATAACCCGAGGGCGCGTTTTCTGCCATAATAGTGACCCCGTTTCGTTTGCAGGGCCATGAAATACAACCACATTCTCGATGCCATCGGCGGGACGCCGGCGGTGCGGCTGAACCAGATGGGTCGCGATCTGGATTGCGGTTTGTGGGTCAAACTGGAATCCTTCAACCCCGGCGGGTCGGTCAAGGATCGCCCGGCGTTGCGGATGATAGAGGACGCCGAAGCGAGCGGCGCCTTGAAGTCGGGCGACGTCATCATCGAGCCGACTTCGGGCAATACCGGCATCGGCCTTGCCATGGTGGCCGCGGTCAAGGGCTACCGCTCGGTTTTTGTCATGGCCGAGGATATGAGCGAGGAGCGCAAAAAGATTTTGAAAGCATTTGGCGGCGAAGTGATTTTGACGCCGGCGGCGGAGGGCACCCTGGGCGCCATCCAGGAGGCGCGGCGCTTGGAGAAAGAGCAGGGCTATTTCTTCGTAGGCCAGCACTACAACCCGTCCAATCCCGCCTCCCACCAACAGACCGCCGATGAAATTTGGGCCGACTTCGGCGCCGGTCTCGACGCCGTGGTGCTGACCACGGGCACCGGCGGCACCATCACCGGGCTCGGCACGTACCTGCGCGAAAAACACTCGGCCATCCGCATCATCGCCACGGAGCCGGCGGATTCACCCATCCTGAGTCGCGGTATCGCCTGCAAACACAAAATCATGGGCACCGCACCGGGCTTCATCCCCGACACGCTGGATCAGAATGCCTACGACGAGGTCATCCCGATCACCACCGAGCAGGCGTACAGCGCCACCCGGGAACTGGCCCGGCGGGAAGGCATCTTCGGCGGCATCTCCTGCGGCGCCGCAACCCACGGTATGCTGGAGGTCGCGCGGCGGGATGGGTATCGGGGCAAAACCCTGCTGGCGATTTTGCCGGACACCGGCGAGCGCTATTTGAGCACCGATGTTTGGGACTAAGGCCCGCTTGGCCGTCCTCACACCGGCGCGCTTGGCCGTCCTCACACCGGCGCACTTGGCCGCCACCACACCGGCGCACTCATCCAAACCCTGGGGGCGACTTGCGAGGCGCGTGGCAGGCATTCTTGCGACGGCCCGAGCGCGGCGCTGTTGAACCCGGAACGGCTGGCCCAATATCACCGCGAAGTGCGAAGCCGCACCCGCGCAGCCCGCGGAACCACCCACCTCGCCCAAGTGCTACACTCCAACGATGAAGTACAAAATTGAATACGCGCGAACGGCACTGAATCAACTCGGCGTAATTTGCATCGCCGGCAGTGTCGTAGACAGCAGTTTTGAGCGCGGGTGGGTGTTCCCCGTTGTGCTGTTTGTTGTCGGTGTTATACTTATCTGGGTATCAACCATAGATCGTTAACCATGAGCCTTCCAATCATCTTAACTTTTGCCGGCGCTATCTCGGTCATCATCTTGTTTCTGGTCGCGCTACGGTCAGAACGTAAACAAAACCAGTAATTACCGCGCTCGGCTGATTTTGCCCGCGTAGCGACCCAACGCCCCACAGCGGTGGCTTGCAGGCGGCGGGGGACCCGCGCCGAGACGGTGTTGGGGTGGTGGTTATGTGAGCGGGTGCCCATCATCCGCAAAACCACGCGTGGTTATTCCGGGAAATGCGGAATGCGGAATGCGGGAGTCCGTTCCGGTTTGTATCCGGCGAAACCGGATTCCGTATTGCGGGGATCGAAGGATCGGCAACCGGGAAGCGCAAGACCGGACAGGTCATTGAACCTTAAATACCAGCAACGGCTTGCGCTACTGATGCGCTACTGATGGGGTGTACCGGATTCCCGCCTGGGCGAGAATCTTGGCAGGAATGGCGCCTCCGGTTATGGCGGCCTCCGGTTTCAGCGCGTCAAACCTGCAATTCCAGAAATCTTTTCAACGCCCCGAGTACTCGCGTTGGGGCTTCCGCCAAAATCCCGTGCTTGAGGCCGTCCAGTATCACCAATTCGGCGTTCGGCAATGCTTTGGCCATGCACGCGTTCAAGCGGGGGTTGCACGCCGCATCCAGCGCGCCGGTCAGCACCAGGCACGGGTGGGAAATTTCCCCGAGCCAGGGCAGCATTTCGGTGCCGGCGTAAATCCAAAACACGTTCAGAAAAACCGCTTCCGGCGTATCCAGCACCTGTCGGATGCGTGTTTCCACGGCCTCGGGGTGCGCGCTGATGAATGCGTCGCTGTACCAGCGTTCAATGAAGGTGTTGATCACCGCCTCAACGCCTTTGCGCTGCATCGCTTCCCCCACGGCTCGCAATTTGGCGCGCTCATCGGCGTTGCGCCCTGCCGCGGTGCTCAAAAGGCCCAGCGACAAAACCCGCGCCGGGTATTGGCGCGCGTAGGCCGGGGCGATCATGCCGCCGAGGGAATGACCGGCTATGTGGATTTTTTCATGCCCCAGCCGCCGCCGCAGCCCTTCGAGGTCTTCCACCAGTTGCGCCAGGGTGAAGGGTGTCTCCGGCGCCGGGCTTTGGCCGTGGCCGCGCAGGTCGTAGCGAACGCAGGTGAAGCGTTGGGCAAGGCCGGGCACGAGGCCGTCCCAGGCGCTTTTGCGCGCGCCCACGCCGTGCACGAGATACAGCGGCGGGCCGCGCCCGGACACCTCATAACTGACCGGCACCGCGCTCATGCCGACCTCGCACCGGTCGCATCGCCCACACCGCCCACATCGCCCACACCGCCCGCACCAGCAGCGTGCTCCCGGTCGCTGAAGCATGGCATGACCTCTTCGGCGAAGCGCTGAATGGTGTCCATGGTTTCCCGTTGGTCGGCGCCGAAATTGAAGTTGAGGATGAAGCGATCCACCCCGGCTTCGGCGTAGGGGGCGAGTTGGTCGATCATCTCCGAAACCGTGCATACATGAAGGTTGCGGGCGGTCTCCGCGATGGACACCGTGCGCGGTAGCGGGGCGATCAATCCGCCCTCGACCACGCCGTCGCCGGTGAATACATTATCGAACTGGCCGTAGTAGCGATGGGCGAGTTCGATCTTGGCTTTTTGGTCGGCCTGGTCTTTGGCCACAAACGCCACCCGCGACAGCGACAGCGTCAACCCCTCGCCGTCCGCGCCCCGCGCCGCCTTTCCGCGATGAAAGGCGTCCACCTGGTCGCGCATCTGTTGCAGGTTTCCCGAAAGCGGCGTGGTCTGGATGTGGAATCCCCGTTTGGCGCAGTGATAGATGGCCTCCGGCGCCAGCACCCCCAGCATAATGGGCGGCCCACCGTCGCGCACTGGTCGCGGCATGATGGTCAGCGGCTCGAACTGGTAGTAGTTGCCGTCCCAGGAAACCTCCTCCTCCCTCAGCAGGGCCTGCAGGACCGCCAGGGATTCGTCGAACTTCTCGCGGCTGTCGGCCATCGGCACGCCGAGGCGCTCCATCTCAAAGGCGAACGCACCACGCCCGACCCCGAGCAGCAGCCGACCATCGGTGAAAATATCGGCGCATACCAGCTGGCCGGCGAGAATCCGCATATCGTGGAGGGGCAGCACGATGACCGAAGTCATGATTTTGACGCGCTCCGTGAGGCCCGCGATTTTCACCGCGAACTGCAACGGCGCCGGCATCAGCAGGATGTTGATGAGGTGATGCTCGGTGATGGAGACCGCGTCGTATCCCAGACGATCCGCCAGCACCGCCTGGTCGAGCATGTTTTGATACAGTTGCCGGCCACCAAGTTCGTGGCCCGGATAGTAGGCCGACAACTGAACGCTGAAGTTCATTTCCGTTTTTCGCTCCTAAGTTGCGCTCCAAACCCGCGCCCGAAACCCGCGTCACCCACACCGTGCCCAGAGAAACCCGCGCTCAGAGAAACGGCAGCTCGGTCAGCGCCGCCGGGATACGCCGACCTGCTTTGATCACCGTCACCGCATCTCCCGAGGCGGCTTCCCGGGAGATCAGCGCGAAGCCGATATTGCGCGCCAGCCGCCGCGACCACACGCCGTTGGTCATGTCGCCGATCTTGCGCCCGTCGGCTTGGATGGCATACCACACCGAATGGGGCTGGGTCGGCGTATCGTCCTCAAGGACAACGCCCAGCTGGTGACGCGCCGGGCCTCGTCGGTGGATGTCGCGCAACGCCTTGAGGCCGATTATGCCACTCCCGGCATTCCCGGCATTCCCGTCATCCCCGATATCGAGGTCAACGTATTTTCCCAGGCGCACTTCAAACGGGTTGGTGTGGTCGTCGGTGTCGCCGCCCCAGGAGAGCAGGCCGCTTTCGATGCGCTCGCTGGCGTTGGGACAGCCGGCGGCGATGTCCCAGGGTTGGCCTGCTTCGGCGACGAGGTTCCAAAGCGCGGTGCCTTTGGCGCCGTCCATGAGGTAGAGCTCGAATCCGCCCTGTTTGGACCAGCCGGAGCGGGCGAGGAACAGGGGAATGCCCTGAATATCCGCTCGGCGGAACTGGAAATACCTGAGGCCCCGCGCCCATTCCCCGAACAGCGAGACGATCACGTCCTCGGCCCTGGGGCCTTGCACTGCCAGCGGCGAGACATCCGGCTCGGCAACCTCGACATTCAAGCCACGCTCGGCGGCGATGGCGCGTGCCCAGAACAGGATGTTGGAATCGGCGATGGAAAACCAGTAGCGATCTTCCTCCAGCTTGAGCACGATGGGGTCGTTGATGAGGGTGCCGGCGTGGTTGCAAAGGGCGATGTATTTCCCTTGCCCGAGTGCGCATTTCGACAGATCCCGAGGCGAAAGAATCTGCGCCAGCGTGCCGGCCTCAGGGCCGCTAATTTCGACCTGGCGCTGGGCCGCCACATCCCACTGCGAGACGCCGTTCAGCAATCGCCAGTATTCCGCCTCGGAGTCGCCGTAGCCCGACGGCAGCAGCATCTGGTTACGGCGTCAATCTGGAAAAGCGCACCCGAAAAAAATTTTCATCGAGGCGATCAATCGCAATTTGCGAGGCCTGCTTAATCACCTGAACGGTGATCAAAGGTTCTGGTGCGCAATTCCATGCTTGATACCCCCACTCTTGAATAAAATACGGGTAACCGCGCGTCATTCGAAAAATTTCGGCCAGCGCGTCGCGATCGATCCGCACCTGTTTTTCGTTGAGTGGTTTTCGCACGGCAACATCCGCCGTTGCCTGGGGCAACGCCTCAATGCGGGGAAAAACAAACAACCGCTCAGCATATGTTCTGGTATTGCCGAGGATACTGGGCAGCGCCGGCAAGCCGGCGCCCACAAACACCAGCGGCAACTGGCGCTGCTGCATGGCGTGCATTGCCATAATCAATGCGCCCAACTCGATTTTATTCAAGCATTGAACTTCATCGATGAAAATAGCGATTGCGGTTTGTCGTTCTTGGGCCGCTTCGGCAATCGCGACAAACACATTGGGCAGATCAAATTCCATCTGGCCGCTGTCAGCGGCGCCGGATTCGGCATCGATATCCAAACCAACGCTTATATCATTGATGGATATTTTCACCGTACCGACAAAACTTCTAAAAACCGCCCAGGCACGCCGCATTTTATGGCCGGCGCTCGCCATGGCGTTCAACTGGAAAAGCGACTGCCGCAGAGCCGGCACCAGCGTCGCAACCATCGGTCGGTCTTCGGATGCCTCGATCAAAATAGACCGGTATCCGGCATCTTCGGACATGCTATTCATGCGGTTGAGCAATACCGTTTTCCCCACCCCGCGCAAACCGGTGAGAAACATGCTTTTTTCCGCGCGTCCGCGTTTTATCCGGGCAAACAAGGTCTCGGCTTGCCGCAGAACATCCTCGCGGCCAACCAACTCGGGCGGCGGTGAACCCGCGCCGGGCGCGAAAGGATTGTCAACGTGTTCCATTAAAAGTGGGTGATGTTCATTTCAAATGATAATATCTACCAAAAACTAATGTAGTATAGCATATTATAAGTCAATATAAGGATTTCGGTTAGATTTTGCCATATGCCCGGCAACCGAAAAAGAAACCCCCTCAATCTTCCTTGTCAGGGGGGGGGGGAATCAGAACCACCCGAAGGGCCCGCGCCTGATTCCACACTGCCGCTTTATGATCCTGCGGCGGGACGAGGACACGGCAGATGGGGAAAGGGTAGCGCCATGGATTTGGGCTGTCAATGCCCGTGTTACTAGACCTCACATAACCTGCTGATGTTATTGTTTATTTCCACCCAAACCGTGGGAAACGCCATCGCGCGTTGTTTCCGTCGGGTGAGGGATTGGGTGGATGATCAGGCGATCCTCCGCCGTTGGCGGATGGCGCTTGGTGAAAAATGGTCGGGGTGAGAGGATTCGAACCTCCGGCCCCTGCCTCCCGAAGGCAGTGCTCTACCAGGCTGAGCTACACCCCGAATTTTGGTGTTCACGGTTGCGTGAGCCGCGCCCATGAACCCCGCTGGAATCACGAATCCATAAACCTCAATGACCGCGCTCGACGGAAAACGCCGCCAGGTTGATGAGCGCTTCCTTGTAGGGCGATTCGCCGAGGCCGGACAGCGCGTCAACGGCGGCGGCGGCCTGGCGTTTCGCTTGGGCCGCAGTGTACGCCAGCGCACCGGTGGATTCAACGATGGCCAGGATCTGGTCGATGTTTTCGCGCTCGCCGTTTTCGATGGCCCGGCGCACCGCCTGCCTTTGGCCGCTGTTGCCGTGCCGCAGGGCGTGGATGAGGGGCAGGGTGGGTTTGCCTTCGGCGAGGTCGTCGCCGGCGTTCTTGCCGGTGTCCTTGCTGTCGGCGCGGTAATCGAGGATGTCGTCGATCAACTGGAAGGCGGTTCCGAGGCGGATGCCGTACTCCGCCAACGCCGCGCAGGTGGCCGCATCCCGGCCGCTGATGACCGCCCCGAGCCGGGCTGCGGATTCAAACAATCTGGCAGTCTTGCGATGGATGATCTCAAGGTAGGCCTGCTCGGTGGTGTCCGGCGAGCGCGCGTTGAGTAGCTGCATGACCTCGCCCTCGGCGATGGCGTTGGTGGTCGCCGCCAGCACCCCCATGACTTCCGTGTTGTCAATCTCCACCATCATTTCAAAGGAGCGGGAATACAAAAAATCCCCCACCAGCACGCTGGCCTCGTTGCCCCACACCTCGTTGGCGGTGGCCTGGCCACGCCGCATCGCCGAAGCGTCCACCACATCGTCGTGCAGCAAGGTGGCGGTGTGAATAAACTCGATCACCGCCGCCAGCAGGATACGGTCATCCCCCCGATAGCCGCCAGCCCCGGCGCTCAGCAACAGAATCAACGGCCGCAACCGCTTGCCGCCGCTGTTGATGATGTGCGCCCCCAGGGTACGAATCAGCACGATATCCGAATCCAACCGCCGCCGGATTACCCGATTCACCGCATCCAACTCCGCCCGCACCAACGCGGTAGCGGATTCCAGCAGACCCCCAGGGTCGGAAAGCGAAGCAACCGGCACACCGGCGATGGCCGCGTTGGAGTTTGTCATTGGGTTGCGGTGGCGATAAACGTGTGACGCGACGGCTATTGTAGCCGACTTGCGGGGGTGAATTGCGCATCTGTTTGAGGTCAGCCTGTACTGGGCAAATCGGGTGGTAGTTTGGTGATGGGTGGGGCAGGGGGCGGGGGAGTGAGGTGAGGTAGGGTCGTTCGGTGTTGTAGGGTTGGGGGCAGGTTGGCAGGTGCGCATTGAAACCCGGCAGGTCATTGCGCAAGGTTTCGCGGTAGTTCACAAACGCCTCCTGAGTGGGTGCACTGTGCATTTTCGGACAACGGGGGTAGGTATGGTAATGCCTAACAGCGCCCCAAAACCCCTAATTACTTCAATTAAAATATTTGATTAGCTCGCGATCAAATTGGTTGCCCAGAACAACCCAATGTTTTATTTCAAATGGTTCAGCAAAATATTTACCAGAGGTCCGGTTACATCCTTATCGGACCAATATTCGCCATGACTCAAAGGATTCCATGAAGTAAAAATACCACCAGCATTAATATCGTGATCATTAACAATATTAAATGATGGTTCTAATTGCTTTAGTGGCCAACCTAGTATGTCATCTGCGTCATAATAGTTATCCCATTTAAATTTTGAGTGTGGTTTACCAAAACATTTGCGTTTTGCTTTATCCAGCCCTGAAATAAATAATGGAATATTACACCCGGTAGTAATTAAATTATGTAGCGATTTTAACTGCAAAAATTTTAACTCACTAGGATCAATATTATTGGTATTTTCGAAAATATGGTTATTCTCTTGTGCGTCCCATAAATAATTTGAGATAACTTGACAACCAAGAGACTGTGCAATTATCACTACTGGCTTTGAACTATCTTCTTCAAGTTCTCGATAAGCTGCTTTTAATGCTCTTTGTATTTCTTTTTGTACTTCAATATATTTTATTCCATCATGACTGGCACTATATGCAAG
>CBDBIK010000005.1:0-677416 GCA_965206145.1 Alphaproteobacteria bacterium
GTCGCCGTGTCCGCTGCGGTGGCATAGTCCACCACCACTGCCGCGCCCGGTGAGTCCGACAACGTCACCGTGAAGGTGGCATTTTCGCCCTCGTTCACGGTGCCAGTGGGCCCGGCAATCGACACCGTCGCCGAACCATTCGCGATAATCGCCACCTGCGCGCTCGTCGTGCCCCGGGTGAACCCGGTCGGCAGCGGGGTGCCCTCGTTCGCCCTATTCAGTCTTACGGTGAAGGTCTCGCTGCCTTCCACCTGGGCATCGTTGAGCACCGGCACGGTGAAGGTCTGGCTCAGAGTGGTCGTGTTCGCCGCAAAGTCCAGCTCCCAGAACCCTTGTGTGTAATCACTCCCCGCAGTCGCCGTGCCGCTCTCCGGCACGGTGAGAGCGGTTATCTCCAATTCCGCGCCCGGTGAGGCCGACAAAGTCACCGTGAAGGTGGCATCATTGCCCTCGGCCACATTGCCGCCGCCCGAGATCGACACCGTCGCCAAACCCGCCGCGATAATCGCCGCCTGCGCACTCGTCGTGCCCAGGGTGAACCCGGTCGGCAGCGGGGTCAAGGCGTTCGCGCTCAGGGTTGCGGTGAAGCTCTCGCTGCCTTCCACCTGAGGATCGTCAAGTACCGGCACGGTGAAGGTCTGGCTCAGAGTGGTCGTGTTCGCCGCAAAGGTCAGCGTGCCGGTGGTTTCTGTGAAATCACTCCCCGTCGTCGCCGTGCCCGCCGCGGTGGCATAATCCACCACCACTGCCGCGCCCGGTGAGTGCGATAAAGTCACCGTGAAGGTGGCATCATCGCCCTCGTTCACATTGCCGCCGCCCGAGATCGACACCGTCGCCATGCCCGCCGCCCCGATCGTCGCCGTCGCCGTCGCCGTACCCAGGCTGAAACCTGTCGGCAGCGGGGTCGAGGCGTTCGCGCTCAGGGTCGCGGTGAAGCTCTCGTCGCCTTCCACCTGGGCATCGTCGAGCACCGGCACGGTGAAGGTCTGGCTCAGATCGTCCCCGGTCGCGCCGGCCGTGAAGGTCAGCGTGCCGCTGGTTGCGGTGAAATCATCCCCCGCGGTTGCCGTGCCCGCTGCGGTGGCATAGTCCACCACCACTGCCGCGCCCGGTGAGTGCGATAAAGTCACCGTGAAGGTGGCATCATCGCCCTCGTTCACATTGCCGCCGCCCGAGATCGACACCGTTGCCGACCCCGCCGCCCCAATCGTCGCCGTTGCCGTCGCCGTACCGAGGCTGAAACCTGTCGGCAGCGGGGTCGAGGCGTTCGCGCTCAGGGTCGCGGTGAAGCTCTCGTCGCCTTCCACCTGGGCATCGTCGAGCACCGGCACGGTAAAGGTCTGGCTCAGATCGTCCCCGGTCGCGCCGGCCGTGAAGGTCAGCGTGCCGCTGGTTGCGGTGAAATCATCCCCCGCGGTTGCCGTTCCCGCTGCGGTGGCATAGTCCACCACCACTGCCGCGCCCGGTGAGTGCGATAAAGTCACCGTGAAGGTGGCATCATCGCCCTCGTTCACGTTGCCGCCGCCCGAGATCGACACCGTCGCCGAACCCGCCGCCCCAATCGTCGCCGTTGCCGTCGCCGTACCGAGGCTGAAACCTGTCGGCAGCGGGGTCGAGGCGTTCGCGCTCAGGGTCGCGGTGAAGCTCTCGTCGCCTTCCACCTGGGCATCGTCGAGCACCGGCACGGTAAAGGTCTGGCTCAGATCGTCCCCGGTCGCGCCGGCCGTGAAGGTCAGCGTGCCGCTGGTTGCGGTGAAATCATCCCCCGCGGTTGCCGTTCCCGCTGCGGTGGCATAGTCCACCACCACTGCCGCGCCCGGTGAGTGCGATAAAGTCACCGTGAAGGTGGCGTCTGCGCCCTCGTTCACGTTGCCACCGCCCGAGATCGCCACCGTTGCCGACCCCGCCGCCCCAATCGTCGCCGTTGCCGTCGCCGTACCGAGGCTGAAACCTGTCGGCAGCGGGGTCGAGGCGTTCGCGCTCAGGGTCGCGGTGAAGCTCTCGTCGCCTTCCACCTGGGCATCGTCGAGCACCGGCACGGTAAAGGTCTGGCTCAGATCGTCCCCGGTCGCGCCGGCCGTGAAGGTCAGCGTGCCGCTGGTTGCGGTGAAATCATCCCCCGCGGTTGCCGTGCCCGCTGCGGTGGCATAGTCCACCACCACTGCCGCGCCCGGTGAGTGCGATAAAGTCACCGTGAAGGTGGCATCATCGCCCTCGTTCACATTGCCGCCGCCCGAGATCGACACCGTCGCCGAACCCGCCGCCCCAATCGTCGCCGTTGCCGTCGCCGTACCCAGGCTGAAACCTGTCGGCAGCGGGGTCGTGGCGTTCGCGCTCAGGGTTGCGGTGAAGCTCTCGTCGCCTTCCACCTGGGCATCGTCGAGCACCGGCACGGTAAAGGTCTGGCTCAGATCGTCCCCGGTCGCGCCGGCCGTGAAGGTCAGCGTGCCGCTGGTTGCGGTGAAATCATCCCCCGCGGTTGCCGTGCCCGCTGCGGTGGCATAATCCACCACCACTGCCGCGCCCGGTGAGTGCGATAAAGTCACCGTGAAGGTGGCATCATCGCCCTCGTTCACATTGCCGCCGCCGGAGATCGCCACCGTCGCCGAACCCGCCGCCCCAATCGTCGCCGTTGCCGTCGCCGTACCCAGGCTGAAACCTGTCGGCAGCGGGGTCGAGGCGTTCGCGCTCAGGGTCGCGGTGAAGCTCTCGTCGCCTTCCACCTGGGCATCGTCGAGCACCGGCACGGTAAAGGTCTGGCTCAGATCGTCCCCGGTCGCGCCGGCCGTGAAGGTCAGCGTGCCGCTGGTTGCGGTGAAATCATCCCCCGCGGTTGCCGTGCCCGCTGCGGTGGCATAGTCCACCACCACTGCCGCGCCCGGTGAGTGCGATAAAGTCACCGTGAAGGTGGCGTCTGCGCCCTCGTTCACGTTGCCACCGCCCGAGATCGCCACCGTTGCCGACCCCGCCGCCCCAATCGTCGCCGTTGCCGTCGCCGTACCGAGGCTGAAACCTGTCGGCAGCGGGGTCGAGGCGTTCGCGCTCAGGGTCGCGGTGAAGCTCTCGTCGCCTTCCACCTGGGCATCGTCGAGCACCGGCACGGTAAAGGTCTGGCTCAGATCGTCCCCGGTCGCGCCGGCCGTGAAGGTCAGCGTGCCGCTGGTTGCGGTGAAATCATCCCCCGCGGTTGCCGTGCCCGCTGCGGTGGCATAGTCCACCACCACTGCCGCGCCCGGTGAGTGCGATAAAGTCACCGTGAAGGTGGCATCATCGCCCTCGTTCACATTGCCGCCGCCCGAGATCGACACCGTCGCCGAACCCGCCGCCCCAATCGTCGCCGTTGCCGTCGCCGTACCCAGGCTGAAACCTGTCGGCAGCGGGGTCGTGGCGTTCGCGCTCAGGGTTGCGGTGAAGCTCTCGTCGCCTTCCACCTGGGCATCGTCGAGCACCGGCACGGTAAAGGTCTGGCTCAGATCGTCCCCGGTCGCGCCGGCCGTGAAGGTCAGCGTGCCGCTGGTTGCGGTGAAATCATCCCCCGCGGTTGCCGTTCCCGCTGCGGTGGCATAGTCCACCACCACTGCCGCGCCCGGTGAGTGCGATAAAGTCACCGTGAAGGTGGCGTCTGCGCCCTCGTTCACGTTGCCACCGCCCGAGATCGCCACCGTTGCCGACCCCGCCGCCCCAATCGTCGCCGTTGCCGTCGCCGTACCGAGGCTGAAACCTGTCGGCAGCGGGGTCGTGGCGTTCGCGCTCAGGGTTGCGGTGAAGCTCTCGTCGCCTTCCACCTGGGCATCGTCGAGCACCGGCACGGTAAAGGTCTGGCTCAGATCGTCCCCGGTCGCGCCGGCCGTGAAGGTCAGCGTGCCGCTGGTTGCGGTGAAATCATCCCCCGCGGTTGCCGTGCCCGCTGCGGTGGCATAGTCCACCACCACTGCCGCGCCCGGTGAGTGCGATAAAGTCACCGTGAAGGTGGCATCATCGCCCTCGTTCACATTGCCGCCGCCCGAGATCGACACCGTCGCCGAACCCGCCGCCCCAATCGTCGCCGTTGCCGTCGCCGTACCCAGGCTGAAACCTGTCGGCAGCGGGGTCGTGGCGTTCGCGCTCAGGGTCGCGGTGAAGCTCTCGTCGCCTTCCACCTGGGCATCGTCGAGCACCGGCACGGTAAAGGTCTGGCTCAGATCGTCCCCGGTCGCGCCGGCCGTGAAGGTCAGCGTGCCGCTGGTTGCGGTGAAATCATCCCCCGCGGTTGCCGTTCCCGCTGCGGTGGCATAGTCCACCACCACTGCCGCGCCCGGTGAGTGCGATAAAGTCACCGTGAAGGTGGCATCATCGCCCTCGTTCACATTGCCGCCGCCCGAGATCGACACCGTCGCCGAACCCGCCGCCCCAATCGTCGCCGTTGCCGTCGCCGTACCCAGGCTGAAACCTGTCGGCAGCGGGGTCGTGGCGTTCGCGCTCAGGGTCGCGGTGAAGCTCTCATCGCCTTCCACCTGGGCATCGTCGAGCACCGGCACGGTAAAGGTCTGGCTCAGATCGTCCCCGGTCGCGCCGACCGTGAAGGTCAGCGTGCCGTTCGTTGCGGTGAAATCATCCCCCGCGGTTGCCGTGCCCGCTGCGGTGGCATAGTCCACCACCACTGCCGCGCCCGGTGAGCCCGACAACGTCACCGTGAAGGTGGCATCCGCACCCTCGTCCACGTTGTCAGTGGGCCCGGCAATCGACACCGTCCCCGAAATCGCCGCCCCAATACTGACCGCTTGGCTGGTCAGTCTTTCATCGTTGCCGTCATCGTCGGTAAAGCTGACCCGTACCTCAATATCCGCGCCCACATGCGCCGATGTCAGGACCAAGGTCTGCGCGGTCGCCCCGCTAATGGTCCCGCCATCCTCCAGCCATTGATAGGTGAAAGTCGTGTTGGTAAGGCCATCGACATCGGTAATGCCGCCGGTTTCCGCCGTCAGGGTCTCCCCCGCCCGGGGCGTGCCGCTGATCGTCGGCAATCCGTTGGGATCGTCATTGACCGCGGTCACGCTCACGGTGGCCGTGGCCGTGGCACTGAAGGCATTACCGTCGGAGACGCTGAAGGTGAAGGTCGCAACGCCGTTGACATTGGCCACCGGGGTGTAGACCAGAGTCGGAATATCTGCAACGGCAATCACTTGGGTTGCGATCACCGCTGTGTTGTTCAGCGCCAGGTTGCCGTTGGCGCTGGCGGGCAGGCTATCGATGCGCACCTGTTGCAGGCTATCGCCGCTGTCGGTATCGGAAAAATTAAACTGCTCGGCCGCAAAAGTATGGCTTTCATCCTCGTTTGTGCTGACCGCCAGCCCGGTTGTGGTGGGCGGGTTATTGGCGGCGCTGGTCACTGTAATGCTAAAGCTCAGCGAATCCGTGTTTCCGTCCCCATTTGTCGCGATGTAGGTCAGGTTGGAGGTTCCGGCGCTGGTCGGCGTACCAGACAGTACGCGGCTGGTAGCATTAAAAGCCAGTCCAGCCGGCAGAGGAGCCAGCGTATAGGTATTGGTACTCGGCAATGAATCGGGCCCGTCCCGCGCCTCGGGCAAAGTTAGAGGCGTAATTGCATTGCCCGCACTGAAGGTCTGATTCGCGATGGTCTCCTGAAACAGCGGTCTGATAAAGATTCTGACGGTTGCCGGGGCGGACGATTCCTGCCCGTCATTAACGGTCAACCTGAAAACGTACGAGACCGCCTGGCCAGTCGGTATCACGGTTGGAATGGTGAAGGTTGGCTGTGAGGCTGCTGCACTGCTTAAAGTCACCTCGGTGGGACCGGAAACCCGTTCCCAAAGGTAGATCAGGGCCGAATTATCGCCGTCAAGATCGTCACTGCCAGTGCCATCCAGGGTGACTGTTGTGCCCTTGCTCGCCCTCTGATTTGTACCGGCATCTGCGGTGGGCGGGATATTGGTGCCAGCGGTGGCGGTGACTGCGATGGCGAAGGGGCTAAGGGCTACCGGCGTGGTGATGATGTTATCGGTGACGCTGATGATAATGCCCGTGGTGGTACCGACATCGGTGCTCTGTGGCGTGCCGGTCAAGGCCCCGGTAGTGTCGTCGAAACTGGCCCAGCTGGGCATATTGGTGATGGCGTATACCAGCGTGTCGCCATCCACATCGTCGCCGCGCGGCGTGAAACTATAGGCCGCCCCTTGCACCACGGTTTTGTCGGGGAGGCCGCTGATGGTGGGCGCGTCATTGACCGGGGTCACGCTCACGGTTGCCGTGGCGGGCGGGCTGAAGGCAGTGCCGTCGGAGACGCTGAAGGTGAAGGTCATATCGCCGTTGACATTGGTCACCGGGGTGTAGACCAGAGTCGGGATATCGGCAACGGCAATCACCTGGGCAGGGTTAACCGGCGTAGCGCTCGTGCCCGTGCCCAGCGCCAGGATGCCGTCGTCGCTGTCGGGCAGGCTATCGATGCGCACCGCTGTCAGGCTATCGCCGCTGTCGGCATCGTTAAAGTTGAAATTACCCGCCGCAAAGGTGTAGGGGGTGTCTTCAGCAGTCGTGGCCGTCAGATTGCTGGTGGTGGGCGCGTCATTGACCGCAGTAACGCTCACGGTTGCCGTGGCGGGCGGGGTACTGAAGTCAGTACCGTCGGAGACGCTGAAGGTGAAGGTCGCATCGCCGTTGACATTGAGCGCCGGGGTGTAGACCAGATTCGGAATACCGGCAACGGGAATCACCTGGGTCAAGGTCACCGCTGTGCCGCTCAGCGCCAGGATGCCGTCGGCACTGTCGGGCAGGCTATCGATGCGCACCTCTGCCAGGCTATCGCCGTCGACATCGTTAAAGTTGAAATTACCCGCCGCAAAGGTGTAGGGGGTGTCTTCAGCAGTCGTGGCCGTCAGATTGCTGGTGGTGGGCGCGTCATTGACCGCAGTAACGCTCACGGTTGCCGTGGCGGGCGGGGTACTGAAGTCAGTACCGTCGGAGACGCTGAAGGTGAAGGTCGCATCGCCGTTGACATTGAGCGCCGGGGTGTAGACCAGATTCGGAATACCGGCAACGGGAATCACCTGGGTCAAGGTCACCGCTGTGCCGCTCAGCGCCAGGATGCCGTCGGCACTGTCGGGCAGGCTATCGATGCGCACCTCTGCCAGGCTATCGCCGTCGACATCGTTAAAGTTGAAATTACCCGCCGCAAAGGTGTAGGGGGTGTCTTCAGCAGTCGTGGCCGTCAGCGCGCTGGTGGTGGGCGCGTCATTGACCGCAGTAACGCTCACGGTTGCCGTGGCGGGCGCGGCACTGAAGGCAGTACCGTCGGAGACGCTGAAGGTGAAGGTCGCAGCGCCGTTGACATTGAGCGCCGGGGTGTAGACCAGATTCGGAATATCTGCAACGGCAATCACCTGGGTCAAGGTCACCGCTGTGCCGCTCAGCGCCAGGATGCCGTCGGCACTGGCGGGCAGGGTATCGATGCGCACCGCTGTCAGGCTATCGCCGTCGACATCGTTAAAGTTGAAATTACCCGCCGCAAAGGTGTAGGGGGTGTCTTCAGCAGTCGTGGCCGTCAGCGCGCTGGTGGTGGGCGCGTCATTGACCGCAGTAACGCTCACGGTTGCCGTGGCGGGCGGGGTACTGAAGTCAGTACCGTCGGAGACGCTGAAGGTGAAGGTCGCATCGCCGTTGACATTGAGCGCCGGGGTGTAGACCAGAGTCGGAATACCGGCAACGGGAATCACTTGGGGCACGGTGACCGCTGTGCCGTTCAGCGCCAGGCTGCCGCTGGCGCTGGCGGGCAGGCTATCGATGCGCACCGCTGTCAGGCTATCGCCGCTGTCGGCATCGTTAAAGTTGAAATTACCCGCCGCAAAGGTGTAGGGGGTGTCTTCAGCAGTCGTGGCCGTCAGATTGCTGGTGGTGGGCGCGTCATTGACCGCAGTAACGCTCACGGTTGCCGTGGCGGGCGGGGTACTGAAGTCAGTACCGTCGGAGACGCTGAAGGTGAAGGTCGCATCGCCGTTGACATTGAGCGCCGGGGTGTAGACCAGATTCGGAATACCGGCAACGGGAATCACTTGGGCCACGATCACCGCTGTGCCGTTCAGCGCCAGGCTGCCGCTGGTGCTGGCGGGCAGGGTATCGATGCGCACCGCTGTCAGGCTATCGCCGCTGTCGGTATCAGCAAAATTAAACTGGGCGGCCGCAAAAGTGTGGGCGATATCCTCGTTTGTGCTGACCGTCAGCCCGCTGGTGGTGGGCACACTATTACTGCCCGCATCGCCCCGAATGGTCGCCTTGGCGCTGGTGGCCGACGGGTTGAGGATGAAAGTTGGCGGCAGGGTGGCACCGTCGGCCGCCATCAGGGTTAGCGTGAAGGTCTCGTTGCCCTCGGTCTCGTTATCCGCCGTTATGGGCACTGTGATGCCCGCGGTCAGGTTGTTGTTGCTGGAAAAGCTCAGCACGCCGCTGGTCGGCGTGAAATCATTCTCCTCGGCACTGTCGTCGTTCTCAATGGAGGTGCTATAGGCTATTTGGATCGTGTCCACCGGCAATGCCGACAGGGTTACGGTGAAGAAGGCTTCTTCGCCTTCGTCCACCGTACCGCTCTCCCCGGTCAGGGATATCGTATGGGGCTCATTGAGGATAGCCGCCGTAGGCACACTGGTTAAGGGCCCCTCGTCGGTGCCGCCGGCATCGGTATATTCCACGCTCACGGTGATTTGAGCGCCCACATCGTCCTCGGTCAGGGTGTAGATTACAGAAGTCGCGCCGCTGATGGCTTCGGTCGTGGTTCCGTCGTCCCGGTTCCATTGATAGGTGAACGGCAGGACATTCGGGCCATCGAAATCCTCGATGGCGAAGGTATTGGCGATCAGATTCTCGCCCCGCACCGGCGCGCCGGCGATGGTCACCGTGCCGCTGGGCACGTCATTGACCGCGGTCACGCTCAGGGTTGCCGTGGCGACATCGGCACTGAATTCAGTGCCGTCGGAGACACTGAAGGTGAAAGTCACCTCGCCGTTGACATTGGCCACCGGGGTGTAGACCAAATTCGGAATATCTGCAACGGCAATCACTTGCTCTGCGGTCACCGCTGTGTCGTCCAGGGTCAGGCTGCCACTGCCAGCGGCGGGCAGACTATCGATGCGCACCTGTTGCAGGGTATCGCCGGTGTCGGCATCGTCAAAACCAAACTGATCGGCCGCAAAAGTATGGCTGTCATCCTCGTCCAGCGTGACATTCAGCCCGCTTGAGGTGGGCCGGTTGCTGGTCCTGAGATTGAGGGTTCGGGTCAGCGTGGTGGTGGAGTAGGTGGAACCACCATCGTAACTTACCTCAGCGATGAGTTGAATTCGGCGCCCGCCGGTACCGGCGGGTGCCACAAAGGTGACGTGCTGGAGCAGACCATGCCACCTCGCTGGGAGTTGGGCACCGCTGGTGTTCGCATTGGCGGAGAACAGGATATGTGGTGATGTTCTGGCAGTGGCGCCGGTGCCGGTAGAGAACGAATACCCGGTACTGTTCGCACCAACACCAACACTCGCGGTATCGCCATCGTCCAGGTCACTCGGGTTCAGGACTCGTATTCTAAAGACATTCGGCTCGCCGCTCACACTCAGGTCGGGAAAGATCACCACCGCACCACCCCCCGGCAGGACGGCAAGGGGCGTTGTGGTGCCGTTTAGGTCAGCGGACACCGCCGCCGTGGGCGCGCTGATCAATGGCCCCTCGGCGTTGCCCTCCGCATCGGTATAGCGCACGGACACGGTGATCTGCTCACCAAAATCGTCCCCGCTCAGGGTGTAGGTTTTATTGGTCGCGCCGCTGATGGCCGTGTCGGTGGAGCCAGACCGCGTATTCCATTGATAGGTGAATGGCAGGCTGGCAGGGCCATCATCATCGGCAATGGCCGAGGTATCCGCCGTCAAGGTCTCGCCCTGGGTCGGCCTGCCGTCGATGCGCACCACGCCGGTGGGGGCAGCATTGCCATCGGCGACCGCCGCCGTGGGCGCGCTGGTCAGTGGCCCCACTGCAACGCCATTCGCATCGGTATAGAGCACGCGCACGGTGATTCGCCGGCCCACTTCGGCCTGGCGCAGGAGGTAGTTGCGGTTGGTCGCGCCAACGATTTCCGCGTTGGTGGTTCCGTCGTTTGCGAACCATTGATACTCGAATGCCGACCCCGGTTGCGGGTTATCGTCAATGGCCGAGGTATCCGCCATCAGGGGCTCGCCCTGGGTCGGCGTGCCCGTGATGACCACCGGTGGTGCGCCACTCACCGGCCCGACGGGCTCGCTCCTCAGGCTTTCATTTCTGCCACCAGTGGAGGTAGCGAGATCCTCGTAGCTGACCGTGACGGTGATGAGTTGGCCGGCATCGTCCGCCGTCAGGAGGTAGCTGCGCCCGGTGGCGCCGGAAATATCAACGAGATTGCGCTGCCATTGATAGCCGAAGGTGGAGGCAGCGGGCAGACCATCGGGATCGCCCAGGGTGTCAGTGTTCGCCGTCAGGGTCGCGCCCAGGAGCGGGGTGCCATCGATGCGCACCTCGCCGGCGGGCGGGGAGTTTGGCCGTATGTTGACAAGCACCGTGGCCGAGTGGGAAGCGCCGGAGGTGTCGGTTACCGTCAGTTCAAACCCGTTATTCGTATTAACATTAGGATCAGATGTTGATGGCGGCGCCGTGAAGCTTGCCATGGGCGTGCCGGCTCCGTCCAGGGGAATCTCGCCAAAGAAACTATTTTGTATATGCCGCCAGCGATAGATCAGGGTCGCGGTGTCGCCTAAGTCGGGGTCGGAACTGCCGCTGCCGTCCAGGGTGACCGTATCGCCCGCAAAGACGATCTGGGTTAAAGGGCGGGGAACAGCAGTCGGGCGACGATTGGCAATAGGCGCCTGAGGCAAGAGGACATACTCTACCGTCGCGGTATTCTCCAAACCGTCAGGGTCGCTCACCGTCAAAGAGATGATCAGAGAGTCCGCAAATGCTTGCCGCTGGATTGTAGTGAGTAAGGGAGTGGCGGAGCTACCATCGTCCAGGGTACCCCCCACGGTGGCGGTGACCGCGCTCGAAAGAGACCATAGATAGGTCAGATTATCGCCATCGGGGTCGGAGCTGCCGCTGCCGTCCAGGGTGATGCCGATTCCCCCGTCCAGGCCGGTCAGGCTCCCTTCAGTGAGCAACAGCGCCGGATCAATAGGCGCTATCACGGCGACCGGCGCAGAGTTCTCCGGCACCACCGGCCCCACGGCCAAACTGGTCACGCGCTCAGCCACCCCCAGGCCATCGGTATAACGCAGTACCAGGCTAATCCTGGCGCCGATCTGCACATCGGTCAGCAGGTAGGTGAGGTCGGTCGCGCCGTTAATGGCCTCGGTCGTGGTTCCGTCGTCTGCAAACCATTGATAGGTGAATGCACCCGCCGTACCTGTAGCAGGCAGGCCATCGGCATCGTCAATGTCCGAGGTATCCGCCGTCAGGGTCGCGCCCGAGCGGGGGTCGCCATCAATGGTCAGGCGACCGGTGGGCGGATTGTTGGAGCCCGATGCGGCGGCGCGAACCCGAACCCGAACCTCGTCGGTGGCAAATCCACCGGTCGTATCGGACACCCCCAACAGAAATACCAGCTCCGCATCTTCGCTCAGCCCGGTTGGTGCGGGGAATACCTGTTGCACGGTGAAGGGATTCACCAGAAAAATGTCATGGCCACTGTTGTCGTCCTGACCCCAAAGGTAGCTCAAAGGCCCGGGGGCAGGGCTGGAACTGCCGCTACCGTCAAGGGTGACGATATCGCCCTCGTTGACCACCTGATCCACCCCCGCATCGGCGACCAGCGGAGCGGCGGGGCCGGTCACCAGCGGGATGAAAGTATTGGTTACGCTTTCATTCGTAGGAGGAGTGCCAAGGTCGGTGTAGCTCACCGTAACGCCGATCCGCAGGCCGACCTCGTTCCCGGTCAGGGTATAAGTGCGGGAGATCGCGCCTTCAATGGGCTTGTTCGTACCCGGCGCGCTTGTCGTGCTGTCGTTGGTGTGCCATTGGTACTGGAAGGTGGACGCCGCAGGCAGGCCATCGGCATCGGCCAGGTTAACGGTATCCGCCGTCAGCTCCTGCCCCTGCGCGAACAGCCCACGCACACTGGGCAATCCGGTGGGCGGGCTGTTGATGACCGCGGCCGCGCCGATATTGAGGGTTCGGGTCAGCCTGTCGGAGGAGGGGGGATCAGTAAGACCGTATCGCACCTCAGCGAATAATCGAAGCTCGCGTCCGCCACTACCGGCGGGTGCCGCAAAGGTGATGCTCCTGAGAAAACCATGCCATTTTTCTGCGACTGCGCCTGCCCCCCCCCCCGCAAGAGCGCCAAACAATGTATCATTAGTTGTACCCAAAATGTCGGCGCCGGAAAAAAACTGCACCTGAAACCCGCTCGTATCCGGAGTACCTCTGAAGGCCAGGATATCGTCAGCATTCAAGTCATTCGGATTCTCGATTCTTACTCTTATGACAACAGGGTCGCTATCTGCATCTCTCACGTTCAAATCGGGAAAGATCACCACCGCATCACCCCCCGGCGTAACCGCAAGGGGCATTGTGGTTCCGCTCAGGTCCTGGGCATTAGCCGGTTGCGTCACACACAGCAAAGCAAGCAACGCCACCGCGCAGAACCGCGCGGTGCCGCTGAGGACCGCCCCAAAAAAATGGGATACCGGCGGATAAGATTTTGAGTTTGAGATGGTCATGAACGTCCCTTGCCCGCAGTGCGGCTCCTGCCTCTGCGGGAGCGTACTCACAACTTCGACGGTTTGCAAAATTCGACGGTTTATTCAACGCTAAATTTGCGGGGGGGGGGGGGGTAGTTATTTAATATCAATAGTTTAATCGATTTACCGGCCCTCGACCAAGAAGTCGATTTCGCAGGAGCTCCTATTTTGAGCGTCCAAACTAGGGCTCGTTAACATTCGGGATTCCCATTTGGCTTGATTTCCGATTCAAGCTTTCAAAATGGAGCCGGTATTGAGTGAAGGACTACCGGCTGATGCCGGTAGCATCATTTGGCGGAATGTAATTCCAGGTACTGGTTGATGATGTCGTCTGTCACTGTTATTCGGAAATCGGTGAAGAAGACAGAATGCCACGACGCCTGCGCCCTGGCGTTTTTCCTGTCGAAAGACATGCTGCCAGAGGCGCGTCCGAAATCCACTGCCGAGGCGGAACTGTCATCGGTGGTTCAAACCCGCGATCTACTGGTCAAGCAGCGCGCCATGATGTTGAACAAGATCCATGCCATGTTTGTTCGGCGTGGCATGAAGTTAAAGAAAGACGGAACACGGCGTCTTTGGACATGGAGGTAAACCACCGTTAGGTCTCCTGTGAAGTGTCAACTGGATGGGCTATATGCCCTGAAAATCCCCCTCCTTCAGGTGGGGGAAGATGTTAAGGCGCAACCAAATCGAACGAACACCTGAGGCCGAAACAAAGATACCCTGTTTGCGTAACTCATTTGAAGTTCGGACCTGAACCATAGGCTAGGAAGTCCGTGGCGAACTTGATCACCGCATCTTCGGTTGCCTGATCCACCCGGTTGGCCAGATTGGGCTTGCGCCGGGTGCGCGAGAACAATGCCTCGACGACGCCTTCGTCAACGGCTGATTTGTACCGGTAGAATGTGTCGCGGCTGTAGCCCATGACCTGGCAAGCTTTGCTGACATTGCCAAGCTCTTCTGCCAAGTTTAGCAGGCCAGCTTTGTGTTTGATGCTTTTATCTGTAGTATTCAACATTGCGGTTTCCTCGTTGATGGTTCGGTTTGCACCTCCATCAAAACGGCAGCCATCATCTCAAACAAGAGATGTGCCGCCGCTGATCCAATCCTTTGGAAAAGCGGCGGTGTCAGATCAAATTGGAACTAATTCACGTAAAGATCGGATTTTTTGAAGCGCGTCCAAAACTTCGTCGCCATACTTATTTGCTTCCAACATCGCTCTTTGATAGGCCTCACGCGCATTCTCCAAGCTCGTGCTCACTTCCATATCAATTTCCTTTTTGAAAACTATTTCAAAGCCGAATTCATCGCTCCGATTAGCTTCTTCCACTGCTCGCGCTCGGGCTCGCTTAGATCAGAAGCGTCATGATCGCGCGACCAGCGTACAAAGGCCTTCGCAAGACAGTATTTTGAGAAGTCCTTTATCTCGCTCTCGAAGATACTGACGAGCGGCCGCTGTGGTTGCTTATCCGCTGTGTCGCTGATGTCCCAACTAAGTTCTGATTTTGCAATGCCAACCAAGATTTCTCTCAGAAGATCTTCTACTTCTGCGGCCTTGATCTCATCCTGCAAGAAATCTTTCGTCCTTAAAATCCCTTTATTTCCAAGCATATGAACGAGGGTGTCCTGCTGCGCGGCTTGATCTCCTGCGCTGTCAGAATCGAGAAGAGCCGCCACCTTAAAACCCTGCGCATGTAGGATTGTCGCAAAGTAGACGACTTTTCCTGCCGTATTTGCAGGAACTAACGCAATCTTTTCGTTTAGGTTTACGTCCTTCGAGGCACGCAATAGCTGCGAAACCGCCTCAAGATACCAATAGTCTGTTAGCCCTTCGAGAACGAGGTTCTGCTTCTGAGTAAAAAGGCTCTGCGCCAGGTCATACCCAAGCGCTTCTTGCAATGGCAGAAGCGCAGCAGGATCGTTCGCCGTCACTGAAGTATGGACCTTCGTTCCCTCTTCACGGCTAACCATTTCAACCACGCGAACCAAGTCGAGCTCGTCGGGTCCGACGAGGAAGGGCGAATGCGTTGTGTAGATGGTTTGATTTCCTTCCGCCAAACGCGTGATCGTCTTGCGGAATTCTCGTTGCTTCAGAGCGTGCAGGCTCATCCCAGGCTCATCCAAAAGCAAAACAGCGTTCTTGTGATCTCTCTGCGCTTCCGCGAAGAAGACAACAAAAAAGGATACGGGCCACTGGAAACCTTCCGAACGCTGATCGAGCTCGACTTCGACTCCGAGGTCATCTTCGACCGTTACCTTTAGGTACTGACCATCTGCGCGAAGCCGCAGTTTGGCCACCTCCCCCTTGCTCTCATCAGGTTTCCAAATCGACCGAATTTCCCGAGTTAGGCTGACTTCCGCAGCGTTTAACTGATACTGTCTTTCGTCCAGTTTCTCCCTAAACGCTTCTGGGTCGTTTGCATCGGGATCGACCGAAGCACCCATTTCTGAGAGCTCCTTTGCGTCGAACCCCAGCAGGTTCAAAAGGCAAACATTCCCGTAGTCGTAGCGCTCATCATCAAGCGTTCCATTGGTGATCCTGGTCGCGAGTTGCTGCAAATGAATGAGCGGCCGAACACGAAAATAGTTACCGAACAGCACAAAAACAGGGACCCGTTTTCGTAAGGCTCGAACAGCCGCGTTGCACGCATCGCCAATCCCAACATCGGCCTTCAGGCTGTCGCAACGTGCCTCTTCCTTCTCATTGTCTTCATCAACGAGAGGGAAAACTGTTTCCAGCCAATTTCTGAGCACCTTGGACTTCTTCCCTTCGATCGTCTGAAAACCATCCCATCCCTCTGTCAGCCCCTTGAGCGTGTCTGTTGGGGATTGCCCAAAGCCATTTTCCGGCACAGCAAACTGTTTGTCCGCATGCGCGGCAAGGCGAATAAGATCTTTTTTCAGATCTTTGTGGGTTTTCTTTGCTGGCCCGCCGGTTAGCCTATTACCAGTGGAGTCATCTAAGTTGCGCCACAAAGCGTAGTTCGCACCCTTCATGCCTTCTGGCAAATACTCACGATCATCGTCATCCAGCTCAAATTCAGCCTATACAACCCGAACGTCCGACGGATCGACTTCACCCAAAGTGATCTTGCTATAGTGCGCTCTAGGATAGTCCCGCAGTGCGCTGAGTGGCTTGCCCCCCTTGGGGGGATTGAGATGTTGAATCGCCCGAAGTAGCGCCGTCTTGCCCGCCTCATTGGGCCCACCAAAATGGCTTTATTCTCATCGACTTCAAATTCTTCGCTGTCGATAACTGACCCGTAGCTTTGAACTCTAACCTTCTTAATTTTCACTCTAACCTCCTACCTCGCCGCCACGGCTGCTACGTGCCCCGCAAATTCTGTCACAAATGATTTGAGCGACGTAAGCTCGCTCAGATGCTTGTACTGACCATCCGCCGCCGCCTCATGCGGTGAGGCAAGGAACGTCGCGCTTGTATAAAGCCCTTCCTGAACGAGACGTTTGCAAAGAACGTCATAGCGCTGCGCATACGATGCCATTTTGAAATCGGGATGAACCGGAAAATGCGGTTCCTTGTCCCTCACTGGTGAGTTGGACTTGTCGCAATCCTCAAGAAGCATGATCCAGCCCAAGAACGGGCGTGGCGCATCTTCGCCAAACGCTCCTTCGCGGTAGGCGGTCCAAAGGTCGTGCGCCGTGCCAATTGCCTCTTCAGATCGGTTGTTGAAGTTGTTGCCAAAGGACGGGCCAACCTGAGACTTGAACTCGAGCGCCGCTACGAGCTGACCGCGATGCATCACCAGCATGTCCCAAAGCTTTGTTGGCCGGAAAAAAACCCGGCAGTGTCAAAACACGCTGCTGCACGCAAATATCTGCTAGGGCGAGCCCGTTGGCCTCGATCAGGGATTGAGCGATGGCAAGAAACCCGTCCATGTTCTTACCTGCCGTCACTGCGCCCCGCGCGCCTGCATCATGGCTGCCAGCTTCGGCCTGTTTGGCGAGCGCGGCTTCCCTATTGCCCCAAAAGAGTTTCACGGCTTCGCGTGCCTGAGCTTCGTAATTGGCAAGATCGAGAGTCATTTTGCCTTCTCCCCTTCGATCAAGGCCATTTCACCGGCAGAAAAACCATAGAGGCTAGCCACAATCTCATTGAGCTCGTGGCGGTCATTTGTTTCAGAATATCGCTTCAAGCGCTCGCGCATCGACGCGCTCACGCTCTCCCACTTCGGAAGCCTGATCCGCCGTAGATATTGCGCCTGAAACCGCAAATATCCGCCGCGCATCTTGGTCGAGTAGAGCGAAACGAATAGACGGGCGATGCCGGATCGCATGACAGCTTGCAGTGCATGCACACCCCACTCGTCAGACGTGACGAAATAAAGGTTGTGGTGAGGATAGAGCTTGCCGCCTTCATAAACGATAGACGCATCTCCCTTGATGTCAGGGATCAGAAGCTTTTCGCGGCGGGCGAGCTCGGGATAGATGCGGTCGATGGTGCGATACCAGCTCTGCGGGGATTTGGTGGCGACATGCCGCCCCGCGATCGCCTCATGACGCTCTTCCAGGTAGCGCTTGAGTCTCGGGAAATCATCAAGATTGACAAGCTTACCATCATCGCCAAAGGGGTTGATCACCCCCCTGCCCCGCCACTCAACATGCCCCTCGAGAATGTCTTTTGTCATCACCAGAGGAAGCTTTCGGGACGGCTCAACCTCGAGCTCTTCCAAATCTGCAATGAATGCCTTGTCCGCGCCGGTCGCAACGCCGATCCCAACCTTGCATCCGGCTTCCTCAATTGTCGGAAACTCGGCCTCGAGACGGCGCACAAGCGCAAGCGCATCGAAGTTCTCAAGTATCCAGGGTTCGCCACCTGCGGCTATCTTGGCGATCTCCCGAACCGCACTCGTGGTCTTGAGTTTTGAAGCCGTCAGCTCGCGCGCAAGGTTGCCAAGAGCATTTCCGTCGATCTCAGGGCGCGCAAATATTCGCGTGACATTGTTCCCCTGCCCTGGTGTAGGCCGCTCAATCAAGGTGATGGCGGGATAAACGCTTACCTCGGAATGAAACGCATCCGTACCGACCATATCGACGTAGGCTGAAAGGTGGTATGTTCGGTTGACGAGTTCGCGGAGCTTTTTCCCGTAGCGGTTTTTCATCCACCGATCCGCGCAAATGAAGCTTAGCTTGCCCCCTGCCCCCAGAAGCCGAAGCGATTGTTCGATGAACGGAACATAGATATCGGCGCGGTCGTAGATCGTGCTGTAGCGCTGCCGGTATTCACCCATCAGCACATCGGGAACAACTTCCTGGCGCACATAGGGTGGATTTCCCACAGCGTGGGTAAAATCCTTATCAAAATCAAATAGCAGAAAGTCACCCTGAGCTAGCCACGTATCAAGCAGTACTTCGGTATCCTTTGCCGAAACACCTTTTTTGATCATCATGGCACGCATGGCCTGACGATTGCGTTCAAAAGTTTCCCGGTGGAGCTCGACGCCGCGGATCGCAGGAGCGAGCCTATCGAAACTGAGGCCATTGGGCTCGCGTTGTGCGGTGATTAAGAGACGTTCGATGGCCGGGAGAATGAAATCACCTTCACCAAATGAGGGCTCGAGGAGACAGAAGTCTGCCAAGGGCTGATCAACGGTGTATCCGACAAGATCGAGAATAAAGTCTACAACTTCGCGCCGGGTGTAGATTGCTCCACGTGCTTCAATGCCACCGTTACTCGCAAGCTGCTCGACTGCCTCTGCAACCGGGCAAAAATCGTCAAATGTTGGTTGGGATGCTAACGATTGGCTCAATGCATCATCACTTTCCTGAGCGTTTTAGAACTTGCTAATTCGTCATTTAGAAACATCTTCATCAGTTTTACAAAGCTGATACCTTCGCGATCTGATTTTCCGGAGGCTTTTTGTGTCATCTGGTTCCTCGTTTTGGCTATACCTGATATTACACAAGAGCCCATAAGGAGCAATAGAGAAATGGCATTTTGGTATATAATTCCCATTGGATTGATTGTTTTGATCATCCCCCTTTCATCTGCGCGAACATTCGCCGTCTGCACGATGTTAACCTGTCAGGCTGGTGGCAGTCGCTTTGGTTCACCATAATTTGGTTTCCCTTGTCTTGTTGGACCGGCCAGGCTGATCACCATGGCTTTGGATCGCCCACATTGGATTTGTCCTTGGCTTGTGCTTGGTACTGTTCAAAAAAGGCACTCCCGGCCCTAATCGTTACGGTCCCGATCCTATCGAATCCGCTCCCGAGGAAAAATCTCCATAACTGCTACTGCTTCCTCTCTGATAAATATCTGCATCGCCGGTGTTCAAAGAAGGTTATCGGAACGCGCTGCACCCACCCTCGTTCAGGCCAGAGCTTTACCATGCATCCGATAAATGCCGCTTTCGGGGGGCGTGTTTGAGTTAAAGAAGCAGGTTAGCCTTCAGCCAACCGACAACCTGAGTCCTAACCCTCTATCAAGGTTAGGCTCATCTGTGCGGATCGCCGAACATGGCGGATATGATCGCCACCGACTGGGAGAATTGCCATGACCGACAAATCCAAACTCGCCGTGGCACTCGTCAGCAGCCGCTACCAGCCCACGAAGGCAGAGATGAAAGAACTCTTTTGGAGTTTCCAGAGGGGACCACGCCAGAGGATATCGCTAAGGGTGTGACGCGACCGGCCAACGTACGTTGGGTAGACTGGCCCGACTAAACCCGCGGATCGGCTTGAACACTTAGAATCCCCGTATTGAACCCTGTCGGTATCGCAAGTTTGACACCGAGAATCTTTTCAACGAACTCGGTGACTCCGTCCAACGCTGTTTCCAGGTCTTCGAGTGATGGGCGCAACTGTTTATGCACCCAGTCATTCCGAATCGTTCGAGCAGTTTTAAGTTGGTTGTGCAATCCCTGATCAATCTGCCCTGTATTAAGGCTGGCTTCCAACAGTTTGGCGACCTGCGGGTGCCAACCTGATGTCGCTCTGTTTTTCCATTGGCAAGCAAAACGCTTAGTATCTTCCGACAAAGGTGCCCGAATTGCAGCATCGTCACCTGCTTCGATCACGTGACAACGCCAACATTCGTTAGCTAGTACTTCTGCAATAGAGAATAGGTGGAGGATCGAATCCTGCCAGTCGAGCCTCTGATAGCAGCAGCACCCCTTGTGAAACTGAGCAATCAGCGAAATAATATCGATCTCCTTATTCCTGCTGGCCAGTCCTATCAGTTCATCGAACGTTTTCGCAATCGATTCGACCGAATTTACGTCAATGAAAGACGACGCATGATGAGTTACATTTTGTTGTCCTCGTAGCACATGTTCGCCAACGCCGAAATCAGGCACAATCGGTATACAGGAGCCAGAATCATTTTTTCGATAGAGCCGAGAATGATCAATAACATACCACTTTCGGGACTGGTTCGGTTCCTTCTCCAATCGGCACTGATCGAGGACGGACAGATACTCGCAGAGCCGCGATATCGGTCCGATATTCTCCTCCTGTATGCGTGCCGCAGCGTCTTGGCTGACATTCCCCCGTCTCAGACCTTCGTCTATCAGCATTTTGTGAAACTTCTTCGAAATATGAAGGAACAATCCTCCATTATCGGTCGCATGTAATACACTGCCGAGAGAATGGATATCATAGGTAGTGACCGACCCCGCAGAGTTAAATCGATAACTCGCCGAATGATCGGGGGTATTGATTCGAGTATGAGAATGCCAGGGGGGCATAAAATATCCAATAATCTCCACGGCGATGTCCTTAAGTGCTTGAACAAAAATTAGTTAAAACGCATTGGCACTCCATCACCCAATCCAGCGCGGACTTGCCATTCACCACGTAATCGTAACCCACAGGGAAATTTCGGTCGAGATGGTACAGGAATTGTAGATCAACATTGTCAGGTCTTTGTTTTCGGGACTATATACTTAACACTCCCATCCAACCTATAATTGCAGTTTAACCCGCAGATAATCCATGCCTCGGTCTCCCTTGATCCGGTTGCATCTGCTGCAAAGCAGTTGCAGATTATCCATATGGTCGGTTCCTCCCTTCCCTCTAGCGATGATGTGGTCTACTTCAAGGTTTTGAGCTTTAAAATGTTCATTGCATCCAGTGCAGTCTCCTTCCTGCTCTCCGTAAAGTTTGTGCCTGTTCTCTGCACAATTATAGCGCGGCAGTTTGCCGATATCCGTGCGCTGAGGAATGTCATCGCGGTTGATGATTTTACGGGTCAGATCGTCAATGCGCGAGCGTACAAGTTCTGCCGCTTTAGGCGATATGTCGATTCCCACCCATTCTCGCTCCAATGCATCAGCGACGACACAGGTTGTAGCGCAACCACAGAAGGGATCAAGAATTACATCACCAGAACTACTTGATGCCTTGATGACGCGTTCCAGGAGAGTCAGTGGTTTTTGCGTCGGATAGCCGACTGATTCTTTGCCTCTGACAAACGGGATAGTCCACCAATCTTCACGAACTACATCTTTCAGATAGATATTAGAGTAAGAGCCATCCCGGTTCTTAATCCGTGCATACCGTCTACCAGCATCGTCAATTTTGTTGTAACGACCAACATGTTCTGGCGCAACCGGACGCGAAGCCCCTACCGCATCGAAGTGTGGGATTCCCCCCCCCCCCCCTTACCAAAATACAAAATGATGTCATGCTTTCTCTGAAAGCGAGTCCTGGACATACCGCGACCGCCATAACACCACACAATCTCATTCTGAAATTGCTTCCGCCCCAACACCGCATCCATCACCAGTTTTAGGTAATGGCTCATGGTCGGATCGCAGTGCAGGAAAATTGAACCAGTTGGTTTTAGTAACCGTCGCATTTCTAGTAAACGTGCCGCTATGTAAGCAAGGTAAGATTTGTCACTGTCGGTCATGGCCGCAAGCAGGACGCGGTACAAGGACGGGTGTTTCGCTTCAATCAGGTTGATCCACTCCGCATCCACATCGCGAAGCGTCCATGTGTCCTTGAACGCGGCTCCTGCCGCTTTGCTTCCGATGGGCGCAGCGTAGCTTACTTTCGAATTGAAAGGTGGATCAAGGTAGATCAAGTCAACTGATTCGGAATTCATGCCGCGCATGATTTCCAAATTGTCGCCTGTCCAGATCGTGCGGTTAGCCCAGTTTGGTTTTGCCACCAATCAATCCTCATCGCCAAAATCCATCGGAATAGTTTCCGATTAAGAGAATGGCACTTTAATGTGCAATCTTCAAATAAATGCTACCAGGATTCTCGATCCCCGGCAGCCAACTAGGAGGAAAAGATGTTCTCTGACTCCCCTTATGCCTATTTCGGAGAAGCTAATGACTAGGCGCAATTGGCGTGACTTGCCTTACGCGCTGGCTTTGCTTGCCGGCGTTGCAGTTAGTGTATTTGCGAATCTTGTCGATCCGTTCTCCAAATCGCTGGCCATAGGGACGGCAACATTCGGAATGATCGTGGCTGGCTTCACAGCCACCCAGCGGAACATGCTGATTGGTATGGGCGGAACGAAAGTTATGCGGTTTATCGTGAGAAAGGGGTATCAGGAGGATACACTGAATTACATGAGGGATAGCGTTTTCGGGGGTTTGATCGTTGCCGTGCTTTCGGTGGTATGGCTCTTTCTCCCCGAGGCCAACGAATCCACTTTGCTCTGGAGACTATGGTTTGGGTTCTGGTCGGGAGCGATGGTGCTCGTGTTTATTTCCACATTGCGCAACGAGCGGATAGTGACGCCCAATTCACGCGCCATCTGCGTGCTGGGGATGCCCTTGCGTGCGCTGGTAAGCATGAAGATCGCCAGCAACCACTTTTGCAGGGGAAGGCGACTCTCAGCCAAGACCGTCCCCGTACGAACGCTGAAACTCCACAATCGGGATATTGGTGGTAATTCGAAACTTGCTGGCTACTGGCGGGACTACGCGGTGGATTGTGAATTGTGAACCATGCGGCTGCCAATTAAAAAGGCGTGCACCTGCCACTATTTCAAACCCTTCAAGGTTGTCGCGGTTGTTCACCTCCCATCGGTAGTTGTCTGGGATGTATCGCATGGCTTCATCTTCAAACAGGATGAACTCTCCGCGGCCATATTCCGCACAAGGACGGCAACGCGCAAGTCATCATGCTCGTCTAATATTTCGTTTATGTGGCTGTTCCATATCGACAAAATGCACTTATGTACACAACTCCCATTTTTTACGCTTCTCTACATTGAGCCGATTGTCCAAAACTCTTTCTGCTGAGAGAGTCACTTGGATGCAAGGGTGTCAGGGTTGAGATCCGCCATAGCACACAGAATTCTCCAGTGAGAGTCCGAGACGGGAACGACGGAAAGACGAGATTGGCGGACCAGGGAAAGATCGGAAAGGTGGGGATCTGCTTTGATGACGGCCAACGTCACCGGTGATGGAACTGCGCTCACAGCCCGCACGTCGACCATCCCGAAACGGCCAGTAGTGTCGGTGTGGTCGGGATAGTATTCGCGGATAATTTCGACGACGCCCACAATCCGTTTTTCGTTGACAGAATGGTAAAAAAAGCCGCTATCTCCCAGCTTCATGGCTTTCATGTTGTTGGAAGCTTGGTGATTCCTCACCCCGTCCCATTCGGCACCCTTCGCGCCACACTTCACCTGATCGTCCCACGACCAGGCGCCAGGTTCAGATTTGAAAAGCCAATGTGCCATCAATTATCTTCCTTCCACAGTATGTATCAGTTTGTTCCGTAGTAACAGAATTTGAGTAATACCTCACGCAGTTTCATCGGCAACCTAATCGGGGGAATTGGACTGCTTCGAAACAGAAACCGGAAGACATGTCCGAACCCGAATAACCCCCGAAATAGGCACTGACTGACAAAGAAGACGAACGTTGTTCGCATGTTCCGTGTCCGTCAGGGCGAAATCCTCCCCATCAGAATCGTCGAGTTCCCCTTCCATTACAGTTGCCTTGCAGGTGCCACAAATTCCGGAACGACAATTGTGAGGCAGCCGTACACCCGCCGCAATTGCAGAGTCCAGGACGGATTGTCTCGGATCCGCAGAGAACGAGATATCGGTGCCATCAATAAAGATCGTTAGTTCCGTACTCATGCATCTCGCCACTTGATCGAACAGCCCATGCTGGGGCTCTGTTCGGCGGGACCTCCCCGACCTTCGGCAACGGCAAGCATCGCCTCGTAGAGTTCGCGGCGGGTTCCTTCCCGAGGTTCGGCCCGGGCATCATCGAGGCGACCTCGGTACTGAAGCTCCAGTCCCGCATCGAAACCAAAGAAATCCGGAGTGCAGACGGCGTCATAGGCACGTGCCACTTCCTGGGAACGATCGATCAGGTAGGGAAACGGAAAGGCGTGCAAGGCTGCGAATTCCTTCATGCGGGGAAAATCATCGTCGGGATAAGCGTCAGTATCGTTGGACATAATGGCCACGACTCCAATCCCACGCTCCTGAAGTGCAGCCACGTCACGTACGATCTTCGCCGTAGCGGACTTCACGTAAGGGCAATGGTTGCAGATGAACATGACGAGTGTTCCGTTCGGCCCCCGGATGCTTTCCAGAGTGTGGTTTGCGTCGTCGATCCCGGGAAGATCAAAAGCCGGCGCCTCCCAGCCGAAGTCACAGATAGGAGTGATCTCTGCCATGGAGACGATCCTTCAAAAAAACGGATGATACACCCTGTCGAGAGGCCAGTTTGCCATCACTGGCAGACATGAGCGATGCTCCCGGACGGGGTTCTAAAAGAAAAATACCCATGACCTCATCCGTCCCTACATACGACTTCGAAGGGCGCACCGTCGTCGTGACGGGCATTGCCGGTGCCCTGGGTGAGGTGACTGCAGCGGCGCTCTCGACTGCAGGTGCGAAGGTCCTGTCGCCAGCGGATCCGATCGAGGGAGGGCCTGACCTCTCCGATGAAACTGCGACGCGTATGTGGTACGACGCCCAGGAAGGTCTGTGGGCCTCGATCCACATCGCGGGCGGCTTTTGCATGGCCCCAATATTGGAAACGGATACAGAGGCTCTTGAACGCATGTGGCGGATGAACGCACGCTCATGCTTCTTCTGCTGTCGGGAAGCGGTCCGAAGCATCCGGGCAACCGGAAATGGTGGACGCATCGTCAATGTGGCGGCCCAGCCGGCACTGGAACCGCGCCAAGGTGCGGGCATGACGGCCTACACCATGAGCAAGGCAGCAGTTGCAGCCCTTACCGAAGCTCTTGGGGAAGAGGTTGCCAGGGAAGGCATTCTCGTTAATGCGCTGGCACCAGCGATCCTCGACACTCCCACCAATCGTGAAGCGATGCCAGATGCGGACCGTTCGCGTTGGGCGGCACTCACCGATGTGGCGGAGGTAATCGGATTCCTCGCTTCACCTGCGAATCAAGTCGCGCGGAGTGCCATCGTTCCCGTGTACGGAGAATCCTGAACCCACGCTTAACCCTTACCCCTTGCGTAGCGGGCAAGGGGCACTAGTTTCACGAGGCGAGGGATGTCCGTGGTGGCACGATTGTGAGGCCGTGCCGCTTCGTTCCCTGTAGACCCACCCTGGAAAGATTAAGGAAGAAGATGCCGATGCTCCTCGAGATCGAGAAGCTGACAAGACGCTTCGGCCCGTTCACGGCCGTGGACGGGATCTCTTTCGCCGTCGACCGAGGGGAAGTGCTGGGCTTTCTGGGCCCCAATGGAGCGGGCAAGACGACCACCATGCGCATGATCGCGGGCTACCTCCCTCCGACCGAGGGAACGGCGCGGATCGATGGCATCGACGTCCAGGAAAGTCCCACCGAAATCAAACGGAAAATCGGTTATCTACCTGAGGGGGCCCCTCTCTACGGCGAAATGACGGTGCAGGCGCTGCTGACCTTCGCGGCCGAGGCACGGGGCCTTTCCCCGGCTTTCCGGCGGGAGCGGACTGAGTACGTGGTGGAGAATCTCCACCTCGGCAAGGTCCTCCACCAACAGGTCGAGACGCTTTCCAAGGGCTTCAAACGACGGACGGGGCTTGCACTGGCAATCCTTCACGATCCTGCAGTGCTAGTTCTTGATGAACCCACGGACGGGCTAGACCCCAATCAGAAACATGAAGTTCGTTCGCTCATCCGCGCCATGGCAAACGAAAAAGCCATCGTAATCTCAACGCACATCCTTGAGGAAGTGGACGCGGTCTGCACAAGAATGCTGATCATCGCGTACGGCAAAAAGCAGATCGACGACACTCCGGCCGCGGTTCTCGGACGTGCTTCCAAGAGGCCGGACGGATCCGCGCCTTCGCTCGAAGCCGTGTTCCGTGAACTCACGGGAGGAGCGGACGCATGACACCGATCCTCGCAATCGCGCGACGGGAACTCGCTAGTTATTTCGTGACCCCGGTCGCGTATGTGTTCATCGCCATCTTTCTCATCCTCTCAGGCCTGTTCACCTTCCACATGGGGAATTTTTTCGATCGAGGACAGGCAGATCTTTCAGCCTTCTTCGAATGGCATCCGTGGCTCTACCTCTTCCTCGTTTCAGCCATCGCGATGCGGCTGTGGGCGGAAGAACGCAAGACCGGGACACTGGAGATCCTGATGACGTTGCCGGTCTCGGTCATGCAGGCGGTCGTAGGCAAGTTCCTCGCAGCCTGGGCATTCACCGGGATTGCGCTCTTACTCACGTTTCCGGTGTGGATCACGGTGAGCTACCTCGGCGATCCCGACCACGGCGTGATCATCGGCAGTTATGTCGGGAGCTTCCTGATGGCGGGCGGCTATCTCGCGATTGGCTCGTGCTTGTCCGCGCTCACGCGCAACCAGGTCATTGCCTTCGTAGTCTCGGTCTCGGTTTGCTTCCTGTTCACGGTGAGCGGGCTTCCCATCGTCCTCAACTTCTTCTCCGCCTGGACGCCGCAGCCGATCCTCGATGCGATAGCCTCCTTCAGTTTCCTCACCCACTTCAACGACATCAGCCGCGGTGTCATTGATCTTCGCGACGTCGTCTATTTCACATCGCTCATCGCAGGCGCACTCTTCCTTAACACGATCGCCATCGAAGCGAAGCGGGGAAGCTGAACGATGGAAAAGCGGATCCCCTTCTCCTCGACACTCTCGGTCATGCTGACAGTGGCACTGTTCCTCGCGGTCAACGTCCTTGCCTCGACCCTGTTCCGCGGAGCACGGGTCGATCTCACCGAGGACGGGCTCTACACGCTTTCCAATGGCACCGAACGGATCCTCGAGCGGCTTTCGGAACCGCTCGTTTTCCGGCTGTTCTTCTCGGACAAGCTAAGTCGAGACATTCCCACGGTGCGCGACTACGAACGGCGTGTTCGGGAACTGCTCGAACAGTACTCATCCGCATCCGACGGACTTATTCGTCTCGAGAGGATTGATCCCGAACCATTCTCCGACGAGGAAGATCTCGCGGTAGTTTATGACCTTCAGGGAATTCCGGTAAGCGACGCAGGCGAGCGGCTGTACTTCGGGCTTGTCGCCACCAACAGCACTGACGACACCGCACGGATCCCGTTTTTTGAACGCGAACGAGAGGCGTTCCTCGAGTACGAACTCACACGGATCGTCAACAACCTCGCCAATCCCGAAAAGCCGAAGATCGCGCTTATGAGTTCTCTTCCGGTAGGAGGTGGACTGCGAACGCCCGAGAGTGAGCCCAGCGATTACGTCGCACCATGGGCGATCCACGAACGGATCCGCGAGCTGTTCGAGGTGGTCGACCTTGGTGCGACAGCGACGGAAATTCCAAATAACATTGATCTTCTGATGGTGGTGCAACCGAAGCTTCCGCCTGAAGAGACGATGTACGCGATTGACCAGTTCGTGATGAGCGGACGCGGTGCGATTTTCTTCGTCGATCCATTCTCTGAAATCGAGCTTTCCTACGTCGCACCCGAACGGCGAAACCTGCATATCCCCTATTCGAACCTCGACGAGTTATTCACGCCGTGGGGATTCAAGCTCACGCCGGGACGGGTGGTGGGCGACCGCCTCGCCGCCCGGAAGGTAAGCGTCGGCGGACGACAAAACGCGCGGGTTACCGACTACATCCTCTGGTTGGCACTACTCACGCCATCCTTCAATCAGAATGACATCGTGACCGCTGAGCTTGAGCGAATGTTCATGCACACGGCGGGATCGTTCTTTCCGACAGAGGAAGCTACGTCCACGTTCGAGACGCTTGTCACCTCGACGCCCGAATCGATGAGCATCGAGCGTTTCAAGATTCAGCAACGCGTTGACCCCGGACAATTGCTGTCGGAATTCATTGCAGGCGGTGAACCGCTTGCCCTCGCCGCACGCATCAGTGGTTCGATGGAGAGTGCTTTCCCGCACGGTCTCGGCGCGGGCGATCTTGAAGAGGGCCAAGAGCCTCCTGCCCTACCCGAATCACACATTGCCAGCACCGAGGACGCTCATATCGTGGTGGTCGGGGACACCGACATTCTGGCTGATGCCGTGTGGGTGTCGAGTCGGAACTTCTTCGGACGCCAGACGGCCGTTCCCACCGCCGACAACGGCTCTTTCGTGGTCAATGTGCTTGAGCAACTTGCTGGCGGTGAAGATCTGATCGGACTCCGGAGTCGAGGCTCTTCTGTCCGGCCCTTCGAGGTGGTGGAAGCTCTCGAACGCGAAGCGGAAACCCGGTACCGCGAAACCGAGCGTGCCCTCCAGAGCCAACTCGCCGAGACCGAGCGCAAACTGCGCGAACTCCAGGGAACGGTAGCCCCAGAAACCGAGGAAGGTGCCCCAATCCTCAGTGCTGAACAACGCGAGACGATTGAGGAGTTTCGCGAGCAAATCGTCTCGATCCGGAAGAAGCTGCGAGACGTGCAGTACGAACTTCGGAGCGACATTGATGCGCTTTCCACGAGACTGGAACTGGTTAACGTCTATACGGTGGCGACCCTTGTCGTGATCCTCGCACTCGTGATGCCTGCAGTACGGCGAAGACAGCGCGCGCCGGGAATGGGACGACGCGAGGGAGCATCGTCGTGAAAAGACGACGTCTGCTCGTTCTCGCCTCAGTGACCGGGGCCATGCTTGTCCTTGCCGCGTGGGCCACTCTCTGGCGTGATGCGGATCTCCAGCGCGAGCACACACCTGAAAGGGTGTTTCCTGAGCTCATTGACCACGTGAACAAAGTCGCGGAGATTGCTGTCGAGAGCCCGCAGGAAACGTTCCGCATCGAGCGCACGGAAGAAGGTTGGGTTATCCCGAACTTGGCCGACTACCCCGTGGATTCGGACCGACCCAAAAAACTTCTCGTAACGCTCTCGATACTTGAGACGCTCGAGCCCAAAACTTCGGATCCCGACCGACACGCATCCCTCGGTCTCAGCGACCCCACTGCTCCCGAAAACGGAGCGACTTCAGTAACGCTCCGGAATAGGAATGGAGATGAGTTTGCATCTCTCTTGGTAGGACGCGATGCGAGCGGTACGCGCGAAACCCGCTACGTTCGACGCGTCGGAGAAGATCAGACTTGGCTTGTCTGGAGAAATTTTGACCTCCCGCAAGCCGCGGTCGGCTGGCTTGATTCATCGGTTCTGCAGATTGCTCGCTGGCGTGTGAGACGGATCGCCATCGAACACACTGACGGTGAGGTGGTGACGGTAGCGCGGGAAAGCTACGACGAACAGCATTTCGGACTTCAGGATATCCCGGAAGGATTTGAACCCACCAATCCTTTTGTTGGTAACCAACTGGGGAGCGTGCTTGAGCGCGTGTCAATGGTGACGATCAAGAACCGTGACGAGGTACCCTTCTTGGAAAACGCTCCCGTGACGAAAATCGAGACGTTTGACGGCCTGCGTTTGGAGGTGACGACCGCCGAGGTAGATAACCTTGACTGGATGAAGGTGGATGCCTTCTACGACCCATCAGTCCGCAAGGAGCTGCCCGAAGACGGCCCCAACATCGTCGGATTGCCCGAAATGCCTTCGCTGGAGGACGTTGAGAAGGAGGCGAACGCGCTCTCCGAGCGCTTGGGGCGGTGGGTATTTGCAATTGCTCCTGCCAAGCGCAAACAGCTATCCCAGCGCATGGCGGACCTCATCAAAGAAAAAGAAGTGCCCACCGAAAAAGGAGAAGACGGGAACGACGGCTAGCCGGGGCTGTAAATCCCGTTCTAGGGATGGGAGGCAACGTATTTCGTGATATATGGGAAACTCTTGGAGGGATGCCGGAGTGGTCGAACGGGGCGGTCTCGAAAACCGTTGTGCGCGTGAGCGCACCGAGGGTTCGAATCCCTCTCCCTCCACCAACTGGTGAAGGAAAAACTGTTGGAGGTTCTTTGACGTGCGCGTTTGTTTCGTTGCTCCGCCAGATAACCATCGCGCAAGGCCGCAACCCAAGAAACGAAGCATTCGCTAAACAGGTCAGCGGGAATCGCGTTCATCACATCATTGAGCGTGTCATGAGATGGAATGCCATCTTTGAAGGGTAGAAACCCACGCAAGAATTTCAATTTTCGGTCCGCCCATCGGGCTATTTCGGCAAAATCATCAGCACCCGCCATAACACCGCAGAGCACAATCAGTAGGATTTCGGGTAGTGGATAAACAGTTTTCCAGCTCTGGCGTGGGTCTTCAATGGCGGAAAAATGGTCGAGGATATTGGCTGAGATCATGGGAGGCTCCGAATGTCATTTCAATGACCAGAGAATCACATATCACCCGCTAAGGGAATCCCCGCTTTTTCAAGCGATTGCCGTGGCCTCAATGCCTTAGCCTGTCAATGCCTTAGCCTTGCACACTGAAGTAAATACCCTTATTGTATTAGTTCACCCTTTAATAGGCAACTAAGTAATGTCATGAAGTCACTTATAACCGTATCCAAAGCCCAGAAAGAGCTCCGGGCGTCGGCCAGAACCAAGCGGCTTGCGATGGGCTTGACACAGGCCGGGCTGGCAACGCGCGCTGGGGTTAGCTTGCCAACACTGCGCAAATTTGAACAGAAGGGACAAATCTCGCTGGAATCATTCCTCAAGCTTCTTATGGTTCTGGATCGGCTGGAATCGGTTGTAAACGCCCTTGAACACTCAGAACAAGTTTTTTCATCCATCGATGACGTGCTGACTACCGACAGGAAATCCTCGCCCAAGAGAGGCTGGCGGACATGAATTTTGAGCCGATTAATCAAATCAATGTCAGCCTCTATTTTGGACAGGCTGATCTAGTTTCTGTGGGACAGCTTGCCCTGCGCGATGGCAGGATCTACTTTGAATATAGTGGGGATTTCATCCGATCCGGGCTTGAAATATCTCCTTTGAGATGTCCCCTGCGGCCCGGGGTGCAAACATTCGACCCCCACCTGTTCGAGGGGCTACCCGGTGTCTTCAACGATAGTCTTCCCGACGGTTGGGGGCGACTGCTCCTTGATCGAAAAGCCCGCCTCGAGGGGCTAATGCCCGCACAACTCTGCCCGTTGGACAGGCTGACCTATGTCGGACAATCAGGGATGGGCGCGCTGGTTTATAAACCTGATTTCGGCCCCGGAAATGCATCCGGGGCATTGGATTTGAACAGGTTGGCCGCAGACGCCAAGCAGGTATTGGATGGTGATGCTTCAGATGTATTGCAGGAATTGCTGCGACTGAATGGATCCTCTGCCGGTGCGCGCCCCAAGGCGATGATCGGGGTTGATGCTTTGATGCAAAACATCATTCACGGGACGCAAGCCATGCCCGAGGCGTTCGAGTCGTGGTTGGTAAAATTTCCGAATGTTACAGATGGGCCGGATGCCGGAGCAATCGAGTATGTCTATGCGTTGATGGCGGTAAAGGCTGGCCTCGAAATGGAACCGGTGCATCTTTTCTCCAGGGCCTCTTCCGCTGGATACTTTGCAACCAGGCGCTTTGATCGCAGCGGATGCGCACGCCTGCACACCCACAGTGCTTGCGGCCTGCTTCATTCCGATTTCAGAACACCATCGCTTGACTACGAGGATCTGATCGCACTGACCATGATACTGACGAAAGACATTCGCGAAGCCGAAAAAATGTACCGGCTGGCCGTGTTCAACGTGCTGGCTCATAATCGCGATGACCATTCCAAGAACTTCAGCTTCATAATGGATGAAGCCGGTAAATGGCGTCTATCCCCTGTTTACGATCTCACATTTTCCTCCGGTCCGGGGGACGAGCAAAGCACCATGGTGATGGGTGAAGGCCGAAATCCACGGGTGGAACATCTGGTAAAGCTCGGTCAGGAAGCAAAACTTCCCACCTCGATCATTGAGGACGCGATTGAAAAGACTAAAACAGCATTGGCAGCGTGGGTGGGGCTTGCAAAAGAGCACGGTGTGATGCGCGTCAACATCGATCTTGTGGCAAGCAAAATCCAAGGATAGCTCCCGTTCATTTCATTCACCCAGTCACGCCATTATGCCCGTCGCTTCGGGGCCTCACACCCTCCTCCCGGCTCACCGGTTTCGCCAGCGCAGCAGTTGCCTGGAAAAACGCATCCTGCTGCTCGTCGGACATACCGCAGGCCAAATCCGAACGCGAGCGAGCGCTTCTGGACTTGTTCCGCGGTATGTCCGACGAGCAGCAGGATGCGTTACCAATGCCGTCAACTTGGGACGGTTATGTGCTTGGCGGAGCCCAAATATGCAGCTTCGGGCCCCTTGGGCCTAGAAGAGATACCATCGTCACAGCCGCCGCCGACGCCTGCGCTGCCATGAGGATCGAGCAGAACCTCGCCACCCATAGAACCCATTGCGAGACGACCTACGCCGCCAAGAGCTGGAACGGCGTGAAACGGCGCATCATCGCCCGCATTGAAGCGACAAGCCTCGGTCTCGATATCCGAACTATCGTCACTTCGCTCCCTGGCTCTACGCCAGAGCGGCTCTACAAGTGCGACGACTGCGCGCGGGCAGGCCGAAAATCTGATCAAGCTCCACAAAACCCAACTGAAGAGCGACCGCACATCCTGCTCATCCGCCCGCGCCAACCAGATACGGCTCATTCTCCACACCGCTACCTATTGGCTGCTTTGGGAAGTGCGCCAGGCCATCCCGGAAAGCGCACCTCTGAAGTGCGCCGAGTTCACTACCCTTCAGAACCGCATCGTCAAGATTGGTGCCCGTGTTGTCGAAACCGCTACACGTATCCGCGTTGCCTTCGCATCCGCCTGTCCAGACAAACAACTCTTCGCGCAGATACTTGGCGCACTGACAGCGGTGCCTACTGGCAATCCTCAAGCGCCATAGCAATCACGCCGCGCAACGCCCCGTCACCCCGAAACTGAAGCCTGCAAACTCAAACGCAAGCGCCGGAAAGCCCGCGCAACAAACCCGCTCGCTTTGCCAAATCTGAAACCAGTTCCGCACACAAAAACCTCTGCTCAAAAACATCCGGTGAATAATCCGGGCTAGAGACTGCCCGCCAGATCTCAGAGCGCGAAGGGCGCGACCTATCAGGCGGGAAGGTTGAGGCGCAGAAAACCGCGCGGGGATTTGGCTTCGACCGTCAAGGCTTTGCCAAGCAGGGGATGGGGTTTGGTTCTGGGCGCGACCAGGAACGCGACGACGACGAACGCGAAATCAAACCACCATGGCAGAACTTCACCCCCGATTGATTAATGTGTTAGCAACAGGCGGTCTGTAACCACTTCTCCTTCAAGAGACTTTCCTCCCATTTGAAAGCGTTTCAACATTGAGCGCCCGCAGTTTACAGCAACATGCCTTTCAAATAGCGACGGCGGAATGTCATAGTCGCAATCTTGTTCACCTGATTTTTTAGAGCCGTCTAAGCTAAGCGCAACGAATACGCCTCGGGATTTGGCTTTTTCAATGCGCATGAACAAGTCGTCTTGATTGAAACCTTGCGCACCATAGAGAATGGCTTGACTATGACTATATGGCGGATCGCAATAGACCACGTCACCTTCTTTCGCGCGTTCCAAAGATTCACCATATTCTCGATGGAAAAATTCAGCGCCTTTTACTCGCTCTGCCCATTCATCGACGCGACGGCTAAATATGCCAAAATGAATGGGTTTGTGGGCGCCACAAGGCGTAGACATGTAGCCGTCAGCCTTCCGAAACCTCATAACGCCACCGTATGCCGCGCGTGTTAAAAAAAGAAAGTCAGCGGCGTTCGCTTCGGCATTATATCTTGCCTTAATCTTCTCATATTGCTCTACTTTTTCCCCTTCTTGAGCTTCTAGCCAGCGTTCGCGATACCATAGCTTTACTTGCTCTGGGTCTTTGCGAAGTGTTTTCCAGATTGTGATTAGCGGCTCGAAGCTGTCGGCGGCTTCTGCTTTTCGAGGTGCGAGAACACCTAGAACAGCACCAGACCCTAAGAATGGTTCATGGTATGTGCCGAACTGTTTGGGAAAAAACGAAATTATCTCGTGGGCAAATCGTTGTTTGTTTCCGATCCACTTGAGGAGTTGAGTCTTATACGGCTCAACTCCTAGGCTTGTATTAGGATAGGGGGATTCGTTTTTTTCTTTAATATCAAGTGTTAACTGCATCATGCCTCCTGATTTGATCAAAAAATACAAGAATTTGGGATATCCTGCAAGCGGATATAGAAGGTTCTTGTGACAACGCTAGGTACTACAGAACACAAGATACTACTGAATTTATTGAAAAAAATCCGCATTGAAACGGGTTTGAGGCAAGTTGATTTAGCTAAGAAACTCAAAGTTCCTCAGTCAATGATTAGTAAGTATGAGGTTGGGGAGAGGCGGATTGATCTCTTGGAGTTACGAGAGATTTGCGCCGCCCTTGGTGTGTCTTTGGTCGATGTTGTTGAGCAACTAGAACACCTATTGAGCAAAGACGATAATGAAGCCGATCCCACGATTTTTGAATAAGCCCAAGTCTTTTTATGCTTCTGTCCGTTCGCTGAGCCAGCAAGTAGGCTACAGCAAGAAAGATATGATCATAATTCCAACCGTTGCACGGATGGTGGCAGCCTTTGATAAGCTCGGGTTGGATTCTAAACGTCTATACAAGGATGGCAAGTCGACCCAGCTTGCGAATGATCTTCTTGACTATTTTACAGGGCGTTCGCGTGTGCTGGTGAATGAAGTTGAACCAAAACTCTTGAATGCAGAACAGGCAAAAGAGCTTTTTGAGAAGACACGAGCAGAATTTGATCATAAATGCCCGATCCCGATGAACAAGCAGAAGGGGGAGAAGCGGGCAGAAGCGTTCTTGACCGCGCTTGTGAATATGATGGTTGAGCGTCACGCTGAAGGCTTGCCATGTGATTATGATCCCCGCGAGCTGACCACGATCACCTACGACGGAGAGCCATTGCGCACTCTCGCTCGTCGTGTTGATGGTGCGTTTCCTTCCCCGATCAATCCCATCGCTATTTGGGAAATCAAGGAATACTACTACACGACAACTTTTGGAAGTCGCGTTGCTAATGGTGTTTATGAAACCCTGCTTGATGGCATGGAGATCGAAGAGCTACGCGAGCACGAGGGTATCGACGTGAAGCACTATCTGATGGCCGATGCTCATTTCACTTGGTGGAAATGTGGGAAAGCATATCTATGCCGTATGTTTGACATGCTGCACATGGGCTATGCAGATGAGATTTTGTTCGGCCGTGAAGTGGTCGAAGAGATGCCACGAATTGTTAGTGAGTGGGTGGAAATCTATAGGCAAAGAAACTGATCTGTAAAAAGCGACTTAAACCTATTTTTATTGCCCCTGCCCCTGCCCCCTGCCTTGTGGCGAGCGGAGTTTGGGACGTAGGGCTGAGAGGAACGGTGAGGTATCATAAGGGCAGGTTTTCGTTGATACAGCGATAGATTGTGGCTGGATGGACGTTGAACGTCCTAGTGCTTCGCTTCGCATGACTTGACGTGGTTTCATTTTTCTGAATCACTGTAGCGTGACAATCAGGATGAGAAGTGCGCGTCAATCATGATGAGAATCCTTGGTCGCGACGTTTGGGACGATGGCGCGCTTTTGTGCCGCGATCAAGGGGGTTGTTTTGATTGTCGCGGAGCGTCAATCAGTTTTGGTGTTTGCCGACGTGGCTTTTAGTGCAGGCCTTCCCGGCCCCTTTGCTTTTTGTGCTGCTCTTCGCCGGTAGCTTTCGACATTCATCTCGAAGATGGTTGCGTGGTGCACGAGCCTGTCGACGGCGGCCAATGTCATGGCTGGGTCCGGAAAGATCGCATTTCACTCCCCGAAGGGCTGGTTGGCCGTGATCAGCATTGAGCGGCGCTCATATCTCGCGCTGATGAGTTCGAAGAGCACACTGGTTTCAGCCTGATCCTTGGTGACGTAGGTGATGTCATCGAGGATCAGCAGGTGGAATTTGTCGAGTTTTGCGATGGCACTTTCGAGGACGAGATCGCGTTGCGCCTGCTGTAGCTTCTGAACCAGATCGGTCGTTCGGCTGAAGAGAACGCGGTAGCCTTGCTCGACAATGGCGAGCTCGATGGCTGAGCCGAGATGCGACTTGCCACACCTGGCGGCCCAAACAGCAGGATGTTGCCGCCCTTTCCGATCCAGCTGTCGCCAGCGGTGATCGCACTGACATGGGCCTTGGACAGCATGGGGACGGCTGTGAAGTCGAAGGTGTCGATCGTTTTGCCGGGCAACAGGCGTGCCTGTGCGAGATGTCGCTCGATACGACGGCGATCTCGTTCAGCCAGTTCATGTTCCACCAGGGTGCTGAGCAGCCGGGCGGCGGGCCGACCTTCCTTGTCGGCTTGTTCCGCAAAGCGCGGCCATGGGGCCTTGATGGCAGGCAGGCGTAATTCGCTCAAAGCGGGAGTGAGGCGGGCGGTATCGGTCTGGGGCGATGTCATGCGGCAATCTCCTCACCGGATGCCGTACCGCCGACCAATTGGTCGTAAGATGACAGGTCGGCCAGTTGCACCTCGACTTGGGGGAGCGCGTCTTCTGATGGGCTAACGGGCGGATCCCCGGTGAAGACCGCAACCTCGGCACAACATCACTGTCAAAAATATCTGCCAGCGGATCGGGGCGACGGCGGCCGCGCGACTTCTTCTTCTGTGATGGCAACGTTGGGTCGGCTTGAAGCCGATAGCCCGTGGCCTGACTATAATGCCCGCCTTGGCGGCGGCCACGGGAACGGTATGGGTTTGTCCAAGCGTCATGAAAGAGCCCCATTTGTTGGTCGGTGACATGACGGCCCGGCATGAACGATCCCCCTTCTGTGGAAAATCAATCCATATCCGAGCCGGCCACGACCGTCAGACCCGCCCAACAGGGCAAAACGCGTGGGGGCCTCTCCAGTCGGGCTACGCCCTCCCTGCGAGCCCCCCCCACGCGTTCTCATCTTGATTGACGCTGGATTCTCACCTTGTTTGTCGCGCGGCATTATGATGAAACATAGGGCAAGGTCCATCTTGCCTCCTCGGAGATCATTGATCTCGTGTCCCGGAAACTCTTGGAGCTTCGCAAGCGCCTCCTCGACTTCACTCGGCGCAATCCACTCATCCACATCAAGTTCCGCGCGACTTCGACATCGGCTATTCGCGTTGTCGATGAATTGCCCGAGGTTCTTCGGTTCAATCTGGCCGGAGGCGCGCAAATGCGCTTGGTCCCTTGCCGGCGCTCGAAGAGGAATTGCCCGCGACCAGCCATAGACCGCCGCGGCCTCGTACCCACAACCACCCAAAACTCCTTTCCGGCTCTCTGGACGGCCCCCTGTTAAGCGATGGCGTTCTCTACGGGCCTCTTGCTGGCCAGTCCTGGCGCCCGATCAGCCGTTGCGCCGCTCAAAGGGTCCGAACTGGACCGGAGGCCGCACCAGCTTGGAGATCGCCGCGAGCGGCGCGGTCCCGGCGGTTCAGGGCCAGAGATCGCCCAGCGAAAAGGTGATGGCGTCAAAGGGTCGCACGCTGACCGGATCATCGTCCTTGAGGGTCGCGATCAGTACCCATTCGCCGTCCCGCAACTCGAAGGCTTCCAGTCCCTTTGCAATCGGATCCACCAGCCAGAGGTGCCCGACACCTTCGCGGGCATAGATCGGGCGCTTTTCCAGCAGGTCAATCTTGCGGGTCGAGGGGGAGAGTATTTCGCACGCCCAGTCGGGGGCGAGATCGAAGAACGCGGTATCGGGATAGTCCGGCATGGTTTCCCTGCGCCATCCAGCCAGATCAGGCACCAGAATATCATCCCCCAAGTGTAATTCTGGCTCAAAGATAATCCACCAGCCGCCGGGGCCGCCCCTGCCTTTTTGGAAAGGGGAATTAAGCTCACCCCCAAGAGATGATCCAGCTAGCGCATGAGGCATGGCAGGTCTTGGCTGCGTGTTCAGGGTGCCGTTGATGATCTCGGCCACCATGTGGGGCGGGGCATCGAGCACGTCCTGATAGGTGGCAGGTTGCGGCGGTCTGGGTTGAGCAGAGTGACGGGTGGCCATGGGGGTATCCTTACCTGGCTAGGGGAAGACGAACGCCCCTATAAACGTTTACCGTAAGCGTAATCCCTGGTTAGGTATTTAACTAGAGTTTTTCAGAAGGGGGCGATCGCCCCTAGCTATCTTAACGCACCAGATGCCGCAAAGTTCCCCCGTATACGTATACGGGGGATAGGTAACCGGCACGGGTCGGCCCCTACGTATCGTATATGATACCTATACTATGCGTGGGGGCCGCCGGGCGGTGGTTCTCCTCAGAACTTCATATCAAAATCAACCTTGGGACCCCAGGCCTCATAGCCGCTTTGCCCGATGCCGTCATAACTGCCGGAGAGCGACAGGCGGGTGCCACCGGGTCCGGTCATGCTGATCCCGGGGGCAACCCGCGTGCGCCAGCCATCCTCCAGCCCGCTATCCGCGCCTATGAGGCCGCCACACCCGCTGGTGTTGGCATGATTGTAAATCGCATCGAACGTGAACGTGGGCTGATAGAGCCAGCCGTTGCTCCCGAGAAACTGCGTCGAGATCGTCGGACCAAACTTGAGTTGTCCTTGCGAGACCGTCCGGCTCGGAATGATGTCGCCTAGAGTGTTGGTATAGGCGTCCTGCTTGTCAGCCAGATAGGACAGGCCAGCATTGGGCCGGATGGTCCACTTGCCCTGGGTGAACTCCCCGGTGAGGCCGATGTCTGCCAGCCAGCGAGTCGAGTTGAAGCTGTCGGTATAGAAGCCCGGCGGCGTGACATCATTGTCGGACCCACCCCCGGCCACACGGGCGTCGAGATAGAAGTTCTCCTGCAGCCGTGCGGTCACATAAGGGCCAACCATCCAGCCTGTGCCTTCGGTTCTGGAGTTGTCGCTGTCGTTGCTGTCGGTCAGGCGGTCATATTGTAGCATCCCGCCCACCAGCAGGTCGGGGGAGAGCAGATAGTCTGCCCCCAGATGGGCGATGGCAAAGTCACCACTGGAACCGGCACTGCCGTTGAACTTGTGGCAGCTGCCCTCGACCCAGACATCAAAGCGGCGGCTCTCATGGGTGGCCGTCCCGCTGTCGCGCGACAAACAAGGTGATTGAGCATGACGGTGCCCGGATCATCGTCACCTTCTCGCCCACCCGCGCCCGCAAGGATGCCCACAAGCGCCAGAAGGCCCTTGAGCGCCTGCAAACGAAGCTTCGGCGCTCCCGGAGCCCTGCCAGTGTCAGTCACCGGGGATATGCCCGGTTCCTCTCGTTTCCCGATACGGGCGAGATCACACTTGATCAGGACAAGATCGACGCGGCGGCCCAATGGGATGGGCTGCATGCCATCACTGTCCATGGCAAGGACGATCTCGCACCCGAGGCGGCCATCGCCCAATATCACCAGCTCTGGCAGATCAAAACCTGCTTTCGTACCAACAAGCACGACCTGAAAATCCGACCCGTCTATCACTGGAAGCCGCGGCGGATACAGGCCCATATCGCCCTCTGCTACATGGCCTTCTGTTGCCTGCAACACCTGCGCAAACGCCTGCAGATGCTGGGCCATCCGATGAGCCCGGCCCGCATCCGTCGGGCACTCGACCGACTTCAGATTTCCATCCTGAAGCGCAAGGGCACCAGCGAACAATATGCCATGCCCAGCCCGGTCACGACCGACGCCAAACGCATCCTGCGCTGTGTTGGCCTGTCGTGGAACGAAGCACCATTCAGGATGCCGCCCCAACGAACGCGCAAGCCCAGACCTGAAAAGGCCTGATCAACACTTTCCAACCGTTGAATCCATCGCCTGAAATCCGCGATGTAGTGCCCCGTGGAAAAGCAAGCCAATAATATCAATGTGTTACAGACGAAATCCTACGAAGTCAGGAAAGGAACGGTCGTCCGATCAGACAGCGGCAAACTTTTGAATCGCAATAACCGGATCTCGGAATTGCCCTAACTTTGGACACCTCTGCATCAAGGACAGCCATTGCACCAACCGAAGTCGAATTCAGTTGATACCGTTAAACCGCTGAAGCTCCCTGATATATGCCACGATCATTGCCACATCCTCTCGGGTCAAACCCGCAACCGGGGGCATGTCGCCGAAAGGCCAGTGATGACCTCTCACGCCAAGTGCGGCTGCCCGCTGAAAGGCCTCGTCGTCGTGATGTGACGGCTCGTAGATCTTATGTACCAGCGGCGGCGCGGTGCCATCCAGCCCAGCGGCGTTATTACCATGACAACTGGCGCATTTGGCCTGATATGAGGTTCTGCCGGCCGACGCCTCCGCCGATAAAGTCTCCGGCACCTTTACCTGCGCAAGCTCATTGAATAGCGCAGACGTCTCAGCCGTTGTCGGATGTACTGACCTGGATTGCTGAACCAGCAAATAAGCCGCGGCACCGGCGGCCAGAATTCCGGCCAGGGCAATGATCTTCCGCATTTTAGCACTCTGTTCCACTATGGTTTCCTGGAAGGCCAAGACGGTGAAAGTCACAACCACACCGCCCTGGCCTTGGGCCTTACTTCAGGTCAGTTACCGTCAGTTTTCCCTTCACGCGATCCGCGAGGAACTCGATTTCCTGGCCTTCGCTCAACTTGTCCAGCATCGCATCGTCTGAAACCCGGAATACCATGGTCATGGCGGGCATGTCGTGTTCGACAAGCTCTTCGTGGATGATGGTAACCTTGCCGGCGTCGCGTTTGATCTTCTTCACGACACCTTTGGTATACGTGCGCTCTGCCGCCGTTTCGGCAACCTTGATCGGGCCGTGCGTACCGGATTCGTATTTCCAGACGACCTCACCACTTTCACCGGCATCCAGACGAACCGAATTCGGATCATCATGCTCCATGTCCATCTGCTCCATCATCTTTTTGTGCTTTGCGTTGCCTGCCACCGTGTCGATGACAAATTCATGCTCAAGCTCGCCATTGTTGGTGACGTGAAATCGGATCGTCTCACCCTGTTTGATGTCGAATTTCGAGGGTTCGAAAATCATGTCGCCATCGACGGTTTCGCGCACGATGACGTCGATGGTACGGTCCACATCGTCCATCATCCCCGGCATTCCTATGGCCATCATTTCCATATGGCCCCCTTCAGAATGCCCGTGGCTGTGATCATGCGAGCCCGCGGCAAATGCGGTTGAGGCGGCGAAGGTTGCGGCTGCTGTCAGTGTAATAAGTTTCATACTGCGTTTCCTTTGTTCGTTTGTTTCTCCGAGGCGCTCAGGTCTTGCGTTTGGTCAATCTGGTCCGCGCGCTGTCATTCGAGGAAAAGTCCGGCAATTCACCGGTCCATTCATAGGCTTGCGTGCCGGGTGGGTTCTCGTACCAGCCGGGGTCCGAGTAATCGTCTGCGCCGATCCCCTCGCGCACCTTCACGACCGAGAACATGCCGCCCATTTCGATGGGTCCATGCGGCCCCCAGCCGGTCATCATCGGCACGGTATTGTCGGGCAATTCCATCTCCATCATGCCCATTTCGGCCATGCCGTTGCTGCCCATGGGCATATATTCCGGCTGGTGTTTGCGGATCATCCGCGTGAGTTGTGTCTTGTCGGCGCCAATGAAGTTGGGCACGTCATGTCCCATCGCGTTCATCGTGTGATGCGACTTGTGACAATGGATCGCCCAGTCACCCAGATGCACGGCATCAAACTCGTAGGCGCGCATGGCGCCTACGGGGATATCAATCGAAACCTCGGGCCAGCGCGCCTCTTTCGGAACCCAGCCGCCATCGGTGCAGGTAACCTCGAAATCATAGCCATGCATGTGAATGGGGTGATTGGTCATGGTCAGGTTCCCGACCCGCACCCGGACCCGGTCGCCGTAATTCACCACCAGCGGATCAATGTCCGGGAACATGCGGCTGTTCCAGGTCCAGAGATTGAAATCCGTCATCGTCATGACACGGGGAATATACGTGCCCGGATCGATGTCGAACGCGTTCAGCATGATCAGAAAATCGCGATCGACGGCCATGAAGGTCGGGTCCTTTGGGTGGACCACGAACATGCCCATCATCCCCATCGCCATCTGCACCATCTCATCGGCATGCGGGTGGTACATGAAGGTGCCAGATTTCACGAGGTCGAACTCGTAGACATAGGTCTTGCCGGGCGGGATGCCGGGATGGCTGAGACCGCCCACCCCGTCCATCCCCGAGGGCAGGATCATACCGTGCCAGTGAATGGTGGTGTGTTCGGGCAGCTTGTTGGTGACAAAGATGCGGACCCGGTCGCCTTCGACCGCCTCGATCGTGGGCCCCGTAGACTGGCCGTTATACCCCCACAGATAGGCGGTCATGCCGTCGGCCAGTTCGCGTTCCACCGGTTCGGCGATCAAATGGAATTCCTTGACATTGCCGTTCATGCGATAGGGCAGCGTCCAGCCATTCAGCGTGACCACCGGGTTGTAATCCAGCCCCGATGTGGGCCGCAGCGGTGCCTGCGTTGTGGCACTGTCCATCATCGCAGCTTCGGGCAGGCCCATGTTCTGCGCCCTGGCCACCGCACCGGTTGCCATCAGGCCAGCACCGGCAGTGAGTAAGTGACGTCTGTTCATCATCGTATTTCTCCTTTTCAGTGCTCTTCGGTGCCGCCACCGGCGACATTCGATGCAACCGAGGTTCCGCTGCCGCCAGCCACCCCACCACCATAGATGGCTGCCACCAGATTGGCCTCTGCCAGCCAGAAATCACGCCGCGCGTTCGCCTCCATGAGGTTGGAATTCAGCCGCGCCCGCGTGTCCGCCAACAGTTCGAACGTGTTGGTGATCATGCCGTTGTAGGAAAGCAGCGCCTCGTCCTCGATGGTCTGGCGCAGGGGCAGAACGGCGTTTCGGTAGTGCCGGGCGATCTGATGCGTACCGACATAAGACGCATGCGCCGCGCGCGCCTCGGACCGCACATTCACCGCCCGCTCCGCAAGTTGATGCGCCGCCAGCATATAGCTCGCTTCGGCCCGTTTCAGACGCGCCTTGCCGCTGTCGAAGACCGGAATGGCAAACTCCAGCTCGACTTGCGGCGTGGTCTCTGTCTCGATCCCGCCGCCGTCGTTTTCACGTTCATGCTCGACCCCGAGTATCAATTCCAGATCGGTGACATAACGTGTTGCCTCGGTCATGCCGCGCGCCTTGGCCATGCTGTCCAGCTCGAGCCGCGCAAGCGTCAGGTCAACGCGCGACTTCAGCGCGTCGCGCTCGATATGCGGGCGGCCATGCACATGCCCCGGCAGGCGCGGCAGGTTGTTGGGGACAAAATAATTCACATCCCTCCCCCACAGCCCCATCTGGCGCGTCAAAGCCTCTTTCGCCAGGGTCGCCGCCAGCTTCGCCTGCGCGCGCTGCCCGGTCAGTTCGGCATAAAACGCATGTTCACGCGCCTGATCCGCCTTGTTGAGAAAACCGGTATCGCCCAGCCTTGCAGCCAGCTCCGATGCCGCATCGGCCGTGCTTTGGGCCTCGTGGATCAATCCGGATGCTTCAAAGGCCGCAACGGCATCCACCCACGCGCGCCGGGTGTCGACCGCAACACGCAAAGTTTCTTCGACAGCAATCAGTTGCGCCTGCCGGAACTGAACATCAGCCCGTTCGCTACGGTCTTTTTGCGTGAACGCAGCCAGCAGGTTATTGGCGATGATCCCTTCGATAGAGCGGAAGGCGCCCAATCCGTCGGCATTCAATCCCGCCACCTCGATCGCGACAATCGGATTGGGTTGCATGATGGATTGCCAGGCATCTGCCGACGAGATGCCCAGCTGCGCATAGGCGGCCTGCAAGCCTCGGTTGTTGAGCAAGGCCACCTGAACGGCAGTATCCGCATTCAGGGTCTTTCCCTGAACCATCGCATGAACGCGTTTGGCATTCGCTTCGATGGCTGCCGCGTCCATCAGCAAGACCGTGTCTTTACCCAGGACGGTACGTGCGGTTCCGGACACCGCCGTGAAACCGGCTTTCTGATCCGACAGACGTGCCACCTGCTGGGGCGACGCGCATGCCGACAACAACAGCACCGCCGAGAGGCTCAAACCTGTTTTTCTCAAATGTCCTATCAACTGCCCCCCTGATTTGGGGATTGCTGGTCATTCAGGTCGCGCCATGAGGCGGGCCCTTTTACCGGGCGTTCGACATAACCAGACAAAAGTGCCGGTACAGTTGCAGGGGGCGGGTGCCCGTCGGTGTTGGCCGAAGCGGCCAGCGTCGCAGGTGGAATGGGTTCCGTAACTGCTCCACAGGCGGCAAGGGCCAAGGACGTGCCCAAAACGATATAGAATTTCATGATGTTTCCTGATCAATATACAAGATTTCAGGCCCTGCACGGCTAACGTGCGGCCCGTTCACTTACATCCGGTCCAGCCGGATCTCAGGTGCGCGCTGTGCCGATGAAAGAAAAACAGGTAGGGCAACTGTTCCATAGGCCTCGTTAACCACCGCTGAACAGGCGTGCATCATACAGGTATTGTGGTCATGTTCCGGCGCGGCGTCATTCGACGTTTCGTGATGATCCGAATGCCCCGCATGGTCATGCGTCGTAGGTGCCTGATCTACGTTCGCATGAACGCAGTTCTTTTGATGCATCACATCATTCGACGCCATCACAACGCCGTTCGCCCCACCGCAAAGATCAGGGCCAACAAAAACGTATGAAAGATGCCGCGCAGCTTCATCATCCCCCTTAGGTAGACCCACAGCATCAATCCCGCAACACGTTATTGTACGCGTAATCTGTTGATCACAGTGTTGTGAGGTCATCGATATGGACGCTTATACCAGCGGACTAATTAAATGACCCTTGCCCATTCTCGAGTTGTGATTGAAGTTATTCTGTCGGGATCGTTTGCAAAGAAGTTCCAAGCTTGGGTGTATTTGTCGAGGATTTCCTCATAGGTGTCGAAGACGGAGATGGCGAGTTTGTTGGCACGGATATATGCCCAAACGTTTTCCATAGGATTCAATTCTGGTGAGTATGCAGGCAGTTTTGCGAGTGTGATGTTGTTTGGCACCCGCAAACATTTTGCACCATGCCAACCAGCCCCATCAACGATGAGCAGGGCATGTGCACCAGGCGCAACCATTTTAGCGATTTCATCCAGATGTAACCCCATAGCCTGAGCGTTGACGTAGGGCAGGATCGGGCCTGCAGCAGTTCCTCGTGCGGGGCAAGCAGCACCAAAAATATAGCTCCATTTATATCGCGTATCGCGCGGTGCTCGCGGGCGGGTTCCGCGCTTGGCCCATTTGCGGGTAATAGTTCCCTGTTGTCCAACACGGGCTTCGTCTTGAAACCAAATTTCCAGAGGCTTTTCCTTTCCTGACTTCGTAGGATTTCGTCTGTAACACATTGACATTATTGGCCTGCTTTTCCACGGGGCACTACATCGCGGATTTCAGGCGATGGATTCAACGGTTGGAAAGTGTTGATCAGGCCTTTTCAGGTCTGGGCTTGCGCGTTCGTTGGGGCGCATCCTGAATGGTGCTTCGTTCCACGACAGGCCAACACAGCGCAGGATGCGTTTGGCGTCGGTCGTGACCGGGCTGGGCATGGCATATTGTTCGCTGGTGCCCTTGCGCTTCAGGATGGAAATCTGAAGTCGGTCGAGTGCCCGACGGATGCGGGCCGGGCTCATCGGATGGCCCAGCATCTGCAGGCGTTTGCGCAGGTGTTGCAGGCAACAGAAGGCCATGTAGCAGAGGGCGATATGGGCCTGTATCCGCCGCGGCTTCCAGTGATAGACGGGTCGGATTTTCAGGTCGTGCTTGTTGGTACGAAAGCAGGTTTTGATCTGCCAGAGCTGGTGATATTGGGCGATGGCCGCCTCGGGTGCGAGATCGTCCTTGCCATGGACAGTGATGGCATGCAGCCCATCCCATTGGGCCGCCGCGTCGATCTTGTCCTGATCAAGTGTGATCTCGCCCGTATCGGGAAACGAGAGGAACCGGGCATATCCCCGGTGACTGACACTGGCAGGGCTCCGGGAGCGCCGAAGCTTCGTTTGCAGGCGCTCAAGGGCCTTCTGGCGCTTGTGGGCATCCTTGCGGGCGCGGGTGGGCGAGAAGGTGACGATGATCCGGGCACCGTCATGCTCAATCACCTTGTAGCGCCCCGCCTCCGCCGCGCCGTGTCCGGCCCATGGCTTGTAACCACCCGTGTCCAGGGCCTTGCCTTTCACGCCCGCCGGGCCGACTTCAGGCGATAGCCCAGAATGAACGGCAGGCCTTTGGTGCGCAACATATCCTGATTGGTGGCGCTGAGCATCCTGATTGTCGCGCTACATTCATGCATCCTAGATGGAACGCGATTGCGCGTGATCCACCTCCTGACAGCGCCAGCGCAATGTCTTTCTCTTCCGCTATTTCAATTGACACGCGCTACTCACTCCACAGGCAGGAGAGAGGCGCTGCAAACATGTTTCCTCCGAACGGAACGATCTGGTTGTGATCATAGAGCACGAGGCCTTGTATGAACTTTTTGCCACAGGCTTCCGCCACCTTTCGCATGCCCGCAAAGTCGGCTGCCGATACGGTTGCGGATGACTTAACCTCGATGCCAACGACCTCTCCTCGGCGGTTCTCCAATACGAGATCTACCTCATTCTTGTCCTTGTCGCGGTAGTGGGCAAACGAGCAGCGTTGGTCACTCCAAGAGGCTATCTTCCTCAACTCACTGAACACAAAGGTCTCGAGGATTGGGCCGAAAGCGGTCTTGTCTTTTGCAACCGTATCCGGTGACACGTCACGCATTGCGGCTAACAGTCCGGCGTCGAGGAAATGCAGCTTGGGCGACTTGGTCAACCGCTTCAGGCGATTGGTGAACCAAGGCTGCAGGGTGTGGACCAGATAGAGGCTCTCGAAGACACCAACATATTTCTGCGTCGTAACGTGATTGAGGTCGAGTGCGGCACCGATACCGGAGTAGTTGACCAACTGCCCTGAGTGCTCGGCGAGTACTGACAGCAACTTGGGCATAACGGCAAGCTGGTCGATTTGAGCCACGTCTCGCACGTCCCGTTGCACAAGCGCATCTAGGTATCCGTGGTACCAGTCCCGTTTGCGCGGCCATCGCTTCCGACCAAGCGCTTCGGGATAGCCGCCGGACAGAACGGTCTCGACCAATTCGCCTCCAACGAGGAAGTTTGCTGCCGTGGGTTTTTCCCCTGCGAAAGCTCGGTCTATGAAATTCGATCTCACACCGATGAGTTCAGCCTGGCTGAGAGGCAGGAGACGAATGACCTCCATTCGTCCGGCAAGCGAGTCCGCGACCTTCGGGATCGTCATGAGGTTAGCGGAACCCGTCAAAAGGAAGCGACCAGGCGTTTTGTCATCGTCGACCAGGTTCTTGATCGCGAGCAGCAGGTCGGGGACCCGCTGGACCTCGTCGATCACGGCACGATCCAGACCGCGGACGAAACCGACTGGATCATCAACTGCTGACCTTAGGACGTTGGCATCGTCCAAAGTTAGAAAGGGCGTCTTGTCTCCCGCGACATCCATTGCGAGGGTTGTTTTGCCCGATTGGCGCGGTCCCGAGATGAGAACAACGCGTGTGTCTGACAGCGCCTCTTCGATCCTCCCCTTAGCAAATCTGGGGTACATACGCTGCCTTCTTTCTCTCGACCGACTGAAAGTATACGACCGACCATTTGAAAGTCAATCTCCGACCGTTTGAAAGCAGGATATCGTCTGATCGGGACTTAACCATCGGTTGTTTGGCGTGACTCGCTTTTTCTCTTTCACAATCGGCGTTCTGACGCGCACCCAAGAGGGAAGAGAAGCTACCCAGGCCCGAGGTGTCGCCTTCGGTCGTCCATCCAAATTGCGTGACGACCAAAAGGAAGTCGCCCGTGATCTTGTCAAAAATGGCCAATCAATCTCGGCCGTCGCTAGGACGTTCAATGTCCATCCTGCAACAATCTACCGCTGTCTCGATGAAAATCTGCCCTTATGACGGTATATCGTTCCGCTCAGCCCTACGTCCCAACGCCAGCTCAACAAGGTCGAACTCACCAACCGTTTCACCCGCGCCGTCGCCGTCGGCAATCCCTGCGAGTTCACCCAAGCCGAAAAAGAGGAACAGGAGATCGCCGAGGCCTGCAACCGCCTCATCAAAAACAGCATCATCTGTTGGAACTACCTCTACCTTGCCCACCAACTCGAAAAGGCCCCGGATGAGGAAACCAGAGAAAACCTACGGCGCACGATCGCCGCACACACCCCAATGGCCTGGGCACACATCAACATGCTCGGCGAATACGACTTCTCTGATGATAAACTCCGCGACGCGCTCGGAATCCTCCCCCTGAAATCAGCCGCCTGACACACCCTCCAGATCAGGGGGAGATAAGACAGGAAAAATCGTAATGATTAGCCGCTTACAGAGATCCCTGTGGGACCAAACGTTCCTTTATGCCGACGAACCCGGTGTCCCCCCTCTGAAAAACTCTAGTTAAATACCTAACCAGGGATTACGCTTACGGTAAACGTTTATAGGGGCGTTCGTCTTCCCCTAGCCAGGTAAGGATACCCCCATGGCCACCCGTCACTCTGCTCAACCCAGACCGCCGCAACCTGCCACCTATCAGGACGTGCTCGATGCCCCGCCCCACATGGTGGCCGAGATCATCAACGGCACCCTGAACACGCAGCCAAGACCTGCCATGCCTCATGCGCTAGCTGGATCATCTCTTGGGGGTGAGCTTAATTCCCCTTTCCAAAAAGGCAGGGGCGGCCCCGGCGGCTGGTGGATTATCTTTGAGCCAGAATTACACTTGGGGGATGATATTCTGGTGCCTGATCTGGCTGGATGGCGCAGGGAGACCATGCCGGACTATCCCGATGCGGCCTATTGCACCATCGCCCCCGACTGGGCATGCGAAATACTCTCCCCCTCGACCCGCAAGATTGACCTGCTGGAAAAGCGCCCGATCTATGCCCGCGAAGGTGTCGGGCACCTCTGGCTGGTGGATCCGATTGCAAAGGGACTGGAAGCCTTCGAGTTGCGGGACGGCGAATGGGTACTGATCGCGACCCTCAAGGACGATGATCCGGTCAGCGTGCGACCCTTTGACGCCATCACCTTTTCGCTGGGCGATCTCTGGCCCTGAACCGCCGGGACCGCGCCGCTCGCGGCGATCTCCAAGCTGGTGCGGCCTCCGGTCCAGTTCGGACCCTTTGAGCGGCGCAACGGCTGATCGGGCGCCAGGACTGGCCAGCAAGAGGCCCGTAGAGAACGCCATCGCTTAACAGGGGGCCGTCCAGAGAGCCGGAAAGGAGTTTTGGGTGGTTGTGGGTACGAGGCCGCGGCGGTCTATGGCTGGTCGCGGGCAATTCCTCTTCGAGCGCCGGCAAAGGGACCAAGCGTATTTGCGCGCCTCCGGCCAGATTGAACCGAAGAACCTCGATAAGTCATCCCAGGCCGATCTAACCGACCGCTTCGACGCCCTGTGCAGTCATTATGGAATGATGCCGACGCGCAACAACAAGGGCGTCGCACACGAGAACGGCTCCATCGAGAGCCCCAATGGGCATCTGAAGCGCGCCATCGAGGACGCGCTGGTCATGGGTGGGTCGCGCGACTTCGAAAGCCTGCAAGACTATCGTCGCTTCATCGACGAGATCGTGGGCCGGAGCAACGCCCGCAATGCCAAGCGGATCGACGCGGAACGTGCGAGCCTCAGACCTTTGCCGACGATGATCGCCTGGAGCTGTTCCTGGGAAGCTCTGCCCTGCCAACGCTGACACGCGGACGAGCATCGAGCACCGGTAGCCATGGCACGTGGTCAATTACCACCACGTCATCCACTCCTTGCGCAAAAAGCCCATGGCGCTGACGGGGCTGGTCTATCGGGACCGGTTGTTTCCGCGCCGGGCGTTCCGCAACATGTTCGCATTCCTGCTGGAGCAGACCAGTGAGAAGGCGGCGTGCCGCATGGCTGTCGATCTTCTGGCGCTGGCACACGAGCGGGGCTGCGAGGCTGAATTGGCAACGCAGCTTGAGGAGGACCTTCGTCAGAAGCGCCCGCCTGACATGGCGGCCCTGCGCGCACTGTTTAGCCCATCAGAAGACGCGCTCCCCCAAGTCGAGGTGCAACTGGCCGACCTGTCATCTTACGACCAATTGGTCGGCGGTACGGCATCCGGTGAGGAGATTGCCGCATGACATCGCCCCAGACCGATACCGCCCGCCTCACTCTCGCTTTGAGCGAATTACGCCTGCCTGCCATCAAGGCCCCATGGCCGCGCTTTGCGGAACAAGCCGACAAGGAAGGTTGGCCCGCCGCCCGGGCTGCTCAGCACCCTGGTGGAACATGAACTGGCTGAACGAGATCGCCGTCGTATCGAGCGACATCTCGCACAGGCACGCCTGTTGCCCGGCAAAACGATCGACACCTTCGACTTCACAGCTGTCCCCATGCTGTCCAGGGCCCATGTCAGTGCGATCACCGCTGGCGACAGCTGGATCGGAAAGGGCGGCAACATCCTGCTGTTTGGGCCGCCAGGTGTGGCAAGTCGCATCTCGGCTCAGCGATCGGGCTCGCCATTGTCGAGCAAGGCTACCGCGTTCTCTTCAGCCGAACGACCGATCTGGTTCAGAAGCTACAGCAGGCGCAACGCGATCTCGTCCTCGAAAGTGCCATCGCAAAACTCGACAAATTCCACCTGCTGATCCTCGATGACATCACCTACGTCACCAAGGATCAGGCTGAAACCAGTGTGCTCTTCGAACTCATCAGCGCGAGATATGAGCGCCGCTCAATGCTGATCACGGCCAACCAGCCCTTCGGGGAGTGAAATGCGATCTTTCCGGACCCAGCCATGACATTGGCCGCCGTCGACAGGCTCGTGCACCACGCAACCATCTTCGAGATGAATGTCGAAAGCTACCGGCGAAGAGAAACACAAAAAGCAAAGGGGCCGGGAAGGCCTACACTAAAAGCCACGCCGGCAAACACCAAAACTGATTGACGCTCCGCGACAATCAAAACAACCCCCTTGATCGCGGCACAAAAGCGCGCCATCGTCCCAAACGTCGCGACCAAGGATTCTCATCATGATTGTCGCGCACTTCTCATCATGATTGACGCGCACTTCTCATCATGATTGACGCGCACTTTAGAGTTGCGGGGCAACTCGTATTGGCAAAGTCGTCACAATGTCTTTTCAAGAACGAAGCCGCCGCTTGCGTTTTTTGCGATAGGGACGCGCCCTTTCGGAGCCATCCGCGGAAAAGTTAGTACTAACTTTTGACTTAGGCACGTTATCGCGACAATCGTCATTGTCGCTTGACGGTGGTTTTCCGAGCGGCGCGGTTCAGGGCCAGAGATCGCCCAGCGAAAAGGTGATGGCATCAAAGGGGCGCACACTGACCGGATCATCATCTTTCAGGGTCGCGATCAGCACCCATTCGCCGTCCCGCAACTCGAAGGCTTCCAGTCCCTTTGCAATCGGATCCACCAGCCAGAGGTGTCCGACACCTTCGCGGGCATAGATCGGGCGCTTTTCCAGCAGGTCAATCTTGCGGGTCGAGGGGGAGAGTATTTCGCACGCCCAGTCGGGGGCGAGATCGAAGAACGCGGTATCGGGATAGTCCGGCATGGTTTCCCTGCGCCATCCCGCCAGATCGGGCACCAGAATATCATCCCCCAAGTGTAATTCTGGCTCAAAGATAATCCACCAGCCGCCGGGGCCACCGCGCCCTCTTCCGAATGGGGATCCCAACTCAATCCCAAGAGATGACCCTGCCAGCGCATGTGGCGCTGCGGGGCGGGGTTGTGTGTTCAGTGTGCCGTTAATAATCTCGGCCACCATGTGGGGCGGGGCATCGAGCACGTCCTGATAGGTGGCGGGTTGCGGTGGTAGGGGGTGGGCAGAGTGACGGGTGGCCATGGGGTGTCCTTACATAGCTAGGGGGCGGTACATCTCCCTAGCTATCTTAACTAACGAACTAGATGCCCCCAAATCCCCCGTATACGTATACGGGGGCGCGAGAACATTCTGAATTGCCCGGTATACGTATACGGGGGAACTTAGCGTTTGGCCGCTTTGGAGTAGACCGCGCTCTTATTGCTGAGAAAAAGGCGAAAGGCTTGAAACGACTAACCCTCTGGGTGCAACCCGAAGATGTGGATATCCACCAGATGGCCGCGCGGCAGCCCCATGCCCTGAACCGGCTGCGCAAGAAGGTCGAACGGGAATTGCGCCCGCAGATCGAAACCGAGGTCGCCGCAGAACTTGAACGCAAGACACGCCGCGCCATGCTGCGCAGAAGCGGGCACAAGTCCGAAGGCAGGCGGCGGGAAGCAACCGACCGCCCGAACTGATCCGGTTCGAGAAGCGGCCCCTAACCTTTACACCAGCAATATACCCCCGCTTTTGCTTTTGAAATTGCTCTGTTTGGAAGAAATAGGAAACATACTTTGGGTTTAGCGTATGCGAGGAAAAGCACGCATCGCTACTAACCGCAATGTCGTCGTCACCTGGCCAAGCGACGGCTTTGCAAAGGTCTTCGTCATTTTCGCTTGTTGTCGCTATAACCAAATCGCCTTGCTTCGCCATTCGAGCTTTTTCGAAAATTCTTCGGTGACAAATGTTTTGGTGGCGTGGGCATAGGTTCCGTAATGGGTATAAAGCTGGCCATAGTGAATGCAGCCAACACCTTCTTCGACAAAATCCTTTTTCTGCAATCCGCCGCCGCGCGTGAATTTCCCAACGCGATCATCGCCCATCGGTCGATGCTAAACCTCACCATCGTCAAATGTGAACAATTGATCACGATAATAGTTGTATTGTGCTTTGCGGGCTGTAAGCTCGGTAGATGCGTCCAAAATCCGCACAATCTCCGACTGTATCTCCAGCGACTTCTTCGGATCGTCGGGGCATGGGATGGGGATTTCAATCATCCGCCCCTTTGTCAGCTTTGCACGCCCTCCGCCCGTTAGAAACGGAATGAAATTCACAATGCACAGATAGTGAAACAAAAACCTTGTGTTCAGCCTTTCTTTGCCTCGAACGACATGAATGTGATTGTTCGCCCAGAATTTTCCCGTTACGTATTGAATAGAGTAATTTTCTAGACTTGCTGAGCCGTCTTCTGCAATCAGCACATATTCACCATTGTGAGTATGGCCATCAACATAGCTTTGAACGTTGTTTGCACCGTAGTATGGTGTTTGCCCATGTACACGCAAAGAGGCTTTAACAGCCTTTCTACCTCTGTTTGCCACTTCAAAAAAGCCTTCATCCCCCAGCGGCTCCCACGCCACATCAGCACCATCCAGCAATCTTTCTATGTAACTTAACTCGCTCATGGCTACAGCTCCCCGGTTTTGAATTCGCTATAGCCTTCGTAGTAATAGCTGACATCAATGCCCTTCATAAACAGGGCGCGATCATCAACCTGATCGGTTAGTGCCTCTTTTAGCAGGGTCTTGATTTCCACATCCTTCACCACGCTGCGCTGCATGGCAGAAAGATATTCATCCTTATCCACTCCGTTCCAATCCACCACTTGGCGCAGTTCTTTTTTAAGGATCAAATCCAGCCAGATGCGCGTGGCGCGTCCGTTACCTTCGCGGAACGGGTGGGCGATGTTCATCTCTACATATTTTTCGATGATCTGATCAAAGCTGCCTTGCGGCATGGCGTTGATATGTTCCAGTGAGGCTTGCAGATACATCAGTGACGCAAAACGGAAATTCGCCTTAGCGATATTCACCTCGCGGATTTTGCCGGCAAGGTCATAGATACCTTCAAATAAATAGGCATGAATTAAAGCCAGCCCTTTGAAGGTGCCAACTTCCACCTTGTCAATATCACCGGTTTCAAAAAGCTGTTTAGCTTTTTGCTTGCTGATTTTTTCTTCGGCTTTTGCCAAATCCACCTGATTGGTGATGTTTAATTTGTTTCCCAGTGTCATGCGGATTCTCCCTCAATCTCCACAACGATGGCATCGATATCGGAACGCAGCTGGTCAATCTTACTAACGGTGGTTTTGATTTTTGCATCGAGTTCAGTGATATCAATCACCTCTCTTGTGTCTTTCGCGTCCACGTAGGAGTTGACTGGCAGGTTATAATCATGAGCCACAATTGTTCACTGGTTCAATTCTCACTATCCGCACTTGGCTACAGAATTAGCAGACGAAGAAAAGAACACTTTGGACCGCTTAAACAGGATCAGTATGGGGTATTTTCGTCCCCTTGTCATGTCTGTATTCAAAAACGAAAAGGACACTTCAAAGCGTACAGAACCGGATTTGACCCGTTCACTGAGCAAGTCACGTTCAAACTGGGCGATACCTGCCAACATGGTCGCCATCATCCGGCCATGCGGCGTGTCGAGATCGAAGGTCATGCCGCTCATGGCAACAACAGCCTCCCACGCGCGGCTTCGTCGTCGCCAAAGCGATGCAACGATCTGCTGCGCACCCTGCGCGATGCCGTGGACAAGGCCATCGCCGAAGGCCGGACACTCGAGCAGTTCCGCACCGACCTTGAAGCGTAACTCAAGCATCAGGGATGGTGGGGCCGCAAGACCATGACCGATCCCGCAACCGGCGAGCAGCGGACCGTCCAGCCCGGCTCCGCACGCCGCCTGCGCGTGATCTTTGACACCAATATGCGCGGCGCCTACGCCGCCGGTCGCTGGGTGCGCATCCGGCGCACAAAACCCGCCCTGCCATATCTGCAATACATCCAGCTGCAACGGGTCAATGCCCGCGATGACCACAAGCCGTTTCACGAGTTGGTGATCCCCGTCGATCATCCGTTCTGGACCACGCACTTCCCGCCAAACGGCTAGTTCTGGGGCTACGCCACCCTCCAGATGACCGCCGCCGCCGTCGAGCGGCGGGGTCTGAGCGTGACGACCGATTCCCCCCATGGGCACACGCGCCTGGACCAACCCGCGCAGCGGGAAGATCGACCAGGTTGCCCGACGGCATCACCCCCGGCTTTGACACCAACCCCGGTGCCTCCTTCCTCGCCGAACAGGGACGCTATGACCGGATTGCTGGCGCGCTTACAGCGCAGGCGCGAGGCGTCGAGTTCGTCCTGATCGCGCAGGCCCGTGCGCGCGGCATCAGCACCGGCGTTGAGCATCTCGCAACAATGGATATTGATCCCGATGATACCCGTGCCATCGGCGGCGCGGGCAGTGCTGCGCCGGTCGAGTGGGTGAGTGGAGAGCGGCGCGCGGTCAAACTGAGCGAGAACCTGAAAGCAACAGTCTCCGATCCGGCCCGGCGGATCAGTGTTATCCACAATCACCCAGATTCATCCGGCTTCTCGATAAAGGATCTCGAGATGCTGGAATTTAGCCCCGGCCTCGTGCGCGTCACCGTCGTGGGCCACGACGATTCGCTCTACCGCGCCGCCCATCCGCATCGCCGAAGGGGCGGCGAATATGGACATGGATGCGCAAACCATGAAAAGGCTCGCCGAACACGCCGCGTCCACCGCGCTGGACCGGGCGGGCTACCTTATGCTCACGCCATTGCCGGAGGCAGCCGCGTCAACCTGATGCGCTTCGGTGAGGAACGGTTTGAACGGATCATCACGGAGCTTCTGAAATGGCCGGGCTTACGGCATGGGAAGAACTGGAAAGGCACGGGTTGACGGAATGCGATCCGCGCGATCGTGAACCGCTGGACCAGCGCCTGTTCGGAAACATGATGGCCGACCCGGAAAATTCCGTGCGCGATACGATGTGCTGGCTGCGTGAACTTCTCACCGCTGGAGCCGATCCCATGGTCAAGAACTTTGCCTCGAAGCTGCGAGACCACGTCGAACTGCTTCGGCTAGCTGTGATGTTCCCTGCCGAAATTGACCTCCCTGAGCCCGGCGACATCCATGCTCTGCGCGACTCCATGCGTGACGCCATCACCCATATCGAAGGCTGGGCCAAGCACCACAGCTACGACATGATCGACACCTCCGAGGAAGATACCGCCGCCCGGCTGGGCTGGCCGGACGAGACCGGCAAGGGCTGGGCACCGCCTTGGGATATCCTCGGAATGACCCCGCTCGACTATTGGGGATCACCCGACCTGTCAACGTGAATGCAATGCCGTTTTCCGGGCGGTTTTTACCCTTTGCAAAACCCATGAAAAGTTCGGTTTCCGGGCCATAAACACCCCCGCAACTGCTCCGAATTGTCAATTTCACTGTCGCGGCCAGTTTTTGAACCCGCTTGAACAGCGCAGATCAATACGCACACAAACCCCACCATTCCATGCCGTTTCGGGGATCTCATCCGGAATAGTCCGGATACATCATTATTTCTGTCGTCTCACAGGTGAACTCGGCGACCTGCTGTGAGAACTCAAATAGCGACGGCAGGCTTGGTGAGCTGATCAGGGGTGACCCGGGTGACGACTAACGCCTACAGTGACGGCAGGATATGCGGGGCCAGCCGGCAGCGGATGTTGACCCGGTCCTTCTCCACGAAATTCTCGTCCGTCCAGATCGCCGCGAACTGCAGCGGCTGGTCGAATGCCGGCGAGATGCCAGTCGTTTCAAGGCCGTAGAAGACAAAATCCATACTGGAGAGGTACACCTAACCGGGCGATAAATCCATGAACCGCCATGCGTCGTTTCAATTTACTTGACTTAAACACTAAAGCCGAACAATTCGACGGGCTGACTTAAAGGTCGCCGTCATGTCAGCCAAGGCGTAGCCTTGGTCTTGCACACCACGGTAATGGACAACTCGAAGGCGGCTGCTTGGGCCAAGCGCTTCCGAACCGCACGCCCGCATGATTTGACAGCACAATTCCTTAGATCTTCGCCGTCAAATCATCTTGATGGCAGTAGCGGGCAATCAAAGCCCGTTGACGGCAATATTTCCTCTGATTCTCTTGCCAAAGCCGCTTGCCGTGGCTAAGTTGCCATCAAACCAGGACAACAGCTACGAGCAATAAATGGTCGCCAGACCCTTCGATCTGACAGATGCAGTGCACTACCACGACGGTGCCTTCCCACCCGAAGCGCTTGACTACGAACGACTGCTTGGCCCTCTCGAAGAGGCTGTAGCCTCTCTTGCACGCTATGATGCCAAAATATCAGGCATGGTGAATGGCGAGCTTTTCCTGGCTCCTCTGCGCCGTCAGGACGCTGTGACCTCGTCACGAATGGAGGGCACAATCTCTACGATTGAGGATCTCTACCGCTTGGAGGCGGAGGAAAATGCCGGTAGCGCCGACCTATATCGAAACGCTCGAAATGACGATGTCGAGACTTACCTTTACTCGCAGGCTTTGCGGAGCGCGCAAGAGGGCCTTGCGGAAGGCATGCCACTTGGCGAGCACCTGATCCGGTCGAAGCATCAACAGCTACTTTCCGTCGGTCGCGGCGCGACCAAGCGCCCAGGCAGCTACAAGATCGAGCAAAATTACATCGGGGATGAGCGCCGCGGGAAGATTTACTACGTCCCAATCTCACCAGAACAGCTTGAACCTGCGATGGCAACTTTGGTGCAGTTCATAAATGCTGAATCGACGCGCCCGCTCATACGAACAGCGCTCACACATGTTGAATTCGAGGCGCTTCATCCGTTTGGGGATGGTAATGGCCGGATCGGGCGCATGTTGATTACGCTGATGCTCTGGCGACTTGGCGTGCTCAGCCAGCCCAATTTTTTCGTTTCTGGATACTTCGAAATCCACAAAGACGAGTACATCGAGCGAATGCGGGCCGTCTCGGCAGGGGGCGACTGGACCGGTTGGGTAGTCTTTTTCCTGCAGGCCATGCATGAACAGGCCACTGTGAACATCCGTACGACCGATGCGATCTTCAAGTTGCACAACGACATGCGAGAACGCTTCCGCGAGGTATTGAACTCCCAGTTTCATGATCAGGCGCTGGATTTCGTATTTGCTAGCCCTGTGTTTCGCAACGATCGGTTCATCGAACGATCGGGCATTCCGGCGACCTCAGCGCGCTCACTGTCACGCCGTCTGGTCGACGCCGGACTTCTGAGGACACTGCAGCCCGCAGCCGGGCGTAGGGCCGCCCTTTATGCCTTCGATGCTCTGTTGGACCTTTTGAAGGTTTAAACAGTCATGCTGAGGATGATGGCTCTGATCGCTCTTCTGCTCTCTGCGGTTCCCGCCGCGGCGAATGAGCTGGTCGGCGTGGCAAGCGTGATCGACGGCGACACAATTGAAATCTGCGGCGTTCGCATCCGCCTGCACGGGATAGATGCCCCTGAGAGCCAGCAATTCTGCGCACGCGCATCGGGCGAGCGGTGGCGATGCGGGCAACAGGCGGCTCTGGCTCTGGCCGACCGAATTGGGCGGCGTACGGTTTCTTGTTCTGTACGCAACGTGGATCGGTACGATCGCGCAATCGCCGTATGCGCTCATGGAAATGAGGATCTGAACCGCTGGCTAGTCAGTGAAGGATGGGCTGTCGCCTATCGTCGATATTCGCCGGACTACATCCAGGCGGAAGAGCAGGCACGTCACGCTGGACGCAACATCTGGTCGGGGCAATTCGTGATGCCCTGGGACTGGCGGCGAGGTCAGCGCCTTCCATGAAGCCTCCAGCAGACAGCACGACTGAAGTCCTCAACCCAGCGGTCCGACCTGCGCATCGCGGAGGTTCCAGCACCGCGTCCGGGTGACCGGTTGGGAATCGACAGCAAAGCCTTCCTCATTCAGGGCGAGCCCGTTCGTGAGCGTGAGCGGCTCGTCTGGACCGTTGATCTGAGACCCGCGTGAAGCTCAAACTCGACATCGATACGGATATCGCCGCGAGGATGGCGGCGGAAGTTCTGGCGGGTGAACGCGCAGTGACAGCCGCCATGCGCGAGGCCGGAACCGGGCTGAGGACTGCCTGGCGCGCACAAATCACCGGCGCAGGGCGGGCCGACGGCTTGCCAACTCGATCCGCAACCAGAACTTCCCGAGGTCTGGCGAGAGCCTCGATGCCGTAGCACTGGTCGGATCGAAGGCACCGGTGGTTGTGGGAGCCCACAATACCGGCCCGTTGATCCGCTCGAAGGACGGGTTCTGGCTGGCAATCCCGCTCTGCCCGCTGCAGGCAAATCCACGCGCGACGGTTGGATTACGCCCGGCGAATGGGAATGCCGTCACGGACTGCGTTTGCGGTTCGTCTATCGCCGGATGGGCAGCTGAACACCAAGGGTCAGGCGGTCGTGTCACGCTCGAAGACCGGACGCGGCAAGGTCACCGTGCCGATCTTCCTGCTGGTGCCGCAGGTCAAGTTGCCGAAGCGGCTGAACCTCGCGCGGGATGCCGAGAAGGTGACGGGGGCCGTGCCGGGGTTGATTGTAGAGAAGTGGGTGGATCGGGCGTGAACCACATCCGGGAAAATCCGGCATTGTGGACAAGCGCACTTCATTGGCACATATTGCCAATGAAGCTGAGGGATATCTCATGGCCACACGAAACGTCGTTCTGACAGATGCACAATCCAGCCTGGTCGACCGCCTAGTCGAGACCGGCCGTTACCAGAATGCCAGCGAGGCATTGCGGGCGGGTTTGCGCCTTCTGGAGCGTGAGGAAAACGAAATCAAGGCCCTACGCAACCAGCTCTCAGCCGGATTGGCGCAGGCCAAGACCGGTGATCTGGCCGATGGGAACGGCGAGGATGCCATCCGTCATGTCTTTGCTGCCGCGCGAAGCAAGGCCTGATGCCCAAACCCTGGCGGTTGACCCGTCGGGCCGAGGCGTCTCTTCTCGATATCGCGCTCTGGACGATCGAGACTTTCGGGCCGCGTCAGACTCAAGCCTATGAGGAAGACCTTATCGCGCGTTGTTCCGGCATCGCATCGGGTAGTGTGCCATCACAAAGCTGTCGGGCAATTATCGACCCCAATCTGAAGGAGGATCTGCGCTTTGCCCGCTCAGGGCAACACTTAATTGTGTTTGTCGAGGATGAGGCCAGTGTGATCATCGTGGATTTTCTGCACAGCAGGAGCAATTTACCGGCAAAGCTTGCGAGCCCTGCCAAACAACAGCCAGAACAGAACCATTGAGGTGAACCGACACTTGTTCGGCAAACAACAAACCCATGCCCACACCCCCGAAAAACCATCCTGAGCCCTGCTTACGGCACTGCAAAACCCTGCCGGTGACAACCGTGCTACGCAGTGAGGTGCTGCCCGAACTCGTACTGGCCGAAGGCCTACTGATCCTGCGCAACGGCGAGCCGGGGGATCCCGAGGTCACACTGTCGCCGCTGCGCTACCACTATCAGCATCGCGCCGAGACCGAGGTGGTCGTACAGGGCCCCGGTCGTGACGCCGCCTTCGATACGCTGACCACCGGCATCGGCCACTGCGCTCGCAGCCGACCGGACGCTCGGCGGCCTCTGCGACTAGGTCGAAGCCGAAGCACCACGCCCGGTTCATCGCCGCGCCCCTCAAGTCAGCTGGGTCCGTCAGGCGCGGTCCAATGACCCGTCACGGACAAAATCGTCTCCCGCCGTTTTCAGGGGTCTTCAATTGTTTAACGCAGAAAGTGTGAAAATGCGCGTGAAGATGGGCACAGTTTTGCACCTGGTCGAAGAACCTACCGATTATCGACCCGCCATGGCGCTGGCTTTGCATGAAGCTCAACTCAGCTGCGCCGCCCAAGTCGTGCGCGATGTCGTGGGGGAGCACCACCCCACAATCTGGTTGTCGGATAGGTGTTTGGCACAGCAAAACCACGGTTCGAACCACCAGACTTGTCTGGCGCATCTGGCCCGCGATATCGCCTATGCGGTTAATGACCGGGTGCCTGATCGGCTGAAACGGTGGCTGGAGAGTATGTTCGCATTGACGCACGATATCACCGGTTTTTCCGCCAACGCACTGAAATCCCAAAACGCGCTATGGAAATGCGGCTTGCCTATATTATGTCCGCCAAGCCTACATGCAAAGTCGCCGAAAAGTGCCGTGCAAAACCGACCAGGGCAAGTCCGCGCCTGCTGACGTTTCTGGACTATTCCGGCGCGGTGGACATCACCAACAATGGCTGCGAACGGGCTCTGCGGCCCGCTGTCATCCAACGTAAGGTAACCCAATGGTTTCTACTCCACATGGGATGCTGAGGGCGATTGTACCGTCCGAACCGTCGTTGATACCGAGAAACCAAACGGACAGTCTCCATTCCAAACCATTCTCACAACGCTAGCATAAAAACACAGCGTATATTCCACACGGGGGTCGGTAATTACAGAAACTCCATCCGCTCATCGCTCAGATTATGCATCGACGCCAATACCAGGATCTTGAACATCGTCACAGCGTCGTAAGGTGGCCGCCTTCCCTTGGGACGTTCTCCATATCCCGGAACATCGATCAGAACCGGGCGGAATACCTCAAAGTCCACGTGACGATCCAAAGCCTCGGGAGAGTTGCCTGTCTGCAACAAACGCGCGAGATGGTCACTCAAATCAAATAATCCAGGCTCATGCATCACCAAATCCTCCCACAGTCAGTGAATCGGAACTCAGGAGAAAATGCACAGATTTTTAGAGGTTTCCGGGTGGTGATCGATAAAAGCAGGGCCAACCTCGCCAAGTTGAATAACATGAACTGCCTGCCCTGTTAAACGGCTGGTTTGGCTGATTGATATCTTGCAGGTCAAATACCTGAACAACATCATTGAGCAGGATCACAGGTTCATCAAGCAGTTGACCAGACAGATGAAGGACTTTAAAGCCTTCCTCTCAGCTTGCGCTACACTGAATGACATCGAAGTCGCGCACATGATCCGCAAACAACAATTCGGGCCGTCCGGCCAATCCGCTTTCCGGCAATTTGCCGCACTCGCTGGATAACTGTGTCCAACGATAGGAGCGATCCCATGCACAACCTCAGTTTGCGACAGAACCCTTTTTGGCTGAAGTGGGTGTTTTTAGGTCTTTGACAGTTGTCCAGCAGATAACTATCAGGGCAAACCATAGCAAGAATTTCGGTCCAGGAACTGCGCGAAATGGGGTGCCTCAAGAAAATATTGATATGGCCCGCCAGACGCAGGCCGTGTAGCGCCGAATGGAGAGCGCAAAGGTGCTTCCTCTGGCCGCAATTCTGGGGGTCACAGAGCCGCGCAAAAAGCGGGTCAATCCGAACCCGCCTGCCTGTCTGGCAGATCGCGCCATGTGCAAGCGCGGCACCTACGATCAAGCCGCGCTTTTGGCCGCGATCAGTAGGCCTTGCAGGAAAGCAGCCCTGAACGGGCCGTAAAAGCCCGCACTGCGGCAAGGGCATTGAAGGAACTTAGTGCCACAGAGCAACTCGAATTGGACTTTTTTGGAGAGGGTGAACGTGTCTATCACATTTCAATATCAGGGCGCTGTAACAGAACGCTTAAATTCTACGGCTCCAACCTCTGCGGCTCGTGATCGAGCTTTAGCCGTACTCTGGCAAATTATCTGGCACCTTGGTTGGCGGGCCTATGAGTGCAACAAAACTGCCGTTGATTTGATCAATGTTATGGGGTACGGTAAAGCTTTAATGGCAAGAACAATAGATCTTCTGGAGCAAGTTGGAGAAATCCACCGCATGAAACGGGGCCGTGTGAAGATCATCACCGTGACGCCGGAAGGCGCGTTCAGGGGAAACGTGAACACCCACGCGAAGATCGTCGAAAAATACAAGCTGGACGTGATCGACGAGAGCAAGGGCGATGACTGAAATACCCTTCGACACCATGGCTGCTGTTCGCCGCCTGCGCGAAACAGGGCTGGACGAACAGCAAGCTGAGGCGATCATAGCCACGGTGCGCGATGGCGTGACTGGCGGAGTCGCAACAAAGGCTGATGTTGCAAGGTTGGAAACCGAACTCAAATGGATCAAGTCGATCGGTGGGGCTATTCTTGCTGTTCTCATCCTGCCATGGCTGGCTAGACTCATATTCGACACCATGCCCGGCCTGTGAGCGGGGCCGAGAAAGCCAAGGAATACATGGATGCCTAAAATTATCCAGGCGGCAGTACTATCATTGCCCTACTCCCATCCGTCACACTGGCACAGGACTTCGATGCAGGGTGGCAAGCGTACGGAGCGGAAGATTATCAAACCGCTCTAAAAGAAATTAGGCCGCTAGCGGAACAAGGTAACCGCGAAACGCAGTACTTGCTTGGCAGGATGTACTCCGCAGGAAACGATGTTCCTCAAGGTGATGGTGAAGAGGTGCCTCCGTGGCGTAAAATAAATCTTGAAAAAGAGCATCCTTGGTTGAGAAAAGCTGCCGAGCAGGGTAATAAATTCTCGCAATATAAACTTGGCAGGATGTACTATGAAGGCAAAGGTACTCCACAAAATTACGCCAAGGCAGGACGATGGTTTCTAAAGGCTGCGGAGCAGGATAACAGGGATGCACAAGCGCTACTTGGCAGGATGCGCGGCAAAACAGGCAAGGGTGTACCATAAAGATTACGTGCTTGCGCATATATGGTCGAATATTGCGGCCGCAAAGGGAGTGAAAAACGCTCAAAAAATCAGAGGAATCATTGCCGGAAAAATGACACTGACTGATATAGAAATCGCTCAGAAAATAGCCGGCGAATGTTTGGAAAGCGGCTATAAAAACTGCGGGTATTGAGAATTTTTGAAAATTTAGGCAGTTAAAATCGCCATCATCATTTGGAATTTTCCGCATCGTGGTGTCCAGAGAGATTCACAAATTTTTTCGGGCAAAAATTTATGCGAAGCCGTGGCAGACCATCGCTAAGACCCACAGCAGCAGCAAGGACACCAACCTGACTTCGGGTGATTTCCGCAACTGGTGCACTGCTAAGAACATCCCGCATGACGGTCCGAAGGTTGAACGCCAGTTTGAGACGTTTTGCAAAGGCATGAGCCTTTAACACAAAGCTAACAAGGAAAAATGATATGACCGAAAACGTGACAAACGAACTCATCCTAAAGCACCTGAAATCCATCCAAACAAAGCTCACCAGCGTGGATAATCGGCTAGGCAATCTCGAAACAGATGTGCGAGCCATCAAGGGGCATATGGTGTCCTTCATAAAAACTGAGCTGGTCCGAAGACAGCACAATTGCAGAGATACAAACCCACCTTGACCGCATCGAAACGCGGTTAAATCTAGTGGATAGGCCCATCTGACAAACAGCCGGCACCGGAACCTCATTTTCGGTGCCGGCTGTTTGTCAGGCTGGAACCGGGAAGGTTCCTAAGTGGGGGCAAAAGGGGGCATTCGTTGTTGTTGTCGATGGTATGCACGTTCTGGTCGAGTTCGGAAGTCTTGGCAGTCATGGAACGATTCAATTCTCGTTCCATGCGGTAGACTCGGATGCCTGGTTTATCTCGGAAACTGGTTATCGGTCCCACTCCGACGACCTGCGTTTTAGCTTGACCGTGGAATAGGCTGCTAGGGGCATATTGGCCGACTATCTCAAGGATAAGCGGCATGAAATTGGTGCGGATGACAGGGATCAGCTTGCCCGGTCCTTCCCCTTTGTAGGTAGTTTTGGCCTCTCTGGAGCCGCCTGCGCGTCGCTCAAACACCTGGATGTACCCCTAATTTTGCCCTGGTCGACGTTGTGCCGTCTTCACAGAAGGCTTTTATCGCCCGGAAGTGGGCAAAGGAAGCACAGGCCAAGATTGAGGTAAAAAACGAAGCGGAAAAGCCGTGGCCGGTAGAGTCGCCACCGATGGAAACCCAAGCGGCCAAAGCCGCGAAAATGAACGCCAAGAAAGAAACGAGACGATTTGAACCTGGGCAGAAATGCCAAATTATCAGCGCCCATCATCCTGTATTTGAGAAGGATATAGGCAAGTTTGTGATCATCACGAAATTGTCCCTCTACTCTATCCCAGGTGTGAGCGCACGACGACGCGCCTGCAAACAAAATATAGGAGAGCTGTTACGGCTCCGTGCAAAATGACACTCTAAGAAAATTTACTCACTTTTTAGGCCACCTGTATTCGCCAGTCAGGAGGATCTAAGCTCATCCGAGCGGCAAGATGTGTGCCAGAAGCTCGGGCGGGCAATCCAACCCGGCGTGTCTCCCCTCCATCACAGCTTCCCCAAGGTGAACATTGTTTCAATAAATAATCCCAATTAAGAAGTTCCAGTGTTTGATTTGCAGAGATAATCGGTTCGTTTTATGAGTTTTTATTTGCACGATTTAGTCGGTTTTTGTTGCAAAACTTGCGATTTCTGATTCCCTGTTGGTGAATGATCCGCTGCTTCGTTGGTAGAGAAGGTTCTACGTCAGTCCCGTTCCCTCCGCCATTGACTACAAATGAACTTTCATATGCCCTTGGTGGCATAGTTTCGGAAGTCCAACATTTGCGGGCTTTTTGCTGTTTACAATTGATTTCCTTTCCATAAAAACATCCGTTTTTCTCTAATTTTTCTCCTATATATGCCCCTTCCCGAAAAACACCGTACTTGGAAAGGCGAAGTACGGAGCTTTTAGCCATGTGAAGTCAAGAGGTTGACAATTAACTGATTCGTACCAGTCTACGGTGGAATTGTCTACTGATGAATATCTCCGGCCCAATCATTGAGATCACAATTTGTATCTTGGCAAATCATTAAAATTAACTGATATTCGCAGATATTTTTGTTGTAAAGAATCGGTTCATCATCGAGGCCGAAAAACTGCTTTAACGGTTTGCTCAACGATGATTTTTACGCCCTCATACGGTTCCGGTCATCATGCTCGAACAATTTTCGAAGATCATCTCGGTTCAGGCCCAGCCCCCAATAGAGAAAACATCCTCAGTAGAAACCATTTGTCTGATGGCTTTTTCCCCCGTTGTGACGCAACAAACATTCCCAGAATATGGAGGCGTTCATAATTTACGGCCGTCTCTTCGCCACATTTAGCGGACACCGCATCCCTATTGCGGATTCCCTCATTGCCGATCTGGTGAGAATACAAATTCGTCAGAGCATCATAACCTCGCTGGCCAATGCGTTTGGGTCTATTGATTGCATCTCTTTCTTTGGGGCTGCCCATACCAGTGATGTGATTGGAAATGAGGTGCCGATCATAGCCAAACGTGGCGAAACGGTTTTTACACCGGGGCAGATGCGTCTTCTAGAGACTGAGCTTTCCGGGCGTGAGCCGGTCAAGGTGGAAGTCAATGTTCACAACAATTCTGCTGGTGTTCAGGCCAGAACTGAGATCTCGTCATTGCCGGGTGGTGGTAGCAGGTTCGATATTATTATCGAACAGATCGAAGGCCAGATGACCCGCAATGTCGCTTGAGGGGAAGGATTGGCCCCGACCTTGGAGCGACGTTATGGACTTAATCCTCAGCGGGGAATTACCGATAACCGCATGGCCAAAAACATTACCGTTACCGACTGTTAAGGGCTATGGCATCCAGTCCGGCGACGCCATCCTTCGCACATCTGGAGACTAGGGTTTCTGCACGGGGAGGAACGACGCTAGCCGATCCTGTGAACCGTGAACACGATATATAGGTATCCACATAACGTGATTACTTAAGTATGTAAGTCTCCACCCAACCCCCCGATCTTTAGGCTCATTTGCGCACAGCCTCTTATCTCTCCGCACCGACACCTCTCCAAGGCCGCAGCAACAAATCCCGATGTACGATGACAGCGAGCGGCCAACCAGGATGGGCGGTGAGCGTTGGTTGAACGTTGAGCTTGCGCCGAACGATCTCAGACACCGAGTCGTTCACGCTCCCCTGCAAGGATTCCCGGATCGCCTTCTCGGTGGCGCTCTCATTGGAGACGGCAAGCTCGCTCCCAACGCCCAAGAGCGTGGATAGAGCGATCCCTCGCGCAAGTGCCCATGCGTGGTTGTCCACCTCACCCACTAGTCCAGCATGTCCTTCGGTGTCGGCCGCGGGCAAATTTTCAACCACGATTGATGAACCGTCCGGCATCACGATTCGATGCCAAGAGAGAAAAATTCTCTCCTGCCCGAACGAGACAAAACTGTCGTAGCTTCCCACGAGGCGTGCCCCCTTCGGGATTAGGATTACGCTCCCTGTCAACGAATCCCGCACGTCCTCCGTCACCTGGGCGATCACAAAACCTGGCAGATCTGAACTGATCCCGGTAATGAGGCTTGCCCGGAGCACCGCCCCTGCCATCAACTGCCACGGCGAAAGCGGATCCCTCACCGGATGAGGATTGATCGTGTCTTCCTCACCCGCTGATCCCTCCAGAAACTCTTCCTTCCTCTCCGCATCATGACGAGCTACTCCACGAAGCTGACCCGCTGATCCCTCCAGAAACCCTTCCTTCCTCTCCTGCAAACCAGAATCTGCACCACTGCCTGCCCTGGCAACGTCAATGCCCATCTCAAACGGCAAGGAAGAAGGGGGATTCTTGAGCGCAGAACGATCCTTCCCGGGAGCATCCTCCGAACTTTCCCCGGAGAGTGGAAAGAAGATCTCCGATCGGAGCGCCTGTTCGGTAAGCTTCTCCGCACGGATCTTCTGCGCCATTTCTTCTTCCAGGAGAAAGTCGGCTCGGTGAGATCCCGGCTCGACAGCCGGAAATCCAGGACCCCCTTCCTGTCCCGGAGAGGTGTCACCAGGGCCACCCGAAAACGAGGCCTCTTCCACCGGCACCCCTTCCTCGATTTCGCTGTAACGCTTCGGCAATTGATTAATCGCCTCGTTTCGCGTCCTTCCTGAAATCGACACCCCTGAAGGTTCCGCTGCCCTCTCTACTCCCTTCGGCGGAGCGAACGCGAACGAGAGAACAACCAACAAGACCATCGCACCCACACTCGCGGCCACCGCAAGCAAGCGGCGATTGATCCGGGTGACGGGCCTCGGCCTTCCACGAAACGCGAAATCGGCCGGATTGGCCTTCGGAAAATCGCCACTCGTCTCCGGTGCATTCTCGTCCTGATCATCCTGACCTCCGGCCTCCTTACCATACTCAGGCAACTCTCTCCGATTTTCCTCAAGTCTCTCCGAAGCCCTCGCCTCAGACCTCTCACCACGGTTCGCACCGAACTTTTCCGCTGGTACCTTCGTGGCCTTCTCTCCGAACGGGAAGGGAAATCGATCGCGTTCTCCCTCTTTCACCGCTCCCTCGCAATCCGAACCACGACCTGCTTCTTTCCACCAAATCTGAGTTCCGCCGCCTGAAAAAGTCCGTCCACCACGTAGTAGGAACCCCGGACCCTGTAGTTGACGAGTTCCGCATCTCCTTCCAAACCGACTACGAACAACGGTGGTGCCACATTCGCCCCCTGGGGGAACTGGATGTAAACCGAGCGCCCGTCATCGAACGCCCTGAGAGGCCTCCATGCCGGACGATCGCCCTCAATCCGGTAACCAAACCGGAGTTGCTCGGGCCGGAGCGCGACAGCGACGGTTCTTTCCTGCTCTTCGTTGTGCATCTCTGCATTCGAACGCAAAAGCACGAGATCGTCGGCCGGGTACGTCCACGAAGCCGAGGCCATGTATGTCTCCTTGGTACTCTTGAGCTCGACGTGATAGACCCGCCTGTCAGTCGCGATCACGAGATTGGTGATCAGATCTGGAGCGATGGGCTTCACGAGAACGTGAACCCTCTTCGCCTTCCCCTTCCCACTCGAGGTCTCTCCTACCTTCCAGCGCACGGTGTCACCCGCCGAGATCGAAACGAGATCCTCGTCGGGGGCCAGTGCCAGATCGGTCACCTGCCCCGGGGCCGTATAAACTTGGTAGAGGGCTCCGTCGGTCCACGTGAACACATGGATCGCATTCACGTAACCGTTCGCACCCGGCTCCATCCGGGCTCCACGGTTCGCCTCGGAGACCTGTTCTTCGCCATCGGAACTGTTCATGTCCTCTGCGAACAGCGATTCCGCAGGCAAGGGCTTGAGTTGCCCAGGAAGTGGAACCGGCATCGGAATTTCGATCACTGCGGGCAGTGACGGTTCGTCCTCGATCTCAACGGCGCTTACCGACTCTAAAATCGCGCGCATTTCGCCCGCTGAACTCGCGGGCGTTCCAAAATACGAGCCGTCTGTGCAACCTATGAGAAGGGAAGCAACAAGGGGAAGGAAGAGATTAAATCTCATGAGGTTTCTCCTGAAACAAGGTCTCTTGACCAGTGAAATTCATGGATGTAGATGCCGAGTGGGTTGGCGCGGAGCATCTCTTCATCCTTAGGTGGGCGCAGAACGTACGAAACTGTCGCCGTGTAGTGACGGGTCTCTTCGGAGCTTCCGCGAAGGGAAACATGCTCCTTCCAACGGAGCTCGAACGAGGTCTCGGAAGATCGCACCGCACTCGTCATTTCGACGACGATCGTGCGATCGCCGATGGCGCCAAAGGGATCGTTACTACGGGCGTGCTCATCGAGACGTCCGGCACCTCGATCAGTGACGTAGGCGTACGCCTCCAGCCAATTGGAACGCAAGACGACCGGATCGATAGGTAGGCTGCGGAAGTTCTTTACGAACTCGGCCAAATGCCAAGCGATCTGGGAATCTCTGGGCGCATGAGCGGCGTTTGCCGGCCCTATCGCCCGAGCCTCTCCCAAAGCATCGACCTCGATCACGTAGGGAACCACCGGACTACGTCCGGCAGTAGTCGCAAGGCCTACGGCAAGAGCAAGCGAAAGCAAAAGCGATCCAAATGCCATCAGACGCCAGTTCCGCGCCTGCACGCGAGCACTTCCGATTCTTTCATCCCAGACCTGGGCTGCCTTCTGGTAGGGCGTCACCGGCTCCGGGGTACGTCCGTATGAAACGGAACCTTTCCTGAAACTTCTCATGATTCATTCCTTTTTCCGGTCTTTTCGATCTCTCCCCTGCCTCCTTCGGCATCAAGCGAAGACCCTGGGCTTGCGGCGTAAATATTCCCGCCGCTTGACGATCCGGCCGCGCCTGCGGTGTTTGCGGCTCCTGCGACCGAGAGCCCGGCTCCCACCACCGCACCCCCGCCCGGAGCGGTGGCGGCAGACGAAGTCAATTCCGTCACGTGGCTTGCCGCACGCATGGCACCGCTCGCACCCCTTGCGGCCGCCTGTCCGCCCGCGACCGCAGTCCCACCAGTTGCCACGACGACACCGGCAACCGAACCGAGCGTCCCGGTGACAGATTCCGCCCCCAGTTGAGGGCCTCCGGAAACGAGACCACTTGCGATCCGAGGCCCGTAGATTCCAATTCCAAGTAGAGATAGGGCTGCGAGTACCAGCGGGATCGTCCGCTCAATCGTGACTTCCTGGCCCTGTAGGGCTCGGGCCGCATCGTCGAAGATCGTACTACCGATGCCGACGATGACGGCCAGGACCATCACCTTGATTCCGGCGGAAACGACGTTGCCGAGGACGCGCTCGGCGAGAAAAATCGTCTTGCCCCACAGTGCGAAGGGGACGAGTACGAAGCCCGCGAGCGCGATGAGCTTGAACTCGACCAGTGTCACAAACATCTGCACGGCGAGCACGAAAAACGCGATCAAGATCACTATCCAAGCGAGCAGGAGAATGAAAATCTCGACAGCGTTCACAAGAACGCCGGGAAATCCAATGAGCGTCTGCACCTCGGCCAGGATCGGGTGCGCCGCCTGCACGCCCGCGCTCGCAACGAACCCAGGCCGTAACAAATCAACGGCCGCGATCGGACTTCCTGTGGCACGCAATCCCAGTGCCACGAACGAATCAAACACCACATCGGCGAGGAAAGAGAAGTTGTTAAGGATGAGAGCAAATGCACCGACGTAGAGCACCTTGCGCAGGAGCTGGGCCACCACATCGCCGCTCTCCTGGAAAGCCCACGCGAGCCCGGCCAGCACAATGTCGATGCCAATCAGGATCCGTAGCAGAAACCCCACGTCCGGCCCCAGCAAACCAAAGCCGTTGTCGATAAACGACAGAAAGGTCTGTGTGAATCGATCGATAATTCCGAGATCGTCCATGTTCGTTCCTCAGGGCTCCGGGTTGTAGAGGTCGCCGTTGCCGATCGAATCGGCAAAGCGGTCCTTAGCTGCCCTGGATGCGGCCTCGATACGCGCACCTTCCAGAGCAGTCGACCTCCCTTGCGCCGCGATGAGTGCTTGGAGGTGGAACTGTTCACGCACAGAAAGTGCGAGAATCTGATTCCCCGCCTGGCGTGCTCCGAGGACCCCATTGGTCGCCTCGGATTCGCGCAACAGACCCTCGAGCAAGTCCTCGGAGAGAGCTATCCCCTCGACGATGCCCGACTGCACCTCGAGATCATGCCGCCAACCTTCGCGAGCCGCCTCGGCGCGCTTGAGCTCCGCACGGAGGCGCTCAGCCCGGGTGATGCTTGCGCTTGCCACACCCGGAAAGAGATCCTCGTGGCGATCAACCGCCGTATCGGCATCCCAGGGCACACCTTGCGCGCGACCCAACAGGTCCTCCAGCCGGTCGCGGCCGTCGCGCAAGTCCGCGAGGGCACTGTGGTTGAGAGGCGTGAGATTGCGATCCATGCCCTCGACGAGACGAACCTGCTGCACCAACTGGTCGATCAGACTGTCCACCATCAGAAGCGCCCGTGCCGCTGTCAGCACGTTCTGTGCAAAGTTCGCCGCATCGAACACCGTTATGGCCGAGGCGGGCCTGGGCAAGGTCAACGCAAGAAGGATCGCCGCGATCACAGAAATACACTGCCTCATGGGCGCACTCCCCGGAGATCTTGGACAAGCGAGCCTGCGAACGCCTCACGGAATCCCTCGGTCCCCACCTCGTGGAGTACCGCATCAATGCGCGCTTGATCCGCCCGGGAGGAAGCACCTGCGAACGTGAACGCCAGTGGCCCAAGGCCGAGCTCGAACAGGCGCGAGCCGCGTCTGGACTGGTAGTAGTAGTCGCGCTTGGGCATTGCCCGGGAGATGATTTCGATCTGGCGTTCATTGAGACCAAAGCGGACGTACGCCTCCTTTGCCCCCGGCTCTCCGGCGCGCTCGTTGGGAAGGAAAATCCTCGACGGGCACGATTCGACGATCGCGGGTGCAACGGAGCTGTTGGAAATGTCTGCGATCGACTGCGTTGCAAAAACCACCGAAACGTTGCGCTTGCGGAGTGTCTTCAGCCATTCCCGGACTTTCGCCGAGAAGAGCGGATCGTCAAGGAAGACCCAAGCCTCATCGAGGACCAGCATCGTTGGCGATCCGTCAAACTGGCGGGCCAGGCGATGGAAGAGATAGACAAGCACGGGAGCCGCAAGTTCCGGCCGCCCTATGAGACCTTCCATCTCGAACCCCTGCACCGGCGCGAGTTCAAGCGAATCCTGGTCAGCATCGAGCAGGCGTCCGTGCGGACCGGCGACGGTCCATGGGTGAAGGGCTTCGCGGAGCGCAGGATCCTCGAGAAGGAGTGATAGTCCGGTGAGGGTGCGCTCCGGAGGGGGCGCACCCGCAAGACTGCACAGGGCGGACCACACTGCATTCCGGACGCCGGGTTCGGCGTGTACGCCTGAACGTTCAAACAGACCCAGAACCCAGTCAAACATTTCCTCCCGGTCGTTCTCAGCATCGATGGCAACGAGGGGCTGGAAAGCAAACCCGCCGGCATTGCCCCCACCGCCATCACCGGAGAGATCGAGGAAAGTTCCTCCCATTCCCAACACGGCGGCCCGGCACGAAGCTCCCTTGTCGAAGACGTAGACCTGCGCTTGCGGATAACGACGAAACTGCATCGCCATCATGGCCAGCAACACCGACTTGCCTGCCCCGGTCGGGCCAACAACGAGGGTGTGTCCCACATCATCCACGTGAGGAACAAGCCGAAAGGGCGTCGTACCGCGCGTGCGGGCCATCAGGAGCGGCGGGCCCTCCAAGTGACTATTGGAGGTTGGACCCGCCCACACCGCCGAGATCGGCATCATGTGAGCCAGGTTGATGGTGTGAATAATGGGCTGGCGAACGTTGGCGTAGACGTGCCCCGGAAGCGATGACAACCACGCCTCGACCGCATTCATCCGTTCGTGAATGGTGAGGAAGCCGTGCCCGTGAAGCACGCGCTCAAGTTCAGTAAGCCGTTCCTTGGCACCCCCGCGGGTGGAGTGCATGACGCTGACCGTGATGGTGACGTAGCCAAACGAGACGAGATCCTCACCGAGTTCCTGTAAGGCGGCGTCAGCGTCGTTCGCCTTGTTCCCGGCATCCGAATCGAGAAGGGCCGCCTCCTGATTGAACATCACCTCTTTAACAATGGAAAACAAGGATTTGCGCTTCGAGAACCACTGCCGACGATTGCGGGCAAGAGCGCGGTTGGCCTCCTCCTTGCCAAGGGCCAGAAAGCGCGTCGTCCATCGGTAGGGAAACGCTAGATCATTGAGGTCATCGAGTAGTCCGGGACGAGTGAGGTTTGGAAACCCCAACACCGTGAGCGTGTGCAGGTGTTGGCCACCGAGGCGGGGCTCAATTCCACCGTCGAGTTCGGAATCGGCGATGAGAGCGTCGATGAAGGCGGGAATTTCCGGCACCGTGACCGTTCCCCTGCAGGTCGAAACGGTGCTGTGAAGATGGGCCAGCGTTGCCGCATCATCGAGGGGTACAAATTCAGGCATCACGTCGGCCAGTAGCGTGAATGCGTGATCAGTCCTGTCCCGGAAAGCGTCCAGATGTCGCAACCACGAATCTTGATCGCCAAGATCTCCGGTGCGTTCAAGCAGGGCATCTTCGGCCTTCGCCCACGCCTCAGCGGGAGGGAGATACAGAAGTGTCAAGTGAAAGGCGGATTCGTGGTGCCGTCCCGCACCCTCGAAATCCTGCCTGCGTTCGTGGTCGATGGCTGCCGTCAATGGATCAGGAAAGGACGAATCGGGATAGCTACGGACCTGGAACCGTTCCGCTTCGAAGAAAAGCGCCCAGCCAGAACCAAAACGCCTCAGCACGTTGTTCACGCGCGCGCAGACCGCCACGAGTTCGGATTTGGTCTCACTATCCAAATCAGGTCCGCGAAAGCGGGCGGTACGCTGGAATGATCCATCCTTGTTGAGGATGATCCCCGGTGCCACCAGAAAGGCCCACGGCAGAAGATCAGCAAGACGATTTACACGTCCGCGGTACTCGCTCAGACTCAGCATCCGTGATGGCTCCGGTGCCGGAGATGCCGGGCCAGTACCTCGGGAAACGCCGGATCGTAGCGAGCGAGTAGCGCACCCATGCCTTGAACAGCGACCCACAGAACAATGCCCATAATCCACTGCTGCAAACCAAGGCCGATGGCCGCAGCAAGCGTTCCGTTCAGGATTGCAAGCTGGCGCGGGACGCCGGCTAGCAGGATCGGCTCGGTGAGTGCGCGGTGGAGCGGAACCTCGAATCCTTCGGGACGTGAGTCGCTCAAGGGACAAGTGCCCCGCCCGCAAAGGAGAAGAAGGCGAGAAAGAAGGACGCGGCACCGAAGGCTATCGAGAGTCCGAAAACAATCTGGACCATCCGGCGAAAGCCGCCGGAAGTATCGCCGAAAGCCAGCGCAAGACCTGCCACGGTGATAATCAATACCGCAACGATCCGGGCCACGGGCCCCTGGATGGAGGCCAGGATGCTCTGGAGCGGAGATTCCCAGGGCATACCGGATCCGGCAGCAAGCACAGGCTCGGCAGATGCTGCGACCAGCGCAAGAAGCGCACACGTCGCAAATTTATGGAGAGTTCGATTCACGATTGTTTTTCCTTTCCTGCGGGACGTCCTGTCCCAATGATTCGAGTGCTGTAGGCACCGTCCGGAGAACTCCCCCGGACGGCAAGAAGCGAACGGACGTGTCGAACACCGGCACGGCGTTCGAGAAAAGCGATCAAATCGACTACCTCAGCGATCAAGCGCCGGTCGACACTGGCTGCAGCTTCCTGTGCGAGCTGCTCGATGCGGAACAATGCGGAGCGAGCAGAGTTGGCGTGGACGGTCGCAATACCGCCAGGATGGCCGGTGTTCCAAGCCTTAAGAAGCGAAAGCGCCTCCGGGCCGCGAACCTCCCCCACCACGATTCGGTCAGGCCGCAGGCGCAGGGAACAGCGGACCAAGTCGGTAAGCGTGGCGACACCGGGAACAGTGCGAAGGGCGACGTAGTCGGCGGCATCGCAACGAAGCTCGCGGATGTCCTCAAGGATGACGATCCGTTCACCGAGGCCGGAAGCCTCAGCAAGCAGTGCGTTGGCAAGCGTGGTCTTGCCCGAGGAAGATCCACCTGCGACGAGGATGTTTTTCCGCTCGTGTACCGCCTTGCGGAGTGCCACAGCTTCGCGACCAGAGATAGTGCCCCGCTCCTTGAGATCATTGAGTGTCATGACCGCGCACGAAGGCTTGCGAATTGAGAAACAAGGCCCAGGCGAAACGGGAGGGAGAACACCTTCGAAACGTTCGCCAGTGCCCGGAATTTCGGCACTCACGATTGGATGTTCCGGACCGCAGGGGCGACCTACTTGGGCGGCGACAAGCCGGACCACCCGTTCGACATCGGAAGAAAGGAGACGGACACCGGTATCGGCCAAGTCCTCGCCTATTTTCTCGACCCACAGCCTTCCGTCGGAGTTGGCCATCACCTCGACGGTGCGAGAATCGGCAATGGCTGCGGCAAGCGGGCCGCCCATGGCGGTCCGGAGCATGCGCTCGCCACGGGAGACCTTGCGCTCAAGCATCGTCGTTCTTCGTGACTGCATCACCCGCGGAAGGGCACGCGGGGGAGGGTGGAGCGGCGGCCAGGGTGGTGTCGTCGGTTTCAGGGTTGTTTGCGAAGTCGGCGACGCTGAAGAAATCTCGCTCGACGGGACGGATTTCGTCGAGAACGTCTTTCAGGAGAGTGCGACCACCGGCGATCCGTTGCGCAAGCTGAGCAACGAAGTGCTCGAAGCGGTCGAAGCCCAGGGCGCGGGCAGCGTCCTGGTCGTCATCCGGTACCGGCGGCGTGACCGTCAGAAAGTAGCGGACGAACAGCGCAAGGGTTTCGCTGATAATGAGGTTGTCACGCGAAAGCCTCCCCATCCCGCGCGACACCTGGTCAAGACGAAATAGGATCGCCTCGTCCCGACGGTCGGCACCTTCCGGCGTGAGGAACGAACGAAATGCCGCCTCGGCAAGCGCGTTTCGGGTGACGCCCCGGCGCTCGACTTCCTTGTTGATGGCCCGATCAAGATCCTCAGGCAGGCGAAAGCTGCGGTTGGCACTCATGCCCGCTCTCCCGGGAGCGAAGGCAGTTCTCCCTCGCCTAGGAAGAGACGCTCCTCGGCCCTTTGATGCAGCACACCCTCGTCATGAGCTTTGGATTGGGGAGAACGTGCGGAGGTTTCTTCCGATTTGGTAGTCACCCGCCCCGTCCAGTCGTCGGAACGGGCCCCAGGGAGATCACACCCGCCGCCGGGAGGCGGAGACAACCTGCGTCGGATCAACTCGCGATCAAGGTAGTAGCGGACCTTTTGTGCGCGAATCGGCGGACACCCGGAGACGAACACGATCTCCTCGTCCGCCGGGAGCTGCATTGCTTCGCCGGGAGTGAGGAGCGGACGGGCACTCTCCTGGCGCGAGACTGAAACCCGGTCAAGCCAGGGGCCGAGCCGGTGGCCGGCGTAGTTCCGCTGGAAACGGGCCTCGGTGGCCGTGCCGGTACTGTCGCTCACCCTTCGTGCCGTGCGCTCATCATTGGTGGCGAAAGCGATCCGCACGTGGCAATTGTCGAGAATGGAGTTGTTTTCGCCGTATGCCTTGGAAATCTGGTTCAGCGACTGTGCGATGAGGTATGCACGGATGCCGTAACCGGCCATGAAAGCGAGCGTGCTTTCGAAGAAATCCAATCGGCCGAGGGCGGGAAACTCGTCGAGCATCATCAGAAGCGTGTGCCGGGGATGTCGACCTGTCCCGCCCTCGAGCCTTTCCGTGAGCCGTCTGCCGATCTGGTTGAGGACCAACCGAACGAGCGGCTTGGTACGGACCAGATCGGAAGGTGGCGTGACCAGGTAGAGGGAGACGGGATAAGGGGCGTCCACAAGGTCTCGGATGCGCCATTCCGAGCGGGACGTGATTTCAGCAACGGTGGGATCTCGGTAGATACCTAAGAAGCTGAGGGCAGTAGAGAGAACACCGGAGCGTTCGTTCTCGGACTTGTTGAGGAGCTCACGGGCAGCCTGCGCCACTACTGGATGCGGATGCGCATTGGCCCCACGACCTAAATGCGGGGTTTCCATCATGCGGGCAAGGGTGCGCTCGAAGGGAACTGCCGGATCCGAGAGGAGTCGCACGGCACAAGCGAGGGTTTTCTCCTCTTCTGCGTGAAGAACGTGGAGAAGGATGCCTACGAGCAGTGCATGACTTGTTTTTTCCCAATGGCTACGGCGCTCAAGAGCACCTTCGGGATCGACAAGGATGTCGGCGATATTTTGGACGTCACGAACCTCACAAGCGCCACGGCGGACTTCGAGGAGCGGGTTGTAACGAGCAGACCGGAGGTCAGTCGGGTTAAAAAGAAGGCAGTGAGAGAAGTTGGAGCGCCAGCCAGACGTGATGTTCCAGTTCTCTCCCTTGATGTCGTGAACGATCGCCGAACCGGTCCAGGAGAGGAGCGTCGGCACAACCAGCCCTACTCCCTTGCCCGAACGCGTGGGCGCGAAGGCCATTACGTGTTCCGGCCCGTCGTGGCGGAGATAACGGCGGCCGATGCGGCCAAGCACCACTCCGTCCTCGTCGAGAAGGTCGGCGCGTTGAATGTCCTTGATGCTTGCCCATCGGGCTGAGCCGAACGCCGTGGAGGTGGCACCTATGCGAGCGCGCCAAAGCGATCCCCCGACCGCGACCGCGATGCCGACCACCCCGCCGCTTGCTGCGATCACCGCGCCGCGGAGGAATACACCCGGGGCATGGGCATCGTAGGCGTACCACCATTCAAAGAAGCGCCACGGGTGGTAGATGAAGACGCCACCAAACTCCAGCCAGGGAGAGCCCAAGCCAGGCTGATAGTCGAGCACGGAGGCACTCCACTGCGTCGCACCCCACACGCTGCCGACAGCGACGGCAAGGACAAGGAAGCCTTGGCCAAAAAGGATACGAGTGGGCGTCATGAACGTGCTCTGGCAACGAGATGAGCGAGTTTGCTTCCTCTCTGCACCCTTGTCAAGAACAAATAGAGATTATTTCTAGTTTAGATCATGTATTTTTCTATTTTATAAAATAATTAATCAAATTTAACAAATAGTTATCAATTTAGTACACATTTTCGTGAAAATAAAAACTTGCATTGCCATCTCATCCTTGGGACATTGATAAGGTGATCCTGAAAGCGTGAGGTTTTTCTCTAGGTGAGGTAACGAAGACCGCCCAGAATAAGCATGAGACCATCATCATCCTGGACGGTGAAGGCTGCGCAGAAAGGCAAAGCAACAACTCATCAACCAAGTAGGAAAGAACAAATTGAGAGGAGTGTTCAGTCAGAGTGCACCCACGCGCTTTGTTCACACCCAATTGTGATTCAGGAACGCATCACCAGTAAGCTTTTGAATTTTTATCTGTAATCTTCCTCGATAAGAAGTAACAGTCCGGGGCACCCCATCATGCTGGCACGAATCATTAACGTCGCATCCAACACGTCGCGGATGTCATTCCAGCGCGCTCAGATGGAAACACTTGGGCTTGAATGGAAACGTTTGGAAGCCACCATTCCCGAAACCCTACCCGTCCCCTTCAGCGACCCGCGATGGAATCAATGGGAGCGACCGCTGAGGGCAGCGGAGGCGGCCTTGTTCGTTTCACATTGCGCTGCATGGGAAGAGGTTGCCGCCTCAAACGAGCCAAAGTTGATTCTAGAAGATGATGCGTTACTGGCTGCGGACGTTCCGGCTTTTCTACAGCGACTGGAGAGCAAGGAAGGGTTTGACCATATAACGCTCGAAGTCCGCAACAGAAAGAAACTCGTAGGAGGAATGCACTCCAGCCTGCCCATAAGACGTCTCTACCAGGACCGAACCGGGGCAGCTGCCTTCGTCCTGTGGCCTTCGGGAGCAAGAAAGCTACTCGCCCGTGCAAAAGCTCGCGCCGCTCTCGCGGATGCAATCATCTGCTCGACATACAATCTGAGGTCTTGGCAAGCTGATCCAGGGCTGGCTATCCAACTCGACCAATGTTTCGCCTATGGGATGGTGTCGCCAATCGATGCGTCCTCAACCCTTACAAAGGAACTCAGCCCCAGCGGCACGGCCATTCACCGCCTTCGCCGAATTGTGGGACAGGCCCGTATGGGAGTGCGTCAAGTTTCGCAAACGGCGGTAGCCAGGCGCATGCTCATCTCTTTGTCCCCCAATTGGCCAATGCTGTCTGGTTCCCAGACCTAGCCAAGCATTAGGCACTTGAAGTGCTCCATAAAATGTTTGGGGTTTTGCCTGGCAGAGCAGGTTTTCTCGGAGATATTGTGGCAGGAACCTGACCTCGTTGGAAGTGTGGTGGTTGAACCTCCACTCGATCTCCTTGGGGTACAGATGAAAGGTATGCTTAGGCAACCCCTTGAGCTTGTTATCACCGGCAGAAATCAACCAGGTGTTCGACGTGCTGGCCCGGCTCGAAGAAGAGGACGCATAGCAGCACCATAGTGCGGACATTGTCCGCTTGCTGATGTTGATCGGATGCCGGCATCGGGAGATTTGCCACCTGAAACGAAGTATGGTGCGTAGCCCTGTCCCGAAACTTGCCGAGATCAAAACCGGTCCCCGGGAGATATATCTGTGCGATAAAGCCGTTGCCATCGCCAAAACGGCAAGCCCGCCTGCCACACCACGGCAAAAGCGGCTGGCTGTTTCCGCACCACAGAAACTCGGACAGGCTCAGAAACAAGGTTTCCGAGTTGGGCACGCGTGCGCAAAACAGCGGTCATTGAAGACGTGCGAGTCCACGATCTTCATCATACCCACGCCTCATGCGATGACGAAAGGGATAATACTTCCTTGGTGTCCAAACTTCTGGGACACCGGCAACCCGCATGACCTTGCGCTACATGTACGTATCGGACAAAGATGCCGAGGTCATCGCCGAATGGATCGGTGAAATTCTGCGGGACCTGCTACGGGGCACGATGCCGATCTCGCAACTCCCCGAGTCGGAAACGAAGATAAAGAACATCAAAAAGCATAAACTCAAAGAACACAGGCCCAAAAACGTCAACTCAAGCCGCCAACAATTGCCAACGCCAACATGGCTTTTGCGCTCCGTGTGAGCAAGGAGACGTTTCCGTCGCCAGCGTCAAAGCCAGGGCGGGAGGCTTGACCGTTGGTTCCTGGGTGCAACAAAAGGTTCAACACACACCCCGATAACTTGCTGCAACCGGAGACCGGCCCGGCAAGGCGAACGAAATCAACCGCCCTCCGTGTCGCCCGAAAACAGGTGGCACACTACAAACGCCATCAAATCAAAGAGACATGATGTTCCGTTCCTCGTTGGGCCAGAAGGATATTGCAGGGATAGATTGCTCCTGTACAGGGGCGTCCAAACAACAGGGAAGCCATTGCCCCCAGATACTCTAGGGGGGAGGTGGCCTTCAGTTTGCAGCCGGCCCTGGTGGCGGCAGAGACGAGGGCCGTTTGTTTGGCGTTAACCCTGGAAACCTGGTGGGATGCCGCGGTTCAGAACTTCACATCCAGGTTAAGCCCCAGGCCCCAGGCTTCAAAGTCGCTTTGCCCGATGCCGTCATACGTTCCAGTGAGAGACAACCGGGCGCCATCGGGGCTGGTCATGCTGATCCCAGGCTTGACCCGCGCTCGCCAGCCATTTTCCTCTTGCCCGGCGGTGGTCAAGGTGGCACCACGGGCGTTTGCATGGTTGTAGATCGCATCCAGCGTGAACGTAGGTTCATAGTGCCAGCCATCGTCGCTCAGGAACCGCCTTGAGATCGTCGGGCCAAACCGGAATTGTCCTTGCGAGATTGTCTGGCTCGGAACCGTGTCGCCCAGCGTACTGGTATAGGCTTCCTGTTCGTCTTCCAACCAGGACAGGGCGGCATTGGGCCGGAGAGTCCATTGACCCCGGGTGAACACCCCCGACAGACTGAGATCGGCCAACCAGCGAGTGGAGGTGAAACTGTCGGTATAGGAGCCCGTCGCCGTGACATCATTTTCGGAGGTGCCCCCGGCCACACGGGTGTCGAGATAGAGGTTTTCTTGCAACCGCACGGTCACATAAGGCCCGGCCATCCAGCCCGTGCCTTCGGTTCTGGTGCCTTCGCCGTCGTTGTTGTCGATCAGGCGGTCATATTGCAGCACTGCGCCCACCAGCAGGGCCGGTGAGAACAGATAGTCAATCCCCAGATGGGCAATGGCAAAATCACCGTCGGAGCCCGCGCCGCCGTTGAACTTGTGGAAACTGCCCTCAACCCAGACATCAAGGCGGCGGCGCTCATGGCTCACCCCCTCCCCCTGCGCCACCTGCAGGTGAGCGGCGGCGCGAGTAACCTGATCCAGACTGGTGGCGAAATCGTAGCTCCCCGAATCAAGAAGGCTGCGCAGGTTGAAGTCAACGGGCATGAATTTATTGATCTCGCCAGTGGCAAAGCTCAACTGTTCCGATCCAACGCCGCTTCGCAACCGGTCGATCCGGCGCGACGCATCCGGCTGGTTGGCCAAAATGAGCCGGGTACGCATCTCCATAAACTGGTTGATGGTATCAACCGTCTTTTGAACCGAGACATCCGTACTCACCGAGATGATGACCGTGGCTTCGGACACATCAGGTCTAACGTCGCCAGGGCCGTCAGGGCCGTCAGTCACGGTCAGAGTGAACTCCAGTTCTCCGTCCTCCGCCGTCTGTCGCATTGGCGCAGTGAAGGTGGCAGTGACGGTGCGCGCGCCGGTCAGGGTGACAGGGGTTCCGGCGGTCTGCTCCCATGAGTAGCTCACGGTATTGCTCATGGCAGGATCGGAACTGTCACTACTACTGCCATCAAGGGTGACGGTATCGCCTTCGTTCACAGTCTGGTTTGAACCGGCATCGGCTATTGCAGTAGTTGCCTCAATCGTCGCCGTCGCCGTCGCCGTGCCCAGTCTGAAACCTGTCGGCAGCGGGTTCGAGGCGTTCGCGCTCAGGATTGCGGTGAAGGTTTCGGCCACTTCCGCATCTCCATCGGGTAACACCGGCACGGTGAAGGTCTGGCTCAGGGCAGTCCCGGTCGCGCCGGTCAAAAAGGTCAGCGTGCCGCTTCCGCTCGGATCCCCGAAGTCACTCCCCGCCGTCGCCGTGCCAGCCACGGTTTCATAGTCCACCACCACATCCGCGCCCGGTGAGCCCGATGGTGAGCCCGATAAAGTCACCGTGAAGATGGCATCCTTGCCCTCGTCCACATTGCCGCCGCCCGAGATCGACACCGTCGCCGAACCATTCGCGGTAATCGTCGCCGTCGCCGTCGTCGACATCGTGTCCAGGCTGAAACCTGTCGGCAGCGGGGTCGAGGCGTTCGCGCTCAGGGTTGCGGTGAAGGTCTCGCTGCCTTCCACAAGGCTGTCGGTTGTCACCGGCACGGTGAAGGTCTGGCTCAGAGTGGTCGTGTCCGCCGCAAAGGTCAGCGTGCCGCTCGTCGCGGTGAAATCACTCGCGGTCGCCGTGTCCGCTGCGGTGGCATAGTCCACCACCACTGCCGCGCCCGGTGAGTCCGACAACGTCACCGTGAAGGTGGCATTTTCGCCCTCGTTCACGGTGCCAGTGGGCCCGGCAATCGACACCGTCGCCGAACCATTCGCGATAATCGCCACCTGCGCGCTCGTCGTGCCCCGGGTGAACCCGGTCGGCAGCGGGGTGCCCTCGTTCGCCCTATTCAGTCTTACGGTGAAGGTCTCGCTGCCTTCCACCTGGGCATCGTTGAGCACCGGCACGGTGAAGGTCTGGCTCAGAGTGGTCGTGTTCGCCGCAAAGTCCAGCTCCCAGAACCCTTGTGTGTAATCACTCCCCGCAGTCGCCGTGCCGCTCTCCGGCACGGTGAGAGCGGTTATCTCCAATTCCGCGCCCGGTGAGGCCGACAAAGTCACCGTGAAGGTGGCATCATTGCCCTCGGCCACATTGCCGCCGCCCGAGATCGACACCGTCGCCAAACCCGCCGCGATAATCGCCGCCTGCGCACTCGTCGTGCCCAGGGTGAACCCGGTCGGCAGCGGGGTCAAGGCGTTCGCGCTCAGGGTTGCGGTGAAGCTCTCGCTGCCTTCCACCTGAGGATCGTCAAGTACCGGCACGGTGAAGGTCTGGCTCAGAGTGGTCGTGTTCGCCGCAAAGGTCAGCGTGCCGGTGGTTTCTGTGAAATCACTCCCCGTCGTCGCCGTGCCCGCCGCGGTGGCATAATCCACCACCACTGCCGCGCCCGGTGAGTGCGATAAAGTCACCGTGAAGGTGGCATCATCGCCCTCGTTCACATTGCCGCCGCCCGAGATCGACACCGTCGCCATGCCCGCCGCCCCGATCGTCGCCGTCGCCGTCGCCGTACCCAGGCTGAAACCTGTCGGCAGCGGGGTCGAGGCGTTCGCGCTCAGGGTCGCGGTGAAGCTCTCGTCGCCTTCCACCTGGGCATCGTCGAGCACCGGCACGGTAAAGGTCTGGCTCAGATCGTCCCCGGTCGCGCCGGCCGTGAAGGTCAGCGTGCCGCTGGTTGCGGTGAAATCATCCCCCGCGGTTGCCGTGCCCGCTGCGGTGGCATAGTCCACCACCACTGCCGCGCCCGGTGAGTGCGATAAAGTCACCGTGAAGGTGGCATCATCGCCCTCGTTCACATTGCCGCCGCCCGAGATCGACACCGTTGCCGACCCCGCCGCCCCAATCGTCGCCGTTGCCGTCGCCGTACCGAGGCTGAAACCTGTCGGCAGCGGGGTCGAGGCGTTCGCGCTCAGGGTCGCGGTGAAGCTCTCGTCGCCTTCCACCTGGGCATCGTCGAGCACCGGCACGGTAAAGGTCTGGCTCAGATCGTCCCCGGTCGCGCCGGCCGTGAAGGTCAGCGTGCCGCTGGTTGCGGTGAAATCATCCCCCGCGGTTGCCGTTCCCGCTGCGGTGGCATAGTCCACCACCACTGCCGCGCCCGGTGAGTGCGATAAAGTCACCGTGAAGGTGGCGTCTGCGCCCTCGTTCACGTTGCCGCCGCCCGAGATCGCCACCGTCGCCGAACCCGCCGCCCCAATCGTCGCCGTTGCCGTCGCCGTACCGAGGCTGAAACCTGTCGGCAGCGGGGTCGAGGCGTTCGCGCTCAGGGTCGCGGTGAAGCTCTCGTCGCCTTCCACCTGGGCATCGTCGAGCACCGGCACGGTAAAGGTCTGGCTCAGATCGTCCCCGGTCGCGCCGGCCGTGAAGGTCAGCGTGCCGCTGGTTGCGGTGAAATCATCCCCCGCGGTTGCCGTTCCCGCTGCGGTGGCATAGTCCACCACCACTGCCGCGCCCGGTGAGTGCGATAAAGTCACCGTGAAGGTGGCGTCTGCGCCCTCGTTCACGTTGCCACCGCCCGAGATCGCCACCGTTGCCGACCCCGCCGCCCCAATCGTCGCCGTTGCCGTCGCCGTACCGAGGCTGAAACCTGTCGGCAGCGGGGTCGAGGCGTTCGCGCTCAGGGTCGCGGTGAAGCTCTCGTCGCCTTCCACCTGGGCATCGTCGAGCACCGGCACGGTAAAGGTCTGGCTCAGATCGTCCCCGGTCGCGCCGGCCGTGAAGGTCAGCGTGCCGCTGGTTGCGGTGAAATCATCCCCCGCGGTTGCCGTGCCCGCTGCGGTGGCATAGTCCACCACCACTGCCGCGCCCGGTGAGTGCGATAAAGTCACCGTGAAGGTGGCATCATCGCCCTCGTTCACATTGCCGCCGCCCGAGATCGACACCGTCGCCGAACCCGCCGCCCCAATCGTCGCCGTTGCCGTCGCCGTACCCAGGCTGAAACCTGTCGGCAGCGGGGTCGTGGCGTTCGCGCTCAGGGTTGCGGTGAAGCTCTCGTCGCCTTCCACCTGGGCATCGTCGAGCACCGGCACGGTAAAGGTCTGGCTCAGATCGTCCCCGGTCGCGCCGGCCGTGAAGGTCAGCGTGCCGCTGGTTGCGGTGAAATCATCCCCCGCGGTTGCCGTGCCCGCTGCGGTGGCATAATCCACCACCACTGCCGCGCCCGGTGAGTGCGATAAAGTCACCGTGAAGGTGGCATCATCGCCCTCGTTCACATTGCCGCCGCCGGAGATCGCCACCGTCGCCGAACCCGCCGCCCCAATCGTCGCCGTTGCCGTCGCCGTACCCAGGCTGAAACCTGTCGGCAGCGGGGTCGAGGCGTTCGCGCTCAGGGTCGCGGTGAAGCTCTCGTCGCCTTCCACCTGGGCATCGTCGAGCACCGGCACGGTAAAGGTCTGGCTCAGATCGTCCCCGGTCGCGCCGGCCGTGAAGGTCAGCGTGCCGCTGGTTGCGGTGAAATCATCCCCCACGGTTGCCGTGCCCGCTGCGGTGGCATAGTCCACCACCACTGCCGCGCCCGGTGAGTGCGATAAAGTCACCGTGAAGGTGGCGTCTGCGCCCTCGTTCACGTTGCCACCGCCCGAGATCGCCACCGTTGCCGACCCCGCCGCCCCAATCGTCGCCGTTGCCGTCGCCGTACCGAGGCTGAAACCTGTCGGCAGCGGGGTCGAGGCGTTCGCGCTCAGGGTCGCGGTGAAGCTCTCGTCGCCTTCCACCTGGGCATCGTCGAGCACCGGCACGGTAAAGGTCTGGCTCAGATCGTCCCCGGTCGCGCCGGCCGTGAAGGTCAGCGTGCCGCTGGTTGCGGTGAAATCATCCCCCGCGGTTGCCGTGCCCGCTGCGGTGGCATAGTCCACCACCACTGCCGCGCCCGGTGAGTGCGATAAAGTCACCGTGAAGGTGGCATCATCGCCCTCGTTCACATTGCCGCCGCCCGAGATCGACACCGTCGCCGAACCCGCCGCCCCAATCGTCGCCGTTGCCGTCGCCGTACCCAGGCTGAAACCTGTCGGCAGCGGGGTCGTGGCGTTCGCGCTCAGGGTTGCGGTGAAGCTCTCGTCGCCTTCCACCTGGGCATCGTCGAGCACCGGCACGGTAAAGGTCTGGCTCAGATCGTCCCCGGTCGCGCCGGCCGTGAAGGTCACGTGCCGCTGGTTGCGGTGAAATCATCCCCCGCGGTTGCCGTTCCCGCTGCGGTGGCATAGTCCACCACCACTGCCGCGCCCGGTGAGTGCGATAAAGTCACCGTGAAGGTGGCGTCTGCGCCCTCGTTCACGTTGCCACCGCCCGAGATCGCCACCGTTGCCGACCCCGCCGCCCCAATCGTCGCCGTTGCCGTCGCCGTACCGAGGCTGAAACCTGTCGGCAGCGGGGTCGTGGCGTTCGCGCTCAGGGTTGCGGTGAAGCTCTCGTCGCCTTCCACCTGGGCATCGTCGAGCACCGGCACGGTAAAGGTCTGGCTCAGATCGTCCCCGGTCGCGCCGGCCGTGAAGGTCAGCGTGCCGCTGGTTGCGGTGAAATCATCCCCCGCGGTTGCCGTGCCCGCTGCGGTGGCATAGTCCACCACCACTGCCGCGCCCGGTGAGTGCGATAAAGTCACCGTGAAGGTGGCATCATCGCCCTCGTTCACATTGCCGCCGCCCGAGATCGACACCGTCGCCGAACCCGCCGCCCCAATCGTCGCCGTTGCCGTCGCCGTACCCAGGCTGAAACCTGTCGGCAGCGGGGTCGTGGCGTTCGCGCTCAGGGTTGCGGTGAAGCTCTCGTCGCCTTCCACCTGGGCATCGTCGAGCACCGGCACGGTAAAGGTCTGGCTCAGATCGTCCCCGGTCGCGCCGGCCGTGAAGGTCAGCGTGCCGCTGGTTGCGGTGAAATCATCCCCCGCGGTTGCCGTTCCCGCTGCGGTGGCATAGTCCACCACCACTGCCGCGCCCGGTGAGTGCGATAAAGTCACCGTGAAGGTGGCATCATCGCCCTCGTTCACATTGCCGCCGCCCGAGATCGACACCGTCGCCGAACCCGCCGCCCCAATCGTCGCCGTTGCCGTCGCCGTACCCAGGCTGAAACCTGTCGGCAGCGGGGTCGTGGCGTTCGCGCTCAGGGTCGCGGTGAAGCTCTCATCGCCTTCCACCTGGGCATCGTCGAGCACCGGCACGGTAAAGGTCTGGCTCAGATCGTCCCCGGTCGCGCCGACCGTGAAGGTCAGCGTGCCGTTCGTTGCGGTGAAATCATCCCCCGCGGTTGCCGTGCCCGCTGCGGTGGCATAGTCCACCACCACTGCCGCGCCCGGTGAGCCCGACAACGTCACCGTGAAGGTGGCATCCGCACCCTCGTCCACGTTGTCAGTGGGCCCGGCAATCGACACCGTCCCCGAAATCGCCGCCCCAATACTGACCGCTTGGCTGGTCAGTCTTTCATCGTTGCCGTCATCGTCGGTAAAGCTGACCCGTACCTCAATATCCGCGCCCACATGCGCCGATGTCAGGACCAAGGTCTGCGCGGTCGCCCCGCTAATGGTCCCGCCATCCTCCAGCCATTGATAGGTGAAAGTCGTGTTGGTAAGGCCATCGACATCGGTAATGCCGCCGGTTTCCGCCGTCAGGGTCTCCCCCGCCCGGGGCGTGCCGCTGATCGTCGGCAATCCGTTGGGATCGTCATTGACCGCGGTCACGCTCACGGTGGCCGTGGCCGTGGCACTGAAGGCATTACCGTCGGAGACGCTGAAGGTGAAGGTCGCAACGCCGTTGACATTGGCCACCGGGGTGTAGACCAGAGTCGGAATATCTGCAACGGCAATCACTTGGGTTGCGATCACCGCTGTGTTGTTCAGCGCCAGGTTGCCGTTGGCGCTGGCGGGCAGGCTATCGATGCGCACCTGTTGCAGGCTATCGCCGCTGTCGGTATCGGAAAAATTAAACTGCTCGGCCGCAAAAGTATGGCTTTCATCCTCGTTTGTGCTGACCGCCAGCCCGGTTGTGGTGGGCGGGTTATTGGCGGCGCTGGTCACTGTAATGCTAAAGCTCAGCGAATCCGTGTTTCCGTCCCCATTTGTCGCGATGTAGGTCAGGTTGGAGGTTCCGGCGCTGGTCGGCGTACCAGACAGTACGCGGCTGGTAGCATTAAAAGCCAGTCCAGCCGGCAGAGGAGCCAGCGTATAGGTATTGGTACTCGGCAATGAATCGGGCCCGTCCCGCGCCTCGGGCAAAGTTAGAGGCGTAATTGCATTGCCCGCACTGAAGGTCTGATTCGCGATGGTCTCCTGAAACAGCGGTCTGATAAAGATTCTGACGGTTGCCGGGGCGGACGATTCCTGCCCGTCATTAACGGTCAACCTGAAAACGTACGAGACCGCCTGGCCAGTCGGTATCACGGTTGGAATGGTGAAGGTTGGCTGTGAGGCTGCTGCACTGCTTAAAGTCACCTCGGTGGGACCGGAAACCCGTTCCCAAAGGTAGATCAGGGCCGAATTATCGCCGTCAAGATCGTCACTGCCAGTGCCATCCAGGGTGACTGTTGTGCCCTTGCTCGCCCTCTGATTTGTACCGGCATCTGCGGTGGGCGGGATATTGGTGCCAGCGGTGGCGGTGACTGCGATGGCGAAGGGGCTAAGGGCTACCGGCGTGGTGATGATGTTATCGGTGACGCTGATGATAATGCCCGTGGTGGTACCGACATCGGTGCTCTGTGGCGTGCCGGTCAAGGCCCCGGTAGTGTCGTCGAAACTGGCCCAGCTGGGCATATTGGTGATGGCGTATACCAGCGTGTCGCCATCCACATCGTCGCCGCGCGGCGTGAAACTATAGGCCGCCCCTTGCACCACGGTTTTGTCGGGGAGGCCGCTGATGGTGGGCGCGTCATTGACCGGGGTCACGCTCACGGTTGCCGTGGCGGGCGGGCTGAAGGCAGTGCCGTCGGAGACGCTGAAGGTGAAGGTCATATCGCCGTTGACATTGGTCACCGGGGTGTAGACCAGAGTCGGGATATCGGCAACGGCAATCACCTGGGCAGGGTTAACCGGCGTAGCGCTCGTGCCCGTGCCCAGCGCCAGGATGCCGTCGTCGCTGTCGGGCAGGCTATCGATGCGCACCGCTGTCAGGCTATCGCCGCTGTCGGCATCGTTAAAGTTGAAATTACCCGCCGCAAAGGTGTAGGGGGTGTCTTCAGCAGTCGTGGCCGTCAGCGCGCTGGTGGTGGGCGCGTCATTGACCGCAGTAACGCTCACGGTTGCCGTGGCGGGCGGGGTACTGAAGTCAGTACCGTCGGAGACGCTGAAGGTGAAGGTCGCATCGCCGTTGACATTGAGCGCCGGGGTGTAGACCAGAGTCGGAATACCGGCAACGGGAATCACTTGGGGCACGGTGACCGCTGTGCCGTTCAGCGCCAGGCTGCCGTCGGCACTGGCGGGCAGGCTATCGATGCGCACCTCTGCCAGGCTATCGCCGTCGACATCGTTAAAGTTGAAATTACCCGCCGCAAAGGTGTAGGGGGTGTCTTCAGCAGTCGTGGCCGTCAGATTGCTGGTGGTGGGCGCGTCATTGACCGCAGTAACGCTCACGGTTGCCGTGGCGGGCGGGGTACTGAAGGCAGTACCGTCGGAGACGCTGAAGGTGAAGGTCGCATCGCCGTTGACATTGAGCGCCGGGGTGTAGACCAGATTCGGAATACCGGCAACGGGAATCACCTGGGTCAAGGTCACCGCTGTGCCGCTCAGCGCCAGGATGCCGTCGGCACTGGCGGGCAGGGTATCGATGCGCACCGCTGTCAGGCTATCGCCGTCGACATCGTTAAAGTTGAAATTACCCGCCGCAAAGGTGTAGGGGGTGTCTTCAGCAGTCGTGGCCGTCAGCGCGCTGGTGGTGGGCGCGTCATTGACCGCAGTAACGCTCACGGTTGCCGTGGCGGGCGGGGTACTGAAGTCAGTACCGTCGGAGACGCTGAAGGTGAAGGTCGCATCGCCGTTGACATTGAGCGCCGGGGTGTAGACCAGAGTCGGAATACCGGCAACGGGAATCACTTGGGGCACGGTGACCGCTGTGCCGTTCAGCGCCAGGCTGCCGCTGGCGCTGGCGGGCAGGCTATCGATGCGCACCGCTGTCAGGCTATCGCCGCTGTCGGCATCGTTAAAGTTGAAATTACCCGCCGCAAAGGTGTAGGGGGTGTCTTCAGCAGTCGTGGCCGTCAGATTGCTGGTGGTGGGCGCGTCATTGACCGCAGTAACGCTCACGGTTGCCGTGGCGGGCGGGGTACTGAAGTCAGTACCGTCGGAGACGCTGAAGGTGAAGGTCGCATCGCCGTTGACATTGAGCGCCGGGGTGTAGACCAGATTCGGAATACCGGCAACGGGAATCACTTGGGCCACGATCACCGCTGTGCCGTTCAGCGCCAGGCTGCCGCTGGTGCTGGCGGGCAGGGTATCGATGCGCACCGCTGTCAGGCTATCGCCGCTGTCGGTATCAGCAAAATTAAACTGGGCGGCCGCAAAAGTGTGGGCGATATCCTCGTTTGTGCTGACCGTCAGCCCGCTGGTGGTGGGCACACTATTACTGCCCGCATCGCCCCGAATGGTCGCCTTGGCGCTGGTGGCCGACGGGTTGAGGATGAAAGTTGGCGGCAGGGTGGCACCGTCGGCCGCCATCAGGGTTAGCGTGAAGGTCTCGTTGCCCTCGGTCTCGTTATCCGCCGTTATGGGCACTGTGATGCCCGCGGTCAGGTTGTTGTTGCTGGAAAAGCTCAGCACGCCGCTGGTCGGCGTGAAATCATTCTCCTCGGCACTGTCGTCGTTCTCAATGGAGGTGCTATAGGCTATTTGGATCGTGTCCACCGGCAATGCCGACAGGGTTACGGTGAAGAAGGCTTCTTCGCCTTCGTCCACCGTACCGCTCTCCCCGGTCAGGGATATCGTATGGGGCTCATTGAGGATAGCCGCCGTAGGCACACTGGTTAAGGGCCCCTCGTCGGTGCCGCCGGCATCGGTATATTCCACGCTCACGGTGATTTGAGCGCCCACATCGTCCTCGGTCAGGGTGTAGATTACAGAAGTCGCGCCGCTGATGGCTTCGGTCGTGGTTCCGTCGTCCCGGTTCCATTGATAGGTGAACGGCAGGACATTCGGGCCATCGAAATCCTCGATGGCGAAGGTATTGGCGATCAGATTCTCGCCCCGCACCGGCGCGCCGGCGATGGTCACCGTGCCGCTGGGCACGTCATTGACCGCGGTCACGCTCAGGGTTGCCGTGGCGACATCGGCACTGAATTCAGTGCCGTCGGAGACACTGAAGGTGAAAGTCACCTCGCCGTTGACATTGGCCACCGGGGTGTAGACCAAATTCGGAATATCTGCAACGGCAATCACTTGCTCTGCGGTCACCGCTGTGTCGTCCAGGGTCAGGCTGCCACTGCCAGCGGCGGGCAGACTATCGATGCGCACCTGTTGCAGGGTATCGCCGGTGTCGGCATCGTCAAAACCAAACTGATCGGCCGCAAAAGTATGGCTGTCATCCTCGTCCAGCGTGACATTCAGCCCGCTTGAGGTGGGCCGGTTGCTGGTCCTGAGATTGAGGGTTCGGGTCAGCGTGGTGGTGGAGTAGGTGGAACCACCATCGTAACTTACCTCAGCGATGAGTTGAATTCGGCGCCCGCCGGTACCGGCGGGTGCCACAAAGGTGACGTGCTGGAGCAGACCATGCCACCTCGCTGGGAGTTGGGCACCGCTGGTGTTCGCATTGGCGGAGAACAGGATATGTGGTGATGTTCTGGCAGTGGCGCCGGTGCCGGTAGAGAACGAATACCCGGTACTGTTCGCACCAACACCAACACTCGCGGTATCGCCATCGTCCAGGTCACTCGGGTTCAGGACTCGTATTCTAAAGACATTCGGCTCGCCGCTCACACTCAGGTCGGGAAAGATCACCACCGCACCACCCCCCGGCAGGACGGCAAGGGGCGTTGTGGTGCCGTTTAGGTCAGCGGACACCGCCGCCGTGGGCGCGCTGATCAATGGCCCCTCGGCGTTGCCCTCCGCATCGGTATAGCGCACGGACACGGTGATCTGCTCACCAAAATCGTCCCCGCTCAGGGTGTAGGTTTTATTGGTCGCGCCGCTGATGGCCGTGTCGGTGGAGCCAGACCGCGTATTCCATTGATAGGTGAATGGCAGGCTGGCAGGGCCATCATCATCGGCAATGGCCGAGGTATCCGCCGTCAAGGTCTCGCCCTGGGTCGGCCTGCCGTCGATGCGCACCACGCCGGTGGGGGCAGCATTGCCATCGGCGACCGCCGCCGTGGGCGCGCTGGTCAGTGGCCCCACTGCAACGCCATTCGCATCGGTATAGAGCACGCGCACGGTGATTCGCCGGCCCACTTCGGCCTGGCGCAGGAGGTAGTTGCGGTTGGTCGCGCCAACGATTTCCGCGTTGGTGGTTCCGTCGTTTGCGAACCATTGATACTCGAATGCCGACCCCGGTTGCGGGTTATCGTCAATGGCCGAGGTATCCGCCATCAGGGGCTCGCCCTGGGTCGGCGTGCCCGTGATGACCACCGGTGGTGCGCCACTCACCGGCCCGACGGGCTCGCTCCTCAGGCTTTCATTTCTGCCACCAGTGGAGGTAGCGAGATCCTCGTAGCTGACCGTGACGGTGATGAGTTGGCCGGCATCGTCCGCCGTCAGGAGGTAGCTGCGCCCGGTGGCGCCGGAAATATCAACGAGATTGCGCTGCCATTGATAGCCGAAGGTGGAGGCAGCGGGCAGACCATCGGGATCGCCCAGGGTGTCAGTGTTCGCCGTCAGGGTCGCGCCCAGGAGCGGGGTGCCATCGATGCGCACCTCGCCGGCGGGCGGGGAGTTTGGCCGTATGTTGACAAGCACCGTGGCCGAGTGGGAAGCGCCGGAGGTGTCGGTTACCGTCAGTTCAAACCCGTTATTCGTATTAACATTAGGATCAGATGTTGATGGCGGCGCCGTGAAGCTTGCCATGGGCGTGCCGGCTCCGTCCAGGGGAATCTCGCCAAAGAAACTATTTTGTATATGCCGCCAGCGATAGATCAGGGTCGCGGTGTCGCCTAAGTCGGGGTCGGAACTGCCGCTGCCGTCCAGGGTGACCGTATCGCCCGCAAAGACGATCTGGCCAGGCCCGGGATCAGCAGTCGGGGCACTATTGGAAATAGACGTCTCAGGCAAGAGGACATACTCTACCGTCGCGGTATTCTCCAAACCGTCAGGGTCGCTCACCGTCAAAGAGATGATCAGAGAGTCCGCAAATGTTTGCCGCTGGACTGTAGTGAGTAAGGGAGTGGCGGAGCTATCATCGTCCAGGGTACCCCCCACGGTGGCGGTGACCGCGCTCGAAAGAGACCATAGATAGGTCAGATTATCGCCATCGGGGTCGGAGCTGCCGCTGCCGTCCAGGGTGATGCCGATTCCCCCGTCCAGGCCGGTCAGGCTCCCTTCAGTGAGCAACAGCGCCGGATCAATAGGCGCTATCACGGCGACCGGCGCAGAGTTCTCCGGCACCACCGGCCCCACGGCCAAACTGGTCACGCGCTCAGCCACCCCCAGGTCATCGGTATAACGCAGTACCAGGCTAATCCTGGCGTCGATCTGCGCATCGGTCAGCAGGTAGGTGAGGTCGGTCGCGCCGGGAATGGCCGCATTAGTGGTTCCGTCGTCTGCAAACCATTGATAGGTGAATGTACCCGCCTCGGGCAGACCATCGAGATCGCCAATGTCCGAGGTATTCGCCGTCAGGGTCTGGCCCGAGCGGGGGTCGCCATCAATGGTCAGGCGACCGGTGGGCGGATTGTTGGAGCCCGATGCGGCGGCGCGAACCCGAACCCGAACCTCGTCGGTGGCAAATCCACCGATCGTATCGGACACCCCCAACAGAAATACCAGCTCCGCATCTTCGCTCAGCCCGGTTGGTGCGGGGAATACCTGTTGCACGGTGAAGGGATTCACCAGAAAAATGTCATGGCCACTGTTGTCGTCCTGACCCCAAAGGTAGCTCAAAGGCCCGGGGGCAGGGCCGGAACTGCCGCTGGCGTCAAGGGTGACGATATCGCCCTCGTTGACCACCTGATCCACCCCCGCATCGGCGACCAGCGGAGCGGCGGAGCCGGTCACCAGCGGGATGAAAGTATTGGTTACGCTTTCATCCGTAGGAGGAGTGCCGAGGTCGGTGTAGCTCACCGTAACGCCGATCCGCAGGCCGGCCTCGTTCTCGGTCAGGGTATAAGTGCGGGAGGTCGCGCCGATAATGGGCGTGTTCGTACCCGGCGCGCTGGTCGTGCTGTCGTTGGTATGCCATTGGTACTGGAAGGTGGACTCCGCAGGCAGGCCATCGGCATCGGCCAGATTCACGATATCCGCCGTCAGCTCCTGCCCCTGCGCGAACAACCCACGCACACTGGGCAATCCGGTGGGCGCGTCATTGACCGCGGTAACGCTCACGGTTGCCGTGGCCGAGGTACTGAAGTCAGTGCCGTCGGAGACGCTGAAGGTGAAGGTCGCATCGCCGTTGACATTGAGCGCCGGGGTGTAGACCAGATTCGGAATACCGGCAACGGGAATCACTTGGGTCACGGTCACCGCTATGCCGTTCAGGGTCAGGCTGCCGTCGGTGCCGGCGGGCAGGCTATCGATGCGCACCTGCTGCAGGCTATCGCTGGTGTTGGTATCGGCAAAGTTGAAATTACCCGCCGCAAAGGTATAGGGGGTGTCCTCAGCCGTTGTGGCCGTCAGCCCGATGGTGGTGGGCCGGTGCACGTTGATATTGAAGGTTCGGGACAGGGTGCCGGTGACGGGATCATTAAGATCGTATTGCACCTCAACGAATAATCGAAGCCGGCGTTCGTCACTATCGTCGGATACCCTAAAGGCGAGACTCCTGAACACACCCTGCCATCTATCTGCGGTTGTCCCCCCCTCCGCAAGAACGACAGCGCTAAACAATGTATCATTAGTTGTACCCAAAATGTCGGCGCCGGAAAAAAACTGCACCTGAAACCCGCTCGTATCCGGATTCGTACCACTGAAACTACTGGAGAAGAACAGGGTATCGTTATTACGCAAGTCATTCGGGTTCTCGATTCTTACTCTCATGACTACAGGGTTTGCATCTTCATCTCTCACGGTCAAATCGGGAAAGATCGCCGTCCCAGCCCCCGGCGTAACCGAAATGGGTCTTGTGTTTCCGGTCAGGTCCTGGGCCTTAGCCGGTTGCGTCACACACAGCAAAGCAAGCAACGCCACCGCGCAGAACCGCGCGGTGCCGCCGAAGACCGCCCCGAAAAAATGGGATACCGGCGGATAAGATTTTGAGTTTGAGATGGTCATGAACGTCCCTTGCTCCGCAGTGCGGCTCCTGCCTCTGCGGGAGCGTACTCACAACTTCGACGGTTTGCAAAATTCAACGGTTTGTTCAACGCTAAATTTGCGGGGGGGGGGTTAGTTATTTAATATCAATATGTTACGCTATAGAAAGAAACGCGTCGGCCAGGAAACCAGCCTCGCAGAGACACCCTGTAGAGGGATCATGAATATGGCTCAACCGAAATCGACAACCGATCTGGGGACAAAAGTACGCGCTCTCGTGCGGACTAAGCCAAGTGCAGTCCTTTCATCGCTTCTCGCGGGGGATGATGCCCGTCCTTACGGCTCCTTTGTGCTCGCTGCCTCTACGCAAGAAGGCATGCCCCTGCTCCTCATGTCGGATCTCGCCGAGCACGTTCGCAATATCCAGAAAGATCCACGCGTCTCGCTCCTTTTCGATGAAACCAGTGGGCTGGAAGATCCATTGGAAGGAGCGCGCGCCAGCGTGCTCGGTCACGCCGTTGAGGATTCCTGCCCTCTTCACCGGGAAAGATTCCTGCGTCGCCACCCAAAAGCGCGGGTTTATGCAAACTTCCAAGACTTCCGCATATACCGAGTGGAAGTCGAACGAGCACACCTTGTTGCCGGCTTCGGGAAGATCCACTGGCTGGAGAGTGCCGATGTCCTTGCTTCGCCTCTTCTCGATCTCGCCAAAGTGGAAGGAAAAATAATCGACGAAGAAAACAAGACCCGGCCAGGTCACCTAGGCACACTCTTGAATAAACCGAATCCGAAATCGTGGCAACTCACCGGTATCGATTGTGAAGGTGTAGACCTGCGTGCCAACGCAAAAACAGCGAGACTTGAATTTGCGGAGCAGGCAAAGGTGGTGACCGACGTGTTCAGATTTTTTAAAGAGAATTAAGAGAGAATTAAGAGTTGTACCTACTCGGACGCCCATTCGATGCGTGTGTTCTCGCACTCCTCAAGCCGATTAAACGATCGCATCGATGCTCCATCCATGAGCACAATACACTCCTCCCGGGTAAAGCCCCCTTATCGGTGTAATTGGCTGGTGTCGTGGTGCAGCCGCGTCCCGCTACTTCGATTGATCCAAGATACGTTTTCACATCCGATCGGGCAGACGTCTGTCTAGTCAGCGGGAACAATCGTGCCGGGTGCCAATGCTGATCTCTGAAATACTGTCGCTCGTTACGTGGAGTTTAGGTAGCTGAATTAATTGGGCCTCTATGCGTTAACTGTTTACCGGCTATGCCCGCCAAACGTCCCGCATTGTGTGGTATTTCGCCCGGCGGTCATATTGGTGAATGGTCCTGACAATGGACCTGCGCCTTTTGTCAACGAATAGCCTCCATAATCGCCTTCCCCACATCTGCAGTGGTAGCGTTGCCGCCCAAGTCGGGAGTGCGCGGACCTCCATTTGCCAGCACCTCCTCGATGGCGGCGACAATAGCGGTAGCGGCTTCCATGTGCCCAAAATGCTCCAGCATCATCGCTCCTGACCAAATTTGACCGATCGGGTTGGCAATCTCCTTCCCCGCGATATCGGGAGCAGATCCATGCACAGGCTCAAACATGGAAGGACCGCTGCGCTCTGGGTTGAGGTTGGCTGAGGGCGCAATCCCGATCGTTCCAGCAACCGCCGGGCCGAGATCAGAGAGGATGTCTCCGAAAAGATTGCTCGCGACCACGACATCGAACCAATCAGGATGCAACACGAAATGAGCTGCGAGAATATCCACGTGGTAGCGCGAGGTACGCATGTCAGGGTAGCGGGCCGAAATTTCCTCGAAACGCTCGTCCCAGTAGGGCATCGTGTGGACGATTCCGTTCGATTTCGTGCATGAGGTGATGTGCCGCTCCTTGCGAGTGCCGGCGAATTCAAACGCCCATGTAAGGATCCGGTCCACGCCGCGACGAGTGAAAATGCTCTCCTGCATCGCCATTTCGTTCTCAGTGCCCTCGTACAACCGTCCACCAACCTCCGAGTACTCGCCTTCGTTGTTCTCCCTAACGACGACGAAATCGATGTCCTCGGGACCCCGATCGCGGAGCGGGGAAAGCATGCCCTCCATCACGCGCACCGGACGAAGGTTCACGTATTGGCCGAAGCGTCTTCGAATCGGAATGAGAAGACCCCACAAGGACACATGATCGGGGACACCCGGGAAGCCCACGGCACCCAGGAAAATCGCATCGTGCTCAGCGAGACGGTCGAGACCGTCCCCCGGCATCATTGCGCCTGTATTTTTGTAGGTCTCGCAACTCCAGGGAAAATGCTCCCAGGAAATACTGATTCCATAGAGGCCCGCTGCTTTCTCAACAGCCCGGATTCCCTCGGGAACCACTTCTTTTCCAATTCCATCACCGGGAAGGGCAGCGATGCTGTATTGGTTCATAGAATTTCCCTTCCGTTCTCTCAATCAGCTGGCAGTGAGCCAAACCACCGCTCCAAAGACCACGGCGGCTACGGCGAACGCAAGAAGTATCCTACGAGTTCCTCGGACAAGGGAAGGCCAGAATATGCGAAGAAGCAGGACCGCAAGAATTCCAACAGCAATTTTGATCAACATTGCCTATCCGCCTTAAGGTAATCACGGGCGTACCGTTCGTAGACCTCCTTACCCATGCGGAAGTATTCCACCTCCTCAGGGCGTACCTTGCGGAACTCCATGGCCGGACGGCCCGCCCAGATGTACCCCGATTTGACGACGGTTCCGGGCTCCACAAGGGCACGCGCACCGACAAAAGCATCGTTCTCAACGATCGCTCCGTCCATAACCGTGGCACCCATGCCAATTAAACAACGATGCCCGACGGTGCAGGCTCCAAGGCAGACGTTGTGGCCGACTGTAACGTCCTCTCCAATCGAAAGAGAGGCACCGGAAAGTCCGGTGTCAAGGATGGAGTTATCTTGGACATTCGTCCGTGCTCCTACCTCGATTCGAGATCGCCGAGCGTGAACCACGGCAGCAAACCAGACACTCGATCCTTCCCCGAGTAGCACGTCACCCGAGACGGCGGCCGTGGGGGCAATGTAAGTACCTTCGGAAGCAGATGGGACCTTGCCCTTTGCAACGTGCAAAACCCCCTCGGTGCCGGACCGATAAGGGGCCTGGACGAGAAGCGGCAGGAGATCATTGCTGGGCATGGTAACTGGAGAGCTACTTCCTTGGCAGAGATGAACGCGAAGCATTTCGATCTCTCCCGGTTCGAGAGGACGAACGGGGCGGGCAGGACTTCCCTCGTGCAACCATCCGCCCTGCATGGTCTTCCCGGGAGGGACAAGCGAGCCTGCGCCAATAACGGCATTTTCACCCACTTCGGAGCGATCCATGACAACGGCGGCGTCCCCTACGACAACACCCGCGGCAAGCGTGCAGGCATGGACGAGGGCATAGCGTCCAACAAAAACTCCGTCGCCAATGAAGGAGCCATGGTCTTTGTCAGCGATATGGACCGTGGAGCGGGCACCGAACCAGCACCCCTCGCCGACGACTATGCGTTCGCCATCAGCTCGCAGAACGGAATAATCGCCGAAATTGCATCCGGAACCAATCGTGGTGCGACCAATAACGGCAACCTCTCGCCCGTACTCGGTACTCTCGGAAACGGTGGGACAGAAATTCAGATAAGGCAGAAGTAACGGGGTTCTAGCAGCCATGGCATTGAATAATAATTGAGAATCTGACGCTACCGGCTCTTACCCCCTGCCGGCCATGGTCACGCCACCATCTATCACGATCGCCTGCCCGGTGACAAAAGCGCCGGCATCAGCAGCGAGCATGACCGCTACCCCCGCCACTTCATCGGGCTGGCCAATTCTACCCAAGGGGGCATTCGACTCGACGTGCGCAAGCACATCCTGGTCTTCCCACAGAGCGCGAGCAAAATCGGTCTTGATGATTCCAGGACAGAGCGCGTTCACCCGGACGTTGTGTTGCCCTCCCTCGATGGCGAGGCTCCGCACGAGGCCAAGGTCGGCCGCCTTAGAGATCCCATAGGCACCGAGGTTGGGCATCCCTTGGAAGGCTGCAATCGATGAGATGACGATGATCGATCCCCCCCCTGCCTTCGCGATCTCGGGCATCGCCACCTGGCTGAGCCAGAGGTTGGAGCGGACGTTGTTGTTCATAATTTTTTCATAGGCATCGTCGGGAATCTCGAGCAGCGGCCCGTGGTACGGGTTAGAAGCCGCGTTGCAGACGAGGATGTCGAGTTTTCCAAACTCGCGTGTTGCGGCCTCGATCAGAGCGTTGCATTGATCTCGATCCGAGATGTTGCAGGGCTGAACGAAAGTCTTTCCTCCCGCCTTCGTGATTGCCTCGGCAACCTCCTTGCAGGCTTCCTTCTTCCGAGAGGAGATAACAACGGCTGCTCCCGCCTCGGCGAAGCGTTCAGCGATGGCACGGCCAATACCTCGGCTGGATCCTGTAATGGCCGCAACACAACCAGTGAGATCGAAAAGTTTTTGTTCGCCCATTTTCCGGAAAGCCTCTCCGTGTGTAGCCCGAGACAGACACTCCACGGTCGGGTCGTGGACGATAAGATTGGCGAATTATATACGCTTCTAGCCAAGCAATTCCAGAATTCGGTTCCGTCGTGCCCGCCGCTTCTCACCCTGCCGTCGAAGCTCACAATCTCGTCAAGCGCTTTGACGGTACATGCGCGGTCGACGGAATCTCTTTTTCCGTCCGTCGTGGCACCACTTTTGGCCTTCTTGGCATTAATGGAGCCGGAAAAACTACCACCCTCATGATGTTGCTGGGGCTTCTTCGCCCCGATGGCGGCGTTGCCCGTGTGCTTGGCATCGACATGGCTCGGGACCGCTACCGTGTTCTCCCACGAGCGAACTTTTCTTCCCCCTACGTGGAACTTCCCCACCGGCTCACGCCCCGTGAGAATCTTCGCGTCTACGGTGAAATTTATGGTGTGCGCAATATCCGTGAGCGCGTTGAGAAAATCGCCTCTGAACTTGAGTTCGAAGATTTCCTCGATCGCCCGCTTGGAAAACTCAGCACGGGGCAGAAGGCCCGGGTCGGTCTTGCCAAGGCACTTGTCAACGAACCGGAGATCCTGTTTCTAGACGAGCCAACCGCATCCCTTGACCCTGAACGTGCTGCCTGGATGCGGGACTATCTTCTTGATTACCAGCGCCGTACCGGTGCCACGCTCGTACTCGCCTCGCACAACATGCCGGAGGTTGAGCGTATGTGCGGTGCAGTCGTGATTCTCAGCCAAGGATGCATCATCAGCCAGGGTACGCCTGACGAACTCCGCAAGCGCCATGGTGCCGAAAGCCTCGAGGACGTTTTTCTCGATATTGCTCGCAAGGGGAAGCGCCCTTGATTTCTTCCCTGTTTCGCGTTCGCGCCATGGTCCGGCGTCACCTTTATCTCTACGCCCGTTCATGGATTCGCGTACTCGAACTCGTCTATTGGCCAAGCGTGAACATGCTCGTGTGGGGCTTTATGCAGGAGTTTCTGCGTAGCAACGATAACCCTGCTGTCCACGTTGCCGGGGTTCTCGTCGCCGCCGTGCTGCTGTGGGATGTTCTTTTTCGGAGCCAGCTTGGGGTCTCGTTGGGATTCATTGAGGAGCTCTGGGCGCGTAATTTGGGTCACCTCGCCATGAGCCCGCTTCGCCCGCTTGAACACGTTCTTGCGTTGCTCACTACTAGTTTGCTCCGCACCTTTATCGGTGTGGGTGGTGCCTGCCTCCTTGCCGTGTTGTTCTTCGGGTTCGATATCGGTCGGCTCGGGATAGGCCTCGGACTTTTCTTCGCCAACCTTGCCGTCATGGGTTGGGGATTGGGGCTCGTTGTCTGTGCGATCCTGCTTCGCTGGGGGCTCGCCGCCGAGACCCTCGCCTGGGCTGCACTCTTCGTCGTGCAGCCGATTTGCGGCGTGTTTTACCCTGTAAGCATTCTTCCTGACTGGCTTGAGCCCATTGCGATGGTATTTCCCGCAACCCACATCTTTGAGGGCATGCGTCTCGTACTCTCCGAGGGACACTTGGACATGAGCCTTCTTGCCAAGGCTGCCGCTCTCAATGTTGTCTTTGCCGTTGCTGGTGTCGTCTCTTTCCTGGGTGCTTACTCCGTCGTGCGCCGCCGGGGTCTGCTCTTGGGGACAGGCGAGTGAAAGCTCTGACCACCTTCTGGTGGGTCCGCCACGCTCCCGTCGTTGGATATGACGGCCGCCGCTACGGTTCCCTCGACGTGGACTGTGACGTATCCGATGAAGTTTCCTTCCGGACACTTCGCTCCCTCCTTCCTGATTCTGCCGTCATCGCCACCAGCGGCCTGCTTCGCGCCTGCAAGACGGCCGATACCATCATCGCGCAGGGCCTTCACCCCCTTGAGCGTCTTGCTGATTCTGACCTTGGCGAACAGAATTTCGGGGAATGGCAGGGTCTTTCCCACCAAGAGGTGCACCTCGCCACCTGCGCGGCGGACGCTCGCCACCCCCATTGGGTCGTTGCGCCCGACCACGTGCCGCCCGGAGGAGAGAGTTTCATGGAGATGGCTGATCGTGTAGTGCAGGCCAGTGACCGCCTTCTCCGTGACCACACAGGGCATGACGTGGTTGTCGTCTCCCATGGCGGTCCTATCCGCGCCATTTGCGCACGTGATCCTGGCTGGAACCTGGAACGCGCCCTTGCCCTACACATTCAAAATCTCTCCGTTACGCGGATTGAGGGAAGTATGGATACGAACAACGTTTCCTCCTGGAAGGTGGATTGGACAGGGCGTACGGGAAAAGACAGGAATTCTGCCTGAGATGTTGATCCGCCCTCCCATTCTCGCCGCCGGTGTTGCAATGTTTTTGATTGCGGGTGCCCTTGTGGTCGTGCTGTGGACAGCGCAGGCACCCGATCCCGGTACCCCTGACGTCGGTGGCCCTTTTGATCTCATGACAGCAGACGGAACACGTCTCACCGATCGAGATCTCCTTGGCCATCCCTTTCTTATTTTCTTTGGCTTCGCATCCTGCCCGGATGTTTGCCCTGCCACCCTCGCAACCGTCGCAGGTGCACTTGATTCGCTCGGTGAGGGGGCGGGCGACATAGCAGCGCTTTTTGTGACGCTTGACCCTGAGCGTGATGCGCCCGCCACTGCGGATGCCTACGCGCGGAGATTTCATCCCGCAATCCGAGGTCTCGGAGGCACGCGCGAACAAATCGCTGCTGCTGCCGCCGCCTACCGTGTGTACTACCGAAAAGTTGATCTCGAAGGTTCCGCCGCTGGGTACACTATCGACCATTCCGCCATCGTTTTTCTGATGGGCGCCGATGGAAATTACCGTCACCATTTCACCACTTCCGAGACTCCTGATGTAATCGCTGCCGCTGTGCAGGAGGAGATCGGAGACCGACTGTGAAGACAGCACACCTTACGAGTGTGGTCTTGTGCATTTTTCTGATCTCTACGAGCCCTCTCACGTCTCGGGCAGACGATTTTCTTGAAGTGCATGGGGTTTGGGCGCGGGCGACTGTCGAGGGGATGAGGATCTCAGGCGCATTTCTCAAGCTTTTCAATTCCGGGTCATACGATGTTCGGCTCGTCGGAGCCACAAGTGAAGTTGCCAATGCTGTCGAGATTCACGTCATGACGAAAGACGGGGAAGGGGTCATGCGGATGCGCCCGGTCGAAGGCGGGATTCTTGTACCCGCCAACTCTGAAGTCGAATTTACTCCAGGTGCGACCCACCTGATGTTGATCGGGCTTCATCGTCCCCTCGTTGCTGGCGAGAAGCTGCCCCTTTCACTTTACTTTGAGGGGGATGAGACCGTCCAGGTTGAAATCGAGGTTCGGGAGATAAACCCCGACGATATGGGCCACCATCACTGACCTTGCAGGAACTCAACTCCATGGATCCCAAGTGGCAATTGCTGCCAAAGCTTGCTTTGCGATGCCGACTTTACTGTTTACATACGTGGAAAAATCATATCGTGACCTATGGGGCACGTGGCGGGATACTGCCCGAAGATGTGCCTATGTAGCTGCTCCTCTCCCCGCAATACCGGCAAGCTCGTCTTGCAACTCCTCAATCCCCGTTCGTTTAAGCGCACTCGTCGACAGTACCTCCCGCATTGCCGCCGTGTATTCCTTAATGCTCTTTTCTGTCTCCCGCACCCTCTCGACGAGATCTGCATCTGAGAGTTTGTCCACTTTTGTTAGCACCACCTGAAACGCTACCGCCGCTGAACTCAGCAATTCCATCACCTCTGCATCGCTCCTGCCTAGACCGCGTCGTGCGTCGATCAGCAACAGTGCTCTGCGGAGCGAAGCCCGTCCCGCCAGATAGTTCCGGGCAAGTTTGGTCCAGTTCTTGATCTTCCCCTTGGATGCCTGCGCGTACCCGTAGCCCGGCAAATCCACCAGCGTGAGAACGCCGCCCACGTCGTAAAAATGGATGATCTGCGTCCGCCCTGGCGTCGATCCTGTTCGAGCCAGTTGACGGCGTCCGCACAGCGCATTCAGGAGGCTCGACTTGCCGACGTTCGAACGTCCCCCGAAACACACTTCCGGTAATCCTTGTGATGGAAGCTTCTCAATCTCAGCCACCGCGGCCTCGTGACGGGCCTCGGTTCGGAACAGCATCTCCCCCGGACCGGGGTTCAGGACGCCCTCTCGACCCGGCGCATGATCACCCACTGCTGGGCAATCGAAAGCACGTTGTTCCACGCCCAGTACAGAATGAGCCCCGCCGGAAAAGCAGCGAAAATGAAAATGAACACAAACGGCAGTGCCATCATGATGCGCGCCTGCATGGGGTCCGCCGGTGCTGGATTGATCCGCTGCTGCAGGACCATCGTCGCTCCCATGATCAACGGCCATCCCCCAATCATCAGGAACGATGGTGGATCGAACGGCACCAGCCCGAACAGGTTGAACAGGCTCGTCGGATCCGGTGCTGAAAGGTCCTGGATCCATCCGTAAAACGGCTCATGGCGTGTCTCCAGCGTCACGAACAACACCTTGTAGAGGGCAAAGAAAATCGGGATTTGCAGAACAATCGGAAGACATCCCGCAAGCGGGTTCGCCTTCTCTCTCTTGTAGAGTTCCATCACCTCCTGTTGCATCTTCTGCCTGTCGTCCTTGCACCGCTCCCGAATCTCCATCATCTGCGGCTGCACCTTCTTCATCCGGCTCATCGCCATGAACGATTTGTTTGCCAACGGAAACATCACCAGTCGCACACACACCGTCAGTGCCAAAATCGCCAGTCCCACATTCCCCAGTAGTTCCGAAAACCAGTGCAGCACGTGGAATAGCGGCTTCGTGATCGGGTAGAACCACCCGAAATCAACCGCCTTGTCGAACAATTCAATCCCGAAGTTATCCCTGTAGCCGTCAAGCAGGTCCACTTCTTTCGCTCCGGCAAACAGCCGCGATGCGTGCTCGATCGTCTCTCCCGGCCCCAGTCGCGTGGCAGCTCCCAAGTAGTCCACCTGGTAGCGCATCGCCGACGGTGAGGAAAACCTCATTCGCACCTTCTCACCCGGTTCCGGCACCAGCGCCGCCAGCCAGTATTTGTCCGTAATCCCGATCCAGCCCGTGGCTTCGTTGAGTACCTCCGCAGGTTCGTCATCTAGATCGTCGTAGTCGTGTTCCTCCAGTGTCCCGTCAATCACCCCGAGCGGGCCTTCGTGGAGAATGTAGAAGCCCACCAGTTCCGGAAGTCCCGTCCTGCGTACCAGTCCGTAGGGGTGCAGAGCCACCGCCTCGGTCCCCTCATTCCGCACCGACTGACGCACCCGAATCATGTAGTTCTCGTCCAGTTCAAGCGTCTGGCGGAATGTCAGTCCCTCATCGTTGTTCCACGCAAGCGTTACCGAACCTCCCGCCTCGAGTCGTTCCCCCTGCTCCACTGCCCACACCGTATCCAGGCCCGGCACAGAAACAGGAGTCCCCAAGGCTGCCACCCAGCCGAACTCGGCGTGATAGGGGCGGTTTGCTCCCGTTGGCGAAAACAGCACGACTTCGTCGACACCTCCCACCTCCTCGGCGTAGCTCACCAGCGTGAGATCATCGATGCGAAGCCCCTGCAGCGCGATCGAGCCTGTCACCCGCCCGCGGTCGCGGCCCGGATTTACCTGAAGCCGTGGTCCTGAATCTTCGAGTGCTGCAGCCCGGTTCACAGGAAGGGTCATTGCCCCCGGCAGTGCTCCTAACGGCGATGGCGCGCTCCCCTCCACCACATCTCCTTCCATCGGCGGGGGAGGTTCGGGCGAAGGAAACAACGCTTGGAAGGCGAATAAGATCCCGACCGAGGCCACGATCGCGATCAGGAGATTGCGCTGGTCGCTCACCGCTCACCCCCCGTCGGCGGCACCGGGTCATATCCTCCCGGGGCCCACGGATGACAGCGCAGCAAACGCCGTGTCGCGAGCCAGAAACCGCGCACGGCTCCGTGCATCCGCAGTGCCTTCAGTGCGTACTCCGAGCAACTCGGCGCATACCGGCACGCGGGCGGCAAAACTGGTCTCACAAGTGCCCGGTACGCCAGCACCGGTACAGCAAGCAGCCGCCAGGCGATCTCGCCCAAACGAACGTTCCTCACCGACGGGCGTCCTGATTGGCTTTCATGAGCACGTCTTCCAGGTCCGTTTCGAGTGCCTGCCACGCCCGCTCAGGGGTCGCCTTTCTCGCAATCAGAACGTAGTCATGTCCGGGACGGGAGAATTCCGGAAGCATGGCTTCCGCCAAGACGCGCAACCGTCGCTTGGCACGGTTCCTGCGAACGGCGTTCCCCACCTTGCGACTCGCCGTGAAACCGACACGAATTTCCTTTCTCGATGCTTTGCCTTTGACAGACTGAAGCACCACGCCCGGTGCCGCCCACGAGCGTCCACGACGCGCAGCATGTACGAAGTCCCGGCGAAGCCGAAGACGGGTAAGCGGGAGGGGCACTCCGGTCAGGCGGAGAGGCGCTTGCGGCCCCGGGCACGCCGATTCGAAAGCACCCGGCGGCCGGTCTTCGTCGCCATCCGGGCACGGAACCCGTGTCGCCTTTTGCGAACGAGCCTGCTCGGCTGGTAGGTGCGTTTCATCGAAATCTCCGTGCGTGCCACGGCATTCGGGGCTAGACTCCCGAACACTGCCTGCGGACACGGGAGAGCCTAGATGCAGATTTTGCCAAGTCAATTGCGGGTGTTTCCTGCCGTGCTCGCCCTCCTTTTCCTTGCTGCCACGGCTGCCACGCCTGCCGGAGCCGCACCCGAGGCAAAAGCCTGGAAGCGCTGGAACGCCCACGACCAGTCATCCACCACCCAAATCGACCACACCTCCTGGGACACCGTCCTTGCTGCCATAGTCTTGCCCGGCCCCGACGGGGTCGCCCGCGTCGACTACGCCGCCCTTGCCGAAGATTCCAAACTCTCCGGCCTGCTTGATTCGTACCTCAACGCGCTCCAGACAACCGAAGTCTCCACGCTTACCCGCGATGAGCAAAAAACCTTCTGGATCAACCTCTACAACGCTCTCACCGTCCAGGTTGTCCGCGACCATCATCCTGTAGATAGCATCAAGGACATCGATATTTCCCCTGGCCTGTTCTCGTCCGGGCCGTGGGGTGCCGAAATTGCCGAGATCGAGGGAGAAGCCCTCACCCTTGATGACATCGAACACCGCATCCTGCGTCCCTTGTGGGGAGATGAGCGGGTTCATTACGCCCTCAACTGTGCATCCATCGGATGCCCTGACCTTCGTGCCCAGGCATGGCGTGTCGAGAGCCTGGACGAGGCCCTCAACGAAGCGGCCCGCATCTACGTAAACCATCCCCGGGGCGTTTCCGTCGACGGTGACGACCTCGTGGTGTCCAGCATCTACGACTGGTTCGAGGACGACTTCGGTGGCGGCGAGGAAGGCGTACTGCGTCATCTTCGGAAATACGCATCACCGGAACATGCCACCGCCATCGCAGGAGCCGCTAACATTCGGGATCACCGCTATGACTGGGACCTTAACGGGCCGGCAGGAGAAAACCGATGAACGCCCAGACCACCTCACGCTCCCCCCTTCTCCGTTGGGCACCTCTTGTCGGAATCGTTGTCCTCGTTGCCATTGGCTTCGCCACCGGTGCCCACGAGTACATCTCCCTTTCTGCTCTTCGCGACAATCGCGACTGGCTTGAAACCCAAGTCTCCGACCATGCCCTCCTTGCGGGACTTGCCTTTGTGGTCCTGTACGCCGTTTTCACCGCCGCCTCGCTCCCTGCCGGAACCGTGCTCACGCTAACCGGCGGCTTCTTGTTCGGGGCCTGGCTTGGTGCCTTGTTCACCGTTGCAGGTGCCACCATTGGCGCGATCGGAATTTTTCTCGCCGCACGCACCGCACTCGGCGATGCACTCCGCACCCGCCTCGAAAGCGCGGGCGGCGCGCTGGCCGTCATGGAACGCGGCTTCCGGGAGGATGCTTTCTTCTATCTTCTGTTCCTTCGTCTCACACCGATCTTCCCGTTCTTCGTCGTCAACCTGGCACCCGCTTTTCTCGGAGTCCGGCTCTCCACCTATGCCATCACCACATTCATAGGCATCTTTCCCGGCACGCTTGTCTACTGCTTTATTGGTGCGGGCCTGGGCGAAGCACTCGAGGGCTCCGCCGAACCGTCGCTCGAGGGACTCGTCTCGAAAGAGATCGTGTTCGGGCTTGTCGGACTCGGGCTGCTGGCATTGCTTGCGGTCATCGGCAAGCGCTTCCTGAGTCGTCGATCGGGTTGAAAAGGCAACGGATGGATGCCCGCACGGTCGGGCAGGACAAATTTCAGGCGAGGAACGCCGGGGCGCAAGCGTGACCCGAGCGAGCGATTCCGTCCTGCCCCTGCTGGAAGCTGGCATCCTTCCCTTGCGGGAGGAGCGAGCAGGTTTTCCACGGATTTCATTTCTCGACTTCGAGACGTCTACGGCCAGCCTGGAACGGGGACACCCAATCGAGGTCGGTGTTCTGACCTGTCGTGTCGATCCTGAAACCGGCTTCCTGCACGGGCCGAGCGACTGCTGGGAGGAACGGGCAGCCCCCCCGCACCCCCTTGCTCCAAAGATCGTAAAAATGACGGGTCTGTCGAGAGAAATGCTCAAGGGGAAATCCATCAACGGGGCACGTCTTGCCGAGACTCTCGAAGCCAGCGAATGGACCGTCGCCCATCAAGCCTGGTTCGATCGCTGGTTTGCGGAAGCCGTTGCAGGCGAGAAAGCGTGTTGCGCCACCACATGGCTCTGCACACTCAAGGATGCGGAGTGGCCGCAAGGACCTAACACGACCCTGGAAGAGATCGCCAGACTCTGCGGTTATTATTTTCGCCCCCATCGGGCACTCTCGGATGCGACTGTCACCGCTGCCGTGACGCAAGCACCTCTGGTCGTGGACAGCCGTGAGACGGTGCAGCTCAAGTGGATGATCGAAAACGGCAACAGGGATTCCTTTCTCGCCGTAGTGCATGTCAATTCACCCGGCAAGGAAATTACCGTCGCCCTCGAGAGCGAGCGGATGGAGCAAGACGAAAACATTTCCACTTGGTCGAACATCCGCCAGGAACGCTGGATGCGCATCGTGATCGAACGGGAGGAAGGAAGGCGACTTCTTGCCGACCTGGAAGCTCGCCTCGGTCCTCTTGGTGACAGAGAGATGCGAATGGAACTCGTCCCCAGACCAAGGTCCCTGCGCTACCGGACCAAGCCCCCTCCCGAATGGATGGAAATACCGGAGCCCGAGCATCTCCGCTGACGGCGATGCCCGCCCTTGGTCTTCGGGCCATCTTCTCTGAGGTAGAGTGGGAACATGAGCAAAAAAGCGCCTCCAGCCCTCTCAAGGGCAGTAAAGCTCGCAGCAGCCACCATTTCAGAGGCATTGCCGTACATGCGGCGGCACTCCGGACAGGCCTTCGTCATTAAGTACGGCGGCCATGCAATGGGGGATGAAACCGTCCGGGCACGGTTTGCGCGCGATGTGGTTCTCCTCAAGCAGGTGGGGATCAACCCTGTTGTCGTGCACGGCGGGGGGCCGCAAATCGGTGCCATGCTCGAGCGGCTCAGGATCCAGAGCGAATTCGTAGATGGGCTTCGGGTCACCAACAAGGAAACGGCGGAAGTGGTCGAAATGGTTCTCTCCGGGCAAATCAATAAGCAGCTCGTCACTGCAATCGCCCATGCGGGCGGACGCGCAGTGGGGCTTTCAGGGAAGGATGCGAACCTTTTCCTTGCCGAGAGAATAAAAGGGAAGATCAGGAAAGACCCTGATTCCAACATCGAAAAGGCACTTGACTACGGCTACGTGGGAACGCCCACAAAGGTGGACCCGATGGTTCTCGATCTTTTCGCCAGTTCCGATGTAATTCCAGTGATTGCGCCAGTGGGCGTCTCAGCCGAGGGAGAGACGTTCAACATCAACGCCGACACTGTCGCAGGTGCCCTTGCCGCCGCGACAAAGGCATCGAGACTGCACGTGCTCACAGATGTAGCCGGCGTTAATGGAAGCGACGGCAATCTTCTTCCGGTCCTGGGGGCGAGCGAGGCGCGGAAGCTGATCGACGACGGCGTTATCACCGGAGGAATGATCCCGAAGGTGGAGATGTGCCTCGACGCGGTGGCGGCAGGTGTCGAGGCGGCGACGATTCTTGACGGAACCCTTGCGCATGCGCTCTTGGTCGAGGTGTTCACCGAGAGCGGCGATGGAACGATGATTCACAAAAATGCGAAAGAAATAGCGTGAGCACAGAGTCGACGTCGTTCATCGGGATCACGACCTGGATCTTCGATCTGGACAATACTCTCTACCCGCGTTCGCTTGGGATCATCGAAAGACAAGGAAAGCGGATGCGGGAGTTCCTGCGGGAAAGACTTTCTCTCGCCGACGAACAAGAGGCCGCCCGCGTGCAACGCAAGTACTTTCATAGTCACGGCAGCACGCTTGCGGGCCTGATTCGAAACCATGACATCCCTGCCGAGGCATACCTCGATTACGTCTACGACGTGGACTTGACCGGAATCGAACCTGCACCGGAACTTGCAGACCCGCTCAGACAGCTCCCTGGACGACGAATCGTGTTTACCAATTCATCAACCAGGCATGCCGAACGTGTGTTGGATCGCCTGGGCATTCGGGATCTGATCGACGGAATTTCCTCGATCACGGACGCAAGCCTCGTGGCGAAGCCAGGCGAGGAAGCGTACGATTGCCTTGTCGAGCGCCACGAAATCGACCCGGCCGGCGCAATCTTTTTCGAAGACCTACCCCGTAACCTGCTACCTGCGGCGAGACGCGGAATGCGGACGGTGTGGATCAGAAACGAATTGCCGGAAGTCTTGATGGGCGGTGCCACGGAGGACGACTTCGATCACACGATCGATGACTTGGCAGAATTTCTCGCCGAAATCACCGAAGCACCTGATGACGAGCCAGGAGAGGAGGCCACGAGACATGCAAGTTCCTGAGCAAGTTCGTTCGGTTTTCATTGATGTTGGCGGACACCTGGGCAAGACACTGGAAGAGACCTTCCGCTTACCATGGTCCTTCGACCGAATCTTTTGTTTTGAGCCCCAGCTTCACCGCGTAGAAAAACTTCGAAACAAATTCATCCGTGAAAGAATCGAGATTGTTTCGGAAGCACTGTCGGGTTCTGCAGGTGAATCCACCCTGTTCGATTCTCCGGGTGGAGCCTTATTTTATGCGGAGAAGCGGGACATCGACCCGAGTCAGAGGCAGGTGATCGCAACAAAATGAAAAACGAGATCCGAAAAATTTGTGCTGAACTGTCAGCTTGGGGATTCGAAAGGGCTTTCCTCCACAATGATGCGATGCGTTGCCCGACACATGCGAAAAAAGCAAGCAACCGGCTGGCATACGTCCCGGAACTTGAGCGGTTCTGCAGCACACCAGAAGAAATTTCGAAAGAGCGGAGGGCAATCCCCTTACGACGCAAGGTCTCTCATTTCTTTCAAATGCGCACGGCAGGATCTTTTGTACGAATGCCTCGTCGGGTGCCACAGAATAAATTTCGAACAATCCGACGCTTTTCGGACACCTGCCCCATGACCTTCCCATCCACAGTGAACCTAGAGAATCGAAAATGAGCACGCCAAATCTTGAACAAGCCATCGAGGAGGGCTGGAAAACCCGAGAATCAATCGGGATCGATACGACAGGACCAATACGAGAGGCCGTCGAGAAGGCGTTGCGACAACTCGATTCGGGAAAGGCGCGTGTTGCGGAGAAGCGAAACGGCACTTGGCAAGTAAACGAATGGGCGAAAAAGGCAGTGCTTCTGTCCTTCCGACTGAGAGGGACGGACATGGTGCCAGGAGCTCCGGGTGGAGCCTCATGGTGGGACAAGGTTGATTCGAAGTTCCTCGGCTGGGCAGCTGAAGATTTTGCACAGGCGGGTTTTCGGGCAGTTCCAGGTTGCGTGGTGCGTAAGTCTGCGTACGTCGCTCCAGGAGCCATCCTGATGCCGTGTTTCGTGAACCTGGGGGCCTACGTGGGAGAAGGCACGATGATCGATACGTGGGCCACGGTCGGAAGTTGCGCACAGGTAGGAAAGAATTGCCACATTTCGGGAGGAGCAGGAATCGGTGGAGTGCTCGAGCCCTTGCAGGCAAGCCCGGTGATCATCGAGGACAACTGCTTCATAGGAGCGCGCTCGGAAGTTGCCGAAGGAGTCATCGTCGAAGAAGGAGCAGTGCTCTCAATGGGAGTATTCGTGGGCGCATCAACGCGAATCGTGGATCGCGAGAGCGGTGAAATCCACCGCGGGCACGTACCTGCCTACTCCGTCGTCGTGCCCGGAACGCTCCCCGGCACACCGATAGCGGAGGGCACGGCAGGGCCTTCGTTGTCGTGCGCGGTGATCGTGAAAAGAGTAGATGCCCGCACGCGGGCCAAAACCTCGGTGAACGATCTTCTCAGAGACTAGGAAAGAACGTCGGCGAACGATTCGTAGACATTAATGACGGCGATTCAATGCGTCGCATGACGGAATATCCTGATATCACCTTGGTGATAACGTCATGTCGGCGTTTCGATCTACTGAAACAAACAATTGCATCAATGCGCTCCTGGATCGGGAAATTTCCCGAAAAAATTCTGATCGAGGACAGCAACGAGAACCCGTCCCTGTTCGGACAGCTTCGAGACGAAGGATTCACCATTCTGCGCAATGAGGAAAACCTTGGCCAGCACAAATCGATCGATCGTGCTTACGCGCAAGTTCACACGGATTATATTTTCCACTGCGAGGATGATTGGGTGTTCTTAGGAGAGCCGAATTTCATGGGAGCGAGGTCAATCCTGGAGGACGGAATCGAAGGGCACGACAGGATATCGTGCGTGTGCTTTCGCGATTTTGTTCCTCGAAAATGGAAGTGGTCAACATCGCGCGAGATGATGTTTCATGGCTCAAAATGGAAATATTCGTTCCGCCAAACCAGTCGCTGGAATGCCTTTACTTGGAATCCATGTCTTCTCAGACGGGATCTGCAAGCCGTGACCGGTTCGTATCAATCCTTCTTGACGGAGGGGAGCATTGCCCGTTATCTCAGAAAAAATGGATACATCGTCGTGTGGGAGATTTCCAAGAAAATTGATCATATCGGCGCGGCTGATCGACACATCACTCGCAGATCAAAGACGGTCCCAGAAATGATTGGGCAATGGCTTAAAAAGGATGTTTAATCTTTCACCGTGACCAACGTTGTTTGCATGAAATGGGGAACCAGATATGGCTCCGTATACGTCAACGTCTTGCGTCGAGGCGTTGAAGAGAACCTGAATCGAAAACATCGCTTTATTTGCCTGACCGACGACCCTCGGGGAATCATGGAGGATGTAGAAACGTTCCCGATATCGATGGAAGGGATCCCCGAAGAGCAAATCCGTCGTGGTGGATGGCCAAAGCTCAAAATTTTTGAAGCGCCGCTGCGTAACCTTTCCGGACCTACGCTGTTTCTCGATCTCGATGTCATTATCACTGGCCCTCTCGATTCCTTCTTTGAGCACCTGCCTGAGAAGGAGTTGATGATCATCCGGGATTGGCTCCCGCGTTTCCAAGCTCTGTACAGATCCCGAGGATGGATCGGCAATTCCTCGGTGTTTCGATTTAAGGTGGGAGAGCAGGTACAGATCCTTGAGCGTTTTTTAGCTGACCCCGATGCAGCATTCTCTGAATTTCGGAACGAACAACGCTTTCTAACCAAGCATGCCAAGGACATCGGCTACTGGCCCGACGAATGGTGCCGGAGTTTCAAACGTCATTGCATGAAGCGCAAATTGTCAACGATGAAGCGCACATCCCTCATTCCTTCAGAGGCTAGAGTCATCGTGTTTCACGGTAACCCAAAGCCAGATGATCTGGCGGAAAGTGCGAACACCGGATCAGGCTATCGGGAGAAGGTGAAAGAAGTTGACTGGGTTTCTGAATATTGGCTGCGGCACAGTGAAAAGGGGCGTTGACAATCGTGTACGAATGGCCTGTTTTTCTTATTAACCTGAAGAGGGACACAGAACGCCTTACTAAATGTGTGACCCAATTCGAAAATTTGAATATTCCGTTTGAGCGCCTAGATGCCGCGGATGGCTCCACTCTCTCTGAAAATGAAATCGCCCAAGCTTACGATCCAGTAACAAACCGCCGTCGGGCGGCAGATCCTTTGCTCCCTTCGGAAATAGGTTGTTATCTAAGTCATATCCGAGCTTGGAATAGAATCGTGGAAAGAGACGCTGACGGTGGCTTCATTTTCGAAGATGACTTTCAAGCAGAAACTGGTTTGCCCGAAGTACTTCGACTCCTCCCAAAACATTTTTACAACTGGGACATGATCAAATTATTCGCCGCCAATCCTGATCGATCATGGATAGAACAACACGCCCTCGGCTCCAAGCACAAGATCGTGTCTCCTTACAAAATTCCTAACGTTACGATCGCCTATGGCTTGACGAAGGACACCGCACAACATTTGATCGAAAGAGCTACCCCGTTCTTTCGTCCCATAGATGAAGATCTCAAATATTTTTGGGAAACAAGATTACAAATTGGTCTTGTTCTCCCGCTTCCTGTGGCGGTCAATCCGCAAACCGCGTTCACCAAAACCAGCATCGGAAGAGGTCGTCATCAATTCAAGGAAGAACAAAAAAGAAAGCTATCCTCCAACATCGTTCGATCCCTGCGTCGTTTTATTTATCAAATTCGTTACGAATTTTCCGTACATTTTCATCGCAATTGGAGGTGGTGATCGAATCAATATTTCATTGGGGACTATAGTGAATAGTCCCCTATGGTTTGCCCGCCTTAGCGTCGATGTGGTTGCCGAGGTTGAGCGTGTAACGCAGGTTTTGGCCAATCGTGTCAAAGAGCTCGAAGAGCGCTATGCTCACCCCATGCCGGAACTAACCAAACAGATTTCAGACTATTCCGAACGTGTGGAAGAGCATTTGAAAAAGATGGGATTGAGCCGGTGATGGCAAAAATACGATTAATTAAAATCGATAAAAGCAGGAGACGACATGAAAAAGAACTCATTACAACCCTTACAGATAATTTTGAGCTTCATGCCCAGAAGACCGAAAGCGGTATTGAATATTGGCTTGCCCGCGATCTGCAATATCTTCTGGGTTATGATAAATGGGAAAACTTTTCAAAAGTTATTTCAAAGGCAAAAATTGCTTGTGAAGTCAGCGGCCATGAGATTGCAGACCATTTTCCTGACGTCAGGAAAATGGTCAAACTGGGTTCTGGCAGTGAACGGGAAATCGACGATGTGATGCTCACCCGCTATTCCTGCTACCTGATCGCCCAGAATGGTGATCCACGGAAAGAGCAAATTGCCTTCGCTCAGACTTACTTTGCCATGCAAACCCGACGTGCTGAGCTAATCGAGCAGCGCATTCTGGAGCAAGAGCGTCTTTCTGCCCGCAAGAAACTGACGGAAACGGAAAAAGAGCTCTCAAAAGCTATCTATGAGAAAACAGGCCAAGATCGCAATTTTGGCATCATTCGTAGCAAGGGAGATCGGGCACTTTTTGGTAAAAGCACGCAACAAATGAAAGCCCATTGGAAAGTTTCCAACACCCGGCCACTTGCTGATTATGCACCAACCATCATCCTCAAAGCGAAAGACTTTGCCACAGAAATTACAATTCACAATGCCCATGAAAACAACATGAGCACTGAGGCACAAATATCTGGCGAGCATATCACCAACAATCAAGCTATCCGCAAGACTTTAATTGAACGCGGTATCCGCCCTGAAGCCTTACCACCTGCGGAAGACATCAAAAAGCTTGAACGTCGTATTGCTTCGCAGGAGAAAAAAGCGCTTAAGTCGCCAGATAGTTTGGACAGTAACGATGAGTAAAGTTGGTTGTTGACTTCAAAGTGAGATACACAAGCCAACCCCTGTCAGATCCTGCGTCGATGCGTATATGAATTCTCTCATACCTCCGTCAATTCAATCAGAAGGATCATGGGGGGAGAAGGGACGACAATATCCTGCTCTTTAAGAGAGCTGCCAAGAGAATTGAAATTAGCTTCCAAATCGCTACTCGCACATTGCTTTCGTCTTGTAAACAAACCCCGAACTACTAGAATGAATTCCAATGCCTGACCTTTTCTCGAACGTGGCCGTGTCCGGGCGCAACGGATACTCTGCGGCCGACATCGAGATTCTCGAAGGCCTCGAAGCCGTCCGCCGCCGTCCAGGCATGTTCGTGGGTGGTACCGACGAGGCCGCGATGCACCATCTAGTGGCTGAAATCCTTGACAACGCCGTGGACGAAGCCCTCGCAGGCCACGCAAACCTCGTCGAGATCACGCTGAAGCAAGGCAACCTCACCCGCATCACAGACAACGGACGAGGCATCCCCGTTGATCCACACCCGCAGGCCCCGAAACTTTCCGCTCTCGAGGTTGCCTGTACCACGCTCCACGCAGGTGGAAAATTTGGAAACGGTTCCTACCGCACTGCAGGAGGCCTTCACGGTGTCGGGCTCTCGGCCGTCAATGCCCTCTCCGAAATCATGACCGTGGAAGTCGTACGGGGAAAGGCTCTCTGGCGACAAGAGTACGTCCAAGGAAGGCCCCAAGGAAAACTCACCAAGACGAACAAACCTGGTCGCAGACGCGGAACACGCATCGAGTTCGTGCCCGACCCCGAAATATTCCAAAAGGGTGCCACTCTCCAGCCAGCTTCTCTTCACCACATGGCCTGCGCCAAGGCCCAACTCGTTCCTAACCTCGAGATCCGCTGGAAATGCGAGCATTCCCTCATCCCCGATGGCGACCCCACCCCGGCAAGCGAAACGCTCCGCTTCCCCGGTGGTCTCGTTGACGCTCTCGCCGAGGCCATTAGCGAACGTGAGACCGTCACCCCCGCCCCCTTCGCGGGCAAGGCACCCTTACCGAACGGTGGCCACGCCGAATGGGCCGCAACCTGGCCCGTCGATGAAGAAGCAGACGCGAACAGCTGGTGCAACACGATTCCCACGCCTCTAGGCGGTGTGCACGAGACGGGTTTCCGGTCGGCACTGGTGCGCGGCCTGAAATCCCATGGCGAAAGGATCAAGCAGAAAAGGATTTCTGCCGTCACGGCTGAAGATGTCACGGGCGGCTGCCATATCATGCTTTCGATCTTCATCGAGGATCCCCAATTCCAGGGGCAGACCAAAGAGCGTCTGGTCTCGCCCGAAATCCGACGCCAAGTGGAAAACGCTATCTGCAGTCATTTCGAGCACTGGCTTGCAGACGACACGTCCACCGCAGACTTGCTGACCACACATTGCCTTGAGCGTCACGACGAACGTCAGCGCAGGAAACGGGAACGAGCAACCTCGCGGAGCACCGCCGTCAACAGGCTCCGTCTTCCCGGCAAATTGGCCGATTGCAGCCGAAGCACCGCAAACGGCTCTGAGTTGTTCATCGTCGAGGGGGATTCAGCGGGAGGTTCAGCCAAACAGGCACGCCGTCGCGAAACCCAGGCGGTGCTCGCCCTCCGGGGCAAGATTCTCAACGTGGCAAGCGCAAGCACGGACAAGCTCCGCGAAAACCAGGAGCTCGGCAACCTCGTCCGGGCTCTGGGATGCGGGACGGGCGATGCTCTCGATCTTTCCAGACTCCGCTACGAACGGATCGTCATTATGACCGATGCCGACGTAGACGGAGCGCACATCGCCTCACTCTTGCTCACGTTCTTCCTGCGTGAGATGCTTCCTCTCGTCGAAGCTGGCAAACTCTACCTCGCCCAGCCTCCGCTCTACCGCATCGCTCAGGGCGGGCTCACAGTGTACGCTCGCGATGACGCCGACCGCGAACGGCTGCTGAATGAAACCTTCGATTCCTCGAAGCGAGTAGAGATCAGCCGTTTCAAGGGGCTCGGCGAGATGCCCGCGGCGCAACTTCGCGCCACCACCATGGATCCTGACGAACGCACCCTAATCCGGGTGGCGCTCGCTTCTTCCACCGCTAGGAACGCATCAAACATGGTTCACGACGTCATGGGACGAAACCCCGAAAAGAGGCTGGCTTTCATCCGCAAACAGGCCCCCCAAGCCGTCGGCCTCGATCTGTGAGTGACCTGCCGACCGGAAGCGGCAGCTTCGACGACTTCGTTCTTTCTTCATCGATCCGCCGTGCCGTCGCCGAAGCAGGCTTCGTCTCCCCCACCCCGATTCAGGAAGCTGCGATCCCCAAGGTCCTTGCCGGACACGATCTTCTTGCCACCGCGCAAACAGGAACCGGCAAGACGGCCGCCTTCACGCTGCCGCTGATCGAACGTCTCTCCAAGGGTCGCGCCCGCGCCCGCATGCCACGCGCGCTCGTGCTCGAACCTGTCCGCGAGCTTGCCATGCAGGTGCAAGAGCACATCGACCTTTTCACCACACACCTCAACCTCACCTCTGCACTCTTCATCGGCGGGGTCAACATCGGCCCGCAGACGGCACGCCTCGAAAGCGGCGTGGATGTCTTGATTGCCACGCCCGGGCGGCTTCTCGATCTATTCGAACGCGGACGCCTGCTGCTGTTCGGAATCGAAGTGCTGGTGATCGATGAGGCCGACCGCATGCTCGATATGGGATTCATTCCCGATATCGAAACCATCGTCTCCAAGCTTCCTGGAAAGCGACAGACATTAATGCTCTCAGCGACCATGCCCACGGAGATTTCGCGCATCGCCAAGGATTTCCTGCGCAATCCCGAACGGGTCTCGGTTGCTCCCGTCTCAACGCCAACCGAGCTCGTCGAGCAATCGATCGTCTACTGCAGCCCCTCGGAAAAGGAGGACGTCCTGCGTTCGCTTATCCGCGAAGAGAAGGTCGAAAACGCGATCATCTTCTGCAACCGGAAGAGGGACGTGAAAACTCTCCACAGCTCACTTCGCCGCGGACGTGTTCCGACCGCCGCCCTCCATGGGGACATGGGACAGGCGGACCGCCTCGCCACCATGGAGAATTTCCGCAGCGGACAGGTCCGATTGCTAGTCGCCACCGACGTCGCCGGACGTGGCCTCGACATCCAGGGAATCAGCCACATCTTCAATTTTGACGTTCCCCGTCAGGCCGAGGACTACGTCCACCACATCGGTCGCACCGGGCGGGCAGGGCGCACTGGGCATGCAGTGACCATCGCTACCCGTGCGGACGAGGAATACGTTTCCGCCATCGAAAAATTGATTCGCTTCCAGATTCCTGAGCACGGGAAAGCTGGATCCAAGGGAAAACCGGACTCCGCTGGGGTAGGAAACGGCCGCGCGAAAAGCCGCTCGGATGCGGAAGAGAGAGAAACGGTCGAACGTCCGCCACCTGCCCGACGCAGACAACCCCGAGCCCCCTCCGAAGGGAACAGAAGTACCAGCGAGCGGCAATCCACTCGCCGCCGGAGCGTTCCCGCATCAACAAGCTCGTCCTCCAGAGACGAGAAACGGGGACGTACCGAAGAAGGAAGACGCCAGCGGACCCGTGCTGGAGATCGCGTTGACGCAAGCAGAAGACAAACACGCACCGTGAGAGAGAGATCCCCACGCGCAGGCAGCAGTCCCTCGACAGCACGCCGCACGGACCGCAGAAGCGGCCATACCTCGTTCGAAAAATCCGGGCAAGTTCCTGACTTCCTGAAAGGCCCCTCCTCCCCTGAAGACTGAACGGATGATTCACTCTCCTTTCGTTCTCTCTGGCGGACGCGTCGTCACGTCCGAGGGAACACTCAATGCAGACATCTCCGTTGCCGATGGAAAGATCCTGTCTGTCGGAGCCACTTCTCCCGGTGCGGGAGAACGAATCAGCATTGCCGGACTCACCGTTCTTCCCGGCGTGATTGACAGCCAGGTTCACTTCCGCGAGCCGGGAATGGAGCACAAGGAAGACATCGAAAGCGGCACACGAGCCGCCGCCCTTGGCGGCGTCACCGCCGTGTTCGAAATGCCCAACACCTCGCCTCCCACAACCACGCGAGAGGCACTCGAGGACAAGTTCAACCGCGCCTGCGGTCGAGCCTGGACGGATCATGCCTTCTTTGTCGGGGCGACGCCCGAAAACACCTCCCGCCTTGCCGAGCTCGAGAGCCTCCCGGGATGTGCAGGCATCAAAACCTTCATGGGAAGCTCCACAGGAACGTTGCTAGTTGCAAATGATTCCGACCTCAGAGCAGTACTCGCCTCAGGTACACGTCCGGTAGCAGTGCACGCCGAGGACGAAGAGCGTCTCTCCAAACGAAAAGCCGAGGTCGACACCAGTGCTGGCGTCGTCTCACACCCCGAGGTGCGCGACGTCGAGACCGCCCTTCTTGCAACGCGTCGCATCCTGGCACTCGCAGAAGAGATGAGGCGGCGGATACACATCCTCCACATCTCGACCGGCGACGAGGTCCCCCTCCTTGCCGAGGCAAAAGGCATCGCCACTGCGGAAACCACTCCGCAGCATCTCACCATTGTCGCGCCCGAGTGCTATGAAAAACTCGGATCCTTGGCGCAGATGAACCCCCCCATCCGCGATGAATCACATCAGAAAGCGCTGTGGAAGGGAATCCAATCCGGTGCCATCGACGTGATCGGTTCCGACCACGCTCCCCACTCGTTGAGTGAAAAAGCACGCCCCTATCCCGAAAGTCCTTCAGGGATGCCAGGCACGCAAACACTTCTTCCCATCATGCTCGACCACGTGCATCGAGGTCGGCTTTCCCTGGAGCGACTCGCTGAGCTGGTGTCGGTAGCGCCAGCGCGCATTTACGGTGCGCGAACCAAGGGAACGATCCGTCAAGGAAACGATGCCGATTTCACCATTGTCGACACGAATAAAAAACGGGTCATCACCAACGACTGGATCGCAACCAAAGCAGGATGGACTCCGTTTGACGGATACGAAGTGCGGGGTTGGCCGGTGATGACGGTGGTGCGGGGACAATTCGTCATGCGAGAGGACGAAATCCTGGGAGAACCCATCGGAGCACCGATCGAGTTCTCAACAGCGGACACGTAAAGCCCGATGCGCCGGTGCGCTGCCTTTTTTATCTGTCTGCCGTTCTGCATCCCGGCAGCAGCTCAGAATATCGACGTGCCAGACGGGTTTCTCCTCAAGCCACTGGTGCTGGGGATTTCTGCAGGAACGAAAGGCATCTACCGCATTCTGCCGAAAAGTGCCGGACCCCTTCGGGAATTCACCGTCCTTGAGGTCGAGCGGATCGATCTTTGGTCCACGGAAGCAAACGGATCCGAGAGCGAGGCGTTTGCCCAAGCAACAGCACTTTTCGTGGACACCGACACACCGACAGAGAGCGAAAATATCGAGCCTCCCCCACTTCCTCCACGACGTCTTCCCCCAAGCGTGGCACCACCCAGAAACGAGAGCGACCTGCCCATCCTCGTGGAGAAAAAAGGGAAATGGCCGACGGGGGTCGACGAGTGGCTCTTCGACAGGCTTGCGGGTGAAACGACCGCGGCCGCCGATCTCGGGTTGCTGCTTCTGGACAAGGAAAGCCCCTTCACTGACGAAAGCTTCCTCGATCTGCAAACCGACCCGAAGGAAATCGTCAGTACCCTGCAGCTCCTGATGGAGGCTCCCGAGATATTTTGCGACGACCCGATAGATACTTACACTCCTGCGGGAGCGGCACGAGAACTGGATTGCAATTTCCGTTTCGGTAGGTTCACGTCGTACCTGCTTCTCCGTCTCCAAAAAACGGAGGAAGGATGGTTCCTAGTTCGCGCACGCGCCGCCAACAGTCAGCGCTACCGGCAGCTTCGCGAGATTGCGAATTCGCTTCGCCCGTAGCAATGAGGAGTTTCCAGTTCATGGCACAGCCCGCCCTTCACGCCGTCCCTGATCCCAAGCCCGTCTTCGACTGGGAGGATCCGCTTCTTCTCGATGATCAGCTCACTGCCGAAGAGCGAATGATTCGCGATTCCACCCGCGAATACGCTCAGGACAAGCTGATGGCCCGGGTAGGAGATGGCTTCCGAAACGAAAACTTCGACCCTTCGATCTACAAGGAGTACGGCAAACTTGGCCTCCTGGGAGCGACCCTCGAGGGCTACGGGTGCGCAGGGATTGGCTGGGTTGCGTACGGACTCGTCGCCCGGGAAATCGAGAGAGTCGATTCAGGCTATCGGTCGTGCCTCAGCGTCCAATCGAGCCTCGTGATGCCGGCAATCCATACCTTCGGCTCTGAGGAGCAGAAAGAACGCTACCTACCCAAACTCGCCAAGGGCGAGATGATCGCCTGCTTTGGCCTCACCGAACCCGACCACGGGTCGGACCCGAACTCGATGACAACCCGCGCTCGCAAAGCGGACCAAGGATGGCACCTGTCAGGTGCGAAAAACTGGATCACCAACTCGCCCATCGCTGATCTCTTCCTTGTCTGGGCCAAAGATGATGACGGCACCATCAGCGGATTCCTTCTTGAGCGTGACTCGAAAGGGCTGGAAACTCCGAAAATCGAGGGAAAGTTTTCGCTCAGATCCTCGTCCACTGGAATGATCATGATGGACGAAGTGTTCGTGCCCAAGGGGAACAGGCTTCCCGGTGCTTCCGGTCTGCGAGGCCCCTTCAACTCACTTAACAGCGCCCGGTACGGAATTTCCTGGGGATCGCTCGGTGCCGCAGAAGCCTGTTGGCACGCCGCCCGAAATTATTCTCTTGAGAGGCAGCAGTTCGGGCGACCCATAGGTGCAAACCAGCTCATCCAGAAGAAACTTGCCGACATGCAGACCGAAATCGCCCTCGGCCTTCAGGCGTGTTTGCGAATCGGCAGGCTTAAGGAAACAGGCAAGTTGACCCCTGAAATGCTTTCACTGGTCAAGCGGAACAACGCCGGTAAGGCACTCGAGATCGCCCGTGCCGCCCGTGACATTCACGGAGGCAACGGCATCGTTGACGAATATCACGTGATCCGACACCTTTTGAATCTCGAAGCGGTGAACACCTACGAGGGCACCCACGACATCCACGCCCTCGTTCTCGGGCGTTCGCAAACAAGCATTGCCGCCTTCACGAACTGACCGGCGGATCTCCGTTGATGAGGCGAATCACGCCCGAGTAGTCGAGATCACCGCCACCTGCGGCCGCGAACATCTCGTAGACGGCACGGGCTGTAGCACCAAGCGGTGTCGACACGCCCTCGGCTTGGGCCGCGGCTTGGGCGAGAGTCAAATCCTTGAGCATCATCGCTGCGGAAAAGCCGGGGCGGTAATCGTTGTTGGCAGCCGAAGTGGAGACAATTCCGGGTACAGGAAGATGGTTCCGCATCGCCCAGCTGTCGCCTGAAGCGGACGAGCAGATCTCGTAGAGCTTCTCAGGATCGAGGCCGAGGCGTTTGCCCAGCGTGAAAGCTTCGGCGAGACCGACCATTGAAATGCCGAGCAGCATGTTGTTGCACGCCTTGGCCGCCTGGCCTGCACCTGCAGCACCGGCATGCACGGACTTCCTGCCCATGGCCTCGAAGAGAGGTTCAGCACGGTGGAAAGCCCCCTCCTCGCCTCCCGCCATGAACGTGAGTGTCGCATTCGCGGCGCCTGCAACGCCACCTGAGACGGGAGCGTCGAGCATCGAAAAGCCCCTCTTGTCCGCTTCCCCGGCAACGCGCCTTGCGGTGTGAACATCGATGGTGGACGTGTCGATGAGGAGCACTCCGGGTGGCGCAGATTCGAGAACTCCACCTTCCCCTAAGTAGACTTCCTCCACCTGGAGACCTGCCGGAAGCATCGTCACCACCGCTTCGAGATCGGCGCAAGCCGAATTGATGTCCGCAGCAATTGAGATGCTGTTGGTTTCGGCGTGACGGCAAGCTTCGGATACAACGTCGAATCCGGTCACCTCATAGCCAGCACCGACGAGGTTGGCAGCCATGGGACCACCCATGTTGCCGAGTCCAATGAAACCTATGCGCATACGGCAAGGATTGTATCCGATCGGGAGTTCCTGCAGGCGACTTCAGCAAGACCCTGGCGGTTTTTCTGCGGCCAGACACCGAGGAATTTTCATCCTCGACGATCACGCACCTGAAGGCGATCGGGTGGGAGAAATACGAGGGCTGCACAAGCAGTGACCTGACCGGCAAGCGCTACGTCGCAGATTGCGTATGGCGAAAAGGATGTTCTGGCCACTGGGGACGGGTTCCGGGAGAACACGGACGGACGGCGTGACCTACTTCGCAGTCCGAAGAAACGGGAGAAAACCCAAGCCCGAACCTGCCATCAATGTAGGGAGCATTATTCGCCCCGACTAAACCCCCTTGCCACTTCGAGAGCGAAATAAGTGAGGATTCCGTCAGCTCCTGCGCGCTTGAAGGCGATGAGAGCTTCCAGAACCATCGGATCAACCTTACCACCACTGGTCCGGGCGAGCATCGCGTACTCCCCGCTCACCTGATAGACGAAGGTCGGAAGCCCGAACGCTTCTTTGATCCTGTACAGGACGTCAAGGTAGGGAAGGCCAGGCTTCACCATCACCATGTCCGCGCCCTCGGCGATATCGAGTGCGGTCTCGCGGAGTGCCTCGTCTCCGTTGGCAGGATCCATCTGATAGGTGCGCTTTCCTTCCGGGCCTAAGTCGCCTGTGACTGCGATGGCGTCACGGAAGGGGCCATAGAAGGCGGAGGAGTATTTCGCTGCGTACGAGAGGATTTGCACGTTTTTGTACCCTGCCTTGTCGAGGGTTTTACGGATTGCACCAACGCGCCCGTCCATCATGTCGGAAGGGGCGATCACGTCGCATCCGGCATCTGCCTGCACGACGGCCTGGTTACAAAGAATGTGCACCGTGTCGTCGTTGACAACGATCTTGTCTTCGACGATCCCGTCATGCCCGTGCGAGGTGTAAGGATCGAGGGCCACATCGCAGATGATTCCGAGTTTGGGCACCGCCTTTCGGATCGCCCGAACGGCCCGGCACACCAGGTTCTCTGGGTTGCATGCCTCGCTTCCTTCCAGATCCTTGAGGCCTTCCGGGACCTGGGGGAAGATGGCGACGGCGAGGATTCCGAGACTGGCCGCTTCCTGCGCTGCCTCCACTGCACGGGAGATACTGTAGCGGGCTACACCTGGCATCGATTCCACAGGCATTTCGGGAGTATTGCCCTCAGAAACGAAAATCGGCCAGATCAGATCCTCAACACCGAGTCTTGATTCTGCGACGAGTCGTCGCGACCAGGAGTTTGCGCGATTGCGGCGAAGCCGCGTGGAGGGGAAGCGCCCGCTGTCAGGGAATAGAGGATGGGACATGGCGAGGAATCGTACAGCGAACGCACACCATCTTCCATGATGCTGTGGGGGTCTGGCGACCTTGCGCGTCGATGGTTCGAACGGTCATCTCGCGTGGTCGACGCCTTTCTGTTGACCTAGAGCTGGCGTAGAGCTTCCGCGTGGATGCGTTTTTGGCTTCACGAAATACGAAATGCGGAGAAACTTACGTCCCGATCGATTTGATTGCTCGCATATTTTGGGTAAAGTAGAATAATATCACGTCCACGGAAGCGAGTAATGCCTTATCGTTCACGTCTAGAACTTGAAGAAATCGAGCAAATACAGTCTTTAATTGCTCAAAGAAAGCCGCAAATTCATATCGCCAAAGAATTGAATATTCCACAATCGACCATTTCGCGGGTAGCACGTGGGGTGTACAGGAAACGCAGCCTGGACATGCGCTCCCTTGCCGAACAGCCCGAAGAAAAAGCCCGAAAACGAGCCGTAGAAGCCCCCTTGCAGATGGAGAACGGCAAAAGCAGCAATGAATCTCGGCAGATTCGGGACATGGTTCGCTCGTTTGCCCGGGAACGAATGGCTCCGTTCGCAGCGGACTGGGACCGCGAGAAGACTTTTCCTACGGACACACTCCGCGAAGCGGCCCGACTGGGGCTTGCCGGAATCTACCTCCCCCAATCCCACGGAGGAAGCGGGTTGAGCCGGGTTGATGCTGCCATCGTTTTCGAGGAACTCGCCGCCGCCTGTCCCTCGACTGCGGCCTTCATCTCCATCCACAACATGGTTTCCTGGATGATTTCCTCGTTCGGAAACGAGGAGCAGCACGCGCGCTGGCTTCCCGGGCTGATGACGATGGAGAGTCTTTCGAGTTACTGCCTGAGTGAACCTGGATCAGGATCGGATGCGGCAGCGCTCCGCACGCGTGCCGAACGTGATGGCGATCATTACATACTCAACGGATCCAAGGCATTCATTTCCGGGGCAGGCTCCTCCGATCTCTACGCCTGCATGGTACGAACTGGGGGCGATGGACCGAAGGGAATTTCTTGCCTCATTGTCGAAAAAAACACGCCCGGCCTCTCGTTCGGTAAGCAGGAAGAAAAGATGGGATGGAACAGCCAGCCAACGGCTGCTGTGATCTTCGAGAACTGCCGGGTGCCGATTACCAACCGGGTTGGCAAGGAGGGACAAGGGTTCCAGATTGCGATGAAGGGGCTTGACGGTGGACGCATCAACATCGCCGCCTGTTCTCTAGGTGCTGGACGCGCGGCACTCGATGCGACCCGCGAACACCTGAACACCCGTAAGCAGTTTGGCGAGACGCTTGCATCGTTCCAAGGACTGCGTTTTCGCTTTGCTGACATGGCGACCGAACTTGAAGCGGCGCGGCTTCTCGTTCATGCCGCTGCCCACGCTCTCGACGAGGATGCTCCCGATACGACACTCCGCTCCGCCATGGCGAAGCGCTATGCGACGGATGCAGGCTTTCGAATCTGCGATGAGGCAATCCAGCTCCATGGCGGATATGGATATCTCAAGGACTATCCGCTCGAACGCCTGCAGAGGGATTCCCGCGTCCATCGAATCCTTGAGGGCACGAACGAAGTGATGCGCTTGATCGTCTCGCGCAGCCTTCTCGACAAGTGAGCAACGCTCCTTCCATGCCAACCGACCGGGACAACGGCGCACGCAACTCCCCTCTCATCACCTTTCGCGAAGGGTGTGCGGGAAGGATCATCCTGAACCGACCCGAAGCATTAAATGCGCTCGATTTGGGAATGGTGAGAGGGTTCGATAAGGCGCTGCTCGAGTGGGAAGAGGATAACTGCGTGCGCGTGATCACGATTGAAGGTGCGGGGGAAAGGGCATTTTGCGCAGGCGGCGACGCTCGCGGGATCATCGAATCACGCGGGACCGACAGCACGCTTGGTGCGGATTTCTTTCGCGAGGAGTACCGGCTCAATCGCCATCTGAAGATGTACCCCAAACCAATCGTTTCTTTTATTGACGGCGTCACCATGGGTGGCGGAGTGGGCGTTTCCGTTCACGGAAGCCATCGAGTGGCGACGGAGCGCACGCTCTTTGCCATGCCCGAGACGATGATCGGACTTTTCCCTGATGTCGGCGGAGGGCACTTTCTGCCTCGACTTCCCGGCGAGATCGGCACGTGCCTGGCACTTACCGGAGCTCGCATGGGGGCTGGGGACTGTATTGCTGCCGGGATCGCAACGCATGCGCTCGCACCGGGGACGGCGGTGGAAGCAGTCGTGCAGGAATTGATCACCATGAAAGGAGATGATGTGGACGGGGCACTCGCCCCATTTCTTGCCGCTCCCGCACCGGACTGGCTGCCGGAGCACCGCGAGACCATCGATCGATGCTTTGCTGGAGATACGGTTGAAGGGATCCTGGACAGGCTCGCATCGGAAGAGAGTGACTGGGCGCAGAAAACGCGTGAACGGTTGAGCGGATATTCTCCGACGAGTCTCAGGATTTCGCTTCGTCAGTTGCGCATGGGTCGAGAGGTGGGTTTTGATGAGGAGCTTGTGACCGAGTACCGTTTAAGTCAGGCGTGCCTGGCAGGACACGACTTTGCCGAGGGGGTGCGTGCCGCGCTAATCGACAAGGACAAGGCACCGAAATGGCAACCCGCCACGCTATCCGAGGTAGATGAAGGGTTGGTAGATTCGCACTTCGCCGTACCGGCGGCAGGAGATTTGACGTTTTAGGGGTTCTTTCTGATGAGCGGCCTGAGGGGCAGCTCTCCCCATCTCCAACCGAGGTTCAATTCGCGGACGTAACCACGCCCCGCTCAATCACGTAGCGCTTGTCGAACAAGTCTTCCGCACGCGCCATTTCGGATTCGGCAAGAAGGACGGTCGTGCCCTCCTGGCGAAGGATGCGCAGTACCTCCGCAAGCCGTCCGGCAAGTGCCGGTGCCACCCCTTCGAAGGGTTCGTCCAGTAGAAGAAGCAGTTCGCCCGCAAGGAGGGCACGCGCCAGCGCCACCATCTTTTGTTGCCCGCCGGAGAGCGCGAGTGCCTTGCGATCACGCATGTCAGCTACCTCGGGCATGAGCCCGTACACCCATTTGCAACGAAATTCCGCACTCTTGCTTTTGCGCCCCCACGCCGGGAGCAGAAGGTTTTCCTCGACAGTAAGTGCCGGAATCAGACGCCGGTCTTCAGGCATATAGCCAATGCCCCGACGCGCACGGCGATGCGTGGGAAGACCTGAAAGACTCACTTTCCCCAACAAGACTTCGCCCTGACGGACCCGAACCAGTCCCATGATCGCCCGCATCAGGGTCGTCTTGCCCGCACCGTTGCGCCCGACAAGGGCGGTAAACCCCGACACGTTCAGATTGACGTCATGAAGCACCCTGCTTCCGCCATACGCCACGACGAGGTCACGCACTTCAAGCATCGCCTTCTCCTCCGTTCCGGCGTCCCCCGACCACGTGTTCGACGACCCTGGGATCACGCAACACCTCGGCGGGCGGACCATCGGCGATAATCCGTCCCTCCCAGAACGCGATCACCCGCTCGGCGTACCGGCCGACCACTTCCATGTCGTGCTCGACGAACAGCACGGTCGTCTCGGCCTCACGCAGTGCCCCTACAACGGTGTCCATCACACCGAGTTTCTCCTCGGAACTGATACCGCTGGTGGGCTCGTCGAGAAGAATCATCGAAGGATTCCCCACCATCGCCATGGCGATATCGAGAAGTTTTCGCACTCCCTGCGGAAGTTCATTCGAAAACGCCTCGGCTTCGGGTGCGATCTGATAGCGATCGAGAATCCGCTCGGCCTCTTCCTCAATGGACGGCTGGCGCAGCGGACGGAACCAGGGCGGCGGATTGCGCCCGAAGACTCCCAACGAGAGGAGAAGGTTGTCGCGGACCGTGAGCCCTTCGAAAAGCTGAGGAATCTGGAACGAGCGGTGAATGCCTGCAAGCGTGGCCTCACCCACCGTCCATCCCGTTACCACCTTGTCTTGGAAGAGAATCCGGCCTTCGTCGGGCGGGATGTAACCCGTCACCATATTGCAGAAGGTGGTCTTCCCCGCCCCGTTCGCGCCGATCACGCCCACGATCTCGCCTGCGTTGACGCTCACGTTCACATCAACGGCCGCCATGACCGCACCGAACGACTTTCCGAGATTCTCGGCGACGAGAAGCGGGCTAGGCACGCGAAGACCTCTTACCTCGAATCTTCTCGACGATCGACCACAGGCCACCCGGCAGGAAGAGGATCACGAGCAGCAGCGTCACGCCGAGTAACGCCTGCCAGGCGTTGGGGACGTACTGGAGTGCGAAGGTGCGCACGAGTTCGAACACTGCCTGTGCGGCGAACGGGGCCACCACGTGACCTGAGCCGCTGAGAATCGCAACGAAAACAAACTCTCCCGACTTCGTCCAATAGGCGGTGTCCTCAGGTGTCACATGGCCGATCAGCAACACTGTGAACACGCCGCCGAGCCCAGCCAGCTTGGCAGCCGCGATATAGGCTAGGTGAACCGTTTTTTGTGACGAAACACCGAGGTAGCGAAGGCGGATCTCGTTCTCGCGCACGCCTTCCGCCGCATAGCCGAAGGGTGAAGCGAGAATCCTGTCGATGTACCACGCGCTGAAACCCGCGGCGATGACGATGAAGCCGTAGAGGAGGAACGTGAGACGCGCACCCGAAGCCGGCTCGTAGCCGAAGAACGTCGGCGGGCTCACGCTGAATCCGTCGGTACTACCAAGCACCACGCTTTTTGCCAGCACCCCAAACAGAATCATGGCGAAAGCGAGGTTGAGCATCGCGAAGAAGATCCCCCGGTGGCGACGGACGATGAACCCGAACGCCCAGGCAAGCACGCCCGAAACGACGATTCCCGCGACGCACAGGAGGAACACGTCGGTCACGCCAAGGAAAGCGTTGAAAAGTGCGGCGGCGTAGCCGCCAGCAGCGAAGAAGAAGCCCTGCCCGAACGACACGAGCCCGAAACGCATGAGAATGAGAAGGCCCAGCACGACAAAGCCGCCAGCAAGCGACAGCGCGGCGGTATAGGCCGCCCATGCCGGAAGAAACGACCAGGCAACAAGCAGCACGGCTGCAGCCAGTGCGATCCCTATCGTCGACCTGCGGGGGCTAGGGAGCGTCATATCCGGCGTGCCTCAGGTTCGCCAAACAGCCCCTCGGGCCGGATTGCGAGTACGAGTGCCATCACCGCAAAAACGACGAACAGTTCAAGTTCAGGGATTAGAAAAACCGTCGTCGTCCGCCCGACACCCACCATCAGTGCACCCACGGCCGCACCCGGGATGGAACCCAGTCCACCGATTACCACGACTGCAAACGCCAACACAATCACCTCGATCCCGATTCCGGGAACCACGGAAATCATGGGAGCGCTGAGAGCACCACCCAGAGCGCCAAGTGTCGCACCGACCATGAAAGTAACGGCAAAAAACCTTCCCACATCAATGCCGAGCGCAGAAGCCATCTCCCGATCGTGAATCACCGCGGCCAGAAGCTTTCCCGGGCGCGTGCGATGGATCGCAATCCACAGGCTAAATCCGATGAGTGCCACCAGCGGTACCAGCAGCAGGTCGTAGACGACATAAGGAAGTCCCAGAATTGGGACGCTCCCAAACAGGAAGCGCGGCTGGAAGGCGAGGTACGATTCTGGGCCGAAGACGAGTTTCATCACGTCTTCGAGGATGAGGAAGATGGCATACGTAACGAGAACGATCACGATTTCATCGCGCCCGTAGACCAGGCGTAGCAGGCCCCTCTCGATCAGATGCCCGACCACGATCCCAACGGCGAGCGCCGCCAGAAGCATCACGACAAGCGATCCCATCTCAGGGAGCGTCCCCCCGGCAAACCAGAGCCCAATCCCCCAGGCCGTGCCGTAGGCACCAAGTGCGTACAGACTTCCGTGCGCAACGTTCAGGATCTTCATCACGCCATAGATCAGGGTGAGCCCGATCGAGACGACAAAAAGCCAGGAGCCGTAAACGAGGCTGTCCACGGCGATCGCTACAGCGGTCAGCATGTGGAGTACTCCTTGGTCGAGGTGAAGTTATGTCGCCGAAGGAGGAACGATATCGAGAGCTTGCATATCCCAGCACCCGAGAGGGCAAGCATACTCATAATCTGGGGAAGGTCGGCGTGTATCGGTCAGAATTCCCTGCACGGCGCCCTGCAAGGGTGTTTATCAATTGCACAAAACCGCTTTGGCTACGACCATGGTCCCATCCTTTCCAATATAAATCACTCTCACATCATGAACTCCTCGCCCGGCCCTTTGGCCTGCAAACTAAGCCGTCGGCTGTCCGTTGCACCAATGATGCAACGAACGGACCGGCATTTCCGAATGTTCCTCCGCTGCCTCACGCGTAAAACATTCCTCTACACGGAGATGATTGCACTGGGGGCGGTGCTACACGGAAACCGTGAACGTTTCCTCGGTCACGACGAGGTCGAACACCCGCTGGCCCTCCAGATTGGCGGCTCCGACCCACAAGACCTGGCACTGGCTGCCCGTCTCGCCGAGACGTGGGGCTATTCTGAGATCAACCTCAATTGCGGGTGCCCAAGTGATCCGGTGCAGCGAGGAGGATTCGGGGCGGCACTGATGCGCACGCCCGGGCTCGTCGCCGAATGCGTACGGGCGATGTGCGATGCCACGTCGCTTCCCGTCACGGTGAAGGCCCGGATCGGTATCGACGGGGATTCGAGCGATGCCTTTCTTGATCAATTCGTAGGCCAGGTCGCTGAAGCCGGTTGCCGGAGCTTCGCCATTCACGCACGCACGGCCTGGCTTTCCGGGCTGAGCCCGAAGGAGAACCGCACGGTGCCACCGCTCGACTGGGACCGGGTACGCCGTCTCAAAAGAATGCACCCCCACCTCGAGGTCATCCTAAACGGCGGTGTCCTTGACCTTGACCAAGTGCGTTCCCTGCTCGAGGAAGGTCTCGATGGCGTGATGGTCGGGCGGGTGGCCTGGGATACCCCTTGGATATTTGCGAGTGCGGACGTGGAAATGTTCGGTGAACGCGAAAACACATGTGCAGACCGAGCTGAGGCGCTCGACCTTCACGCCCCGTACATTGCCCGGGCACTTGCAGAGGGACAGCCTTTCCACCGTCTCACCCGTTCACTTACGGGCCTCTATCGAGGGCATGCGGGCTCACGCCGGTGGCGGCGGGCGCTAGCGGAATCGTCCTCGTTAGACGAGGCACGAAAAACCTTCGAAACGGAAACGGGCACACGCGCCAGGCGTGCGGTCTGCACGGAAGAGCGCCCTGTCAGACAGTCTCCTCTTCTTCCTCAAAGCGCCCGAACGCCTGCATCACTGCCGGTAACACAAGCAGGTTGAGGAGCGTCGAGGACGCCAACCCGCCGATAATGATCGCGGCCATCGGGCCCATGATCTCATGGCCCGGGTTGTCGGAATCGAGTGCGATGGGAAGCATCGCGAGTGCGGTGACCAGCCCGGTCATCAGGATCGAGGGAAGCCGCTCCACCGCTCCACGGATCGCAGTCTCCCGATTCCACGGCGCACGCTCATTCGTCACCAGGTGCCGGTAGTGGGACACCAGCATGATCGAGTTGCGGAGCGTGATACCAAAAAGGGTGACGAAGCCGACGAGGGAGCCGAGTGACACCACGCCGCCGGTGAGAAACGCCGCCGTCACACCCCCAACCAGGGCAAAGGGAAGGTTCGCCAGCACAAGAAACGTGTTCCGGGCACGCCCCAACGCCATGCGCACGAGAATGAGAATCGCCACCCCTGCCGCGAGAGCCGCAATAAGCAGTTCTCGTCGGGCACGCCGCTGCTCGACGGCGGTGCCCACGATGTCGAAATAGATACCTCTTGGAAGCACTCCCGGAGCAGACAGTGCCTCTTCGGCTCGGGTCACCACCGCTTCGACGTCATCACCCGACACACCTGCCGAAATCACTTGGAGCCTTCGTCCGCCGTCCCGGGTGATGACGTAGCGGCCACTCTCCATCCGTACCTCGGCAAATTCCGAAAGCGGCACGATCACACCGTCAGCCCTTCGCACCGGCAATGATTCCGGTGCGAAGGGATCCGCACGATCCTCTGCCGCCAACACGATTCTCACCGGAAGCGGTGCCCCATCCTCGAACACAGTGCCGATCCGGCGTCCGCCGTAGGCGACGCCGAGCGTCTCCAGCACCTCACGCGGCGAAACGCCGGCAAGGGCGAGACGTTCCCAATCGATCAGCAGATCAGCCTGCGGACGCCCGAGGGCCGCGCGAACCTGGACGCCGTAGAGACCCGAAACGTCCTCAAGTGCAGCGGCCACTTCTCCCGCGGCCATATCAAGTAAATCCAGGTCGGGCCCGAACACTCGCACCACGAAAGGAGCCGTGTAGCCCGAGACGGTCTCATCCACTCGTTCGATGAGAAACGTGTTGAACTCGTAGGCGATGCCAGGTGTGCGGGAAAGGATCTCCCGGACCCGGTCGAATACCTCCTGCTGTTCCGCTCCCGACAACCGCTCAAGGTCCACCTCGTATTCGGCATAATGGCTCCCGTAGGTATCAGCCCCACGCTCAGCCCGACCAGCCCATTGCGACATCGCCCGGATGCCGGGGACCTCCATTACCTGTCGGGTGAGGCGGGTGCCAACGCGGACGGTCTCCTCAAGTGATGTCCCTGGAAGGCCTGAGGTGTGAATCATGTAATGCCCCTCCCGAAGCTCCGGTAGAAACGAGCCGCCAAGCCCGGGGGCGAGTGCTGCTCCTGCGATCGAGCCCGTAATGGCGAGGGTGGAAACGAGAACGGGTGCACGTCCAAGAAAGCGCAAGATGTGCGCATATCCCGGAGATATCCACGCCACGAGTGGAGGCGAGCGGAAGTTGCGACGGGAGGAAACCAGCATGCGGCAAAGCGCGGGTGTAAGCGTGAGCGCTGCCACGAGCGAAGCGAGGATCGCGAGGATGTAGGCGAGCCCCAGCGGCGAAAACATGCGCCCGGCCACCCCCGAGACCGCAAACAGAGGCACGAATACGAGCATCACGATGGCACTTGCGTAGACCATCGACCCCCGCACCTCCATCGAGGCTCCAAAGATCACCTCCGACACCGGGCGTGGGGTTGGCGCGGCGGCGTTGAGCCGCAGCCTGCGGAGGATGTTTTCCGTGTCGATGATGGCGTCATCCACCACCTCGCCCAGTGCGATGGCCAGACCTCCAATCACCATGATGTTGAAGGTGGTTCCGGTCTCGGTAACCGTAAGTGCAGCTGCAATGAGCGAAACGGGAATGGCACTCGCCGTGACGATCGTGGCACGCGCATCGAACAGGAATAGGAGCAGGACGAGCACGACCAGACCGCCGCCCACCGCAAGGTGCGCAGCGATGCTCTCAACCGAACGTTCGACGTATTTCGCCGGGCGGAAGATGTCCCGGTGCAGGAAAACCCCGACCGAGGACAACGCTGGCTCCAGCGAATCCAGTGCGCGATCGAGACCACGGGTAGCAGCGAGCGTGCTGGAGCGGAACTGCCCGATCACCATCAGCAGAACGGCGGGTTCCCCCGCCACGGTCGCCGCGCTTACCGGGTGCCCGGCCCCGTAGCCAATGTCGGCCACCTCGGAAACGGGCACACGCACACCATCAGCTCGTTCAATCCGGAGTGCACCGATGGCAACAGGAGTAAGCGCCCCCTCGCCCGCCACAACTGCAAGCTCCTGGTTGGGAGTGTCGATCCTGCCACCCGAGCGGAAGCCCGCATCGTCGAGGGCATGCATTAGATCCGTCAGGGTCAATCCCCGGCGCAGGAGTTCACCAGGCCGGGGGCGGATCTGAAACTCTCGCTCACTGCCGCCAAATACGTTGACGTCGGCAATTCCAGGCACCTCAAGCAGACGCGGAACGACGATTCTCTCGATCAGCGGGCGCAGTCCCTCAGGGTCGCGTTCGGCCGTAAAGCCGATCGTCATCACGGTCGCAGCCGACGAGGAAAGCGGCAGGATTGTCGGCGCGGATGCGGCGGGATGGAGCCTGTCCTGGCCAACAGCGAGACGTGCAGATACCGCGGCACGGTTTGTCGCATCCCTCGTGCCGTCCTCGAAGGTGAGTGTGATCACCGACAACCCAGCAAGCGATTCCGAATGAACCGAACCAAGGCGGGCAAGCCCGCGCAATACCTCCTCGAGGGGACGGGTAACACCAAGTTCCACCTGTTCGGCAGTCAGTCCTTCCGCCTCGGTTTGAATGATGGCTTGCCGTGGGGCGAACTCCGGAAAGATGTCGAACTCGCCCGCACCCAGACGCCACACACCGGCCGCTGCCAGAAGAAACGCGACAAACAGAACGATCCCGGGATGGCGAATCGAGAAGCGAACAGCAAATGCAAGCACAGTTTCAGTCGTCATCCTCGCGCATGATCCGCGCGCGAAATTCCTCGGCAAGAAGTGTCTGTGCGCCGCGGACCACCACTTTCTGTGCGGGTGCAAGTGATGGCCCGGCTACGAACCAGCCGCGTTCCATTCTTCGCATGTCCGCAAGTGACCGTCGCACGAAACGGGAATCGCCGAGATCCACGTAAACCCAAGAGCGGCCGTCATGGAACACAACCGCGCTCCCCGGAACGTTCACTCCTTCCAGGACAGCGTCTTCCTTGATAAACCAAACCTCCACGCGAAGCCCGGGCCGCAAGCCTGCGCCCACGCCCAAGAAGAGGCCCGCATCGTCGGCCATGCCGGGAATCGGAGCGAAACCGCTCCCCAACGACTCCAGCGGCCGTGCCTCGTCGTCAACAACCACCTCAGCAGTGGAATTTCCAACCGCGATGTCCGCAGGCCTGGGCACCTGCACGAGGACGGATTCTCGCGATTCCAGGCGGCGAATAAGGTTCGTGTCGTTTCGCACGTGTTGCGCAAGCGTCTCGCCCCAGCGATGGGAGATGTGCATCTGCGCTTGCCTGCGCTCCAAGACAACCGATTCGCGCACGCCCTCTTCTTCTCGGACGGCATCAGTTGCGGTTTCCACCTCCATCAGACGTACCGAGCCATGCTCCCGATGGAGGGTTTCGAGACGATTGGCACGCTCGCGCAGACGAACAAGGCGTTCCTCTGAATGGCGAAGGCGGAGCGCTGCATCCCGCAGACCGCTTACGGCCTCGAGGAGCGAAGAGACGTCCAGGACCGAGCCAAGGGCAGTGCTGCGTTCCTGCCAGGTCGCCCGCGCAAGGGGATAACTCAGGAAGCCGCTCGCCTCAGCCGCATCCTCGGGCAAGGTAAGCACCCTCTCGCCGTCCACCACCTCGATAACCGCAATCGGAACATCGTCGTCATCATCGTCATCGTCACGAAAGCTGGCCTCATCGTCATTGCTATCGTCGGAAAAGGTCTTCTCCGCTTCCGAAAGCTCCGCAGGCCAAATCTCATCCCACACCTCCCGCGCCTGCAGAAAATAGATCCCGGCCACCAAACCCCCGGCAAGGGCAAGCCCAATCAGAAATCGCATCGACATGTTCCGCTACTGGACATCTTCATCTACGGCCTTAGTGGCCGTCTCGCCGGGAAGCCAGGGTTGTTCCGATGGAAGCTCCGCTCCCGAAAGCGGACGCTCCAATGCCGCCTCCAGTTCCGCAACGGCGACGCTCAGACGGTGCCATGCCCCCATGCGTGCCCGTTCAGCAGCAAGCAGATGAAGCCGGAGACGGACCTGGTCGAGGGTGTCAGAAACACCGCCCCGGATGCCTTCTTCCGCACGTTGCAAAAGCTCACCCGCTGCCGTTTCCTCGGCAACGGCAGCGTCCAACTCGGTAAGAGCGATCCCATGCCTGGCCGTGGCAATGTCGATCTCGGCAAGGGCGGCAGCTTGCACCTGGTGGAAATGGCTCCGTGCCTCGCCCCGAAGGGCCTCAGCGTGACCGATGCGCGCCTGCACACGGACAGGGTCCGGCACCAACGCCCCGGAAAGCCGGAAAATCAAATCCTTCTGATCCCAGAGGATTCCCGGCGAGAGGGATATGTCGGGAAGCGAGCGGACAAGAGCTACCCGCAGACGCGCCTCGGCAGCCCCATAGTGAGCAAGTGCCGCGCGCACATCAGAACGATCCACGAGTGCGTGCCTTCCCAAAGCAACAAAATCGGCAACATCGCCGGCATCGAGTGTCTGCTGGGAATGTGCGAACGTGCGGTGCCGAAGGTCTGAAACGGGAAGGGTGAGTGCGCTGGCAAGTTCGGCCAGCGCCTCCTCACGCTTGCTCCGTGCCGCCTGCATGGAAAGCCTCGATGTCTGCGCGCGGATTCGCGCATTCACAACCTCGGATCCGCTCTCCAGACCCGCTTCGGTCCGGTGCTGAACAAGGTCCGTCTCCTCAGCACGCAGGTCCACCTCTTTTTCGGCGAAAGAAATATCCTGTTCTGCGAAAAGGAAGGAAAAAAGAGCGGAAAGCACCCTATTGCGGATCTCCCAGACACTGTGCGCCGCTTCCAGACGAAGGGCCAGACCGTCCGCGCGGGCGGCATCCGCGCGCGCCTCGGCCAGCCCTTTAGCGGTGAACGGCCGCTCAACTGAAAGCCCGAGCGTCCAAGGATTTTCCTCCGTGTGATACTCGAGCTCAGGCACGAAAGCGGACCGCGGACCGAGAATCGCCACGCGCACCTCGGCATCCGCCACCTCTCCCCTGCTACGAGCAAGCGCAAGTTCCGGTGCACGCCACAAAGCGGTAAGAACAAGCACCCTCGCGCTGACCGGGTCGGATGCCAAAGGTGCAGGCAGTCCCTGGCTTTCGAGGAACAAGGAGAGTTTGGGATCTTCCAGAGAACCGCCCAGCAACTGGTCAGCTTCGGCTTCCGCATCAATAGGCAGGGGCTCGTGCACGGGGACTGCACAGCCTGCCGCCAGCATCGCCACCAGGACAAATGCTGCCGAACGCACGCCCAAGCCCGGACCAAAGGCCAGACCAAGGTCGAGAAAAGAGGGGCCGGTCGTCCCCGCGGCGGTGCCGCCGGATCGCCGTGTCAATTTCAGTCCCGACCCTTGATCGTTTCCGAAAGACGCCGTTTCGCACGGCTGACAACCCGCCCAAGCTTGCGTGCAGGCGAGGGATCGGCGGCGATTTCACGAGCTTCTCGCACTGTCTTTGCAGCGAGCTTTGTTGCCTCTTCGCGCACGCGCGGATGTGCCACAGCGCGGCGGGCAAGCATGCGGGCGAACGAACTAATCAGAGCCATAGCAACGATTATATCCGTGGCGGAAGATACGCGGATACAATCATGACAACCTTCTTTTGACAGCATTTGCATCCTCCTTCACGATCCGACCAGAAACAGTTCCCCTAGGGGATGTAAAAGGGAATGGGAACCGGCACACGCCACCCAAGCGTGCGCGTACCGGCAACCCGGCTGCCCCCGCAACTGTGAACGGCGAGCGGACGCTCAACCATCGGCCACTGGGAAACCGGGAAGGCCGAGTGTCCGCAACGAACCGCGAGCCAGGAGACCTGCTGTTGCGAGCGTTGCTTGCCTCCGTCCGGGGTGTGGCGAAGGCGCAAATCCGTTTGCCGGTGACGCGGAATCGTCAAACCGCAAACGGAGGGCAACGTGCCTCCTTACACCTCCATATGGAATTCCGGGCGAACGGGCGCAGGGGCCGTCCAGGCTGCAATCGCCGCCGCACTCCTCGTCCTTCTACCTCAACCGGTCACGGCGGAGCCTCCCGTTCTCGACGAGATCGTCGTCTCGGCAAGCCGGACACCGTTGCCGGCCGAAGAGGTGGGGAGTTCATTCACCGTGATCTCGGCCGAGGATCTGCAAAAAAGAGGAGATATCCGCACGGCGGAAATACTTCGTCGCGTTCCCGGGCTTTCGATCAGCACGGCGGGAGGATTTGGCCAGCAAACCCAACTCCGCATTCGAGGTGCCGATGCGAATCACACCTTGGTGATCATCGACGGAATCGAGGTGAGCGATCCGTCCGCCGGTGCCGAGTTCTTTTTCGACAACCTCACCAGCGACGGCATCGAACGCATCGAGATCCTGCGCGGACCCCAGAGTGCCCTCTACGGAAGCGACTCCATCGGCGGGGTGGTGCAGATCCAAACGCTTTCTCCAGGCGGACTCCCTCGATTCATCACAAGTCTTGAGACCGGGTCACTTGGCACGCACCGTGCAAGCGTTTCGGGCACGATCTCTGAAGGGAGGCTGTCCCTTGCTGGAGGGATTGGAGGTTTTTGGACCGATGGGATCTCAGCAGCCGATGAACGCCTTGGCAATCCCGAGACCGATGGCCACAAGAGCCACAACCTCAGGGCCCGAGCGGAGATCGCTCTCACCGAACAGATCACGTTCGATGCCGCCGGTTTCGTCCTCGGGGGCGACGTCGAAACTGATTCTCCTCCCCATGACAACGCAAACCGGTCAGAAAGAATCGAGCGCCACTTCCGCACGGGCGTGAGATGGCAAAGTAAAGATGGATCCGCACATGCTCGGGCGGACATCGCCCTGAGTGCAAGGGAATCGGACAACTTCGGTAATTTTCTGAGCAGGACCGAGGGTCGGCGCAAAAAAACCTCCATCAAGGCGGGTTTTTCGCTTCCTGCCCCTGCCGACAAAAGCATCCTTCAATCGATCGATTTCACTTTCGAAGACGAACGTGAAGAGCAAATCGCGACATTCGGTAACTCCGGATCGACCAAGACCCGTGGGTATGCGGCGGAGTACCGAATCGGTTTGGCAAAACAGTTTTTCGTATCGGCAGGCGTTCGACACGACCAAAATCAGAACTTTAAGGACACCACGACGGGACGCTTATCGGCCTCATGGCGCATACCCGCAAGCAGAACCCGCCTTCATGCAAGTGTGGGAACCGGCATAAAAAATCCCACCCTCGTTGAGATTCATGGATTCGGTGCCAGCTTCGTCGGCAATCCGAACCTCGAACCGGAAAAGGCTATCGGATGGGACATCGGGATTGGCCAAGAGTTTCTCGAGGGGCGGCTGGCTTTCGACATCACCGGATTTAAGAACCGGATCCGAAACGCGATCAACGGATTCGCAGCGTGCAATCCTCCACCGGAGAACTGCCGCACTGCCCTCAATTTCCCCGGCACGACCAAGAGCGAGGGGATCGAGTTCGTCGCCCGTGCCGAGCTTCTTCCCGAACTCTCCCTGCGAGGAAACTGGACCACGATACGAACCCACGGACCTGACGGCAGGGAAAGAGTGCGTCATCCCCGTCACACCTGGACCGTGGGCCTCGACGGAAATTGGTCGCTCGCGGGCTTTCCCGTGATGGGTGCCTTGGAGTTGCACCGGACAGGCAGGCAGCGGGATGATGATTTTTCCTCTTTCCCTGCGGTGAGAGAGACCCTGAGAGGGTTTTCGCTCCTTTCCGCGTCGTTTTCCCTGGCGGTGAGCGATCGCGTTTCTCTTTTCGTTCGAGGCGAGAACCTGCTTGACCAGAACTATCAGGAGGTCATCAACTACGGTGCACTTGGGCTGACGGCGTTTATCGGCATCCGGATTACCTCGGGAGGGATGTTGAATACGCCGTAACCAAAAACTTTTAGCGGCGTTATAGTCGGCAAGCCAATGATGCCCCGACGATCGGGTGCCTTTGTAGATCCCTTCCTCATACTGAAACTTCGCTGCCAGCACCGGCTAGTGGTGCCGAGCCTTTGGAAACAACACGCAGATTTGCGGAAGTCCTGCCTATTCGCAACCATGGGAAGCTACTCCATGTCAAATACCATACTGTTCTATTCAGCAGGAGATCCGACAGATCGGGAAACCCACATGTTGTTCCTGAGAAAGATATGCGCGTTCCGTGGGAAAAGAGTCAACCACCCGAGCGCATCGGTAGTACCGCATTCAATTTCTACAAGGTGCGTTGGAGGTTGCGTTTTTCATCTTGGATCATGTCTACATGGCGATGCGACACGCCGTTGAGGCAGTCACGGTAGAGGTGGCTAGTCTTTCGGTTTAATGATCTCTGGTTTTGTCTTAGCAATTTTTTGGATTCACACTGGACTTCGTTTCGTCCTCACGGACATGTACCATCTTGCTCTCAAATTTGTACGTCCCCCCCCCCAAAAAAAAAATCATCAATCCGAGACCCCCTTGTTTTCGTGAGTATGCATTCCCACGTATTACAGGCCCCGGGGCATTGGACCCGGATGATTGTTGTTAAAGCTCTCAAGTGCTATCTGCACCTGTTGCTCGAGAGACGATTGGATTTCATTCATGTCGTATCTTTCTAAACACAATGTGGTAATAACATACCATACAAAGTTTTTTCGTACCGGATGGAGATATTTTTTCCTGATGGGAGTTTTGGTTTAATAGCCCGGGCATTTGACGAACGGAATCACTATGCCCGGGTTTTACCTACCTTCTATGAACGATTTTGATCCATCTACGGATGATTTTTCATTGTCTGTCCTATCGAAGGAGCGACAGTATAAGCACTTCGATCTGCCGTTGCGTGAAGTCGAGCGGGCGCAGGCTCTCAACTTCTTATGCGAGGATAAACCTCACCGCTTCTTACCTTTGCTCGGGTTCACCGACGAAGTAAGGCGGTCGGTGCTAAACGCTTCTGGTGCCCGTGAACTGAAAATAAAAAAGAGACCTATCCGCTTTGCTGGCCATGCAGATGCCGCCTACCTCGAAAAATATGCAGATCATCTGAATTCATATTATGAACGGGCACTGGCACAGGATGAATCGGCTGGCTCTATCCTAGCTTATCGTCCGCGGGGCAGGACCAACATTTATCACGCGAAGGCACTCTTCGACGAGATACGATCGCGGGGCGACTGTTCTGTGATCGCGCTGGATATTTCTAAATTTTTTGACAGCCTCGACCACAATCTGCTGCGCGACGAAATTGCTGGCTTGCTGGGCGTTACCCGTCTCGACGGGCACCACGCGACAGTTTGGAAAAACGTGACCCGGTATTCTTGGGTTGAGACAGTCGATTTAGATTCGCGGCTTGGCCGAAAACGCAAGCGGGATGGTCGAGTGTGTTCCTACAAAGATTTTATTGATCATGTGCGGGGTCGGAAGAACGGGTTGATTCGAACCCACGACCCAACCTTCGGCATCCCGCAAGGAACGCCAGTATCCGGGCTTTATGCCAATATCTATCTACGAAGCTTCGACCACGAGATGATCACCTTGTGCCGAAAGTATGGTGGCTCTTACAGGCGATACTCGGATGATATTGCGGTCGTTCTTCCTCTTGGAACAGAGCTTCGAGATGTTGACGTGGTGGTTAAAAACATGCTGGCCAATTTTAACCTGTCCTTGTCTGGTGATAAGACCGACACCGCTTATTTTAATGGCGGATTATCACGCGCCCCTATCCAGTATCTAGGGTTTACCTACAATGGTCTGGAGACACTGATTCGCCCGTCGTCACTCGACGCTTACCGTGGAAAGATGCGCCGGGGAATTCATGCCAAGATGATCGCCGCAAAAGCTAAGTCAGTTCCGCAGTCTGAGGTGCACAAACGCGAGTGCCTTAGCCGCTACACGCATCTTGGTCGGCGACGTAATTTTCTAAGCTACGCGTACAAGGCAGCAGATATCATGGACAGCCAAGAAATTAAGCAGCAAGTGAAAGATCATATGACTTGGTTCAAGCGCACATGGAGCAGAGAAGGCAAAAAAGTATTTGGCGAGTAGGTTGTCCCTGTTTATAGCTAGCAACTTACAACACGAGGCGATTTTCCCAAAGAGTTAGGTACGGTCTTGGCAACTAAGGCAACCACCATTTCATCCCTCAGTTTTATCTTCGTGATTTTGCCAATGGCGTGAGCCGCAAAGCACGGGTTTTCATCTTTAACAGCGACGGAATTTCCTAGTACTAAAGTCATGGTGATCTTGTGATCAGATTGAAACAGCCCCGACAGGACAGAATGCTATGAACATCATACAAGTTTTCAACAATTTCCAACTCAAGAAGATTGCATAGCGTATCTTGAAGAAGCCCGTTGACATGTGGAACCGACTTGCCCTTATTGCGGATCGGTCAATACCGCTCCAAATCAGCTTCGCTCCTCTTCGCATCGTTCTCCCTGGCGGTGAGCGATCGTGTCTCTCTTTTCGTTCGAGGCGAGAACCTGCTTGACCAGAACTATCAGGAGGTCATCAACTACGGTGCACTTGGGCTGACGGCATTCATCGGCATCCGGATTACCTCGGGAGGGATGTTGAATACGCCGTGACCAAAATTTTTAGCGGCGTTATAACCGGCAAGCCAATGATGCCCCGACGATCGGGTGCCTCTGTAGATCCCTTCCTCATACCGAAACTTTGCTGTCGGCACCGGCTAGTGCCGAACCTTTGGAAACAAACGGAAAAATCCGTCCACAGCCGGATCGGGAAAAATGTTTCCATGAGGCAAGCGGCGGATGGTATGACCGGGCTGGCACGTGAAATAACATCTAGTCTCGGGGCCGCGGCATGACCCGCGTGAAGCCAGTGCCTGAAACAGTGACGATGCACGTCTCGTTTCGCCTCGTGAAGCACGGCGGTCGCAAGGAGATACAGTTGCCGGATGAGGCATCAGGACAACGCAAGATGGGCAACACGCTGATCAAGACGCTCGCGCGGGCGTCTCGCTGGAAACGGGTGAGTTCGTGGCCATCGCCGAGCCAGCAGAGCGCGAAGGCATTGCACCGTCCTACATGACGCGCGTTCTCCGGCTTACGCTTCTCTCACCAGACATCGTGGAAGCGATAATGGATGGGCAGCACAATTATAAATTTATAAATTACGCTGGTGCGGTTACTGGAGCCGTTTCAGATGGAATGGGAACAGCAAACCACACTTTATTCATGACTGACACGGCTGATGACGGTCTTGTCCCACCCCGATCCCAAACAAGGTTTTCGGACCGATGGCCGCCTCGGGCGACAGGTTGTTTACAAACGCGATGAATTGCACTGCCCAGCACTTGTGGAGGGCGAATCCAGGGGAACGGCGATATTCAAGTAAAATGTTCTCGCACTGCTTGTGCCTGTCAACGATAATGGATAAGCTTGTCTGGCATCCAGTAATATGTCGAGCCAAATTGTGATTCCCTCAGGACCACTGAAAAAAAGTACCGGTAAAAAGCATCGAACTCGACCGTGAGAATCCGAGGATTCGTAAGTTTCTTGAAACATACGTTGGAGAAACCACGCCGGAGCAGATTCATCTCGCGCTCGGCGTTGATGGAAATGACACGAGGGCAGGGAAATGACACGAGGGCAGGAGGCGGAACAACTTTTCTCAAACTCAAAAATTCAATCCAGTCCAATGGCGGCGTGGTCCAACCCGTAATAATCAACCGCACATCAGAAGGACGGCTTGTCTGCATCGAAGGTAATACGGGCGTCGCGATCTATCAGAAGTTCTTGAGCGAAAATATCTCGGGTGACTGGGACCACATACCGGCACTCGTTCATGATGACCTTAATAAGGCATCGACTGACGCCGTCCGGCTACAGGTTCACTTGGTTAGCCCCCGGCCATGGGCCCCCTACTCAAAGGTCAAGTACCTCCATGATCTTCGGAAACTAGACATGCCCTTCTCAGAGATCATAAATTTTTGTGGGAGAAACGAAACCGATCTCGACAGGATCATTTCAGCCTATGAAGACATGGAAAAATACTACAGAGATGTCGTTCCGGAAGATAGTAGATTCGATACAACACGTTTCAGCGGCAATTGGATACACTAAGGAAAGCTATTTCCTCTACACACTGTTCGCCGCCTTCCAGACATCCTTAAGAATAAGTCGGCACGGGAAGCGTTCCAAAAGCACGATGCGAAGAGAGCAATCGCCCACCTCGCAACGCCTGAAAGCCATAAAGCACTCGAAAAAGTCTCGCTGATGCAACTATGTCAAGCGCTGACAAACAAGCTCCAAATATTAAAATATTACCTTTTCAGGAAGTCGAACGGCTCAAGAGTACACCCGCGGCTTTATCCCTATCTGAGACAAGAGATGCGATCATAGAACTAACCAACCATTTAGACAGAGATTAATGCCTGAATCATACGAGCACATCGCTATTTCGAAAAGAGTTCTAGCCTACATTCAATCCGAATACGCTGGAGTTGGCGCGCTGCAATCAATCAGCGCTTCGGTTTTTTCAATTGCCGAAACACAAGATTGGAATATCGCATAAATTTCTGCTTGCTGGTTTATACTTGGAAGTAAAATAGGCAAACTAGTCAGTGTTGCTTTGTTGAGTTTGTACCTATTTGCACCTTGTCTACTCAGCATGTGAGTAATATCACGATTGTGAAAATAGATGTAGAACCATTCGGTTAAACACTTTGAAGTTCCCTCAATAATATGAGCGTGATTGTTTACGTTAAACTGACCTTCTGCAAGAATAGTTTAAGGCTTCTCAGTAGGCTTCAGGTAATGGTCACCATCCTCACCAATTAAAGCATATTTCCCATCAACCCTGTAGTGATCAATAAAATCTAAAATTCCTGTAGGGCCATAGTATGGGTATTTACCTTGCATTCCTTTCCGCTCGTTCACGGAAATTGGCTTCCTTAGATCATTTCTAATTTTACAAGCCTTTCCTACGGTTGTTATTTCCCATCCGCTAGGTACATACGAGATTTTGCCTAGCTTTTTGAGGTGTTGATTACTCATCCTCATCTCCACGTTTTGTCAGTTTCTTTTCGAGGGTTTCTAACTCCTTAATATCCTCTTCATCAGCGGCAATGACTTCTGCTTCTTTTCTCTTGGTATCAAATTCATCGTAACGCTCTGCTGCAAGCTTTTGAGCCACTTCCATTTTGAGTTTTCCGGCGTGAGTCAGCAGGTCTCGTTCGTTAAACTCAAGAAACGTATCCAATTTATCGGCCCAGTCATTCATGCTGATGGTTTTACGTTTTTGTGCCTGATCTTCTGCGTAGTCCAGATACATAGTGACAATGCGATTAAGCTCGTCAATTTCATCTTGCTGTAGGTAGTTTTTGGCAGTGCCAATATCGCCCTTTCTGACAATAGACCCTTTGAAAGAAGTTAGACCCATATTGGCTTTGCCGGGATCACTTCGATCAGCAATCAATTCAGCAGCGGTTTTATCTGTTACAGCCCAAAGCATCTTGTTTTGTACTTTTTTAAAAAAGAGCTGCGCCTGTTCGGAGGATTTATCGTAATCAACCGCCGTGGCGTAAAGGTTTTTTACTTTTTGATAGAAGCGTTTTTCAGATGCCCGAATATCACGGATACGAGCAAGCCACTCATCAAAGTAATCCCATTTGTCAGCTTGTTTCAGGCGCTCATCATCCATGGCAAAGCCTTTGACCAAATACCCCCTCAAAACAGTATTGGCCCAACGGCGGAATTGCGTGCCTCGAGGAGATCTTACACGGAAACCAACAGCCAAAATCATATCAAGATTATAGTGTAAGACACTGTAATCTTTACCATCCCTGGCAGTTCGTCGGAAATTCCGACAAACTGAATTTTCGTCCAATTCGCCATCCGTCAGGATGTTTTGGATATGCTCTGTAATGGTAGATCTGCCTTTATCGAACAGATCTGCTATTTCATCCTGCGTTAGCCAGACCGTACCATCGATAGCTGTCAAGTTAATCTGGGCAAGCCCATCTTCTGTTTGGTAGATGATTAATTCGCCGTTGCTCATGCTGCCACCTCCTTTAGAAGGCTCGCCATTTTGCCGCGCACTTCTGCCAGTTCACCTTCAAGTGTATCGATTTCTTGCTGAACGACCTCAATGTCGATTTCCGCTTCCTCTTCGAAGGTACCGACATAGCGTGGGATATTCAGGTTGAAGTCATTTTCTTTCAGTTCATCATAGCTTGCTAAATGTGCGTATTTAGGGACTTCTTCACGCGCCTCATAGGCGTTTAGGATTTTCTCCATATGTTCATCAAGCAAGGCGTTTTGGTTTTTGCCCGGCTGATAATCTTGGCTGGCATCAATAAACAACACATCCTTACGATTTTCATTGACACCACCTTTTTCACGAGAGCGGTCAAAGATTAAAATAGCAACGGGGATGGATGTACTCGGGAACAAGTTGCCCGGCAGACCAATCACGGCATCCAGAAGATTATCTTTGACGAGTTTTTCGCGGATGCGTCCCTCAGCAGCGCCACGGAACAATACCCCATGAGGAACCACCACAGAAACACGACCTTCTTTTTCAACTGCTGCCTCAATCATGTGACTGATAAAGGCATAATCGCCTTTTGATTTCGGCGGTACACCGCGCCAGAAGCGGTTATATGTATCGGCCTCGGCTTCATTAGCGCCCCATTTATCCAGTGAGAATGGTGGGTTAGCGACGATGTTATCGAACTTCATCAGGCGGTCATTTTCGACCAATGTTGGCGATGTCAGCGTATTACACCATTCAATACGGGCGGAGTCAGTGCCATGCAAAAACATGTTCATACGGCATAAAGCCCAAGTGCTGCCATTCACTTCCATGCCATAGATGGAATAGTTACGGTCACCAACGGCCTTGGCCGCTTCAATTAAAAGTCCACCCGAACCACAGGCTGGATCACAAATACGCGCACCTACTTTTGGCTTGCAAAGCTGCGCGACCAATTTTGAAACTTTATGCGGCGTGTAGAACTCTCCCGCTTTTTTACCTGCATCAGAGGCAAAGCGCTCAATTAGATAAATATAAACATTGCCAATAACATCTTCCGAAATACGGCTTGGACGCATATCAAGCTGAAGCTTATTGAAATCCTCCAATAGCATTTTTAGGCGGCGGTTACGGTCTTTGGTTTGCCCCAAATTGGCTTCGGAGTTAAAATCAATATTGCGAAATACCCCTTCCAATTTCCCTTTATTGGCTGTTTCTATTGAGTCTAATGCAATATTGATAATTTCGCCGATATTTGATTCATTACGCTGATCGTAAAGATCGTAATAGCTTGATCCTTTTGGCAGGATAAATCGCTCACGCTCTAGTTTACGGCGGATACGCACATCATCGTCGCCATATTGTTTACGGTATTCTTCATAATGGTCTTTCCATACATCAGAGATGTATTTCAGGAACAGCATCACAAGGATATAATCCTTGTAACCTGCTGCATCCATCACGCCACGAAAGGTGTCAAGGGCGTACGGGACAAGCAGCCCATGCAGCGTTATTTACGTCTTGTTGTTTAATTGCTTCATTCGTCATTTTTGTGCTCCTTATGCTTATTTCGTATCTTTCGGTGGATATGGGTCGTTGCCATAGCTGTTTCCGGCTCTGATTTTACCGTCGCGGCCATGGATCTTGGTATCTGATTGTTGGTTGCGAGCAATTTGTTCAGCATGTTCAATCGCTTCTTTCTGCGTGTCAGTGACCTTTGTTGCCTTACTATTACCTGCACCCTTAACGGCCCATCCGTCCGGGTGCTTTACTACATGTTGATTTTTTCCTCGTGTCATAGCATTAATTCCTTGCTCTTGACTGAGTTTGACCCGGAGTAGATGTTGCCGCATCGAAGCCGGGTTTTTTATTACTCGCTGTTGGGCGAGATTCTGATGCCATCTGCATCAAAATTCCTTGGGTATAGATCGCTTTGCGATTTTTAATCTCTTCTAAGAGTTGCTGCTCTCGCATGGAGAGGCTGAAAAACTCAGCCACTTTTTTTGCTGCTCTAATGACGGCAGATTGACTTCCAAATCTTCCAAGCCCTGCTTGCTGACCATTTTGACCATGGTGCCTTTTGGTCTAGAAGCAAGGTAAGACTGTGAAGACGGCTGGTTGATCCACCAAAGCAAAAACTCTGGCACAACCTTTCTCACATCTGGTCGCACACGAAATAGTGGAGCCGCTACAATTGTGCTCTCCACATCTTCGTTCAGTAGCGCGGCAGTATTTGTCTGGCCACGAGAGCGGAAAATAATATCTCCTCGCTTAACCAGCTGATTCGGTTTAGGCTTTGTGTGGTCAATATGGATGCTCTCGCCTAGGTGCACGAAGTTATCGTCACCAAGGTCTTTCATCTGAATGACCCTAACATCGCCGCCCTTGGATGCCTCAATACGTGAGCGAAACGTCACTCCCGAGGAAACCGTGGCTATATCTTTTAACTTCAAAATCATCTCGACAAAACTCTGTAATTCGATTACTGTTATAATGAATGTATCGCAGGATATTCTGCGTGTCAACTATAAAAATACGGTAATGGCGTTTTTGTAAAAAATAATATGCAGCAATACGGTAACGATCAGATTCTCTACTCACCATCGGACTTGGTTACCTTTTTGGGGTGTCACCATGCGAGCTTCCTTGATGTAAAGGCGCTCAGCGAGGATATGGACAAGGCCGAGGCCAGTACTACAGGTCAGCTGCTGCAGAAAAAAGGCTTGGAGCATGAGGCGGCGTATCTCCAGCAGCTCAAAGACGAAGGTAAATCCGTTGTTGAAATTCCCAAAGACCGCAATCTACAAGGTCGTGCCCAACTAACATTGGGGGCTATGAGGTCCGGTGCAGATGTCATTTATCAGGCCGTGTTCTTTGCGCCGCCTTGGCGAGGTGATGCTGACTTTCTGATCAAGTGCCATACACCATCCAGCTTGGGTGATTTCAGCTACGAGGTGCTTGACACCAAACTGGCGCGAACAGCCGAGCCAAAACATATCATGCAGCTTTGTGTCTATTCCGAGCTTCTGACTGATCTGCAGGGACTGCGCCCGGCTGATATGCATCTGTTTCTAGGCGATCATGAAAAGCATAGCTTCCGCGTTGCTGACTTTTTTTATTACTACACCCGCGCCAAAGGCCGCTTTGAGAGTTATTTGCAAAAACTACCTGCGGACTCATATCCCGAGCCTTGTGGCCATTGTAATTCTGCTCATGGCGCGAAGGCTGCAAAGCGCAGTGGGAACAAGATGACCATTTAAGCCTTGTGGCCAACATTCAGCGCTCACAAATGGATAAGCTTCGGAAGGTCGGCATTCGCACCGTTGCTGAGCTTGCTGCTACAGCACCCGACATCAAAATTCCTGATTTGAGCCGTGATGTGTTTTTACGCCTGCGCTCACAAGCAGTTCTGCAACATCACAAAGCCGCTACAGGCGAAGATAAGTGCGAGATCATCCCGTTCCCGCCCGGTAAAGGCTTCACACGCATGCCTGTGCCGGATGATGGTGACCTGTTCTTTGATATGGAAGGTGATCCGCTTTACCCGAATGGCTTGGAGTATCTTTTTGGGGTCTATTATTTCAAAGATGGCAAGGAGTTGTTCTTGCCGTTCTGGGCGCATGACCACGAAGAAGAAAAGGAAACCTTCAAGCGCTTTATGGGGTTTCTGGCTGACCATCTGGCCGAAAACCCGCACGCCCATATCCATCATTACAACCACTATGAAACCACAGCCCTGAAACGCTTGGCCTGCCGTTATGCTGCTTACGAGGAACAGCTGGATAATCTGCTCCGTAATCAGAAATTCATTGACCTCTATTTGGTGGTGCGTGAGAGCATCCTGTAGCGCGACAATCTGGGTGAGAGGTGCGCGTCAATCAGGATGATAATCCTTGGCCGCGACATTTGTGATGGTGGCGGGCTTTTCCGCCACAGTCAAGGTTTTTGCGGGTTTTGATTGTCGCAGAGCGTCAATCTGGTTTGATGTTTGCCGGTGTTGCTCTTTGAGCTTGAGCCTGGCGGCTGGGGCCGTTGGCGTGTTCAGCGGCTTTGCGCCGGTAGCTCGTTCATCTCGAAGATTGTCGCGTGGTGGACAAGCCTGTCGACGGCTGCCAGCGTCATGGCCGGATCGGGGAAGATTGCATTCCATTCTCCGAAGGGCTGGTTGGCTGTGATGAGCATGGATCGTCGCTCGTATCGGGCGCTGATGAGTTCGAACAGCACGCTGGTCTCGGCCTGATCCTTGGTGACGTATGTGATGTCGTCGAGGATCAGAAGGTGGAATTTGTCGAGCTTCGCGATGGCGCTTTCGAGGACGAGATCGCGCCGCGCCTGCTGCAACTTCTGAACCAGGTCGGTGGTCCGGGTGAAGAGCACGCGGTAGCCTTGCTCGACAAGGGAAAGGCCGATGGCCGAGCCGAGATGCGACTTGCCCACACCTGGTGGCCCGAACAGCAGGATGTTGCTGCCTTTGCCGATCCAGCTATCGCCCGCGGTGATGGCGCTGACATGTGCCTTGGAGAGCATAGGGACGGCTGTGAAGTCGAAGGCCTCAAGTGTCTTGCCGGGCAGCAACCGGGCTTGAGCCAGATGTCTTTCGATCCGGCGACGGTCACGTTCGGCCAGTTCATGTTCCACCAGGGTGCTGAGCAGGCGTGCGGCGGGCCACCCTTCTTTATCGGCCTGTTCTGCTCGGCCTGTTCTGCGAAGCGTGGCCAGAGGGTTTTGATGGCAGGCAAGCGCAACTCGGTCAGAGCCAGTGTCAGGCGTGCGGTATCTGTTTGAGGCGATGTCATGCTGTCACCTCCAGAGCGGATGCAGCGTTGCTGAGCAACCGGTTGTAGGAGGCAAGATCGGCCATCTGCACCTCGACGTCCGGGAGGGCTTCTTCTGACGGGCCAAACAGGGCCCGCAGAATTGGAATGTCCGGAGAGCGGTGCTGACGCAGATCTTCTTCAAGGTGCTCGGCCAACTCGGCCAACTCGGCCTCGCAGCCCCGGTCATGGGCCAGCGCCAGAAGGTCGACCGTCATGCGGCACGCCACCTTCTCTCCGGCGCTCTCCAGGAGAGCTGCGAACATGTTGCGGAACGCCCGGCGCGCAAATAGCTGATCCCGATAAACCAGCCCCGTCAGCGCCATGGGCTTTTTGCGCAAGGAGTGGATGACGTGGTGGTCATTGACCACGTGCCCATGGTTACCGGTGCTCGATGCTCGTCCGCGTGTCAGCGTTGGCAGGGCAGAGCTTCCCAGGAACAGCTCCAGGCGATCATCGTAGAGCCGAACCCGCAGCTGATGCCCGATCAACCGGGATGGCACGGTGTAGAACACCTTGCGCAAGGTGAGCCCCCGGAGGACGTGACGCGCAACGTGACCTCCTCGTAATCCGTGGTCCGCCGCGTCGGCAAAGGTCTGAGGCTCGCACGTTCGGCGTCGATCCGCTTGGCATTGCGCGCATTGATCCGGCCGACGATCTCATCGATGAAGCGGCGGTAGTCTTGCAAGCTTTCGAAGTCGCGCGACCCACCCATGCATGACCAGCGCGTCCTCAATGGTGCGCTTCAGATGCCCATTGGGGTTCTCAATGGAGCCGTTCTCATGGGCAACGCCCTTGTTGTTGCGCGTTGGCGACACGGCGTAGTGCCGACACAAGGCATCGAAGCGGTTGGTAAGATCGTCTTGAGCCGCCTTGTTCAGGTTCTTGAAGGCCGCCGACAGGCTGTCGGTGCGATGATCGTGAGGAGCGCCACCAAGCGTCCAGAGAGCATTCTGCAATCCCTCGGCCAGTGCCACATAGCTCTCGCCACCCAGAACCACATGGGCGTGCTGGAATCCGCTGTAGGCAAGGCGGAAGTGATACAAGCGATGATCCAGCGGCTCACCAGCGACGATCACGCCCAATTTGCCCATGGCGGTAAAATCCGAAAGGCCCATCCTGCCCGGCTCATGGTTCTGCCGGAAAATCACCTCTTGCTCGGGACCGTGCTCAGCGTTCCAGGTCCGTATCCGCCGTTCCAGAGTGCGGCGGATACCGGCCCCAAGCTCGGGGTGACGACGAAGGAGCTCCTCGTAAACGGCGACCGGGCGGATCCCCGGTGAAAACCGCAACATCGGCACAACATCACTGTCAAAAATATCTGCCAGCGGATCGGGGCGACGCCGGCCGCGCGACTTCTTCTTCTGTGATGGCAGCGTTGGGTCGGCTTGAAGCCGATAGCCCGTGGCCTGGCTGATCCCCGCCTTGGCGGCGGCCACGGGAACGGTATGGGTTTGTCCAAGCGTCATGAAGAGCCTCATTTGTTGGTCAGTGACATGACGGCCCGGCATGAACGATCCCCCTTCTGTGGAAAATCAATCCATATTCGAGCCGGCCACGACCATCAGGCCCGCCCGATTGGGGCGAAACGCGGGGGTGGGGTCTCTCCAGTCGGGCTACGCCCTCCCTGCGAGACCCCACCCCCGCGTTATCATCCTGATTGACGCTGGACTCTCATCTTGTTTGTCGCGCTGCACTCCATGCACGAACAGACCTTCCGGGCGACACATCACCGACCCGGCCTCCGATTATCGGAGGCTATATACCCGATGTCTTCTGCACCGACGTTCCGGCCACTATGACAATCATTGGTGAAGCCAAGACATCAAAAGATTTGCAGACTCATAGGTCCATAGAACCACGGCAATCGCTTGAAAAAGCGGGGATTCCCTTAGCGGGTGATATGTGATTCTCTGGTCATTGAAATGACATTCGCCTGAATTAAGGGCTTTTGACGCGTTCCCTTTGAACGCTTCGAACGCTTCGCCGCCTGTCCAAGTGTCAGTTTCATGGTATTTCCGCCTGTATTTTACGGGGGTTTCCCCTTGGTTTCTCGCCGTTCTGGATACACACATCGGAAACACCCACCAATAGGTAGCTTGCATTCCTCTTGAAAACCCATCGCGATAGGTTAAATGCAGTTATGGTCACCATATACTGAGCGCATGGTCTGCGCGTCATCATCTTCACAGACGATCATGAGCCGGCCCATGTGCATGTGTTTGGTGATGGGCAAGTCAAGATCAATCTGATCGGCCCTGACGGGACTCCAGCTCTTGTCTGGGCCCAAGGCATGAAAGGGAATGATATGCGCCGGGCCATGCAGATCGTTCATGACCAGCAAGAGGCGTTTCTTGCCAGATGGAGGGAAATCCATGGCTGAACTGACAGATTCTGAAATCAATGCCGCCATTGAGCGTGGCCACATCGCGCGGCAGACCGAGCCGCGCGCGGATGCCGTGCGTTATGACAAGCGGAACAGCCGTATCATCGTCGATCTGACCAATGGTTGCACCTTTGCCTTTCCACCCCGCATGGCGCAGGGGTTGGAGACAGCAACGGACGAAGACCTCGCCGCGGTTGAAATTCTAGGATCTGGTTACGGCCTACATTGGGAAGCCCTCGATGTGGACCTGTCCATACCCGGCTTGTTGGCGGGACTGTTCGGAACCAAAGCCTATATGGCCCGCCAGGCAGGGCAGACCAAATCTCCAGCGAAAGCCGCCGCCGCCCGCGAAAATGGCCGCAAGGGTGGCAGGCCACGCAAGCAGGCGTGATGGTCACAAACCGAACCCATCACCCTTTCACGACTGATATCGCGTTCCTGCTCGATGCTTCGCTCTGCCTCTCTGTCCCGCTCCCTGATCTGCTCATGCGCGGTATTTCGTACCTATGCCGAAGGCGGATGAGGCACGAATTTGGGAAGCTCAAAACGCCGCCGTGTCAGGGACATCAACGGCTATCTTGTGCCAGAAGATGAGAGGGTCGAAGACGCTACTTTGACCGATCAGGATGTGCAGCCAGGATCGAAAAAAATGCAACTAAAAGCGACCACGCATGTTTGCACGTAAGAGAACGACGGGGAATTGGAAAAGAGCATGATTAAATCGGCAAGGATAGGAGATCAAGATCACGAAGATGCGGAAGTCTTCGTTGGCAAGGACGTGCTGGAGCTCTTGAGCAGCTCAATGTACGTCAACCCGCTCTCAATCTTCCGTGAATATGTTCAGAACGCTACCGATGCTATCGATGATGCCGTCGCATTGGGTCTACTAACCTCCATTGATCATGGGCTTATCGAGATCAACCTTGATCATATCGACCGCCGGGTCGTAATTCGAGATAACGGCAAGGGATTGTGTAACAAGGATTTTCCCGCGCGGATGTTGTCGTTCGGGGCAAGTGAAAAGCGCGGAACAGATGCGCGCGGTATTCGTGGTGTTGGCCGCCTATCCGGGCTTGGCTATGTTCAGCAGCTCGTCTTCCGCTCACGTGCCAAGGGCGACTCCAGCGTGTTTGAAGCGGCATGGGACGGACGCGTGATCAAACGGATGCTGGCCTCGAACGACAGCGATGTCGATTTGCGCACAATTGTACAGGAGGCTGTCACACTCAAAAAACTAGACCCTGAGGACTTCCCCACGCATTTCTTCGAGGTCGAACTTGTAAAACCGCGCCGGATTGCCAACGATCGGCTATTAAACGAAATCGAGGTAGAAGCGTTTGTCAGCCAGGTCTGTCCTTGTCCATTCGCGCCAGCCTTTTCGTTGGGCGACGAGATCGCTGCAACGCTCGGCCTACACGGGCGTGCCGGTAAATCCTATCATATTCACATCAATGACGACGCTGAAGAGCCAGTTTACCGTCCTTATCGCGATCAGGTCGAATACTCGGATACGAGGAGGGCGTCACTTCGAAACCTGAAAATCTTCGAAATTGAGAGCATTGATGGTGACACAGCCGCCGTTGGCTGGCTGATCCATCACGAATATCAGGGAGCGATCCCGTCCGCGCAGGGCGTTCGCGGACTTCGCGCGCGTGTAGGAAACATCCAAGTCGGTCACGACCGGCTGTTCCATGAGATTTTCCCTGAAGACCGGTTTTGTTCTTGGGCCATAGGTGAAGTTCATATTCTTGACGGGCGTGTGGTTCCGAACGGCCGCCGCGACGAGTTCGAAAGAAACGCGCATTTTGACAACATCATTGCCCATTTACGACCATTGGGCGCAGAAGTTGCTCGCGAATGCCGTGTGTCCTCTCAAAAGAGAAATCGTCTAAAGACATTCGAACTTGCTGCCGACAAGATCCATGAGAGGCTAGATATACTGAAGCAAGGCGCAGTGTCTGATCGCTTTGCCAAGTCATTAAAGGCCGAGATGGATACGTTCCTCGCCGAGATGCGCAAAGCTATGGAATTTGATCTCTTCGACGATGCAGACAAGAGCGCACTGAGAAGCCAGCTCGCGGCCATCGAGAAGGCTGCCGATGCACACACAAGAAAAACTGAAGGCGACATATTCGAAAGCCTGCCAGCACGCAAACGGGCAACCTATAAGGAAGTCCTCGACCTGATCTATGACTGCTCGGTTAACCAAGTCGCAGCCAAGGGCCTTATAGACCGTATGCTCGATCGGCTTTCGCGGTCATGAGGCTTTGGTTTCAGACGTTCGACTCGTTTGATGGAGAGCAGCGAAGCTTCAGATTCCCTGAAACAAAAAGGTGGCCCGGAGCGTTAGGGACGCGCAGGTTCGGCTTCAGTTCCTTGCCATCAAATACGACTGGGATCTAAATTAATTTTTAGCACGCAAATTTTTCAATTAAAATCATTAATTTAGAAGAAATTCGCCAGAGCGATGTAGTCAACAAGTCCAGAGAATAGCGGCCTCAAGAGAATACTTCTTGGCTACCCGACGCCGGAGCCAGTGCTCAGCCCCACTCGCAAAAACCTTGAAAACAGGGGGGATCCGGCCGCAGCCGGATCGGGAGAGCGCTTTCGCAGGGCAAGTGGCGGTGGAGACAGTCCTGAGCAAACAAGTTTCTGTTGTGAGGGGAAATTGTGCTTTATTTTCGGGTATTCGGGATGAATGATTAAAGCATCTCGGATTTGATTAAGAAATTTTCTCTTCGATTTCCTGCAGCGTAAATCGTTGCTCTTTGAATGCATGGATTTGCTTGATGCGATCAATCATTTCAGGCGCATAAAGTTGGTGACCAGCTTCTGTAATTTCGGCAACATTCAAAAGGCCTTCTTTTGTCCAGTAGCGAATGGTAGAGTTGCTTTCACCTACTTGTTTGGCAAGTTTTCCAATTTTTAGCAATTTATCACCGTCAGCGGGCTCAGTATCTTCACCAGCAGCGGCCTTTAGATAAATATCCAAAGACCTGTTAACTGCCTTCATAATAATTTTGAAATAGTCGTCTTTTGAGCCGCCACGCTGAGATTTTTCTAATGACCCAATATAAGCCAGGCAATCACGTTTACGAATGATTGCCGCAGGATAACCAGACATCAGTAAGATCATATTCATGAGCAATCGTGCGCTACGCCCATTACCATCAACAAAAGGGTGTATGGTCACGAGGCGATAATGCGCTTCTGCCGCTAACTCCACCGAATGGAGCCCTTGGTCGCTTGCAAGCCATTCTGCGAACTCTTGCATAAGATCAGGCACTTTACGTGGGTTGGGCAAAACAACCGCCGAGCCGGAAATTCTAACCGGCACAGACCGGTAATGCCCCGCATTGGCATCATCAATACCTTTCAAAATGATATCATGGATATAAAGAATGTCCTTTTCTTTCAGGCTAGGGGGCTTTCGTTCAACCTGCTCTTTAACCCAATCCAACGCATGCGCATGGTTGGTTGCCTCAAGATGCTCCGCCAGCGACTTACCACCGACGGTTAGTCCTTTTTCAATGACCAGCGCCGTCTCTCTGCGGGTGAGTGTATTTCCTTCAATCGCGTTACTGGTATAGCTCAGCTCTACCCGGAACCAACCATCTAGATTTCGAACAAGCGTATCCGGTAACGGACGAAACCCGTCTAAGCGCTTCTTTTTGTCGGTCAGTTTATCAAAATTCACACATTAAACCATAAACCCTAACGTTACGATTGCAAGTTCATTTTTGCGCTTCGATGAAATTTCACCGAGCACTTCGAAAATTCTCTCAAAAATATTCGCCCCCACAACAGCCCTTCATGTCCGGGCTTTTTTGTTTTTACATCCTGATATGGCTGATGCGTGGGATGCAGGTCGGCGTAAAACGCCAGGTGGGTAGCCGGTTTATTCTGACCTGGCGATTACGACATGCCTGACACTGAGTATAATTTATAAACAACCACTCCGCCAGACAGAGGGACTGGTGCGCAGGTTGGTGCGTCCTGTGGAATTGGATGTTCCAGTGACAGGTTTCTCAACCCTATCGCGTCGAGGCTCGGGGTTGAACCTTCTTTCTAAGTCCAAAATCCAGAGACAAAACCCTATCCATTTGGTGGTAGACAGCACAGGATTAAAAATATTCCGCGAAAACGAATGGCTGCATAACAAGCATAAAACAAGGGCTGAAAGCAAGTCATGGCGCAAGCTGCACCTCGGTCTGGATCTCATGACCGGGGGAATTGTCTGTGCGGATCTGACAAAGGATGACGTCAGCGGTCCAACCGCTTTGCCTGAACTTCCCGACCAAATTGATAATCCCGCCACCCGGTTTCTGGCCGAGGGGGCTTAATGATGGCACACCGATCAGTGACCTGCTTAGCGGCTTGAGGATATTGCCTTCGACCGATTTGAAAGTCTCGACACACCCGTTTCCACCCATATCGAGGCTCGATAGCTCAACCCATACATGCCGCTAACGATGCTTCACCTGACACCTCACGATATCCGGCGCACGGCTCGCGGTGAAAATAGCGGTTAGCCTTCTTCTCCTTTCTGCCGGAACTTGCATCCATATACACATCACCAGTTAGCCTGGCGCACCAAATCAGAGGTCATCAAATAATGTGATTTGGCCACATCGAAAGCCTGTGCCTATCGATCAACTTCACACCTTTCTCAGCCGCCAAACGCTTTGCTTGGTTGTCGAACCCATTCGCGTTCGTGAGGACGACACATTGGTAACCCTTGCTAACATCGTATCGGTTGACGGAGTTCAGAACTTCTTGCACAGGCTTGGCACTCATAAATTTCTCATGGTCATCCGTGAATTTACACTGAACCAAGATTACATCTCCACGTTCTAGGTTCACCAGGTGGGTGTCCAGGCCACCATCCCCCGTGCACGGGGTCCTGGACATCCTCCAATTGCCGCTTCTTTGGGCCTCGCGACCACTCCAGAGTTCGAACTCTTTCCAGTCGAGCCCGTCGATTTTCTGGATGTCGAACTTACTTTTGGTCATACCCGAGATCATTGCACCTTGATCAGCTTCGCCATCTTCAGAGGGCATCAGGACATCTCTGAAGAGTTTCCGCTTCCTCACCATGATGTCGTTCAGGATGCAGTCAAAGGAAGCATCTTGGTGATGAGGGTGAACTGTAATTGGAATATGGATAGTGCAGTCCATATCTTGGCCAATGCGGTAGATCCGGTCATTACACTGCTCTTCAACAGCCGGATTCCACCAACGGGATAGGTGAACAATGTGCGTTGCAGCGATCATGGTGATTCCGATTCCTGCCGACTTTGGAGAGAGAATTCGAATAGCGAATTGTCCATCACCACGGGTCTGCTTGAACTCCTCGACGATGTTGCCCCGGCGCTGTGGTGTTGTTTGGCCGTTCAAAATTGGAATGTCATCTACCCCGTAGCGCTCACGCAAGAGTCGTCGCAACAGGTGCTGCATCTCGTGGGTCTCCAAGAAGAGAAGAACCTTTTCACCTCGATCTCTCACGTCGTCCAAAATCTTGACCGCAGCCTTTATCCGGGCCGATCTTTCCATCATGGTTTCAAGCGCATTAGGCTGATTGTCCAGTTGCTGGAGATTCCCAGGGTATAGCGAGACGGTTCTGAGCTGGTGCAGAATTTTCAGCGCACGGCCATGCACATGGTTCTTCAGATCTGCAAATACCATGTCGTAGGCTCGGGCCTGGATCTCAGGCATGTCAGTTGCGTAGAAACGATACTTCTTGAGGGGGAGAACCTTAACAGTATCGCTCTTCATGCGACGGATACCGATAGTAGCGATGGGTTTTCCGCTGCTCACATCGGAGTAACTGTTGGCAAATATCTCCTGATGCAGCTCGCGATAACGGGCTTTGTCCGCATTTTTAAAGCGATCCACAAATTCGCGCAGACTACCTAATGAGCCAGGGGCAATGGTGTCCATGATAGCCCACAGTTCGGAAATTTCGTTTTCAACCGGAGTGCCAGTAAGACCGATTGTGAAATCCGCTTTCATGGATTGAACTGCCCGGTGGGCAAGGGTGGTTACATTCTTGACGTTTTGAATTTCGTCGTAAACAACCGCAGCGAAATCGATCTTAGCGAATTCTACCTGGTTCTGGGCAAGGGTCTGGTAGGTTGTCAGCACCCAGCAGATCCGGTCATCTTCGTGTTGAGTATCCAGCCCGAGATCGAGATAGTAGGTGTCGTCGTCGGTAACTTTCTTCAGACGCTTTAATCCGGAGCCATAGACATCAATCCGTGAGCCAAGCCCAAGCCAGCTGCCCATGTGCGTTTCGACTTCCGTCGCCCAGTTCTTAAGTAGTGTCGTTGGAGCGACAACTAGAATGGGTTTTTTCTGGTCAGATGGCGCCTTTCTCATATTTTCTTGCAGCCAGGCCATAAAGGCGATGGTTTGCAGTGTTTTCCCAAGACCTTGGTCATCTGCATTCAGCACGCCAGGAAGACCTTGCAAATAGGCATCGATTTGCCAGTCCAGCGAGACGTCCTGATGCTCCATAAGCATCGTGATAATCATGGGTGATAGGTTCGTATGAATGTGACGCGGCCGCTCCGTGAGTTCACACCGGTACTTCAGTTCGTCGAAATTGTCCTTGATAAGCAGAACTTTCTGTTCGGACACTTTCGGTTCTTCGCCACCGTTTTCGATCTGATCGGGCTTGGCCGTTGGTTTAGCTATACCGATCAATTGATCGAGGATGGCTTTCACTTCCTCAGTAGCCGGGATGTCATGCCCTTCGTGGCGAACGATTTTCTCGCCCTTCTGAATGGTTGCGGAAAGCTCTGCCTTCAGGTCTTCTATCTTGTCTGTGGGAAGAACGACGAACTGATCACCCAGATAAATGCCAAACTCTTCAGGTTCCCAACTATTCGGTTTGCGTTTGACCCAAGGCACCACCGGTGGGACCCAAAGCCCGAGCTCAGTAACCCTGTCGGAATATTCCTTGGTCTCCACAAAGATTGAAGAGATGATTTGCTCGACCTGCTCCTGTTGGATGTCGTCCGGCAAATCGAGTGTCTCATCTGACTCGAGCCTACTTCGGTAGATTTCCGCGATGGCTTCGGCTGGATTGGTGGCGAATATTTCACGCAATTCAGATGAAGCTGTATCGATGTTCCGAACGTGTTCAAAAACGGGAAACAGAAGTTCATCAATCAGGATGTACTCACCACTTTCGAGAAGGTAGGTAGGTTTTGCAGAGGTACTGGAGAAGAAACCTTTCCTAGGGTCATTTTCGAAAGTGAGACGCTCTTCCTGCGTGAGAAGTCCCTGTTTTTCGCTGGCCGGGCTTTTTCCGGCATCTGGCACCTTCCCAAAGAGAACTGGCTTGATGTGGTATCCGTGCTTATTCTTGAAGGAGACATCAAAAGAAATGGCTGTGGCAGTTTTCACCGTGAAGCGCGACAAGGTGTCGTCAAGTCGGATCTTGAGGTCATCGGCGGAGTTCCCCTCCTGGTCCAGGGAGAAAAGGGGCGTGGCATCGTCCAATGGATCGACATAGACTGCGGGCCGACGAATGAGCGCCAAAACTTTCGCGGCCAATTGCATCTGTCGGGCCACGCTTTTATCGGACGAAGTCTTGTACTCATCGAGGATAGTACAAATTCCGAAAATCGGATCGGGGATGATGTACGACTCATCGCTTCTCGAGTGAGTAAGAAAAGCTCCATCGCGTTTGACGCGAGTATTTTCTCCCTGATGTTGCCAAAGTGGCGTGATGACGAAATCACCAGTCGCCAGGCTTCCACGCTGTTCAAGCCTGAAAGTGAAGCTGAGCTTGGGTGGCAACCCAAACGCTTTCAGGGCGTTGCTGCTGAGTTGCGCGAGTGCCTTATCATAAATAATGAGTCTGTTACCCGTTTCGATAACCTGTTCCTTGCGCTCTTCCATGAGGCGCGTGATTTCCGCATGGGCCAGGCTGCCTGAGGCCCCGGTACGAACAGACCATTCTCGAAGATCGTGCTCTTCAATTTTTTTCCTGAGAAACAGAAAGCCTTGCTTTGACTCCAGGAAACGCAGGACGACGCGATTGTCTTCTCTTTTGAAATCGGTCTGAAACATTGAATTTGACCTTACCTGTTCCGCCGCATGTAGTCTTCGGACTTCTGCACCCAGTTCTCATGGACATCATGGATATATTCGACACCTCGCGAGGATACGGGCCTCGCGTGGATCTCATCTTTGTCGTAGAATTTTTGGCGCAGGTGAGGTGCGTGGTGAGAACCACGGTCGAAAATACGAACTCTGAAGTTATGGGTTCCTTCGACAATGGTAAGGCCACCGACTTTCATAATGAAGAAGCATTTTTCACGCTCGCGGAAGTTCAGCTTCCCATGGGAAAGAAACGTGTCATCTTCATGTTTCTCGGCCAGGTCAAGGGCGTATCCCGCGCCACTATCATTCAAAACCACCCAAGCATCACTGATCCATTTCCGCTGGTCGATATCGGTCCAGAATTTCCGTCTGGGTTCCCACATATGGCTACCTTCGAACTTGCTAATGATGTCGAAGAACATTTTGAGAGATTTGCTGGTCATCCAGCGGTTCATGATTTCGAGAGCTTGGCTCGATACCCCCACCCATTGCGCTTGATTGACCCTGGGGTCTCCGAAGTTCTTGACAAGAAAGCGCTCTACTTCGTCCCTGAGTTCCGAAGAACTTTCATCGGTAAACGGAAGTACAAGAGCATCAATGCCCGCTGCTCGTGTGGCTTCAGCTTTGGTGCTGGAATTCGGGCACAGCCAGTCCATCGTGCGTTCGAACGGAATCCTGTTCAGAGCCTTTCTGTCCGCCGTGGTATTCCGTAGCATTTCTGCGAAGACATCTTCAAAAAGACCATTGGAATGGGGAGACCAGACGCCCCAAGACTTGACGAGATCATAAGGCCTGTTTACCCGCGCAAGTTCCTGACCGATTAGTTTGGCCGCAGTCGCGGGTCGAAAAAGTTGCAAATCCTCAATCAGGTGGCGACGAACTGGAATGTCTTCCGCAGGTTTTGTGTTCAAGATGTCGCGCAATCTGTTTAGCGCAGGGCTAGTCACGTGAAAGGTCTCGAGATAGGCATCGAGCGCGGCTCGACAGTAACTCTTTCTGCTGGTGATCTCCAACGTGTCCAGAAGCACCCCCGCGACATCCGACCATCTGGCTTCATCGCGCAGATCTGAGGTCAGGAAAGAGCGCAAGGTATCTGATGCCATATGCCAGGGAAACCGGGACCAGTTATTGCTTTTCAACCGACTTTGAAATTCTGTGAGCTTGGTCGTGAGATCCTGGTTGGTAGCGGCTTTCTGACCGATGCCGTACTTTTGTTGGATCCTGGTTACCGCCTTGTCGAGATGTGCGGTTGTGGCCATGACCTTAATAATCGAAGGCCTTCTGGAAGTTTCTAGCAGATCGGACAGCTTCATTCCGGAGCACCTTGGGTTTTGACGGCCTCTTTAATAGTGGTCTTCAGACGTTCAACTTCTTCGACGTTCTTAGGCGTTGTCATGATGAAGCGAATATCGATCCGGCGATTTGCATTTTTATCGGCTTGCGTGGTGCCGAAGTTGATTGGGCGCGTTTCTCCATATCCTGAGACAGACAAGACCTCTTCGCCTACAAAATCGACTCCCTGCACCTGATCCAGCAGGTAGTTGGCATTCAGGTAGTTTGTGAGCTCGGAGCGATGTTTGATGAACACCTCATACGTGGATGTGGCCCGTCTTGTCGACAGGTTCAGATTGAAGATATCCGCCCCGTCGCTATCTGTGTGACCCTCAATTTGGACCGCTTCAATGATCGAGTTGTTGGGGCTGCACTCACTACTGGTGATCGTAGAGTTTTCGCCCAACGTGTAGCAAGTCAACTCCTCGGAAAGGATCTCTGCGATCTTCTGCATCGTCGCAGCGGTTTGCCGGTCAGGCGAGGAGCTTCCTGACCGAAATTGGATGGCTTCCTCGCCAAAACGGACAACACCGCTCACTTCGTCGACGATGACCTTGATGCCGACAGCGATCAGACGATCCTCAATCCTTGAAAGAAGCAGGTTTCTGTCTTCCGAGATGCCTTTTAAGGCCGTCTCCAAAGGGTCCGCTTTTAGTTTTTTGCGGAGTTCTTCGATCTCCGCCTGAAGTGTTTCCACCTGTTGCTGAAGTTTTCTGATTTCCGGTGTGTTTTCGATCAAGAGGGTAGCAAAGTAAGCCAGAACCAGCATTACGATAAAGAGGATGGAGATCATGAGGTCGCTCATCGAGATGAAAACCGATTCCTCTTCTTCCTCTCTTTGTAATCTGCGAGATGTCAGTGCCATGGATTACACTCCACGTCGTGCTGGTTCAAACTCAGTGATGCCATCCAAAACAGTTTGAATGGATTGGATTCCATCGCTGAAACGCGTAGTGACTTCTTCAGAAAACCGCCGGATATGATCCTGCGAATCTCTAAAACTGGTTTCGATCTGTTGAAAGGCTGCCCCAAGCTTGTCGTCGATGTTTTCGGCATTGGCAACGACATCCTTCATCTGACCAATACAGGTCTGCATGGCAGTCATAGTTTGATCGACGGTGGCTCGGGAAGCTTCCATCATCTGAAGGCTGCCTTCGAGAGAAGTACGGATTGCACTGTTCGTACGTTCAATACGTTCGACGCTGTCGGCAATAGGTCGAGCGACACCCTCCAAAGATTTTGAAGAGTCACTTAGACTTGTCGATGATCTCTCCTGGGCGAGTGTCGACTGGTTCATCGCCAGTGCATGTTTTTCGAGCTCTCGGTTCGATGATTCCAGACGTACAGCCATTGTCCGGATGGGCTCAACTAACGTCGTGTCTAGTTTGTTCTGGAAATTCGCCAGGCCGCCTATGAAATCTCCAGACACATCAGCCAGCTGACGCGTGATATCAGCCCCGGCAACGGCCACCTTTTGATTCACGTCGTATCCAATTTCAGCGACAGCAGCAGAGGCCTTTTCCGACACCTGGTCGCTCATCACACTGATGGACATTGCTAGTCCTTCGGCCGCTGTAGTGATGGAGTGTGCAGCCTCGGTCATCTTTGTGTCATTGTCTCGAGTATTGGCGGCGATGGATTCAAGCAGACTTGCGATGGCTTGGTGCGATGCCTCTTGCTCTCGCTCGCTCGCATTTCTTGCAGCCAACTGATCTGCTTCTAATTGGCGGCGAGCATTGTCGACAACTGTATTAAGATTTTTAATTCCTTTGGACATCTCCGCACCAATGTTGTCTCCTGAACTCGTAAGACGGCCAACTACACCTTCGAGAGTACGGTTGATCGTCGAAAGTGTACGGGACATCTCTTCCAGATTATTGTCCAGCTTGGCATTGAGGGCATCGCTGATTTGCTCCACCATACCACTGACCTCGGTTCTCGCAGAACTACCCACTTTGTCTAGGATCGGTGCAAGATCGCGTGTCAGGGTTTGACTAACCGATTTTCCGATCTGTGCTCCCAGGTCGTTGCCAAGTACTTGCAATTGGGACGCTTGCTCCTGAGTTGCTTTGAGCTGATCGATAGCAATTTTTTCTGATGTTTGGAAACAGACTCGAAATTCAATTTCATTGCAAAGCTGGGCGATTTTTCGATCCAGCGTCGCCGATTGAAGGCGGTACGTCATGCTAAAGAGGATGGACGCCAGAAGGCCAGCCAGGGACATAATAAACTTACCCCTTGCTGCGGCAAGAAACTCTGACATGGAATCTTGGTTGATATTTTCGAGGGTCCCAAGGGCAGCAATAATCCCAAGGAACGTCAGCAGAAGACCAATAGAGACAAAAATTCCGGATAAATACCGCCAAAAACTATGCTCAAAGCCCAAGTCGTGACTGTTGAAAAAGAAACTTGGACGAACTGTGTTGCGAATAAGCTGGTCATCGTCTTTCTCGTCGGGAGTCACGAGCGTTTCTGCGTACTCATCCCAAGCGCGTCTTGCACTATAGTCGTATCCGTGAACTTTACCGGCTTGTTGCTCAGCTGAAATCCAGCCATGAATCTCATCGAACTTTTTAGAAAACTCACTTCCGCTCGACGTCTCTTCGATGGCCTTGCGGATACGGTCGATTACCCTTTTTTTCCAGTGGTTTTTCAGAAGGAAAATAGTTACGGCCAAGAGAAATGCGCAGCCAATCCCAATTGCAGCAAACCCGACCGCGTCTTCGTCTTTGACGAGCTCTGCAAATGAAAAAATCAGTTCGGTCACGAATGTCCCGATTCCTGATATGCCAGTACCGTTTTCTATTTGTGTTGGCAGAGTTTCCAAAATTCTCTCCAGTTTAGTGGGAAGTGACTTTCGCTTTAAAAGCTAAGCGTCAACGGAAGCATCGTTGCACGGATCTATCGCTGCTCAAAATTTTCCCTTACCCATAGATCCCTTACCCATAGATATTGTTCAAGCAACAACACGGTTGTGTCTAGAAAGTGGTGGAAATTATTCGATGGCGTCTCCGAGCGGTTTGATGTTTGGCACAGTTATGCGGCGAGATCAAGAATTTCGTCGAGCGGTTGATCGAGGGTTTCCAGCCATCGACCTTGCGCATCTGGATCTGCCCGGAGGCCATCAGAGCCTAGAACAACACCGGCACGGTCTCTGGGGACGGCAGCACGCTACTGGGGCAGACGGTTTTGGGCGCGCGGCTACTTTCAACCACGTCCGGAAATATGACATACGACATCATCAACCAGTACCTGGAATTATATTCCCCCAAATGATGCTTCCGGCATCAGTCAGAAGTCCTTCACTGAACCTGCCAAATCACGCAGTGTACGGATGTCATTGGCAGCTTGTTCATCTGCCAAGCCAACTTCCTTCAGGGCTTTTCTGGCCCCTCGGCAAGCAGCTTGCTCCTGCAGAGACTCAAATTCTGTTCGCGGCAGGCACACCATATCGTCCTGCCGCTGATGGCTATCAGCGGTCATGATTACTCCTCCTGCTTTTAAGGATTTGTCTGAGGTCAGCGCCTATTGGACAAATTTGAGGATTTAAATAAGGGAGGATTTCCGATTCACCTTAACCATTAGGAGTTAGAGATGAACAAGAAATCCGGAAGCGGTAAAGTAGTTGCAGATAAATTAGTGAAAAACATTCGCCGTAAGACTAAGCAGGCTTATTCTGCAGAAGAAAAGATCCGCATAGTATTGGCTGGCCTTCGCGGTGAGGAAAGTATTTTCACATTGTGCCGTCGTGAGGCATTACCGAAAGCCTGTATTACAGTTGATCAAAAGAGTTTCTGGAAACCGGTAAACACCGCTCCACCCGCTATACTTGAAATATGCCTTCCGGTACTCCGGCTTGCGTGACTATTTTGCTAAGAAAACAAGCCTCATAACCCGAACCTCTCTCAGTCGGAACTTGATACGCAACATGCCGGTTGCGCTACCGCCCTTGGAGGAACAGGAAGGCATCACCCGCCATCTTGAAAAAATCGAAACGTTAGTCCGTTCCATATCCGAAAAGACGCAAAAGATCATCGACAAGCTCAAAGAACGTCGCAGACTTAGGCCGATGGGGGAATGGCAATTCTGAGGTCAAGCTCACTGACCCTGCGGAACTTTCCTATGTGCTGGGGCTTGTTCGCCAGTCCCTGGAAAGGCAATTGAGATCAGAATAGGCAGAGACAGGCTGGCACGCCCGCGCGCTCGTAGTTCATAGTCAAAGTGCGCCTCGCGCCCCGGTCAGATCGGAATCGGCGTGCGGGCCTCGTAGGTCAGTTGCTTGCTGGTTTCGTCCAGACAGACCAACGGGTGGACCGGATCATGCGGGCGAATGTAGACCTCCAGCACGTCTTTCATCGCTACAACAAGGGAGATCCAGGCTGGTTATCAAACACCTCGCGTACCAGCCAAGGTCTATCCATGCAACAACGCTGATGCAATGGGTTAAACTTAATACGGGCTAGTTATCTGGATCAGTTCCTTGTTTTTTACACAGTCGACGAACCCTCGATGAGGCCGTTTCCGTACTGATTATGAACCACCCGGTGGTAAGGTTTGATTTGGGTGCGGGAGCTGTTCTCGTTAGAATCAACTCCTTCTAATGCCGTCAAGCGAGGTGGAACGAATGAGCGAACAAGAAACTACTACCTCTACAAACCCTGCCACTGGTACCGGGGACGGTGCCCGTGCAGTCCGCATCACGGTCTACCGCTGGGCGGGCTCCTGGGGACCCTTCAAGGTGAAGATTCCTTGCGGCGAGTGTGCGCTAACCCGTGATGTGATCGAGGATGCGCTCAAAACGGAGCTCGTCGGCATCCCGGTCGACCTCGAGGTCCGCGACTGGCTCGACGAGTGGTGGAGGCCACTCGTGCGCGGCGGCTGGCACGCCCCGATAGTGATCGTCGAGAACAGAGTGATCAGCCAAGGCGGGGCGTTAAATCGGGGTGTGCTGACTCAAGCCTGCATTGATGCCTACATGCAGACGAGTGAAATTTCTGGCAACCACGTGTTCGGCAAGGCAACGTGCCCGCATTGTGTACGGGCCAAGGAAGCGCTCGACTCCGACAACATCAACTACACCTACCATGACGTGGTGCGCGAGCCGCGCGCCCTCTATGAGATGCTGGCACGTGTGAAGCCTATCGTCGGCCCGAAGACACCAATCACGGTTCCTCAGATATGGATCGACGGGGACTATGTCGGCGGTGCCGACCACCTCTCGAAACTCCTTGGCCATGACGTGGAGCCGAACCCGGAGCGAGGCCGGAACTCGCTTTCACCGAGTGGAGGTTGAGGGCGGCCTAAGATCACATTGTGCCGCTGTACCGGATTCGGACTGAAAGGCGGACAACGATTCCGCTACCCGCACGACAGTGCGAACGGACCGCCACCCGGACGAGTAGCTAAAAACTGGCAGTCTTGGCGTAGGCGAAGTACGCCTCTCGTGCGGCGCTCACCACGGGCCCAATTTCGTACTCGTGCTCCTCGAACCGGGTGATGGGTAGAACCTTGCCATAGTTCCCGGTGCTGAACACCTCATCGGCACCTGCCACGTCGTCCACGGAGATGGGGATTTCTCGGACCTCAATCCCTTTCTCGTTGAGGAGTTTCGCCACTCGCTGTTTGGTGATTCCGTTGAGGAACGTCCGATTCCACTCGGGTGTGAGCGCAAGTCCATCGCGCACGATCCACAGGTTCGCCGACGCAAACTCAACCACGTTTCCATCACCATCACGCATCACGGCATTGTCGAAGCCGCGCTTTTCGGCATCGAGTAGGGCCCTTGAGGAGTTGGGATAGAGGCACGCGGCCTTCGCATCGGTCGGTGCCATGTCCGGCCACGGCCGCCGGAAGGGGCTAAGGCAAACCGAGCCGCCGTTGCCTGCCGGCATCGCCATCCGCATGAAAGCCATCGCGAAACGCGTGGTCCCAGGCTCCGGCGTAAGGAATCCACCCTCGGCAAAGAATGAGGGCCGGATATAGAGCTCCGCCCCGTCCTCGAAGCGGCGCACCCCCTCAAGGCCAAGCTCGACCATGGCATCCACGTCGATGGTCTTGTCGAGCCCTAGGGCATCAGCGGAGACAAGGAGCCGAGCGCAGTGGAGATCAAGATCAGGAACACAGCCAGAAAAGGCCCGAGCACCATCGAAAACCACGCTGCCATGCATGTACGACTGGCTTAAAACCCCAACCAGGGGCGGGTTTCCCTCGTGCCATTCCTTGCCGTCAAAGACGAGCCTGTCCATGGCTTCCTCTTCCCCTGCTGGGGCCGGACACTGTCAACATTTCATGGACACTGTCAACGGATTCATACAGGCGGAGCAGACCGGCTCGCCAGAAGCCTTGCTACAGCTTTTGGTTTGCGTGACCTAGAGAAATGAGTAGCATGCTTGTGGAAATGTCTCGGAATTCATCCGACGACTTTCTGCTCGTGTCCGCTCTCAGCGGCCCGGGGAAAATATGGAGGAGGGAGTTGACATGAAACTAACTGTCAACGGCAAGCCACAAGACTTTAGCGGTGATCCGAATATGCCCTTGCTCTGGTACGTCCGGGACGTTCTCGGACTGACAGGGAGTAAGTTCGCATGCGGCACCGGTCTTTGCGGAGCTTGCACCGTCCATGTCGACGGGGAAGCCGTGCGCTCATGCGTCACGCCGGTTTCCGCCGCCGAAGACATGGATGTTACGACTATTGAGGGCCTGGACTCGGAGGGCAACCACCCCGTCCAACGAGCCTGGCGCGCCCATAACGTCCCGCAGTGCGGCTACTGCCAGTCGGGACAGGTGATGCAAGCTGCGGCTCTGCTCGCCACAAATCCCGACCCGTCCGACGAGGAAATCCTCGACGGTATGTCTGGAAACATCTGCCGGTGCGGCACGTACCAGCGGATTTTCGCGGCTGTGAAAACAGCAGCGAGAGAGGTGTGACGATGCTTAGCAATCTCAGCAGACGCGCTGTCCTTAAGGGCATCGCTGGCACTGGCGGCCTCGTCGTTGGTGCCCGCCTTGGAGCTGATTCGCTCCTGGGCCTTCCCGCACGAGCCGCCACCGGCGGTCTCGATGCCAACCTCTTCGTCGCCGTCGCTCCTGACGGTGAGGTGACGATCACCTGTGCCCGCGCAGAAATGGGCCAGGGGGTGCGCACGTCGCTCCCGATGATCATCGCCGACGAGATGGAAGCCGACTGGAGCCGTTGCACCGTGGTGCAGGCTGACGGCGAGCAGAAGTGGGTCGACTTCGGCCAGGAACTGGATACCGATGGTTCCCGTTCCGTCCGTCGCGACATCAACAATCTTCGCACGGCTGGTGCCGGCGCGCGGATGATGCTTGTAGAGGCTGCCGCAAAGAAATGGGACGTCCCAGCGGAGGAATGCACCGCCCGGGATCACCGCGTCCATCACGCTCCTAGCGGGCGGTCCGCCGACTTCGGCGAACTGGCCGGCATGGCGGGCGAGATGAAGGCTCCCATGGCCGATGTGGTTCAGCTCAAGGACCGTAGCCAGTGGAAGTACATCGCCAACGAGGCAGCGTACACGCCTGACACCTACGTCGACCTTCACGCCATGACGACCGGCGGAGGCACTTACGGTGCTGATACCGTTCTTCCTGGCATGAAGACGGCCACTGTGGCTCGTGCCCCTGTGTACCGCTCAAAGCTCGAGTCCTATGACGACTCCGCTGCGATGGCCATCACTGGCGTCCGCGGAACTGTCGAGCTCCCGATGCCTGACCTGCCGATTGCCTTCAAGCAGCTCGGCGGTGTCGCGGTGATCGCGGACAACACCTGGGCAGCACTCGAAGGCCGCAAGGCACTCGAGTTGAACTGGGGCGACAGTCCGAACAAGGTCCACGACTCCAGCACCTACAACGGCAAGCTCATGGAAGCCGCTCAGAACCCTGGCACGGTGATCCGTGACAAGGGCAACGTCGACATCCCGATGGGACGGAGTTCTGCCCGTGTGTTTGAGCGGGATTACTTTGTCCCGTACTTCATCCACACGCCAATGGAGCCGCCTGCAGCTGTTGCCAACTACAAGGATGGCAAGGTGGAGATCTGGGCTTCAACCCAGAACCCGATCGGCGTTCGCGACACTGTCGCGGAAGTCCTCGGGATCGAGAAGGAAGATGTGCTTGTTCACGTCACGCTTCTCGGTGGCGGCTTCGGACGCAAGTCCAAGGCTGACTTCGCCGTTGAGGCTGCTTACCTCTCCAAGGAGGTCGGTGCGCCGGTACGGGTCGTATGGACCCGTGAGGACGAGATCCAGAACGGCTACTACCACGCTGCCAGTGCGCAAAACATCAAGGCTGTCATCGAAGGCAGCAAGGTGACCGCATGGCGGCACGGCGTGGCGTTCCCCTCAATCCTTGGCCTATGGGTGCCTGAGCAGAAGATCGGCTTCAACATTGAACACGGTCTTGGGCTTATTGACCTGCCTTACAACTCGATCCCGAACATCAGGATCGAGAACGGCGACGCCGATCTGCACACGCGGATTGGTTGGTACCGGTCGGTGAACAACATCCAGCATGCCTTCGCGATCAACAGCTTCGTCAACGAGCTTGCGCACGATCTCGGCCGTGACCCGGTCGAATTCCAGCTCGAGCTCATCGGCGAGCCGACGACCATCGACCTATCGCAGGAAGGTGTGGCGGACTACTGGAACTACGGCGACCCGATCGAGTCCTACCCAGTCGACACGGGCCGCCTCGCCAACGTCCTCCGCATCGCTCGCGAGAAATCGGGATACGGTAAGAGGATGTTGCCGAAGGGACAGGGCTTGGGAATCGCGGTTCACCGCTCGTTCTTGAGCTATATCGCTCAGGCAGTCCACGTCCAGGTCGCCGATGACGGAACCTTCACGATCCCTCGTGTCGACACCGTCCTCGACTGCGGTCTGGGAGCGAACCCGGAGAGAATCCGGGCTCAGTGCGAAGGTGCTGCCGTTTACGCCAACACCGTCGCTCGTTTCGGCGAGATCACCCTGACCCAGGGTGCCGTGGATCAGAGCAACTTCCACGACTACCCGGTCTCCAGGATCGACGAATCACCGCTCAACGTCCGGCTCCATCAGGTAGCCAGCGACAATATCCCGAGCGGTGTCGGCGAGCCCATGGTCCCGCCGTTTGCTCCCGCACTCGCGAACGCGATCTTTGCGGCCACCGGCAAGCGCATCCGCAATCTGCCGATCCGGCCAGAGGACCTCGCCAAGAGCTAACAAAACCAAGCCATCGGCGCGGGGCTATATAGCCTTGCGTCGATGGCACCATCTCAGGGCCGGACCGCGTTTCGTGGTCCGGCCCTTTCTTTTTTGCACCTGAAAGCGCACCATGGGAGCATGAGAATCATGCCCCTTCGCCGCACAGCCTGCGCCGGCTTCGCCTTGGCACTTTTCGTTCCCGCAGGTGTATCCGCAGGCGATCGCGCTACTCCCGTCAACGGATTCGAAAAAGCGCAGGTTTGCGCCTGTGATTGCCTCTACCAGTACAAAGTGGACGTAGGCGCGGTTGATCGGGAGTCGCTTTCCTGCCGGGCCTTGGATGCCGATGGAAACTGGACCGAAGTGCATCAACTCCAGTACTCACCGGACCCTAAGCTGATTTTCTATACGGACGCGGAGTACACAGACTTCCTCTGCGAAACCGTCGCAACGGCCAGGACACAGCCATCGGTCTCTGAATAAAAGCCCAGACGAGCCTAGTGCTTGCCGCTTCAGATCAGGAAGAAAATCGGAGCGAGACCTGACCCGCTCCCTCAGCCTTGGCGGTCAGCATATCGCCGAATCCCAGTGACACCGGTTCGCCAAAGCATCCGGTAAGAACCACATCGCCCGCTTCCAGCTTGCGGCGGCGGACATTGAGATGCTTCGCCACCCAGCCCACAATCTCGATGGGATGCGCCAAGAGCGCTGAGGTCGAAACCGAACCGAGAACACGCTCGTCCAGGCTTGTCTCGACATCAAGGGCTGCCAAGTCGATTTCCCGCCAACCCTCGATTTCCTCCCCGAGAACACACCCCGACACACAGGCAAGGTCTGCCACGGCAAGCCCGATCGAATGGAAGGGCAATATGGATGCACCCCTGTCGTCCTCCACCCCGATGGCGAGCATCGCCGCATCAATCCGCTCAAGCACGGCATCGCGTTCTTCCCACGGCCCGTCCTCGGCGCTCATCGGTGATGCAATCCGGAAAGCGATTTCCGGCCCGGCACGGGGCACATGGCGGCTCACCGCCGGCAGCCCGTCGGGCGAATGAGAGATATCGCGTTTCCACAGGGGCCCTACCATCGGATGATTCGCGTTCCATTTATCCTGTGATTCACCCGTGGTGAGAGCGATGCGCCAACCACCGGTCTCAATCCCCTTGGAGCCGAACCTCCGAATCAGGGAATCCTGAACCCGGTAAGCCTCGGGCATGGACCTGGGAACAAGATCCTTGTCATAGGTCTTGTCGAAAGGCGCACCCTTTTCCCGGTCAGAAAGAAGCTTTTCGATGGTCCGGTGAACCCGAACTTCCTCCATCATTCCCACGGATCATTTCCCGAAATCAAGCTTCAACTCGGAGTTCTGCATCGCCAACCCCCTCCACGGTCCAACTCACGGTGTGACCGGCTTCGGGCCATACCGTAAGCGCCAGACTTCCGCTCATGACCACATCGTTGGGTTCCAGCGACCTACCCCGCTGGGCTAGCGAATTGGCGAGCCAAGCGAGCGCCTGAAGCGGACCACCATAGGCGTTGGCTCCCCTACCTTCCCCGGCAGGCTCTCCATTGACACGAAGCTTCCCTTCCAGGATTTCCAGGTCCATGTCGTCGCGATAGGGAACTTCGTTGCCCAGGACGCAGCCGTAGTTCATGGCGTTGTCGGCGATGAGCATCCCTAGCTTGGTCGACGAGCCCGCGTTGCGATCGTCAACGATCTCGATTCCGGGCATCACGGAACCTACGGCGGAAGCAACGCTTGCGGCATCGAACGGAGCTCCGTCCGGGGACAGTCTGTCTTTCATCCGCAGTACAATCTCGCCTTCGGCACCAAGGTGGAGATACGAGACCGCAGGCACCCTGGCCTCGTGATAGCGGATCAGCGGCGAAAAAATCGCACCCTCCGCCGGTTCATCGACTCCAAACGCCTCCTGCATGGCCGGATTGGTGAGTGCCACTTTCCAGCCGGCAATCGAACCTTTCGTTGCCTCAAGGTGGATTCCGATCAGTGCTTCCTGGGCAATGTAGGCATCGGCGCGCTCGACGGGAAACTCTTCCGCTGGAATATCCAAGAAGGATCGAAGCTCGTGCCGATCCGAATACAGCTTCCGAGCCAGCCTTGCCGGGTCATAAGCACTCACAGCGTTGCGTGGGTGCCGTCGCAAAGAGGTTGTCCCTCGGTGCGCTTGCACCCGCAGAGGTAAACCGTCTCGCTCTGCTCCGCTTTCCAGACCAAGGGCATCCACTCGGTGTCCTTGTGGGACCCGTCGCACCACGGCTGCTTGGTACTTCTGCCGCAAGCACACCAGGCGTAACTCTTGCCTGCCTCCACGCTAACCTCGTAAGGAGTGTCACTGGCCTTCACAGGATTCCCCATTGCATCCTCCTCGGGCGGGAAACACCCACACCCATGGCTTGGGAGTGTAGGCAGCGCTGTCGATGCCGCAACGAAACAGGGGCAAATGAAACTCATCAACGCCGCTTTCCTGTCCGCCACTCGCCTGCTCATTGCTCAAGACGGGTACCCGGGCGACACGTAATTCCACGTAATTCATTGTCGGCCCCCAAGCCCTTTGGTAGGCTCAGGCTCTCTGCCGTCAACGGCTTTCGAACGGAGACGAGCCGTCATGGCCCACGATCCCAACGCGCATTATGACGAACACACAAAGATGTGGCAGGCTTTCGTGAAGTGGGGAATCATCACCACCACGGGTGTACTCGCCGTGCTGATTCTGATGACGTGGTTCCTCCTCTAGCCCCGAGCCTTCTCCTCGTCCGTTGTCTTGCAGTAGCGCTCGCTCTGGTGGCGGGCGGCTGCGCTGACTACGCACCCGGAACCTTCAACCCTGTCAGCATATTTTGCCCGGGCACTTACGACCCGGTGAGCGCAAACTGCACCGTGAAGACAGATTTTCTGGAAAGTACCGAAAGTACCGAAGAAGAGAAGCCCTACGACAGGAACAATCGTGAGGACAAGGCTGAATCCCCCTCCGAACTGCAGCCCGAACCACAGGAAATGTTGGAGTGAACGATCTTTCCCGGCGTCTCAGTAACCTCTACTCAGCTGTCGTATTCGACACCATGACAGCAATCGGCATCCCTGATCACGCCCTTGCGCCCGAGATCACAGCACTCTCACCCGGCACCACGATCGCCGGACCTGCTTGGCCGTTTTCGGGTCGGATCAATAAGGGAGCATCGATTGACGAGACGCTGCTTTCCTGGACCGGATTCCTCTCGGCCGCACCCTCCGGCCATGTCATCGTCTGCCAACCAAACGACCACACCATCGCCCACATGGGCGAACTCTCGGCGGAAACTCTCCAGATCCGAGGCAGCCTCGGCTACGTCGTGGACGGCGGATGCCGAGACGTCGACCGGGTAAATACCATGGGATTTCCCGTCTTCTGCCGTTATGCGACTCCGGCTGATGTGGGTGGGCGCTGGATGGTCGACACCATAGGCGAGCCGATCGAGATCAGTGGCGTCTCGATTTCCCACGGTGATTACGTGATTGCCGACGCCGACGGTGTCGTCGTCGTTCCAGCCAATCTTGCCGAGGACATCGTCACCAAAGCGGAAACCAAGGCCAATACGGAAGACGCGCTCCGCGAGGCGATCCGAGGCGGTGCTGATCCCCAGGAGGCCTACAAAAAACACAAGGTATTTTGACATGACCGACATCACTCCTCCTCCCGCAAGTTTCAGCGCCCTTGATCTTTTTCGACTCGACGGCAAGACGGCACTCGTCACAGGCGGGGCGCGCGGTATTGGCCGCATCGCTTGCATCGCACTCTCCGAGGCGGGAGCAAGCGTCGCTGTGGGAGATGTCGATGCGGTGGCAGCCAAGGAAATCGCAGCCGAGCTCACCGCCCTGGGTCGAGACGTCTTTGCGGTCCGCATGGACGTAACTTCCGAAGACGAAATCCGGCAAGCCTTCGACGCGACCGCAAAACGGACCGGAAGGATCGACGTCCTCGTGAACAACGCCGGCGGTACGCAACGAGACGATGCCGAATCGATCCCCCTGTCACTTTGGGAGAACATCATCCGCCTGAACCAGACCTCGGTCTTCCTATGCAGTCGGGAAGCTGCACGCCACATGCTCCCCGCCGACGGCGGGAGCATCATCAATATCGCCTCGATCATGGGTGTCGTTGGCGGCGGGGCCACCCCCAACCTTCCCTACCACGCAACCAAGGGCGCGGTGATCAACATGACCCGCTCGCTTGCCAGCGAATGGGGGGAAAAGAGGATTCGAGTGAATGCGATCGGCCCCACCTACGTCAAAACGGATCTCACCGCCGCGATTCGCGCGGACGCATCCAGGGTCGCGCATGTCGAGTCTCGCACACCGCTTGGACGGTTCGCCGAGGTTGAAGAAATGGCAGGCGGAATTCTTTATCTCGCAAGTCCCGCTTCCAGCATGGTGACTGGTGCCGTTCTCATGATCGATGGAGGCTGGAGCGCGATCTGACACGGATCTTCGACCCTGCCAGGCACCGGATGACAACACTTCCCGTTCCGTCCATGGTGCAACGATGAAACCTGAGGCTGACTCTACGCACCCGGCCAAACCTGAGACCGTCGAATACCTCGAACTCCTCAACTCCGAGCAGTGCCGCGCAGTAAAAACCCTCGACGGGCCTCTCCTCGTGCTTTCAGGAGCGGGCACCGGCAAGACGCGGGTTCTCACCGCTCGGATAGCCCGCCTACTCGCCACCGGCAAGGCACGCCCGCAGGAAACGCTCGTCGTCACCTTCACCAACCGAGCCGCCAACGAAATGCGCGAGCGGGTCGAGAAGATTTCAAAGCGTTCAGCCGCGGGCTGGTGGCTGGGAACATTTCATTCCCTCGGATCCCGAATCCTTCGTCAACACGCCGAACAGGTCGGTCTCAAGTCTGACTTCACGATCCTCGACGCCGATGACCAGCTCCGGGTTCTGAAAAAAGTCCTGGAGGAAAGCAACCTCGACCAGGGGCGCTGGCCTCCGCGCAAGCTCCGCAGCGTCATCGAGCGTTGGAAAAACCTTGGTCTTTCACCGGGCAGCGCGGACGACGAGGGCATGGACTTCGCCCAGGGCAAGGGTCACGCCCTCTATACGAAATACCAGGACCGCCTGAAACAGCTCAACGCCGCCGACTTTGGCGACTTGCTCCTCCACAACCTTTCGCTCTTCAGAGATTCCCAAACCCTTTCCACCTGGCAAAGACGTTTCCGCTACATCCTCGTGGACGAATATCAGGACACCAACACCGCCCAGTACCTGTGGCTTCGCCTGCTTGCCGGCGGCCACGGCAATTTGTGCGTCGTCGGTGATGAGGACCAGTCGATTTATGGATGGCGGGGCGCAGACGTAGGCAACATCCTTCGTTTCGAGCAAGACTTCCCCAATACCACCGTCGTGCGCCTGGAGCAGAATTACCGCTCAACAGGGCACATCCTGGGAGCGGCCTCGGCCGTGATTTCCCGAAACCGCATGCGAATCGGCAAAACACTCTGGACGGAAGGCGGGGAGGGCCTCCCAGTTCTGATCCGGGAAACTGGTGACAGCGAAGACGAAGCAAGGTTAGTAAGCAATGACATTGAGAAGATTCGAGATTCTGGATCCTCCCTCGAAGAGGTCGCGATTCTGGTGCGCACGAGCGCCCTTACCCGAGGTTTCGAAGAACGCTTTCTACAAATTAGCTTGCCGTACCGCATCGTCGGCGGTGTGCGGTTCTACGAACGCCAGGAGATCCGGGACGCTATCTCCTACCTGCGACTCGTCCACCGCCAGGGAGACGATCTCGCCTTCGAGCGCATCAGCAATCGACCACGCCGGGGAATCGGAGCGACCACACTTCGTCGAATCACGGAACATGCACGAGGAACGCGCACAAACCTGGAAGAAGCGACCCGCTCATTGCTCGCTGCCGAGGAGATCCGTGGGAAAGCGAGAAATGGACTACGCTCGTTCCTCGATGCCATCGAGAGGTGGCGCACGATGCACAGAAACGGTACCCCGGCCAACGAAATCGCCAAAACCGTCCTCGACGAATCGGGTTATCTCGAGATGTGGCAGAAAGAAAACTCGGCTGAGAGCGCAGGGCGAATCGAAAATCTCAATGAACTCGCGAATGCCATCGGGGAGTTCGAGAGCCTGGAGGGATTCCTCGAGCACGTCTCCCTTGTCCAGGACCACGACGACGGATCGGCATCCGGACGTGTCGCCCTCATGACTCTGCATGGCGCGAAGGGGCTCGAATTCAACACGGTGTTCCTTCCCGGTTGGGAGGATGGGCTATTTCCACACGAGTTGGCGATGAACGAAGGCGGCGATGCAGGCCTCGAGGAGGAACGAAGGCTCGCATACGTCGGTCTGACGCGCGCCCGGCTCGAAGCTCGAATTTCTTACGCATGCAGACGCATGCAGCGGGGTTCCTGGGGTGAGCAGTTCCCCTCCCGCTTCATTGCTGAAATTCCCGAACAGCACATGCGCTCAGAAAACGTCCCCGAAGAAGGTCTGGCCAATTCCGGACGTGACGTTACCCGGCCTGCCATCGGAGATCGACGTAGCCGTTACCACCGCTACACCGAGCGGGGGCGCAATTTGATTGACGTGACCCCGTCAAAACCTGTGAATGAGGAGGATGCATCGGCCTTTGAAGACGGCATGCGGGTGTTTCACCAGAAATTCGGCTACGGAACCATTGTTTCAGTAGACGGCAAGGCCCTGGAGATCGACTTCGAGACAAGCGGTGTGAAAAAGATCATGCACGAGTACATCGAACTCGCCGCAGGGTAACTCGTGCCGATGCAGACAGACGGAAGAAGATCCTCCGGAGGGAGGAATCTTCTTCCGTTTCAATGAGTTCGTCTCGTACCGTCAGCCCTGAAGGTGCGGACGTGCTTTGGTCACGGGACGCAAGGCCTCCGTGAGCACACGTGTCCTGGTCACAGGACGCAACAAGGCCTCCGTGAGAAGACCGAAGCTTTTGCGCATGGCGCGAGCCTGAAGGCCGCGCCCGGCACCGACCAGCGTGTGGAGGTCGGTGTTGGTGCGAAGAATAGGTTGGTGGGTGAACGTGTTCATGGTTTTTCCTTTCCGGGAACACAAGCGCATTCCCAAAACAAGATATGAGCGCGCAATCGCCGTTTAGGTAGTAGATAAAAGGCTTTTCTGATACGCGTTTTACGCATGGCAATGCTTTCGGCAACAAGCCGCCTATATTCTGGAACTGGTATCAGGAAACGTGACATGACCATCGACAGGCTTGGCGAAGTACGTTCCATCCTTGCCGAAATGAAAGTCTCGGGCTTCATCCAGCCACACGAGGACGAATTCTTGAACGAGTTCGTTCCTCCACATGCGGAACGGCTAGCCTGGCTCACGGGCTTCACGGGATCGGCCGGAACTGCCGTCGTGCTCGCAGAAAAAGCAGCACTCTTCGTAGATGGACGCTACACGTTGCAAGCGGCCGAACAGGTGGATACAGCCAGATTCACTGTTGAGCGCCACGACCGTGTGAGCAGGTGGATCCAGGACAACCTTGCTGCTGGAAAATCACTCGGCTACGACCCCAGGCTAGTCAGCTTCTCAGGTGCGAAAGCGCTTCGCACAGCGGTCGGGAAGGCGCAAGGCACTCTCCAGGCACTTGACGAAAATCCCATCGACCGCTGCTGGAACGACCGGCCGACTCCACCAACCGGAAAGATTTTCCCCTACCCCCTCGAAGAAACAGGAAAGGAAAGCTCGGAAAAACGCGCTGACCTGACAGCCTGCCTACGCGAAGAAAAAACGGATGCCGTGGTGATCTGCGCCACCGATTCGCTCACCTGGCTTCTGAACATCCGTGGCTCGGACCTCCCCTATTCGCCGATCCCCCTGGCACGTGCCGTACTATCCAGCGATGGATCGGTTGCGCTTTTCGTCGAGGCCATAAAGACAGACTCGGACGTTTTGCTTCACCTGGGAGAGAAAGTTTCCATCCGTGATCCCGATACGCTTCCGGAAATCTTGAGAGAATTCGGAACGAGAAACGCCACCGTACGCATTGATCCACTCACCACTCCCTCTTGGATCCCCGAGGAACTGGAAAAGGCTGGAGCTCAGGTGCGGGAGGGATCCGATCCGATCGCCCTGGCCAAGGCGATCAAGAACCCGGTCGAGCTCGAAGGCATGCGCAGGGTTCACCGAACCGATGGACGGGCAGTCGTTCGGTTTCTCCACTGGCTCGACGAAAACGCCCCCTCCAACACGATCACCGAATGCTCCGCAGCCGACAAACTCGAGGCCTTCCGGAGGGAAGATTCGTCATTTCAAGGGTTGAGTTTTCCCACGATTTCAGGAGCAGGGCCCAACGGTGCCATCGTTCACTACCGCGCCGAGCCCGGGAATGATCTCGCCTTGACAGCCGGAACCCTCTACCTGGTAGACAGCGGCGGTCAGTACCCGGGAGGCACCACTGACATCACTCGCACCATCGCACTCGGCGAGACGGACGAGGAGATGCACGATCGCTTCACCCGTGTCCTCAGGGGCCACATCGCACTCGCCCGCGCCCGTTTCCCCCGAGGTACCACGGGAGGCCAGCTAGACGCGCTTGCGCGTGCGCCTTTGTGGGAAGCGGGGCTCACCTATGAACATGGAACCGGACACGGCGTTGGAAGCTTCCTCAACGTCCACGAAGGACCTCAGTCAATAGGATTCCGGGTCTCCCCGGGGCCAAAACGACAGGCAGCACCCTCGACACTGGTTGCCCTGAAACCTGGCATGGTGATTTCGAACGAACCAGGTTACTACCGAGCTGAACGGTACGGGATCCGAATCGAGAACCTTGTTGCAGTAACGAAGCAGCCCCGCCCGGCTGGAGGCGAGATCGAAACCCTCGGTTTCGAGACCCTGACGCTCGCTCCCATTGACCGGCGTCTCATCGTCTCCCCCATGCTGGCCCCTTCCGAGAGGGAGTGGCTGGACACCTATCACCAGCGCGTCTTCGAAACCCTCGGCGAGGGACTTGACCCTGCAACTCGAAACTGGCTTAAAGTTGCATGCGCGCCGCTCCAGAGCTGAACCAAAAGGAACCCCCATGGGACTTCGCATCGCCGTCATCTACGGATCGACCAGACCCCAGCGTCTCGGCATCCGCGCCGCAAAATTCCTCGTCCGCGGATTCACCGAGCGAGGTAGCCATGTCGACCTCATCGAACCTCTAGAACATCCCCTCCCCTTGCTCGAGCTCCGCTACCGCGAACATGGAGAAGGAAAAGCGCCAAAACCCATGGAAACGGTGCACAAAATTCTCGATGCGGCCGATGCGTTCGTTATCGTAAGTGGGGAGTACAACAATTCCATTCCACCAGCACTCGCCAATATAATTGACCATTTCCTTCCCGAGTACTCGCGCAAACCCTCAGCCGTCTGCTGTTACTCGGTTTCGCCTTTCGGCGGTGCGCATGCACTGACGGCCGTTCGGGCACTCCTTGCTGCCGTAGGGGCCCCACCGATCGGTGCTTCACTCCACGTCCCTGGCATCGCCGACGTCTTCGACGATGAGGGCACACCCGCGGATCCGGAGACGATGGACCGTCGATTCACCACCTTCGCCAAGGAGGTCGAGTGGTACGCGAATGCCCTCAAGACGGCCCGCGAGGCGGACTAGGGCAATACCTGCTGTACCTACGGGAGTTTTCGATCCCGGTGGATGTAGACGTTGATCATGAGTCCCACGCAGGCAAACAACGTGAACGCTGCTGTCCCTCCATAGGAAATCGGCGGTAGTGGACTGCCAACAACCGGAAGCAGAGTCACCGTCATCGCGACATTGACGAAGAGATAGAGAAACACGACGACGGAAAAGGAGGCTGCGACAATCCTGCCGAAATGGCTTCGCGTCTGACTTGCAATTACCGCACCGCAAACGGGAATCAGGACGTGCAGTCCGATCAATGCGAGCGAGCCCACAAACCCGAATTCTTCAGCGAAAATCGAGAACACGAAATCGGTATGGAGTGCGGGAATAAAGTCGAGATGGCTTTGGGTGCCTTCGAGATAGCCCTTTCCTTGGAGGCCACCTGAGCCGATGGCGATTTTTGACTGGATCGCATGGTAACCTGCCCCCAAGGGGTCGGCCTCGGGGTTGAAAAAGGTGAGAAGACGGTCTTTCTGGTAGTCGCGGAGCGCGAAAATCCACACGAGCGGTGTCGCGATTATGCCAAAGAGTGCGCCACCCAAGACGAGACGGCGATCAATCCCGGCGAGGAACGCACACGCCGTCCCCACCATGACGAGCACCGTTGCGGTACCCAAGTCCGGTTGCCGGAACACGAGGTACGCGGGCGCAGCAACCAGCAAGCCTACGGCCAATGCCTCCGTCCAAAGAAGACGCCTTCCTGCATGAAAATGGAAATAGCGGGCGAGTGCGAGTACCACGCCTACCTTCATTATTTCCGAGGGCTGGAAATTGAACCCACCAACCGAGATCCAGCGGCTCACGCCGACATTTTCAACACTCAGGAATTCCACCACAAGCAGGAGACCCAGCCCGCCGAGGTAGAGCAGATAAGCTCCCTGAAGCCAGAACCGGATGTCGATCAACACCACCAGAAGAAGCAGAACGAATCCTCCTCCCATCCGGATCGCATGCGGCCAAAACCAAGGATGGAAATTCCCGTCACCGGCGGAGTACTGCACTAAAAGACCCATCGCAACGAGCACGATGAGCGTGCCCATGAGAATCAGGGGAAGACGACGAGCCAGCTCCCGGAAGCATTCACGGTACTCGAGGGCGGTGTCGGTCTCCACGATCCGGGAAGCGTTCGAAAAATACCTGCTCATGTCGGCTCACGATCCCGACTTGCGACCGGAGATATCTGAGTCTGCGCTGTGAAAAGCATGTCCTTGGCAATCGGAGCGGCTGCCTTGGAACCGCTGCCGCCATGTTCAACAACCACGGAAACTGCATAGCGAGGATTAACGATGGGAGCGTAACCGACGAAGATCGCATGATCGCGCCATTTGCGGGGCAGTTCTTCGTTTTTGAGCACCCTGACCCGCCGCTCCGCAAGCGAGATCCGGCGAACCTGTGACGTGCCTGTCTTCCCTGCCATCTCGAATCCAGATTCCTTGATGCGACTCGCGTAAGCCGTCCCCCTCGGGTTGTTGACCACGTCTTCCATTGCCGCGCGGACCATGTCGAAGGATTCCCTTGACAAACCCATGCTCGAAGAGACTGCGAGAGGAAGTTCCTTCGGCGAAGGCGCACGAAGTGGATTGGGAGTCTGGCCGTCGCGAGTGAAGCGAACTTCGATTTTCTTCCCGCCATTGGCTATCTGACATGTCATGGCAGCAAGCTGCAGGGGCGTCGCAAGCAGGAATCCCTGCCCGATCCCCAGATTCAGGGTTTCTCCTTTCTGCCATGGTTCGTCGAAGCGTCTGCGCTTCCAGCTTTTTGTGGGGACGAGACCTGCACTTTCCGCGGGAAATCTTCCGCCGGCCGTCGGGCTGCCAAACCCGAAGCGGCGCGCCATCTTCGAGATCTCATCAACCCCGACCTTGAGCGCGAGGCGATAGAAGTACACATCGCATGAACGCGAGATCGCCGTGCCAAGGTCGACCGTACCGTGCCCTCCCTTGCGCCAGCAATGGAAGATGCGGTCCCCGAACGGCATACTCCCGTTGCAGTACGCCTGTTCCTGTGGGTCCAAACCTTTCGCGAGAGCCGCCAGGGCAACAACGAGCTTAAACACGGAGCCAGGCGGGTAGACACCGTTGGCCGCCTTGTTCAGGAGCCTTCCCTCCGGATCATTTCGTAGATCTTCCCATTCCCGAAGGCCCATACCCTCGGCAAAAGCATTCGGGTCAAAGCTCGGCGATGAACAGCACGCGAGCACCTCGCCGCTGTGAACATCGAGAAGTGTCACGGCACCTGTTTTTCCTGCCAGATGCTTCTGAGCAAGTTCCTGCAGGTTTCTATCGACCGTGAGCCAGAGATCGTTGCCGGTACTTCCTTCCCGATGTTCCAGAGTGCGAACAACCTGTCGGTGTGCATCCGTCTCGGTTTGCTTGGAACCAAACCCGCCCCGGAGATCACGCTCGTGATCATGCTCAATCCCGCTCCTACCGATCTGGTAGTCAGGAACCTGAGACAAGATGGCATCCGTCCGATAGTCCTCTTTGGTAGCCTGGGAGACGTATCCAACTAAATGAGCACCCGCCTCACCTCCCGGGTAATGGCGCAAAGAGAAGCGCTCGATTTCGGTTCCCTGCAGGAAAGACGAGTGTGCGGCTACCCTGGTGAGATCTTCCCATGAGATCATGCTGGCAACGAGCACGGGGCTGTGCATCCCCTGCGCGCGCAGTTCCGCTTTCACCTTTTCAAGCCTCTCCTCGCCCAGCCCCAGCAACTCGTCAAGCAATTGCAACGCAGTGTCGCTGTCGGTCTGCGGAGACTGGAAGAAGGACACCCGGTAGAACCAGAGGTTCTCGGCAAGAGGCACACCGTTGCGGTCAAGGATTTTCCCTCTGATGGGTGGAAGCAGGGAGTGGGTGATCCGATTCCTGTCGGAAAGCGTGGAATACTTACCGTTCTCGAGAATCTGTAACTGGTGGAGCTTGCCTGCCAGCAGGCCAACCAGTCCCGCCGTTCCGCCGCCAAGGAACAAACCACGACGTGTGAACTGCGCCCGGCGATGCTTATCTGCGCGATTCATGTCAACTCACGGAACGGGGCAGGTTTTGCAACAAATGGAGGACGTGGTTGAAGCCATAGTGCCCGAGCGGGTAGATAGCCACCGTCACCCCGATCGTAAACAGGAGATCCACAACCGAAAGAGAGGCTCCCTGCACAACCGCCCCGGTAGCGTGCATGACGGTGATGCCACCTGCAATGAACATAGGAATCATGATCCATTCGTAGGGCCAGAACCGCAGCGCATAACGACGGTTGGTCTTGGGGATCAGAACCTTGAGCAACAGGAGCGTGAGTGGTGCCGTCCCTGGCGGGAAGCCTGCAAGCACGTCGCACACGATGCCGATCACGAAGACCGAGACCACGTCCATGCTGTCTGGACGGTAGAACGACCAGTAGCAAATGCTGACCAGAACCATCAAGGGCATTGGCCCTTTGAGCTCCAAGGAGATTCCAGCAAAAACAACTTGCGCGAAGAGCGTCAGCAGCAACGGCAATGCCCGCACCGCTGGTCCCGCGAGGTTTTTCACGGGAGAGAATTCTCGGACGACGTGACAGGTCGACGGACCGTTTGGACAAACCTGAGTTCCGACCAGTTCGCGCTTGGAAGAACACGGAGCCGATCACCGTCCCGAACGACCTTGCCCACCATCAGGTTGGCAGGCAGCATCCCGCCGCCACCGGAGGTGTACAAAAACTCACCTTCCGTGAACGACTGCATCACCTCACCGTTTTCGAGATAAGCGAAGTCCAACAGCAAGGAGCGATTGCCACCGAGGATTGCAGCCCTGCCGGAACGTTCTCCGAACACAGCGACCAGGGAACTTGCGTCCGTCAACAGCAGGACACGGGCTGCACGGTTTGCGACCGCGATTACGTGCCCGACCAGGCCGCCTGGCGCGACAACCGCATCGCCTACCGCAACATCTTCGAGGGTGCCCTTGTCGATGATGACCGTCCGCATCGGAGACAACAGCATCGCCCCGACGACCCGGGCCGAGGCCTGAGGAACAAAATCGGAGGAGGAAAGCCCCAGGATATCCCGGAGTACTTCGTTCTCGGCAAAGACACGACGGGCCTCCGACTCCCAACCGCGCAACTTCATGTTTTCCCGGCGCAGGTGCCCATTCTCGCCGTACGCATCAACTAGCCGGGCCCCGTCAGCGATCATGCTCCGTACCGACTGGACGGGATGATCTACTGTCTTCACAACGGCGACCGTCACGTCTAGGAAGGTCGAGCGTATCCCCTCGATATGCTTCGAATCAAAACTCGACAGGAACAGTGCACCGACAAAGGAAATGAAGAGAAATCCAACGCCGATGCGCCGGAAGGTGTTCCGTGCACCGAGACGACCCGCAAGGGGAATCAGTCCATTTTCGCGCATGATTACCCGCCTATTTCAAGGGACGCATCACACTCAAAAACTTGCATCGATCTCGATCAATCGATGAAGCAAGAGCTTGTTTTCGAGAAATTCACCGGTTCCATGAACCACGCACAACATCGGGTCTTCAGGCACGAGAACGGGTAGCCCGGTCGCTTTGCGAAGAACTTCATCCAGGCCCTGAAGCAGTGCCCCGCCTCCCGTCAGCAGGATGCCACGATCGATGATGTCAGCCGCGATTTCAGGCTTCACTTCGGCCAGTGTCTGGCGCACGGCGGCGACAATACCTCCCATCGCCTCCGTGAACGCCTCCACGGTGTGTTTTTGACTGACAACGATCTCGCGCGGAAGGCCCGTGTTGATGTCCATGCCACGCACGTTCCGAGTCGACCCGCTCCCGTCCTCCGGGAGATACGCCATCCCAATTTCGTTCTTCAACACCTCGGCACTCTGCTCGCCGAGCTGCACGTTGAAGTTGTCGCGGACATAGGCCGCCAGGTCCTCGTCCATCTGGTTGCCGCCGATGCGGACCGAGCGCGTCGCCACCAAACCGCCCAGCGCGATGATGCCCACCTCGGTTGTGCCGCCGCCCACGTCGACAATCATCGATGCTTGAGCACCAAGAACTGGAAGCCCGCCACCGACGGCGGCTGCCATCGGTTCCTCGATGAGATAGGTCTCGCGCGCGCCTGTCGATTCAGCCGATTCCCGGATGGCGCGCCGCTCGACCTGAGTGGCACCCGAAGGAATGCAGATCGCGATCCGAGGAGCGGGAAAGCTCCGGATGGTCTGTACCTTGCGGATGAAATGAGTCATCATTTCGCCGGCCATCTCGAAATCGGCAATCACGCCTTCCCTGAGTGGGCGAATGGTTTCTATGTTTCCCGGCGTCTTGCCAAGCATCACTTTGGCCTCGTTGCCAACCGCGAGGACATGGAACCTGCCGCCCCGCCTCGATACGGAAATGATCGATGCCTCGTTGAGGACAATGCCTTGGCCTCGGACATAGATCAGAGTGTTGGCGGTGCCGAGATCAATTCCGACATCGGCAGAAAAGGGCTTCAGCAGACCGGAAAATGATGCCATGTGGGTGCTGTTTTCTGACTCAGGCTCGGCGGCGCATCATCAAGCACGCGCCGCCATCGCCGGAGGGACACCCCGCTGGCGTTTGCGGAAAAGGCGATTGAGCGCGGCGACATAGGCCTCCGCAGCGGCCACCATCGTGTCCGTGTTGGCCGCGGTCCCGGTAACCGAACGCCCCCCTTCCTCAAGACGCACCGTTACGTCCGCCTGGGCGTCGGTGCCACCGGTGACGGCGTTCACCGCAAAGAGTTTCAGTTCGTAGTTTCCAGGAACCAGAGAAGAAATAGCCCTGAAGATGGCATCGACAGGCCCGCTCCCCGACATTTCAACCTCGTGATCGATACCGTCCAACGCGAGATTGACGGTGACGCGGGCATCCTTGCCGGTGCCACAGAGAAGCTGGAGATCGTGCAGGACGACCCTCTGATCGTCCCGGCTTCCCACCTCAACGAGCGCGATTAGGTCCTCGTCGAATATTTCCTTCTTCTTGTCAGCGAGATCCTTGAAACGAACAAAGGCGTCGTTCAACTGGTTTTCACCGAGTTCAAGGCCAAGCTCCTCGAGCTTGGAACGGAAGGCATGGCGGCCGGAATGCTTGCCGAGAACGAGATTTGAACGCAACAGCCCCACCGATTCCGGAGTCATGATTTCGTAAGTCCCGGCGTGCTTGAGCATGCCATCCTGGTGAATGCCGGATTCGTGTGCAAACGCGTTCACACCCACGATCGCCTTGTTGGGCTGGACGGTGAAGCCAGTTACCTGTGAAAGCAGACGGGAGGCCCGCGTGATCATTTCGGTGGTAACGCCGCTGGTGTACGGCATCCAATCATGGCGTGTACGGAGTGCCATCACGATCTCTTCCATCGCTGCGTTGCCTGCACGCTCACCAATGCCGTTAATCGTGCACTCCACCTGCCGCGCACCGGCACGGACGGCAGCGAGAGAATTTGCGACCGCATGCCCGAGATCATTGTGGCAGTGGACTGAAAGTACGGCCTTATCGATGTTAGGAACGCGGTTGCGGAGCATCGTGATGAGCCCGGCAAACTCATCAGGCATCATGTACCCCACAGTGTCGGCAACATTAATTGTGCCAGCACCCGCATCAATAGCGCTCTCGACACAACGACAAAGAAAGTCTTCATCAGTCCTGGAGCCATCCTCGGGGCTCCACTCGACGTCATCGGCGAAATTCCGGGCGTAGCTCACACTGTCCACGACCAATGCATGGACTTCCTTAGGCTCCATCTGGAGCTTGTGCTTCATGTGCAGGGCACTGGTGGAGATAAACGTATGAATGCGCTTGCGTTCGGCAGGCTTGAGGGCCTCGGCAGCGCGCTCAATATCCTTCCTACCCGCACGGGCAAGTCCGCAGATGATCGGCCCACGAATTGCCTTCGCCACGGCCCGAACCGCCTCGAAATCGCCATTGGAAGCAATCGGAAAACCCGCTTCAATTACGTCGACACCAAGTTGTTGAAGAACCTCGGCCACTCGAAGTTTTTCTTCGAGATTCATCGAGCACCCAGGAGATTGTTCACCGTCCCTCAGGGTGGTGTCGAAAATCAACACTTGTTGCTTGGAGGTGGCCATTTCTTGTTCTCTCATCCCACTTTTGTGCAGGAGATGGATCTGCGGCCCACGACGCAAACACGACACACCCACAGGCTCCCAAACCCATAGCTCGGGAACGTGTCAAATGCCTCCGCTACGCCGCGAACGCCTTAGCATTCAAGGTTTTACCTATGCAAATCAGTAAACGCAACCAGTGCTGAACAAAATCTTCCCGTATCGGGAGCTTGGTCATGGTTGTCACATCATGGAAAAATCCTACATCTGTCCAGTTTTCCAGAAACAAGGAGCGATGCATCAGCGAGGTGTCTTGTCCGGCCTCGGTCGCAAGCCTACCTTGCGTTGGTTCTTGTCAGACATCAGACGCAAGCCTCGGGGCGGAATAACATGCCGGTTGCACAAATCTATACCGCCAATGATTACCGCAATTTCAACTACTTGATAGCTTGTTCCGAAACGGGCGAAGCTCTCGCCGTTGACCCTCTCGCCCATGATCTATGCCTTGCCGAGGCAAACCGGAGAGATTGGACAATCACGAAGGTGGTCAACACCCACGAACACCTCGACCACACAGGCGGAAACGCCCCCCTGATCGAGCAGACCGGAGCGAAGCTCTACGCTCATCACGGTGCGGGTGTGGCGATCGAAGGCATCGACGTGGGCCTTTCCGCAGGCGATTCCATTCGCATCGGCAACACGATTGAGCTTGAAGCACTTGATACACCCGGCCATACGATGAGCCACGTGTGCTTGCTCTCACACGGAGACACACCGGCATTGTTCTCCGGCGACACTCTATTCAACGCAGGTGCCGGCAATTGCCACAACGGGGGGCATCCGCGAGAGCTTTACCGAACTTTCGAAAGCATCATTGGCACTCTTTCGAATGATGTCCTGCTTTACCCTGGTCACGACTACATCGAAACCAACCTCCAGTTCACGCTCGCTCGAGAACCGGGAAACACCCGGGCCAAGGAGTTCCTTGACAAAATGGCGGGACATGACCCACACAAGGCAAACCCCATCCCCCTGGGGCTCGAGCGCGAGGTGAACGTTTTCTTGCGCCTCTCAAGCCCGGAGGTGATCAAACACCTCCAAGACAAGGCCGGACTCGGCGAGAATCCGATTTCGGAAGACGTCTTCCTTGCACTCCGGGAGCTCAGGAATAGTTGGTAACGGCCGGCCGTTTCTCGCTTCACGGCAAACCGGTTCTCCACTACATGGGAACCCCATGGAAACCTCGACGTTTTCTCGAACTTTACCGTTCTGCCCAAGATCGCATTGGCAAAGATCTGGAACGTGGTCCTCTACTGACTCAGGAAGCTCCTTCGCGTGCTCAATTCTTTTCCTGGTCAACTAGTCGGTTTTCAGAAAGCCAGGGCATCATTGAGCGAAGCTTCCCTCCCACCTCCTCGAGCTGATGTTCGGCGGTGCGACGGCGCATGCTCTTGAAGTTCGGCTGGCCCACCGAGCACTCGGCCATCCAGTCCCGAGCGAATCTTCCTTGTTGGATGTCCTCCAGCACTTTCTTCATAGCCTGGCGTGCTTCCTTACCGATGATGCGCGATCCGCTCACGTAATCGCCGTACTCGGCCGTGTTGGAGATTGAATAGCGCATGTTGGCGATGCCGCCTTCGTAGATCAGATCGACAATTAGCTTGACCTCGTGGAGGCACTCGAAATACGCCATCTCCGGTGCATAACCTGCCTCGACCAGCGTCTCGAAGCCCGCGGTGATGAGTTCGGTGAGCCCTCCGCAGAGCACGGCCTGCTCGCCGAACAGATCGGTCTCGCACTCCTCCTTGAACGTGGTCTCGATGATTCCAGCCCGGCCGCCACCGATTCCACAGCCATAACTGAGGCCGATCTCAAGGGCATTCCCGCTGGCGTCCTGGTGCACTGCGACCAGCGACGGAACCCCGCCACCGCGTTCGTATTCGGAGCGAACCGTGTGTCCCGGACCCTTGGGAGCGAGCATGAAGATATCCAGGTCAAGACGCGGCTCAATCAGCCCGAAATGAATGTTGAGGCCGTGCGCAAACCCGAGTGCAGCTCCTTCCTTCATGTGATCCTGAAGAGAATCGTTCCAAATCCCTGCTTGCAACTCGTCCGGGGTCGCCATCATCATGACATCCGCATTCGCCGCTGCATCGGCGACAGACAGCACCTCGAATCCCGCTTTTTTCGCTTTCGGTGTGCTTGCTGATCCCTCACGTAGGGCCACCTTCACGTCTTTTACGCCACTGTCTCGCAGGTTGGCAGCGTGGGCATGTCCTTGGCTTCCGTAGCCAATGATGACGACACTCTTGCTCTTGATCAGGTTCGGGTCGGCATCCTGGTCGTAATACACGCGCATGAATCTCTCCTTGGAAGGCGGTTCGCAAAATGGAAAGCCCCAGCAACGGCGATGGGGCGTGTGGATTGTAGCAGGAGCGCGGTGTTTCGAGGAGTGAGACTCAGACGGGGCGAGAGCCGCGGGAAAGTGCCGCAGCACCGGTACGGGCAACTTCCACGAGGCCCAACGGCCGCATCAGGTCGATGAAGGCATCGAGCTTCCCTGAGGTCCCGGTGAGCTCGAAAATGAAAGACTGTCCGGTGCTGTCGACCACGCGGGCCCGGAAGATGTCAGCGATACGCAGTGCCTCCACCCTCTTCTCACCGCGCGAGCGCACCTTGATGAGAAGGAGATCGCGCGCGACGTAAGCACCTTCGATCGTTAGATCGATCACCTTGTGAACTGGCACGATACGACCGATTTGACTCTTGATCTGCTCAATGGTCATCGGCGTGCCAGTGGTGGCCAGCGTGATCCGAGAACGATTCTGTTCGTTGTCCACTTCGGCAACGGTCAGGCTGTCAATGTTGTAGCCGCGAGCTGAAAAGAGCCCGACAACCCGTGCCAAGACTCCGAACTCGTTATCAACGATGACCGAGAGCACGTGCGTGCGTGCGTCGTCCACTAACATCTCCGTTGAATGGATGGCGTGATGTGTCGACACCTTGCCCAAGACAACCTAATCAATGCGGTCGCCCTATGAAAGGATGGACGAGACTACGTGCCAAGCATCTCCCATAACGACCACCCTTGCGCAGCAGCCAAGTAGACGATCCCCGTCACCAGGACAGCAACCACCGTCGCCCCAAAGGCTTTACGGAATACCCTCGGGCGCGCCGGGGCACTCGCCGCATGCCCGGGCAAAACATGCTTCTCGGCACTGACACCGAGCGGAAGCAACATGAAAAAGATGAGCCACCAAACGACCGTGAAGACAACCACCGTGCCAAGCAGGGACATCAGGACTGCTCCAATTCGATCAAGGCACCATCGAAATCCTTGGGATGCAGAAAAACAACAGGCTTCCCGTGGGCACCAATCCTGGGTTCACCATCACCCAAGACGCGGGCCCCTCCCTCTACAAGACGCGCAGCAGCAGCCTTGATGTCCTCGACCTCAAAGCAGAGATGGTGGATCCCGCCCTCGGGACGACGCGTAAGAAAGGATGCCACCGGGGATGCATCTCCGAGTGGATGCAGGAGTTCGATGGCGGTGTTAGAAAACTTCACGAACACTGTCGTGACACCGTGTTCGGGCATGGATATCGGCTTGGAGACTTTCGCCCCGAACAGGTCTCGGTACTTCTTCGCGGCCACGGCAAGATCGGGAACCACGATTGCGACGTGATTCAAACGTTGCAGCACCTCATTCATCTTCCCGCACCTTCCAATCGTACAATATCGACGGAAACCGTCGGTCGCTTGCCGAGCACACCCTGCGCGGACCGTCGAAGCGCCCTTGCGAGAAGCGGAACCACCTCGTCATCGTCTTTGCGGATCGCGGGTGTCAGCCCTTCCCAGACCTCCAGCGCCTCCTCGGAAAAAGCATGAGCGCAAGCCCCGTCAGGATCGTCGAGGCCGTGCAGAATAGCCCTGGGAGCGACACGCAATCCGCCTCGTTTATCAACCACGAGAGTGAGCGAGAGCGCGCCGTTGAACAGCATGAGCTGACGGTCGAGAAGGTGATCCGCATCGCGCGGGAAAAGGCCGCGTCCGTCCACAACAAGCCGACCGGAAGGAACGTCTCCCACCTGCCTGGCAGGCCCGGGAACAAGACGAATGATCTGGCCGTTCCGAGGTTCGAGAACTTCGGGTACCTGGAGCGAACGTGCAAGATCTGCGTGTGCTCGTATGTGCAGAGCTTCCCCATGGACCGGGAGCGCGATTTGAGGCCTGATCCAGTCGTACATACGGGCGAGTTCGTCACGAGCCGGGTGTCCTGAGACATGAATCGCTCCCTCGTCCGGTGTTATCACCTCGCAACCGAGTTCGGTAAGACCGTTCCAAATGCGTCGTACGGCCCGTTCGTTTCCGGGAATAACGCGAGAGGAGAAAATCACGCGATCCCCGTCGTACAACTGCACGGAACGGTGGCGACCGGAAACGATGCGCGAAAGAGCTGCTCTCGGCTCCCCCTGCGAACCCGTACAGATGAGAAGGAGTTTGCCGCGAGGATGCGAGGAGATCTCCCTCTCGCCCACGAACGCGGGAACATCGGCGAGATAGCCACTTGCGCGCGCTGCCTCCGTCATCCGCCACAGCGAACGCCCTACAAGCCCCACTTTCCGACCAGCGGCCTCGGCGACGTGGGCGATGGTGCGCAAACGTGCAACGTTCGATGCGAAGGTCGCCACCGCGATCAATCCCTTGCAGTTCTCGACAAACGGTGAGAGAGCCTCCCCAATTCCCCCCTCCGAACCCGATTCGCCATCGACGAGCGCATTCGTTGAATCACAGGTGAGCGTGAGGATGCCTCGTGCGCCCAGGGCACGAAGACGTGATTCGTCCGTCGCCTGACCAACAACCGGGCTGGGATCGAGCTTCCAGTCGCCAGTGTGCAGAACAGTTCCCCTAGAGGTCGTAAGTGCGACCGCGTTTGCTTCGGGGATCGAATGGGTAATGTTCACGTACTCGACATCGAAGGGACCCAACGAGTGCACCTCACCCGGTTCCACCTCATCGATCGGCACAACTCCTGCAAGACCTGCTTCTTTGAGTTTCTCCCGCAGCAGGAACGCCGCGAAAGGCGTTGCGAGCACGCGACAGCGAAGCCAGGGCCAGAGGTGATGAACCGCACCGTGATGGTCTTCATGGGCGTGGGTCAGAACAATTCCCTCGAGCAGGTCGCGAGAGCCTTCAATCGCCATGATGTCGGGCATCACCACGTCGATCTGGGGCATCTCCTCATCCTGGAACGACACACCACAATCAATCATTAGCCATCTTCCGTCGTGGCCGTAGAGGTTGAGGTTCATGCCGATCTCGCCCGAGCCTCCAAGAGGCACGAACAGGAGCTCGTCGGGGCCGGGAACGGGAAGACGCTTCATACTTTCTTATCCCGGCTTATCCCGGTTGTGCTTATCCCGGTTGTGACGGTGAACGGCACACAGGCCATGCAGGGTGAGATCCGCATCGACCACATCGATCACGGAAGTAGCGCGCGCAAAAAGATCCGCAAGGCCTCCCGTGGCGATAACCTTCATGGAAGCGTCCTTCCGCTCGTCGCGAATCCGCTTCACTAGCCCCTCGACGAGACCGACGTAGCCCCAGTAGATTCCGGAGCGCATCGCTGAAATTGTACTTCGCCCTACCACCGTTGCCGGGCGGCCGATGGCGATACGGGGAAGCCTTGCCGCTTCTGCGTGGAGCGCCTCAAGCGAAAGGTTGACTCCGGGAGCAATCACCCCGCCCTCGTAAGAACCGGCCGGACCCACGACGTCGAACGTGGTCGCGGTGCCGAAATCAACAACGATGGCGGAGCCTCCATGGCGTCCGTACGCGCCAACGGCGTTCACTAAGCGATCGGCCCCGACTTCGAGGGGATTCGGGGTGTTGACTGAGATTCCGAGGTCGAGACCCTCCCCCACGACCTCGGGCCGACATTTGAATACGCGATCGGCGAGAAGTCGGAGCTCGAACAGGGTCGCCGGCACCACCGTGGAAATCACGACAGCATCCACCGCATCGAGAGTCTCCCCATCAAGGGCCATCAACTGCGAAAGACTCGCCGCATATTCGTCCGCAGTCCTGCCGACCGTTGTGGACAGTCGCCAAGAGGCCTTCAGCTCTTCATCAGAAAAGAGCGCAAACACCGTGTTCGTGTTTCCGACGTCAATCGCGAGAAGGCGTTCGCTCATGAGGTCTCTCCAGAGGGAAAGGCGTCACCTGCGGTCACACGCCTGCGGCCACCATCAGCAAGGTCGAGCAGCAAGGCACCCTCCGAATCGATGCCGGCAAAACGTCCCGACAACTCCTCCTCTCCGAGTCGAACACGGATCCGACTCCCGATGCCAAAGGCAAGCGTCTGCCAGCGATCAAGAACTTCCTGCTTCGGGGCGACAGACCACTGAGCAAAGCGGGAAAGATAGCACTCCAGCAGATCCCGGAGACGGATTCCTGGCGCGCCTTCAGCGGCGAGCGAACTTGCGGGGCTGTCGGTGTCGACCGGATGTGAGACGACATTGACGCCTGCACCGACAACAACGGGAACGGTACCTGCCCCCGTCGCCGTTTCCGTGAGCACACCTGCGACCTTACGCCCCTTCACTACTGCATCGTTCGGCCACTTGAGACGGGCCTCAACTGCGTTCGCCGTCGTCTCGATGATCGCCTCGACGATTGCCGTTCCTGCACGAAATGCTTCGAGGGCCGCTTCTCCCCGCGGTGCGGGCGGGCGCAAAAGCGAGACATAGAGGTTGCCGGGCGGCGAATGCCATTCCCGTCCGTGCCGTCCCCTTCCCGATACCTGGCTCCGTGCCCACACAACAAGGCCGGATTTCTCGCCGGCATCAGCCTGGCGGAAGGTTTCCGCGTTGGTGCTGTCAACTTCATCGAGAGCGAGAATGCGAAAGCCAGGGGGTGCGGCCGGCAATGTGGCCGTTGTCACGGAGCAAGCGCCGCCGCCGCCGCCGCCGCCGCCTCGATTACGGGCGGTGCCAAAAACAAGAAGAGAAGAATCACGCCCGTCGTGACCGCCACCGTCCATCGCACCTCGCGATCGATGGTTTTGGAAAAATCGCGCCCGCCCGTCTCGAAATACATCGTTCGCACGATGCGAAAATAGTAGGCAGCAGCAACAACGCTGGCGAGAATGCCGGCAACGGCAAGCCATACGAGGCCTGCATCCATGGCGGCACGGAACACGTAAAGCTTGGCGATGAACCCCGCCAGTGGCGGAATGCCGGCCATGGAAAAGAGAAGCGCCGCAAAGGCGAACGCAAGCATCGGATGGGTGCGATCAAGCCCTGCAAGGTCGGAAATGTCGCTGAACACGCGATCGTCGCGGCGCATCGCCAAAAGACATGCGAAGGCACCAGCCGTGGTCACAACGTAGATCGTCATGTAGAGCACGGCCCCGTGAACCCCTGCTGCGGTGCCCGAAGCGATGCCAACCAGTGCGTAGCCCGTGTGACCAATAGCACCGTAGGCCAGTAGGCGCTTGAGGTTGGTCTGACGGAGTGCACCGAGAGCGCCCACCACCATCGAAAGCAACGCAAGCACCGCCACTATGGGCTCCCACACCTCCGCCAAGCCGTACATCGGGCCATAGAGGAGCCGCAGGAAAAGCGCGATACCCGCCACCTTCGGGGCGGCGGCAAAGAAAGCGGTCACCGGGGTTGGGGCTCCCTCGTAAACGTCGGGAGTCCACATGTGGAAAGGAGCCGCCGAGAGCTTGAAAGCAACACCTGAAACAAGCAGCACCAGACCCACGGACGCACCGACAGGCGGGTCCCCGGAAAGGGCAGCAGCAAGGCCTGTGAAGGAATGCTCGCCTGTAAAGCCATAGAGGAGCGCACACCCGTAAAGTAGGACCGCCGAGGCGAGCCCTCCGAGCACGAAGTACTTGACCGCCGCCTCGCCCGCCTGTTCGGAATCTCGTCGCAGAGCAGCCAGCACGTAAAGCGGAATGCTCATCGCTTCGATGGTGAGATACAGCGACATCAGATCGCTCGCTGACGCCATCGCCAGCATGCCCGTGACGGAAAACAACACGAGCGCGGGATATTCGAACACCTCCAGCCGCCCACGTCGTCGCGAGCCTTCGGCCATCAACAACGTCGTAGCCGCTCCGATCAAGACGATTCCCTTCATGAAACGGGCGAAACCATCAACGACGAACAGTTCGCCAAAGGCGGGCCCGTTCGGGGTAGCGAAAAGAAACGCGAAAGCGGCTGCAAACGCGGCAAGGGCAAAGCCTGTCGACCATCCCTGTCGGCGACCGAAACCAAACGTCCCCAGCACCACGAGAACGGTGCCTGCGCCGGCAGTCGCGATCTCGGGCAATGCCCGGATGAGATCCGCACCCAGTTCCATCATCAGGATCCCGGAGTGCCACCAAGTGCGGTCACGATGCCTGCAGCCGCCGGCTCGATCAGACGCAGCACGAATCCTGGCAGGAACCCGATCCAGATGACGAGAATGGCCAAGGGCACGAACATCGTCATCTCTCGCGTCCCCAAATCCCCAATGGTTTCAAGTTTTTCGTTCTCGAGACGGCCCAGGACTACACGCCAATAGAGCCAGAGCATGTAAGCCGCCGACAGGACCATTCCCGAAGCAGCGATCGTCGCGAAGAGGAAGCTCGCCGGAAAAACTCCGACAATCACCAGGAACTCGCCGACAAACCCACTGGTTCCGGGAAGACCGGCGGCGGCCAGCGCGAACAGCATGAAGAACACCGCGTAACGGGGCATGCGTTCAACTAGCCCGCCGTAATCGGCAATGGCACGCGAATGGCGACGGTCGTAAACGACCCCGACGAGGAGGAAGAGTGCCGCCGAAACAAGCCCGTGACTTAGCATCTGCGTGATCGCACCGGAAACCGCCCCGACATCGGCAGTGAACAGTCCGAGGGTGACGATTCCCATGTGCGCGATCGACGAATAGGCGATCAAGCGTTTCATGTCGTCCTGCATCAGGGCGACGAGCGAGGCGTAGACAATGGCAACGGCGCTGAGTGTGTAGATCAGCGGTGTGAACTCGAGGCTTGCCTCGGGCAGCATCGGTAGCGAAAAGCGAAGAAACCCGTAGGCCCCGAGTTTGAGCAGGACGCCCGCAAGGATCACCGAGCCTGCGGTCGGGGCCTGGACGTGCGCATCGGGAAGCCACGTATGCAACGGCCACATCGGGATTTTCACCGCGAAGGAAGCGAACATCGCCACCCAAAGCCAACGCTGAACCTCGAGCGGGATGTCAGCCTCGGCGATCCGGGTCATGTCGGTCGTACCCGTCATGGTGGCGAGTGCAAGCACGGCAATGAGAAACAGCACGGAACCTGCAAGTGTGTAGAGAACGAACTTGAAAGCGGCATGTACCCTGTGTTCGCCGCCCCAGATCCCAATGACGAAAAACATCGGAATCAAAATCGCCTCGAAAAATACGTAGAACAAAATCGCGTCGCGGGCGACGAAAACACCAATCATCAGAGATTCGAGTGCAAGAAACACCGCCATCCACGAGACCACGCGCTCCTTGACCGAGTGCCAAGAGGCGACAATGCAAATCGGGATGAGAAGTGCGGTGAGTACGACGAAGACCACCGCAAGTCCGTCGACTCCCAAATGGTAAGAAATTCCGTAATCGAGAATCCAAGCATGGCGCTCGACAAACTGGAAACCTCCTGTGCCTGCGTCGTACGAAAAAGCAAGCCCGAGTGCGAGCACAAGGTTGGCAAGCGCGGTCCACAGAGAAACGTTGCGGGAGTTGCGGTTGCGCGCTTCCTCAGATCCGCCCGCAAGGGCAAGAAAAGCGATCCCCGTAACTGGCAGGAAAATGAGCAGCGAGAGAATCGGCCAACCGCTCACCGGCCTCCTCCGACGACCAGATTCCAGGCAACGAATGCGACCGCACCCAGAACCATGACCAGCGCGTAGTGGTCGATATAGCCGCTCTGGAAGAGGCGCATTCTGCGGGCTCCCTCAATCGTGGCGGCAGCGGTTCCCTCTGGACCAAGCCGGTCAATGAGTCCCTGGTCCACCGTGCGGGAAAGCCATGAACCGAGACCGCGGACAGGGCGAACAAAAAGAGCGGTGAACAGCTCATCGAAGTACCAGCTCCGGGCAAAGAAAGCGTGAACCCCGGGGACAAATCTTGCGATTTTCGTAATGAAGGCCGTTCCTCTCGCATAGAGGAACCAGGCAATCACAAGGCCCGCCACGCCCGCAAACGCAGGAAGAATCCTGACCCACAAGGGCGGATGGTGTGGACTTGTGTGCACGAACGCGAAAGCCCCGTTCCAAAAGGAAGCTTGAGGAGAGGCCAGATCATGCGCGAGCCAGCCCACCACACATGCAGCAACCGCAAGCACGACCACCGGTACCCGCATCGACCACGGGCTTTCGTGCACGTGCTCCATTTTCGCCGCATCGGCGCGCGGGGCGCCAGCGAACACGAGGAAGACGAGCCGCCAAACGTAGATACCGGTCAACAATGCTGCGGCTAGCCCCGCCCAGAAGCCGATGAGCGCGACGGGTGACCCTTGTGCAAAAGCGGCCTCAAGGATTGCATCCTTCGACCAGAAACCCGCAAACGGAGGAATTCCCGAAAGTGCAAGAGAGCCAACGGCCATCCCGGCACAGGTAACCGGCAATGCGCGGGCAAGTCCGCCCATCCGGCGCATGTCCTGCTCGTCATCCAGAGCATGGATGACGGCACCTGCCCCCAGAAAAAGTAGCGCCTTGAAACAGGCATGAGTGAAAAGATGAAAGAGCGCCGAGGCATGGGCCGTGACGCCGCAAGCCAGAAACATGTAGCCGAGCTGGCTGCACGTGGACCAAGCGATCACGCGCTTGATGTCAGTCTGGACAAGCGCCACGGTGCCGGCAAACAGGGCCGTTGCGGCTCCCACGACGACGACCGCCCCGAGTGCAAAGGGAGCTGCCTCATAGAGGGGAGCGCAACGGGCGACTAGGAAGACGCCCGCGGTCACCATGGTGGCGGCGTGGATCAGCGCCGACACCGGCGTCGGTCCCTCCATCGCATCGGGAAGCCAAGTATGAAGGCCGATTTGGGCGGATTTCCCCATGGCACCGGCAAACAGCAGGAAGGCGATCACCTCGAGGGCAGGAAACCCCAGAAGCGTCTCACTGCCGACGCGATCCACGTCAGCGAAGATGTCGTCGAACGAAAAGCTCCCAAAAACGGCAAGAAGCGCAGCAAGACCGATGACCAGTCCCACGTCGCCAATGCGGTTGACGAGAAACGCCTTGATGGCGGCGGCATTCGCGCTGGGGCGATGAAACCAGAACCCGATCAGGAGATAGGAACACAGGCCCACCCCTTCCCAGCCAAAGAAGAGTTGGAGAAAGTTGTCGGCACTGACAAGAGCCAACATCGAGAACGTGAACAGCGAGAGGTATGCAAAGAAACGCGGTTGATGAGCATCGCGAGCCATGTAACCGACGGCGTAGAGGTGGATGAGCGCCGAGATGGAGTTCACCACGACCATCATCAGCACTGACAACGAATCGGTTCGAATCGCCCAGTCGACATCAAACCCGCCGACCGAGATCCACGTGCCCAGACGCACCGATTCCGCACTTTCGCCCGTCAAAACCATAAGCGAGGCGAGTGCTGCAAGTGCCACGAGAACCGTGCTCGCAATGCCGCTACCCCGCACGGGAAGGACCGGGCCCGCGAGCGCAGCGAAAAGTGCCGCCAGCAGAGGAAGGAAAACCGCGGCGGAAGCCATGCTCAGCCCTTGAGTTCCGCGATGTCGTCCACCGCGATCGATCCGCGCATCCGAAAACAGACGATCAGGATCGCGAGCCCGACCGCAGCCTCGGCGGCAGCGACGGTAAGCACAAAGAGAGCAAACACCTGTCCGGCGGGTTCCCCCCACCAAGCGGAAAACGCGACCAGGGTGATGTTGACAGCGAGTAACAGCAGCTCGATTGCCATCAGCATCATGATGACGTTGCGGCGATTGAGGATGATGCCGACCACGCCGGTCGAAAAAATGAACGCTCCCAGCGTCAGATAGTGAGAAAGTGAGACGCTCATCGACGGGTCTCGGAGACACCGGCCCCGATCTCGGGCCTGGTGAGAGTCACCGAATCCTTCGGGCGGCGCTCGACTTGGACACTGGGACGCTGGCGGTGCACCCCCTCGCGGCGGCGATGGGCGAGTGCGATCGCGCCCACCATGGCGACCAGGAGGATCGCACCTGCAAGCTCGAACAGGGCGACATAATCCGTGTAAAGGACACGGCCGAGGATGAGGGTGTTGTTCGTATCGGCTGGTGTCGGCAACGGGCTCTCACCGGGGAACGGGTTTCCCGCGATGGCAACGAGCGCAAGCTCGGCAAGAAGAACGGCACCGGCCAGGGCGGCGGCAGGCATGCGGCTGAGCAGACTACGCGTGGGCGGTCCGGTATCAAGCGTCATCACGACGAACAAGAACAGCACCGCAACTGCGCCGACGTAGACAATGAGCATGATCATGCCAAGAAATTCGGCCCCGAGCAGGATGAAGAGTGCCGCAGCATTGAGAAACGCGAGGATCAGAAAGAACACCGCGTGCACCGGGTTGCGCGATACGACGACGAAGGCCGCCGACGCTGCGAGCGTGCCGGCGAACACCCAGAAAAAAAGATCAGCGGGAAGCATTTCTCGTCAGCGCCAACGCGCATCGCGCTTAAGGCGATCGGCGATCGCGCTCTCCCAACGATCGCCGTTCTCGAGCAGTTTTTCCTTGGTGTAAAGAAGTTCCTCGTGGGTCTCGGTCGCGAATTCGTAGGAAGGGCCCTGGACGATGGCATCGACGGGACACGATTCCTCGCACAGCCCACAGTAAATGCACTTGGTCATGTCGATGTCGTAGCGGGTCGTGCGCCGACTCCCGTCCGCCCGCGGCTCTGCTTCGATGGTGATCGCAAGCGCCGGGCAAACTGCCTCGCAGAGCTTGCACGCGATACAACGCTCCTCACCGTTGGGATAGCGCCGGAGTACATGCTCGCCCCGAAAACGCGGACTCAATGGCCCTTTTTCGTAAGGGTACGCAAGCGTCACCTTGCGCCCCAACATGCGCCGGAACGTGAGCGCAAGCCCGCGGAAAATCTCGAGCAGCGCGAGCATGCGGAAAAGGCGAGCAAGCATCGTTTTTCCCTCTCAGCCAGGAAGCCGGTCGGTGGCGAGAAGAAAGCCTGCCGTGAGCACGACCCACAAAAGAGAGAGCGGCAGGAACACCTTCCATCCGATCCGCATCAATTGGTCATAGCGATAGCGGGGAAGGGTTGCCCGAATCCACAGAAACATAAAAAGTAGCCCCACCGTCTTTAGGACGAACCACACCGGGCCGGGAACGAGGGAGAGAAATCCTGCATCGATCGGGGCAAGCCATCCGCCCAGGAAAAGCAATGTTCCCATCGCACTCATACTGACCATCGCAGCGTACTCGCCGAGCATGAACAGCCCGAAAAGAAGTGAAGAATATTCGGTGGCATAACCAGCGACGAGGGCAGCCTCGTCCTCAGGCAAATCGAAGGGAGTGCGATTGGTTTCCGCCAATGCCGAGACAAAGAAAACTACCGCCATCGGCAGCAGCGGCAGCACGTACCACCCTCCCTGCTGGGCAAGAACGATCTCGGAAAGATTGAGCGAGCCTGCGCACAGAACGACGGTGACGATGACAAAGCCGATGGAAATTTCGTAGGAAACCATCTGTGCCGCCGAGCGGAGCGCACCGAGGAACGGGTAGACCGAATTGCTCGCCCAGCCTGCCATGATGATCCCGTAAACGGCGAGCGAAGAGACAGCGAAAAGGTAGAGAAGTCCGATGTTGAGATCGGCCAGGACAATCCGTTCGCCGACGGGGATGACCGCCCAGGCCACGAGGGCAAGCCCGAAGGTGACGATCGGGGCAAGGAGAAAGATCACGCGATTCGCCCGCGTCGGCACGATGGTTTCCTTCGTTAGAAGCTTGATGCCATCGGCGATCGGCTGGAGAAGCCCGAAGGGCCCGACCACGTTGGGGCCGCGGCGGAGGTGCGCCGCCCCTGATACCTTGCGTTCGGCGAGCGTGAGATAGGCAACGACAATCAGCAGCAGCACCGAGATCAAAAGAATCCAGCCAAGAATCCCGACGACCTCGCTTGCCATCGCAAGAACTCCCTCAGCCATCGCTGAACGCCGCCGCACACGCAGCCATGGTGGCCGAGGCACGGCTTATGGGGCAGGTGCGGTAATAGTCAGCGAACGCTTCCCCGAGCGGCGACGCATCGAGGGCAGCCCCTGCATCTCCGAAGGGCGGAAAACCCGCTGGCGGGGGAAGTGCACCGATCTCAGCCAGGTGGGGCCAGTCCCGGGAGATCCGCTCCCGGAGCTCTTCCAGGGAATCGTAAGGCAATACAGAACCGATCCGTTCCGAGAGGGCACGGATAATTCGCCAGTCCTCACGTGCCTCACCCGGCGGATCGACCGCAGGATAGGCACGCTGAGGACGCCCCTCAGTATTCACGAAAGTGGCGCGTTTTTCCGTCCAGGCCGCACCCGGCAGCAGAACGTCGGCTACCGCCGCCCCAGCATCGGCGTGATGCCCCTGATAAATGACGAAAGCGTTTTTGAGCGGCTTCGTTTTAATCTCATCCGCACCAAGGAGCCACACCACCTGAATCTCTCCAGTCTGTGCGGCTTCCAGGATACCGGCCGTGTCGCGTCCCCCTTCTCCCGGAACAAAGCCGATCTCAAGACCACCAACACGGGCGGCAGCCGTGTGCAGGACGGAAAAACCGTTCCAGTCACCGTTATGCGCACCCGCAGCCTCAGCGATCGCACGACAACGAGCAAGCACGCCAGCACCGTCAGGACGTGCAAGGGCAGCCGTGCCGACAAGGATCATCGGCTGCCGGGACTCTGCGAGAACCTTTGCGAACGGGTGCCGGCCCGAAGCGATCTCCTCGAGGACGTCGGGGGAGACACCTAACTCATCCACCGGATAAGTGAGATCGCCTGGTGGGCCGATCCGAGCGACAGGAATGCCGGCAGCGCGCCAGCGGGCACGAATGCGGACGTTGGCCAGCGGAGCTTCACGGCGGGGGTTGGCACCGACGATCAGAACGGCGTCAGTACGAGCAATGCCTGCAAGCGTCGCGTTGAAACGCCACGAGGCCGGTACACCGGGCGGGAAGAAGGCCCCATCCTGGCGGCAGTCAAAACTTGTGGTACCAAGCCCGCGCAAGAAATCGGCAAGTGCCGTCATCGCTTCGAGATCGGCCTGGTCACCGGCAATGGCGGCGGTGGCCAAAGGCCCAGCGTCCTTCAGGGAACCAGCAAGCGTTTCGAACGCTTCTTCCCAGTTCGCAGGATGGAATTTTCCGTCTCGACGTACCCAGGGTCGGTCGAGGCGACGGACGGCAAGGCCGTCACAGGCGAAGCGGGAGCGGTCGCTGAGCCATTCCTCGTTCACTTCCTCGTTCACACGAGGAAGAATCCGCATAACCCTCCCGTCGCGAGAATCGACTCGGACGGCGGCTCCCAGGGCATCCATCGCATCAACGCTCTCGACAGAGGAGAGTTCCCAAGGCCGTGCGGTGAACGCGTAGGGTTTCGAGGTGAGCGCACCAACCGGACAGAGGTCGACGATGTTGCCGGAGAGCTCACTGTGAAGTCCTCCCTGAACGACGGTATCGATCTCCATGTCCTCGCCTCGGCCGAAGGTGCCAAGCTCGTGGACGCCTGCCACCTCGTTCATGAATCGCACACACCGCGTGCAGTGGATGCAGCGCGTCATTTCAGTCTTGATGAGAGGACCAAAATCCTTGGCAGGAACCGCCCGCTTTCCTTCGCGAAAACGACTTATGCCACGTCCGTAGTGAAGAGCCTGGTCTTGGAGGTCACACTCGCCACCCTGATCGCAGATCGGACAATCGAGGGGATGGTTGACGAGCAAGAATTCCATCACGCCCTCGCGGGCCCGCGTTACAAGCGTCGAACGGGTGCTGATCTCCATGTCGTCAGCGGCAGGCATTGCACACGAGGCAACGGGTTTGGGAACACCGACCAGCTCGACCAAGCACATGCGGCAGTTGCCGGCAATCGACAGCCGTTCGTGAAAGCAGAAGCGAGGAATCTCGGCACCCGCCTTTTCGCAAGCCTGCATGAGAGTGGCACCAGGCGCGACCTCGACCTCGACACCGTCAACGCTCAACTTCGGCACGGCCTGTCTCTCAGGCCGCCTGTTGGGCCGGGGACTCGAGCACGCGGCGCTCAAGCTCGGGACGGAAGTGACGGAGCAGCCCCTGGACAGGCCAGGCAGCAGCATCGCCCAAGGCACAAATAGTGCGCCCCTCGATTTGGGCGCAGACCGATTCAAGGGTGTCGATGTCCTGTAGGTTCCCCTCGCCGCGGACAAGACGGTCCATGATCCGTGAAACCCATCCCGTCCCTTCGCGACATGGCGTGCACTGCCCGCAACTTTCATGACTGAAAAAATGCGACAATCGTGCGATCGCCTCCACGACATCGGTGTTCCTGTCCATCACGATCACCGCACCGGTTCCCAGTGCGCTCCCGGACTCACTGAGGCCGTCGAAGTCCATAGGCAAGGTCTCACAGGCCGTGCGCGGCAGAATTGGCGTTGACGCACCGCCAGGAATAACCGCTAGAAGGTTGTCCCAACCGCCGCGCACGCCCCCGGCATAATGCTCGATCAGTTCGCGCAACTGGATCCCCATTTCCTCCTCGACCGTGCAGGGCTTCTCGACGTGGCCTGAAATGCAAAAAAGCTTGGTACCGGTGTTGCGCAGACGGCCCAAGGTTGCGAACCACGGTGCGCCCCGGCGCAAGATTGTCGGCACCACGGCAACCGTTTCGACGTTGCTCACGGTGGTGGGGCACCCCCACAGGCCAACATTGGCGGGGAACGGGGGTTTGAGGCGAGGAAAACCCACCTTGCCCTCAAGGCTCTCGAGCAGGGCCGTCTCTTCACCGCAGATGTAGGCACCCGCTCCACGATGGACGTGGATATCGAAGGCAAAACCCGAGCCGCAGGCATTGGGCCCGATGAGACCCGCTTCGCGAGCTTCCTCAATGGCTGTCTCAAGACGAACGCGCTCGGCTTCAAACTCGCCTCTTATGTAGATGTAGCCAGTGTGCGCACCCATGGCGACGCCGGCGAGCAGCGTCCCCTCGATCAGTTTGTGAGGCTCATAGCGCAGAATGTCGCGATCCTTGCAAGTACCAGGCTCGCTCTCGTCGGCGTTGATAACCACGTAGTGAGGTCGCTCGTCAGCACCCTCTTCGGGCATGAACGACCACTTGAGGCCGGTGGGAAAGCCGGCACCACCTCGACCGCGAAGCCCTGAATCCTTCACCTGCTCCACAATCCACTCCCGCCCGCGGGCGATGAAATCCTTGGTGCCGTCCCAATCGCCACGGGCGCGCGCAGCCCCCAGACCGGGAACGCCGAGGCCTTGGAGATTGTGAAAGACTCGATCTTCCTCGCGCATCGTCATGTCTTCGCTCCTTTGCGCAGGGAAGCAAGGAGTTTGCGGGTTTTCTTCGGGGTGAGGTTCTCGTGATAGTCGTCATTGATCTGGACCGCAGGCGCATCAACGCACGCCCCCAAGCACTCGACCTCAACGAGCGTGAATAGTCCGTCAGGAGTGGTCTCGCCCGGACCGATCCCGAGCTCGTCCCGACACGCATCCAACACACCCTCGCTCCCCCGCAACCAGCAAGGAGTCGTGCGACAGACCTGAACGAGGTGGCGGCCGACCGGCTTCTCATTGAACATCGTGTAGAAGCTCGCAATTTCGCGCACCCGTATGCACGACATGCCGAGGTAGTCAGCGACCTCAGCTAGGAGCCTGGGTGTCAGCCATCCACCGGCACGACGCTGGGCGAGATCAAGCAGCGGTAGCACCGCACTCGGGCGGCGCTCCAGCGGGTAGCGGCGGAGAATCTCCTCCGCCCGCTCAAGATCAGGACCGGGGAAACTTGTTTGCAGGGTGCTCACCGATCAACCTCTCCGAAGACAATGTCGAGAGAAGCCACGCAACTGACAACGTCGGCGAGCTGGTGGCCGCGCACCATGAAGTCGACCCCTTGGAGGTGAGCAAACCCTGGAGCACGAATTCGGCATCGGTAGGGTCGGCTCCCGCCATCGGAAATGAGATAGACCCCAAATTCGCCCTTCGGTGCCTCTACAGCGGCGTAAACCTCGCCCTCGGGCACCCGCACGCCCTCCGTGTAGAGCTTGAAGTGATTGATCAAGGATTCCATTGATGTTTTCACGTTGCCGCGGGACGGCGGACGGATACGCGGATCGCCAACGAGTACCTCTCCTTCGGGCATGCTCTCAAGGCACCGGCGGATGATGGAAATGCTCTGGCGCATTTCGTGAATCCGAACGAGATAACGGTCAAAGCAATCGCCGGTGCGACCGACTGGAACTTCAAAATCTATGCGGTCGTAGACTTCGTAGGGCTGAGCGCGACGCAGGTCCCAAGGCAACCCCGAAGCGCGCAATACCGGCCCGGTGAACCCCCACGCGAGCGCGTCCTCAGGTTTCACCGTGCCGATATCAACAGTGCGCTGAAGAAAAATCCGGTTACCGCTGAGAAGTTGTTCGACGTCATCAAGCACACGCCCGAAACCGCTTGCCCAATCGGCGATTTCCTCGACCAGCCCGTCGGGGAGGTCAAGATGGACGCCACCAACCCGGTAGTAGGCAGCGTGAAGGCGCGCACCTGAAGCTGCCTCATAGAATCCCATCAGTCGCTCACGTTCCTCGAACAGCCACAGGAAAGGTGTCGTAGCGCCAAGGTCGAGGCCCTGGGCCCCGACTTGGAGTGCGTGGTTGAGGACACGAGTGATCTCGTCAAAGAGCACACGAATCCACATGGCTCGCTCAGGTATCTCAATCTCGAGGAGACGTTCGGCAGCGAGCACAAAGGCGTGCTCCTGGGCCATCGGCGAGACGTAGTCGAGACGATCAAAGTAGGGAATCGCCTGGAGGTAGGTCTTGTGCTCAATTAGTTTTTCGGTACCGCGGTGCAGAAGCCCGATATGCGGGTCGGCTCGTTCGACCACCTCCCCGTCCATTTCAAGCACCAGCCGCAGCACCCCGTGCGCCGCCGGATGCTGGGGGCCGAAATTCAGGGTGAGGTTGCGGATTTCGACCTCACTCACCGCCGCGCTCTCCTTCCTCGTCCTTGGTTTTTTCGTGCGGCACACCCTCCCAGGGGCTCTCGAAATCGAAACGCCGGAACTCCTGCTCAAGACGAACCGGCTCGTAAACAACGCGCTTTTCCTTGTCGTCGTAACGAACCTCGACGCGACCGGTGAGCGGGAAATCACGGCGGAGAGGATGTCCTTGGAAGCCGTAGTCAGTAAGAATGCGGCGAAGATCAGGATGACCAGAAAAGGGAACCCCATAGAGGTCCCAGACCTCGCGCTCGTACCAGCCGGCGGCAGGAAACACTTCCACCACCGAGGGAGCCGCCTCATCTTCGACAAGTCGGATCTTGACCCGAATCCGATGGTTCAGGGAAATGCTCAGGAGGTGATAAACGACATCGAAGCGAGCCTCGCGTTCCGGATAGTCAACGCCGCAGATGTCGATCAATTGGCGGAACCGGCAACGTGCATCGTCGCGGAGAAAGGACAGCACGTGGACCAGTTGATCTGGGGCCACACGGATGGTGAGTTCACCATAGTTCTCATCACGATCGAGCAGTTTTAGAGCCTCCCCGATGTGGGAAGCGAACGCCGCCGAGGATTCGCGGCCTGCGTTGGCCATTGGCCTAGCCCTGCACCGTTCCGGTGCGACGGATTTTCTTCTGGAGCTGGAGGATCCCGTAGAGAAGGGCCTCCGCTGTCGGAGGGCAGCCGGGAACATAGACGTCGACCGGAACGATGCGATCACAGCCGCGCACGACCGAGTAGGCGTAATGGTAGTAGCCGCCGCCATTGGCGCAGCTGCCCATGGAAATCACCCAACGTGGTTCGGGCATCTGGTCATAGACCTTGCGCAGGGCCGGTGCCATTTTGTTGGTAAGGGTGCCCGCAACAATCATCACGTCCGATTGTCGAGGGCTGGGGCGAAACAGCACCCCGAAGCGGTCAAGATCATAGCGGCTGGCACCTGCGTGCATCATCTCAACGGCGCAGCAGGCAAGGCCAAAGGACATCGGCCAGAGCGAGCCAGTCCGAGCCCAATTGACGAGTGCATCAAGGCGCGCCACGACAAAGCCACGCCCGGAAAGTGAGTCACCCGCCTCGGCCGGCCCATGGGCGCGTTCAGTGACGTTCACTCCCACTCAAGTGCTCCCTTTCGCCACTCGTAAACGAAACCCGCTGTCAGGATCGCTAGGAACACCATCATCGAGCCGAAGCCGAAGAAGCCGATGTCGCCAAGAGCCACCGCCCAAGGAAACAGAAAAGCAACCTCCAGATCAAAGACGATAAAGAGGATCGCGACGAGATAGAAGCGGACATCGAAACGGCCGTGTGTATCAGCGAAAGGTGCGAAACCGCACTCGTAGGGAGAAAGTTTTTCAGGATCGGGACGCTGAGGAGCGATCACCCAAGCAATCAGTGCAGCACCTGCGCCAAGGGCAACGGCAACACCGAAAAAAAGCACTACAGGCAGGTATTCTGCCAGGAACGGGCTCATCTCTTGGAATCCAGCGGGCTGGCGGGAGTGACGGGACTCGAACCCGCGGCCTCTGGCGTGACAGGCCAGCGCTCTAACCAAACTGAGCTACACCCCCGATAGAGTGTTCCCGTCAGGAGGAAGCGCATGTCCATGCGTCCTTCCAAAATAGGCGAGCGGGCGTGAAAGTCAACGAGCCGGCGGCCCGATTACCCCAGTCTTCCACCGCGCAATACGCACGGCCGGTACCGCTCTGGTGGGCGATGACGGGCTCGAACCGCCGACCTCCTCGGTGTAAACGAGGCGCTCTTCCGGCTGAGCTAATCGCCCTCCCCGAAAGGAAACGCACCGGTGGCTGATACAGCCACCGGTGCGTCCATTATGAAATTTCTCTGAAATCAGCGTCCGTTAACGGAATCCTTCAGATTTTTGCTCGGACGGAACCGCGCCGCTTTCGACGCAGGAACCTGGATGGTTTCCCCCGTTCGCGGGTTGCGAGCCACCTTCGCTGCACGGTCTGCGACCATGAAAATTCCGAAGCCCGCGACCCTAACCTCTCCGCCCGACGAAAGGGAAGAGGTAATTGAAGAAAAGATACTCTCAACGGCACGGCTAGCGTCCGCTTGGGTGATATTGGCTTCACTCGCCACGGCCGAGATAAGTTCGTTTTTGTTCAAGGATGCCCCCGCTTGCTGTATTTCAGGACGATACAGAACCGCCCTTCCTCGGAAACCGTAGGCATGCATAACCAAGTTTGCAACAACACAACCGTCGCCACGCCGCAGACGACTCTGGACCGGTCTGCAAGGCAACGAAGGAAATTGCACAGCAGGCGAAATTCGGTGGCTCTCCTTCTTGCACTTTTCATCGCCGGAGTGCCCTCCGCGGGCACTCCGTTCGCCCAGGAGAAAAGAGAACAGCCCGAGGACGCAACGGGCCGAGCCGAACAGACAGAAGTCCGCGCCACTCGCCACATGGTAGCGGCCGCACACCCTGATGCGGCCCGCGCCGGGCTCAAGATCCTCCGCCGGGGGGGAAGTGCTGTCGATGCGGCTGCCGCAACCCAGTTCGTACTCGCCCTCGTCGAGCCTCAGAGCTCCGGCATCGGCGGTGGGACATTCCTGCTGCATCACGATTCGGCAAGTGGGCGAACCGTCTCCTACGACGGTAGGGAAACCGCGCCTCGGGCGGTGGAAGAAGATCTCTTCCTGGATGAGAACGGAATGCCGATGAAATTCTTCGCCGCCGCTGTCGGCGGTCGCGCGGTGGGCACCCCCGGCATGGTGTCCGCACTTGCCCTTGCACACGCCAACCACGGGAAATTACCCTGGGCTGAGATCCTTGCACCTGCGATTCGGCTTGCACGAGAAGGATTCATCGTGGGACCGAGGCTCGCCGCCATGTTGGCGGGAAAACGCGGCGAACTGCTTAGGACATTCCCTGAAACGGAAGCGTACTTTTTTCCCGGCGGCGAACCGCTTCGAGCGAGCGAACGCAGGACCAACCCCGCATTCGCCGACACGCTTGAGGCCATCGCCAAGCAGGGCCCCTCCGCGCTACTCCAGGGTGCGATTGCCGAAGACATCGTGGCCGCAGTACAAGGCGTAGCAGAGAACCCCGGGCTTCTTTCCGTGGACGATCTCACCTCTTATCGGGCAGTGCAACGGAACCCCGTTTGCCACCCGTATCGAAAATTCCGCATCTGCGGCATGGGGCCGCCAAGCTCGGGTGCACTCGCACTTGGCGCAATCCTCGGGATCCTCGAAGATCACAACCTCACCTCCCTAGGCCCGGCGAACCCCCTCGCCTGGCACCTCATCGCCGAAGCATCGAAGATCGCCTTCGCCGACCGTAGCCTCCACGTCACTGATTCGGATTTCCACCCGGTTCCCGTCGAAGGCCTTCTGGACCGCGAGTATCTCCGGGAACGTGGATCCTCCGTACGGACCGATTCGGCACTGCCTGTTCCCGTTGCTCCGGGTCATCCCCCTGGCACGCGGGCACGCGAACACGACCCGGACGGAAGCACAGGCCGTCCCGGCACGACTCACATTTCCGTGGTCGATGCGGAGGGCAACGCTGTCGCAATGACATCGTCTATCGAAGGAGCATTCGGCTCGCAACTGATGGTGCGAGGGTTCCTGCTTAACAACCAGCTGACCGACTTCTCCTTCGTTCCCGATAGGGCTGGCATACCGGTGGCCAACCGAGTCGAACCCGGCAAACGCCCCCGGAGTTCGATGTCGCCAACGATCGTGTTTGACGAGACCGGTGCGGTGCGCCTGGTCATCGGCTCCCCGGGAGGGAGCTGGATCATCGGCTATGTCGCGCAGACCTTGATTGCGGTGCTGGACTGGAAGCTCAACGTCCAGTCCGCGATCGACTTGGGCCACGTGGTCAACCGCAACGGGGCGACGGATCTCGAAGCAGGGACCAAGGCCGAAAAATTAGCCGTCCCGCTCGAAGCGCTTGGCCACGAGATCCGCATCCGCAATCTCAACAGCGGCCTCCACGGGATCGAGGTGGTAGCCGACGGTTTACGGGGTGGAGCGGACCCGAGGCGAGAGGGAATCGCGCTCGGAGACTGACCAATCAGTTTTCTTCGCCGCTCGCGCCATTGCCGCCTTTCCCGCGTTCAGCCCGAAGCTGCTTCCAGCGTTTGGTGCGTTCAGCGATTTCGCGCTCCGCGCCCCTCTCGGTCGGACGGTAAAACTCGGTTCGCTTCATCCCTTCGGGAAAGCAATCCTGGCTTGAGAAAGCGTCCGGCTCATCGTGGTCGTAAGCGTAATCCTTACCGTAGCCGAGATCACGCATCAGCCGCGTCGGCGCATTCAGGATGTGGAGCGGCGGGGTGAGAGATCCGGTTTCGCGGGCAGCCTTCATAGCCGCGTTGAACGCACGGTATCCTGCATTCGACTTGGGCGCGGTCGCGAGATGGATCACGGCCTGGGCAAGCGCAAGCTCGCCTTCGGGCGTGCCAAGGGCCTCATAAGCATCGAGTGCCGCGACAGCGTGCTCAAGCGCGCCGGGATCGGCAAGACCGATGTCTTCCACTGCCATGCGGATCAGGCGGCGCGCGAGTCGACGCGGCGGCTCGCCCGCATCAATCATGCGTGCGAACCAATAGAGCGAGGCATCGGGATCCGAGCTACGAACCGATTTGTGCAGCGCACTGATCAGATTATAATAGCCGTCCCCAGCTCGATCATAAAGAGCGGCCCTGCTGCGCACCCGTACCGCAAGACCCTCACGGTCGAGCGGAACATCCGGGAGGGCATCGGTCAAGTCTTCAATCAAGTTAATCAACATCCGGCCATCGCCGTCGGCCATTGAAACCAGGCTTTCGCGGGCATCTGGGGCAAGTGGCAGGACCCCGCCCGATGCCGCTTCCGCCCTGGTAAGCAGTGCCTTGAGTGCGTCCTCGTCGAGACGGTTGAGCACGAACACCCGGCAACGGGAAAGGAGTGCGGCGTTGACCTCGAACGAGGGGTTTTCGGTAGTGGCACCAATCAAGACCACGGTGCCATCTTCGACGGACGGCAGTAGCAAATCCTGCTGAGAACGGTTGAAACGGTGAATTTCGTCAACGAAAAGGAGAGTCCCCTGCCCCGTCTTGCGGCGCATCGTTGCCTCGGAAAAGATCCGCCGGAGCGAGGCAACACCTTCGTCGACGGCGGAAAGCTGGACGAATGCAAGGCTCCCTTCCGTCGCCAGAAGCCGCCCGATCGTCGTCTTACCGCACCCGGGTGGCCCCCAGAGAATTGCCGAGCGGAGACGCTTCGTGGAGACCATTGAGGCGATCGGCCCATCGCCCCGAACGAGGTGGTCTTGGCCGACCACATCTTCGAGTGTTTCCGGACGCAGGCGATCGGCGAGCGGGCGCGAGACGGCAGACAGACCCGATGCCTCAAAGAGATCACTCATGTTGAAGCTTCCTTGCCGCACATTCGTGTCGGCACGGGCCTGTCTTCGCTGAACGGCCTAGAAGCGATCCTTGCGGCTGATGCCAAGTTTCCGCCACCAGGGCTTTTTCTTATCCCCGGGCGCTCCCTCTTTCTTCGTCGCTTCCTGGGGTTTCTCCGAGGAAGCCTCCGCTATTGGCGCCCCCTTCGGTAACGGGGCGGAAGCCTGGCGGTCGACGAATTCAATGATCGCCATCGGTGCCGAATCGCCGTAACGGAACCCCTTGTGGAGGATCCTCGTGTATCCCCCGTGGCGCTCAGCGTAGCGATCCGCTAGCGGGCCAAATAGTTTGCCCACGTCAGCTCCCTTTGGGAGTCTTGATGCGGCAATGCGTCGGGCGTGCAGTTCCTTGCGCTTGCCTAGCGTGACCAGTTTTTCAACAACGGGGCGCAGCTCTTTGGCCTTGGGCAGAGTGGTTTCAATCCTCTCGTGCTCAATCAGGGATGCGGCCATGTTGGCGAGCATGGCCTTCCGGTGGGAACTGGTCCTGCCGAGCTTACGGCCACTTCGACGGTGACGCATCAGGCTTTTCCTTGAGCCGGTGCAAGGGCCGGTGCAACGAAATACCCGGTCTTCATAGAGATCCGCATGACACTTTGCCGACAGGGTGCACTAGCGCGACCCGTGCAGGCTCTCCTCATGCGCCTTGGCCATTTCTTCAATGTTTTCAGGCGGCCAACCCTCAATATCCATCCCAAAGTTGAGGCCCATTGCCTTGAGTGCCTCACGGATCTCCTCAAGTGACTTCTTGCCAAAATTCGGGGTGTTGCGAAGCATCTGCTGCTCAGTCTGGCGGGCAAGATCGCCCACATAAAGGATGTTGTCATTCTTGAGGCAATTGGCCGAACGCTGCGAAAGTTCGAGATCCTCGACCCGGCGCAGCAGGTGCGGATTGAAACCGTCCTGATCGACTTCCGCCGTCACCGGCACCGCAGGCTGGACGACAGGAGCCACGCCGCCTTGAATGAAGAGCCCCAGCTGGGCGGCGAGAATGCTCGCAGCCTGTTCGACGGCTTCCTTGGGCAACACCGTTCCATCTGTTTCGATGGTGAGCGAAAGACTGTCGTAGTCAGTGACCTGTCCGACGCGGGTGTTCTGAACCCGATAGGAAACGGAACGAATGGGGCTATAGATCGAGTCCACGGGAATCACACCGACCGCCGCGCTTTCAGGCCGGTTCTGGCTTGCTGCCACATAGCCACGCCCCGGCGAAACGGTCAGCTCCATGTTGAGATTCGCCTGCTTGTCGAGGTGGCAGAGAATCAGGTCAGGATTGACAATTTCCACGTCAGCAGAAGTTTCAATCATACCAGCGGTGACGGGACCAGGCCCCTTGGCCTTGAGCGCCAGCGGGCGGGCGCGGGTACCGTGAAGTTTCAAGGTGATTCCCTTGACGTTGAGGATAAAGTCCACAACGTCCTCGCGAACGCCGGGAATCGAAGAGAACTCGTGAAGTACTCCGTCGACCCGGATTGAAGTAACTGCCGCCCCCGGAAGTGAGGACAGCAGCACGCGACGAAGCGCATTCCCCAACGTGAGGCCGAAGCCCCGCTCAAGTGGTTCGACGACGATAACCGCCTGCCGAGCGGGATCGGCACCAGGTTTGACGTCAACCTTTGATGGCTTGATTAGATCCTGCAATGGATTGCCCATGCCTTCCATGCGAGAAACTCCTGGCCGTTCGCTGCACTGGGAAAGCCGCCCCCGGCCCCCGGAACAGGAGCACGGGACGGACCCAGAACGATGATGTCGACGTTAGACGCGCCGACGTTTGGGCGGACGGCACCCGTTGTGCGGAACCGGGGTGACGTCCCGGATCGCGGTGATGATGAAGCCCACGCTCTGAAGTGCTCGGAGTGCCGATTCGCGACCGGATCCCGGCCCGCACACCTCCACCTCGAGAGTTTTGACGCCATGCTCCTGGGCCTTTCGGCCTGCGGTTTCCGCGGCCATTTGCGCAGCGTAGGGCGTGGATTTGCGGGAACCGGTGAACTTTCTCTCGCCAGCCGACGACCAGGCAAGCGTGTTGCCCTGCTGATCGGTGATGGTGACAAGAGTATTGTTGAAAGTAGCACTCACATGAGCCTTTGCCGTGGTAATATTCTTGCGCTCTTTGCGCTTGCGCCTCTCACGAGCCATGCCGCGTCCTTTCGTTTCCACAACCCTTCGTAAAGAAGGGCTAGACAGCCTTCTTTTTGCCGGTCACGGGCCGCGCGCGGCCCTTGCGGGTACGGGCATTGGTATGAGTGCGCTGGCCATTCACTGGAAGGCCGCGACGGTGGCGAAGCCCCCGGTAACAGCCGAGATCCATCAGGCGCTTCACTCGCATTCCGGCATCGCGGCGAAGGGCACCTTCAATGAGAGGGTCGCGGTCAACAATTTCGCGCACGCGCGCAAGTTCCACCTCGGCGAGATCGCGGATACGACGCTCCTCCGGGAGGCCCGCCTCTTCTCTGATCTTCTGGGCCTTAGTGCGACCAATTCCGTAGATGTAGGTGAGTGCGAATTCGACCCGCTTTTCAGCAGGCACGTTCACGCCGGCAATTCGAGCCACCGCCCAGTCTCCGCAATATGGATGGCGGACACCTTAAAGCCATCGCTTTGGATCCGCGGCCACGTAGCCTAATGCGCTCCGCAAGTGATGTCAACGCCCTGCGCTCACAAAGGACGGCAGAACCGGGCGGACTCAGATCGCCTTACCCACTTCCTTCTCAAGCACGCGCAAACGGGCTTTCCCATGTGCCATCTGAGGATGAATTTCGAGTGCCCGCCTGAGCGCCTTGACGGCAGCAAGGGGTTGTCCAGATCGTCCGTAAATGAGTGCCAGCCCCGAAAGTGCTCCAAAATGACGGGATTCGAGACGCAGGGCCTTGATAACATCGGCAACCGATTTCTCGTGGTCCCCGAGCATGTAATACACCGTCGCCCGCTTATTCCAGGCTTCGGCGAATTCCGGTGCCTTCCCGATAACCTTGGAGAATCCCGCCAAGGCCTCCTGAAGCCGTCTCTGCTCCATTGCGATGCCTGCACGCCGCATCGCATCGCGCGTGACAGGATCCTCGTGGTCTATCCAAATGTCCCAGATGCGCCGCTCCACACCGAGTGCGTGGGCAAGGTGCGGACTGTCGGCCAGCTCGGCAAAGAGAGCGTCCAGCCGCGGGTCGTTCTGATCTGCGTGTGCACGGACCGAAAGAAGGGCAGCGGCAAGGAGTGCCGCCGCAAACAGCCCAATCCGTAACACTTCAGGAAACGACGTAAGCGGTCTTGACCGTGATGTGGAACTCCGCCGCATAACGCTCCTACTCTCGGACCCCGTAGGATGATCCACTTCGGCCCCGAAAGACACACGGTAGCCGATCCCGGCCGTGGGACGATTGATTACCACCATCCTGGCTTCCGCGTGATGGCGGAAATGGCTCGCATGTTTGCGGCTCGTGGTGCTAATCCTCGATAAAAGCCCGAACAACGTGTCGTCGACAACGGCCATCGCCCCTTTGTGGTCACGCCGCCATCTATCACGACCGTCTGCCGATTGGTCCTCGTGGATGACAAGGTTTCGGTAAATGGTTTCGGTAAATAGAGCCGATTGCAGATGGTGGCCAGGCGTTGCGCGCTCGAGCCTCGCTTCTTCCCCCCAGTGGAGTTCTGTTCCCCCTCCTGGTCGATTTCGAGGTACTCGGGATCCTGCCCGAGCTGGCAATCGTCCTTGGCCTGCTCATGACACCGATCCGAACGACGCTTGGCCCGTCCACGTCGGAGCACCAAACACACTCGACGATGAAGATTCTCTCAATGCAGTCGTCCAATGCAATCGTCGAGAGCAGTCGTCCAATGCAATCGTCGAGAAGAAGTCCCTCCTATTGGGAATGGGGAGCTCACGGGCCCTCCTGCCATCTTTGGGTGCCCTCACGTGCGTACATCGTCGCGCTATTCCTCGCCTGCCCGCGCATGCATCGCCACCGCAACAGGTGAGTCAAGCAAGGCGAGCAGGAATGGACAGCGGTGGACGGGGCAAGCGTGCGTTCCTACGCTCACCCCTTCCAGTCCCCTACTTGCCTTTCTATCCAAGCCTCCAGACCCATGAAAAAGATCATGCGAGAACTCCGTCGCCAACGACGCGCCGCCCGCCTCGGCGGAGGGCAGGCCCGCATTGATACCCAGCACGCCAAGGGAAAACTCACCGCCCGCGAGCGGCTCGAAGTGCTCCTCGATCGAGGATCGTTCGAGGAGTACGATATGTTCGTCGAGCACCGAAGCAGCGATTTCGGGATCGGCGGCAAGACCATTCCGGGCGATGGCGTTGTCACCGGCTGGGGCCGAATCGACGGCAGGACCGTGTTCGTGTTCAGTCAGGATTTCACCGTGTTCGGCGGCTCGCTCTCGGAGGCGCACGCCGAAAAAATCTGCAAGGTCATGGACCAGGCGATGGCCGTGGGCGCACCGGTGATCGGGTTGAATGACTCGGGCGGTGCCCGCATCCAGGAGGGAGTCGCTTCCCTCGGCGGCTACGCTGAGGTGTTTCAGCGCAATGTCCTCGCCTCCGGGGTGATTCCCCAAATTTCGGTAATCATGGGCCCCTGCGCCGGCGGAGCCGTGTACTCGCCCGCGATCACCGACTTCATCTGCATGGTCCGGGACACCTCTTACATGTTCGTCACCGGCCCCGACGTTGTGAAAACAGTGATTCAAGAGCAGGTCACCCAAGAGGAACTCGGGGGAGCCGCCACCCATACCGGCATCTCCGGAGTCGCTGACCTCGCTTTCGACAACGACATCGAGACCCTTGCGCAAGTCCGACGTCTTTTCGGGTTCCTGCCGCTCTCCAATCGCGAGCGAGCGCCGGTGCTCACCACCACAGACCCGGAAACGCGCGAAGAACCCTCTCTCGATTCGTTGGTTCCAAGTAGTCCCAACCGCCCCTACGACATGCGCGAACTCGTGGAAAAGGTCCTCGACGAACGCGATTTCATGGAGATCCAGCCTGACTTTGCAGCCAACATCCTGATCGGCTTCGGCCGCATCAGTGGTGCCACTGTCGGAATCGTTGCCAATCAGCCCATGATGCTAGCCGGCTGTCTCGACATTTCCGCATCCCGCAAGGCTGCCCGCTTCGTCCGCTTCTGCGACTGTTTTGAGATCCCGATCGTGACCTTCGTCGATGTGCCAGGCTTCCTGCCGGGAACTGACCAGGAATACGGCGGACTGATCAAACACGGTGCCAAACTTCTCTACGCCTTCGCCGAGGCCACCGTCCCGAAGGTCACAGTGATCACCCGCAAAGCCTACGGAGGGGCCTACGACGTGATGTCATCGAAGCATCTGCGCGGTGACGTGAATCTTGCCTGGCCCACGGCCGAAATCGCTGTCATGGGACCGGAGGGAGCGGTGGAAATCATCTTCCGGTCCGAATTGGGCGACCGTGAGCGGATCAAGGCGCGCGCAGACGACTACCGACGCAAGTTCGCCAATCCGTTCGTCGCGGCAAGCCGGGGCTATATCGACGAGATCGTCATGCCCCGAGAGACCCGTCCCCGTATTGCATCCGCTCTCTCCATGCTCCGTAACAAACGCCTCTCGAATCCTGCAAAGAAACACGGGAACATTCCCCTGTGAGTGCTACTCCATCGACCCGACGACGCAGGCGTCCGTTCCGCAAGGTCCTCGTCGCCAACCGTGGCGAGATCGCCTCCCGGATCTTCCGGACCTGCCGACGTCTCGGAATCCGCACCGTCGCCGTCCACTCCGAGGCCGACACCGACGCCGTGTTCGTGGGCGAAGCGGACGAAGCGGTAAAGATCGGACCCGCATCCGCCGCACGCAGCTACCTCGATCACTCCGCCGTACTCAAGGCAGCAAAGGAAACGAAATCCGAAGCCATTCATCCGGGCTACGGCTTCCTTTCCGAGAATGCAGGCTTTGCGCGAGCGGTGGAAAAAACAGGGCTTGTGTTCGTGGGTCCCCACCCGAAGACCATCGCCTTGATGGGAGACAAGCTCACCGCCAAGGCGCTCGCCGCCAAGGCCAGCATAAACGTGATTCCCGGCTCTTCCCGCCCCGCTTCGAGTGCCGCCACCGCAGCACAAATGGCCAAGCGCATCGGTTATCCCGTCATGCTCAAGGCAGCAGCCGGCGGTGGCGGCAAGGGCATGCGCATCGCCCGCAATACGGGTGAACTTCGTGAAATGTTCCCGCGTGCCGCAGGTGAGGCGAAATCGAGTTTCGGCGACGGACGCATCTTCGTAGAGAGGTACTTCCCCGACCCTCGCCACATCGAGATCCAGGTCCTCGCCGACAACCACGGAAACTGTATCTCTCTCGGCGAGCGGGAGTGCTCGATCCAGCGACGCCACCAAAAAGTACTTGAGGAGGCACCGGCGACTATCGATGCGGATACGCGTGCGAACATGGAAGAGCAGGCCGTTCGCCTCGCCCGCGCCGCTAACTACCGCTCAGCAGGAACAGTCGAGTTTGTGCTTGATGCCGAAGGAGGCTTCCACTTCCTGGAAATGAACACCCGTCTCCAGGTTGAGCACCCCGTAACGGAAATGGTGACCGGAATCGATCTCGTCGAGGAAATGCTGCACATCGCCGCAGGTGAGACGCTGGCACTCCGCCAGGAGGACGTGCACACACAAGGGTGGGCCATCGAGGCGCGGGTGTACGCGGAAGACCCTCTCCGGGACTTCCTCCCCTCGATCGGAAGGATTCGCCATCTCGAGTTCCCTCCTGGTACTGGGAAGGGACAGGAAGGTCCACTTCGCATTGATTCAGGAATCGTGGAGGGATCAGAAATCACTCCCCACTACGACCCGATGATTGCCAAGGTAGTGGCGTACGGGGCAAACCGGCCGGGAGCCGTCGAAATTCTGCGCGATGCGCTCGACGGCTGTTACGTGCGCGGCCCGGCGACCAACCTCGAATTCCTCTCTGACGTGGTCCGCAGACCCCGCTTCCGCAAAGGCGACCTAGACACCGGCTTCATCGAACGCGAGTACCCGAAGGGGTTCCGACGTCGCAAGTGCACGGGCGTTGACCGGGACACACTGATTGCCGCCACCGCCCTTGCCGAACTCCGGCGCGAGGCACGCAATGCAGGAAGGACACTCACAGCGGGCGAGGTTGCCGAGCGCGTCGTCGCCATCGACGGACAGAGCGTCGAGGCGAGAATCTCCATTGTCGAGGATGGGTGCGATATCGAGATTGAGGAACGTCTCCTGGCTGTCCGTAGCGAGTGGTCTCCCGGGGAGGTGGTCTTCCGGGGGCTGGTCAACAACCGTCATGTTTCCGTGCGGATCGATCCCGCACCCGAAGGAAACGAGATTTCTCACGGCGGATTGCGACTCCGGGTAGCACTGCGTCGCCCCGAGGTGGACGCTCTTGCTGTCCATCTTCCGGCCAGGCGCATCCGCGAGCGTTCCGGACACCTGCGGAGCCCCATGCCGGGGCTCGTCCTGTCGATCGAGGTGAAAGACGGCGACAAAGTCCGGACAGGCCAGGTAATCGCGGTAGTCGAGGCCATGAAGGTGGAGAACGCCCTTCGGTCCGAGCGGGACGGCACTGTCAAGGCTATCCGCGTCAACCCCGGAGACAACATCGCCGCCGACGACATCATCGTCGAGCTGGTCTGAGGGAAGGGGAACATGGGCCTTGCCGTAATCACGGGCGCAAGCAGGGGTATCGGGAAGGCTCTTGCTGAACACCTTGCCGCTGAAGGAGTAAGCCTTGTCCTCGGCTGCCGCGATCCTGCGGCGGTGCGCACGCAGGCACCCGAGGGTGCAGACGTGCGCACGCTCAATGCAAGTGATCAGGCTTCGGTCCGTTCTTTCGCCGACACTCTCGCAGGCGAGAAGATCGACATCCTCATCAACAACGCCGGAATCGCTGGCGGTAGCCTCGGAAGCGGCCTTGAGGATACCGACTGGACGGTCACCGATGACATTTTCCGTACCAACGTCGTGGGCCCTCTCCTGCTTGCACAACTGCTTGCAGACAACCTTGCCGACGGCGGAACCATTGCCAACGTCACCTCCGTTCTCGGATCCTGCGAGCAGAACACCTCCGGTGGAATGGTTCTTTATCGAGCAAGCAAGGCAGCTCTCAACAGCGTCACCCGGACGCTTGCTGCCGAACTAGGCCCCAAGGGGGTGACCGTGCTCGCCATCCACCCCGGTTGGGTGCAAACCGACATGGGAGGCAAGGATGCGGCCGTCAATCCAGTTGATTCTGCGGCCGGAATTGCCAACGTGATTACCCGAGCAGGCCCTGGTGAGCAGGGATGTTTCCTCGACTGGCAGGGAAAGGAAATTCCCTGGTAGGACACCGCTCACTGTCTGCAGTCGGCCCTTCATCTTGATGCACTATGTTTCGTCGTATATATTGCCGATAAGTATCAGTCGATAAGTATCAAAGGTGCTTATCTCCGCAGGGAGGGGTGACGATGCAGGAATTCCGGATTCCACACCGGCAGGAACCGTTGATCGACCCCTTCGGGCGGTCGATTACGTACTTGCGCGTCTCGGTCACCGATCGTTGTGATTTCCGCTGCGTCTACTGCATGTCGGAAGACATGACGTTCCTCCCGAAAAAGGACGTCCTATCGCTCGACGAGATCGAGCGCTTGTGCGGTGTGTTCGTTTCACTCGGCGTGCGTAAGCTCAGGCTAACCGGGGGCGAACCGCTGGTGCGAAAGAACGTCATGCACCTCGTGCGGGGGCTTGGTCGCCATCTCGGGACGGGCGCTCTCGACGAACTCACGCTGACCACGAACGGAAGCCAGCTTCCCCGTTACGCGGACGAGCTACGGGATGCCGGCGTGCGAAGGGTCAACGTTTCCCTCGACACCCTCGACCCGGAGGCGTTTGCCCGCATCACCCGCTGGGGGAACCTCGACAAGGTAATTGCTGGGATCGAGGCGGCGGACAAGGCGGGCCTTCAAATCAAAATCAACACAGTGGCCCTCAAGGGCGTGAACGAAGATGAAATCCCTTCGATGCTCGAGTGGTGCCACGAACGCGGATTTGGTTTCACACTCATCGAAACGATGCCGATGGGTGATATCACCGGAGATCGGACCGATCAGTACCTTCCTCTTTCGCTCGTCCGCGGGCGGCTCCGGGACCGCTATGGCCTTGAGGAGAGCGATCACAAGACAGGAGGACCCGCCCGCTACTTCCATGCCAAAGAAACGGGCGGCCAGGTAGGCTTCATCACCCCTATGACCCACAATTTTTGCGAATCCTGCAACCGGGTCCGTCTCACCTGCACCGGCATGCTGTACATGTGCCTAGGCCAAGACGACAGCGCGGATCTTCGCGACGTCCTACGCTCGAGCGATGACGATGGCGTGCTACGTGCGGCTGTCGAGGAGGCTATCGGCCGCAAGCCCAAGGGTCACGACTTCGTGATCGACCGACGTGCCGATGCACCCGCCGTCGACCGACACATGAGTGTTACCGGCGGCTGAGACCATCAAACCCAGGAGAGCGGATGCCTTCTAAGCACCCGCCCATGGCCTACGTCGCCTCCGAAACCGAGGACGCGCAGGCATCCCGCACCGCCCTCGAGGCCCTCTACCCCTCCGTCCCGCCGGAAGAGGCCGAGGTCATCGTGGTTCTCGGGGGCGATGGGACCATGCTCGACGTGCTGGCCCGCTGGGGAGCGGCAGGCAAACCTATTTACGGCATGAACAAAGGGACGGTGGGCTTCCTCCTGAACAACTACCGGGAGAAAGGGCTCCCCCGCAGAATCCGTGAGGCACGCCCGGCGATCGTGCACCCCTTGCGCATGCGTGCCGAGCAGGTGGACGGAACCGTTTCCGAGGGTCTTGCCATCAACGAAATCTCGCTCCTTCGGGAAACGCGTCTCACCGCTCGAATCCGCATTCTCATCGATGGCCATGAACGCATGTCCGAACTTGCCAGCGATGGAATCCTCGTCGCCACACCGGCCGGCAGCACTGCCTACAACCTGTCCGCGCACGGTCCCATTCTCCCGCTTGGAACCCCGCTACTTGCGCTCACCCCGATCTGCCCCTTTCGCCCGCGGCGCTGGCGCGGGGCACTGTTACCGGAGAAATCCACCATCCGCTTCGAGGTGCTCGATTCGGATCTCCGTCCTGTAAGTACGACTGCGGGCAAGACGGAAGTGCGGAGTGTGCGCAACGTCGAGGTGGAAACGGATCACACGACCTCGTTCACCCTTCTCTTCGATCCGCGCCAGCATCTTGAGGAGCGCATCCTCAATGAGCAATTCGTTCCGTGATTCAATTCGCTTGCACCCCTAGGCGCGAGTGACAAAAAATGTGCGCATGACCGCGAGCGAGGTATTGCCGGGCTGGTACAACGCCATTTTGATGGAAAATGTGTGAACTTAATCTGTGTGTCGTCAAGCCCATAACTACTTATTCCATTCTCCGGAGCGAGCGAGGAGCAGGGTCGGTCGCGGCGGCGGTGCGGCCCCTGACCGACAGCGCCGCCGACGCGGCCGCCGCGGAGAGAGTGCGGAGAGCCGTGGAGGTACTGCCCGCCGAATGGATCCGCAAAGCCAACGGCACCAAACTCAGGGTTGCGAGCCTCCCTCCTAGCGGACAGGTCATGGGCGGGTACCACCAACCCGCCTCGAACAGCAGGCGGATTCCAGGTAGAAAGAGGCGAATTCTTCCGGCCAAAGAAGCACTCGCACTCGTGGGTGACGAGCTCGGAACCACGTTGCACGAATACCTCCACCACGTTCAGTACGTCATGCCTGAACTCGATCGGATGTTCCAGGATCTGCACCGCCGACGGACCCGGACAGAGCCCTTGCGCGTTCTCCCCCGATACGGTGGCGGCAACGTGGGCCGGAAGGATGATTACGTCGATCAGTACTTCGGTAGGGAATACGCGGGGTTTCCCGCACCGGCCTTGGAGGTGATCACCGTCGCCCATCAGGTTCTCTTTCATCCCCGGCATGGGGAGGAATTGCTTCGGAGATTGATTCGTGATGATCCGGAGATGCTGTATTTGGTTCTGGGCGTGCTTTTCCGCTACGATCCGTGACATGGCAGTTCACACCATCATGCTTCCGGACAGGCTGCGTGGCCGCGAGCCGCGCAGCGTGATCTGGGATGACGAAAAGGGCACCGTCACTGGCGAACACTCCAAAGTGTCCCGGATGCAGGAGATCCTCGCCAAGCCGACGCCGGTTGATTTCAGCAACGACGAAATGGAAATCCATCTGCTTGATCCGGCCCACGACCCGCGCGATTTCTTATGGTTGCTGCTCAGGGCTTACTGGCCCATCCTCGACGAGCCCCTCCGCCAAACGCTTCCTCCCGTCTTCCGGGACGTCGAACTCCGCGAAGGCGTTCCGTATCCCCCGTGGATCATAACCAATGAAGATGGGACGACGACGACCCTGGTCCTTGGGCGCGATTACCTGCCGTGATCACGATCCACGAGGTGGGTCCAGAGTAGTCGCAGATCCGTCTCCGGGCCGGCAATGATGACGTGGCGAACTGCCTCACGCAGCATTGCAAGCAGCAAAGCCCTCGTCCCGCATGCAGGATCGACAATCCTCAACTCCTCGAGACCCCAAACCGGCGGCCGCGGTTGTCGCCCTGGCCGCCCCGGTCTCATTATCTCCCCCTGATGATGATCCCAACTCGGGCGCGATGCCGTCGCTCGACAGCCCCGCCGGCCGGGAAGAATTCCCCGGCGAATCCATATCCACAATCCGGGTGATTTTCCGGCCCAAAAACGACCTCTGAAACGCCCGTAAAAATCCGTTTTCGGAGCCATTCATGGCTTCTGAAGCGAGAATATCCAGTTATTTTTTTCCATCCGGACTTGGATGGGCGACACCTGCAAAGTCCTTGTTTTTATGGGCTCCAGCCCGGTTCTTCCCGCTTAGTCCCGGCTCTTCCCGATATCCAGTTATTTTCGGTTCCCCACATCCATCAAGTAATATCAATAAGTTAAGGCTGGATGGTCATTCCTTGAATTTTCTCGCCCGAACTGATTCGCCCGAGTGTCCGGTCAGTGGCGAATGCGCCAGGGCTGGATTGTCGACATTGATGGTCAGGAATTCGATCGTTTTGTCACCGGCATTAGGTTGGTTCCGTTCCCTGACTGAGGATGCTCAGATAATCTCTGTAGACGAACATGCGTCCCCGCTGTTTGCCGGTGATTTCGCGCAACAGGCCAAGGTCGCGCAGATGCTGGACGGATTTGGCGACGGTCGGAGCGGACATGCCAGTTTCGCGTGCCGCATCGGGAATGGCGATAATCGGCTTTTTCTGAAGTAGCTGATGCACCCGCAGGGCCGAGGCCGCCAGCTGCCCAAGGCTTTCGATCTTGGCGCGATCTTCCTCGAACAGGGACAGGATTTGCTTGGCGGCATCGCCCGCCTGCAATGACACCTCCGTGATTCCATCGAGAAAGAATTCGATCCACGCCTCCCAGTCGCCATCCTCGCGCACCCGTTGCAGCAGGTCGTAATAGTACCGGCGATGGGTTTTGAAATAGAGGCTGAGATAGAGGATCGGTTCCTTCAGAATGCCTTTGTCGCAAAGCAGCAGTGTGATCAGCAGACGGCCCAGTCGGCCATTGCCATCAAGGAACGGGTGGATGGTTTCGAACTGTACATGGACCAGTCCGGCCTTGACCAGCGTGGGCACGGCGGGTGTGTCGGCATGGATGAAAGCCTCGAGATCGGACATCAGATCCAGCACCGATTCCTGTGGCGGGGGCACGAACAGCGCATTGCCTGGCCGAGTGCCGCCACCGATCCAGTTTTGAGAACGGCGAAACTCGCCGGGCTGTTTGGTGGCACCCCGCCCCTTGGCCAGCAGAATCTCATGAGTTTCACGCATGAGGCGAAGGGAAATCGGAAAACCACCCCGGATCCGCTCCAACCCGTGGTTCATGGCTGCTACATAGTTCGACACCTCAACCACGTCGTTGATCGGCACGCCGGGGGTCTCTTCGTTTTCGAACAACAAAAGGTCCGAGAGTGACGACTGCGTGCCCTCAATCTGCGAGGATAGCAGCGCTTCCTTGCGGATATACATGTAGAGAAACAACGGTGTATCCGGCAGGATCGAGGCAATCCCGTCAAGCCGCCCCAGCGCCAGGTTGGCACGTTCCAGCGGACCATAAAGCTTGTCCATCTGCACCATTGGCTCAGGCGGCAACGCAGGCGGGATGAAAGCCTTTACGACCTCTCCGGCGGTTGAACTCGTGACAAATTTTCCGAGACGAGACGAATTTTCCAATGTCGTCATGGTTGTATTTTGCGCCTTTCCTTAGCAATGTAGTTATTAAAGAATAGAGCCTAATCATTTCTTTATCAAAGTTTTACGAAACGATGTGGCGCAATCGTTTCTTTATCAAATTTCTAACGAAAGGATCCTTATTTTCGGAGTGAGATAGCGGTTTTATTGCATTCCCTTTTTCTTTGCTGAACAAAAAGAGAACTTATGTGATTCGGCCTTGTATGTCAATCGTTTTCATGGATTTTAGGCACTTAAGTATATAATCGCTTCCCTTTCTGTTTGGCCGGGCACACCCCGTATACTCGGCTTTATCGCTAGAGGAGACGACCATGTCCGAGTACGTAGCCCCCGTCGAAGACCTACGCTTTGTCATTAATGACGTGGCAGGCTTAGGTTCCCTCTCCGAGAGAAACGAAACCACGCCTGAACTCGTAGACCAGATCCTCGGTGAAGCGGGACGTTTCTCCGGCGAAGTGTTGGCACCGCTCAACCGTCAGGGTGACATTGAGGGCTCTCGGCTTGAGAACGGGGTGGTGCGGGTACCCGAGGGATTTTCGGACGCCTACCGGAATTTCTCCGAGGGGGGCTGGGGATCGGTTTCGGCACCCAAGGAATGGGGTGGACAAGGGCTTCCCTTGGTCATCAGCACAGGCCTCAACGAAATTTGGCAGTCGGCCAACATGGGGCTGGCTAACTGCATGATGCTGACCCAGGGTGCGGTCGAGCTGCTGGCTACGCACGGGACCGAGGAGCAGAAGCAGAAGTACCTCCCGAAGCTCGTTAGCGGCGAGTGGTCGGGAACCATGAACCTTACCGAACCTCATGCCGGCTCCGATGTCGGCAGACTCACCACCCGCGCGGTTCCCGCCAATGGCGGATGGCATCTTCATGGCAGCAAAATCTTCATCACCTTCGGCGATCACGACATGAGCGAAAACATCGTTCATTTGGTGTTGGGGCGTCTGCCCGATGCGCCCGAGGGCGTGCGGGGAATTTCTTTGTTCGTGGTGCCAAAGCGAAAGATTGAGCCCGACGGAACGCCTGGCGAGCACAACGATGTCCGCGTCGCCTCCCTCGAACACAAGCTTGGACAAATGGCGAGCCCCACTTGCGTCCTGCTCTACGGCAACAATTCAGGTGCCGAGGCGGAGCTCGTGGGAGAGCCGCACGGCGGGCTCCGGGCGATGTTCACAATGATGAACCACGCTCGTCTCAACGTCGGAATCCAAGGAGTCGCCATTGCTGAACGCGCCTACCAGCAAGCGCGTAACTATGCGAAGGAAAGAGTCCAGGGCTTCCCGATCGAAAATCCCGGAGAAGGGGCGGTGCCGATTATCCGCCACCCGGACGTGCGCCGAATGGTGATGGACATGAGAGCGCGAACCGAGGCGATCCGGGCGCTCGCGATCGTGCTTGCGGGGGCGCTCGACCGCGGCAAGGGCGATCTCGAGGAAAAAGATCGGGCCGAGGCAACGAGCCTTGCCGAGGTGCTCACGCCGATCGTCAAGGGCTGGTGCACCGACGAAGGCGTTGCCGTGACCTCCACCGGCATCCAGGTCCACGGCGGGATGGGCTACATCGAGGAAACGGGTGCATCCCAGCACTACAGGGATGCTCGCATTCTCCCTATCTATGAGGGAACCAACGGAATCCAAGCTCTCGACCTGTTGCGCCGCAAGCTCCCGATGGAGGATGGCCACGCCTTTGCGAGCTTTGTTGGGACGATCAAGGCGACCGCTCGGGAGCTTGTCGAAGCAGGTGGAGACGATCTTCCTGTGATCGGTGGGAAACTCCAGGAGGCGGCAAAGACACTGGACGAAACCGGGCAGTGGCTTGCCAAAACGTTCGTAGACGACCCGAGGAAGGCCGCTGCAGGCGCAACGCCGTTCCTGGAGATGGCCGGCGTCACGGCTGGAAGCTGGGTCATGGGCCGCGCAGCACTCTGCGCTTCTCAGCGCTTGGCTAGCGGTGAAGACTCACCGTTTCTTACCGCCAAGATCAAGACGGCGCGCTATTTTGCAGACATGCACTTGCCGCGCACGGCCGCTCTCGCAGGACCGGTTCGCGTAGCCCATAAAACCATCGATCTGGTCACTGAAATCGATTGAAGCCCGCCTCTGAAGGAACGGGTGAGTCGATCAGGGAAAGCGCCTGTCCCGTACCGGTCCCCATGCGGGATCGGAAGCATCTTCGGGCGTCGGGAGTTCCCGCTCCAGATTTCCAGTGATGTCGATCGAGTGGATCCTCACAGTATCACTTTCGCCGTCGATGCTTGGCGTGGTTCGGGCAAACGCGAGAATGCGCCCGTTCGGTGCCCACGAAGGGCCTTCGACAAGAAACCCTTCCGCAATCAGGCGCTCACCGCTTCCGTCAGGCCTCATGAGGCCGATGTAGAATTTTCCATCCTGTGACTTCGTGAAGGCGATGTAATCGCCTCTGGGTGACCACACCGGTGTTGAGTAGGTCCCGGAACCGAAACTGATTCGCTCCGGGTTTTCGCTTCCGTCCGTCTTCATCACGAAGATTTGCGGTTTCCCCTGCCGGTCCGAGTTGAAGGCGATGCGATCGCCCTCGGGCGAGTAGGAAGGCGAGGTGTCGATCGCGCGAGTGTTGGTCAGGGGCGAGGAAATCCCGCTGACAAGATCCATGGTGTGGATGTTGGTTTTTCCGTCTCGGGCAAGAGACATGACGACCTCGCTTCCATCCGGTGAGAAACGGGGAGCGAAGGTCATGCCGGAAAACTGTCCGAGTTCCCGATCTTCCCCGCTGGTCAGGTCGAGGCGGCGAATGGTGGGCATCCTCGCAGCGTAGGAGAGGTACACGGCTCCCTTTCCATCCGGAGAGAAACGCGGGGTGAGGACAAGATCCGTGCCATCGGTCAGGAACTCTTGGTTGGCCCCGTCCTGGTCCATGATCGCAAGGCGTTTTTTCCGGTTCTGTGGCGGGCCCGATTCAGACACGTAGAGAATTTGGGTGTTGAAATATCCCGCCTCGCCAATGACCCGCTCGTACACTCTGTCGGCAAGGATGTGAGCGATCCGGCGGTGAAGCGATGCCGGTGCCTTGAGCTTGATCCCAAGCATTTCCCGCTCGCCGTAGATATCCCAGAGCCGCACCGCGATATTGAGATTGTCGTCATCGTCTCGGGTAACCACCCCTGCGATTAGCAGCTGGATATCGAAAATCCGCCAGTAGCCGAAATCGGGGCGTACTCCGGGATCGATTGCGACCGCCACGTTGTCCCCGAGATCGATGCGGCGGAAAAGGACTGATCCCTCGAGGTCGGCTACGGAAATGGCGAGGATTTGCGCGGCACTCTGCGGGGAGGTCTCAAGGCTCTCATTGGCAAGTGAGATCGCAAATGGGATGGGTTCGATTCGCCCACCTGTGATGTCGATTTCTAAAGGTTTGTCCTGTGCGAACGCTGGCCCGAAATTCCCGAGGCCTCCGAGGGTCAGGAACAGGGCAGAGACGAGGGTGCGAAGCATCAGTGGTTCACGACTGCGGGCGGAAATTCAGGCGCACATTCTGCCATAGATCGTAATCATTCGGGGGCAAGCCTTGGATTTTTCTCGTCTTGTGCACGGCGAGCAGGGCACTGTCGACGAACGGCTGGAATTTCGGATCTTTGTCAGCGCGTTCCTGCGCTTCCTGGTCGATCTTCACGTTCGCGATCGTCCCGTCCAGGTCGAGATGAAGTACTAAGACGACCACCAGGTCGCCGGTGATTTGAAGGGCGGGCGGACGAGCCCAGTTCTCCTCGATCTGGTTCCGGATCTTTTGGTGAATCAATGCGGTGAAATTCGCTCGTGGCGGCTTGGCTGGGACTTCGTCGATGGGGAGGTCGATTTTCGCGAATTGCTCGACCACGTCGTCCTCCTTTTTCTCAAGCTTTCCCTCCTCTGTCTGTTGTGGTGCCGGCTTGGGCGGGGTTTCCGCGATGTCGCGCAGCATGTTGTCGAAGCGGCGACTGGGTGCCTTCGGAGGTGGTTGCACGTTATCGGCGGGCTTAGGAGGGGGTGCTGCGGCCGTAGGGGGCTTGGCCTGTGGTGGCACGGCGGGCGGCGCAGGCTTTTCCCCGGGAACCGGCAGAAGATCTGGAGCGGCGACAGTAGCAGGCGGTACAGCCCGCTGCTGCTCTGGCCTGGGTGGTGGCTTGGCAGGTGTCACCGGTGGCCGAGGTGCCACGGCAGCAAGCTTCACAGGCCTTTCATCCTTGGAGGTCCGCGTCTCCCGCGTCGGCAAAGCAGCTGGCGGCAGTGGAGCCGAAGAGGGGGTTGGCGTCCTCTCGGGCGGCAGCGGGGCTTGCGGGGTTTCGCTCGGTTGAGCGGGGATCCTGAGGGCAGGTGCCTCCGGTGCAGCTTCTCCAGCGATGGCGACTTCGACCTCGATGACGTTCGGGGGCGGTGGAGTGAAGAGCTTGGGGAGGCCCATCCAAGCAACGACCGCGACGACGGCATGGAAGAAGAGTGAATAAAAGGTGTTGCGAGACACCGGTTCAGTTCCCTTGGCCGCCTTTCGGAGGCACCGTCACAAGAGCCACCCGCGGATACCCCGCAGCGGTTACCTGCCCGACGACCTGCATGATACGTCCGTAGTTCACTTCCGAATCCCCTCGGACAAAAATCTTTCGATCGGGATGGGCACCGATCACCGCCGCAAGTTTGGAACCCACGGTGTCTGCCTCGACTTCGGTTGCCTCGAGGAACACGCGCCCCTCACTGTCGATCGTGATCGTGACCGGCTCATCGGTTCCCGGAAGGGCTTCAGCTTCCGCTGTGGGCAGGTTGACGTTTACGCCCGAGGTCAGGAGCGGAGCAGTGATCATGAACACCACTAGCAGTACCAACATCACGTCGACCAACGGAGTGACATTGATCTCGGCAATCGGTGTGTGATTGCCCGTCCGCCTATTCCTCTTCTGGTTTTTGTTCATCACCACCATCGTTCATGCATCCGGATTTGCGATGTAACGGGAGAGGAGTGCTCCGAGCTCGCCTGCGAAGGATTCCAGTCGGGCGGCATAGCGGTTGAGATCCCCGGAGATTTTGTTGTAGGCAACCACCGCCGGGATGGCCGCGAGCAGACCGAGGGCGGTCGCAAGCAGTGCCTCGGCGATTCCTGGTGCCACGACGGCAAGCGAAGTGTCCTTGCTCACCGCGATCGATTGGAAACTGTTCATAATTCCCCAGACGGTTCCGAACAGGCCAATAAACGGCGCCGTGGAACCCACGGTGGCAAGGAAGCCAACGTTACGCTCAAGGCTTTCCATTTCACGAACAAGGGTGATGTTCATCACTTGGTCGATCCGTTCCTGAAGACCCGCAGAAACCCGCCGCTCCGTGGGATTGATCCCATCGGAGGTGGAGCGCGTCCACTCGTGCATTCCGGCAACGAACACGGCGGCCAGAGGATGATCGGCCGTACCCGAAAGGCGAGCGTAGAGATCCTCCAGCGAACCCCCTGACCAGAATGCTTGATCGAAATGATGGGCCCTCGACTTCAGGCGGCGGAGCCGCCCAGTCTTTTCGAAGATGATCGCCCAGCACCAGACCGAGGCACCCAAAAGGATGACCATCACGGCCTTCACGACAATGTCAGCCTGCAGGACGAGAGACCAGATCGTGAGATCGATCGATTCCGTGGCAGTGAGGATTTCTTCCATTTTCTCTGTTCAAATCCTTCAGACTGAATCCATGTGCCGGAATGCCTCGACAACGGGCATAGGCCAGCGTCTTGCCCGGCCCAGGTTGTTGACGCAACCAAGCATGAGATGGAGACGAACCAGGGTCATGTCTAGCCTTTGTACGTGCTGGTGGAGTGCAACGCGCGCACCGGTGAGGCGTTCGACACCTGTCGACACCTCGACCACGTCGTCAAGACGGGCCGATCCCTCGAACTCCGCCGCAAGCCGACGTACCACGATTGCCGTACCGTGGTCGCGTCGCAACGTTTGGTGGTCGATTCCGAGCATGCGCAACATTTCAGTCCGCGCTCGCTCCGCGTAGCGCAGATAACCTGCATGGTAAACTATGCCGCCTGCATCCGTATCCTCGTAATAGACTCGCACAGGATATAGGTGGGTTCTCTCCCGGATGGTGCCTTGGGGAGGGAGGGAATCAAGCATTGCTGTCCCTCTTTTCCGGGTCCCCTCCGCGATCAAACACCCCAGGCAGGAACGCACCCTGCGGAGGGATGATCTGAAGATGGGTCCATGCTCTTGGGCCTGCCACCCGTCCCGCTGCCGTCCGTTGTACGAATCCCTCCTGGATGAGAAAAGGCTCCACCATGTCGCGCACCGCATCGAGTTCCTCCGACAAGGTAGCCGAGATCGCCTCGATTCCTGCGGGCCCGCCTCGGTAGGTGCCGAGCAAGCAATCGAGATAGCGGCGGTCCATGGAATCGAGTCCCGCTTTGTCGATCTGGAGTTGTGTTAGCGCCTTGTCGGCAAGGGTTGCATCGACGGGAGCATTTCCTGCGATGTCCCGGACGCGGCGGAGTAGACGACCCGCGATCCTGGGTGTCCCCCGCGAACGTCCCGCGATTTCGTTAGCACCGTCGTCGGTCATGCGGATCGAAAGGCTCTCGGCGTTGCGGCGCACGATCTGGGCGAGCTCTTCAGTTTCATAGAAATCCACATGGAAGGGGATTCCGAAGCGCTCGCGCATAGGTGTCGAGACGCGTCCAGCCCGCGTAGTCGCGCCGACCAAGGTGAAGGGGGGCAAATCAATCCGCATTGCCCGGGCCGAGGGACCTTGTCCGATCATCAGGTCGAGGCGGAAGTCTTCCAGTGCCGGGTACAGCGTCTCTTCGATAATCGGGGGCAGGCGGTGAATTTCGTCAATGAACAGGACGTCTTGGGGGTCGAGATTGGTGAGCAACGCGGCCAAATCGCCCGGACGGACAAGCACCGGTCCGGAGGTGGCGCGGAATCCTTGACCGAGTTCACGGGCGATGATCTGGGCGAGCGTGGTTTTGCCGAGGCCGGGGGGGCCGTGGAGCAGGACGTGATCGAGTGCCTCGTTGCGGCCCCGGGCAGCTTCGATAAAAACCCGCAGGTTTTCTCGGTTCTTTGTCTGACCGATGAAATCATCAAGCCGGGAGGGGCGCAGGGCATGATCGATGGAATCGCGGTTTCCAGTCGATACTTCCCGTTCTTTTTCGGCATTCATTTGGCAAGTTCCTTGAGTGCCAGACGAAGAATTTCCGAAGCATTCTCACCCTCGCCGCTGAATGTCGCGAGTGCACCGAGTGCTTCAGTGCGGCTGTAGCCAAGCGAGATCAGGCCCTCAAGGGCATCGCGACGGGCACCGCTGCCCGCATCCCTTGCAATCGCTACCGGGAGATCGGAGATCCGGTCCTTGAGCTCGACGACGATCCGGGCCGCTCCCTTGCGCCCCACGCCCTCGGCTTTGCTCACAGCGGCGACATCTTCGGAGGCAACGGCGCGTTCGAGATCGACGGAAGGCAGGACGTCAAGCACTGAGAGTGCGATTTTTGCACCCACTCCCTGCACACCCAGAAGCGCCTGGAACCACGCCTGTTCGGCGGGGTCGGGGAAGCCGAATAATTGGATCGCACTGTCCCGCATCGAAGTGTGCACGTACAGCTTCACTGCGTTTCCGATGCTACCGAGCTCACGGACGGTGCGTCGTGTGCAGGAAACCAGGTAGCCGACGCCGCCAACGTCGATTACAGCCCAGCTTTCGCCTGCCGAATCAAGCTGCCCGTGGAGCTTCGCAATCACGAAGGATTTCCTTTCAGAACAATGTTCGAGAGGGTTTCGTTGTGGTGGGCATGACAGATCGCCACGGCGAGGGCATCGGAAGCGTCCTTGCTTTCGGGCCGTGCAATGGGCAGGAGCATCCGCACCATCGCCGCGACCTGATCTTTGTCGGCGGCACCATTTCCAGTGAGAGATTTCTTCACCGATGAGCTTGCGTACTCGTGCACCTCAAGGCCAGCACGGGCAAGCGCGGCGACCGCTGCCCCGCGCGCCAGTCCCAGCCGCAGCGAGGAGAGGGGGTTGCGGTTCACAAACACCTCCTCGACCGCGGCGGCGGCAGGCTCATGCCGTGCAACGGCTTCGAAAACGCCCCGGTCAATGCGTCCGATGCGCGCAGAGAGCGAGAGCGAGGAGGGAGCCGAAATCTCGCCGCAGTCAACGAACGAGAGTCTACCCGGTTTTGTGTCGATGATTCCCCATCCGGTTTGGCGCAGGCCGGGGTCAAGGCCGATGAGGCGCATCGGGTCGTTCAGACCGAAAGCTTCTCGAGGACGTCGTCGGAAACCTCGAAATTGGCTGTCACCGACTGCACATCGTCGCTCTCCTCCAACGCCTCGATCATTCGGAACACCGAACGGGCCTGGTCTTCATCCACCGAAATCGTGCTGCGAGGAACCCACTCAAGCCGGGCCGATGAGGGCGTCCCAAAGCGCTCTTCGAGTGCGTCGCGAACGGCTCCGAAGGCATCGGGGGGCGTGCGAACCTCGTGGACACCTGCCTCGGTCACGAGATCCTCGGCACCCGCATCAGCGGCTGCCTCAAGGATGGCATCTGCTTCGGCTGCGCTGGTGGGATAGCGGACGATTCCCTGCAGGGCGAAGGCGAATCCGACGCTTCCGGTCTCTCCGAGAGTGCCGCCGTTTTTGCCAAACAGCGAGCGGATCTCGGACACGGTGCGGTTTCGGTTGTCGGTCAGCGCTTCGACAATCACGGCGACACCGCCAACACCGTAACCCTCGTAGCGCATCTCCACGTAGTCCTCACCTGAGCTCGCACCGGAACCCTTCTGCACCGCCCGTTCGATCCGATCACCAGGCATGTTTTCAGCTCGTGCGGCGAGAATCGCACCTCGCAGGCGTGGGTTCTTGTCAGGATCAGGCATTCCAGATCGTGCCGCAACGCTGATTTCACGAGCGAGTTTGGCAAACATCTTGGCTCGCTTGGCGTCCTGTGCGCCCTTGCGGTACATGATGTTCTTGAATTTGGAATGGCCGGCCATCGCTTGGTCTGACTAGATCCTACGACATCGTCTGTTACAGGCTGGATGGCTGCAGATGGCCAGGAAGAGAATTTCTTCAGTTCCTGCGGTTCTAGGGCCATGCCTAGCTGACAGGGTCTTCTTTTAAATAGTTTAGCAGGATTTTGTACTTGTTTGGATGTCGATGGCTATAACGCCATTCGGTTTCCTTGAGGTGTAGGTGAAAGGTTTGCTTTGGCAATCCTTTGAACTTTGCCAATTCAGCCAATTTATGTGCCAATTCATAGATTTTGGTTATTTAAGTACGCAATCCTTTTTTGTCATAATTGTAAATGTAACTCCCAAAAGAAAGACAGGGCCGGTGACCAAAGTCACCAGCCCTGTCAATGCAACCGGCTCGGTCATACCGAGTAGTACATCTCAAACTCGAGCGGATGCGGCGAGTAGTCGAGGCGATGGGCCTCTTCGCGCTTCAGCCCGATATAGCCCTCAATGAGATCCTTGGTGAAGACTCCGCCTGTCGTCAGGAAGTCGTTGTCCTCCTCAAGTGCATCCAGTGCCTCGGTCAACGAGGCTGAGATCGTGGGAATCCCCGCCTGCACCTCCGGTTCAAGGTCGTAGAGATTTCTGTCGAGAGGATCGCCCGGATCAATTTTGTTGCGGATGCCGTCGAGACCCGCCATCAGCATGGCCGAGAAGACGAGGTAAGGATTCCCCGAAGCGTCGGGGAAACGTACCTCAACCCGCTTGGCGTTCGGGCTCGCACCCCAAGGAATCCTGCAAGCAGCCGAACGGTTGCGCGCGGAGTAAGCGAGCAGTGTCGGTGCTTCGAAGCCCGGGACGAGCCGTTTGTAGCTGTTGGTGGTGGCGTTGGAAAAAGCGTTGATCGCTTTCGCATGCCTGATCACTCCACCGATGTAATGGAGGCACTGCTCGGAAAGGCCAGCGTAGCGGTCGCCTGCGAACGTAGGTTTGCCGTCCTTCCAGATCGATTGGTGTGTGTGCATCCCGGAGCCGTTGTCATCGATCACCGGCTTCGGCATGAAAGTCGCAGTCTTTCCATAGGAATGAGCAACCATATGCACGCAATACTTGTAGATCTGCAGAGCATCGCTGGCACTGACGAGGGTGTCGTACTTGACACCGAGTTCGTGCTGGGCGGGTGCTACCTCGTGATGATGTTTCTCCATCTGCAACCCCATCTCCATCATCGTCGAGACCATCTCGGCACGAAGATCGGTCATCGGATCGACAGGCGGGACTGGGAAGTAGCCTCCCTTGGCAGCCGGGCGGTGGCCTATGTTCCCCCCCTCGAACTCAGAGCTCGTATTGTAGGGGCCCTCCTCGGCGTCGACCCGGTAGAAAGTGTCGTTCATCGACACCTTCCAACGCACGTCATCAAACACAAAAAACTCCGGCTCAGGTCCGAAATACGCCGTGTCTCCAAAGCCCGAGGCGCGGAGATAATTCTCCGCCCGAACGGCCGTCGACCTGGGGTCACGCTCGTAGGCGTCTCCTGTCGAGGGCTCGAGAACATTGCAGAAGAGGATCAGACTCGGCTGAGCCGTGAACGGATCTAGGACCGCCGTCTCCGGGTCCGGCATGAGGACCATGTCGGATTCGCTGATGTCCTTCCATCCAGAGATTGAGGACCCATCAAACATGATCCCGTCGGTGAGCAAGTCCTCGTCAACCGAGGCGGCTGTCTGGGCAGTGTGCTGCCACTTGCCCCTCGGATCGGTAAAGCGAAAGTCGACGAACTCGACCTCCTTCTCTTTGATCATCGCGAGGACTGATTGCACGCTAGCGGTCATGTTGTGAATCCCTTCCGGAATACGAGTGTCGAAAGCATGGAGTAGTTGGAGATGTCACAGGGCGTTCTCACCTGTTTCGCCGGTGCGGACCCGAACAGCCTGTTCTATCTGAGAGACGAAAATCTTTCCATCCCCGATGCGTCCGGTATGAGCCGACTTCTGGATCGCCTCGATCGCCTGCTCGAGCTGATTGTCGCTGAGAACAACCTCGATTTTTATCTTGGGCAGGAAATCAACAACGTACTCGGCCCCCCGATAGAGTTCGGTGTGGCCCTTCTGGCGGCCGAAGCCCTTCACCTCCGTGACGGTGATGCCCTGCAAACCGACTTCGTGAAGGGCTTCCTTCACCTCGTCGAGCTTGAACGGCTTGATGACCGCTTCGATCTTCTTCATGGATAACTCCGTCTCGACGACGGCTACCGGATCCGGCGAAGGCCGGGGACAGCCGTCCATCCTGTTACAAGCAAATCTTGTGCCATTTTCTATTTAGTGTCTTAAATAAGGCTATTTTTGGATTTTGAATCAACAAAAGATGAAATTATAGGCATGTTGTTGCCTGAATAATAGGCATACTTGCAAAGCTCGAGAGCAGCAAGAGCAAGGCAAGCCCGATCATGATAGTTCACCATATCCTGCATCATCCTGCATCCAAAGGACTGCCGTGCAGTAGCCGGTTTCGGCGCTTTCCTGCATAATCCCTTTAATCCCTGCGCTCTCCCCGTGGGCAGGTACCGAGAAAGACCCCGCGGACGCACTACCAGTCCCGAGCGCCGATCTGTCGGCTCCCACTGCCTAGTCCCATGCACTACCTCACCCAACAGCTCGTCAATGGGCTCACTCTCGGAGCCATCTACGGGCTCATCGCGATCGGTTACACGATGGTCTACGGGATCATCGGTATGATCAATTTCGCCCACGGCGAAATCTACATGATCGGAGCGTTCATCACTCTCATCGTGTTGGTTGCTCTGGGCGCTGGCGATGGTGGGATCGTCATCCTCGCCCTGCTGTCCGCACTTTTCGTGTCCATGGCGTTGACCTCAGTTTACGGGTGGACTCTCGAAAGAATCGCCTACCGTCCACTTCGGGGTACACAACGACTCGCGGCTCTCATTTCCGCGATCGGCATGTCGATCGCGCTCCAGAACTACGTGCAGCTGACCCAAGGTGCAAAGGTGAAGACCCTGCCACCTCTCATCCAGAGCGGCCTTGAACTCGTCAGTGCCGACGGCTTCGTCATTCGAGTGAGCACCCTCCAAATTCTGATCATCACAGTCACCTTGGCGCTGATGGTGGTGTTCGCCTTGACCATCTCCCGTACGTCACTGGGGCGTGCACAGCGCGCATGCCAGCAGGACCAGAAAATGGCTGCGCTCCTTGGCGTCAACGTCGACCGGACGATCTCTCTGACTTTCGTGATGGGGGCCTCGCTTGCTTCCGTCGCCGGGCTCATGGTCACTCTCTACTATGGCGTGATCGACTTCTTCATCGGGTTCGTCGCCGGTGTAAAAGCCTTCACCGCCGCCGTCCTCGGAGGTATCGGCTCCATCCCTGGAGCCATGCTCGGCGGACTGTTGATCGGCATGATCGAAGCACTCTGGTCTGGGTATTTTACCATTGAATACAAGGATGTAGCGACCTTCTCCATCCTCGTGCTCGTCCTCATCTTCTGGCCGACCGGAATCCTTGGCTCGCCCGAGGTGGAGAAGGTGTGAATCGCCCACTTGCTCTGGCCGCGCTCCGCGAGGCATCTCTCGCCGGGTTCGTCACGGCACTTCTGGCATTGCCGTTCGGAGGCTTTCTCCTCTCCACCCAGGGTGGAATCCAGTCCATCGAGACCCGCTTCCCCGAGTTCGCTGTCGCGGTAATACTCGTATTCCTCGGAAGGCTCGGGATCTTCCTTGCGCGTGCGGGCCACGTCACCGTCCCTCTCACCGGCGGGCTCGTCGTCGCAGCCATAGGTGCAATCTCGCTTCTGGGCGCAGACGGAGCAGGCCTTGCGAACCTTCCCGCTATGCCGGGAATTTTCCTCCCCGTAGCCGCATGCGCAGGTGGTGTTGCCGTCACCGGTATGGCCCTCAGGAACCGTGCCGCACCTTTCGTGCTGGAGGCTTTCCGCAGATTGCGCTCGGACCGGGCCGTGCCCGCAGGCAAACTCCTGCTGTGGGGCGGCACAGGGCTTGCCATTTTCGCCGTGCTCCTGCCGATACTGCCCTTCGCCGATCGCCGCCTCGTCGACGTGGGAACCCTGGTGCTCACCTACGTGATGCTGGGATGGGGCCTCAACATCGTGGTCGGTCTGGCCGGGCTCCTCGACCTTGGTTACGTCGCCTTCTACGCCGTGGGGGCCTACTCGTATGCCTTGATCTCGACCGAACTCGGCGGGAGTTTCTGGATCTCACTCCCACTCGCCGGCATCTTCGCCGCTGCCTTCGGAATCCTCCTTGGATTCCCGGTCCTCAGGCTCCGTGGCGATTACCTTGCGATCGTCACCCTTGGCTTTGGAGAGATGATTCGAATCATCCTCCTCAACTGGTACGAATTCACGAACGGCCCCGACGGCATCTCCGGCATCGGACGCCCAAGTTTTTTCGGTCTTCCTTTCACATCTGCACCGACCGAGGGAACAGAATCCTTCCACACCTTCTTCGGCTTTGAGTTCGACCCGCTCCACCGGTTGATTTTTCTCTACTACCTGATTCTCATCCTGGCACTTGCCACCAATGCCTTCACGTTGCGAATCCGACGACTGCCCGTGGGACGAGCCTGGGAAGCTCTCCGTGAAGATGAGACCGCGTGCCGGTCGCTCGGTATCAACCCCAGGAACACAAAACTTTCCGCGTTTGCCATCGGGGCCATGTTCGGAGGTTTTGCAGGCGCATTCTTCGCTACGCGCCAGGGATTCGTGAGCCCTGAGAGTTTCACCTTCATCGAATCGGCGATCATCCTTGCGATCGTCGTTCTGGGCGGCATGGGAAACCAAATCGGCGTCGCCGTGGCGGCGGTGATCTTGGTTGGAATCCCCGAGTATTTCCGCGAGCTCCAGGACTACCGGATGCTCGCCTTCGGGGCGGGCATGGTGCTGATCATGATCTGGCGGCCAAGCGGACTCCTCACTCATCGTGAACCCACCATCCGAGCAGGCCCAGTTCCGAACAAAGTCACATGACAGAAACCGCACCTCTTCTGCGAGTAACGCATCTCACCATGCGCTTCGACGGCCTGCTTGCCGTAGACGATCTAAGCTTCGCGGCCAACAGCCGGGAAATCGTCGCCATCATCGGCCCCAACGGTGCCGGCAAGACGACCGTGTTCAACTGTCTCACGGGCTTCTACAAGCCGGCTGTTGGACAGATCACGCTCACGCTGCCGGGTCAGCCTCCCATCCTCCTAGAACGGCTCGACGACTTCCGGATCGCCCAAAAAGCTCGAGTGGTGCGCACGTTCCAAAATGTCCGCATCTTCCCAAAAATGTCGGTACTGGAGAATCTCGCGGTCGCCCAACACAACCGCTTGATGCGCGCATCCGGCCAGACCGTGCTTGGCTTTCTCGGCACCGCCTCGTACGCCCGTGCCGAAACTGAGGCCATCGAGTTGGCTCGCTATTGGCTCGCTCGAACCGGGTTGGAGGCACGCGCCGACGGCGAAGCAGGCGCACTCTCCTACGGAGAACAGCGCCGCCTGGAGATCGCCCGAGCGATGTGCTGCGATCCTGTGCTTCTTTGTCTTGACGAGCCTGCGGCCGGCCTCAACCCCAGAGAAACCTCTGATCTCGGTGAAATCATCACCTTCATCCGGGACGAGCACGGGATCGGAATCCTTCTCATCGAGCACGACATGCAGGTAGTGATGGGAATCTCGAACCGTGTTGTGGTGCTCGAGCACGGGCGAAAGATCGCCGACGCTCCGCCTGGACAGGTCCGCAACGATCCCGCCGTCATCCGTGCCTATCTCGGTACAGAAGACGACGAGGACGGGGAGGATGCGGCATGAGCGCACTTTTGCAGGTTGCGGACGTGCGCTCGTTCTACGGGAATATTGAGGCTCTCCGGGGAGTGAGCGTTGACATTGAAGAAGGAGAAATCGTCACCCTGATCGGGGCCAACGGAGCAGGAAAATCGACCCTCCTCATGACGATTTGTGGTAATCCCCGTGCCCGCAGCGGATCAATCGTCTTCGAGGGCCGCGACATCACCCAATTTTCTACTTGGGACATCGCCCGGCTAGGAATCGCTCATGCTCCTGAGGGACGGAGAATTTTTCCCCGCATGAGCGTGCTGGAAAATCTTCGCATGGGGACCGTCGCTGCCGCCAAGACAAATGGCAGGAACGATGCCGGCGTGGACGAAGCCTTCGAGCTTTTCCCGATCCTGGACGAACGTCGTCATCAGAAGGGGGGAACTCTCTCGGGCGGAGAGCAGCAGATGCTGGCTATCGCGCGCGCGTTGATGGCTCGACCCCGACTCCTTCTTCTCGACGAACCTTCCCTCGGGCTTGCTCCCCGGATCGCCGGACAGATCTTCTCCGTGGTGGCTCGGATCAATCGCGAACGTGCGACCACGGTATTCCTCGTCGAGCAGAATGCGCACCGCGCTCTCCATCTGTGTCACCGCGGCTACGTAATGGTGAACGGGGAAATCCCCATCTCCGGAACAGGGAAAGATTTGCTCAAAAACCCCGAAGTACAGGCCGCTTACTTGGGTGGAGAGGAATCGTGATCGCAGACTTCCTGGGAATGCCGCTCGGAGTGTTCTTCGGCTTCACTCTCCTAGTCTCCGGGGCTGCCGCCTGGCTCTCCGGGCGGGCACTCGCCAACGGATGGCGGCCGACATGGAACGTGATCCCGTACGCCATGGCACTTGCGCTCACCGACCGCTTCCTTGTCTGGGCGCTGTTCAGCGGCGACTTCTTTCCCGCCCGCGGCCTTCTGGCTGAAGCAACAGCACTCCTCGTGATCACTTTCCTCGGCTACCGACGCACGCAAACCATGTGCATGGTCTCCCAGTACCCTTGGCTCTACGAGCAGGCGAGCCCTCTCCATTGGCGACCCGTGGGAAGCGACGACAGGCGTCCCTAAACCGCCCTCCGATTCGTGCTGAGGAGCCTAGATTCTTCAGCGGGACACCTCTAGATTGGGACTCGCATATCGGTGCGCAAAAAATGGAAAGCTCTTAATGAATCTCCGCAATTTGATCATTGCAGCCGTGGTCGTCGTGGCCGCACTCCTCATTTACAGACAGTACTTCGGTCCTGATGAGATGGCGGATTCCGCCGCAGGAAGCGAGGATGCAATTCCCATCGCCGCGGTCGGACCGGTCACCGGCCAGTACGCTTCTTTTGGCGAACAGTTCGTGCGAGGAGCGGAAGCCGCCGTCAAGGACATCAACGCCGCAGGCGGAGTGCTCGGACGGAGCATCGCACTCGAAATCGGCGATGACGCCTGCGATCCCAAGCAGGCCGTAGCGGTTGCCAACGACCTTGCCTCGAAGGGAATAAAATTCGTGGCTGGGCACTTCTGCTCAGGTTCCTCAATTCCTGCATCTGACGTCTATTCGGAAGAAGAAATCATCCAAATTTCTCCCGCCTCGACCAACCCGCAGCTGACCGAGCGGGGCCTGTTCAACGTCTTCAGAACCTGCGGGCGAGATGATCAACAGGGCGCCGTCGCTGGCACGTTCCTTGCCGAAAACTACGGCGACAAGCGAATCGCGGTCATCCATGACAAAACCGCCTACGGCAAGGGGCTAGCCGATGAGACAAAGAACGTACTCAACGGCCTCGGTGTCAACGAAGTCCTGTACGAGGCATACACCGCAGGCGAAAAGGATTACTCGGCCCTTGTTTCAAAGCTAAAATTGGAAGAGATCGACATCCTCTACACCGGGGGCTACCACACCGAAGCGGGCCTGATCGTCCGGCAGATGCGCGAGCAGGGGCTTGATACGATCATGATGTCGGGCGATGCCCTCGTGGGCGAGGAATACTGGTCGATTACCGGCGCGGCCGGACAAGGAACGCTAATGACGTTCATCCCGGACCCGCGCAGGAATCCGGAAGCACTTGAAGTCGTGGATTACTTTCGTGAGCAGGGCTACGAACCCGAGGGATACACGCTGCTGACCTACGCAGCCATTCAAGCATGGAGTGCAGCAGTTGAGGACGCAGGTTCGACCGAACCCGGTGCCGTCGCCAAGGCGCTGAAATCCCGGAGCTTCGACACTGTCATCGGAAATATCTCCTTTGATGAGAAGGGGGACGTCACCGCTCCGGGCTACGTGCTCTACGAGTGGAGAGACGGCAAGTACGACTACTACCAGAACGACAGTTAAGACTGTGCACCCCGCTGAAGGTTAGGACGTCTGGCGAAGACGCCAGACGCCCCCTTCAGCGATCACACGACTCTTGCTTTCGAGATGTAGCAAGCTTGCCAGCACCGAGCGCCCCGCCGCCGCCCTGAGTGCCGGATCGAGACCGGGGTAACGCTCTACGACGATTTCCGGGATTTCCCTGCTGCCTGAGGCAAGCGAGGCAAGCACCTCTTCAATGCGCCGTTCCCGATGCGCAAGTAAAGCATCGATAAAAACGTTTGGCTCCCTGATCGCAGGCCCGTGAGTAGGAAGAAGGACATCGGCGTTCACCTCTCGCAAATGGCGCAGACTTGCCAAATAGTCTGTCATATTCCCGTCTGGCGGTGAGACAACTGTCGAGGACCAACCCATCACGTGATCGCCCGTGAAGACAAGATTTTCCTCGGCAAGCCAGAAACAAAGGTGGTTAGAAGTGTGGCCAGGCGTGTGCAGGACTGAAAGCTTCCAATCTTTACCCTGAATCGTGTCCCCATCCGTTAGACGGTGTTCCGGCTGGAAATCCGTATCCCCGCCCTCATCGTCCGCACCTGCACTTCCACCTCGATGCGGACCAAAGCCGAACGTCGGAGCTTGTGTTTCCTGCCGAAGAGGTTCCGCCGCAGGGGAATGGTCAATGTGAGTATGAGTGATGAAAATGTGAGTAATGCGCCCACGTCCCACCGCCCGAAGGATCGAATCAACGTGAGAATCGATCAAAGGTCCCGGATCGATCACCGCGACCTCTTCATTTCCCACGAGGTAGGTGCCGGTCCCGTGAAGGGTAAAAGGCCCCGGATTGGCAGCCAACACCCTGCGAATTCGCGGAGACAGACGAACTGCTTCCCCGGGAACGGCGTTTGCGCCTTGATCCAGAAGGGATTCGAGGGAGGCCATCATGTCATTGGGGGTGGACGAGGTCGGCACGGGATGTGGTCGCACTCGTCATGAAGTTCTGCCATATCCATGCCGTCACACCGCCACCACCCACACCGCGCATCGCACGAGCATCGTCTCGGCCTACCCACACGCCGGCGGCGAGCTGACCGGCAAAGCCCACGAACCAGCCATCCCTCCCCTCTTGGCTGGTGCCGGTCTTGCCATAAGCCTGCGCGCGATCAAGACGGGCTCTTCTGCCTGTTCCCTGCTCCACGGCCGCACGGAGCAGCCGTCGCATGGCTTCAACCGTTTCCACATCCAGTGCCGGCCGACGCGCGATCGGACTGCGCCGCCAGATTGTGCCTTCAGACTCCGTGCGGATCTCGACCGTCCCGTAGGGCAACACCGGCGAGCCTCCATTCGCCAATGCCGATAGTGCACCGGTCATCTCAAGTAGCGAAATTTCCGAGGTTCCCAGTGCAAGGCTTGGATCGGGCTCGAGAGGGGAGAAAACGCCAAAACGCCGGGCCATTGCAATGACACGTCCCCGACCCGTCTGCTCTAGAAGCCGGACGGCCGCGGTGTTCGAGGAACGCGCAAACGCTTCTTCGAGGGTGATTCGCCCGAGGTACTCATCGTCCCAATTGCGGGGACTCCATCCATCCACCGTTACAGGCGCGTCCAGGATCATATCGGAGGGGCGAGCGCCCGCATCGAGTGCCGCCATGTAAAGGAATACCTTAAAGGCCGACCCGGGTTGGCGACGAGCCTGGACGGCGCGATTAAATTGCGAGCGGGCGTAGCTCCGTCCTCCCACCATCGCAAGCACCGCGCCATCAGGTGCCATCGCAACGAGTGCCGCTTCTGCACCTTCGAACTCCTTCAATCCCGCCGCCACCGCCTGCTCAGCGGCAGCCTGCAGGGCGGGATCCAGGGTCACTGCCACTTCGACGTCCTCGGTGCGGGAACGGGCGGGAGCAATCTGGCTAATCACCCAATCCCCAAAGTGGCGTGCTCCATCGCCGGAAGCTGCGATGCCAGCCAGGGCAGCGGGCCGTTCACGTGCCTGGTCCGCTTCCTCGGCGCTGATCCTGTCCTGTCGTTCCATGATGCCCAGCACTACGGCCGCGCGACGGCGGGCAGCGGACAGATCGCCGGTGGGGGCAAGGCGGGACGGGGCGCGAAGGAGTCCTGCGAGCATCGCTGACTGTGCAAGATTGAGTTCCGAGGCAGACACGCCGAAATAACGCCGTGAGGCCGCAGAAACTCCGTAGGCACCACCTCCGAAATAAGCTCGATTGAGGTAGATCGCGAGGATCTCCTCTTTCTCGAAACGAATCTCGATCCACAGCGCAAGCAGCGTTTCCTGGACCTTCCGCTCAAGGGTGCGGGCCGGCGTCAGGAAGACAATCTTCGCGAGCTGCTGGGTAAGGGTCGATCCTCCCTGGATCACGCGTCCTGAAACAAGGTTCACAAACACCGCCCGGGTAAGACCGATCGGATCGATTCCCGGATGCCAGAAGAAGCGGCGGTCCTCAATGGCAACCACTGCGTCCGCCATCAAGTGAGAAATCTCATCGAAAGACACGAAATTTCCGTAGAGGCTCCCGTAGGTCGCGGCCAAGGTGCCATCGTTCGCCACCACAGCGACGCTCCCGGAGCGGGTCTGTACACCGAGTTTGGCCACATCGGGAAGGCCAAGCGCACACCATGCGATAAACGCGAAAACAGCAAGGATGCCCACTCCAGCAAGACGTGCGAGGCTCAGAAAAAGAAACCGCCACACACGAGAGCGAAAACTGGCAGCGGATTTTCGTTTCGTCCGACGGGAAGGTCGGGCGGGCGGGCGGGATCGTCGGGTTCTGGCCATCAGGGCCTCTGGCGCAGACTAGGCGTCGAGGTTCTCGACCTCGAGCGCATGCTTCTGAATAAACTCCCGGCGCGGCTCAACCACATCGCCCATTAGCGTGGAGAACACGCTGTTGGCCTCGCTCCCATCTGCGATGTTGACCTGAAGGAACGTCCTCGCCTCCGGATCCAGCGTCGTCTCCCACAACTGCTCAGGGTTCATTTCTCCAAGGCCTTTGTAGCGCTGTATCGACAGACCTTTTCGGGCAATCCGTCGCACCGTCTCGTAGAGGCCGGTCGGCGCATGAATTTCGTGCTCCTCGTTACCGACGATAAATTTCGACGGATGCGAGTAAAGGTCCTGCAAATCGCCCACCCGTTCGTCGAGCCTGCGTGCCGTCGGCGAAACGAGCGTCTCCCGTCCGATCCGGTGGATGGTCTGGACGCCACGTTGATCATGAACGAAGACGTAACCGCCTCTGTTCGGGTCAAACTTCCCGTTCCACTCGCCATCTCCAGGGGCAGAAAGGCCATTCAGGCGGTTCGATACGTAGACGGCAGCCGCCTCTGCCTTCTCCGGATCTCTGTGAATTTCCGGAGCAAACCCCCGACAGATGGCAATCTGTTCCACGAGTGCAGGGTCGGTGCGGCGGGACAGGTTCCGGATCAGGGACGATTCTTCCCCGGAGCGTTCGATGATGCCACGTAGATCTTCTCCGGAATGCTCGATCCCATCATTTCCGGTCCGTAGCACCGCATCGGAGAGGATTGCGTCGACCAAGTAGGAATCAAGTTCACTGTCGTCTTTTCGATACACCTCGCTGGATCCCTTCTTCACCTTGTAAAGAGGCGGTTGGGCGATTAGGAGGTGGCCTCGACGGATGATCTCTTCCATGTGTCGGTAGAAGAACGTGAGGATTAGGGTGCGGATGTGCGCTCCGTCCACGTCGGCGTCCGTCATGATGACGATTTTATGGTAGCGGAGCTTCTCGATATTGAACTCTTCGCCAATCCCGGTCCCGAGCGCAGCAATCATTGTCCCGATTTCAGCGGACGTGAGCATCTTGTCCAGCCGGGCACGCTCGACATTGAGAATCTTTCCCTTGAGTGGCAGCACTGCTTGGAATCTGCGGTTCCGAGCCTGCTTGGCCGAGCCTCCCGCCGAATCACCCTCGACCAAGAAAAGTTCGGAAAGTGCCGGGTCACGCTCCTGGCAGTCGGCGAGCTTGCCGGGAAGGTTGGCGATGTCGAGAACGTCTTTCCTGCGGGAAAGTTCGCGGGCCTTGCGCGCTGCCTCGCGAGCGATCGCTGCTTCGACCACCTTCTGCACAACCGCCTTGGCATCGTCAGGATGCTCCTGAAACCATTCCGTCAGCCCCTGCCCGATAATTCCCTCAACCACGGGCCTGACCTCTGAGCTGACCAGCTTTTCCTTGGTCTGGGATGAGAATTTGGGATCAGGAACCTTCACCGAAAGCACCCCAGTAAGTCCTTCGCGCATGTCATCGCCAGCGAGTTGCACCTTCTCACGGCGTGCGGATCCGAACTCTGTCACATAGCGGGTGACTGCTCGGGTAAGCGCCGCCCGAAAGCCGGCGAGATGCGTGCCGCCGTCGCCCTGGGGGATCGTATTCGTGAAGCAACGCATGGATTCGTGGTAGGTCCGATTCCATCGCATGGCGAGCTCAACTTCGATGCCATCTCGCTCGCCGTGAATCGCAATCGGACTCGCCTGCAGAGGCGTGTGTCCACGGTCAAGATGTTCGACGAAAGCTTGGAGTCCGCCCTCGTAGTGGATTTCTTCGGTACGACTTTCTTCACCGCGCAGGTCGTTCAACACGATTTGAAGGCCGCCGTTGAGGAATGCGAGTTCACGTAGCCGACGTTCGAGCGTCTCGTAGTCGAACTGGATATTGGTGAACACGTTCGATGAGGGAAGGAACCTCACCTCGGTACCGACTCGATCATCCGCCTTGCCCGTTACCTCGAGCTTTCCTTCCGGCACCCCGTCAACAAAGTCCATCCGGTGTTCTTCGCTATCGCGCCAGATGGTGAGAGAAAGCCTCTCGGACAGAGCGTTGACGACGGAGACACCGACCCCGTGCAGGCCGCCCGAAACTTTGTAGCTGTCGACATCAAACTTGCCGCCCGCATGCAAGTGCGTCATCACCACCTCGGCCGCCGAGACGCCCTCTTCGGCGTGAATCTCGGTCGGAATTCCCCGCCCGTCATCACGGACGGTCACGGTGCCATCAGCTTCAAGTGATACATCGATGATGGTGCAGTACCCCGCCAGGGCCTCATCGACTGCGTTATCGACAACCTCGAACACCATGTGGTGAAGGCCCGTACCATCGTCGGTGTCGCCGATGTACATCCCGGGACGCTTGCGGACAGCCTCCAGCCCCCGGAGCACCTTGATGCTTTCGGCACCGTATTCCTTGCTGGAATGCCCCTTTTCGTCTTTGGTTTCCTCTCCTGGTTTTGGAGCAGCCTTGCCCGTCTCCTGCCTCGTCTTCGGATCTACCGAAGGGGTTTCTTTTTTCGTCTCCGAGGCTGTTTGCTCCGACTTCTTCGCACTTTCCTGTTTCGCGTTCACTGTTCTTCTCCCGGACTGGCCGCTACCCGGACCGCCCGTATCGAAACCCGCTGCAGTTCACGAAAGCCCTCAAAGGGTTCGGCATCGGTTCCTGTAAGCCACACCTGAGCTCCCAGCCCTTCGAGCTCATCAGCAAGGGCAACGCGGCGCTGAAGATCAAGGTGGGCAAACACCTCGTCGAGAAGAACGACGGGAGGCTCGCCACGACGTTCCGTCTCGATCCGGGCTGCCGCCAGCGCAAGGCTTACCAACAGAGCCTTCTGCTCTCCTGAAGAGCAACGAGCGGCATCAGTTCCCCATGCGCGGTGGCGTACCAGAAAATCGCTCCGGTTCGGGCCCGACGTGGTGCGGCCCACCCGCAGGTCCGTATCGCGCCGATTGCAGAAGATTTCCTCGAGGCGCTCGGTCGCAGGTTCCTCGCCCAATTCGGCGATAAGTCCCTCTACTTCACCTCGCACTTCCACGTCCGCTGCCGGAAAACGGCCGGTCGGACGGGCAAGCGATACGCTTAGACGCTCGACGCCGGTCATGCGGGATTTTGCGAGGCGGACAGCGGCCTCGGCCATCGCCCGTTCGACTGGGCGAAGCCAGGAATCTTCCCCGCCCCGCTCAAGAATCTCCCGCCGCTCGCGGGCATGCCGCCCCCAGGCAGTTGCAAGAGAAACGTGGGAAGGGTCAGTGCCGGCAATCAATCGGTCGAGAAAATTCCGCCTCGCCGAAGGAGACGCATTGAAAATCCCGTCCATCGTCGGAACCAACCAATGCACCGACACAAGATCTCCGAGCTGGCGGTTGTTGGCATCGACGCCGTCGATGCGGACGCGGCGGCGGCCATTTCGCTCCCAGCCAGTACCAACACGCAGGGTCTCACCACCGGCGCGGAGAATCGTCGAGACCGACCAGCGGCCCTCTCCTTCCCGAGCCAACTCGGCGAGCCGAGCCCGCCGCAGGCCGCCGCCCGGAGCAAGCATCGAAATCGCCTCGAGAAGGTTGGTCTTGCCTGTTCCATTGGGACCGACAAGGGCGATCGCGCGGGCCTCCGGAGCAAGCCGGAAAGCCGCATGATTGCGGAAATCGGAGAGCTCGATCTGCTCCACGCCTGCACACAAGGCGAACGGAGCAGATCCTCGGGGGATCGTCTGGACTGCCAGCATCCGGGGTACGTCAGACCCGAAGAGGCATGACGACAAATAGCGAACCGGTATCGTCGCTATCGAGGATGCTCACCGCGGTTCCGGAATCTCCAAACTGCACCGTAATCTCTTTGCCCGAAGCCACGGTGCACACGTCAAGCAAGTACTGCGCGTTGAAACCGATCGTGATTTCATCGCCCTCGAAACTGACGTCGAGCGTCTCCTCCGCACCACCCCGGGAGGGATCGCGTGCGGAAACCGTGAGCTGATTACCGCTGATGTCAAAACGGATCGCCTTGCTTTTGGAATCGGTGAGCGTCCCCACCCTGTCGACGGCTCCCATGAAAAGTGGACGTGGCACGGTCAGGGTTTTGTCATGACCACCCGGTTTGCCATGACCGCCCGGGATGACTCGCCCGTAGTCGGGGAAGACTCCGTCAAGCAACCGGGTGATCAGCGTCACTCCGCCGATTTTCAGGTGAAGCTTGGTGGGCAAGACCTCGACTTCCACCTTGCCGCCGAAATCGTTCAACAACCGGACGATTTCATGCAGTGCCTTGCTCGGGAGAAGAATCCCGGAATCAAGCGCTTCCGCTCCCTTCGGACGAGGGATTTCAATCCGGGAAAGCCTGTGTCCGTCCGTGGCAACGCTGCGTAGCAGACCATTCCCGTTCTCGTTCACCGAATGGATGAAGACTCCGTTGAGGTGAGAACGCATGTCGTCCTTCGACATCGAAAACTGGGCGCGTTCGATAAGGTGCCTGAGTTCGGTTGATTCAATTTTGAAATTACCAGCCTTCTCGGCGGCGTCGAACGTGGGGAACTCTTCGGAAGAAAGCGTGCTCAGCGCAAAGCGGCTGGATCCCGCGGACAGTACGAGACTTTCTTCCGTGGCCAGCGGCGGGAGCCCGGACGGCCCTTCTTTGGTCTTGGCCTCCGATACCTCGCCCATCTCGACAAGAATTTCTGCCTTCTCGGGGATCTTCCGGACGATGTCGTGGAACACGTGTGCATCCACCGTCACCGTGCCTTCTTTCTCGATAGAGCCCTCGAGACGCTCGATCACGTAAAGCTCGAGATCAGTCGCGGCGAACTCAATGATTCCATCTTTGGCTCGCACCAGCACGTTCGAGAGGATGGGTACTGTGCTACGGGCCTCGACCACGCCATGGAGGTGCTTCAGAGGGGCCAGGAGTGTTTCTCGGGAAAGTTTGAATTTCATTGACTTTTAGCGTTTCAATCGGCGTTTCCCGTTGCGCGGAGCATGCGCTACGAACGATGCTTCGGGACTTTCGACTCGGCCCTCCATTCTAGCAAAAAACCGAGATCGCGCACCCTTTCGGAAAGCACTCGTCCCGATCGGTTGGAAGACCCGCTCAACCTTCGATCTGGCGCCGCAAGAGGTCGACCTCTTCGGCAAAAATGGGATCTTCACGGAACCGGTTAATTTGCCGAATGGCATGGATCACAGTGGTGTGATCGCGGTCGAATCTTCGGCCGATCTCGGGAAGGCTCATCGAGGTCAATTGCTTGCAAAGCCATATCGCCACCTGCCGCGGGCGGGCGACGGCCCGTGAACGCCGCCGGGAGTTCAGCTCGCGCTTGAGAATGCCGTAGTGCTCGGCGGTGCAGGACTGGATATCGTCAACCGTCACTCGGCGTGCATTTGCATGCAACAGGTCCCTGAGGATGTCGCGAGCCATGTCAATTGTGACCGCTTGCCCCGCCAGTTCGGCATGGCTCACGATGCGGGTCAACGCACCGGTGAGCTCCCGAATGTCGTTGGTGATCCTCTGCGCCAGGAATTCCACCACCTCTGGATCGACCAACCCTTTCGCCTCCTCGACTTTGGATTCGAGGATGCCCTTCCTGAGTTCGTAGGTGGTCGCACCGAGTTCGGCGACCAAGCCCGAGCCGAGCCGAGAACGAAGCCTCTCGTCCACGTTTTCCAGATTCACCGGAGCTCGATCGCCCGATACCACGATCTGCTTACCGACGCTGGCAAGCGTGTCGAACGTGTAGAAGAACTCTTCCTGGGTTTGGGTCTTGCCACCGATGAACTGGATGTCGTCAACCATCAAGACGTCAACCGAACGGTACTTTTCCTTGAATGCATCGACATTGCGAAAACGGATGGCGTTGACGAACTCGGTGGTGAACCTCTCGGCTGAGAGGTACACCGCTTTGCGCTTCCCCTCGTCCCGGATGTGCCAGGCAATCGCGTGCATCAGGTGAGTCTTGCCAAGTCCGACACCGCCGGAGAAAAAAAGAGGATTCATCGAGGATTGTGGGCTCTCGGCCACGCGCCGGGCCGCAGCCTCGGCAACCTTGTTAGATGCTCCCACCACGAAGTTCTCGAACCGGCGCTGCTCTTCGAGTGGGCTTCCTGCAACATGCTTGCTGGTCGATTCAGCCCGGGCGGCGATTCCGTTCCCTGATTCGGTCGTTGAAGAATCCTTAACAATCACAAAATCGAGTTTGGTCACGGTCCGGTCAGTCTCGAGCCAACTCGTCCGGAGGTGGTCGAGGTAGTGGGACAAGATCCACTTGCGATGAAAATCAGAGGGAAGGGAAAGGATGACGCGAGTGTCCGCCCGACCGGCGACAGCAAGAGGTCGAATCCAGCTCTCGAAAACCGCACGGCCCAGTCGCTCCTGGAGCTGCGTCCGAACGGTTTGCCAGTCGTGAATCGTTCGCGAAAGCACCTGCTCCATGCGTTCACACTCCCGTGAAGGAACCCCATCCATTCAGGGAGGATCAGCATGTTCTTGCGCACGAAAAGCGCACAAAAGTTCTTTTATATCAGTCTTTTAGAACTGCTATAATAGCTGCACTCTCCCAAGTACACAAATACGCTAGACCTCGCGCAAAGGCCGCGCAACAAGAACATTCAAGCAAAAATTTCTACTTCCCTAGAACGTCCGACGGTCTTTCCTGCAAGGTCAAGAAATTACGAGCAATGCTGAGTCGGACTCTCAGGCAGGCAAAATTTGAAGGACCTTGGAAGGAGTATTTTTTGACCTGAACATAGATAGAATTTGCTGCTCAAAAAGCCCTCTCGAGCTCCCTCCCGCAGCACGCGCCACTATCTCGAAGCGAAGACACAATCTGCCAGAAACGATTTGTAAAGACGAGATGTCTTCGGGGCCTTGCGATTCGAATTCGCCGTTGAAGCGAAATCTGGAAGAGAGGCGAATCCGGAAGATCTGTGCCGAACAGAGATGGCGAGCAGGCCATCGTCGAATGGAGGGGGACGATGCCCCACTCCGGATCAGGCCAGTGCGCGGATCCGGGCATTGAGGCGGGAAATGCGCCGAGCCACGGTCCGGGCGGACAAGATCCCGCGCTGGGAACCGCGCATGAGATCGCTCTGGGCGGCAGAGAAGGCCTTCATTGCCGCACCACGATCGCCACTTGCGATCGCCTCCTCGACAGCACGGACCATCGTGCGGATCCGGCTGAGCCGACTCCGATTAACCTGATGACGGCGTACGTTCGTACGAATCCGTTTCTTGGCCGAGGCGTGGTGCGCCATGGAGGTCTCCACAAAAGCGAGGAAGGGAGATCTTCTACCCTCTTTCCCCGCCAAGGTCAACGATTCTTGAAGTTGGGCTTGCGCTTTTCGGAGAAAGCCTCCATCCCCTCGGTGCGATCCTCGGTGGCGAAGGTCGACTGGAAAAGTCGCCGCTCGAAGAGAATCCCTTCATCAAGGGTAGAGGCATACGCGCGATCCACCGCCTCCTTGGTCATCATCACGACCGGTTCGGATTTTTCCGCAATGGTTTCGCCGACCCTGAGCGCCTCATCCAGCAGCCCGTCTGCTGGCACGATGCGACTCACAAGGCCTGCCCGCTCCGCCTCCTCGGCATCCATCAGTCGGCCGGTCAACATCATCTCCATCGCCTTCGCTTTGCCGACAGCGCGGGGAAGCCTCTGCGTGCCACCGGAGCCAGGAATGGTGCCGAGGTTGATCTCGGGCTGTCCGAAGCGGGCTGTATCAGCGGCGAGAACGATGTCGCACATCATCGCTATCTCGCACCCGCCTCCGAGTGCATAGCCAGCGACAGCGGCAATGACGGGTTTGCGGCAATGCGAGAGGCGCTCCCACGGCTTGATGAAGTCCTTGTGGATCACATCAGCGAAACTCTTCTCCAGCATCTCGCGGATGTCGGCACCGGCAGCAAATGCCTTTTCCGATCCCGTGAGCACGATGGCACCTACCGCTCCATCTTCCTCAAAGGCATCAAGTGCCTCACCGAGTTCGCGGATAAGTGCCGCGTTGAGTGCGTTGAGTGCATCGGGGCGATCGAGAAAAATAAGTCCCACCGATCCCCGGGTTTCGGTCTTTATGCACGTGAAAGCCATGATCATTCCTCGCTCGACAGCGCGTCTAGCGACGCGGCGCGAGAGTGTAGCGGACGCGGGATCCACCCGCAGGCGCATCCACAACCGTTACCACGAGACGTTCACCCTCACGTTCGAGAACCACCTCGGGCACATCAAGAACAGCCCACCCGAACACCGGCAAGATACCCCTATAGAAATCCCGAACCTCATCCGCCGTGATGCGACCCTCCGCCTCGCCCACGGCGATGCGTCCTGACGGGGTATCGAAATTGGTGCACGTGTCCGCCGACTCGATCAGTCCCTCCATAAGTGGCAGATCCTCAAAGCAACTCATGAATTCTGCTGCGGATGCGGGACGCAGAAAAAGTGCGGCGACGAACGCAATCACGAAGCCGCAGACGAACAAACGCATCACAAAACCCCTCTTCCTTTAGCCCAACAGAAAGGGAAGGGATTATATACTTAGAGGAACGGTATCAGCCGGTCCTATGAACCATGAACGAAAGGCCCATTGGCGATCCAAATAGTTCGTCGACCACGCAACCTCGTTCCAGGAGCCGCTCCGTCTTCTCCCCACTACCGCAAGGACCGTTCGAGATTATCTACGCTGATCCGCCGTGGAACTACAAGGGTCAACGACAACATGCGGGCAAGGACAAAAATGATACCGGCGGTGCGGAAAGACACTATTCGACACTGACGCTTCAACAGCTCATGAAGCTTCCTGTCCCGGGAATTGCTGCAAACAACAGCCTGCTTTTCCTGTGGGCAACAAACCCGCACCTGGACCAAGCCATTGACCTTGGCAAAGCGTGGGGGTTTGCGTGGGCCACGGTGGCCTTCGTGTGGGACAAGGTCCGCGTCAATCCCGGCTTCTACACCATGAGCCAGTGCGAACTTTGCCTAGCCTTCAAACGAGGAAAGATCCCCCGGCCGCGTGGAGCTAGAAATATCCGCCAGTTCGTTAGCGTAAAACGTGGCAGTCATTCGGAGAAACCCAACGAAGTGCGCCAGCGAATCAATCGCATGTTTCCCCGCCAAAACAAAATCGAACTGTTTGCCAGAAGGTCGTCCCCCGGGTGGCAAGCGTGGGGCTCGGAGAGTGATGGCGTGGTAAGGATTCAGCGCTGACACGAGGTGCAGTAGAAGGTTGAACGCCCCGCCTGCACAAGACGCCGAACTGCCTTTCCGCATCCCGGACAGGATTTTCCCTCGCGCCCGTAAACGGCGAATCGATGCTGGAACCAGCCCGGCTCTCCCCCAATGCCGGCATGATCACGCAAGGTCGATCCACCCGATTCCACGGCCTCGGCAAGCACCTCCCGGATCGCCTTTGCAAGACGTTCCGAACGTACGGGACCTAGGGAGCCTGCAGGCTTGCGAGGGCTGACCCCTGCTCGAAAAAGCGCTTCGCAGGCGTAGATGTTTCCAAGGCCTGCGATCGTGCGCTGGTCCATGAGGGCGGCCTTCACGATCCCACGCTTCCCTCGAAATGCCTCACGGAGCGCACTACCCTGGATCTCGAGAGGCTCAGGTCCCAGCGTACGCAGTCTGGGGTCATCCAATTCCATGCCCGCGGGGATGAAATCGATCACGCCGAAGCGCCGGGGGTCGCGCAGGGTGAGACGCAGAGCGTTCCGGCGTCGATGCATGAGAATGATGGCGAAGTGGTCGTGCGGACCGGGGGCAGAAAATTTCGGCTTCTCGAGAAAAATTCTTCCCGACATGCCGAGATGGAAAAGAAGCGTCTCCTCGGAATCGAGATCAATCAGTCCGTATTTGGCACGGCGACGGACTGCTTCGATACGTCGCCCGGTCAGTTTGTCGGCAAGTCCGTGAGGGAAAGGAGAACGCAGGCCTTTGCGCCGAATCTCGACTCCAGAAACGTGAAGGCCTTGCACCCGGGATGCGAGTGCCCGGCAGACCGTCTCAACCTCGGGCAGTTCAGGCACAGCAAGGATCCCATACATAAACCTGAAGAGCCAGTTCCTTTGCGCAACCTGTGCGGGGAGCTCGACCAATGGAGCCTATGCTAGATTCACCTGCCATGGTTCAGAACTTTCGCAAAGTCCTGCTCGTTGTAACCGGTGGAATCGCCGCGTACAAGAGCCTGGATCTCATCCGCCTGCTCCAGGAGCGCGGAATCGAAATAACCACAGTCCTGACACGCGCAGGTGCCGAAATGGTCACCCCACTTGCGCTTGCTTCGCTTACCGGGAACAAGGTCTACCAGGAACTCTTCTCCCTCACCGACGAAAGCGAAATGGGGCACATCCGTCTCGCCCGTGATGCCGATGTGGTCATCGTGGCACCTGCGAGTGCCGACTTCATTGCGCGTATGGCGAGCGGGCTGGCCGACAACCTTGCGACGACGCTCCTCCTCGTGACCGAGACTCCCGTCCTCATCGCTCCGGCCATGAACACCAGCATGTGGAATCATCCCGCGACTATTCGCAACCTCGAACGTCTCCGTGCCGATGGCGTTCACACTGTCGGTCCTGGCACGGGCATGCTCGCCTGCGGCGAGAAAGGTCCGGGGCGAATGGCCGAGCCTGCCGAAATCACCGAGGCCTTGGGCCAGTTGTTCGCATCCCAAGGAACGCTCGAAGACATCCGTGCCCTGGTCACCAGCGGCCCCACCATCGAACCGATCGATCCCGTTCGCTTCCTCGGCAACCGTTCTTCGGGAAAACAGGGGCATGCGATCGCATCAGCCCTTGCCGCAAGAGGTGCGAATGTAACCCTTGTCGCCGGCCCTTCCTCGGAGCCGATCCCTGCGGTCGCCCGCACTGTGCAAGTGGAAACCAGTGCGGAAATGCTTGCCGCCTGCGAAGAGGCCCTCCCAGTGGACGTGGCGGTCTTCGCCGCCGCAGTCTCGGACTGGCGGCCAACGCAGGTTCGCAGCCAGAAGATCAAGCGCGGCGAAGGTGTGCCCACCCGGCTCGACCTAGCCGAAAGCCCCGACATCCTCGCTCACATTGCAGACGCAAGAAACAACCGCCCGAGGCTCGTCGTCGGCTTCGCAGCCGAAACCGAAAAGGTGATCGAAAACGCACGCGCGAAGCGCACGGCAAAGAAATGTGACTGGATCGTTGCGAACGACGTCTCGACCGAGAGCGGTGCCTTCGGCGGAGATTCGAACGCCGTTCATCTTATTACCGATGAGGGCGACGAGACCTGGCCCAGGGCCTCCAAAGCTGACGTGGCCGGCCGCCTCGCCGATCGCATTGCCGAGAAACTCGAGCGGGACCTCGCGGCATGACAGAGAACGGGACGGACCTGATCGTCCGGTTCGTTCGTCTCAAACACGCTCCCAACACGGCACTCCGCAAAATGACCGAAGGAAGTGCCGGCATCGACCTTTGCGCCGCCGTCGACAAGGACGTTGATCTTCCTTCCGGAAAACACCTCCTCGTCCCTACCGGGTACATATTCGAGATCCCGTCCGGATTTGAGGCACAGGTGCGGCCACGCTCAGGTCTTGCCGCACAGCATGGAGTTTCTGTCCTGAACGCCCCGGGCACTGTGGATTCCGACTACCGGGGCGAGGTGAAGGTGCTCCTGATCAACCACGGCGAGGAATCTTTTTCCATCAAACGCGGCGACCGGATCGCCCAGCTCGTGGTACAGCAAGTTCCCGTTATGCGCTTCGAGGAGGGAACGGAGCTGTCCGAAACGAAGCGCGGGGAAGGCGGATTTGGGTCAACAGGAACCGGAGCGGAGCAAGACGCGGCGTGAACACCTCTGAGTTGCTCGAGGACGATATCCAGCGCTACGCCCGCCACATCGTGTTGCCCGAAGTCGGCGGGACCGGACAGCGCAAACTTCTCAACGCTAAGGTGCTCGTGGTCGGAGCGGGCGGGCTCGGTTCCCCTCTGATCCTCTACTTGGCTGCTGCCGGCGTCGGCACCATCGGCATCATCGACGACGATCGCGTCGATCTGTCCAATCTGCAACGCCAAATCGCCCACGGTACCGACGATGTCGGACGTCCCAAGGTGGAAAGTGCTGCCGATGCGGCGCGGCAAATCAACCCGGGAGTCGAGATCCGGACATACGCAGAGCGTTTCAGCCCCGACAACGCAGCCGAGTTAGTCGGTGTCTACGACATCGTTGCCGACGGAAGCGACAACTTTGCGACCCGCTTTCTCGTGAACGACGCCTGCACCCTTGGCGAACGTCCTCTCGTCTCGGCGGCATTGCTCCGGTTTGAAGCGCAGGTTTCAACCTGGAAAGGCTTCCGCCCTGACCTTCCCTGCTATCGATGTCTCTTCCCCTCCCCACCACCAGAAGGAACGGTTCCTACCTGCGCAACCGCAGGCGTTTTTGGGGCGCTCGCTGGTGTCGCCGGGTCATTCCAGGCAGTGGAAGTCATCAAGGAGATCCTCGAGATCGGCAACGGGCTCTCCGGATGGTTGATGATCCTCGATACGCTCGGCGGTGAATCCCGCAAGGTGCGAGTCCGCCCCGATCCCGAATGCCCTTTGTGCGGAAAAACTCCATCCATCCAGGATCTTCAGGCTCATGCCGACTGAACATCCGGCCCTTGCGCTGATTGTGCACGCAGGCTCCTACGAACGGGTCCGCTTCGCGCTTGCGACGGCAGCAGCAGCAGCAGCAGCGTCGCGCCCAACGACGCTCTTTTTCACGATGGATGCCTGCTACGCGCTCACCCCAGAGCGGGGATGGCAGCATCTCGCATCGACGCAAGGAGCGGAAGAAGAGGATCGAACCCTGCAGGCAAAAGGAATTGCAGGAATGGAGGATCTGCTCTCTGCGTGCGTGGAACTCGGCGTTCGGATCATCGCCTGCGAAATGGGACTTCGTGCTCACGACCTCGAGCGTGATGCCCTCCGGGAAGATCTTTCCGTCGAGGAAGGCGGGATTGTCAGTCTCCTTTCGGAAGATTCCGGCAAGGGCCAGATCCTCTTCATCTAGAAGAAGCCAATGGCAAACCCGCTTCTCCGAAAAATCACGAGAACTTCTGCTCTCGTCATCGGGATGCTACTCGCATCCCTTGCAATGGCGGCCCCTGCGAAATCGCAGGAAACGACGGCGCGTTGGACAAGCCTCGGGGCGGATCGGGTGAACCTCCGGGTCGGGCCCGGCATTCGCTATCCCATCGACTGGGTCTTCACCGCCAAGGCGCTGCCCGTCCGAATCCTTCGCTCCCACGACAATTGGCGCGAAGTGGAAACCAGCGACGGCACCAAGGGATGGATCCACCGGAGCCTGCTATCGGACAAACGCACGGTGCTCGTACAAAAGGAGATGCTTCTCCTCCAGAGCACGGAAGCCGACGCAGACCCCCGAGCCCGGGTGATGCCTGGAGCAGTTCTACGTCTGGGGGAATGCGAACCAGAGTGGTGCAAGGTCAGGGCGGGCCACATCCAGGGATACCTTCCCGTCGCTGCACTCTGGGGTGTGAACGGAAGTTAGACGAAGTCCTTGCTGAGGGCGGCGCGGACTTCATCGGGCATCACAGCCATGTGCTTGTACTCGGGGTGCCCTACCGCCAGGACAACCCGTTCCCTGGGCCTGCGGAACGCCTCGACGGCGGCGTCGTCGAAAGCAAAATGAAGAAAGTGCACCGAGGATGCCTTGCCGTCGGCAGTCGTGCGATCGAGGTCCTGTTCAGCCGTCGCCGTGATCGAGGCGCCGCCGACCTCAATGAAGACAGTTTCCTCGATTCCTCCGAGGTGCGCCAACATCTTCTGGCGGCGCACCGCGTCGTTAATTTCGATCATGAACGTGGCAACGAGCTCTCGCCCGTTAGGTACCAGCGGACTGTAAGCTTCGAGTTCCTCGTGGATCTGCTCGGGCCCTCCCCCCTCCGCACGAAGCATTTCGTGGATCTGGTAGAGCATCGTGTCCCGGTTCTCGAAATAGGCGCTCGCCACAGGGCCCACGTCCATCCGACGGTTCCGCTTGAGCGCGATAATCCGGGCGCGTTCGGCGGCGCGTACCTTGGTGTAGTCCTCGGGCGAGAGGATGTCCTTGGGCGATATCGCCGTCCCTCCGCTCATCGCGCATCTCCCATTTCGTAGGAAGCCGCTAGCAGCTCAATCGGGTGACGGCTTCGAGGAGCATCACTGTTACCCTCGTCCTTCATCAGCTGACTGAGGTGAATACCGGCGAGCGGACAAGCGGAAGAGAGGTAGAGATTATCGGCCTTGGCTGCCTCGCGAACAACGGGTCGACCGACCTTGCGGGCAATCTCGAACCAGGGCTTCTTCACGCCCCACGTACCTCCGTGGCCCGAGCAACGCTCGACCACCTTGACCTCGATGTCGGGAATCTCTCGCAGCATTTGCGCCGATTTTGGCCCGATGTTCTGCGCCCGGCTGTGGCAGGCGAGGTGAAGCGTCACCCCACCGTCTAAGGCCGCAAGGCCGGGTGCCAAGCCCTCGTCTTCCGCAATGCCGACGACATACTCGTCGATGTCTTGAGTGTTTTCAGCGAGCAAGCGGATATCCTCGTTGTCAGGCTCGAGGGCCCGCCATTCACTTTTCAACATAAGCGCACAACTGGGCGTGAGAGCGATCACGGTTCTTCCCGATTCGATGTGCGGGCGAAATACAGCCGCGATGCGGCGTGCGTTCTCGCGTACCCGGTCAACGTCCCCGTGCTCCATCTGTGGCATGCCACAGCAGCCAGGATGGAGAGTCTCGACGTCAATCCCGTTGCGAGCAAGGACGGCAAGCGCTGCCTTGCCAACCGAAGGCGTATTGTAGTTGACAAAGCAGGTGAGGTAGAGGACCGCCTTCCGACCTGCGGCGAGTGCTGGTAGGTCCGCCAGTGGGACGGCCTCCATGAGGTAGGGGACCGCCTCCCGACCTGCGGCGGGTGCCGAGCCGTCGGGCTCAGGACGTGTACGAGTGCGGCGGATCATAGGCCGGGCGACATAGGCGGGAAGTTCCGCTTTTCGGGCAATTCCTGCAATTACCTCGAGAATCGCACGGACCAGGCCAATCTTCATGACCACGTTCATAATTCCGGCGACGAGAGAAGCGAGTTTGCCGTTTCGCTCCGTTTCGGCGAGTTGACGGTCGATCCAAGAGACACGACCTGCCCGGAAATCGATCGCACGGGCACGAAGCATCAGGCGGGGGATATCGATCGCGAACTCGTGCGGAGGGACATACGGACAACTCACCATGAAGCACATGTCGCAAAGCGTGCATGCACCCACGACGTCACCAAACCCGGCACTGTCGACGGAATCGAGTTCCAGTGTTTCCGATTCGTCGATCAGGTCAAAAAGGCGAGGGAAACTGTCGCAGAGATTGAAGCAACGCCGACAACCGTGACAGACGTCGAACTGACGGCGCATTTCCTCGTCAAGTTGCTCTTCGTTCCAGTATGCCTCATCGCCAAGACGCACAGGCGGCCGTTCCGGCTGACGAAGGCCTCCTTCCATTTTTCCTCCTCGTTTGAGCCTGCGAGACGGGACATCGGTCCCACAGAAAACTCTTCAGCCGTCGAGGACGTCGAGAGCCTTCTGGAAACGCCCCGCATGGCTGCGCTCGGCCTTGGCGAGAGTCTCGAACCAGTCGGCGATCTCCTCGAATCCCTCCTCGCGCGCGGTGCGCGCCATGCCCGGGTACATGTCGGTGTACTCATGGGTTTCGCCTGCGATGGCGGACTTGAGATTGGAAGCCGTATCGCCGATGGGCTTTCCGGTCGCTGGGTCACCTACCTCAATGAGGAACTCGAGATGCCCGAAAGCGTGGCCCGTCTCACCTTCAGCGGTCGAGCGAAAGACAGACGCTACATCGTTGTAGCCCTCTACATCGGCTTTCGACGCAAAGAACAGGTAACGTCGGTTGGCCTGCGATTCGCCTGCAAAGGCTTCCTGCAGATTGGTCATTGTCTTGGTATTGGTAAGAGACATGTCGTACCTCCAGGTTATTGAAATAGCGGACGGAATTGGACCCTTCCGTGTGCCCCGTATCATAGTGCGAGACTGAGACGTAGACGATGCAACAGAGCTTCCTCTACGCACCTATCTTTTCAACGCATCCACTTCCTCTTACTTGAGTATATGGGAACTCTCCGGTGCCGATCCAACATTGGTGATGAGATTCGCCGAGCGGGTTTCCGGGGAGTGGCAACAAAGCCACCGAGAATAAGGAACTACAAACTTGACGCGCAAACGGACAGATCGCCTGGCGCCCGTTCGCCCTCCGACGGCAGGAATAAACCGGGCAACACTCGACGACCTCAAAACGAAACTTGATGGATGTCGATATGAGTTGCAGATACCGTTGCCGATATCAAGGTGTGGGTTAGAAACGTGGTGGCATCGCTTGCGAAAGCGACGGAGCCATGCCATGTAGGAGGGTCGCCGCTGGTCCCCTTCGTCTAGCGGTTAGGACGCCGCCCTCTCAAGGCGGAAACACGGGTTCGAGTCCCGTAGGGGGCACCATGTTTTGTGGCTGTTCTTCGCCAAAAATACCCTGTTATGAACCATCAGGTGATGGCTGAAAATAAACGGAGAAGTCATATGGTAAAGCGCAATGCACTTTTGATCATTGGGGGGATTGCCCTCTGCTTGTCTCAACAAACTGAGGGAAATGCACACCCGGGAGGTCTTAACGCTCAAGGCTGTCATGCGGGAAGTAAACCATACCATTGCCACAGAGCAGCCTCTTCAATGACCAAGACACGAGATGGTCGTAATCGCCTGAAGTGTAGTGAAGGAAGCCTTTCTCAAGAATGCACTAGATCTCAGAAAAGTCGCTCAAAATGCGAGTCCGTGAGGGGCACCCCCCGGTGCACTCAGTAGCCGCGGGCAACTCTGCTCTTAAAATGTCTGTCGAGATGGTCGGCGACTGCCGTCATCAGCCGCTTCCGATAGTTCGCACTGGAGAGAGCCTTCGCATCCTCTCGGTTAGAAACAAAGCCCATCTCGATCAGCACCGAAGGGATATCAAATCCTTTAAGGACGGCAAAACCGGCCTGCCGGTGCGGACGCGGAAGAAGACGAACCTTCTTGCCTTCGAGATGACCAACAAGGGATTCCGCGAACTGGGCTGACTGATTCTGGGTGCCGGTCCGGGTGAGATCGATGAGAACGCCTAACACCTCCTCATCGTACGCTTTGGGATTGATACCGGCGATGATGTCGGACTTGTTTGCGTGCTCAGCAAGCCGTGCCGCCAGGTTGTCAGACGCCTTCTCTGACAGCGAATAGACGGAAAGCCCGCGGGCCGATGCCCTACCCGCCGAATCGGCATGCAGAGACACGAACAAATCTCCGCCCGCTCTCTGGCCGATCCTAACTCGCTCCCGGAGCGGGATGTAGACATCCCGGTCACGGGTCAGCACCACCCGGTATCCACGCTCCTGAAGGATGTCACGTAGCTGCCGGGCCGCTGCGAGGTTGAGATCTTTTTCTCGAACCTTTCCACCTGCGCCGAGCGCGCCGGGGTCCTTGCCTCCGTGCCCCGGATCAACAATCACTGTGTACTTCCCCTGAGAGGTAACGGAATTGACCGGAAACTGTTCGCCCTCCGGCCTTACGTCGACAACGAGCCTGTCCGGCCGGCCGGCCCTAGCCTCAAGGAAGAACTTTCGGACGATACTGAGCTGGCCCTTGGCATCGAAAACGATTCGCGCGAGGTCCGAGGAAGGTGCGCCCGTGCGGATCTGCCGCACGATGCCTCCGCCAAGGCCGGCGAGATCGGTGCGAATCCATCCGCCCTTGACGTCGACCACCAGTCGGGCGGGACCGGAAAGCACGAAAGCACGATAGGAAGCTGGGCCGGAGAGTTCGATGACGACCCGCGTGTCACCCTGGGCTTCGCCAACGCGCACACCGACCACGGCCGCAGCCTGGGCAGGCCGAGCCAGATCCATCGTTAGGCAAAGCGCGAAGAGCAACAGGGTCGCAATGGCACCTGTGCAAACGCGACGAGGGATGATCAACTGACCGATCCTCGCAGATTGCCGAAGGTCTCCTACGGTGACAGAAGGTACAGCAAAAGCTTCGTAAGCTCAAACCTGAAAGGCCCAGATTGCAATTCCGTTCCACAACCCTTATATTCACCCTGTCCACTGGGAGTATCCCGTTTTCTAAGTGGCGAGTCGCCGAGGCGGTGCGCCCGGATTCTGGTGCGACGCGAAAAGTTTATTTTATGCCATCAGCTACAGTAGTGCGTTTTCTCCAGTTCAAAGTCGAATCTGACATCAGAGTGAACGCATCTGCCGGCATCGGCATTTAACAAGTCGCGCAGTCCGGTCATCACGATGCCCCGATTCCACACATCTAACCCCCTGCCTCCGAACAGAACCGCGGTATCCGCGGTGTCCGCATCCGAGGCAAAGAGTTCATCATTCAATGTCCAAAACTATGTTGATCGATGCGACGCGCCCGGAAGAAACGCGCGTCGCAATCGCCGACGGTTCCCGCCTGGAGGATTACGATGTTGCCATCGCTTCTAGGAAGCAAATTAAGGGAAACGTCTATCTCGCTAAAGTCGTCCGCGTCGAACCTTCGCTGCAGGCCGCTTTCGTTGACTACGGCCATGAACGCCATGGCTTCCTGAGCTTCAACGAGATCCATCCCGACTACTTCCAGATCCCTGTTTCGGATCGGGAAGCCATTGTCGCCGAGGACAGCAAACTCGCAAAAATCGAATCCGACCAAGAGGCGGAATCCGACCACGACAACCTCGACCCTGACGAGGCCGGCTTCGAGGAAGAAGACGGGGTGGATATCCCGGAGGAAGAAGAGGAATCCCCTCCTCCCCGCGAGGCCCGCCGCAAGCGCGGCGAGGATCCACGCCGTGCCGAAGTACAGCGGCGTGCCATGCTCTACCGGCGCTACATGATCCAAGAGGTCATCAACCGCAACCAGCTCGTTCTCGTCCAGGCCCGCAAGGAAGAACGCGGCTCCAAGGGGGCGAGTTTTACAACCTACATCTCGCTTCCGGGCCGCTACATGGTCCTTCTTCCGAACACGCCCCACGGCCGCGGAATGAGCCGGAAGATCGAAAGTCGTGCTGATCGCGACCGTCTCAAGAAAATCATCGCAGATATCGACGTGCCCGAAGGCATGTCGACGATCCTCCGCACCGCCGGGCAGGGACGGACCAAGAGCGAGATCCGGCGGGACCTCGACTACCTCGTTGGCCTCTGGTCAGGCATCCGCGAGGGCACCCTAAAGTCGGTCGGCCCGACGCTCATCCACCAGGAGAACGACATCGTCAAACGCGCGGTCCGCGACCTCTACCAGTCCGATGTGGGAGAGGTGATCGTCGCCGGGAATGCCGCGTACCAGTCCGCAAAGGACCTCGTGAAAACAATGACTCCAAGCAAGGCCCGATACGTAAAACAGTACCAGGGCGAGGAACCTTTCTTCCATCACCACAGGATCGAGCGGACGCTCACATCTCTCCACGAACCTGTCGTTGAACTGCCATCGGGTGGTTCAATGGTCATCGCCCAGACCGAGGCTCTAGTCACCGTCGACATCAACTCCGCGCGTGCCATCCGAGGTCGCCACATCGAAGAAACCGCCTACAAGACCAATCTCGAAGCCTCCGTGGAAGCAGCCCGCCAGTTTCGTTTGCGCGACCTTGGGGGGCTGATCGTCATCGACTTCATCAGCATGGAGGAGCGGCCCCATCACAGGGCCGTCGAACAGAAACTTCGCGACGCCCTGAAAGGCGACCGCGCCCGTACCCACGTCGGGCGCATGTCGGAGTTTGGATTGATCGAGATGTCACGCCAGCGGCTTCGCCAGAGCGATCTCGACACTCGTTTCGAAAACTGTTCCTCGTGCAACGGAACCGGCTGGACCTATCTGCCTGAAGCCCACGCACTCATGGCCCTGAGAGCTCTAGAAATCGAGGTCCTGGAGAATTCCGGTCGCCGGATCGAGATCCGCGTTCCCGGATCCTGTGCCGGCCACCTGGCTAACCGGATGCGCCGAACTCTGCTGGACCTCGAAGAGATTCATGACGTCGCCATCGACGTAATCTCCTCCTCCAAGGTACCCGTTTCTGGCTACTCCATCGAGATATTTCCTCGAAGTCGTGCCGACGGTCCGAAGGAAGGCGCGCGCGTAGAAACGCGGCGCACAATGCGCACGGAACCTTCCGGAACCCGACGACGGCCCATAACCCAAGACAGGTTCTCGCCGGAAGACGACGAGGAAAGAAACGCGCAGCGCGGCAAACAGGGACGCTCACGCGCAGTTTCTGCAAGATCAGAATCCAACAACGTTTCCACACGGGAAAACGTACCTGAGAGCGACGAGGAGGAAAGACCCTCACGCACAAGACGACAGGGTGAACGAGGACGTGCACGCCCCATGACGGCAAGATCTGAATACGGCGACGACGAGGAAAGACCCACGCGCACAAGACGACAGGGTGAACGAGGACGTACACGCCCCATGACGGCAAGATCTGAATACGGCGACGACGAGGAAAGACCCACGCGCACAAGACGACAGGGTGAACGAGGACGTGCACGCCCCATGACGGCAAGATCTGAATACGGCGACGACGAGGAAAGACCCACGCGCACAAGACGACAGGGTGAACGAGGACGTGCACGCCCCATGACGGCAAGATCTGAATACGGCGACGACGAGGAAAGACCTACGCGCACAAGACGACAGGGTGAACGAGGACGTGCACGCCCCATGGCGACAGAGCCTGAATACGGCGACGGCGAAGATAACGAGACCGAGCGCGACAATGGGGAAAGACCCACGCGCACAAGACGACAGGGTGAACGAGGACGTACACGCCCCATGGCGACAGAGCCTGAATACGGCGACAACGGTGCCGAACGCAACGACGAGGAAAGACCCTCACGCACGAGGCGGCGTGGCGGACGGTCCCGCGTACATCCCATGGCGGTGGAACCCGAAGACAACCTCCGCGGCGAAGAAGGGCCCGACCACGACGAGGAAAGGCCCACGCGCACAAGACGGCGCGGTGGAAGAGGACGAGGACGCTCTGCCGCGGTCAGAACAAGCCGGCCAGACTCCCTTCCGGAAAGCGACGCGGCCGACTGGGATACAGGCCTTGGGGGCGACCCCACCCTCCACGAACCGCTGCCGGATTTCGATTCCCTGCCGCCCGAAAACACCCGGAGAGCGGCCAGGGATGATCGGAACGACTCGAAGGAAGCACCTCGGCCCAAACGCAGTTGGTGGAGTTCAGCCTTTCGCGGAGAATGAGAATCTCGGCCGGGTTAGCTGGAGGTTCAGACGTTTCCTGGTTGCCAGGCCCCAAGACGCTCCGCTGCCGCCGCAATCGTCTCGCTGGCACCAGCGTAAGAAAGTCGGATGAATCGGTGACCCCTCTCGGTATCGAAGTCGATTCCCGGGGTGACCGCGACACCGGTTTCGTGCAGAAGTGCCTGCGCGAACTTGGCTGAATCCTCGGCCAGGTCCGAAATGTCGGCGTACAGGTAAAACGCACCATCAGCGATCGCGATGCGCGACAATCCCGCCTCCGGGAGCTTCCGAAGAAGCAGGTCCCTGTTCGCGCGATAGCGGGCAACATTGGAATCAAGCTCCTCGTAGCAGTTGAACACTTCGCAGGCAGCGGTCTGCGCAATACTGGACGCACAGAGGAAGAGATTCATAGACAGCCGTTCAACCGCTCCCGCCAATTCCGGAGGGAACACGAACCAGCCGAGACGCCAGCCCGTCATCGCGAAATATTTGGAGAAACTATTCACCACGACCGCGTTCGATTCCATCGAGAGAATGGTGGGCAGACCCTCTCCGTAGACGATGCCATGGTAGATCTCGTCGGCGACAATGCGGATGTTGCGCTCGCGAGCGAATGCCACGAGCTCCTCCACATCAGAACGAGGCATCACCGAGCCGGTCGGGTTCGCAGGACTCGCAAGCACAACCCCGTCAAGGTCGTTCGCATACGGCTCAAGCAGCCTGGCTAAGGGCTGAAACCCGCTCTCACGTTCGCCTAGGATTGTCACGACCTCCACGCCCAATGCCTCGAGAACGTTGCGATAGGCAGGATAGCCAGGAGCAGCAAGTGCCACGCGGTCCCCGGGATCAAAAAGGGCGAGAAAGGCAATCACGAAAGCCCCGCTCGCACCGAAAGTCACGGCGATGCGCTCAGGCGGCACTTCAATCCCGTAAAAATTCTGGTAATGCATGGAAATTGCCGCACAAAGAGCAGGCTGTCCAAGCGATTCAGTGTATCCGATGCCTTCACCGGCCAGCATTCGCCGCGCCGCCTCGCGCACAGGCTCGGGCGTCGTGACGGCCGGTTCCCCGATCTCGAGATGAAAAATCTCACGGCCCTCGGATTCGAGGCGGTTGGCCTCAACGAGTGTCGCCATCGCGTGAAATGACGCGATCGCCGAGCGCTTTGATTCCTTGACGAAGATATCGTTCCTCATTGACTAGGCTTGCTTCCGCACTAGGTTGAGAGAGAAGCCATGAGCCCTCCCCACATATTCAGACATTCTCATGGGATTGTCGGCTTTCTGCTTTCTCTAAGCATAACCGCATCCTTTGTGCCGAAGGTTGCCGAGGGGCAGGATTTCCGCACCGTTCGCGACGCTGAAATCGAGTTTCATCTCAGGTCGTGGTCCGATCCAATCTTCGTTGCTGCCGGGCTAGAGCCATCCTCAGTCGACCTCTATCTCGTTAGTTCTTCGCAAATCAATGCGTTCGTCACCGGTGGGCAAAACATTTTCATCAACACTGGCACCATCGTACAAGCAGGGAGCCCAGACGCCCTTCTGGGTGTCATCGCACATGAGGTAGGACACATCGCCGGCGGCCACTTGGCACGCATGCGCGATGCGGCCAGCAATGCCCAAGTCAGCGGCATCGCCGCATCCCTAATTGCCATCGGTGCGACGGCACTCGGCGGCGGCGGCGGCGGCGAGGCGGTGGCAGCGGCACTTTCTCTCGGAGGGAATGTCGCGGCACGGACCCTCCTCCAGCACAGTCGAACCAACGAGCATGCAGCAGACACGGCTGCACTGCGCTATCTCGCCACCGTCAACCGACCTTCCGGACCGATGATCGGCCTGCTCTCGCAACTTCTTAAGAAAGAAAAACTCGTCGAGAACTACGACCCCTACCGGCGCACCCATCCGTTGACCCAAGAGCGCATTGATCAAATCCGGGGATTGCTCGAGCGTGAGGGAGAATTCGATGCGCCCCCCAAGCCAGACGAGAAAATCGCCTACGCCCGGATGGTGGCCAAAATCGTCGCCTTCACCGAGCCCATCGAGCGCACTCTGCAGGTCTACGAACGAGGCCAAGACACGCCCTCCCGTTACGCACGCGCCATCGCCCATTACCGTAAGCCTAGTCTCAAGGCCGCTCTCAAGGAGATCGACAGCCTTCTCGCTGAGCACCCTGAAGATCCTTACTTCCACGAGCTCAAGGGACAAATGTTCTTCGAGAACGGCCATACCCGAGAAGCAGCGGAGAGTTACCAACGCGCCGTAGAACTCGCCCCCGATTCTGCCCTGCTGCTGATCGAACTTGCCGGTGCCAATATCGAGACCGGTGATCCGTCTGCTCTCAAAGGGACGATCGCGGATATGGAACGGGCAGTCTCTCTGGAACCCCGTAATGCCTCCGCATGGCGGCTGCTCGCACAGGCCAGGGGGCGCTCGGGCGACATCGCACTCGCCAATCTCGCCCAGGCCGAGAACGCCCTTCTGCGGCAGCAGGAAGCAGAAGCGCGGGATTTTGCCGAACGGGCACTGAAAGATCTACCGAAGGACTCACCTGCCGCTCAGCGGGCCCGCGATATCTCCGAGTTAGGCGGACAAGATGAAACACGCTAATTCCATGTCCAGCACGGTGCCTGCGCAAGCGGGCACAATGTCGGCCTTATCATTGCATCGGCGGCGGATCGATCTGTTGCCAGGGAGACAATCCACGATGAAGTTTTTCGTAAAATCACTAGCAGTACTCGCGTGCGCGATCACCATGACCGCAAGCCCGCTCACCGTGGCACAAGAAAGCGTGCCCCCTGACAACGCGACCCGTGCCGCTATCGAGCAGGTCCTCCGCGATGTCATCGCCGAGAACCCCGAGATCATCTACGACGCGCTTGTTCGCTATCGGGATCAACAAGACGAGGAAGCACGCAAGGTCCAAACCAGTGCCGTCACCGAAAGCTACGACCAGATCGTGGCAGGTCAGCCAGCCATCGGGTCGGAACATCCTGCCGTCACCCTCGTCGAGTTCTTCGACTACAACTGCGGCTACTGCAAGCGCTCCCTGGACACCGTTCTCAACATCATCAACAGCGAAAACGACGTGCGCGTGATCTTCCTCGAGTACCCGATTCTCGCGCCGAGTTCGACAACCGCCGCCAAGGCCGCCCTCGCCGCCGAACGTCAGGGCCGCTACCTCGACCTCCACACTGCTCTCATGGAACATCGCGGTGCGCTCACTGACGAGATCGTCCTCGAAATCGCCGCTTCCGAGGGATTGAACGTCGACACCCTCATGGCGGACATGGAAAGTAGCGAAATTGTCCGCCAGGTCGATCGCAATCGAGCGCTTGGCCAGGCACTCGGGATCAACGGAACACCGACGTTCCTCGTCGAGCGGGAAATCATTCCGGGCGCAATCGAGGAGGCGGACCTCCGTCAGCTCATCGAGGCGGCGCGTTCAGGTTGAAGTAGCGTTCCCGCAATTCCTACGAACAGCCAGTCGTCGCTCCGCAAGTCGCGCACTTCAGACAGGTGCCGTTCCGCACCATCGTAAAATTCAGGCAATCCAGACACTGTTCGCTCTCGTAGCCCTGCATCCGTGCCTTGACGGCAGCCAGAGAGTCCCGATTCCGGGATATCGGCTCCGCTGAGGAATCTTCAGTCCCCGTCGCACCCATCTTCACCGGCTGACGACCTCCGTCTCCCTCCAACACCCTGAAGTTGCCCCGCACGTAGCCCTGGCTCAAGTGATGGCGGTAATCGGTGGGGAATTCGCTTTGAATTTCACCTTTCCCAACGGAATCGGGCAGAAGATCGTCCTTGGAAACATGAGCGAGATCATCTCTTTCCAGGTACGAGATTGCGAGCTCACGGAACACGTAGTCGAGAACCGACGTGGACAGTTTGATCCGATCGTTCCCCTGGACCGCACCTGACGGCTCGAAGCGCGTAAAGGTGAAAGCTTCGACGAATTCTTCCAACGGAACGCCGTACTGCAGGCCGAGTGAAATCGCCATAGCAAAGTTGTTCATGAGGCTCCGAAAAGCAGCACCTTCCTTGTGCATATCGAGGAAAATTTCACCCAGACCTCCCTTCTCGTACTCACCGGTGCGCAAGTACACCTTGTGGCCACCCACGGTCGCCTTCTGCGTGTAGCCCTTGCGCCTGTCCGGAAGACGGCGCCGGACGGGACCGGTTTGCGGACCTTGAGCGGATACGGCTTGCTCAAATGCAGCCACCTCCAATTCTTCGGCTCCCGCCGGCACGGCGATCGCCGAGAGCGGTTGCGAGAGCTTGGAGCCGTCACGATAAATGGCGATTGCCTTGAGGCCGCGCTGCCAAGCCATCCTGTAGGCATCTTCACAATCGGGGATACCTGCGTCGTCGGGCATGTTGACAGTCTTCGAGATCGCCCCAGAAACGAAGGGCTGGGCGGCAGCCATCATCTCTACGTGGCTTTCCCAGCTCAGGGAGCGAGTTCCCGTGGGACCACAGGGACGCGCGCAATCAAACACGTGCAGGTGCTCAGGCCGAAGGTGCGGAGCGCCCTCCAGGGTCATCGCCCCGGTAGCCCACGTACTGGCCTGACTCACGTCGGTCGCGGCAAAACCCAGATGTGAGAGCACGTCAAGGAACGGATCATCGAGCAGGGCCTTCTCGATACCCAGTGTCTTTGTGAGGAAATCCCCGCCCAGGACATGGGGGCCGAACACGCCACGGATGTCGAAAGCGTCCTTGAGCACCTCTTCCACTTTGCCGATTTCCTCATCGCCAAAACCCTTCTGGCGCAAGGTTTCGTGGTTCACGCCCGGTGCATTGGCAAGGGTGCCGTGGCCGATGGCATGGTTCACTATGTTCTCGATCTCCGTGTCGGTGTAGCCGAGCGCCGCAAGGGCGGAGGGAACCGCCTGGTTGATGATCTTGAACGAACCGCCGCCGGCAAGCGTCTTGAACTTTACGAGCGCAAAGTCCGGCTCTATGCCGGTGGTGTCGCAGTCCATCACGAGTCCGATCGTTCCGGTAGGTGCGATGCACGTCGTCTGCGCGTTGCGATAGCCGTGCTGTTTGCCGAGGTCGATCGCCTCGTCCCAGGAGCGCACGGCCGCCTCGACCAGAGGGCCATCGGGACAGGAAGCGTTATCGAGGGGCACAGGCAGGGCTTCAATACCTTCGTATCCCTCGCTCTCGCCTCGTGCGGCGCGCGCGTGATTGCGCATCACCCGGGCCATCGCATCCGCATTTTGGGGATAGCCGGGGAACGGCCCTGACTGGTGCGCCATCTCGGCGGAGGTCCGGTAGGCAACACCCGTGAGCAGGGCGGTGATCGCCCCGCACAACGCCCGTCCTTCGGAGCTGCCGTAGCCAATCCCGTTGGACATCAGGTAGCCGCCGATGTTGGCGTAGCCAAGCCCCAGAGTGCGAAACTCCCAAGAGCGCTGGGCGATCCGGGGCGAGGGGTACTGTGCCATCAAAACCGAAATTTCGAGAACCACCGTCCAAAGGCGCACCGCATGCTCGAAGTCGTCCACATTGAACGAGCCGTGAGGGCCACGGAAGCGCACCAGGTTGAGTGAGGCCAGGTTGCAGGCGGTGTCGTCGAGGAACATGTACTCGGAACACGGATTGGAGGCACGAATAGGTCCTGATTCAGGGCACGTGTGCCAGGCGTTGATCGTGGTGTGGAACTGCAGTCCCGGATCGGCACAGCCCCATGCTGCCTTCACGATGCGGTCCCACAGGCCGCGTGCAGGGATTATTTTCGCCACTTCGCCGTCGGTCCGACGGAGGAGACGCCATTCACTCTCGTCCAGGACCGCCTGCATGAATTCGTCCGTGACACGCACGGTGTTGTTGGCGTTCTGACCAGAAACTGTGAGGTAGGCTTCCGATGTCCAATCCACGTCGTAGGGATCGATCTCGATCTGCTTAGCTCCCTCCCGAGCGAGATCGAGGGTGCGCTGGATCGAACCCTCGGGAATACACGCCTCCTTGCGAGCACGGGTGATGGCACGGGCGAGTTTCCGGTTGCGCGCGGGATCAAGCCTGTTCTCGGAATCTCCTTCGCAGGCGACAAGTATTTCGTTGAGGTGCCTCTCGGCAAGCGCCGAACCCGACACCAGGTCGGCAACTTTCTGCTCCTCGACCAGCTTCCAATCGACGAACTCCTCAATGTCGGGATGGTCCGCATCGACTACAACCATCTTTGCCGCACGACGTGTGGTGCCGCCCGACTTGATGGCACCTGCCGCACGGTCACCTACTCGAAGGAAACTCAGGAGTCCGCTCGAGCGGCCACCGCCCGAAAGCGGCTCGTCGGAAGCACGCAGATCCGAGAAATTGGATCCCGTGCCGGAACCGTACTTGAAAAGGCGCGCCTCACGGATCCAGAGATCCATGATCCCGCCGTCGCCGACGAGATCGTCCTTGACACCTTGAATGAAACAAGCGTGCGGCTGCGGATGCTCGTAAGCCGATCCCGAATCAACAAGTTCGTTCGTGCGGTGGTCGACGTACGAATGGCCCTGAGAGGGGCCCTCGATCCCGTACGCCCAATGAAGGCCCGTGTTGAACCATTGTGGACTGTTAGGTGCCGCCATTTGGGTGGCCAGCATGTAGCTGAGTTCATCCCGGAAGGTCATGGCGTCCTCTTCCGAATCGAAAAGGTTTGCTTTCCAGCCCCAGTAGGTCCACGTCCCAGCCAGACGGTCAAACACCTCCGTCGCGTGACGCTCCGGGCCGTTCCTTTCGTCCTCGGACAATTCGGCGAGCTTAGTCTCGTCGGGAACCCGTCTCTGCAACCACTTTGGAACACCCCGTTCACGTACAGGATTCAGTGTTTTTGCCGGAGGAACACCTGTCTTGCGGAAGTACTTCTGTGCCATGACCCCGACCGCCACGTGCGACCACGATTTGGGGGCCTGGATCCCATCGAGCCGGAACACCACCGATCCGTCCGGATTTCGGATTTCGCTGGAGACCGACTGAAAGGCGATCGATTCGTAGGGAGACGAGCCGGGTTGAGTAAAGCGGCGAGAAAACTTCATGGCAGACCCCCAACCAGATCGACCTTAGTAGGTCTATGCCACGTCAGTTCCTCGAAGAACTGCCGCGCAAGCAACACCCTCCGCGGGAGTTGACACGGGGTGCGCAGAGTGGGCAAAGCGACGATAGCGATTTGTCAATATATCCGCAACTTTTGTCACTTGCGCATGAAAAACGTCCTACATCCGGTGTTAGATGCAATATCCAGTGTTTGAGGTAACTTCGCTAAGCTTCCATCGTAAACTTAAAAGCTTAGGCAACAGTGAGAATGATTTTCCCCAGGGGAGGTTCCGATTCCATCAAGGCATGCGCGGCCGCTGCCTCAGCAAGCGGAAATGTCCGGGTGATGATCGGTCGAACCGTGCCTCTCTCGAGAAGCGGCCAAACCTTGTCTTGGAGTGCATCTCGCAGCCGTCCCTTTTCCGGAACACTTCGGGGCCGTAGCAAGGATCCAGTCACCGTGAGACGCTTGCGCAGGATCGGAGCGAGCCCGAGTTCTCCCCGGTAGCCGCCGAGAAAGGCGATGATCGAAAGACATCCCTCGACGGCAAGAACGTCGAGGTTTCTGTCCAAGTAGGAAGCTCCGACCATGTCGAGGACGAGATCGACGCCCGCGCCGTCGGTGAGGTCCTTCACCACAGCAACAAAGTCCTCCGTTCGGTAATTGATCCCTCTCTCGGCACCAATCTCCTCGCAGGCCCTGCAGCGCTCATCGCTCCCGGCCGTTGCAAACACGCGAACTCCGAATGCGGACGCAAGCTGAATTGCCGTGGTGCCGATGCCGGATGCGCCGCCATGCACGAGAAAGCGTTCACCCTTGCGGAGTCCACCGGCATCAAATGCGTTGGCCCAAACGGTGAAGAAGGTTTCAGGGATGCCGGCCGCCACTTGAGATTCCATTCCCCCGGGCACGGGAAGCGTCTGCACCTCGGGGGCTGCGCACCAGGCGGCGTAGCCTCCGCCCGAGACGAGTGCCATCACCCTTTCTCCGATGGCAAACTCCGTCGCGCCCTCGCCAAGGGCCTCGACCCGACCCGCCACCTCAAGGCCGGGAATGTCGCTCGCCCCGGGTGGCGGTGGGTAGTCACCCGAACGTTGCATCAGGTCGGGGCGGTTGACCCCGGCTGCTTCCACGCGAATCAGCACCTCGCCCTTCGCAGGCTTCGGCACCGGCCGACGGACGGGAATCAAGACTTCCGGCCCGCCTGGAGCAGAAATCTCCACGGCGTCCATCTCGGAAGGAATGTGCATGGTAGTTCGACTCCAAAAATCAAAGACTCAATCGCATTATGGCGGAGAGGAAGAGGCTCCCCTCTTGCAGGAAGCAATCCGCATCAGCGTTCTGCCAGCTCGCCTCGATGGATGAAAAATTCCCGACAATTGGGAAAAGAACAAACTTCCCGGGACAAGGAGCATTAAACAATGAACTTGTCTCCAAATAATTTCGTCGGTTCCGTCGGTTCTATCGAAGTGCTTCGAATTTTGTGACAAACTTGCCAGCTCGGAGTTCTGGTGCTGGGCACTGTCCGGTTCGGTTGCTTGGATCTGCGTACACACCCCACTCAGTGAGTTCTGGTTTCTCTGACCTCGCTCGTCAGGAACACCACCTTGGATGTCTCGGCGGTGAGCAGCGGAAGCACCAGTGTCAACCGATCTCAGCGTCGGCCCCTTAGCCTTTCCCGGCCAATATCTCGCGCAGCCGGTCGATACCACACGGCCCCGGTACTGGTGTCCATGTGCTGGAAGGGACCCCCACGGACAGCTATTGTCCCTAACATGCAGACGGAAGAGGATCTCCCAATCCGGAAAAAGGAAGCTGAAGGTATTCCCCGGAACCTTGAGCGGCTGTCTGTCGACGTGCTCAAGCAGTACATCAAAGAGCTTGATGAAGAGAAGAAGCGCGCCAAAGCGGAAATTGAAGCGCGTGGAGGAGCCCTGGCGGCAGCCGAAAGCGTCTTCCAAAAGAGTTAATCCGCAAGGGTTCACAAGGGGGGATATACCGAGGCCGCCCCAGATAACTCCAACCTGGAGGTATCGGGGGGATCATGCGCAAGAGCCGACTTAAGCGGCCACAAACAGGATCGCCTGATTGAGCATTTCGTTAGCAGGAACAACGGCACGTATGGCCGCGGTGCTGTGCGGCATTGATGGTAAAGGCGGCTACATTTTTCTTTCGTCGTCTGCGTGAAGTCATATGCCTTGAACTGCTGACCGAAAGTGAGACGACGCCACGGGCGAGATCGAAATCGATGAAAGCTATTTCGGCGGTAAGCGCAAAGGCAGCCAGGGAGTGATCGGAAAAATCCTAGTTCTCGGGCTTTTGAAGCGTGGCGGGAAAGTTCACATGAAGGTCATTGCCGACGCTTCCGAAGAGACCTTGATGCCGGTTATTAAGAGCAAGGTTATCCCGGACAGTATCGTCTACTCAGACTGCCGGGAGGACTACAACACGCCAGATATTTCCGACTTCCGGCACTTCCGGATCAATCATTTGGCACCCTTGACCGACAACGGAAACCACATCAATGGGATCAAGAATTTTTGAAAGAGGCCTATGTACTGTAAGTAACCACGTTATCTGGATACTTGTTTATCGTGTTCACGGTTCACAGGATCGGCTGACGCCGTTCGTCTTCCCATGAGTGCCATGTCCCGATCCGGCGACTACAGACCCGACACGCTCGCCGTGCACGCGGGCCAGCGCCCCGATCCCGTCCACGGTTCACGGGCGCAGCCAATCTTTCAGACCACTTCCTACGTTTTCGACGACATCGATCACGCCGCTGCCCTGTTCAACCTGGAGCGGGCCGGACACATCTACAGTCGTATTTCGAATCCGACCGTGGCAGCCCTCGAGGAACGACTCGCCGCCCTCGAGGGTGGCGTAGCGGCTATCTGTACTGCGAGCGGCCAGGCGGCCCTTCACCTTGCCATCGCCACGTTGATCGGTACGGGTGGACACATCGTCGCTTCAAGTGCCCTCTACGGAGGAAGTCGCAACCTCCTCGGCCTCACACTTCCCCGATTCGGAATCGAAACCACGTTCGTGCCACCGCGGGATCCAGCCGCGATGGCGGCCGCCGTCCGCCCCGAGACTCGCCTTTTCTTCGCTGAAACCCTGGGAAATCCCGGCTTAGAGGTGCTCGACGTTCCCGCTATCGCAGACGCGGCCCACCACGCAAGCGTGCCGCTGCTTGTCGACAATACATTCGCAACCCCGCACCTGTGCCGCCCCATTGAGCACGGGGCCGACATCGTCATGCACTCGGCAACGAAATTCCTCGGCGGCCATGGCGTCGCCATTGGCGGGGCCCTCATCGACGGCGGCAGTTTCGACTGGGGAGCCTCCGACCGCTTCCCAACCATCACCGAACCCTACGCCGGTTACCACGGGATCCGGTTCTCCGAAGAATACGGCCCCGCCGCCTTCTCGGCGCGCGCCCGGGCCGAGGGACTCCGAGATTTCGGTGCCTGCATGAGCCCGCAACACGCTTTCTACATCCTGCTTGGAGTGGAGACTCTCGGTCCCCGCATGGATCGCCATGTCGCCAACGCTCGCGCCGTAGCGGAATTTCTTGCTGCGCGCGAGGAAGTCGAATGGGTCACATGGCCTGGCCTGGATTCACATCCCGATTACGCACTTGCGAAGAAACTCCTTCCAAAAGGGCCGGGTGCCATCATCTCCTTCGGAATTATCGGCGGACGGAGCGGCGGGCGGGCGTTCATCGAGGGAGTCGAGATCTTCTCGCACCTTGCCAATGTGGGCGATGCGAAATCACTTGTGATCCACCCTGCGAGCACCACGCACGCCCAGCTTGATGCAGAAGCACTCGAGGAAGTCGGAATCGGTGAAGGTCTCATCAGACTCTCCGTGGGAATCGAGGACCCTGCCGACCTGCTTGAGGATCTTGACCGAGGCCTTCGACGCGCAGCCAAGGCATGAGATTCGAAGCCGGAGGAAAAGCCGTCGAGGCAACCACCGGGGGCAAAGACTTCAATGGCGAACAGCCCGTGGTGATCCTCCTGCACGGTGCAGGCATGGATCACACCGTCTGGAGCCTTCAGTCGCGTTGGTTCTCGCACCACGGTTTCTCCGTTCTGGTACCAGACTTCCCCGGCCACGGAAGAAGCGAAGGTCCGCCCGTGCAGGACGCACCCGCTCTTGCCGATTGGCTCGCGCGGTTCATGGATTCGCTGAACATTCCATCCGCGCGCATCGCCGGGCACAGCATGGGATCGCTCACTGCCCTTGAATTCGCCCGGCGCCACCCCGAACGGGCCGAGCGTCTCGTCCTTTTCGGTGCCGCGATGGAAATGCCAGTCCACCCCAAGCTTCTCGAAGCAGCAAACGCAAACCCGCCGGACGCCGCGGGCATGATCGTCCTGTGGGGACACGGGAAAGATGCGCGCATGGGTGGAGCAAGGTCCCCAGGAACGTGGAGCACCGGGGCGGCAAGAACGCTGTTGGTACGGGCCCCGCAAGGAACGCTTGCCGCCGCACTTGGCCTATGCGCTGCCTACGGAGACGGAGAGGTTGCGGCGCGCGCTGTCTCGTGTCCGGCCGTGGTGGTAAGCGGTTCGGATGACCGGATGACGCCTGCAAAGGCGGGTCGCAAGCTTGCGCTTGCGATGGCAAACGCCCGCTACGAAGAGATCACGGACTGCGGCCACATGATAATGACCGAGGCACCCGATCGGGCACTGAAGGTTCTCATCAAGGCGCTTGGAGAGAACTCGTGAACGAGGTGCCCATCAAGGGGCGTGATCGCTATCCCTACTGGCGGGAACTGCAGACACGATGGGCTGACAACGACATCTATGGGCACATGAACAACGTTGTCCACTACCAACTCTTCGACACGGTCGTGAACCGGTTCATGGCCGAGGAAGCGGGCTGGAATCCCGGCACCTCCGATGCCATTGGAATCACACCCGAGACCCGATGCCAGTACTTCAAGCAGCTTCGCTACCCTGATGCCGTCGATGCAGGCGTCCGGGCCGCGCGTCTCGGGGAATCGAGCGTGGTCTACGACATCGGACTGTTTCGCAGCGGTGATCCCGATCCCGCCGCGGTCGGACACTTCGTTCACGTGTTCGTCGCCCGCGAACGCCAGCATGAAAAAGTCCCCGTACCGAGGAAAATCCGGAGCGCAATCGAGCGGCTCCTGTTCAACGATGTGGAAGAAACCGGCTGAGGCCGGTTGGTCAGACCTTGAGGTTTCCGAAACGCTTGGCAAAACGTGCGACCTGGCCGCCGGATTCACGAAGCTGGACGGGCCCGCCCGTCCATGCGGGATGCGAGTGGGGGTCCACGTCAAGTTTGAGGGTGTCGCCCTCCTTACCCCAAGTGGAACGCGTTTTGTATTCAGTCCCGTCGGTCATCACCACGCTAATTTCGTGATAGTCGGGGTGAATATCCTTTTTCATGGATTTCTGCCGCATCTCCAAGTCAAGAACGGCAGGATACCGCTCCAAGAGAGCGCAATCGATACAGGAAGGATCCGGCCCAGGCAACCGAGACGGAGCAGCCTCACCACTCTAGCCTTATCACACCTCGGTAATGCACCCCAGTTAAACCTGTTTAGGACACTTGCAGAAGAGATGGCGATGCCCCACACCACAGGCCAGGAGTTTCAATAATGTCTTATGCCCTCGCGGGGCAGGGAAAGAGGAACGGGCCAACTCACATGAAAGTTCCCGTCGGCGACGGACACGTCCTCCACGTCCGCACCACCGGCAACGAACACGGCATTCCCGCCGTTTACCTGCACGGCGGCCCGGGAAGCGGATGCAGGCCCTCGCACGCCAGCTTGTTCGATCAACAGCGTTTCCGGGTGATCCTCCCCGACCAACGTGGGGCCGGCTTGTCGACCCCGAAGCGGGGCCTCGTCGGCAACGGCACGCCTGAGCTGGTGGCCGACCTAGAGCGAATCCGCGAGGAGATCGGCATTGATCGCTGGATGCTTGTCGGGGGATCCTGGGGAAGTACACTCGCACTCGCCTACGCCGAGGCGCATCCGGAACGGATACTTGGAATTGTCCTACGGGCCGTTTTCCTTGGAACCCGGGAGGAAGGTCACTGGGCATTCCGACAAGCGGCACAAACGTTCCGCCCCGACCTGTGGACGGCGTTCCGCGACCTTTTGCCTGAAGAAGAGCGCGATGATCCAATTGCCGCCTACGGGAAGCGCCTCGAAAATCCGAACTCTCGAATTCATCGTCCCGCCGCCGAAGCGTGGGCCGTCTACGAGGGAACCCTGGCCACACTCACACCGCCCGAGGCAAAACTCCCCGGAACGCTGGACCGCGGGCCCGCCCGGGACGATGGCCACGGGCCCAATACTCCCTACATTGAATGGCACTACTTGAAAAACGACTTCTTCCTTGCCTCGGGACAACTCTTGAAAGGCGCGAACCCGCTAGCCTGTATCCCGGGAAAAATTATCCAGGGACGTTACGATCTCCTGTGTCCGCCCGGGACCGCAGCGGCACTCGCCCGTGCCTGGCCGGATGCGGAACTCGAGATCGTGTCCCGAGCAGGGCATATGGATTCCGAACCGCCGATCCGAAACGCAGTCATTAAGGCCATTTCGGACATCGCCTCTCAGATTGAGAAATAGGAATCCACGGTGCTCACCTTCGCAAAAATAAAGTTGCGAAAACGCAATCCTGCTGGCAGACTTGCCATCCAGTTGGCAGGGGCATGCCGTCCGACCCCTTTCCTCGTGCGCTACATTCTTTTCTCCTTAACGGCCGTATGGGCCCTCGCGATTGCCACCGTGGCGGCCCAAGCTCGCGGACCTCTCTTCGAGGTCACGGCGATTCAACCGTACGCATACCTCCTTTCTGGCGACGATACGCTGCCCGATCTCCTTGAGCGCGAACAGGTCTCCACAGCGGAGGCGAAAGCTTTCGTGCGCGCGATCGCCCATCGCCTCAACCTGCAACGTACCCACGAGGAGCAGATCGTCATCCTCTACCGGTCTGAGGAAATGGTACAGGCGGGCGAGTTACACGCCATCGCCGTTCCCATCAACAACGGCCGGACCATCGTCACCTTCCGCGATATCGATGCGAAACGCCTGCGCTCAGGTATCTACCCCGACGCAGCAGCAGCCGAGTGGATCGCAACCGCGTACTTGGGAGCGCCCGAGGTAGAGGTGCCCGACAGCGGCGACGCCAAGGTTGATCTCGCGCTCCAACCCGGAGAGACCCTGCTCCACATGCTCATCGGCACAGGTGCCAAACATTTGGAGGCTCTGCGCGCGACCAACGCCATTGCCGAGGTTCTCGACCTTGATCTTCATCGCCTTCCTGCCGACGAACCTATCGAGGTGACGTTCATCCGCATCGAGGACAAAATCGTCCTTGATTCAGTCCTCTTTCCCAAACGCGGAGCAAAGACCGAGGTGCGGCGGGACGCGTTTGGTGTTTTTCGGCCTGCAAACGAGCTCATGGCCGAACTCGCACCGGACCCGCTGTCCGAGGAACCCAAAGAAGAGGATTCCGAACCGGAGAGGGAGATCGCCGCCGCCGAGCCGGAAGCGGAGTCCCTCGGCGCCACCCCAGGTCTGGTCGATGGCACGTTCGGTAGCGGTGAAATCTTGATTCGCCGACTCCGCGATGAGGGCATGACGAACCACGCCGCCGCGCGTGCGGTCCACGCCTTTTCTGAGGAGATGAATCCGCGGGAGATCCAGGCCGGCAAGCGTTTCGTTCACGTCCGCGACGGGGACTCCATCCGCTTCTTCGCCGTCGATGATAACGAGGGAGGAGCGATTCTCGTCGAACGCATGAGAGCGGGCGGATTCTCGGCTCGCAAAATCGCCTGGGACGGCCTCCGAACGGAAACCACCCGCATCGCCGCGCGCAAGGAGGCCCCTTCCGAGACAACCGTTCCCTCATCTGCCGCTCCCGTCTCCGCACCGCCCGCAATTGCGCCACCCACGATCGCGTTGCCTGAACCTGCCGCTCCCGTGCTAGTCCTGCCCAAATCCGTTCCTGAACCTACCGATCCTCCAGCGGAGATTCCTGAACTCGCGCTTCCTGAAACGGTGCCTGCGCCCCCAAGCCCAAGCGCACCACAGAACACCCAAGTTCTCGCCAAGACCGTAATTCCAGTACCTGACACGCGCATCGCCGCGGTTGACCTCGTGCATTCGCGGATCGAACGTGGAGACACCTTGATCGCGCGACTCCGCGGTGCCGGCGGGTCAAGGAAGGACGTGGAACGTGCGATCACCGCAATCTCGAAAGTGATAAAACCTGACCAGATATCGGTCGGGCGAAAATTCGTGATGCTTCCCTCCTCCGAGAAGGGAGTGATAGGAGGCTTCTTCCTCGAGACCCGCAAGGGACGCGGCATCCTCGTGCTACGAAACGAAAACGACGGCTACTCAGCGACGAAAAAAACCCTCCTTGCCGCCGAGGAGAGCCTCACCCGTCTCGCCTCGGCCACCATTGCCGTAGCGCACGCATCCAACCCAGAGGCACGGGGCATTCGCAGTATCTCGGCCCTTCCCTCCGCTGAGCAGACGCACCGCCTTTCAATCCCTGTCGTGCGAAACGACACTCTCATGAACATCCTCCAAAAAGCGGGTGCCGCTCCGAAGCACGCCGCAGCCGCCATTCAGGCTCTCCGGGAAGAATTCAACCCAAAGAAAATCAAAGTGGGGCAGATCGTACACGTGAGCCTTGGCAAGGAGGGGAATGATCCTTCCGACCTGCTCGAAGGATTCGCAATCCAGTTCAGTGCTCTCCTAAGCATTGAGGCCGTGCGCAACGGAGAGGGTGAAGAGGGTTACGTCGTCAACCGCGTCGAAAGGGAATCCCAGACAGCGTACGCCCGCCAAAAGGGAACGGTTAAAACGAGCCTCTACGACACCGCGGTCAAGGCGGGACTTCCGCTGTCCGTCTTCGCCGATCTGATCCGCATGTACAGCTACGACATCGACTTCCAACGGGAAATTCAGCCCAACGACGGGTTCGAGGTCATGTACGAGGTCCAGACCATCGACGACGAAATCGTCGGCCACGGCCGGGTCCTCTACGCCTCCATGCTGCTTGGAGGAGAGAGACTCCCGCTTTACTTCTACTCCGGCCGGAGCAACAAGGGGGGCTACTACGACGACGAGGGGCGGACCGTCACCAAACCCCTGATGCGTACGCCCATTGACGGTGCGCGACTTTCGTCCCGTTTCGGGATGCGCCGCCATCCCATTTCTGGTTACTCAAAAATGCACCGCGGCATTGATTTCGCCGCGGCAACCGGCACCCCGATCTACGCGGCGGGAGACGGTGTCGTTGAACGGATCGGACGCTACGGTGGCTATGGAAAGTACGTTCGCATCCGCCACAACAGCGACTACAAAACTGCCTACGCCCATCTCTCTCGCTTCACTAAGGGGATCCGCGTCGGATCGCGCGTGACCCAGGGACAGGTGATCGGAAAAGTCGGCTCGACGGGCCGTTCAACGGGTCCCCACCTTCACTACGAGATCCTTTTCCGCAACAAGAGGGTCAACCCCCTCTCGATCGAACTGCCGGCGGCTGCCCAACTCGAACCCGAGGAACTGGATGCATTCCTTGTCGAACGAAACCGACTGGATCTTGCTTGGGATGAGGGCTCCGGGGGCAGACAGGCGGCAGCGGCAGACATCCGCTAAAACAGGTCAGGCAGGCACAATTTCCGTGTCGAGTGCGGGACCCTCGGCTGTACAGAACACCCGAACCTCGCTCGTTTCTGCAATTTTGTTGGAAATAATTCCCTCTGCAAGACGGTCTTCCACCTCCCGCTGAATGACGCGCCGGAGCGGGCGGGCACCATACGTAGGATCAAAGCCTTTCGCCGCAAGCCAAGCCCTGGCATCCGCCGTGACCTCAAGCGACATACCTCGCGATGCGACACGCCTCTGCAAGCTCTCCAGATGAATGTCGACGATGCGGGCCATGTGCTCCTCAGAAAGTTTCCGGAAGACGATCATGCCGTCGAGGCGATTCAAGAATTCCGGTCGAAACGTCGAGCGTACCGCGGCCATCACGCCATCGCGGCGGGCATCGAGATCAAGAGTGCTGTCGGGATCGGTCAAAAGATCCCCTCCCAGGTTGGAGGTGAGGAGAATGATGACGTTGCGGAAATCGACCGTATGTCCCTGGCTATCGGTGAGTGCTCCCTCGTCCAGGACCTGGAGCAGGACATTGAACACGTCAGCATGAGCCTTCTCGATCTCATCGAACAGGATCACTTGGTAGGGCCTTCGACGTACCGCCTCGGTGAGGGCCCCTCCCTCCTCGTAGCCGACGTAGCCCGGTGGTGCACCGAGAAGACGGGCAACTGAATGTCTCTCCATGTACTCGGACATGTCGAAACGCAGCAGCGCGCGATCGTCGTCGAACAAGACCTCGGCAAGTGCCTTGGAAAGTTCGGTCTTGCCCACACCGGTAGGCCCGAGGAACAAGAACGACCCCACAGGGCGATCGGGGTCCTGGAGACCCGCGCGAGCACGGCGGACCGATGCTGCAACCGCCTTCACCGCCTCGGGTTGGCCAATCACGCGCGCCTCGAGTTCTTCCTCAAATCGAATCAATTTCTCACGTTCACCAGAAAGCATCTTTTCGATCGGAATTCCGGTCCATCGTGAGATCACGGCCGCGATGTCCTCTTCCGTCACGATCGTTCCCGAAAGTTCGCTTCCACCCACACCCTCGACCGCCTCCAGCTTCGCTTCTAGGTCAGGAATCATTCCGTGCGCCAGTTCGCCGGCGCGAGCGAGATTCCCTTCGCGCTCGGCGATCGAGAGATCAATCCTGGTTTGGTCGAGTTCTTCCTTGATGCGATTGGCACCGGCCATTCTCTCCTTGGCCGACTCCCATTTTTTCGCCAGCTCGAATGCCTTCCCTTCAAGACCAGACAATTCTTCCGCCACTTTCCCAAGCCGCTCCTTCGAGGTCGCGTCATTTTCCTTGTTCAACGCCTCACGCTCGATCTTCAGGCGCACGATTCGCCGGTCGATTTCATCAAGGGCCTCGGGCTTGCTATCCAACTCCATGCGCCGACGTGAGGCGGCTTCGTCCATAAGGTCGATCGCCTTATCGGGAAGAAAACGTTCAGAAATGTAGCGATTCGACAATGTCGCCGCCGCCACCAGAGCAGCATCAGAAATGGTGACGCCATGGTGGAGATCATAGCGCTCCTTGATTCCGCGTAAGATCGACACCGTGTCCTCCACGTTCGGTTCGGCGACGAACACGGGCTGGAAACGACGGGCCAGTGCCGCGTCCTTCTCCACGTGCTTTTTGTATTCATCGAGAGTCGTCGCACCGACGCAGTGCAACTCTCCTCGGGCAAGAGCGGGTTTGAGAAGGTTGGATGCATCCATTGCCCCTTCGGCCGCACCCGCGCCGACGAGGGTGTGCATCTCGTCCACAAAAAGGACAATCCTGCCTTCGGATTCGATCTCGGAGAGGACCGCCTTCAAGCGTTCCTCAAACTCACCCCGGAATTTGGCACCGGCCACCATAGCCCCGAGGTCGAGGGCAAGTAGTCTCTGCCCTTTCATGGATTCGGGCACATCTCCGTCGGCGATGCGCATCGCCAGGCCTTCGGCGATGGCGGTCTTGCCAACGCCGGGATCGCCGATCAAAACAGGATTATTTTTCGTGCGCCTGGAGAGAATTTGAATGACCCGGCGGACTTCTTCATCACGGCCAACTACTGCGTCGATTCTCCCTGCCCTTGCCTCCTCGGTGAGATCCCGAGCGTAACGTTCAAGAGCGTCGTACCCCTCCTCGGCACCGGCGGTGTCCGCGGTTCTCCCTTTGCGAAGCTTGGCGATCGCCGCAGTGAGCTTCGCCTCGCCCAGGCCTGCATCCCGCAAAGCCTTCGCCGCCGTCGAGTCCGAATCGTGCAAAAAAGCCGCAAGAAGCCGCTCGACGGTAACGAAACGATCGCCCGCCTCGCGGGCCGCCTTCTCCGCGTTGGCAAACAGTCGGGCCGTGCCAGGAGCCAGGTTGAGGCCACCAGCCCCGGATCCCTCAACCTGCGGAAGGTCAGCCAAAGTCTTGTCGCACGCACCACGCACGTACTCCGGATCCGCTCCTGCCTCCCGCAGGAGACCTGTCGCCAGACCCTCGGAATCCTCGAGAAGTTCCCGGAGCACATGTTCGGAAACGAACTGTTGATGCCCGACCGCGAGCGCCCGTTGCTGGGCGGATACAACGAGCCCCCTGCAACGCTCGGTGAGCGAATCGATATTCACGCTCCATCCTTGCCGCGTGCGAAGCGGGCGCGGACCCGCGCGGCCGGAATGGCCACGCAACAGATATGGGAAGCGAAGTAGCCCGCCGCAAACGGGGCGAACGCTAGAGGCTACTCGAGGGGCGGGAAATCACTCTCGGAAACCGTTACAGATGCGTCAGAACGCTCTTCATCGCGGCCGTTGGCATGGTCCTGGGATTGGTGCGGCCTGGTGGGTGCCGACGAAGAAAGTGCCGTCTGTAGCCTCTGATAATGTTCGGCGTGCTGCAGGAAACTCTCGGCCCGGATGCGATCTCCGGAAGAGATGGCGTCCCGGGCAAGTCCGCGATAGCGGTCCGCCACCTGACGGGGGTTGCCACGAACCTTAACGCCCAGTCCGTTGCTTTCGAGCGATTGGCCGGAGCCGCCGCCACGGCGACCCTGCGGACGGCCGCGATAACGACGCGGCCCCGCCGGAGGTCTTGATCTGTCGTACATGTTTTCCCTGAATTCCTAATTTGCGATGCCTATGAGAACCGGAACCTCCTTCCGGAGCACGGATGATGCCCGTAACTGCTTCGAGAGGGAGGTGCCGGGCATTCTTGCCACGGCCATCCAGTCCAAGCTGATTATACAGAAATGGCAAATTTTTAGAATTCCAACTGGTACCGCAGCAGCATCCCTGACTTCGCTTCGCAAGACCACAGAGGGAATGCGGTTCCCATCGCCGTGGTCGGAGGTCGGAGGTCAGACCATGGCGAGGTCAAGCACCGCACCTGGAAGACCGGAATCACCCGTCGGGACGAAAAACCCCAAAAATTCCTCGCCGACGGCCGGTAAGATCGAACAGCGGGCGGCAATCGACGATCCCAGCTTCCTCGAAGAGGCAACGAAGCCCATCCCACAGACGCGGATCGGTCTCGAAGACAATTCGCGCTTGCGAACGAAGGATTCGGCCAATCCCGGCAAGTGCTGCGCGCGAAGAAGAAAGCCCGTCAGGACCGCCGTCCAAAGCCAGCTTGGGTTCATGCAAGGAGACTTCAGGCTCCAGTAGAGCGATCTCTTCGGTACACACGTAAGGGGGATTGCAGACCACGAGATCGAAATCGGTGCCGTCCCCCAGTGCCTCGCACCAATTCGAGACGACGAACGAGGCCCGTTCCCACACCCCATGGCGTACAGCGTTCCGATGCGCGAGACGAAGTGCTGCCTCCGAGTAATCCACTCCCACACCGGATGCCTTCGGCCAGCAGGTAAGAAGGGTGGTCAAAATGGCTCCGCTCCCCGTTCCGAGGTCGAGCACACGCGCGGCCTCGCCGTCGGTGAGGATTCCCTCGACCACGCTCTCGGTCTCGGGACGGGGGACGAGTGCGGCAGGTGTCGATTCAAGTTCGATCCCCATGAACTCGCGGACACTGGCGATGTAGGCGAAGGGTTCCCTAATGGCACGACGGCGCACAAGACGGCAAAGATGTGCTTTCTCCGCCGCCCCTACCGGGATTCTCGGCTCGGCAAGCTGGCCTTCCAGCGAAATCCCGATAGCAAGGTTCGCAAGCAGGCGAGCCTCCCTTCTCGGTGATTCCACGCCCGCGGCGGCAAGCGTTGCACTCGCACGCGTAAGCACCTCAAGGAGTGCATCACCCGACATCACTCCCCGCCCTCGAGACGCTCGCGTCGTTCCTCGACGAGAAGCGCATCGACCAATTCGTCAAGCCGTTCCCCACTCAACACTTGCTCGATCCGGTGGAGCGTGTGATTGATCCGGTGATCGGTGATCCGATCCTGGGGGAAGTTGTAGGTCCGCACCCGTTCAGAGCGATCCCCGCTGCCCACCTGGGAACGACGCGTGCGGGCGCGTTCGTCTTCCCTCTGTTTGTATTCACGTTCGTAAATGCGCGAACGCAAAATTTCCATCGCCCGAATGCGGTTTCGATGCTGGGATTTCTCATCCTGGCAAACCGCCACGATGCCGCTGGGCTCGTGGGTAATCCGAACTGCGCTATCGGTTTTGTTGACGTGTTGGCCTCCGGCGCCCTGAGCCCGGAAAGTGTCGATTCGCAGATCCTGGGGCGATATGTCGACATCGATCTCCTCGGCTCTAGGGAGTACCGCCACCGTGGCCGCTGAGGTGTGAATGCGCCCGGATGCCTCAGTTTCAGGCACACGCTGGACCCGATGGACACCGGATTCGTTGCGTAGGCGACCATAAGCGCCTCTGCCTACGACCGTGGCAATCCCTTCGCGAAGGCCACCGAGGTCGTTTTCGCTCATCGAGACGATTTCGAATTTCCACCCTCGTTCCTGCGCGTAGCGCTGGTACATACGAAACAAATCACCAGCGAACAGGGCCGCCTCGCCACCGCCCGTACCAGCGCGAATTTCCAAGAACACATCCCTTGCGTCGGCCTCGTCAACCGGGGCGAGGAGATCCCGGAGAACGGTGGCCGTTTCACCAAGCGCGGCATCAAGGCGCGTGCGCTCCTCTTCGACAAGCGCGATTACCGCCGGATCCGAATCGGCAGAGGGGGACAACATCGCCTCGACCTCGGCGCGTTCCTGTTCAAGTGTTTGCAGGCGTTCGATGGCTTCCGTAACGGGAATTAGTTTCGCATGCTCACGGGCCAGTGCGATCCGCTTGTCCGGAACCAGCAAGGGAGCTCCAAGCTCTTCCTCGATCACGCGACGACGCTCGAGGATTTTGGGAAACGAATCCCGCCCCGAAACCTCAACCATCACCATTGCCAGAGCTTGCCAGGAAATCTGCGATCTCTCCCAGGGGAACGCTCGTCTGCTCGCCCGAATCCATGTCGCGGACAAGGGCCCTGCCCTCCTTCATTTCATCGGCACCGAGTAGCACGGCAGCACGCGCGCCCAAGCGATCGGCGCGTTTCAGTCCGCGACGCAGGCCACCCGCAATCGCCAGTTCACATCCGACACCGCCATCACGGAGTTTTTCCGCGAGGGCAAATGTCGCGGTCTTGGTTTCCTCGTTCACGGGGATGATGCAGACGAGACGTGCCTGCGGCGGTGCCCCGTCCGAAAGCAGGGCAAGACGCTCGACTCCCGCCGCCCAACCGACGCCCGGAACCGCAGCCCCGCCCATGAACTCCGTGAGTCCGTCATAACGCCCGCCGGCGATTACCGCCCCCTGGGCTCCCAGTCGGTCGGTCACGAACTCAAATGTGGTGTGGCAGTAGTAGTCAAGCCCCCGCACCAGCAAAGGATCAACTTCATGCGGAATTCCGGAAGCATCAAGACCTGCCAGAACGGAATCGAAAAATCCCCGAGAGTCCCCGTCTAGAAAATCAAGCAGTCGAGGAGCGTCCCGGACCACGGCCTGATCGTCGGGATTCTTTGAATCTAGAATTCGCAACGGATTGCGTGCAAGGCGACGGCAGCTGTCCTCGGAAAGTTCCTTCTCCCGGCCGGAAAGATACTCCCGCAGTGCTTCGCGGTAGCGGTCACGGGCATCACCGCCCCCCAGGGTGTGCACCCGAAGCGAGACCGCATCTTCGAGGCCCAGGGCAACAAGCAGCCTATGCCCTGCCACCATCACCTCGACATCGCCCAGCGGATCGCCTTCGCCGACAAGTTCGATTCCTACCTGGTGGAACTGCCGCATCCGTCCTTTCTGCGGGCGCTCGCGACGGAACATCGGCCCTTCGTAGAAAATTCGCACGGGCAGGGCCTGGAGCCGCCCTCCTGAAACCAGTGCCCGGGCTACGGGAGCGGTTCCCTCAGGCCGTAGGGTGATCGTCTCGCCGCTTCCCGATTCGAAGGTGTACATCTCCTTCGTCACGATGTCGGAGGCATCGCCCAGGGTGCGTTGAAAGACGTCAGCGAACTCGAGGACGGGTGTCGCTACGGGCTCGTAGCCGTACGATCCTGCAACCGTACGAGCACACTCCGTGATCCGGTCATGCAAGCGCTTGTCATCGCCAAACAGGTCATGGGTACCGCGTACCGGCTGTAGTTTCTCCACTGTCAGAAGTTCCGCTCAAGCAGCTCAGGCGGGATCGATTTCACGGGCCCTATCCTCGACGAGACGGATGACACGACGGACCAAGTCGTCGCTCCCGACGCGCTCGCTGGGAATACCATCGAGGTAGACCTGATGCATTTCGCGGCCGGCGCCGGTGACGCCGATGTCTGCGGAACGCGCTTCGCCCGGTCCGTTCACGACACAGCCCATGATCGAGACCTTGATCGGGGTCGTGATGTGAGCGAGTTCCTCTTCGATTTGCCGCACGGTCTCAATCACAGGAAACTGTTGACGAGCGCAGGACGGGCAGGCCACCACCGTCACTCCCCAGTGAAGAAGCCCCAAGGATTTCAGAATCTCGTTCCCGACCCGAACCTCGTCGACCGGCGACGCGGACAAGGAGACGCGGATCGTGTCGCCGATGCCTTCGGAAAGGAGCATGCCGATACCGAGTGCGGATTTGACCGTGCCCGGCACGGAACCTCCTGCCTCGGTAACGCCAAGGTGGAGAGGGGCATCGCACACTTGGGCAAGCTCTCGATAGGCCGCGACCGCAAGGCGCACGTCAGATGCCTTAACGCTGATTTTGTACTCGGAGAAGTCATGGTCCTCGAGTATCCGGGCATGCCGGAGCGCGCTCTCGACCATGGCCTTGGACGTGGGTTCGCCATGTCGTTCAAGGATGTCGCGCTCGAGCGAGCCTGCGTTGACCCCGATCCGGATTGAGCAGCCGTGGTCTCTGGCTGCGCGCACCACCTCGCTCACCCGTTCGGCACGACCAATGTTACCGGGGTTGATACGCAGACATGCCGCACCAGCTTCGGCCGCCTCGATCGCGCGGCGGTAATGGAAGTGGATGTCGGCAACAAGCGGAACCGGAGATTCTTTCACGATGCGGGAGAAGACTGCCGTCGAATCTTCATCCGGACACGACACGCGGACGATGTCAGCACCCGCCTGGGCAAGTTCACGCACCTGGGCAAGGGTCGCTTTCCAGTCCTGGGTGGGCGTATTGGTCATTGATTGCACGCTCACGGGTGCATCACCCCCAACCGGCACGTCGCCGACCATTACCTGCCGTGATCGACGGCGGACAATTTCTTCGCGCCCTCCCGGTGCCGGAATAGAACTCACTGAAATTTCTCTCGCAATTCTTCCGGATCCAGGGAAATATCGCGCACGACTTGGCCAGGATTCCCGATGGAAGGAAGCTTCTCGTTGCCGATCCAAATCACGATCCCGGCAACATTGCCGCTTATGAGGCGTAGACCCGACTCTTGGGGGACAGCGTAGCGATCTCCGGTGCGTAGGATGCGGCTGATCAGAACCTGCCCGTCCCGGCGATTGACCTGAATCCAACTGTCGGCTTGTGCCTCGATGACCACGCCGGACGGAGAAAGCGCAGAGGATTGCGATGACGTCGCATTCTGCGAACCAACATCGGGAGCCACGACGGCCTGAACACCCGGAATGCTTTCCGAAGGCAGGATTCCCGGCGCAGGAGCCGGTGTAGGAGCCGGTGTAGGAGCCGAAGTGGGCACAGACTGCAAGGGCGAGGGAACCGGGCCGCCGGGCGCACTTTCCGAAGGAAGAATTCCAGGTGCAGTGGCCGGCGCAAGCACGGGCCTAGGCGCGGACACGGAATCAAGCACAGGTTCTGGAGGGAAAACCTGCGAAACCGCTGGAGACGAGGTGATCACAGGAACCGACAAAGCGGCCGGGTCTCTTCCCGCAGACGAAGTCACACTTGGAGAAGGCGAGGACGGCGTGTTCGCTACTTGTGCGTCTTCAGACACATTCGGCAGCTCAGAGGACGGGGGCACGTTCGTTGTCTGTTGCTCGGACACACCTTCCGGCAGGTCCATGTAGCGCTGCCAGCCATAGTACAAGCCAAACAACAGCACGGCCGAGATCCCGACAGCCAAAACGGCAGGAAAGTTCCGTTCCGGAAGGATGAGGGGGCCGGCCGAAGGCATGCCTCGCTCAAAAAGAAGGCATTCCCTGTTCACCGCGACAGCGATCGGGTCTGCGGAAATCTTCAGATAGGTCGCATAGCTTCGCGCATATCCCACCATGTGAACGTGCCCGGGGAGTTCCTCGAAAGCACCTCTCTCCATCGCATCGATGTATTTTTCGGGAATTCGGAGCGACGCGGAAACCTGGGAAACCGCCTGGTCTGCAGCTACTCGGGCGGTGCGCAGCTGGTTGCCTACCTCCTCCAGAGGAGAGAGTTCACCGCTCCCATTCCCCTCATTTTCCACGTCCAGGCGGACATCGGTCATGGCAGATCTCGCGAAAATCCCTGCAGAACTACTTCAACCGAGTATATGCCCTTCTTTCCGCCTGGCGGACGCGCTTACGCCCGAACGTCTTTGTCGCGCACGTAGTTCTGGAATCGCGGCCGAGAATCCTCAAACCCTTACGTCAAAAAGTCTTTCGACGTAAGAAACGGCGTCCTGAAGGCGGCAAACCGAGACCGTGAGCCACGATCGCCACATGCATTGAGAGAGAAACTCTCTCAAGGACAAGTCCTCAAATGTATGCAATGCCGTTGAACGAGAAGCGTGGCCACCGCGACTACGCCCCAGCTCCCGATAGGGTCGGTAATTCCTTGCTCGAAAGACGCGCCCAGGGTCGGTCGGCGAAGTCATCGAAATCAGTAACTCGCGAGGCGGGAACCTTTCCGCATGGTTTAGCTACCCGCACGGGCCGCACATCAAGCCAGCGTTAGGCCTTGTCGGAATCGAGCCCATAGGCGGCATGAAGGGATCGCACCGCATTTTCAGTTCGGGATTCTTCAATCAGAACGCTGATCTTGATCTCAGAGGTGGAGATCACCTGGATGTTGATGTTCTCCTCAGCGAGCGTGGCAAACATCGTCTGGGCAACTCCGGGACGCGTGCGCATGCCAAGCCCGACGATGGACACTTTGGCCACATCCGGCTCGGCCACGACGCGCTCGAAGCCGATGCTCTCCTTCGCCGCTTCGATTGTCTGCACGGCTCTTTCCACGTCTGCCTGCACGACGGTGAAGGTGTAGTTGATCCGCTTGCCCTGTTCGGATCCCGATTGGACAATCATGTCAACGTTCACACCCTTCTCGCTGAGAGGGCCGAAAATACGGGCGGAAATTCCTGGCACATCGGCAATCCCGACCAACGTCAGTTTTGCCTCATCCCGGTTGTAAGTGACCCCCGTGACAACGTTCTGCTCCATGATTGCACCCTCATCGACGAGTAGCGTCCCCGCCGTATCCGAAAAACTGGACCGCACCTGCACGTCGACCCCACCGCGCATGGCCATTGCCACCGCCCGAGGCTCGAGGACGCGGGCACCCAAGGAGGCTAGTTCAACCATCTCCTCGTAGGCGATGCGCCCCACCTTCCTCGCTCCGGGAACAAGACCAGGGTCGGCCGTATAGACGCCGTCCACATCAGTGTAAATGTCGCACCGCTCGGCCCGAAGGGCAGTGGCGAGCGCCACGGCGGAAGTATCGGACCCACCACGCCCGAGCGTGGTGATCCGTTCGTCGGGACCGATGCCCTGGAAGCCAGCCAGAACCGGCACTTCGCGCCGTGAAAGTCGTGCCTCGATTTCCCCGGTTTCGATCCCGAGGATGCGGGCGCGGGCATGCGCATCGTCCGTCCTGAGCGGCAATTGCCAGCCAAGCCAGGATCGCGAGACGATACCCAGACCCTGCAGTGCCAGGGCCATGAGCCCGGCGGTGATCTGCTCCCCCGCCGCCACCACCGTGTCGTACTCGCGCGCATCCATCATGGAACCGATTTCGCGGCTCCATTCGTCGAGGCGGTTGGTTGTGCCGGCCATCGCCGAAACGACAACAGCCACTTCATCGCCAGCCTCGAACGCATCACGCACGCGTTCGGCAGCACGACGCACGTGTGCCACATCGGAAACCGAGGTTCCACCGAATTTGCAGACGATTCGAGCCATTTTCCTGCGCTTTTCCCGCTCCCGCGCCGCGGGAAGAGCACGCAGCTACGACAAACGGACCCGGTGCAATACAGCGAGCCATTGCCTGAGAATGGCACAGGGAAGGCATGGATTCGACTCACGGGAACGATCCTGCGCCCTATGATATCGACGCCATGATGAGATCCCGGCACTTGCGGCACTCCCGGAGTGAAGTCGACGAAGACGAGATCAAACGCTTCGATGACCTAGCAGATTCGTGGTGGGATCCCGACGGACCGCTCGCCCCGCTCCATGCCATGAATCCTGCCCGCTTGGGCTTCATCCGGGACTGCACAGCTCGATGCTTTGGGAAGGATCCTCGGGCCATGCAGCCGCTGAAAGGACTGCGGGTGCTCGATGTTGGCTGCGGTGCGGGCATCGTTTCCGAACCGCTGGCACGGATGGGAGCGAAAGTGACCGCCATTGATGCTGCGGAAGAACCGCTCGTAGCGGCACGGAGCAGGGCCGAAGAAAAAGGCCTCGCCATCAAATATCGAAACACCACCATCGAGGTGGCAAGGCGGAAATTCGCCCCATTTGATCTCGTGACCACCCTCGAGGTGATCGAACACGTCCCCGATCCGGACGCCTTCCTCGAATCGGCGGCGGAATGCGTGGCACCAGGTGGACTTCTCGTGATGTCCACCCTCAATCGCACGCTGCGGTCGTTTGCCGTAGCCATTGTCGGTGCGGAATACGTGTTTCGACTTCTGCCCCGGGGCACGCATCGCTTCTCAAAGTTTATCCGGCCCTGGGAAGCAGGCAGAACGCTTTCCAGGCAGGGGATGTCAGTGGAGACCGTCCGGGGACTTTCGTTCCGTCCGTTTTCGGGGTCATGGAAGGTTACGAAGGATTCGTCGGTGAACTACTTGCTCGCTGCGACGCGTCCGGATCGCGCGCCCCCGTGACAATTCTTGTATTTCCTGCCCGACCCACAAGGGCAGGCGTCATTGCGTCCGACTTTGCGCCGGGCAATGAAGCCTTCTGAAGCAGGCGGCGGCGGGGCTGGCCGCGGCAAGGGAGCGACTGCGGGGGCTCCCTCCTTCTCGAACGAAATTCGAAGCAAGAACGTCGTCACCGTCGACCGGAGCGATGTCAGCATCCCGTCGAAAAGCTCGAACGCTTCGCGCTTGTACTCGTTGAGCGGGTCGCGCTGGCCATAGGCGCGGAGCCCGATCCCCTGGCGAAGGTGTTCCAACCCCTGGAGATGCTCCTTCCATTGCCGGTCGAGGACTTGGAGGATGAGTTGCTTTTCGACAGTGCGCAGCGTTTCCGAGCCCACTTCGGCCTCTTTTTCCGCCATCTGTGCATCGAACGCATTGCGGACTCGCTCCGCTAGAGACTCTTCGTCGACACCTTCCTCCTTCCCCCACTCGTCCACGGGCACATCCTGCCCGGCGAGCGTCTTGAGCTCGACCGCAAGACCAGCCAGGTCCCATTGTTCGGGGTAGGTGCGGGACGGAATGTGGCGAGTAACCAATTCGTCCACGACCTCGGAGCGCATGGCAGCGATGGTGTCGGCCACGTCGCCCCCCTCCATCAGGTCGCGACGCTGGTCATAGATGACCTTGCGCTGGTCATTCATCACGTCGTCGAAGCGGAGAAGATTCTTTCGGATTTCGAAGTTGCGCTGCTCGACCTTCTGCTGTGCTTTCTCGAGCGCACGGTTGACCCACGAATGGACGATCGCTTCGCCCTCCTCAAGGCCTAGGCGACGGAGCATCCCATCGAGCCGCTCCGAACCGAAGATCCGCATCAGGTCATCCTCGAGCGAGAGGAAGAACTTCGAGGCTCCGGGATCTCCCTGGCGACCGCTGCGGCCACGAAGCTGGTTATCGATGCGGCGGCTTTCGTGGCGCTCGGTGCCGATCACGTAAAGACCGCCGGCAGCGACGACCTCGTCCTTTGCCTTCCCCATCTCCGCTTCCAGTTTCGTCCGATGGGCATCGTCCAGCGCGCCGTCCTCATCAGCTTCCTCGTGGATGCGCATCTCGACGTTGCCGCCGAGCTGAATGTCGGTGCCACGGCCGGCCATGTTGGTCGCAATCGTCACCGCTCCCGGTGCGCCTGCCTGGGCGATGATGCTCGCCTCACGTTCGTGGTAGCGGGCATTGAGAACCTCGTGGGGAATCTTTGCCTTCTGTAAACGCTTCGAGAGAGTTTCCGATTTTTCGATGCTGGTCGTTCCCACCAATACCGGCTGACTCTGACGGCGAGCTTCTGTGACTTCGGTGAGAATGGCTTCCCACTTCTCTTCGGCGGTGCGATAAACCTCGTCATCGTGGTCGGTGCGCACCATAGGCACGTGGGTTGGCACTTCCACCACTTCCACGCCATAGATTTCGGCGAACTCGCCTGCCTCGGTAACCGCGGTCCCGGTCATGCCGGCGAGCTTGGGATAAAGGCGGAAATAATTCTGGAAGGTGACCGAGGCGAGAGTCTGGTTTTCGCTCATGATCTCCACTCTTTCCTTGGCCTCGATTGCCTGGTGAAGGCCGTCCGAGTAGCGCCTGCCTTCCATCATCCGGCCCGTGAACTCATCGATGATCACCACCTGACCGTTGCGAACGATGTAATCCCGATCGCGTTGGTAAAGAGCGTGAGCGCGCAAAGCTTGATGGAGATGGTGGAGAATGGCGACGTTGCCGAGGTCATAAAGACCTCCCTCCTTGAGTAGACCCGCCTCACGGGCACGTTCCTCGGCACTTTCACTCCCGGCCTCGGTAAGCGACGCCGAGCGAGCTTTTTCGTCGACCTCGTAGTCGGATTTTTCCAAGCGCGGAATGACCTTGTCCGCACCGCGGTAGAGGCCAGAGGAATCCTCCGTGGGACCTGAAATGATCAGCGGAGTGCGCGCCTCATCCACGAGAATGCTGTCCACCTCATCCACGATGGCAAAGCAAAAGGGGCGCTGGACCATGTGCTCGAGGTTGAGCTTCATGTTGTCGCGCAGGTAGTCGAAGCCGAACTCGTTGTTGGTTCCGTAGGTGACGTCGCAAGCGTAAGCTTGCTTGCGTTCGGCTTCGTCAAGACCAGGAACGATACAGCCCACACTGAGGCCGAGGAATTCGTAGACCTCGCCCATCCAAGCGGCGTCGCGACGAGCGAGGTAGTCGTTGACGGTAATCACATGCACACCTGCACCTTCAAGTGCATTGAGATACACGGGCAGGGTCGCGACCAGGGTCTTACCCTCACCGGTTTTCATTTCAGCAATGGAACCCTGGTGAAGAACGATCCCGCCGATCAGCTGCACATCGAACGGACGCTGTCCAAGGGTGCGCTTGGCCGCCTCGCGGACGGTGGCGAATACTTCAGGCAGGAGATCGTCAAGAGTCTCACCGGCCCGGAGACGCTCACGAAATTTCCCGGTCCGTCCCTTGAGGGCTGCGTCATCGAGGCGCGCAGTCTCCTCCTCAAGCGTATTGATGTGCTCGACCGCACGGCGATGCAGGCGGATCGTGCGCTCATTCGGCGTCCCGAAGATGCGCCGCGCGACGTCAGAAAACATGGAAAACCTTCCGGAAACCCAAAACGCTCGAGGCTCCCGACGAGACGAGACTAGGTCAAGTGCCGGTTTGAGTCGATCGAAAGATCCCGCTAGGGTGATAATTCGGCACCGAGTGCGTCTCCCGAAGCCTTCCGAAGATGTCCCACCGAGCCCCTCTCGCGCCGCCGCGGTTCCCTGCAATGTCTCCAGTTAAGGGAGTCTCGCTGGGCTCCGGCCATTGCGGCATTCGCACGATCGGGAAGCGAGATTTGATGATCGCTTCGTTCGCTCCCGGGACTGCGGCGGCAGCCCGTCTCACACGCTCACGCACCCCCTCGCCCGCCGTTCTCTGGTGCAAACGGATCCGGCGGCGAGGCCATGCGCGCGGACTCGTCGTCAACTCCGGCAACGCCAATGCTTTCACCGGGCGGCCAGGCCAGGACGCCGTGAGAAAAACCGTGCGGGCAACGGCCGAGGCTGTCGGGGGCCACCCCGACGAGGTGTACGTGGCATCAACCGGCGTAATCGGTGAGCCACTCCCCGTCGAGGCCATCCTCAAAGCGGTACCTGCGGTGGCAGGTGGCGGGGGGGATCCGGGCTGGGAGGCAGCAGCAGAGGCAATCATGACCACCGACACTTTTGCGAAGGGTGCGAGTGCAACGGCACGCATCGACGGCAAACGGGTGCGGATCAATGGCATCGCCAAAGGCTCGGGGATGATTGCACCCAACATGGGGACGATGCTCGCTTTCGTGTTCACCGATGCCGACCTTCCGCCGGACGTCCTTGATGGCCTGCTTGGGCCCTGTACAGAACGGACCTTCAACTCGATCACCATCGACGGTGACACTTCGACAAGCGACACTTGCGTCATGTTCGCAACGCGGCAGGTCAAGGCTAAAAGGCCCGTGCGCTCGCCCCACGATTCCCGTCTCAAGGATTTCCGCAAGGAGTTATTCGGCGTGATGAAAGACCTGGCACTTCAGATCGTGCGCGACGGCGAAGGGGCAACCAAACTGGTCTCCGTAGAGGTCGGCGGGGCACGCAACGAAACGAGTGCGCGTCTTGTTGCCTTCTCGATCGCCAACTCCCCGCTCGTCAAGACCGCGATTGCCGGCGAGGACCCGAACTGGGGCCGGCTCGTGATGGCCGCGGGGAAAGCAGGCATCCCCCTCAATCCGTCCCGGCTTGCCATTTCCATCGGCGGCATACCCGTGGCGAAGGGCGGAAGCGTCGTCCCCGGCTATGACGAAAGACCCGTCGCCCGACACATGAAGGGATCGAAGATCGAGATCTCCCTTGATCTCGGCAGAGGCAAAGAGAAGGCGACAGTGTGGACGTGCGATCTCACCCACGGCTACATCGCCATTAACGCCGACTACCGGAGTTGAATGACGACTGGTCGTGTCTCCACGACCGCTCCCCAAAAGAGCCAAAACCCTCCGGGTAAGAAAAAGGCGGCGGCCCTCGGGCCGCCGCCAAAAATATACCGAACTCCCGAAGAGCTCAGTCATATGTTGATGGTTTAGAACCCGAGGGTGAGACCAACCATGATTAGAGAATCATCGTTTTTCGTCGGCACCGTCTTAGGATCGTCGACACCGTTAATGGTTAGGGTTGTACTGTTTACAGTTGCCGTAGCATTAACCCTAGGTGTTTTCACTTCCTGGTCGATGTCCAGATACTCGATCCAAGCGGTAAGACCGCCACCAATCGCATAACTGGCACCGAGAACCAGTGCCGTTTCCTCGACACTGCTTATCCCTGCCACAGAGACCTCGTAACCATCAGCCGCAGATCCCTCCACAGTCACGTCGGTAACCAGACTTCCCCTGTACTGATCTCTTTCCAGAGAGTTGTACGTCGCGGCAAGTGTCAGGTTGCCGATGTCGTATTTACCGGCGATACCCCAACCGTCCTGCTCTTCGCTGTAGGAAAAACAATTTATATTATCCGTCGGACAACCCGTCAGATCCATAATATCTAAGGAAGAATTGAACATGACCGTGTCGATATCCTCTATGTCGGCATTCTCTATGTCGGCATTCTCTATGTCGGCATTCTCTATGTCGGCAGATTCAAAAAGAATTTCGGCTGGTCCGTCATCGCTGTCAAACCATGAAGCACCGAAGGTGAATCCGCCGAAGCCGACGACATCGGTAACCTGACACTTGCCGCGACGTACAACTCTCTGGAAAGAGATCAGTACAGGGGAAGTCTGGTTACCGACGTGACCGTGGACACCGCCATGGAGGTGCACACCATCTCTGCGGCAGGGATAAGCAGTGTCGAGGAAACGGCACTGGTTCTCGGTGCCAGTTATGCGGTTGGTGGCGGTCTTACCGCTTGGATCGAGTATCTGGACATCGACCAGGAAGTGGAAACACCTATGGTTAACGGTACAGTTACGACAGATGTGACAACAGTTACGGAAGATGGGATCAGTGAAAGAGTCGCTACCGTCGTGACCGCATTGACAGCTCCTACGACGGTGACGACGAAAAACGATGATTCTCTAATCATGGTTGGTCTCACCCTCGGGTTCTAAACCATCAACATATGACTGAGCTCTTCGGGAGTTCAGTATATTTTTGGCGGCGACCCTCGGGTCGCCGCCTTTTTCTTTCAAAAACTACTCTCAGGGGAAGAACACTTACAACGACTACGCATAACCTTACCTTCAGCACGTCTGATCTCAGCATGCTCTCGCGAAAAACCGGTACACAAAAAATAACGTGCCGAAAGTGTTCTCAGACTTCGGGAAAATGCTTGCGGAAGAGGGAAAAAATTCGTTCCCAGTGCCGTTCGGAAGAAGCCTTGTCGTAGGTGTGACGCTGCGGAAACGCGAAACCATGGCCAGTGCCAGGATAGAGTTCGATCCGGTGGAGAACGTCTGTCGCAGCGAACGTCTCCCTGATTTCCTCAAGCAGCTCGGGCGGCACCCACCGATCGATCTCAGCAAAGGCGAGGTAAAGATCGCCCCGAATGCGTTCCGCCCGCAAATGCGGGGAATCCGTGGCGCCGGTGAGGATTCCGACGCCATAAAAGGAGGCACCGCACGCAAAAGCATCGGGATACTCCGCCATCGCCGCGACGACGTGCTGGCCACTCATGCAATACCCGAGCGCAGCTACAGGATCGCCAATGGCATCAGGAGCTTCCCGAACGTGGTCGAGCATCGCCCGAGTGTCCTGGAGGGCTCGGGCGATGGTGAGACCGTGCATGGCGTTCTGCATCTTCTGAAACTCGTCCCTGTCAGTACGGATTCGCTCTAGGTCGAAGGGGTAGTTTCCTTCCGTTCCCACCCGGTAGAAAAGATTGGGGAGAAGCACGTAGTAGCCGGCGTTCGCCAAGCGGCGCGCCATATCCCGAAGTTCCTCTCGGATCGCAGGGGCGTCCATGTAAAAAAGGACGGCGGGGAAAGGCCCTCCCTTCCCAGGACAACAAACGAAAGAATCCATGTCGCCGTCTTCGGTTTTGAGGACGATGCAATTTTCGATCAAGGGGTGTGACCTCGTGCCATACTGCGCGTTGATCTTAACCCCCCGGCCATACGGAGAGCCCTATGTCCCGCCATCTCGACTTCTTTTTTGCCCACACCTCACCCTGGACCTATTTCGCAACGCCGAGGGTGCGAGAGATCGTGGAAGATCAAGGCCTCGATCTGCATTTGCGTCCCTACAACATCTTTAGCGTCTTCAAAAAGAACGGGACCAAGGCGGTGGGAGATCGTCCGTTGCCGGTCCAGAAGAACCGTCTCAACGAACTCCGCCGTTGGAGCGAGCATCTTCAAATGCCGGTGAACGTGCACCCAAAACACTTCCCGGTTGATCCCACGCCCTCGGCAAAGATGCTGCTGGCAGTGGGAGACGGAGTAGGTGCTCCGCTCGATTTTGCCTGGGCGGCAATGCGAGGCTGCTGGGCGGAGGAGCGGGATATTTCCAATCCCGACACGCTGATCGAAATCGCAAACGAATGTGGGCTTGATGGGCCTGCTTTGCTCAAGACCTCGGAAGGTTCCGAAATCGCCGAACGTTTAGAGAAAAACACCCAGGACGCCCTCGAGAATGACGTCTTCGGTGCTCCCACGTTCCTGTTCGAGGGAGAGCTCTACTGGGGTCAGGACCGCGTCAAATTCCTTCGCAAGGCCGCCGAGGGGAGCTCGTGAAGTTTTCTTCCCTGCGGACAGTGACACTTGCGCTTGCGCTGCTAATTCCTGGGGAGACTGCAGCCCAAAATGGGACGGAAGACTTCTCGCTCGGCGTTTCCGTTGCAGGTCTCACCCGTTCCGGATCCAACTGCCACGTCTCTTTTCAGGTTCGGAACCGCCTGCTGGCAGACATTCTCCAGTTCACTGCGGACTTCAAGGTTCTCGACGGGGGCGGCGCACCTGTTGGCGAAGGGATCTTTGCCGCGGGGCGTATCCGGCGGCTTCAGCCCTACCAACGCGTGGCCTCGTTCGAGGCTCCCGGGGACACGGGAAACTGCGGGGAAGCCGCCTCGATCGTGATTGAGATTCGGGACTGCGTTCTCGACGGAACGGGCGACGTGGGCGCGATTTACTGCCGCGAGGCCTTCGTTGCGGAGGACGGAATGCTGTCCGTGGCGTTGGCGAGTGAGACACCGACTGAGGCCGCGCAGGAAGTTGAGATCGCCGCACTGGGGTTTCGGGTTTCCCGGCTTACCTCGGAACTCGCGCGGACGTACAGAATCGTTGGTGCTACCCACGGCCTCGTGGTAACGGCCGTGGAGAATCAGGGGAAAGACCCAGGACTTCGCGAGGGGGATCTCATCATCGAGGTCAGCCAGAACCCTGTGGATACCGTCGAGACGCTGGAGGAGCACATCCGTGCTGCCCGCAATGCCGGCCACGCTTCGGTTCTGTGCATGGTGTTCCGTGACGGCGAGAGGCACTGGCTCGTAGCTTACCTTCGGGATGGCTGATCTTTACGCCTTGGCTTGAAGGAGCAGGATCCCGGGCATAGGATCAGGGCCATCTCGGCCGGAGAAGAACGATGCTCTCGATCCCCGAGGAAATCTTCCTTCTGGTTCTAGACGACGAAAAGGGAACGCCCGTCGACGTTCCCGAGATTCAGCTCGACTGCGCGATCGCAGGTGCCGTGCTCATGGACCTTGCGCTACGTGAACGTGTCGACACGAGCCTTGACGAGCTATTCGTCGTCAGCACAGAACCGACGGGCGATGCGGTCCTTGACGAAGTGCTCGTTGAAATCTGCAACTCGAAGGAAAACCACGCCGCCGCGCAATGGGTGCAGATGCTGAGCCATCGCAGCGGTGATTTCCGCAAACGTCTTGCGGAGGGACTTGTAGAGAAAGGGATCGTGGAGCTTGTCGAGGAAAAACTTCTGTGGGTATTCGGCTCCCGGCGTTACCCCATGATCGACGGCATCGAGGAGAGAGAGGTTCGCCGTAGAATCGTCAACGTGCTCCTCTCCGACGATATCCCTGATCCCCGAGACATCGTGATCCTTGCATTGGCCGACACTTGCGGCGTGCTCAACCGTATCCTTTCGTCTCAGCAACTGAAGTCCGCCGAACCACGCCTGCGCCAGGTGGAGAAAATGGATCTCATTGGCCAGGCGGTGACAAGAACAATCCATGACATTCGGGCATCGATTCCACAGCTCGTCGCACCAATCATGTAAACGGTGATCGCGATTCTCGACGCGCTTTGCCGCCGTTCCGCCGCCGCCGCGCTCGCGCTCCTGGTAGCAGGGCTTCCATTTCCGGGCCAGGCCAATCAGGCCAGGGATACGCTCGTGATCGGGATGACCCAGTTCCCCTCAACGTTCCATCCCGCCATCAGTCTTATGTCGGCGAAACTTTACATCCTTGCGATGGCAGTTCGCCCAGTGTCCGACTACGGCCACGACTGGAAGCCCATCTGTCATCTGTGCGTGGAACTTCCCACGCTCGAGAACGGCCACGCAGTGCGTGAGACGCTCCCCGACGGCTCTACGGGCGTTGCAGTCACCTTTCGAATCCATCCTGATGCCACGTGGGGAGACGGGGTACCGGTGACCAGCGAGGATGTGGCCTTCACTTGGAGGACGGCCCTCGCAGAAGGGAGCGGATTTTCAGCCCGGAAAGAATATGAACGCATCCTCGATATCGAAATTATCGACGACAAGACCTTCACGGCACATATCGACAGGCTCACCTTCTCCTACAACGTCTTTTCGGGAGCGATTCTTCCCGCCCATATCGAGGCCAAGGCCGCCCAGGAAGCGGCCGAGTACCGTAACCGCACGCTCTACGACACCGACCCCACCCGCCCGGGACTGTGGTTCGGCCCATACCGAATTACCGAGGTGGAACAGGGAAGCCATGTTGTCCTCGAGCCCAACCCGACTTGGTACGGAGAGGCACCCCACTTCCGCAGAATCGTCGTCCGCGTGATCGAGAACACCGCCGCGCTTCGCGCAAACCTTCTCTCAGGCGCGATCGACTACGTATCGGGGCAGATCGGTTTCAACGCCGACGAGGCCCTCGTCTTCACCCGCGATGAGAACAGCCCATTCGATACGAAGTTTGTTCCGAGCCTTGTCTACGAACACATCGACTTCAATCTCGATTCTCCGTACTTCCGGGATCCTCGCGTGCGGCGGGCCCTGATGCACGCAATCGACCGGGAAGCGATCGTCGAGGCCTTGTTCGATGGCAAGCTGGAGGTAGCGCACTCCCTGGTTCATCCCCTCGATCCCGGGTTCGACCCCGAGGTCGTGCGCTACTCTCACGATCCCGAACTGGCTGCTTCGCTGCTTGACGAAGCAGGCTGGACTCTCGGCCCCGACGGCATTCGCATCAACACCGCAGGCGAACAACTTTCATTTCCGTTCATGACAACGGCGGGAGCGCGAACACGCGAGCTCGTGCAACAGGTCCTGCAGGCACAATTCCGGACTGTCGGTGTCGAAACGTTGATTCGAAACGAGCCTGCGCGCGTGTTCTTCGGAAAAACCGTCACCCAGAGAAAAAGCCCGGGTCTGACGATGTATGCCTTCCTGTCCGTGCCCGAATCAGTGCCATCTTCAATGCTTCGTTCGGATCGCATTCCGTCCCAGGAAAACGCCTGGATTGGGCAAAACTTCCCCGGCTACCGAAATCTCGAGATGGATGCGCTACTTGATGCACTCGAGACAGAACTCAATCCTGCACGTAGGCTCGGCATGTGGGCTCAGCTGCAGGAGATCTACGCCACCGATTTGCCGGCGATGCCACTTTATTTCCGGGCGGAGCCATATGTCATGCCAAAGTGGCTCAGGGGAGTTCGCCCGACCGGGCATCTCGTGCCGGCAACGCGGTGGGTGGAAGAATGGCGCGTAGAGGAATGACGGCCCAGGCCACTTCTTGATCCCGTACCTGTTCCGCCGCAGCCTTGAAACAGGTTTCGTTCTGGCAGCGATGTCGGTAGTTCTGTATGCGCTCATCGGCCTGATGCCGGGCGACCCCATCGACGTTATGGTGCAGTCAGACCCCCGGCTCACGCCTGCCGATGCGGCCCGCCTCAAGGCCCTTTACGGCCTCGACCGCCCACTTCACGAACGATATTTCAACTGGCTTGGCGCTGCCCTCTCGGGCGATTTCGGGTATTCACGCACCTATCATCAGCCTGTACTGCAACTGCTCTGGCCTCGGCTCGAGGCGACAGCCGTCCTGCTTGGGGCCAGTCTCGCCCTTTCGTTGACGGTGGCGATCCCGGCCGGGGTAATGGCGGCACACCGGGCCTACTCGAAACTGGATCATGCGATCAGCATTCTTTCCCTCAGTGCCTATTCAGTTCCAGTGTTTTGGCTCGCGTTGATGCTGATCATGGTGTTTTCGGTTGGTCTCGGCTGGCTTCCAGCAAGCGGCACCGGTGCACTCTCCGGCGGCGGCTGGGAGACGGCACGACACATGATTCTTCCCGTGGCCACCCTGAGTGCGGCCACAGTTGGCGGGCTGATCCGCTTTGTGCGCGCCTCGATGATGGAGGAACTTCGGCGCGACTACGTGTGCACTGCCCGGGCCAAGGGAGTGTCCGAGGGGCGGGTGCTCTTTCGACATACGCTGCGAAACGCACTCGTGCCGGTGATCACCGTTCTCGCGCTGTCGTTCGGGACGCTGTTCTCGGGCGCGGTAGTTACCGAGACGATGTTTGCCTACCCCGGTATGGGAAAACTCATTTACGACGCGGTGATCACAAGCGACTACAACCTCGCGCTCGTGAGCCTGCTATTTGCAACGTTTCTCGTTCTCATCGGCAACCTTCTAGCGGACCTTGCCTATGCGTGGTTCGATCCGCGCGTACGGATTGGCGCGAAAGCTTCATGAAAGATCCGGCTTCGTCTGCGGCGATCGCCTGGCAGCGCTTCCGCCAGCATCGGCTCGCCATGGTGGCGGGTCTTCTCTTGATTGTATTGACCGGGCTTACCCTTTCCGCTCCGCTTGTCGGATGGGTGCTAGGCACCGATGCTGAGGCCATCGACCTTGGCACACGGCTTGCAGGACCAAGTCTTGCCCATCCCCTGGGCACTGATGAAATCGGACGCGATCTGCTTCTTCGACTGCTGGAAGGCGGAAAGATTTCGCTTGCAATCGGGCTTGGTGCCGCACTAATTGCAACCCTGATTGGCATCGGCATCGGGCTCGTTGCGGGGTGCGCGGGCGGCTGGCTTGATGCCTTGCTGATGCGCTTCACGGACTTCGTGATCGCCCTCCCCATCCTGCCTCTGTTGATCGTCATGGCGGCAGCAGACCTTTCGCGTTTCGGTCTGGATCCTGACCGTCCCGAGACAGCGGTAGGACGAATCGTGTTCATTCTCGCGCTCGTCGGCTGGACCACAGTTGCTCGTCTCGCCCGCGGCTCAGCCCTTGTGGTGCGCGAGCATGAGTTCGTGCACGCCTCGCGTGCGGTGGGGGCGGCTCCTCTCCAGGTGTTGACCCGTCACATCCTCCCCAATGCCGTTTCCCCGGTAATCGTGGCGACCGCCCTTTCGGTAGGCAACCTCGTGCTCGTCGAGTCCGTTCTGAGTTTTCTCGGGCTCGGCATCCAGCCCCCGATGGCGAGTTGGGGAAGTATGCTGACCGGTGCCCAGGCGACGATCGGGGAAGCTCCGATGCTCGCCTTCTGGCCGGGGGCATTGATTTTCCTCACGGTCGTGGCTTTCAACGTCGTCGGCGACGGCATCCGCGATGCCCTGGACGTCGAGACGGATTTGCCGGGACATTAAAGGGGAACGGACAAGCATCGGACGGGAAAAGAGATGAATCTCAAGGAAATGACCAAAAATCGGGCACTCAAGGTCGGGAATTTTGTGGTCGAATTCAACACACCCGGCATTGGCCACGTGCTGAAGGCAGCCGGTTGCGATTTCGCATTCCTCGACCTCGAACACAGCGGGTTCGGGATGGGGACACTCAAGGCCTCGCTCCGGTTCATGGAGGCAGCGAGCATGCCCACGCTTGTTCGCGTGCCTTCCCAAGCTCCCCATCACATCAACCGCGCACTCGATGCAGGCGCGGAGGGCCTCGTAGTTCCGATGGTGAACTCGGCCGCCGAAGCGGCCGAGTTCGTCGCCTGTGCGAAGTATCCCCCCGAAGGCAGCCGAGGCGTGGCACTTTCCATCGCCCATGACCGCTATACGCAAGGATCTGTGAAGGAAAAATTCCAGACTGCCAACAAACGAACAACACTTTTCGTTCTCATCGAGACGCGCGGTGCCGTCGAGGAGATTGACGCCATCGCCGCAATTGACGGGATTGACGCTCTCTGGCTCGGCCATTTCGACCTGAGTGTGAGCCTCGGGATCCCTGGCGAGTTCGATCATCCCGATTTCCTTTCCGCCGAGGCCCGCATCGAGGAGGCCGCGGCCAAGGCCGGAAAATCGTTCGGTCGCCTAGTCACCACCCCGGAGGCTGGAACGGCCCTCTTCGCTCGCGGTGTCGACTTCATCTGTTACTCAGGTGATGTGTGGCTGCTGCAGGAGGCTTTCCGGGCAGGATCGACTGCAATCCGCGCGGCCTGCAAGGGCCCGGCAGGAGCCAAGTAGGGATGTCGGACAAGTTTCGCGTGGCACTCGGTGCCGATTTCAAGCTGCCGGACGGTAGTCCAGCGTATTCCATGTTTGACCTCGGACCGCTGGACGCGGATCCAGACGTCGATCACATGGTTCTCGAGACCAGGGGCGAGAAAATCAAAGCAGAAGAACTTGAGGATTTTGACGCCCTGATCCTGCTTACACATCAGTTCACCGCTGAGAGCGTCCCGACCGATGGACGCCTGGCACTCGTCGCCCGTTTCGGAGTGGGTTATGACAGTGTCGATGTCGCGGCCTGCACCAAGGCCGGGATTGTTCTCGCCATCACGCCCGATGGGGTACGCCGGCCGGTCGCCGTCGCCATCATCACGCTGATGCTAGCGTGCGCTGGCCGCCTGCTCGACAAGCACAGGCTCACCCACATGGGTCCGCCGGGTTTCGATCTGCGGAGCAACTTCATGGGGACCGGCCTTGTCGGGCGCACGCTGGGCGCGATTGGCATCGGGAATATCGGTACCGAAGCATTTCGTCTGGCCGCCCCGTTCGGGATGAAGTTTCTCGCTTATGACCCCTACGCAGACACCACCCTCGCCGCCACGCTCGGAATCCGACTCGTGGATGCGGACACCGTTTTCCGCGAAGCTGATTTCATTTCGGTGAGTTGCCCCTTTAATGATGAAACTCGTCACGTGGCAAGCCGCGAACGGATTGCGCTCATGAAACCAAGTGCATTCCTCATCAACACCTCACGCGGCGGCACCGTCGATCAGGAAGCACTTGTCGAAGCACTCCGCGAAGGCCGGATAGCAGGTGCAGGCCTTGACGTGCTCGATCCCGAGCCGCCGCCAAAAAACGATCCCATTCTCACTGTCGACAACGTGATCCTGACGCCACACGCGCTTTGTTGGACAGATCAATGCTTCGCCGGCAATGGCGCTGGTACGGTGCAGGCGGCACTCGACGTGAAGGCGGGCCGTGCGCCCGCCACGGTGGTCAACCGGGAAGTTCTCGAAAGCCCGCAGTGGCTTCGCAGGCTCGAGGCCAGGAAGGTATAAGCGGGTTTGTTCAGGACCGCCTTGCAGACGGTCGTGCGGATCGGTTTACCGAAGAGGTAGCACGAGAACGAACCGCGTTCCTTCCGGTGAAGTTTCGCCCAATTGAAAGGATCCTCCATGGGCGACCATGATTTCGCGCACGATGGCAAAGCCGAGACCCCGGGACGGGTCCGGGCCGTCTGATGGAGGAGCGTCAAGGCTTGCACGGGTTGCTTCATCCAGCCCTGGCCCGGTGTCAGCGACCTCGATAATGACAGAGACGGCTGTCCTGCGTGCAGACACTGTGATCGTCCCGTCCTTTCCTATGGCCGTGGCGGCATTGTCGATGAGGTTCAGGAAAGCTCGGAAAAACTGCTCGTGATCGGCTTCGCAGGTGAGTTCCTGCGGAATTTCATTCCGCCATTCGACGCTACCCATGACCAAGGGCATGACCAGTTCGCTAACCTCGTTTGCGAGTTCGTGAAGCCGGACTCGGGAGATAAGAACGGGGCTGTCGCCGTAACGTAGGTAGTCGAGGGTTCGTGCGCAGAGAAGGGTCGCTCGGTTCATAGCCGCGATCAGCTGCGGCATGACCTTCTTCACAAGGGGGTCCTTGCTCTCCGCAAGTTGGTCAGAGGTGAAAATCGCCACGGTGAGAACATTTCGGAGGTCATGGTTCACCTTGCTGACCGAGGCTCCGAGAGCTGCCTCACGTCCACGCTTGCGGAGTGCGACCCGGATTTCATCCTGCATGGTCATCAACCCGGATTCCAGAAATCCCACCTCGTCCTTCCTGCCCGAGATCGGAAGAATCGCTGATTTGTCCTCCGGGTTTCGGGCAAAAACGTCGAGACAATGTGTGATTTTTTGTACAGGGCGGACAACGATCCATTGAAGCAACAAGAAGAGGAACGTGCCCAGAAAGACGGAAAGAGCCAAGGAAAGTTCGAGGATGCGGATGGAGTGGCTGCGGAGCTTGCGTGCGAGCACTCTTTCCCGTGCCACCACCTCGACGAGCATCGAATCGTTGTTGCGGGCCCAGCCCACGATGCGAATCCTCCTTTGTTCGCCGTGCAGAAGGGTGCCAACGGCGTCCATAATCAACACAGGCCAGAAACTCTCGTTGATATGGACTGTCCGGTCGATGTCCTTCGGAGTTTTGCCAATCACCAGGGTTCTAGCTCCCCCGGTACGCAGAATGATTGCCTCGGTGTCGGTGAAGGCGAGCAGCTCCTGTTCGAGTTCAGGCGGAATGTTTCCGTCTCCTGCTGCTTGAAGAACGAGTGTCGAAAGGTGCGCTTTGTCGAGTTGGTCGTTCAGGTGTTCAAGGCGAAACCTTGCGATCGATGGAAGCCAAATCAGGAGTTCGCCAACCAGCAGGAGGGCGATGGTGATCAGAAGCAGGCGCGCGGTAAGTCCGTGCCCAACGCCGGTGCTAGGGCTTTGTTTTCCGTCCCCTCGCGTTGCCAAATCAGCCGAAATAGGAAAGAAAACGGACCACTGCGCGGGTCCGCGGATTGAAAAGTGAAGGCGTGAAGTAGGCACCCGCTACTTGCTTGTTGATTTCGCCACGCGTCGGATAGGGAAAAATCGTCGATGCCATGGCACCGATCTTCATGCGGTGTGCGACCATCAGGCACCAAGGCTGGATGAGTTCACCTGCATGGTTACCGACCATGCTCGCGCCTAAGACGCGCCCGCGCTTGGTGATCACTTTGACAAGGCCCTCCTCTTCGCGTTCGGCGCGGAAACGATCGCTTGAGGAAAGCGGCAACTGGGTAACGCGAATTTTGTCGCCGTACATCTCCCGCGCACTCGGCTCGTTGAGTCCAACCTGCGCAATCTCCGGATCGGTGTACGTGACCCAGGGAGCGGAAACCTCGCTCATGCGGGCAGGCAACCGGAAGAGAGTTCGTCGGATGACGATTCCGGCGTGATAGCTCGCCATGTGAGTAAACTGGAGACGACCGATGGAATCACCGATGGCATAGACGCGACGGTTCGATGTACGAAGTCCTGCGTCGACATTGATGCCACGGCGATCACGTTCAATTCCTGCTTCTTCGAGACCCAACCCTTCGAGGTTGGGGCGACGGCCGGTGGCCACCAGGAGATGGGATCCGGAGATATCCTTCGTATCTTTCGAATCCTCAACGGTCAGCACGATGCGGCCGTTTTCCTGGCGGACGGACTTCGCTGCCGTGCCCTCGAGAACGTCGATGCCTTCTGCCCGGAAGCGAGTAGTAACGACGCCGGCAAGATCGGGATCATCCCGCCCAAGAACACGCCCCATTTCGATGATGGTCACCTTAGATCCGAGACGCTGGTGCGCTTGCGCGAGCTCCGAGCCGATGGGACCACCACCGAGTACCAGGAGGTGCTCGGGCAGGACATCGTTCTCAAACACGGTCTCGTTGGTGAGGTAGGGGACGTCATGAAGTCCGGGAATCGGGAGAACAGCAGGCGAGGATCCGACAGCGACCACGAAACGACGGGCACGGATTCGATAGTCTCCTGCCTCTACCTCGCGGGGGTTAATAAACTTGGCCGGAGCGCGAATCACGGTGGCCCCGAGACCTTCGAAACGCTCTTGTGAGTCATGTGGTGCGATCGAAGCGATGACGCTTCTGATGTGGTCACGCACCCTGGGGAAGTCGGCCGCCGGTGAGCCCGAGGTCACTCCGAAGCGCTGAGAAGTGCGGGCGGCGTGAGCGGCGTGAGCGGCGGCGATCAGGGATTTTGAGGGGACGCAACCGTAGTTGAGACAGTCGCCACCCATTTTGGATTTCTCGATCAGGACCGTGGAAATACCCAATTGGCTTGCGGCGGAGGCGACACTGAGACCGCCCGAACCGGCTCCTATGACACAAATCCGAGGAGTCAGGAGAGTCGACATCGTGAAATTTCCCGCGGAAAGGTGACGGGTATTGTGATACCGATCGCGGATTTCTTCAAATGCGAAAGCGGTTCTCCACCCCTATCGGGAGTGAAGTGGTCTCCTTTACGTGACCTCGGAAATTGCCTTGCGCACCGTTGAAAACAGCCTCTCGATCTCTTCTGGTGAGATGATGAGCGGTGGGGAAACGGCGAGCGTATTGCCGCCGGTAAATCGTACTAGCACTCCGTCATCGAGGCAGCGCAAGAAAGCTTCGTAAGCTCTGGTCGTCGTTTCCTCCTCACGCGGTTCGAGTTCAATCCCAGCAACGAGACCGATGTTGCGCACGTCAATAACGGGGTCGAGATCAGCCAGCGCGTGCGCGTGTTCCTCAAACATCCCTTCCAGCTCTCTCGCCCGTTCGAAAAGTCCTTCGGACTGGTAGAGCTCAAGAGTCGCGAGGGCTGCGGCACACGCCAGCGGATGGCCTGAGTAAGTGTATCCGTGGAAGAGTTCAACCACGTGCTCAGGCCCGGTCATGAGTGCGTCGTGGATGCCCTTGCGCACTGCCACCGCGCCCATCGGAACGGTTGCGTTGGTGATCCCCTTGGCCATGGTCATGAGGTCTGGCACGACCCCGAAGCGCTCGGCGGCGAATCCCGCACCGAGACGCCCGAAGGCACAGATCACCTCGTCGAAAATTAGCAGGATTTCGTGTTCGTCACAGATCGAGCGGAGTCGTTCTAGGTAGCCCACCGGCGGCACCAGAACCCCTGTCGAGGCCGCCATGGGTTCGACGATGACAGCGGCAATCGATCCTGCACCGTGGCGCTCGATGATTTCGAGAAGCGCTTCGGCTCGGTCCGCTCCCTGCTTGGGTTGGCCCCGACTGAAGGAATTTATTTCGGGAATGTGGGTATCGGGAAGATGGTCCACGTCGGAAAGGAGATTGGCGAACTGCTTGCGATTCGCATCAATCCCGCCGACGGAGAGCCCTCCAAAGCCCACTCCGTGGTAGCCCCGATGGCGGCCGACGAGAATCCGGCGGCCGGGCTCGCCATTGGCGTCGTGGTAGGCGAGAGCGATTTTTAGGGCGGTGTCGACTGCCTCCGAACCCGAGTTGGTAAAGAAAAGGTGGTCGAGATCGCCCGGAAGGATCGAGGCCAGACGGTTGGCAAGCTGGAAAGCCTTTGGATGGCTCATCTGGAAGGCCGTCGCATAATCCATTTCTGCGACCTGGCGTTGCACCGCCTCGACAATCTCGTCCCGACAATGACCAGCGTTGACCGCCCACAGCCCTGCCGAACCGTCAAGCACCTCTCGTCCATCGGTGGTCCGGTAGTACATCCCCTTGGCCGAGGCCAGCAGTCGCGGTGCCGCCTTGAACTGGCGGTTCGGGGTGAACGGCATCCAGTAGGCGGCAAGGTCGTTCGGAGCGAAGGCTTCGGACACTACGGCGCGTCCTTCAAACTCGTTGCGTACGCTCATTATTTTCTCCTCCGCCCGTGGGGGAGACATTATAGGCGAATGTCCATCCTCTGGCCCTTGGGACAGGCTCCGGGAAGGTCCTCAGGCTATGCTCGCTCCATGGCCAGCGTCGACGCGATCTCCGCTCTCCTCGCAAAGGGCGATGCTGCTGCACCGGCGCTCCAAGCTCCCGGTCGGGCCTCGCTTTCGCGCGCTCAACTCCGAGAACTCGTAGCCACGGCTCGGAAAAAATTCAACGCCCTCGGCATCGGGCGAGGCGAGCGAGTGGCGATCGTTCTTCCCAATGGTCCCGCCACGGCGACGGCATTCCTGTCCGTGGCAGGCACCGCGACGGCGGCTCCCCTCAATCCCTCCTATCGTCGTGAGGAGATGGATTTTTTCCTTGCCGACTTGGAGGCCAAGGCACTAGTAACGGCAGTGACCGAAGAGGGGCCGGCCCCCGCCGCCGCCGAAGCACTCGGAATTCCCGTGGTGCGGCTTGTTGAGGATAAATCCTCGGCAGGTGCTTTTCATCTTGAAGGCATTGAAAGACACACCTCTCAGGCCGGGCCAGCAGAGATCGAAGACGTGGCTCTCGTTCTCCATACCTCGGGGACTACCTCGCGCCCGAAATTGGTCCCCCTTACCCACAAAAACCTTGCCGCTTCCGCCCGCAACATCGGTATCGCACTCGATCTCGGCGAGACGGATCTCTGTCTCAACGTTATGCCGCTTTTTCACATCCATGGGCTGGTAGCCGCCCTATGCGCATCCCTTGCGGCGGGTGGATCCGTTGCGGCGACGCCGGGGTTCGATGCGTTCTCGTTCTTTCGTTGGATGGAAGAGATCCGTCCTACTTGGTACACGGCTGTGCCAACCATGCATCAGATGATGCTTGCCCGTAGCGATCGGCACCAGGAAACGATCAAGGCCGTACCACTTCGCTTCGTGCGTTCCTCTTCCGCTTCGCTTGCCCCCTCAGTGATGGAAGAACTCGAGAAAACGCTCGGCGTTCCGGTAATCGAGAGTTACGGGATGACCGAAGCCGCTCACCAAATGGCATCCAATCCCCTGCCTCCTGGTGAGCGCAAGCCAGGCTCAGTCGGTATCGCCGCCGGGCCCGAGGTTGCGGTGATGGACGCCGCCGGAAATTTGTTGCCCGTCGGCGAGACGGGCGAGGTGGTGATACGGGGGGAGAACGTGACCGCAGGCTACATCGGGAGACCCGAGGCGAACGCCGAGGCCTTCATTAACAGCTGGTTCCGCACGGGCGACCAGGGAATGTTGGACGAGGATGGCTATTTGCACTTGCGCGGACGGCTTAAAGAAATCGTAAATCGAGGAGGAGAAAAGATCAGCCCGAAGGAAGTGGACGAGGCCCTGTTGGCCCATCCAGGTGTCGCCCAGGCAATCGCCTTCGCCATCCCGCACCCGAAACTCGGCGAGGATATCGCCGCCGCCGTGGTTACTTCCGAAGGAGAGGAGGTAAAGGTCTCGGACCTGCGCGAGTTTGTCGCTGAGCGACTCGCCCCGTTCAAGGTGCCACGAAAGATTCTCTTCGTTGAGGAAATTCCGAAAGGCCCGACTGGCAAACTTCAACGGATCGGTCTCGCTGCCAAGCTGGGTCTCGACGCATGAAAGTCTGCATCTACGGGGCAGGTGCCATCGGCGGCATCATCGGTGCCCGGCTCGCCCGGGCCGGCAACGATGTCACCCTGATCGCTCGGGGTGCACACCTGGAGGCAATGCAGAAGAGCGGAATCCGCTGCACAAGTGAGGAAACGGGAGAGGACTTCACCATTCATCCGACGTGTGCCTCCAGTCCGGAAGAAGCAGGACCCCACGACATCGTGATCATGACCTTGAAAGCTCACTCGGCAGCGACGGTCGCCAGCAGTATGGGCCCGCTTCTCGGACCTGAGACAGTCGTCGTTCCGGCGGTGAACGGATTTCCGTGGTGGTACTTCCACCACCTCGGAGGGCCACACGAGGGACACCAAGTGAAAGCGGTTGATCCTGAGGGAAAACAATGGAACACGATCGGACCTGGGCGTGTCGTCGGTTGCGTCGTCTACCCCGCTGCCGATATCCCTGAGCCCGGTCATGTGCGTCATATCGAAGGAACACGAATGCTGGTGGGCGAGCCGGACGGTTCGCGTTCGGAACGTGCGAAAGCCGTAAACCATCTTTTCGTTGAGGCAGGCTTTAAGGCTTCTGTTCGTCCCAAGCTCCGGGACGATGTGTGGATGAAGCTCTGGGGCAATCTCGCTTTCAATCCTGTGAGCGCACTCACTGGAGGGACACTCGAGGAGATCGCCAGCGATCCGGGGGTGCGCGCCGTGGTCAAGGCCATGATGGAAGAGGGCGAGCGCGTAGCAAACGCGCTGGGAATTTCCTTTCGTATCGACATTGAAACCCGGATTGAGGGGGCACGGAAGGTGGGCGCACACAAGTCCTCAACACTCCAGGATCTCGAGTTGGGGAGACCTCTCGAGATCGATGCGTTGACACTTGCGGTATCCGAGGTGGGGCAGCTCACGGGCGTTGCAACCCCGGTCATAGACCTTGTCTACGCGCTGGTCCGTCAGAGAGCAGTCACGGCCGGGTGTATGCCCGCCTGAATCTCGCACCGCCGGGACTTCCACGCATGGTTCAGCCTGTTTTTGACCGTCCCCGTGTTCGCCGCAACCTCGACCGTGCAGGCCAGATTGCCGGTGGAGCGGATGTGATTTTACGGGAAACCTCTGCCCATCTGTTGGAACGTCTTGACGAAATTCGACAGGGTCACCGCCGCGTGCTTGCCCTCGGAACAAGGCATGCGAGCCTCATCGATGACCTTCGTCGCATCACGCCTGACTCCGAAATCGTGGCAACCGCCCTCGTCCCCCGACTCCTTCCTGCCCCGTCGGTGAACATCCAACCTCTTCTCGCCGACGAGGAAGTGTTGCCGTTCGCCGACGCAAGTTTCGATTTGGTCGTCAGCGCGTCCGCCCTACACGCGGTAAACGACCTTCCCGGAACCCTGATGCAGATTCGCTGTGCATTGCGTCCCAACGGGCTTTTTCTTGCTTCGCTTCCTGCAGGCAACACCCTTCATGAACTTCGGGAAACGCTTCTGGAGGCAGAAAACGTTGTCTCGGGTGGAGCGGGGCTGCGCGTGGCACTGTTTTCCGATGTACGAACTCTCGGAAATCTGCTCGTGCGGGCGGGCTTCGCGCTTCCTGTGGCGGACACCGACACGATGCGCCTGGCGTTTCCAAATCTGCTTGCGCTGATTCGTGCGCTTCGCGCAGCAGGAGAAGGGAATGCTCTCACCGAGGGAACACGGCACTCCCTTCCGCGTGCAATACTCATCGAGGCATCCAACCGCTACGTAGAGCGCTACGGGGACGGAAAAGGAGGAATACTTGCCACCTTCGAAACGGTGACCCTCACCGGTTGGGCTCCCGGGCCGGGTCAGCCAAGGGCATTGGTTCCAGGCAGTGCGACAGCCTCGCTTTCAGAGGCACTCAGGAAAGGTTCTTCCAATAATTCCTGAAGCTTCGGTACCAGCGGGGTATCAGCCGGGAGCATCGGATAGCGTGCGAGTTCGTCATGATTCACCCACTCGATTCGTTGCCCTTCCTGCGGGGAAGGATTTCCTTTCCATTTCCGGCACGAGAACACGGCCATCAGGAGGTGGAAATCGGAGTAGGCATAGCTTGCGAAACCGAACGGCGTGAAGTCCTCTGCCGCCGTCTCGATAGCCAATTCCTCGCGAAGTTCTCGTATGAGTGCAGCTTCCGGGGATTCTCCCTCGGCGATCTTTCCGCCCGGAAATTCCCATAGTCCGGCCATTCGTTTGTCTGAAGGCCTTTCGGCCAACAACAGTTTTCTGTCAGGACGGACGAGAGCAACCGCGGAGACGAAAATCAACACTGCTCAATTCCGGTAACTGACACTGCCGATGAGACGTTCATGGAATTTTCCGACCTACGTAGGATTCTAATAGGTTTCTTCAACCAATCTGATTTCGACCTCCTCCCCTTCTGGTAGAATTTGATGCGTAGCTTAGGGATTTAACATACTTAGGTGCCTACAACATGCAGGTACCTGTACATCGTGTTCGCGGTTCGCAGGATCAGCTGACGCCGTTCCTCCCCGTGCAGCAGCCCCAATTTCCAGGGCCAATTCAACATAGATGTCAGTTTGGCACCCGCCGCATCCACCCAGGCGCTTACTTTACCTGCAACGTCGGGAAGCGAGAGTTCCTCATTCAGAAACGTAAAAGCCACAGCAAGAGAGTCGGCTGATATGGCAGATGCTGCGAGTTCTTTCATCCGATCATCTCGGGTGTTCAAGCAGGTCTGTTCAGTCGTTTTGGTTGTGCTTTTTACGAAATCTTCAGATGTGGCGAGACGCTGCACAGCCTCATCGTCGAGCGTTTGCTGACACAAAACACACAGATTCTTGTCGGCCGTTGCTTCGGGAAACTGCCTTGCTGGATAGGCGACACCGTCCGAGAAATCTCGGATAGCCTCCCAAAGCGCCCCCCAGATATCCGATCCGATCTTGGGTAGAGGAGATGCTTCAAAGAGTTTTTTGGCCGCCAGGCTTGAAGCCTTCGTCGCATCGCAATGCGCCTTCACGAGAGCATCCAGGCTCGAAACGCTGTCCTTGGAAAGGCTTTCGCTCAGTGTTTGAACCTGGCGACGATTGCTTCGACTCGCTGTTTTTGAGCGTTATAGAGAGCTGATCACCTTTTGCGGATCCTGGGAGAGATCTGTGCGTAGAGTTTCCAACTTACGTTTTTCCTCGTCATTGAGCTCACATAGCGACTCCAACATCTTCAGGTCGGATTTAGCTGACAGTTCTCCAAGATATTTCCCCGCCGCAGTCTCTGTGGACAACTGATGGTTGGAGATGGCCCTTGGAGTCTTTGCCTGGATTTGCCGTACGCGCTCATCAAGCTGTTTTTTAAGTGCATCACACAGATTCCCCAATCGTTCCAAGACCCGCATCGGGAACGGTGTGTAAGCAACGTTGTTTTCCGCTTGAACGTGCGTGTTGGCGCTGCGAGAATCGAAGATGCTCACTTGCGCGAGGGGCGTCACCTGTTCGGCGTCCGGAGACCAGGTGACGCATTTTGATGTGGTGCCAACCTGATAGTGGATATCGCCCGATTGCAGAGTTTCGTGGGTGTCGCCGCGATGTTCGGATGGATTGCAAATTTGGCGTCACGCGTGCGGCACGCGTACTTGAGCACCCTGCAATATCCTGACTTCCCTGATCCGTTATCACCGTAAACAATCGTGATGCCTTGGTTTAAAAACTCTTAAAAACTTCATCTGTTGCTCGTCGGCCAGCGCATTCACGCCCCTAAGCGATTGAAGTTTTGAGATGGTGACCGCCTCACTGCTGGTGCCCTGCGGCGAAACATCTGTTTCTGTAAGGAACGCAGCATCTTTGCGTTCTCCGGCGCAGAGAGCTTCAAGGCGGTCAAGATCAATGTCATCAATGTTCACGCCGGCAATGAGTTGCTTCAGTGCGTCACGTTGCCAGCTGGGTCGATCAGACGACCAGGTGACGATTTCACGGAGTGCTTTTGATTGGGTGTAACGCCCCGCTTCCTCGGTATTGTGCTTATCTGTCATTGTGCTGCCTGCGTTTCAGCCAAAAAGGTGGCAAAAGGACGAATGTCACCCTGAATACTCGCCGTTTCAAGCGCGCGCATATAGTCAGAACGCTGTTCGACCCTGACAACGGTCCACGACTGACCGGCCGATGCCATCATGACGTTCATCAGGAAACGCGAAATGCGACCGTTACCATCCAAGAATGGATGGATGAACACGAAGATGAAATGTCCGAGCACGACCCGCACCGCCGGATTTTGCTCTGCCTTTAAGAGATCGAAGAAAACTGGCATACAATCACGAACCGCTTCAACGCTCATCGGCACATGTTGGGATTGGCGGATATAGACGGGAAACGCCCTGTAGCCAGCAAGCTGTGACGCCTTCAAAATGCCTGCCGTGACCGAAGGTGCGAAAAGGCTGCGATACCATTCGCTCAGGTCTTTCCCGGCAACTTCGCCGGCGTCGACTCCCTGCAAAACCGCCCGGACGCTTTCCTTAACTCGTTGGAATGCTTCCCAATACCCGCGCGCAGCGAGGGCATCTTTCAGGGCACGGTCTTCGGCGGCGTCTTCCGGGTTCCAGGCTCCCGATCTGACCTTTTCGATGAGTTCGGGGGAAACCCGATATCCTTCGATCGACAAAGAATGGTAGGCGTCGGTGACGTAGATGTCGTCCATCTGTTGGAGATAGGCCTTGGTATCGTTGACAATAGGTTGCGCCTTCGGAAAAATTTCAATCACATCCTCACGCATGCTTTCCCATTTTAAGCGGATCCGATGCACATGGGGCGACGACACCCGTCCAGAATTGGCCACACCGATCGATTGCTCAAATGGATTGATCTCACGCACATCGTGAGACGCTGCCTTCATGGCTGACAGGATTTCATCTGCAGTCTTCTCTGAACCGATACTGCGGAAAGCACCGGCAAGCCGACCTGCCGCGCGCGTGTGTCCACCGTCCAAGAGTTTGCCAAGCAGGCGCGAAGCATCTGTCATCACGGCAAGTACCGTGCGCGCCTCTGTCGGATGATTCCTAAAGAAAACTTCGGAAACTAGGATCAGTGCATCCTCAACTGAGAACAGTCTCAACCCGTCTAAATTCTTCAGCGCATCACCTGATGCGATAGTTGCGCGTGTTTCAAACAGCGATGTGTTGTGAGGGAGATTAGTTTTCGAGTTTCCAGCCTTGATTGCTCTCACAAGCAATTGCGCTGGAACCGTCGTGTCACCGGTCTGCAAAACAAGAGATTGTTCAGGTGACAAAGACCAGTCTTCGCCAAACCGATCCGACAAATACTGCGCACAAAATCCCCAAAATGATGTGTACCACGCGGTGCTTTCGCCGACGTTTTCGTCTGGTCGTGATGGGATGTACCATCCCTTCATGACTTCCTTCAGGAAACCAGACTTCACCAGACGCTCTCGATGTGTGCGAGAAAAGTCTTTGGATCGAATGGCAACTGTGCCCTTCGATTGTAGGGTTTCTAACTCTTCCAAGGAATTTGCGAGCTTTTCTGCTGCACTCGGCATGATGTCCTCGTTTTCGGTCAACGATTAGGTTATAGTGATGTACGGTATGCAGGTTCATGTGTCGAGTAAAATTTAGGCCTTGGTGGGGTTCTAGAATTAGATAAATGCGATAGACGCATGTTAGGTTGTGATAACACTCCCTTCGTCACCGTGTTCCCAACGCCTTGGTACGGGCTGAAGCAGAATTCAACAGAACGCCCTTCAGCGCGAGCCCTCGCCGCTATCTACCCTGATGATCGGCTGTCCGTCCTCGGTCGGACGCCAGTGGGCTGTGTCTGCGCCAAAGGGGAGCACACTGATCGGATCATCATCCTTCGGGGTTGCGATCAGCACCCATCCGCTGTCACGCAACTCAAAGACTTCTAGCCCCCCAACTCAATCCCAAGAGATGATCCAGCCAGTGCATGTGGCATGGCGGGCCTTGGTTGAGTGTTCAGTGTGCGGTTGATGATCTCGGCCACCGTATTGGGTGGCGTGGCGCGTCCAACACATCTTGATAGATGGCTATCTCGCGGGTTCGGGCGGGTTCACTCGGTGTCATGGTCTGCTCTCATAGTCAGGGTTTCGAGATTGAGTTGGTCATTTTGCGGAGGAACAAGGCTCGGCCTCTCAAGTGGTTCGTCTTTGGCTTCTTCGGTCGCGGGGTTTTTGTTTTTTTGAGGATATCTGCAAAGAGTCCCCTGTCGATCTCGCGGGTGAGAAATCCGGGGAGTTCACGTTGCAGCAATTTTTTCGGGACAGCTGGCTTCTTCGGTCCCTGCGCTGATCCTACTAAGAATCGGCTATAAAACTCAGCCAGAGGAACCGGAACGTTGGTGCTTGAACAAGAAAAAAGGCGGCGGCTCTAGAGCCGCCGCCTAAAATGTACCAAACTTCCTAAAGAAACCCAATCATACGTTGATGGTTCAGAACCCGAGGCTGATACCAATTATGATCAACGAATCATCGTCGGTCGTATTGATCGTAGTAGAACCAAATTCACTATCATCGGCAGTGAGAGGCCCACCAAAAACGGGAGTTCGATCCTCTGCGGAAATAGCATTCCCTGTTGCCACGAAATTGTAGTATGGGGTTGATACTTCCTGTTCGAGGTCCAGATATTCAATCCAAGCTGTAAGACCGCCACCGAGCGCGTAACTGGCGCTCAGAACCAACGCGGTTTCTTCAACGTTGCTCGTCCCGTTGATCACCTGAAGGGTGTGCGTGAGCGCACCCTCGGTATCCGTCCGCCAGCATCTTCAACAGATCTCACCTGCGGGGCCGCCAGATCATCGTCCCTATACTGGTCTCTTTCCATGGCACTGTACGTCGCGGCGAGTGTCAAGTTACCGGCTTCGTATTTACCAGCAATGCTCCAGCCGTCCTGCTCGTCATTATATGAAAAGTCACCCAAGTAATCACTAGGGGTACATTCGCTGGGATCCGCGCAATTCAACACTCGCGTACCGATATTGCGAATATCGGTATCTGTCAGCATGATAGGATTACCATCTAGGTCCGTGCTGGTAATTGTATTAAACGTTCCGCTCTCCACTTCGAGGGACTCATCTTCGTTTGTATCCAAGTCGTCTTTTGCGGGCACAAACGATACGCCGACCTCACCGGAACCACCTGCTGGAACACTTAACCGTGCCACAGTGGTCGGTCCGTCATCGTTGTCAAACCACGAAGCACCGAAGGTGAATCCACCGAAGCCGACGGTTCCGGCCACGGTGAAGGAGCTGAGCTCGTCATTCGAACCAGCCTGGTAGCCGACACCGAAGGAAGCATTCAGCGCACCCATGGTTCCAGACCACTTGCCCGCAACGTCGAAGACGTCTTCAACGTTTCCGAGATCGTTGGCTGGGTCCTGAGCGTTCCTCAGCGTCGTGCCTTGATTGCTCTCGCTGTCAGGCGCATAGGTCAACATCACCTCAAATCCGCCGATATTCGGCGTGGCATAGGAGAGAGATTCCGGTGTGTTGCAGTAATTCTTCTCGGAGAACGTCTCGTTCGTGATGCTGAGCCCTGAAAAGGAAGCATAGTGAGACGAGTCGACACCGCTGCTCACGAAAGCGATCGGGCGAGGCATCAACGCACAACTGGCAGGAGCATGTGCGCCGATGTTGATCTCGCCGAAGCCGCCACCAACGCTGATAAACAGAACATCAGGGTCGGAGTTGGTCGCCGCGTCCATCCGTGTCACGTTGCCGCTACGGCCGGTTGACTGGTTGATTGTGGTGCCAGTACCGCGCTGGTTCAGTTGGAAGGCTGCGCGTCCGGAGATTGCCAAGCCGTTGTCGAGAATGGTGTCGTAAGAAACGCTGTAACGACTGAAAAAACCACGGTCAATGCCATCGACACCACCATCGTGGCTCGACGTGCCGCCGATGACTTCGATCCACCCGCCAAGGGTAACGCCATCCTGGGCAAGTGCTGACCCTGTCGAGGTCAAACCGGCGAGTACAAGCCCGAAAGTAGCCGCCATCATAATACGAAATTTATGTTTCACGTGTGTTCTCCCATGGAAAGATTGTTCGCTCCCCACAGAACATCGGAAGCCTTAGTTCGTGTCGTAGGACAGACGTATCTTCCCGTTGACCGGCAAGAAAAATCCATCCCTCACGTCCGGTCCACAGGTAATGCGAACTTCGCTTCGTTGGCAATCTAAAAATCTTTGTTTCAAGAATTCCCCCCCATTCTCCCGATGTTGTATGCAAAAATGCAACGAAACAAGTAGGAACGGGTCGTGGATTCGCCGAATCCAAATATTTCAGCGACGATTAGGAGCCGATCTCATCCCTCGCACCGGTCTGGTAGACGACGTAGAAGGGGGAATTCTACCTGTTCCCCTTTCAGTCGAATTAAAGCCACAAGAAGATGCCGGATTCGATCATCGCGACCCTTGCAGGCCAAAGATTCGCCGTTATCACCCTATGGCACAGAGATTTCAGCCTTACGGTTACGGGTCTGTTCCTTACGGCGGCGTAGGTTGGAACGAAGAGCTTTCGCCTCACGTTCGAAACGCTCCTCCCTCTTTCCCTTCTCCTGCCCTGACGACAGCACCCTGCCCGTCTCGGCACGATCCTTTTCGCCCAAATTCTTCCTCACCTTCCTCATGCCGCCTTCTGCTCCGAGGCAGGTAGTTTCTGGAGTTCCACGAGCCGCCGGTACTCCTGTGAATGCGCAACAAGGTCATCGTGGCTTCCCTGGTCTACGATTCGCCCGTCATTAATAAGCAGGATCCGATCCGCGTCGACAGCAGTCGACAGGCGATGAGTGATCGTAACTGTCGTCCGGTTCCGGGCCAGCTCCGCTAGCGTCATCTGGATGCGGTGCTCGGTTTTTGCATCCAGTGCACTTGTGGGCTCATCAAGAAGCAGAATCGCAGGATCCCGGAGGAAGGCACGCGCAATGGCTATGCGCTGGCGCTCACCCCCGGAAAGACGTCCGCCCTGGTCGCCGACAATCGTGTCAATCCCGTCCCGCCAGGAAAAAACGAAGTCCGCAGCAGCAGTAGCAAGGCTCGCCTGGATTTCTTCTTCCCCTGCCCCTTCCCGTCCAAAGGCGACGTTCTCGCGGACCGTACCGTGGAAGAGCATCGCTTCCTGTGTCACCAGGGCGAGGGAATCGCGGAGACTGGCAAGTGTGACATCCCGGATGTCAATTCCATCGATGGAAACCGTGCCCTGGTCAGGGTCGAACAGCCGCAGCACGAGATTTGCAATCGTGGTCTTCCCCGCTCCACTGGGTCCGACGATAGCCACCCGCTCGCCGGCCGAGACCACCAAATTAAAATCCTTGAGCACAGGCGCACCGTCCGGATAGGAAAAAGAGACGTCCTTGAAAGCGATTTCCCCCTTGATTTGGGAAAGAGTTTGAGCGTCAGGACTGTCGACGATGGTGGGAGCTCTCCCGAGTCTGTCGAAGATTCGCTCGGCAGCGGCCCCGGACTGCTGGAAGGTGACGCTGAAGGAGGCCAGCGTACGCGCAGGACGCAAGGCCATAAGGAGCGCGCTGATGAAACCAGAAAACGCCGCCACCGTGCTGAGACCATCGAGGATTCGCCAACCAGCGATGACAATCACGACCGCAGCAACAAGTCCGCCACCCGCCTCGAGGATTGGCGACAGGCGAGCCGCCCTCTTGTCGAGAGCGAGAAGAATGTCGTTCAGGTCTTCGAAAAGGCATCGCCCGTGGTTGATGCGCCCCTTCTCGAGATTGAAAGCCTTGACAACCCGAATTCCGAGAAAGCCTTCCGAGAGGAAGGAGGCGAGGAGCCCGGTACGCTCCTGTTCGTCTTTGGCCAGTCTTCTCGTACGTCGTCCGACGGAAATCACCGGCCGGACGCTGAGCATGTAGATCAGCACCGCTGCGCACGACAGGACCCAGTCGAGATAGATCATCGACCCGAACAGACAAATAACCGTGACGACGTCCCGCAGGAACTTTCCCGAAAGCGCCGTGAGCGAGGCCCGTACCTGGTCAGTGTCATGCAGGACTCGCGATTGCAGGGCACCGGCGCGGTCGGCATCGAAATCGCCCAGGTCCTGGAGCATCAACGAGGCATAGAGATCACCCCGCATGTCGGTGACAATCCGGTTGCTAATGCGGCTGACAACAATGGTTTGAAAATAAAGCGCGATCCCCTTGCAGAAGGTGAGCCCAATGATCAGCGGAGGAACGATGTAGAGGATCATCTTCTCGCCCGCTTGAAGCGATTCCAGAGTCAGGTCAATCAGCAGCGGGTACGCAGCCGTCGTAAGCGCGACAACGACAACCAGCACGTTGCTCAGAAAAAAGGCGGTTCGGTGCAATCTTCCCCATCTCTTCACGATGCGGATGAAGTAATGCGAGGCGGGACGCTGAGAAGCGGCGGATGCCATTCGGGGTCCATTTCGTCGCGCGGGCGGATTCCCGTGCATCGACGGGCTTGTGCGCGATGCTTCGCTGATGTGGTCTGGAGATCCCTAGGATAGCCGATGGACCCTGCCAAGTACAAATCGGGGATGCGCAACCCACGGCCAGACCGATGCACGGTTCCGCCTGCACTTTGCGTGTGATAGTTTCGGTGCGCACGCCTCGTTTTGGGGCCTGCGCCGCCGTAGCTCAGTGGTAGAGCACACCCTTGGTAGTTTGCCCGCCCAGTGGGAAACCACCGGGACAGAACCGCTCAAATTCGGGGAATGCTTCGGGCTTGCGCCCATGCCAATCCCGAGCCAAGCCCGTTTCTACGGGAAGGTGTAGAGGCCAGACGGGCGGGACCCTTCGGGGTCAAGGGATGGTCCGGACCATCAAACGCCGCACATGCGGCGGCCGTGAAAACGGTAGTGGTGCGAAGGGTGGGGTCGAGTGTTCAATTCACTCCGGCGGCACCACCTCCCCGGGAGAAAGATCATCTCCGACAAATCCATCCCCTTCGAGACACAGCTCGAGAAAATCTGGACGCACATCCGCGGCTTCCATGTCCTTCACCTGATCGATACCGGCGCACGGCTTGGTTTCTTCGAAGCGCTCGCCAAAGCGGGCGAGGAGGGACTCGGACCTGAAGACCTCGCCACCCCGCGCGGCCTCCATCTCGCATACGTCCAGGTGTGGTGGCGCACGGCCCTCGCTTGGGAAATTCTCGAACCGGCCGGCGATGGCAAGGCGACCCTAGGACCCCATCTCGAATCGATTCTCGCCCGACCTGGCGATCCCCGTTATCTCCTTCCCTATGTACAAGGAAGCATTGACCACTTCGGCCCCGACATGCGCACCCACGCCGATCTGATGACAACAGGCGGCGTGCACCCGTTCCAGGAACACGGTAAGGCGTTTACCTGCGCCATCGGCGCGATGACTGAAGGCCTGCACGCCTTGGTCACGAGCCGAATCCTCCCCTCCATCGATCCCGTCCGTGAAGCACTCGCAGGCGGCGGAACCCTCCTCGACGTAGGCTGCGGTGCCGGACGGCTGGCACTCCTTGTCGCGAAAGCGTTTCCTGCCGCCCGCGTAACCGGCACGGACGTATACGAGGACGCCATCGGGGAAGCACGCGCAAACATTGCGGAAGCGAAACTCACCGAACGCATCGACATCCAGGATGCCCGTTCCTGGAAGGGAGAGGATGGCTCGTTCGACGTCGCCACCATGGTCGAGGTTCTGCACGAAATTCCGATCGGGATCCGCGGCGAGGTTCTCGCCTCCTGCCGCCGACTACTCCGGCCCGGCGGGAAACTCGTCATCCTCGATGAGACCTATCCCTCCAATGAGGCGGGCCTGCGGGAGCCGGAAGCCGCACTCGCCGTGCAGACCCAATTTAACGAAATGACGTGGGGCAACGTCGTTCCCACCCAGGAGGATCAGGACCGGATGCTGAGCGATGCCGGTTTCGAGCCCCCGCAAAGGGATTCCATCGGCGGAATTTTCAGCCTCCTCATCGCCTCCGTCCCGAAAGAAAGAATGAGCCTGGCCTGAGAGAGACCACCTGATCGTAGCCGGCCACGGGCGAGACCTTCCCAGGTGAGCGTTCGCAGATCCGTCCCGTTCGGGCATTATGGCCACGAAGCGGCTTCACGGAGATTTTCTCCATGATCTTCGAAGACAGGGTGGGAGATGCGGGAGATGGAAGACTTGCGCAGCCGGGTGAAGCCATGGACGTGAACGGTAAGGTCGTCGCCGTGACCGGTGGTGGTGGTGGCATCGGACGTGCCCTCGCCCTTGAGGCCGCCGCCCGCGGTGCGCAGGCGGTTGCCGTCTCTGACATCGATGCAGCTGCCGCCGCCAAGACCGCCACAACATGCGGGGGATACGCTTGGACAGTGGACGCAAGCCAGGCACACTCGATTCGGAAATTCACCGAGGAGGTGGAAGAGAAAATCGGCCCGATCGCACTTTTCTGCTCCAACGCCGGCATCCTCCGCCCTGGCGGCGCAGAAACCTCCGATGACAACTGGCAAGCCTGCTGGGACGTGAACGTCATGGCTCACGTGCACGCGGTACGCGCGCTTGCCGGACGAATGGCAGAACGTGGCAGCGGTCATTTTCTCATCACCGTATCGGCCGCAGGCGTGCTCTCACAGGTGGATTCGGCTTCCTATGCCGTCACCAAGCACGCCGCACTCGGTCTCGCAGAATGGCTCTCCATTGCCTGGGGAGACCGCGGCGTGAACGTTTCTGCACTCTGTCCGCAGGCGGTACGCACGGCGATGATCGAGCGTCTCGAGAACGGCGGGGTCGCCGGGCTTGATGGCATTCTCGAGCCCGAGGAGGTGGCCCGGATCGCATTTGACGGCGTGGCCGAGGAACGCTTCCTTATCCTGCCTCATCCCCAGGTAGCGGAATATGCTACGCGCAAGGTGGCTGACCGCGATCGCTGGATCCGGGGCATGCGCCGCCTGCGGGAACGATTTGTGGAAACATCCTCCGGAACTCCGGCAACATGACCCGAAACCGCTTCAGAAAACCTGCGCAGGCCGGACTAACGCGACGCATGCTATTGGCCGGCGGCGCCCTGATCCCCGGCAGTGCCGCTGCCGCCCGCATCGGTGATTCCGCACCCGACTGGATGACCGTCCCGGGACGTCCGTTCCGGGAATATGGCAACCCCGCTCCCCAAGAAGCTGACGTGGGTCGCGAGATTCTCCAGCCCTACGAGGACATCGCCCCCGGTGCCGGAGTGGCGATGACACCGCTCGAGGAGCTCGAGGGAACCATCACCCCGAACGGCCTTCATTTTGAGAGAAGCCACAATGGCGTTCCCGCCATCGACCCGCTCCGTCATGAACTCCTCGTCCATGGCCTCGTCGGGCGCGATCTCTTTTTCTCAACCGGGGACCTACTGCGTTACCCGATGGTCTCACGCACATGCTTCATTGAGTGTGCGGGCAACAGCTTCTTCAACTCGAACGCCTTCGCGATCGCCGTGGACCAGCCGTGCGGGATGATCCACGGGTTGTTCTCCGCATCCGAATGGACTGGGATTCCACTGTCTGCACTCCTCGACGAGACGGGCATCGGCCAGAAGGCGCGATGGATCCTTGCCGAAGGTGCGGATTCCTCGGCCATGAGCCGCAGCATCCCCCTCGAAAAGTGCCTCGATGACGCCATTCTCGCCCTCTATCAGAACGGTGAGCGCATCCGCCCCGAGCAGGGCTACCCGATGCGTCTGGTCGTTCCCGGATGGGAGGGCAACCTCAACATCAAGTGGCTACGCCGCATCAAACTCACCGAGGCCCCCACCCACACCCGCGACGAGACGTCCAAATACAGCGACCTCCGCCCCGACGGGAAAGCACTACAGTTCACCCTTCCCATGGGTGTGAAGTCCGTCATCACTCGCCCTAGCGGCGGCCAGCGGATCAAGCCGGGCTACCAGCACGTCTCCGGCGTTGCCTGGTCCGGCCACGGCCGGATCCGTGGAGTCGAGGTCTCGTTCAATTCCGGTGCGAGCTGGCAACCGGCCTCCCTTGACGGCACGCCGTCCGATTTCGCTCCCGTACGCTTCCGTGCTGACTGGATCTGGGACGGGGCGCAGGCAACCATCCTTTCGCGGGCACGCGACAGCGCCGGGCACCGCCAGGAAAGCCGGGCCGAGTGGTCGGCACGTTATGCCTACGGGCACCTCTATCACTGCAACGCAACCCAGAGTTGGAGAGTGAATGCAGATGGGAGCATCAGGAACGTCTACGTCTAGGCGCGGCACCCGCTTTCGCCCGATCGCGTTGGGTTTTGCCCTCACATGCGCGGTGCCGGCGTTCGCGGAGGAGCCACCCCGACCCAGCTTCGGCCGTGAAGCCTCGCCCGAGATTGTCCGTCAGATGGACATCTCGATTGGGCCTGACGGAGCGACCCTACCCGAGGGTTCCGGCAATGCCGTGGACGGCGAGGAGGTTTACGCGGAAAAGTGTCTCGTCTGCCATGGAGTCGAAGGCGAGGAAGGCGAGGCCGATACGTTGGCCGGGGGGCTGGGTACCCTGAACACCGCCCAACCCGTGCGCACTGTGGGCTCCTACTGGCCCTACGCCACTACGCTATTCGACTACATCCGCCGTGCGATGCCGATCAACGCGCCGATGTCACTTACCGACGACGAGGCGTACGCCGTAACCGCCTACGTGCTGTGGACCAACCGCGTCGTGCCTCGCGACATGATCCTCGATAAAGAATCCCTTCCCATGGTGACAATGCCCAACCAGTCGGGCTTCGTGGACTCTTGGGGACCCCCGTGGAAACGAACCTGGAAGAACTCCGCTCCTGTCGTTGCCGCCGTGGCCGCCCTGCTGGTCGCGGTAACGGCGGCGATCGCGTTTGCGGATCCCCTGGTCAAGCGGATCCGGCTCTATCGGGTGGTCCGCGGCGGTCTCCTCACCGCCACTCTCATCGGGCTTGGCGGCTTCCTTGGTGCCCAGCTCGGACTCGTCGAAGTCCGCGATGCCTTCGCCGCTGCCGGGGCGGCGGAAGGCAACTGGCAGGTGACGCTCTCCAACCCCGCACTCGTCCTCGTTGCAGGCTTCACACTCGTGGGCCTTCTGCTGTGGGGCCGGGGACCATTCTGCGGGTGGTTGTGCCCGTTCGGAGCACTGCAGGACTTCGTCCATCGCATCGCCCGGCTTCTCGGAATCCGTCGCCGCGAGCCGTCAGCCCGCGTTCACGGTGCACTGCGTCTGGTCAAGTACGGCGTCCTCGCCGCCATTGTCACCGTGGCGGCGCTATCGCCCGCCGCTCTGGGAGCCGCACTCGCCGCCGAGCCTTTCGAGACAGCCATCGGGAACGCCTTCCAGCAACCTTGGCCGCACATCGCATGGGCTCTCGTCTGCGTGAGCGGGGCAGTCTTCGTCGAGCGCGCCTTCTGCCGCTACCTGTGCCCGTTCGGTGCCGCACTGGCCATCGGATCACGGATCCGGATGCTCGATTGGCTCCGCCGACGCCGGGCCTGCGGAAGCTCCTGCGATCTCTGCGCTCCGGTCTGCCCAACCCGCGCTATTCGCCAGGACGGAAGCATAGATCGCACCGAGTGTATCCATTGCCTGGCCTGCCAACAGGCTTACCACGACGCGAATTTCTGCCCAGCCATCGCGGGCGGATCCAGGCGGCGGACCCGACTTTCACAAGCCACGGCTGCGAGTGCCGTAATCTTCGCACTCACCCTCGGGGGAGCTGCAGGAGATGCCCGCGCCGATATGAACGCCCCCCTCTCCACCCGGATCACCCCAGGCGTGGTTGCCAAGATCTTTCCCGCGGCGGAGGAAACCCTCTCGCCCGAAGGCAATCCACCCGCTGCCGAAGTAATCTCGGGCGGGGAGACGATTGGCTGGCTTTTCTCCACCTTCGAGACGGTGGACCCGCGCGGATACTCGGGCGAGCCGTTCGACATTATTGTTGGCCTCGACCGCGACGGAAGGATCACCGGATCCACCGTGCTTGAGCTCCACGAGCCGATGGTGGGGCCGAGCCTGATCCCCCAGACCAAACTGGAGGACCTGTTCAAGGGCCTGCGTAACCTCGACGTCAATCGTCCCGTGCGCTTCTCCGGACGGGGAGTCGACGGCGTTCGTGGTGCCACCATCAGCGCCACCTTGACCTATAACGCCATCGTCCTTTCGGCACGGAAAATGGCACGAATCCAAGGACTTCTTGGAGATTCTGGCGACGAGGGCCCCTACCACCTCGACCTCGACCGTTTCGAGGAACGAAACTGGCAGGACCTCCTTGCGTGGGGCGGAGTCGTGGGGCGTGACTACACCCACGCCGAACTCGCCGCCGAACTGGGCGGGGAACCGGGTGCCGACCCCGGACGCCTCGCGTTTTCCTTTTATGCGGCACTCGCCACGCCGGCGGACGTCGGGCGCAATCTTTTTGGAGGACAATGGCATAACCACCACGTCTCCCAGGTCGGCTACGGCGACAACCTGCTCGCCGTCCTCGGTGCAGGCGATGTTTCCTGGAAGGGGCGCGCAAAACGGCCTGGAGATCCCTTCGATCGAATCCGCCTCATCCAGGGCGAACGCTCCTTCTCCTTTACCGCAGCAGAAGCACTCACCGCCACCGCCATTCGGGCGGAGGGCCGCCCGCTGTTCTCAGAAACCGGTCTGTTCCGGATTCCCAAGGACTGGGGTTTCGATCCTTTGGCCCCCTGGAGCTTCGAAGTCGAGGTGCGTGACCAGACAGCTCCCGGCCTTGTCCGCGTTGATTACACTCTCCCGCAGGAGCTCGTGGGCGGCGATCCCATTGCTCTCGAGGATGCGGGCTACCGCCCGGTACAGACATCTTTCCTGGGCCTTGTCCGCACCAGTGCCCTCGACGGATGGAAAAGGGTCTGGGCGGAACAGGATTTGGCCATTATGGGCCTCGTAGGTTTGCTCATCCTGCTCACCACCATCCTCGCCATGCAGATCAGGATCTCCGCAAGCAGACGACTTCATCAGATCGTGCGAATCGGGTTCCTCGCCCTTGTCCTCGTCTGGCTCGGCTGGACCGCGAACGCACAACTCACCATCGTCAACGTGCTCACCTACGGGCAGGCGATATTCACGGGAGGCTGGACAAGCTTCCTGTACGAACCCCTGATCGTGCTCGTTGCCGGTTATACCGCGGTTTCACTGATCGTCCTCGGGCGGGGCGTCTTCTGTGGCTGGCTGTGCCCATTCGGGGCACTCCAGGAACTCCTGGCCCGACTTGCGCGCGCGATTCGGCTTCCGGCGTTCGAGATTCCTGAGACGCTCAATGGCAGGCTGTGGGGCCTCAAGTACGTGATCCTCGCAGGCCTTATCGCTACCGCCGCAACCCTCGGAATGGGCACAGCGCAGGCACTCGCCGAGGTCGAGCCGTTCAAAACTGCAATCACGGTCCGCTTCGAGCGCAGCCTCCCTTACGTCGCCTACGCGGTCGTCCTGCTTTTGGCGGGCCTTTTCGTCGAACGCTTCTACTGCCGCTTCCTGTGCCCGTTGGGAGCTGTGGCCGCAGTTCTCGGGCGTTTGCGTATCTTCAACCACCTTCGGCGGCGACCCGAGTGCGGTAATCCCTGCCGGCTGTGCGAAGCAGCTTGTCCTGTGGCCGCAATCCCGGAATCGGGAAAAATCAACTTGGACGAATGCTTCCAGTGCCTCGATTGCCAGGTGGAGTACCTCGATGACCGTCGATGCCCGCCGCTCGTGCAGGACCGTCGCGCCGAGGTCGCGGCCTGAGCCGCATATCTGCCGCGCAGGCATTCGGGACACCTTCCCGGCCTGATTTCAAAATTCCTTGACCTTCCCTGCCGCTTGCCTACGCTAGCGGGCAGGAGGGAGGCCAGCTGGCCGCCCGCCACCGCGAGGTGGTCTCTCTGTCCGCATGGCAGAGAAGGTGGCGTTTTGTCTCCTACATAATAAGGGTTCAAGAAAGTGGGAGGAAAAACCACATGAACTTCACAATGAAGTCGATGGTCCTTGCGATCGGTGCTCTGGTGGGCCTTGCGTTCACCGGGTCTGCGTTCGCTCAGGGCGTTGATATTCTTGCGGCTCCGAAGCAACAACCGAACTACGTCTCGGATGACATGCTTCTCAATGCCGACAAGGATCCCATGAACTGGTTGCACTACGGGCGCGATTACGAGAGCACCCGCTACGCACTCCAGTCTCAGATCAACCAAGACAACGTTAAAGACATGACCGCCCAATGGCACCTGTCGTTCGGCACCCTCGAGGGGCAGGACAGTCAGGCGGTAGTTGTCGATGGCAACGTCTACGTGACTACGTCCTTCAACCGTGTCATCTCCGCTGACGGAGTGACCGGCGAGATCAAGTGGAAGTACGAGCGCGAACTCCCGGCCGACGTCTACCCGCAGCTCTGCTGCGACGTCGTGAACCGTGGTGTCGCTCCGTACAAGGACAACGTCTACCTCGCAACGCTCGACGCCCATCTCGTCGCCCTCGACAACGCCACTGGCGAAGTCGTGTTCGACAAGACGGTCGGCGACTACACCTACGCCGAAACCTTCACGATCATGCCTATGGCACTTGACGGGAAGATCATCATCGGCACGGCAGGCGCCGAGTACGGCGTCCGAGGATGGGTCCGCGCACTTGACGCCGAGAACGGCGACACCGTGTGGAACACCTACTCGATTCCTGCCGAGGGCGAGGCCAACGTTGACACGTGGGCTGGCGAGTCCTGGAAGTACGGTGGCGGTTCCGCATGGATTACCGGCTCCTACGATCAGGATCTGCACCTTCTCTACTGGCCGATCGGCAACCCCGGCCCTGACTTCGACCGTCACGTGCGGCTTGGAGACAACCTGTACTCAAACTCGACCATCGTTCTTGATCCGGACACCGGCGAGATCAAATTCTGGTTCCAGTACACGCCGAACGACCCGTATGACTACGACGGCGTCAACGAGGTGATTCTCGCTGACATCGACGGCAAGAAGGTTTGGCTCCATGGCGACCGCAACGGCCATCTCTACTCCATCGACCGCACCAACGGTCGGTGCAATTGGGTGGTTCCGCTCGGCCGCATCAACTGGACCACGGGCTTCAAGGACAACTGTCGTCCGATCATGGCTTGGGAAGAAGGCGGCAATCCTGCAATGGACGTCGTCTACGACAGGCGGACGAACGACATCGCTCCTTCACTTGATGGCGGCAAAGAGTGGCACCCGATGGCCTACTCCAAACGCGTCAATATGGTTTACGTGCCGACTTACAATTTCTCGATGGATCTCCAAGCGAAGAAAATGGAATGGCGGCGCGGCGAGTGGTACCTCGGCGCGAAGGTCCTCACCTTCAACAAGGGCAACGGTGCCATCAAGGCATACGACGCCTCGACGGGTGAACTCACCTGGATCCGTCCGCACAGCACTCCCGCCACCGGTGGCATGATGGCCACGGCCGGCGGACTCGTGTTCTACGGCGACGCGGAAGGCTACTTCCACGCAGTCCGCGACGACACCGGCGAGCAGCTCTGGAGCTTCAACGTCGGAACGGGTGTCCATGGCAACCCGACCTCCTACACGGTGGACGGCAAGCAGTACGTGACAATCGTTGTCGGTGCTGGCGGTGGCGGAATTTGGACGCTGACCTTTGGCGAGTGGTTGCAGAACCACACCAAGGGCGGCGGACTCTTCGCCTTCAGCCTCTAGGCCGACCCAAACCATTGGGGAGAGGCGGTTTCCGCCTCTCCCCTTTTTTCCTACAACCATTCAACCAACGGGAGATACGGGTGAGCAAGCGCTTCATCATTCCCGTAGCCGTTGCCGTCTTTGCCTTCGCAATGGGCGCGCACGCCGAGGATTCACTTCAGAAAATTCAAGAACGCGGCAAACTCACCGTCTGCGCCGATCCCTACAACTGGCCACACTCGTCTTCGAGCGATTACCCGCGCGGCTTCGATGTGGAGATCTTTGAGCGCATTGCCTCGGCCAACGACCTGCAAATGGACGTCTACTGGTCCGATACCGGCACCCGCGGCGGATTGGGACGGGCCATGCGCCACTCGATCTCAAAAGGCCGTTGCGACGTCTTCGCCGGGATCGCCATGATCCCCGACACCATCGACGAGCTCCAAGAAAAGAACCTCGTGTTCTCGGACCCTTACGTGGGTCTTGCCTACGTGCCCGTCGTCACTTCCGATCTCAAAGGTGTCAAAACGATTTCCGCGCTCGCCAAACGCGGCAGAATCGGCGTTTCAATGTCGACCGCCATGGATGGCTATCTCATCGACAACGGCATCGATCGCGCCCTCTACCTCGGCAATCGCCGGGTCCTTGACGGTATCGCCAACGGCGAGATCAAGGCTGCCTTCGTCTGGGGTCCTGCTCTTGCTCAGGAAAGTCGTCGCACGCGCAATCAAAATCTTTCCCTGGTTGAAGAGTTTGAGCCTATTCCCGGGCTTCGCTGGAACGTCGCTGCCGCCATCCCGGGTGACCAGCCTGCACTCATCGAGTTCGTGAACTCGAACCTCTCCAAGTTGCAAAATGATGGGACCATTGATGGGGTCCTCTCGAACTACAAATTCCCCGCATACAGCCCGTTCAGTGAGTGAACTGCGTACCCCGTTCCAGAAAAGAACAATCATGAAGCTCTGGTACCTTCATCTGAGGTTCCCTGCCGTCGTGCTCGCGGGTTTGGCTTGCACCTTCCTGCTAGCCCAGAACGTCTATGCCGACAGCCATTACGGCGGCGAGGACGACATTGAGAACCCCATGGAAGGAAACATGGAGGCGATCGAACACGGCCGTGAGCGCTACAGTGCCCGTTGCGCTTTTTGTCACGGAAGCCGTGGGATCGGAGCCAAAGGACCATGCCTAAGCTGCGGCAAATTCAAGAAAAGCGGAAGCCGTAACCTCGACATCTTTTCGGTGATTGCCGGCGGCCTCACCATCGCCGGAAGACCGACCCAGATGGGCGGTTTTTCCCGCACCCTGTCCGACGAAGACATCTGGTCGATCATCTCCTATTTGCGCTGGACGTACAAGGACCGCAAGGAGAGCGGTGAGTTCGAAGAAAACTACAACGCCGTCCTTGAGGAAAGCAAACGCTAACGCGGGCGTAAGCTCTCTTCCTGGGGCGTTTCCTCCAAAACGGAAACGCCCTCTACGACAGAAGCAAATACCCGTATTTCGGGTTCGGCCTGTGCGATCGGCTGTCCGATTTCGCGGAGAAGTTTCTGCAGGATCGCGGCGGCGAAATCACGGTAATCTTCCGCCACCATGAGAAACGCTCCTGCTCCGCCAATTACACTGTGTTCGAAATAGCCATCCAGGAACGGCTCCTCGTTCAGGATGGCAAGACCGTTCACGGTCACGCCCTCGCCAATTGCCTCGTCCCGCGAGCCCATCGGATGGACCCCGTTGTTCGCCCTGCCATCGCCTGAGACATCGATCACCTGGCGGCTTCCCTCATAGCCGTTGGTTTCAAACTGCTCGAGGGAGAAGTTGATCGCACCTGCAATGGAAGTCTGTCCGCCGGGGATGAGCCTGGGGGCATTGCGCAACGTTCGCGACAGCCGGACCGCATCAGTCTCGGTGCGGATCACGCGCCAGTCAGCGAGCAGTTCCTGCTCCTTGTCATCGGACCATTGAACGACCGCCACGGCCAGGCCGATACCCAAGGTGGCGATGGCGTCGAGCACAGCCGAATTACGGAACGCGGCCGCGATTCCGCGCGTCTGCAGAAGGTATTCCTCCTCGTTCACGCTGGACGAGACATCAATGGCGATAACGAGCTCCAGATCGACCGGCTCGGCCACGACGGGAGGGCAGGCCAAGACCGCCGCAAGCCCGATAGCCGATGTCCAACTGATGAGTTTTCGAGTCATTACGGGGAAGTCCCGATCTCCGCAAGGGCCCATGCGGCGGCTTCCCGGACCCCGGGAGCATCGTCTTCAAGCGCGGCCCTGAGCACCCCGGTTGCGGTCAGTTCTCCGACGCTACCCAGTGCCTCAGCAGCAAGGGTGCGTATGTGAGGGTCATCTCCGTCAAGATGAGCAACGAGTGCCGGAGATACCTCCCTGGCTGCCGGTCCAATCTCAATGACGGCCGCAAGGGCTCCTGGCAGGAGTGCAGGATCGCCGTGTTTCAGCACGACGAGGATCTCGGCGATAGCCGCATCTCCCCCGTTGCGGAGTGCCCCGACCGCAGCCCAGACAACGTGATCATCTGGATCGCCCAGGGCGGAAACCAGGTCAGGAGCCGTTTCCGTGACCGCAGCTTCTCCCATTGCTCCCAGGGCGTCGGCGGCCGTGCGCCGGATAAAGGGATTCGAATCAAACAGCAACGGAGCGACTGCCGCCGCGCCACCGATCGCGTCCGGGCCGATATCCGTAAAACCTCGTGCAGCCTCCAGACGAATTTCGGGATCTTCGTCCCGTGCGAGCCGGACGAGGGCGGTGGACACCGATTCCAAGATGGCGGCGCGAAGCGAGGGATAATCCCGGTTCCGTTCGGCCGACGTCATGGCCTTGGGCCAAATGTTGTCCTTGGGATCCGTCAGCCACCCACTTTCTCCCGGCCAGTTGCGGTCACCCGCGATACGCCGAAGAGCCAGGATGGCCGCACGGCGGACGGACGAATCCTCGTCGTCCACAAGGGCGATTACCCGCGGAACTGAAACGCCCGCCCGTGCGCCAAGCGCGGCAAGAGCCTTGAGCGCATGAACGCGCTTGGGTGTGGATGGCTCGTCAAGCACCCGCATCAGTGCTGCAACCGCAACCGGTCCCATCTTCCCCAAGGTGGCGGAAGCGGCCTCGCGCACGATACGGTCCGGATCCTCCAACCGGTGAATCAATTCCGGTACCGCAATGGAGGCCTTGAGTCCGAAACTTTCGAGGGCACCTGCCACTGCCCAGCGAATCTCGGGATCCGGATCGGAAAGTAGATCGACAAGGACCATCACGGTGAGGTTCGCCTGTCCACTGATCCGTTCCAGTGCCCGGATCGCCTGCATGCGGACGGTGTGATCGGGATCGTGCTTGGCCGTGCGAATCAACGCCTCAATGCCGATGTTTCCGTTCGAGCCGAATTCCCCAAGTCGCACTGCCGCGCCAAAGCGTTCTTCGGACGTCGCGGCATCGAGGCGGGAGATCACCTCACGCACCTCGTCCATTGTTGCTGCCTGCGTAGCGGCAGCAAAGGAAAACAACACGACAAAAAACGCAGAGATTCGGATTGCGGGCAGCACGACGGAAAAAATCCCTTTAGGAGATACAGAAGTTACGCATTCTAGTGCCACCTCCCCCGCAAAATACAAGGAATGTCGTCGCTAAAATCAGGCCCTATCATCTGCAACTCTCTCAATTCAAATCGGATTCCAAGCATGTCTGCACCTGATACGGCACCCCCGAAGACCAAAGACTGCGCACTCACTATCAAGGAACGGATCGCCCTCCTTGCTTTCGATCGCGACGATGTCCGCAACGCACTTACCGGAACCGCGATTCTCGAGGACATCCTTTCAGTCTGTGCCTGGATCAATCGATCCCGTGCCATATCGGTCCTCGTGATCACCGGTAAGGGAAAGGCCTTTTCCGCCGGCGGCAACGTCAAAGACATGCGAGGCAGGAGAGGAGATTTTTCAGGGCCCGTGCAGGACATCGAACATTCCTACCGGCACGGAATTCAGCGTATCCCTCGAGCCATTACCTCTCTCGACATTCCGGTAATTGCCGCCGTAAACGGTGCCGCCGTCGGCGCAGGTTGCGACCTAACATGCATGTGCGACATCCGCATCGGTGGGCGTTCCGCACGGTTTGCCGAAAGTTTCGTGAACCTCGGAATCATTCCGGGCGACGGTGGGGCCTGGTTTCTTCCCAAGGCCGTAGGCCGACAACGCGCCGCCGAAATGACCTTCTCCGGTCGCATGGTGGATGCCGACGAGGCACTCAGGATCGGACTCCTCCTCGAAGTGGTCGATGATGACGCCTTGCAAGATCGCGCTCTTGAAATGGCTGCCACGTTCGCATCCAAACCACCGGTTGCACTCCGTTATGCCAAGCGGCTGATACGAATGGGAGAAAACATGCCGCTTGAGGAGTTCCTCGATCTCTGTGCCGTTTTCCAGGGCGTCGCGCATCAAACGGACGACCACCACGAAGCGCTGGCCGCATTCTTCGAGAAGCGCGAGGGATCCTGGAAGGGTTTATGACCCGGTCTCACCAAAGGGCGGCGAGCACGACGAGGCCCCCTGCAAGAGCAAGGCGATACACCACGAATGGAAGAAAACTCCGGTTCCGCACCCAGCGAACCAACAGGGTAATCGACGCAAGCGCGGCCAGGAACGAAACCAAGGTCACGATCCCAACAGCCCAGGTCAGCACGGGATCTCCGTCATCCCAGAGCTCCAACCCTTCCACAATTCCTGCACCGAGGATCGCCGGCATTCCAAGCAACAGCGCAAGCCGGGTCGCATCGGCCCTGTTGAAACCCACGATCAGGCTTCCCGTCATAGCCGCCCCTGCTCTGCTCATCCCGGGAATGAGGGCAAGCGTCTGCATCAACCCGACGAAAAGGTAGCGAGGAAGCCCCGAGGGCAAGGATTCGATCTTCAGCCATCCCCGATCGGCACACAGCAGTAGAATCGCACCACCTGCCATGGCGGTAGCCAGAACTTCGAAACGCGCGAGAACACCCGCCGGGACATGCAGGGCAACAAGTGCCCCAGCAAAGAACAACGGTATCGTGGCGAGCAGGATTCCCGCCGCCTCCCTGGATACCGATCCCTTCCTCTCAACGGGATCAAAGAAACCCACGGCACCTCGAAACAGTTGAGCGACATCTCGGCGGTAGTGGAGTACGACGGCAGCGAACGTTCCCACATGGGCCGAAACAGCCAATGTCCGCCCGGTGTCTGGCCAATCGAAGAGACGCTCGAGCGCAAAAAGATGAGCCGAGGAACTCACCGGAAGGAATTCCGTACCTCCCTGCACAAGGCCGTAGACGACAAGTTCCAGATCAAACATGAAAGAAAACTCTGGGCGAAGGGGGCGTATCTTAGACTTTGAGGCAGGTAAATGATGGAAACTTCTTGGTGATTCCCGTGAGAAAGATGTCGACAACTGAGACAGCAGATCTTGTCCGTCAGCGCGCACTCCGTCTTGGTTTCGACGCGGTAGGGTTCGCGCCCGCTTCGCTTGCCCCTGAGGCGGGAGAACACTTGCGGGATTTCCTTTCCGCAGGCATGCACGGAGACATGGGCTGGCTTGCCGACACAGCGGACCGGCGAGCTGAACCGAAAGCCTTATGGCCCGAAGCGCAATCCGTCATCGTCGTCGCCGTCAACTACGGCCCGGACAGCAATCCCTTATCGGGCTTCGATAGTCCGACACAGGGTGTCGTCTCCATCTACGCCCGGAGCCGGGATTACCATCTCACCCTTAAGGGAAAACTGAAGCAGCTGGCCGGTTTCGTACAAGCAAAGATCGGGGGGTCGGTGAAAGTATTCGTCGACACCGCGCCCGTCATGGAAAAACCGATCGCCGCTGCCGCCGGTCTCGGTTGGCAGGGGAAACACACCAATCTTGTCTCTCGATCGTTCGGGTCCTGGCTATTCTTGGGAACAATCTTCACCAACCGGGAACTTCCTGCAGACAGCCCGGAGGAAAATCACTGTGGTGCCTGCACCGCATGCCTGGACGCCTGCCCAACCAACGCCTTCCCCTCCCCGTACCAGCTCGATGCGCGGCGGTGCATCTCCTATCTCACCATCGAACACCAGGGTCATATCGATCGTGATCTCCGTCCGCTAATGGGAAACCGCATCTTTGGCTGCGACGACTGCCTCGCCGTCTGTCCCTGGAATAAATTCGCCCGTCCGGCAGGCGATCCTGCGTTCCTGGAACGCAAGGACTTTGCCGCCCCAAACCTTGGGGAACTCGCTGAACTTGACGATGCCGCATTCCGAACCCGCTTTGCGAACACGCCTGTAAAACGGACGGGAAGAGATCGCTTCGTCCGCAACGTCATGATCGCGCTGGGAAACTCCGCACGCGGTGATCTTCGTGAGACTGTCCGCCGCCGGCTTGACGATCCCAGCCCACTGGTACGCGCCGCTGCTATCTGGGCACTCTCGCGCCTAGACAAAGAATCTTTTTTCGAGGAACGCGCAACGAGATCCACCAACGAGCGCGACCCCGATGTCCGTGCCGAATGGACGGAAGAACAGACATGACAGGGCCGATCGCCTGCCTGGGTTTGGGCTACACCGCTTCGCGCTTTGCCTATATCGCCACAAAACAGGGATTCGAGGTTCGGGGGACAACCGGAAATGCCGAACTTCGCCAGAAACTCAGCAAGGCGGGTATCCGGGCGTTACCGCGCGAACCAGGCAACGAAACTCGGACCCTCGATGGAGCAACGGCCTTGATCGTATCCGCTCCGCCGGGTGGGAACGGTTGCCCGATATTCACCCAACATCATTCTCGTATTCGTTCCGGCGAACTCGCCTGGATGGCCTACCTCTCCTCCACAGCCGTCTACGGGGATCGCGGCGGCGCGTGGGTCGATGAAGAGGCCAGGATTGACCCGCCGAATGCGGGACCTGGGCAAAGGCGTCACACGGCGGAAAGGATGTGGCAGCAATTTGGTGAGGAAACGGGTATCCCTGTGGCCATCCTCCGGCTCGCTGGAATCTACGGTCCAGGGCGAGGTTTTCTGAGCCTCGTCCGCAAGGGATGGACAAGCCGCATCGACAAACCAGGTCACGTTTTCTCTCGAATTCACGTGGACGACATCGTCCGAATTCTGCTTGCGGGCCTTGCGCAGCGCATCGCCGGTGTCTTCAACGTCGCCGACGGACATCCAGCATCCCAGGCGGATGTAGCCGCAGAGGCATGTCGCCTGTTGGGAAAGGAGGTTCCTGAGATGGTCCCGTTTGGGCTCGCACGAGAGAGCATGTCCCCCAGTTCTTTGAGACGCTGGATGGAAAACCGGAAGGTGAGAGCCGAAAAGATCCTGTCCACACTCGGAATCGATCTCCTCTACCCGGATTATCTCTCCGGGTTCAGAGCGACGCTTGCCGAAGAGAAGGCATCCTCCTTAATCACGCCAAGAAGCGACTCAAGCGTTTTCTGAAGCCGCTCGATGTCCTGCGGTTCAGACAGGCGATGATCACCGTCCTTGACGAACATCACTTCCACCTCGGTCGATTCAAGCGCTTCCGCAAGGCGCAATGGAGTCTCCCGGGAGACTGCCTCATCGCGGAGACCATGAAGCAGTCGCACTGGACATGTAAGAGAGATGGTGCCGTCAAGCAACATGTGTTCATCCGCTTCGCCGATAAGATCCTGCGTGATCACGTACCCCTCTTCGCTGTATGCCGACGGAATAGAAACCTTTCCATCGCGCTCAATGGCCGCTCGTTGGTCGTCGTCGAGTTCCTCTTCCCATATGTGTCGGGTGAAGTCGGGGGCCGCTGCGATGCCGACTATTCCTGCCACTCTCGACGGCCGGGCCACAGCCGCCAGAAGGGCGATCCAGCCGCCCATGCTGGATCCCACCAGGACCTGAGGCCCTTCCGTAGCTTCATCGAGAATGGCAAGTGCGTCCTCGGTCCAACGCCCGATCGTACCGTCCTCGAAACGGCCCGAAGAGATCCCGTGGCCTAAGTAGTCGAAGCGAACGAAGGCCCGATCCTGCTCTTGGCACCACTCTTCAAGAGCGGTCGCCTTGGTTCCTGTCATATCTGACATGAAGCCGCCAAGAAAAACGACTCCTGGCGTCTGTCCAAGCGAGCGCTCGAAAGCGATTCGCGCACCATCGGGACGGGCGACGAATGAGGGCATCGTCGAAAGTGCGGGGAACTATTCCGCCGGTTCGGACACGGGCTCTTCGGACTCGGAAGCGATCGAAAGTTCGATCTCGGGCTCAGATTTGATCTCGGATTCGAGTTCCGAATCTGGTGCAGAGTTGGGTGTAGCTTTGACAGGAGCCGCGACGGCGACAATTGCGGACGTCTCCACAGGCTCTCCATCATCGGAACGCTGCTGACCCAGGCCTTGCGCTGGAGCGACGACCATCACCATCTGTCGACCTTCGAGAAGCGGGTTCTGCTCAACCTTGATTCGTTCCCCTAGTTCCTCACGAACCCTGTTCAGGACCTTGGTCCCCAGGTTCTGGTGCGCCATCTCCCTGCCCCGGAATCTGAGCGTCACCTTTACCTTATTCCCCTCGTTGAGGAAGCGCGTGACGCTCCGCATTTTTACGTCGTAGTCGTGCTCGTCGATGTTGGGGCGAATCTTGACTTCTTTGACCTCGAAGGTCCGTTGGCGTTTTTTCGCCTCGCGAGCCTTGCGCTGATCCCGGTAGCGGTACTTGCCATAATCAAGGAGTTTGCAAACGGGTGGACTCGCGTCGGGCGAAACCTCAACCAGGTCGAGCCCTGCTTCCTCTGCGCGCTCCAAGCCTTCCCGGAGAGACACGACACCAACCATGGCTCCGTCGTGGTCGATAAGGCGAATCGGATCAATTTTGATGTCTTCGTTGACTCTCGGTCCTTTGTCCGCTTGAGCAACCGGTCTCGTCGGTGCCCTAGCGATGAGAATTTCTCCGCAATCTATTCCCCTTTCCTGGGAGGTTTTGCCTCTGCAGCCAGTGTAGAGACGCATTCTTTCAGTGCAAGAATTCTTTGTCCCTCTTGGCCCAGTCGGCGGATGGCGACGTTCCGAGCCTCGACCTCGCGGCGGCCAACGGCGAGAATCACCGGCGTCTTTGCCAAGCTGTGCTCGCGCACCTTGTAGCCGATTTTTTCATTCCTGAGGTCCATTCCGACCCGAAGACCTGCCTCCTTGAGATGACTTTTAACTTCACGCGCATACTCATCAGCAGCGGAGACAACCGTGGCTACTAGCACCTGCACGGGAGAAAGCCATAAAGGAAGGTTGCCGGCGTGGTGCTCGATCAGAATTCCGATAAATCTCTCAAATGACCCAAGAATCGCACGATGAAGCATCACCGGGCGCTCACGTTCTCCAGATTCGCTCGCATAGCGAGCATCGAGTCGCTCTGGTAGAACAAAATCCACCTGCAAGGTACCGCACTGCCAATCCCGTCCGATGGCATCCGAAAGAACAAACTCAAGCTTCGGCCCGTAGAAAGCCCCCTCACCGGAATTGATTTCACAGGGCAATCCCACTTCCTCAACAGCTTTGCGAAGCGATGTCTCGGCACGGTCCCACACCTCGTCCTCCCCAGCCCGTACCTCGGGCCGGTCTGCAAAATTCACCTGTACTTCGTCAAACCCGAAATCCGAGTAGATGGATCTCAAAAGACGGATAAACCGCTCCGTCTCCGAAGTAACCTGCTCCTCGGTGCAGAAAATATGGGCATCGTCCTGGGTGAACGCACGAAGTCGCATCAGGCCGTGCAACGCACCGGACGGCTCGTAACGGTGGCACGACCCGAACTCCGCCATGCGCAGAGGAAGGTCTCGGTAGCTCTTCAGGCCTTGGCGGTAGATCTGGACGTGCCCAGGACAGTTCATGGGTTTCAGGGCGAACGTCCGTCCGCCCTCCTCGTCCGTTTCGGCAATCAGCATGTGCTCGCGAAATTTTTCCCAGTGCCCCGAACGTTCCCACAGTGCTCGATCTACGAGCTCAGGTGTATGCACTTCCACGTACTCCTCGGCCTCAAGGCGGCGGCGCATGTAGGAGGCGATTTCCCGATAGAGGGTCCAGCCCTTGGGATGCCAGAACGTCGCGCCTGACGCCTCCGGCTGAAAATGAAAGAGGTTCATTTCACGTCCCAGACGGCGGTGATCGCGCCGTTCCGCTTCCACAAGGCGAACGAGGTAATCGTCGAGCTCCTTCTTCGTGCGCCACGCGGTCCCGTAGACACGCTGGAGCATCTCGTTCTGGGAATCGCCGCGCCAGTAGGCACCGGCGAGTCGGGTGAGCTTGAAGGCCGTGCCCAAGCGACCGGTGGAGGGAAGATGGGGCCCCCGGCACAGGTCCACGAAATCCCCCTGGCGATAAATCGTGATCTCCTCTCCCTCCGGGAGGTCGCGGATGATTTCAGCTTTGTAGAGCTCGCCCACGGATTCGAAATGGAGAATCGCATCTTCACGCTCCCACACCTCGCGCATCACCGATTCATCACGGGCGACGATCTCACGCATCCTCTTCTCCATCGCTTCCAGGTCCTCAGGAGAGAAAGGCTTTTGACGCGCGAAATCGTAGTAGAAACCGTCCTCGATGGCCGGACCAATGGTCACCTGCACATCCGGATAGAGTTCCTTGGCCGCCTCGGCGAGAACGTGTGCGGCGTCATGACGAATGAGTTCGAGAACGTCCGCGTCATCATCCTTGAGCGTGACAATGTGGATCTCAGTATCCGCGTTGATCGGGCGGGAGAGATCGCGAAGCTCTCCGCCAATGCGGACCGCGATCGCGGCCTTGGCGAGACTCTTCGAAATGTCGGAGGCCACGTCGAACCCCGTTACCGAAGGCGCGTAGCTCCGAGCACTCCCATCGGGGAAGGTCAGTGTGACTTGATCAGGGCCAGTGCTCACAGCACTCTCCGGAATCTCGAAATTAAAAAAAGAATTCGATCTGCCCTGCATGCCCGGTCGAGAAGTTCCGAGGCTCCAGTCTGCCATGAACGGCAAGTGGAAAGCCTATTTTCGAACAATGTCTTCCGGGTAACGAGTGGTGGAGCCGAGGGGATTCGAACCCCTGACCTTCGCATTGCGAACGCGACGCTCTCCCAGCTGAGCTACGGCCCCGGATGGAGCGGATTTCTTGCACGCCCCGTTGAGGAGTGTCAAACACTGGGTGCACGGAAGGAAAAATCTGGCAAGCCCTGTTCATCGGCCTCGCGTTGAGAATTTGGGACATTTCCGCCACTCTCCGCCACTTGGTCGAGATGCCGCCACGCATAGACCCATTCGTCTTCCTCGTCCTTCGGAGACAGTCATGTCTGATATCCGCAAGGTCGTTCTCGCCTACTCCGGCGGGCTCGACACGTCCGTGATCCTACGCTGGATACAGGAAACCTATGGCTGTGAAGTCGTCACGTTCACCGCTGACCTCGGCTACGAGAGCGTCGAGCGCGCTCAAAAAAAAGCAAAACAGATGGGAGTTCAGGACATCCGCGTTGAAGATCTCCGCGAAACGTTCGTCACCAACTACGTATTTCCGATGTTCCGGGCCAACGCCCTCTACGAGGGAACCTACCTGCTCGGAACCTCAATCGCCCGACCCCTGATCGCCCAGCGGCAAGTCGAAATCGCCCGCGAGACGGGAGCGGATGCGGTTGCGCACGGGGCTACGGGAAAAGGTAACGACCAGGTGCGCTTTGAGCTCGGCTACTACGCCCTTGAGCCCGACATCCAGGTGATCGCACCATGGCGGACGTGGGACATGCGCTCACGAAGCGATCTCCTAGCCTACGCCGAGGCTCACCAAATCCCCATCGAGAGCGACACAGAGGGAGAGCCGCCGTACTCCACCGATTCAAACCTCCTTCACACGTCCTACGAGGGCAAGGCCCTCGAGGATCCCTGGCACGAACCTGACGAGGGAATGTTCACCCGCACCGTGGCTCCCGAAAAGGCACCTGACGAACCACGCTACGTGAAAATTGATTTCGAGAAGGGAGATCCCGTGGCGGTCGACGACAAAAAGCTTTCGCCCGCAAATCTTCTTGAGCACCTGAACAAACTCGCAGGAACCCACGGAATCGGTCGCCTTGATCTCGTGGAGAACCGGTTCGTCGGGATGAAATCTCGCGGCGTTTACGAAACGCCCGGAGGGACATTGCTCCAGGTGGCGCACCGGGCCGTTGAATCCCTGACCCTGGATGGCCCGTCGATGCATACCCGCGACGAGATCATGCCCCGCTACGCTTCTCTCGTTTACAACGGGTTCTGGTTCAGCCCTGAGCGCGAAATGCTGCAAGCCCTGATCGACGAATCCCAGAAGAACGTCACGGGCACCGCCCGACTCAAACTTTTCAAGGGTTCAGTTCACGTCGTGGGACGGCGGTCCCCGCAAAGCCTCTACAGCGAAAACATCGCAACCTTCGAGTCCGACGATGTCTACAACCAGAAGGACGCGCTGGGATTCATCCGCCTCAACGCACTGCGGCTCCGTCAACGTCGCCGGACGCAGGATCCTTCCAGCTGAACACTTGGGAGATCCCCGTCACCCCAGCGCAATTTCCGCTAGCAGGTTGCGGAAGAACCAGAGCAGAAGGATGACAATGAGCGGCGAGATATCGACACCGCCCATGGCCGGCAAGAAGCGCCGAATTGGCCGCAACAGGGGCTTGGTGAGACGGTCAAGAAAATGCCCGAGCGTGTAGACGAAGCGGTTCTGAACGTTGATGACCTGGAAAGCTACCAGCCAACTCAGGATCGCCTGGATGACGAAAGCCCAAGTGAGAAGCAGCAAAACCTGGTCGAGCAGGAGAAACAGCGCATTCATGGAAGGAACAGGCATGCCGGGAAAACCGGCCGGAAGCCTAGCATAGCGGTATGACGCAACCACCGAACCGTTATTCACGAATCTCCACGCGATGAACGAAACCTTCGCCGAATTGCTCCACGAGGGTCATGCGCAGTCCTTCTCCGTTCGTCGGGTACTCGTCGACGAGCAGAGCAAATACCAACGAATCTTCCTTTTCGAGAATGACGCATTCGGCCGTGTGCTCGCGCTCGACGGAATCGTGCAGATCACCGAGCGGGACGAAGCCAGTTACTCGGAGATGCTGGTCCATCCTCCCGTCTTCGAGCACGGTGCCATCCGGTGCGCAATGATCGCAGGCGGCGGTGATGGGGCTGTGGCCAAGGAAATCCTCAAGCATGATTCCATCGAGACGGTCGACCTTGTCGACATCGACCCTCGGGTGGTCGAGAACGCGCGCGAGCACCTCGGAAACATTCACGAGGGAGCCTTCGAGAATTCCCGGTTGTCGATCCATGCCCAAGATGCTTTTTCTTTCCTTGAAGAATGTGAAGGACGTTATGACCTCATCATTGCGGATCGCCCCGATCCGGTCGGGCCCGCAGCGCAACTGTTTGGGAGTGAGTTCTACCGGCGTGTCGCATCCGCCCTGCGTAAAAGCGGCATCGCCACCTTCCAGACGGGGGCACCGTTCTTCCAAGCGGAAGAACTGCGAGAGGCAGTGGCACGAATGCGAACCGTCTGGAGTTCAGTTGCGACATATCTCACCGTCACGCCCACCTACACGGGCGGCTTCTTCGCACTGACACGGGGATCAAACGTACCCCTCACCACCGAGAGGATGGAGGAGGCGATGACGCGGGCACGCACATCGGAAATCATCACCAACCACTACACCCCGGAGTTGCACCGGGCGTCCTACGCTCACCCAAAATGGATCGCTGACCTAGTCGCATAAGACCGGCAGCAATCCCCTTCACACGAAATGGGTGCGAATCCGGGGAAGCCCGTTGAAGTCCGAGGCGTAGACGTTGGTGTACGCACCTGCAGAGCGAATCCGCACGCGATCGCCCGAAACAAGAGCCAGCGGCATTCGGTAGTCGGCACGGTCATACAATACATCGGCCCCATCACAAGTCGGCCCCGCGATCACCACGGGTCCGGCCGGCCCGTTCACCGCGGGTGTTTCAATCTGGTAGCGGATTGCCTCTCCTTCGGTTTCCGCAAGCCCACCAAAGCGACCGATATCGAGGTACACCCACCGCCGAGCGTCATCCGGTGACTTCCGTGAGACCAGGACCACTTCGGTTTCGATGACACCCGCCTCCGCCACCAGGTAGCGACCCGATTCCAACAAAATGTCCGGTATCCGGTTCCCGAAATGACGGGCGAGCGATTCTTCGATGGCCTGCGCGAATGCCTCGGGACCGGGAACGGCGACGTCGTAGCGGACCGGGAACCCGCCTCCCACGTTGAGAAACGACACCTCAATGCCCGTCTCGGCCAGTCGAGCCGAAACCTCGGTTGCAAGTGCCACAGCCGGATCCCAACGGGCGGGATCGGCCTGCTGGGAGCCGACATGGAACGAAAGACCCGTCGGGTGGAGGCCCAGTTGTTCTGCCTTGCTCATTAACTCCACGGCGACCTCCGGAGAGCAACCGAACTTGCGGGCCAGGGGCCAGGAAGCTCCCGTGTTATCAACAAGGAGCCGGCACGAAACAAACGATCCGGGGGCACGGTGGGCGAGCTTCTCCAATTCGGCATCGGAATCGAAAGAGAACCTGCGCAGGCCCTGTCGAAAGGCCCACGCGATGTCGACCGACTTCTTTACGGTGTGGCCGTAAGAAAGCCGGGTAGCATCGACACCGACACGCATGCACGTGCGAATCTCGTGACGACTCGCCACGTCGAACGAAGCACCCAGCGAGGCCAGGCGCTCTACGATCGGTGCTGCAGGGTTTGCCTTGACTGCGTAATGGATGCGAGTCCGGGGCAGAACACGGACCAACTCGCCGTAGGCACGTTCAACCTGCGCAAGGTCAACCACGAGACAGGGCGTACCGCGACGACGCTCGGAGAGAAAGCTCTCGGCTCCAACGGTCATGACTGTTTCTCCGGCGCACGTCGGAAGGTTCCGCGACGAAGTGTCTTGGCTTCCGTCCGTGAAGGACGGAGATGGCGCTCAAGGACCTTCAGGGCTTTGCCCACGTCGGCGTCCCCACACATGAAGGCATCGAACGCCGCGTAGCCGCGCTCAGGCCAAGTGTGAACGCTGATATGGGATTCGGCGAGCACCGCGACACCTGAAATTCCCTGCCCCTCGCCGAAGGGATGGAGATGAAGGTGGAGAAGTGTCGCTCCCGACGCTGCGACCGCATCGCGCATCGCGCGTTCCAGCGCCTCGATGTCATCGAGGGAGCAAGCGCCCCAGAAATCCGCGATTAGGTGCAGGCCGGCATAGCCCGTCTCGCCGGCGACGACGAACTTGTCCGACGCGACGATGCGCCCTCTCGCCGGGACGGCTGAAACGGGACGGGACGCACAAGCCGACACCGAGGCGTCGAGACCGGAGAGCGACGAAGCCATCGCTGATTCCTTGAAGATGGATACCCTCGCTGCGACCAGGGACGCAAACTTACGCACGGATCATAGGGGCGAGGCTTGCGCAAAATAGACGCACGACGTCACTATGCAAGAGCCAAGCAAGAGCCAAGCAAGAACCACACAAGAGTCGGCAAAAGAATCCGGAACATGGTGCGGGTGGTCGGACTCGAACCGACACTCTGTTGCCAGAACTGGATTTTGAATCCAGCGCGTCTACCAATTCCACCACACCCGCATCAATGTCATTCCATTCCGACTGGCTAGGCGGGCTGGACTTGAACCAGCATTTACGGGACCAAAACCCGTTGTCCTACCATTAGACGACCGCCTAAGACCGGACCAGGAAGATGGTCGGAGCGGCCGGATTTGAACCGGCGACCCCTTGTCCCCCAGACAAGTGCGCTAACCAGGCTGCGCCACGCTCCGACAAGTACCTGGACATCGCACGATAAACTCCGTCGAGGTCCCGCACAATCACAAGTACCGGTCGAGACGCAGCATTTGCGCCCTATCGGCCCTGTTTTCTCCTCGCCGCGTAGGGATTTTCTCCCTTGCGAACCATGATCCGAAGCGGCACTCCTTCAAGTCCGAATTCTTCGCGAAGCCCGTTTGCGAGATAGCGCACGTACGAACGTGGCAGTGCCTCCGGACGGTTCGCAAACAACGCAAATGTAGGCGGGCGGACGTTCACCTGGGTCATATAGCGAAGTCGTTGCGCCCGGCCGCCTGCATGCGGAGGTGCATGCTCCCGCACCCTGTCGCCTAGCCACGCGTTGATCTTCGCTGTCGGCACACGACGGCTCCAGCGCGCTCGCACCTCAAAGACCGTCTCCATAAGACGATTGACCCCACGGCCCGACCGCGCCGAAAGCTCGACCACGGGGACACCACGCGCTTGGGGTAAGGTGCCATCGAGGCGCTGTACCAGGGCACGCCGCACGGCGGTGTGGCGGCGAACGAGGTCCCACTTGTTGGCGGCGATGATGAGTGCACGGCCTTCCTCCACTACCTCGCCTGCAATGGCGAGATCCTGATCCACGAGTGCCTCGCTACAATCCAGCATGAGGAGTACCGTTTCGGCGAACCGGATGGCATGCCGGGCCGCCTCCGCAGAAGCCACCTCGGGACGTTCCCGAACGCGAGCGCGACGGCGCAGACCCGCTGTATCCACGAGCTCGACCGGCATGTCCCGCCAGGTCCAGGGGTGAAGTACAGCATCACGGGTGATACCCGGTTCCGGCCCTGTGAGCATGCGCTCATCACCAAGCAGACGGTTGACCAGGGTTGACTTGCCGCTATTCGGGCGTCCAACAACCGCCATTCTCAGTGCCTTGGCGGACTGCGCAGCATCGTCCTCGCTAACAGCGCAGTGTTCTGCAAGAAACTCCCCGATCCCCTCGATGCCGAGTCCGTGCTCGGCGGAGATGGCAAGAGGCGCACCTAGGCCCAGCTCGTACGCCTCGGCCTCGGCCATAGCGGCAACCGCAAGCGTGTCGCACTTGTTAACGAGAAGAAGTGTTTCCTTGCCGCTGGCCCGGACGAGGTTTGCAAATTCGCGATCGAGCGGTAGCACGCCTTGACGTCCGTCGATCGTGAACAGCACGAAGTCCACTTCTGCCAAGGCGGCTTCCGCCTGACGGGTCATGCGGGTGGCAAGTGAACCGCGTTCCGCTTGCTCAAGCCCAGGCGTATCGAACACAAGGATGGATCGCCCACCAAGGTTGGTCATGGCGGCATTACGGTCGCGGGTCAGTCCCGGCTTGGGATCGACGATCGCAGCTCGACGGCCGACGAGCCTGTTGAAGAGAGTGGATTTGCCGACGTTGGGGCGACCCACAATCGCCACCTGGAGGGCCATCGAGCAGTACCCTTAGCGAAACGCGACGATGGAACCCGCACGGGTGAGCACATAGAGATTGCCGCCTACCGCCACGGGAGCCCCGGAGATCTGTCCGGGGATCTGCGCCGTACGCATGAGGGCACCGTTCTCCGGCGAGAGTGCTAGTGCACGATCGTTGCCCACAACGATCACCTGCCCACCGGCAAGCGTGATCCCAGTCCACAGAAGATCATCATCGACATCCATCCCCACAAGTTCCCTGAGGTCAACCACCCAGCGTGTTTCGCCGGTCAAGCGGGAGACGCACATGGCTTCGTCCTGACTGGAGAGAACGAAGAGCCAATCGCCGGCAATGCGAGGCGTGCGTTCCACCGGCACGGGCAGGCTCCACAGTTGCGTTCCGCTCCGGGTTTCCAAGGCAGAAAGCGGGCCGCCGGCACCGGCCGCAATGATTGTGTTCCCATCGATGACGGGACTTGCCGAGACGTCTTCAACGTTGATGGTTCCACTGCCTGCTTCGTCCTGGGTGAGCTGCGCACGCCACGCCACACGCCCGCTGTCCGCCCGAAGAGCAACGATCTCCCCCGAGGAATAGGGGGAAATCACCAAATCATCGTTGGCGGCAAGGGAGCCCGCCGCAAGCAGCGATGGCCCCTGTTTGACCGCGCCTTCATGGGTCCAGAGGTCGGTGCCCTCGTCGGCCCGGAGTGCAATGGTCCTGTCGCTGACGAGGTTCGCATAGACCCGCGGTGAACGAACTGTGGGGGCGGAACGAAAGGGAATCCCGAACGAGCGGCTCCAGAAAATACTCCCGTCCGCAGGATCAAGAGCCGCAATCTGACCGTACGGAGTCGTCACGAAAAGGACTCCTCCTTCGATGGCAAGTCCTCCGCCGAGACTCGCATCAGCCGATTCGCCGTCGGGAAGGAGATTGAGCGTCCATGCCGTACGCCGCCGCTCAAGTGAGAGGGCTACCACCTGCGAACGGCCGTCGAGGTAGAACACATGTCCCTCGCCGATCACGGGCTGCGACAGGATTCGGGAATAGGTCGTCTCGCTGGAACCTGGTGAGGCACTCCAAACCATCTCGAGAGCACCGGTGAATTCCGCATGGACCGCCAGGTTCAGCGAGTTTCCGTCATGTTGAGTCCATTCCTCGAGCAGGATGCTCTCAGGAAGAAGAAACGGAGTATCGTCGCCTGTCGCTTCCAGCCCCTCCTTTGGGGAAAAAACTGAAACCCGGTCTCCCTGAAGAAAATCCTCTTCAACGAAACCCAACCAGCCTTCGCAGCCCCAGAGAATTGGTGCAAGCGCAATTGTTGCGAGCACCCCTTTCACGAATCCGCCTCTCCGTAGAGGGAAAGCATCTCCCGGGCACGTGCACGAACCCCGGGAGGAGCCTCATCATCATCCGCAAGGGTCTGGAAACGCTCCCTGGCAAGGGTCATGTCATTGTCCCGATCGGCGAGATGGGCCTCGATTTCCCACGCCAAATGCCGCCAGGAACTGGATCCCTCAACAAGGTCACCGAGGCGTCGCTGGATGCCAGATGTAGGTCCTTGGTCGAGAAGAAGGTTGGCGGCAAGGATTCGTGAAAGATCCCGATAATGCGCTGGCACCCCTTCATCGGCGATAATCAAATCATAGACAGCCACGGCACCGGAAATGTCCCCGCCAACGGCAAGTGCGGTGGCTTCCGTGAGCCGGGAGAGCACCGCATAGCCTTGTCTTGCCTCGCGAGCGAGCGAGGCAAGATCCGCAATCGCCTCACCACCACGGCCTTCCCGGAGGGCCTCAATGGCATCAGCGTAGCGGTCCGCTTCCGCAATCTGGCGCGCGGTCCGAGCATTGTCCCAGATCGCATGTCCGCCGATCGAAACAAGGCCCAAAATCACCGCAGCGAGCGCGTACGGCCAAAATCGACGAGCCAGCGCACGGTAGCGCTCCAGCCGGAGATCTTCTTGGATTTCGCGAAAAACGTCGCTCACAAGGCTCCCCTGGACCCGCCGAACGGGCCACGGCCATGGGATAAACGGGACGATGCCATGATAGGGCTGCCACCCGAGGCAGGCAAACAGCGTTCAACACGTCGCTTCCTCTTCCTGCATACTTCGCACGCGATGCAAATGCGAACCGGACCGACGAGCCGATGAAACGGGATCCCTCAAAAAACAACGATAGCAGAGCAAAAACGCCTGGATTTTATTGGCGCACTAGAGTCCGCTATTCCGAAGTCGATGCGCAGGCCCTCGCCTACTTCGCACACCACCTGACCTACTACGATTGTGCGATCACCGAACTGTTCCGTTCATTACCGTTCGATTACATGGCCTATGCCCGAAAGACGGGATACGACTTCAACGTCGCAAGCGCCCGGGTCGATTTCCGCAATCCTGTCCACCTGGACGATGAACTGGACGTCTCGGTACGAATCGGACACCTCGGAAACTCGAGCATTACCTTCCAACTTGCGCTACATCCGGCGGACACCAATGAAATTCTCTCGGAAGGCGAAATCGTCTGGGTTCATGCGGACCAGGAAAAGATGCGTTCGGCCCGGCTTCCCGACGAGATTCGCACGAAACTCGAGCCCCATGTCATCGCCAAGTAGACGGCGCCAACAAATACCGCTCCTTCGCCTGTCCTTCGCCTTGTCTCAGGCGGACAAACCGGCGTCGACCAAGGTGCTCTCGATGTCGCACTCGCTTACGGAATTCCCGTCGAGGGACACTGTCCCGGAGGGTGGTGAGGAAAACGGCAAGGTGCCGGAACACTACCCGTTGACATCGACCCCGCTGTCGCGGCCTGCCCAGAGGACGATTGCCAACATCCATCGAGGCGACGTCGTGCTCATGCTGTCCCGTCTGCCGATCAGGGACGGGGTGCGGAGCTCCCTCGTGCCGCCCGCGCAGATTGGCCACGGCTCGTTATCAATCCCTCCCGCCCGCACTCTCTTGTTCGGGGGTTCGATTCGTGTGCAGAAATCGGGTGGGGAAGATCAATGTGGGGGCCCGCAGGAAAGCGAGGATCCCGGAATTCAGCAGCTTGCCGAACAGTTCATGGGTGAACTCGTGCAGGCTCTCACCCGCCGCCGTGTAATGGTCACTCCCACTCGATGGTTCCGGGCGGCTTGGACGTCACGTCGTAGAGCACGCGGTTGATCCCAGGCACCTCGTTGACGATGCGCGCACTGGTGCGTGCAAGGAAATCCTGCTCGAAAGGATAGACATCGGCCGTCATACCATCGACGGAAGTGACCGCCCTGAGGGCAACCGCGCTTTCGTAGGTACGGCTATCGCCCATGACGCCAACTGAGCGGACCGGCAGCAGAACGCAGAATGCCTGCCATATCTCGTCGTAAAGACCTGCGCCCCGTATCTCGTCGAGATAGATGGCATCAGCTGTACGCAGCGTCTCGATTCGCTCATGCGTCACCGCACCGGGGATGCGAATGGCAAGGCCCGGCCCCGGAAAGGGATGGCGGCTCACCATCGTCTCGGGCAGCCCGAGTTCCCGCCCGAGAGCCCGCACTTCGTCCTTGAATAATTCCCGTAGCGGCTCGACGAGCTTCATGCGCATTCTTTCCGGGAGACCACCCACATTGTGGTGAGACTTGATGGTCACACTCGGCCCACCCCGGGGTGAGACCGATTCGATTACGTCGGGATACAGGGTTCCCTGGGCCAGAAAATCAGCTCCAATTTCCCTTGCCGTCTCTTCGAAAACGTCAATGAAGGCCGCCCCGATCACCTTGCGCTTGGTCTCGGGATCTTCGACGCCGTCGAGGACCGCAAGAAAACGGTCCGCAGCATCAATACGCATCAGGTTGACGTTGAAGCGGTTGCGGAATGTCTCCTCCACCTCTTCGGCCTCGCCTACCCGGAGCAAACCGTGGTCAACGAAGATGCAGGTCAGCCTGTCCCCCACCGCCTCGTGCACGAGTGCGGCAGTAACGGCACTGTCCACACCACCAGAGAGACCGCAGACGACGTGCCCCTTGCCGACCTGTTCGCGCACGGCGCGAATTCCCTCCTCGCGGATCTGTCCCACAGACCAGGCACCCGAAAGCCCGGACACCGAGCGTAAAAACGCTCCCAGGAGCTTCGCTCCGTCCGGGGTATGAACGACCTCGGGATGGAATTGGACTCCGTAGAGGCGTCGTTGGTCATCAGCGATGGCCGCAAACGGCGCAGACGGTGTGCGCGCGACCGACCGAAACCCCTCAGGAATTTCCTCGATTCGGTCCCCATGGCTCATCCAGACCCGGCGCGTCTCGCCGGGTTCCCAGACTCCCTCGAAGAGACCGCATGACTCCATCACTTCGACATCGGCACGTCCGAACTCGCGGTTTCCCGAGGGTGCAACGCGCCCTCCCAGGGCAGCGCACAAGGCCTGCTGGCCGTAACAAATCCCCAGCACAGGCACCGCGGCCGTCAGGATCTCAGGCGGTATGGAAGGGGATTCGGTGGCGACGACCGAATCAGGGCCGCCCGAAAGGATCACAGCGGCGGGAGGGGCCTCCCTCATCCGCCTGGCAGCCTCGGTCCAGGGAGCAACCTCGCAAAAGACCTGGTGCTCTCGCACCCGGCGCGCGATGAGCTGGGTGACCTGGCTTCCGAAGTCGACGACGAGAACGCGTTCGTTCAAACGCCTCGGTTCTTTTTGTAGAGCGCGACAGCTTCCACAAGGTCGTTGTAATCGTCGCAGAGATAGGAACAAGCGGCCCCAAGTCGAGAAAGGTTTTTCTCTGCGTCTTCCAGCCGACCAAGCTCGAGGTAGGTCTCGGCTTGGTAATGGAGCGCACCGGTATGAGCATCGTCGAGAGAAAGCGCCTTTCCATAATTGTTGAGTGCCTGCTCGTAGTTCTGGAGCCTGCGTTCCAGGTAGCCGAGGAGGTTCCAGGCACCAGCACTTTCCGGATCCTCAGCGAGTAGCGTTCCAAGGGCGAGGCGCGCCTCCTCATAGCGGCCGTCGTCGATCAGGCCGGAGGCTTCCTTCATGGCCGGATTGGCCGCCATGGCATCAATGGGCTCATCATTCGCAAGCGATGAAGCGGAAAACAACAGCACGAAGGCCGTGGCGAGAAAAAATCGAATCTTCATAGGAAACGAAGATAGAGCAATGACAGAGCCCTTTGTAGGGGACACGTGGCGAACCTGAAAGAACAGGTTCATGACTCGGTCCGATAATTGGGTGCTTCGCGCGTCACAGCGATGCCATGAATATGGCTTTCGCGGGTCCCGGCCGGTGATACCCGGATGAAAACGCAGTTCTCCTGCATTTCAGCGACGTTGCCGTTGCCCGTGTACCCCATGGCGGCACGCAGGCCGCCGACGAGTTGGTGGATCACCCCGAAAGCAGAACCCTTGTAAGGCACCCGGCCCTCGACCCCTTCGGGTACGTAACCCGCTGAGTCATCAAGCTGTTCCTGAAAATAGCGGTCGGCAGATCCGCGTGCGAGCGCGCCGACCGATCCCATTCCCCGGTACTCCTTGTAGGAGCGACCCCCGTAGAGGATCACCTCACCCGGAGCTTCCTTGGTGCCGGCCAGAAGGCCACCCACCATGACGCAGTCAGCTCCGGCACCGATGGCCTTAGCGAGGTCACCAGAATAGCGGACACCGCCATCGGCGATGCAAGGAATACCCGCTTTGCGGCAAGCTTCGGCCGCCTCGAGGACTGCACTAAACTGGGGAACGCCGATCCCGGCGACGATCCGAGTCGTGCAGATCGAACCCGGCCCGATCCCGACCTTGACCGCGTCAACTCCCGCCTGGGCGAGGGCTTCAGCACCCTCGCGAGTGGCGACGTTGCCCCCGACGATGCGAGCTTCGTTGGAAAGTGCCCGGATATTGCGGACGGCCTCAAGAACACCGGCGGAATGGCCATGAGCGGTGTCGACGACGATCGCATCGACGCCGGCATCCAGCAGTGCTTCCGCACGCTTGATCCCATCCTTGCCGACGCCGACAGCAGCAGCAACCCGGAGCCGACCTTGTGAATCCTTACTCGCGTCAGGATGGCGTTTGGACTTTTCGATGTCAGTGACGGTAACAAGCCCCACACAACGCCTGTTCTCATCTACGACAAGCAGTTTTTCGATGCGGCGTTCGCGGAGGATGGCCAGTGCCTCTTCACGTCCGACGGATTCGGACACGGTGACGAGCCCCTCCTCCGTCATCAGTTCCGAAACCTTCTGGGAATTATCCTCAGCGAAGCGGGTGTCCCGATTGGTGATAATTCCAAGCACCACACCTTCCCCGTCCACGACGGGAAAGCCCGAGATACTATGAAGTTTCCTGAGATCAGAGACATCTTTGAGCGTGTCGTCAGGCCGCACGGTCACGGGATTGATCACCATCCCGGATTCGAATTTCTTGACTCGCCTTACTTCGTCGGCCTGCTCGTCAATTTCGAGATTTTTGTGAACCACTCCGATACCACCCGCCTGAGCCATGGCGATGGCGAGTTTGGACTCGGTGACGGTGTCCATGGCGGAAGAAACAAGCGGGATGGCGAGATTAATGTCGCGCGCGAACCGAGTGGAGGTGTCCGCATCAGCCGGCAACACCTTCGAGGCACCAGGCCGAATCAGCACGTCGTCGAAGGCAAAGGCCTCTTCCATAGAAAAGAGATATAGAAGAGGTTGCCGCAACGCAAACGCAACCCTTCAGTGATGTATTAGTTGTCCTTTCTCACGCTCTGAAAGGCCCGAGCCAGCAGGAATATCTCCCGTGATTCCTTCCGGCTTGCGGGAGGTTTCTCCCGTCGGACATCACCGAATGAGCTTCGCAAGTCGCGGACAAAATCTTCCTCGCCAGCGCCACGGATTAGCTTGACTAGGAAAGTCCCCCCCGGACGAAGCAGGCCGTGCGCGAGTTCAAGTGCCGTCTCGGCAAGTGTCAGCGAGCGGATCTGGTCGGTTAAACGGTGTCCTGTCGCATCAGGAGCCATGTCAGACAGCACCACATCCGCAGGGCTTCCGAGTGCCTTGCGGACAAGGTCGAGCGTCGTCTCGACAAAAACGTCTGCTTCCAAATTGACCGCCCCTGCAATGAATTCCATCGGGTTGCGGTCAAGAGCCACCGTGCATCCCGCGCCGACGCGCTGCACAACGATCTGTGTCCAACTTCCCGGGGCGGCACCGAGATCGACGACACGCATGCCCGGTTTCAGCAGTCCGCGTTTCTCATCGATGGCGATGAGCTTGTAGGCCGAGCGTGAGCGGTATCCCTCCTGTACAGCGGCAGCAACGAAGGGATCACTTTGCTGGCGACGGAGCCAACGCTGCTCCGAGGGAGTGCGTGCGCGCATGCGCGCACCCGCCTTGCCTGGTGTTCTTTTTCCGCTTCTTTCTAGCCGGCGCTTGGGCATGTTTGGTTCCACAATTTGCTCATGACCCCGAGGGTAGCCTCCCTGACCGCCGCCTAATGAGGGTTTTGTGGGGTTTCGGTCATTTTTTGATGCAGGCCTTCGATCCCATATAAAAAATCTCGAAGGTTTCTTCACAGAGGACTGCCGATCGTCTTTAGGTCGTCAGGGTTAAGAAACAAATTTTCGGGGCCTTATCGCCCTGGCCACGCTCAGGGCGAAGATTCACCCTCGCGTGTGCGGGAACAGTAAATCACGTCCAGGACCCGCTTGTTTCCGGTTCAAATTCATCCCCTCACACGCGGGGAACACGGTGTCACCATTTTTACGGTTGTTCATACGGATCGACATGGCAAGTACCATTGACATCAACCCGATTAAGCCAACCGGAAGGAAAAAACATCATAAAAAAGTACAAAAGTTTGGGTGTTTGAAGAATTGTCAGCTCAGCCAGATTCGAAAATTGACTATAGCCACGTCCCGGAACTGGATGAGAGCTTTTGGAAAAATGCAAAGGTCACACCGTCCCGAACCAAGCCGAATGTCAACTTGCGCACCCCCGAGGATGTTGTTGAATGTTTCTAAGCTGAGAACCAAAAGGATTCACCGTAAGGATGGCCGCAGTTTTAATTGCCTATGTGCAAGCCCACCAATCCAGATAACCGCTGTGATTATGGTGATAGCCAGTCGATAATCGTAGGTCATATATCGGTTATTTAAGGGAATTATATGATTGTTTAACCATTTCGTTGGGCCGGGATTTCTCAAACGTGAACCAAGCAAGGAAAATTTCTGTGTTGGGAAATAGTGCGCCTCTCTTCCAGGAAGGGAGAGTTTAATTCCAGCCTTGCAAATTGCATTTGATCCCCAATCCTCTAGTTTCGGTAGAAGGGGGAAGGTATTCTTCCCCTCCGGGCGAAAAGCGCGCACCCTCAAGGGCGCGAGAATTCGCTGGGGGATAGTTTAACGGTAGAACTCTCGGCTCTGAACCGAGCAATCCTGGTTCGAATCCAGGTCCCCCAGCCAAATCTCATTTTTTGTCGAATTTTTTCCACCATCGCTTCCCAAAATAGTCGCTACGATGATAGGTTCTAAAATAAATCAAAAGGTTGCTTGAATATCACAATTACCTCGCCATTCTCTAAAATCCAGTTTGATAGTACGAAATTGAGAGGGCGGTGTTTTCCCAAGTATCCTAGCATTCGAACATGGACTGAGCGTTCCGGGTGAGTTCAGAAAATTGAATTCCTTCTTTCATTTAGTTGCGGATGAATTCATATTTTTGAGTAGTTACACTTTCAAGATCAATCTGACGGGCAAACTTGTCGTTGCGAATTGACCCAGATTTTTGAGTAGCTAAACTTCACGCGTACGATATCCTCATCACTCATCTGTTGCGAATCCTCATCACTCATCTGTTGCGAATTGACCCAGATTTTTGAGTAGCTACACTCACTGCCCGTCAGGGTTTGCAGGCTATCCCGTTGCGAATTGACCCAGATTTTTGAGTAGCTACACTTGGAATTTCGTTCGGCATTCTTCTGCCTCCGTTGCGAATTGACCCAGATTTTTGAGTAGCTACACTCATCACGCACTTTTTTAAGTCGGGCGATGTGTTGCGAATTGACCCAGATTTTTGAGTAGCTACACTATAACACGCCAGAACTCCGCAATGCCACCGTTGCGAATTGACCCAGATTTTTGAGTAGCTACACTCGATCCCGGCGACGGTCGCGAACACGACGGGTTGCGAATTGACCCAGATTTTTGAGTAGCTACACTGGGAAAGCGGACATGAGACACGCTGAGCGAGTTGCGAATTGACCCAGATTTTTGAGTAGCTACACTTTTTATGTGCACCCCATCATATGATGCAGAGTTGCGAATTGACCCAGATTTTTGAGTAGCTACACTGATCGTATGATTTCCATTTCGTTGGGCTTGTTGCGAATTGACCCAGATTTTTGAGTAGCTACACTAGAAAATTATCCAAATCCCGATCACGTAAGGTTGCGAATTGACCCAGATTTTTGAGTAGCTACACTTGTCGCGTAACTTTTTAAGATTCTCGATGTGTTGCGAATTGACCCAGATTTTTGAGTAGCTACACTCACCGCGTGACGTGGTGCTCGATGCGATTGGTTGCGAATTGACCCAGATTTTTGAGTAGCTACACTCGTGAGACATGCAATCCGGAATGGAATTATGTTGCGAATTGACCCAGATTTTTGAGTAGCTACACTTCTATCCAAACGGACCCGACCGCCCCGGCAGTTGCGAATTGACCCAGATTTTTGAGTAGCTACACTCCCTTGTCAGTCAATTCGCGAGGCCGTTACGTTGCGAATTGACCCAGATTTTTGAGTAGCTACACTCCATTCCATCGCTTCGGTCCGCGCGTCGTCGTTGCGAATTGACCCAGATTTTTGAGTAGCTACACTGATTAAAGATGTGAGGCTATTAGCCATGATGTTGCGAATTGACCCAGATTTTTGAGTAGCTACACTAATGCGCCTCCTGAAGCACACGTAATTCGCGTTGCGAATTGACCCAGATTTTTGAGTAGCTACACTCAATGTCCCTAACGATCGACTCGCGGTCTAGTTGCGAATTGACCCAGATTTTTGAGTAGCTACACTATGTTGACGTCAAGACCGGCGACCTGATTGGTTGCGAATTGACCCAGATTTTTGAGTAGCTACACTGCAAAGCAAGGAAATGCGAGAAGAACTTGAGTTGCGAATTGACCCAGATTTTTGAGTAGCTACACTAGTGCGTGATGCAATCGCTGATAAGGGAAAGTTGCGAATTGACCCAGATTTTTGAGTAGCTACACTACCGCCACGCTGATCGTGCTCTCGATCAGGGTTGCGAATTGACCCAGATTTTTGAGTAGCTACACTCATTGACAGCTGTTGCTCTATTATCTATGCGTTGAGAATTGACCCAGATTTTTGAGTAGCTACACTACGCGCGAGATCGCGACGCTTCGCGGTGCGGTTGCGAATTGACCCAGATTTTTGAGTAGCTACACTCTTGATGATGCGCATTCTTCTCTAGGATAAGTTGCGAATTGACCCAGATTTTTGAGTAGCTACACTCGGCCCCTCTCCTGAGTTACGCGCGGGTGCGTTGCGAATTGACCCAGATTTTTGAGTAGCTACACTTAAATTCGCGCACGCACGCGCACGCGTAGCGTTGCGAATTGACCCAGATTTTTGAGTAGCTACACTCTACACCGTTTCGGGGGGGAGTAAGAACGAGTTGCGAATTGACCCAGATTTTTGAGTAGCTACACTTCCCGCGGCACGCAATCACCCGCGCGGAAAGTTGCGAATTGACCCAGATTTTTGAGTAGCTACACTTTTTATGTGCACCCCATCATATGATGCGGAGTTGCGAATTGACCCAGATTTTTGAGTAGCTACACTAATGACGGGTCTGATAGCTGAGTGTTGTTGTTGCGAATTGACCCAGATTTTTGAGTAGCTACACTAATGACGGGTCTGATAGCTGAGTGTTGTTGTTGCGAATTGACCCAGATTTTTGAGTAGCTACACTTGATCATTTTTATATGGTGGTAAAGATCCAGTTGCGAATTGACCCAGATTTTTGAGTAGCTACACTAGAGCTTGCAGAGGCGAACACCTTCATCAAGTTGCGAATTGACCCAGATTTTTGAGTAGCTACACTTACAATGTGCCCATCAAGCAAGACCGCTTGGTTGCGAATTGACCCAGATTTTTGAGTAGCTACACTACCTCCATCATAAATTCAAGATGCTTCAGAGTTGCGAATTGACCCAGATTTTTGAGTAGCTACACTTTAATGGATGGCGGCTGGTCAAAGGACAGAGTTGCGAATTGACCCAGATTTTTGAGTAGCTACACTCGTCCAGTGTCTTTCCCGATCGTTCGGTAAGTTGCGAATTGACCCAGATTTTTGAGTAGCTACACTTCAGACAAATTGATCCAGCGGTAGAGGCCGTTGCGAATTGACCCAGATTTTTGAGTAGCTACACTCAAGAGCCGCTGCCCACGCCGATGATCGGAGTTGCGAATTGACCCAGATTTTTGAGTAGCTACACTCAGATGCGGTACCAGATACGCCCGATGAACGTTGCGAATTGACCCAGATTTTTGAGTAGCTACACTTAAATTGATAAATCCCTTTGCCCTTCCATGGTTGCGAATTGACCCAGATTTTTGAGTAGCTACACTAGAGACGAGCAACACGGATATTACAAGCAGTTGCGAATTGACCCAGATTTTTGAGTAGCTACACTTCGAAACCAGCAATACGGATATTACGAGCAGTTGCGAATTGACCCAGATTTTTGAGTAGCTACACTTTCTCCGACGTAACCGAATTCCGCCGCCCGGTTGCGAATTGACCCAGATTTTTGAGTAGCTACACTCGACGATCTGCAGGGCTTGTGGGATGGGCAGTTGCGAATTGACCCAGATTTTTGAGTAGCTACACTGCAGGCGATAATGCTGTCAAATGCGGTATTGTTGCGAATTGACCCAGATTTTTGAGTAGCTACACTTCGTCGAGATTTCTGCCAAGTGCATCAAGGGTTGCGAATTGACCCAGATTTTTGAGTAGCTACACTTCGAAACAAGCAATACGGATATTTCCAGCAGTTGCGAATTGACCCAGATTTTTGAGTAGCTACACTAAACGTGTGAGAGCCTGTAATTTCGCCATAGTTGCGAATTGACCCAGATTTTTGAGTAGCTACACTAGAGGGGGCCGGCTCTCACCGGCCCCCTTGGTTGCGAATTGACCCAGATTTTTGAGTAGCTACACTGTCGCGCGCGTGCTCAAGGAATCCTATGGCGTTGCGAATTGACCCAGATTTTTGAGTAGCTACACTCAATACCTTTTACATGGGCAGTGGTCAGGTGTTGCGAATTGACCCAGATTTTTGAGTAGCTACACTTCACCACAACCCCGCATGCTACCCGTGCGCGTTGCGAATTGACCCAGATTTTTGAGTAGCTACACTGTCAGATCCGCAATTGCGGACGAAGGAAATGTTGCGAATTGACCCAGATTTTTGAGTAGCTACACTGTCGCGCGCGTGCTCAAGGAGTCCTATGGCGTTGCGAATTGACTCAGATTTTTGAGTAGCTACACTAGGATCCCCCCCCCCCGTCACCGGTCGAAGTTGCGAATTGACCCAGATTTTTGAGTAGCTACACTTGATGGGCGCTAACAGATTGAAATTACTGATCTGTTAGCGCCTATTTGGTTTTTAAAACAGGCTGGAGAAGCTTACAAATAGGAGGTGGTGGTGCTATTTTTCATGGGATCACACGGTCACCTACGACGGCTCCGACGAAGCCGACGGTAACGCCGTTGCCGCGCGACAAACAAGGTGAAAAGCCAGCGTCAATCAAGATGAGAACGCGTGGGGGGGGCTCGCAGGGAGGGCGTAGCCCGACTGGAAAGGCCCCCACACGCGTTTCGCCCTGTTGGGCGGGTCTGACGGTCGTGGCCGGCTCGGATATGGATTGATTTTCTGCGAAGGGGATCGTTCATACCGGTCCGTCATGCCACTGACCAACAAATGAGGCTCTTCATGACGCTTGGACAAACCCATACCGTTCCCGTGGCCGCCGCCAAGGCGGGCATTAGCCAGGCCACGGGCTATCGGCTTCAAGCCGACCCAACGTTGCCATCACAGAAGAAGAAGTCGCGCGGCCGCCGTCGCCCCGATCCGCTGGCAGATATTTTTGACAGTGATGTTGTGCCGATGTTGCAGTCTTCACCGGGGATCCGCCCGGTCGCCGTTTACGAGGAACTCCTTCGTCGTCACCCCGAGCTTGGGGCCGGTATCCGCCGCACTCTGGAACGGCGGATACGGACCTGGAACGCTGAGCACGGCCCCGGGCAAGAGGTGATTTTCCGGCAGACCCACACCTCGGGCAGGATGGGCCTTTCGGATTTTACCGCCATGGGCAAGTTGGGCGTGACCATTGCCGGTGAAACGCTGGAGCATCGGCTGTATCACTTCCGGCTTGCCTATGGCGGGTTTCAGCACGCCCACGTCGTGCTGGGCGGCGAAAGCTATGTGGCGCTGGTGAGGGATTGCAGAACGCCCTCTGGACGCTCGGTGGCGTGCCGCACAATCATAGAACTGACAGTCTGTCGGCGGCCTTCAAGAATCTGGATAAGTCATCCCAGGCCGATCTAACCGACCGCTTCGACGCCCTGTGCAGCCATTATGGAATGATGCCGACGCGCCACAACAAGGGCGTCGCACACGAGAACGGTTCCATTGAGAACCCCAATGGGCATCTGAAGCGCACCATTGAGGACGCGCTGGTCATGGGTGGGTCGCGCGACTTCGAAAGCTTGCAAGACTATCGTCGCTTCATCGACGAGATCGTGGGCTGGATCAATGCGCGGAATGCCAAGCGGATCGACGCGGAACGTGCGAGCCTCAGACCTTTGCCGACGCGGCGGATCACGGATTACGAGGAGGTCACGTTGCGCGTCACGTCCTCCGGGGGCTTCACCGTGCGCAAGGTGTTCTACACCGTGCCATCCCGGTTGATCGGGCATCAGCTGCGGGTTCGGCTCTACGATGATCGCCTGGAGCTGTTCCTGGGAAGCTCTGCCCTGCCAACGCTGACACGCGGGCGAGCATCGAGCACCGGTAGCCATGGCACGTGGTCAATGACCACCACGTCATCCACTCCTTGCGCAAAAAGCCCATGGCGCTGATGGGGCTGGTCTATCGGGACCGGTTGTTTCCGCGCCGGGCGTTCCGCAACATGTTCGCATTCCTGCTGGAGCAGACCAGTGAGAAGGCGGCGTGCCGCATGGCTGTCGATCTTCTGGGCTGGCACACGAGCGGGGCTGCGAGGCTGAATTGGCAGCGCAGCCTGAGGAGGACCTTCGTCAGAAGCGCCCGCCTGACATGGCGGCCCTGCGCGCACTGTTTAGCCCATCAGAAGACGCGCTCCCCCAAGTCGAGGTGCAACTGGCCGACCTGTCATCTTACGACCAATTGGTCGGCGGTACGGCATCCGGTGAGGAGATTGCCGCATGACATCGCCCCAGACCGATACCGCCCGCCTCACTCTCGCTTTGAGCGAATTACGCCTGCCTGCCATCAAGGCCCTATGGCCGCGCTTTGCGGAACAAGCCGACAAGGAAGGTTGGCCCGCCGCCCGGCTGCTCAGCACCCTGGTGGAACATGAACTGGCTGAACGAGATCGCCGTCGTATCGAGCGACATCTCGCACAGGCACGCCTGTTGCCCGGCAAAACGATCGACACCTTCGACTTCACAGCCGTCCCCATGCTGTCCAAGGCCCATGTCAGTGCGATCACCGCTGGCGACAGCTGGATCGGAAAGGGCGGCAACATCCTGCTGTTTGGGCCGCCAGGTGTGGCAAGTCGCATCTCGGCTCAGCGATCGGACTTTCCCTTGTAGAAAAAGGCTACCGCGTTCTCTTCAGCCGAACGACCGATCTGGTTCAGAAGCTACAGCAGGCGCAACGCGATCTCGTCCTCGAAAGTGCCATCGCAAAACTCGACAAATTCCACCTGCTGATCCTCGATGACATCACCTACGTCACCAAGGATCAGGCTGAAACCAGTGTGCTCTTCGAACTCATCAGCGCGAGATATGAGCGCCGCTCAATGCTGATCACGGCCAACCAGCCCTTCGGGGAGTGAAATGCGATCTTTCCGGACCCAGCCATGACATTGGCCGCCGTCGACAGGCTCGTGCACCACGCAACCATCTTCGAGATGAATGTCGAAAGCTACCGGCGAAGAGAAACACAAAAAGCAAAGGGGCCGGGAAGGCCTACACTAAAAGCCACGCCGGCAAACACCAAAACTGATTGACGCTCCGCGACAATCAAAACAACCCCCTTGATCGCGGCACAAAAGCGCGCCATCGTCCCAAACGTCGCGACCAAGGATTCTCATCATGATTGTCGCGCACTTCTCATCATGATTGTCGCGCACTTCTCATCCTGATTGTCGCGCTACACGCCGTTGTGGATTAATCCAGATTTTTGAGTAGCTACACTTATACTAACGTCCTTGATATTTGACTCACCGGGACTCTACAAGAGCGGTAAAACCTAATTCAGTGTCCTCCCCTATTTATCGTAGCGGAGGGTGATGACGCGTTCGAAGAACGGTAATACCTAATTCAGTATCCTCCCCTATAGGGGAGAGATTGATGGTTGCTGAAATTACAAAGAAAGACAAGACGTCGGGCAACGTTGGTCAGGCCGCGGTGACCTACCAGGATTCGAATGCGACTCGGCGGATGCTGGCGCTTGCTCTGGTTCTGGATGGGTCTGACCGCAAGACAGGGGCAGAGAGAGCTACGAGATGGACCCGACCGATACCTCGCGCTATTAGGTTCACCGCTACGATGCGTAGGGCCGCGTGTCGCGGCCTGTCCAACCGTCGTCACCGGGCCCACCCTGCTTGTTAAGCGTCAAACAGAAGAAGCAGTTGGCAGAAATGGTTCGGGCAGGTTTCGGTCCCGAAACCGACAGGGCACGCTGGCCGAGCGTAGAACACCTCCCCCCGTACCCTCACGATACCCGCCATACGTGGAACTACATTTTCGATGCCGTCGTCTGGCTGGCACGGATTGAAGCTGCCGCTCTGATCGTGCCACATGCCGACACACAGGCTATGAGTGCGTATCTCGTCGAAATCGCCAAAACCACTGCATTAGGCGCACATGCTCTTCCCATTCTGGATGGCTCTGACTGGCACGGTTAAGCGGAGCCGGAGGTATCACTCTGCCCAAACTCCCGCCCTGTTCCCCTGAACTCAACCTGATGGAAAATGTGTGGGCTTATCCTCGTGCCAACAAGCTCACTATATCTGTCTTCGATAATTATGAGCAGATCGTCGAATTGAGGATTTAAACGATCATTGCCGGGAAGATATCCATCTCCGACAATTTTGATCAGACCATTGAAAGATATCGTGAAGTATGAAATTTCTTTGTAAACGACAAAACTGCAATCTCGCAATCACTGTCCGGGAATGAGTCAGAATAGTCAATATCTAAGGGCATTGGTATTAGCTACACTCAATTGTCAAGGAAGAGAGCACGTTGACTCCTGGTTGTGGGTTGACCCAAATTCTAGATACCTACACTTAACTACACTAGGTGGCGCTCAATGTATTGAAATCATTGGTCCATTACACGTCTCTCTAGTTTTCAAAATAGATCAGAGGAACTTTAAAACAAGAGGAGTTGTTTCTGTTTCTGGTGAGGATCACGTCGCTTGCCTTTAAACGTTTTAATGTTTTCATACTGTTTGTCGGTAATAGAAATAATTTGAACGTTGCCATATTTCGGCAATTCTTTTTGTATTTTCTGCTGTAAGGTTTGCCCACGGCCCTTACCCGAAACCATGCGATAATACACAGAAAACTGCGCCATGGCGAAACCTTGATCCAACAAAAAATTCCTAAACTTGGTCGCGGCTTTGCGATCAACTTTTTCAACCACAGGCAAATCAAACATGACTAGCATCCACAAAATTGCGTACCCGCTGAGCCAAGTTTCTCGGTCCCTTAACATTTTCAGACCAATTTGTCGGTTGGTGTCAATATCGGAAATTCTAGGACATTTTCTTTTTCCTGAAGGCTTGTTACAAACGTTTGCGCCAGCCTATAGAGGGCGTTCATCACCGTAGAAATTCCCTTTTGCAAACCCACGTCCAAATCTAAAATGTGCGTTAATTTTCGTTTTAAATCCGGCGTTAGGTCCGTTCCTCCTATCAGGTCATTGTCAATGATGCTGCGTACCGTTTTATCCACCAAAGGGCGAAAGGGTTCCATCAGGTCATCGACAAGGACAAAAGGATTTTTTTGATTGCGGTGATGAATGCCTAACGCCGGGGTAAGACCAGCGCTGCATACCGCGCGAGCGGTAGCTGCTCGTAGCACGCTGTAGCCATAATTTAGCAGGGAGTTTTCTAACCCGGTTTGAAAATCTCGACGAAAACTATCTCCCAACAAAGCCGTCCAATAACGCCGTGCAGCTTGAGCTTCCATATTTTCAGGATCACCTGATTTCACTCGCCGGGCCAAAATATCTAATTCATTCAATACCGGGGAGGCCGGATCAAAGTATTCAAGCGCAATCCTTTGGTTGATGATTTTTTCTTGCACGATCGATTGCCAGAGGCGTTTTGCGAACGGTTTAGAGCAATCAATTTGCATCCACAGAACGCTTATGTAATCATAATGACTGCCGTATGGCAATGACAAAGCCAAGGGGTGGTAGATCTTACCGCACGTCACAATAGGGGCTTTGCGTTCGGCTAGTTCTGCGATCAAGGTTTTAGATAAGGTGATTTGGTCTGCGGATAAAATCAACGCCGTGATATCATCCAAGGGCACGCGGCCCACTTCCACGTCATCTTTCCTGATGATCATGAAGCCCCGATACTTGGATAGATGATTACCGTTTTCGGAAATTTCCACAACCTGCGTAACCATCTTTTTATCCCTTAATCTTGCCATCCTCGGACACATTTAAGCGGTGCAGAAATGATTTTTTCAAAACATTAATGGATTTGTGATTTTGCTCACCATCCGCCTCATATTGAGGGCGGAGGTCAATTCTATTATTTGTGGTTGAAAATCCAGCGACTCTCATAAATACAATCTTCTCACCATCTTGCAATTTCACCAGGTCGTTTTTAAACAGCCGGACAATGAACTTGGCTGCAGGGTGAATTCCTAAACCCTTAATCAGCCCCTCGTTTTTATCTGGCGTCTGACCCTTACATTGGGCATAGGACCAAAAACCCCGTGCCATTCGTATTGGTCCTTTTTCCATTTCCCCTTTTTGCCTTTGGGCACCTGCCAAATATCAACGCATACGAACGAACCCGGCGCGTAGGCCTTATAATCTGCGGACGGGATTTTCGTTGCCGATTGGTTGGACACAAAAAGACGAATGGTTTTGATTTTTTGGACCTGGCCAAATTCAGTGAGGACTTTGGCCAAGCCATTTTTATCCAGCTTTGTGCCTGCAGTCTCGGCCTTTTCCACATGGTCTTGCACCAAAGTACGCCATCTCCGATCACGTATGAAGCCGATTTCTTTTTTTGATAGAACGTTGATTTTTTTTCGTGTGACCAGACTGTACCCCCTTGGTAGATCCGGGTCTTGTTTGTCAGGATGCACGATACCGTAAGCTGTTTCCCTAAACATTTTACCATTCGTGCCATGGTCGGGCTTGTACGACACGACGACGCTTTGCAGTTTATGGTCGAGCTGATTTCTGAGGGGGGTAATATCTGGTAACTTAATATGAACAAGATCGTCGGTGCCACGTCCGCTTTCGCGAGATACTGCGTTCAGTACGGCACGATCTGTCAGACCCACCACAAAAGCATCTATGATGTGGTGACGATGATCGTTGCGTTCTTTGTAGTTGTGATCCCCTAAAAGGCTGTTCAAATACCATTTCCCGCGCATCATTGCCGTTAGACCACCGGGAATAGTGGCAATTTTGTTTTGGTCACAAACGTGGCTGAGATAGCGTTTTGTGACTTTTGAGATATAAGCATTATCTGTCAACTGTCGAGCAATGAACCCGCCACCTTTGTTAAACCGCTCCATGGCATCACCATCAAACCGCCAGCGCTTATTTCGGGGAAGAGATTTTGCACGACTTGCAATGTCTGCCCACACCATGCCTTGATCTGCATGTTGGTCATTGGCAAACGCCTCATATGGCGTGCTTCTATCCTTGATCCTATTGGCTTGGCGAATGGCCACGGTCAAATTGGCGGCGCTACTATCCAGGGTTCGTGAAAACGGTAAAATGTGCTCGATTTCCGCGTCACCATTAAACAGCATAGCCGCCGAAATAGGTTTTCCGGAAAACGGACACAGACGGCTGATCTCATCTTTCCCTCCTAATTCTTCCCAAAGGCGGATTTTTTTCAAATCCAAACCAACCGGATCCCGCCCATTGTGGAGTTCCCGAAATATATCAGCGCGTTTGGTATTAGCTTTTGCGTAGACCGCATTTTTCTTGGCGATGTCATCTCGAGCCTTGGCAGTTTTTTTCAAATCGCGCACTAACTCCACATGAATTTCTGTAGGTAGACCAAACCGTTCAATGAGGCGGTTTAGAAGTTTCCTCAGTTGGTTCAACGCTACGTGAACCGTTGGGTTATTGATTTTCCCATAGTGCTGCTCGGGATTGTCTTCAGGATTAAAATCGGCAGGTTTTCCACCGATCACATTGCCGCGCAACACCTTCCCATAGTACGGCAGACGGTCTAACAGCTCGTCCGTAGTTCGATAACTGTGATGAAGAAATTCACCGTTATCATCCCAAATTTCTTTGACAGCTTTATCATAGCGCAACCCCTTTTCGCGCATGATCTCAGTACAGCACATCATGAACTTTCGTGACAAGTGTGTGGTGGCCGCTATCAGCTTGAACTTGGACACGGCCTTAGCTTGGTCTTCATCCAAATCAAACCGCGATTGCAAGTCATGAATTAGCTGCGCATCGTCTTCGGCCTTGTGGAGCATTTCCACCACATCATTTTGGTCGTCCGCGGACAATGCATCCCAGCTCGAGCCAAACATATCTGGCTTTCTCATCTCAACGGCGGTGGCGTTACCGTTCAATTTATCGCGCGAACCTTTTTCTTCTAAATTGAACAGACATCCTCTGGGAAACAACAAATTCCCGTCCGGTTTTTTGAGTTTGCGAAGTGAGCCAAACGATTGCGTTTCGTGGTTCTCCAAGGCTTCTACAACCCGGTCTTGTTGCTCCGGATCCAAATCAATTTTTTTATGATTAGCGTCGTAGTATTGGAGATTAGATACTTCTTGCAAGATGCGAAATTCATGGGCGATGGGTAAATCTTTGTGAGCACGATATTCATTTATAAAAAATTCGCACCGCCCTTTTTCAACGGGTTTCAGTTTGCGTTGAAAGAAAATGCCATCAAAGCCTTGTACCTCGTTGCCATTTCGCAAATCATCCCAATCTTTGGCGGAAATAGCGTGGTGCACTTCTTGACAGTCACGAATTTTGTCAAACTCATCCATATACATGGCGCGATCGGCATAATAATCACCATCCTTTCCGAGAAACCGGATAGGCTTACCGTTTTTCAAGCGATCGTTTAACCACTGTCCGAGAGTTTGACCGTTCAGAGCATTACGGAGTTCCGTAATCTTTGGTTTGATTTTTCTGACTCCCTCATCATCGCCATCACTTTTTCGGTTGGACAAAAAACCACGCCGCTGATTTATCTGAAAAAGCACCCGCCCCAATTCATGGGCAGTCAAAGGTCGCTCAAGCGCATCGGCTCTTAATTGATAAGGATCAAGATTCTCAAGAGCTTTGCGTGCTGGTGTGTCTTTCGGCATCAGGCCCAATTTGACCAAACGGCGGAGAAGACCTTGCTTACGTCGCGCTCGGCGGTCCCGGTTGCGCCGCGCACCGCGAGCCAGACGCCGTTCAACGGCAAGGCTTTGCCCAACGCGGCCTTCTGATGAAGGCTCGCGCCCATCGGAAAAAATTCTGACCCCAGCATCCATCAGCTCATTAATATTTCCAGAGTCGTCAAGGCTAAACGCGACCCACCCTAGGGAGTTCGTCCCCATATCCAACGCCAAACGCCACGCCATCAAATTATCCCTCCGCATTAGGTGAAATCACGGTTATTTGTACCACGATTTTTTCATATTGACAGCCGAGCTAATAAAATGTACACAGGTGGCGAGTGTAGCTACTCAAAAATCTGGGCAATTCGTTAACACGACTTTTGTCATAAAATTGAAAGGCCGGGTTCGCCCGGCCTTTCTTATGGGAACTATATACCTAATTGCACCATCATCCGAAACGCTTGCGATGCCCGTAAAGATGGCGCAGATCTTCATAGTTGATTCTGAACTTCGTTCCGTGATTGCGTAGCCCTCGTCCGTTCTTCGTTCGTGCGTCGAAGTCGATAGCCACAATCCCTTGTTCTATGGCTTTCACGAACAAAGTGATCTTAGGCTCCCAGTAGAGGTGGGCCATATTGTACTGGATATGATCTTCGCGCTTGCGTCCCTTCACAACGATCAGCCGACGAAACTTGGAAGCGAAAGCGTTGATCAGGGTGTCATGCGTCCAATATGGCCATACGATATCGCTCACATGCGGGTGGCGGACGGTGATGCGCCCGCTCTCGTTGGCGATGTATAAATCACGGTTGGAATGTCCTTTGTGCATCGTGTGCCGGAAGCTCATGCGACCTTGTTTGTCCTTTATGCCGAATTCTCTCACCATATGGTGCATGTGATTCCTGGGTTGGGCTTCCTTGTGGAACAGCGTTAGCAAAGAATTGCGCGAATGATATTTGATCTCCCATCGGCCCGCGTCTGGTGTATCAGAGTTGCCGCCGTCAACACCGAGTAACTCTTCCAGAACCTTTCCGGGAGCACCGCTCCCGCGATAGCCGGGATAGTCAGGCAACTGAATCCAACCTCGCCTGAGAACGCCGCGCAAGCGGGCGTATAGATCTGCATCGGTCATGACGGGCATCAGAAGTTTCGCTCGATCGTGTGCTGTATTCGCTTGTTCGCCATATCCACGTAATCAGATGATTTTTCTATGCCAATCCATTCCAGCTCAAGGCTTTCCGCAGCAATTGCTGTAGAGCCGGACCCCATGAATGGATCGAGGATTGGGCCCTCGCCTACTGATTCGATGCAACGGGTCGCCAGTTCGACGGGGAAAGGCGCGGGGTGCGGATTGTTGGATTCCTGATTGATGCGCCAAACGCATCCGACCGCGTTAGCTTTCGATGCCAACTTGAAAGCAGGCTTGGCAATCAGGTAGATCACTTCGTAGTTGGGAAGAAAATAACCGGGATTGAAGTTGATGCCGCCTGCGCGTTCCCAGATCAGGACTTGGCGAACAGGAAAGCCGTCCACAATGTCCGAGCGATCCTGCAACAAACCGTCCTGCACACGCCACTTGTGATTGTAAAAGATCGCTCCGTCATCTTGAAGCAACCGCATCATTTCTGCTAAACATTCTCGTTGCCACGCTACATACTCGCCATGTGGCATGCAGTCATCGTGCGACGCGTAGCCCCTTTGCAGTGCTGCCTTTGGCCACTTTCCGCCGCGGCCGTTCCTGAGGCCGTTACCGGTGCTGTTCTTGATGTTGTAGGGAGGAGAGGTAACTACCAGCCGGACTGAGGCATCCGGCATGCCCCGCATGACCTCAAGGGAGTCGCCTTGGTGGATTAACCCCTTCGACTTCCTTGCGGGCTTGCGGGCTTGCGGGCTTGCGGGCTTGCGGGCTTGCGGGCTTGCGGGCTTGCGGGCTTGCGGGCTTGCGGGCTTGCGGGCTTGCGGGCTTGCGGGCTTGCGGGCTTGCGGGCTTGCGGGCTTGCGGGCTTGCGGGCTTGCGGGCTTGCGGGCTTGCGGGCTTGCGGGCTTGCGGGCTTGCGGGCTTGCGGGCTTGCGGGCTTGCCCCTTTCTAGGTTATCACACTGCTGGTCCGATTTCTGCTGGCTATGGCTACGCGCCACCCGTTTGACGGCTTGCTGGAAACCTAGGTCGACCGGTTTGACAACATGAGCATCAGGCCCTGGCTTCGCCATGTGTCCCTCCTCCCGTCAGGCAATGAGATTGGCGTACGTCAGCCGTTTCCCCTCCGCCTTGCGAAGCAGGCTACCCATCGCGGGCTCGCCGTTCAAGCCGATGGTGTTCTGGCGGTGCTCGTACTCGGCCACATAGCGATGCGTGTGACGCATGCTCCACCAGTGATGGGTTCCCATATAGCCGCGCTTCAAGAGTGCCCAGAACGATTCAATCCCGTTCGTGCTTGCCTTGCCGTGACATACTCGCCCGCGCTGTGGCGAACTGACTCGTGTTTGTGGGGCAGGCCACGGTAGCCAGCATGCTCATCGGTGTAGATTGTAGCGTCCTTGTCCACGTTGGAGATGATCACGCGATGCAGTGTGGCCCTGTCTGTAGCTTCTACAGGCATAGCGCGAACAGGGCCTGAGCGTTCCCGCAGGCCCACGACCGGCTGCTTGCCTACAGCACCGCGACCTGCTCGGAGCTTCTTATTACTGTGCTTGTTGCGCTCTTTGCCACCTAGATACGCTTCGTCAACCTCGACCTCGCCGGTCAAGAGGCCCTTGCCGCTGGTGCAAGCTTCCCGAATCCGGTGCTCCAGGAACCATGCCGTCTTTTGCGTCACGCCTAGTTCCTTGGCGAACTGGACGCTGGAGATGCCCTTGCGGGCTGTGGTCATCATGTAGATGGCCAGAAGCCACGTTTGCAGGGGCAGGCGGGAAGACTCCATGACAGTGCCGGTGCGGACGCTAAACCGCTTTCGGCAACCACCGCACTTGTAGCCCATCGCTCCCTTCACCTTGTAGACTTTGTCGACATCGCAACGCGGGCAATGCGGCTGGTTGTCCCACCGCTCTTGCTCGATGAACGTTGCACACGCCTCTTCGGTAGGAAACCGATCGTAGAACTCGGGGATGCTCATGTGGTCTTTCATGTCGGACCTCCCTGTGCGGGAGAGAATAGCACCAAATCCCGGGTGGTGCAACTAGGTATATAGTTCCCTTTCTTATTGGGTAGGGTGCCAACGATGTGAACCCGAGTTCTCCAGATGATCCTGAGGTGCTGGCAAAAAACCACGGCGCACCAAACGCTGACGACCATCGTCGCCGTCCAGAAAACCGGCGTGACCCACGATAAACTCAGGAACTTCCTTGAGTTGGTAAGTCTATTTTGCGAAAATGCGTTGGAAACTGGCTTAAACGATTACCCCTCCCCTCGAAGACCGTCACGTAACCAGGTGCCGGGCGCAGACACTCTCCAGCAAGCGACAAAATCCAAGCTTCGGTGCCAAGCACATGATTCTGTATGCTCCCACGAAGAGGTGCCAATGCTCACATCTCGAACGGGATTTTGCTACGGAGAGATATAATGATCGGAATTATTGCGACCATAAAGGTCCGCGACGGACAGAATGAGGCGTTTGAAAAAGCAGCCAAAAAACTGGTTGTCGCCGTCAACGAACTCGAACCCGGAAATCTATTCTATCAGCTGTACAAGATGGGTGGGCAGGATTATGTGTTCCTGGAGCGCTACACCGCGCCCGAAGCGTTGGACGCACACCGGGGAAGCACCCACTACAAGGAGCTTGGCGGAGCGATGCGAGAGTTCCTCGATGGCTCTCCCGACGTGAAAATTCTCGACGAGGTCTGATTATCGGTGCCCTGTCACCGGGTGCATTCAGTCTTCCACGCTGGCCGGGCGCTCAGCTGCTATCAGGCTTTCGACGTTTCCTGCGGCCCCTTGGATGGGGCTTTCAGTGGTCCCGATCACCCGCCATCCCAACGTCTTTGCAAACCACTTCTCAATCTCCCTGCATACCCGGTCGCGTACGACCGCATCACGTACCACGCCACCCTTGCCCACGTCCTCACGCCCCGCCTCGAACTGCGGCTTGATGAGCGCGATCACCTTGCCGCCGGGACGCACCAGCGCGAGTGATGCAGGAAGCACCTTGGCAAGTCCGATGAAACTCGCATCGCACGTAACCAGATCTACAGACCGGGGCACTTCCGAAGAACCAAGGTGGCGCGCATTCGTCCTGTCCAGAACTTGCACACGAGGATCCTGACGAAGATTCCAGGCAAGCTGCCCATAGCCCACGTCCACGGCATAAACCCATCGGGCTCCGCGCGTCAGAAGCACATCGGTAAATCCACCTGTTGAGGCTCCGACATCCACCGCCACGGCTCCTGCAGGGTCGATCCCGAAAACGTCGAGCGCATGCGCAAGCTTGATGCCTCCGCGCGATACCCAGGGGTGTGCCTTCCCCCGGACTTCCAGAACTGCAAATGCAGGAATTTCCATACCTGCCTTTTCAATTCTCCGATCATCGCGGAAAACCCGTCCCGCAAGGATCAACGCGCGTGCCTCGGATCCACTCTTTGCCTGCCCCCGCTCGACGAGGAGCTTGTCCGCCCGGATGTGTTTCCTGCTCATTCGATTCGGTGCACGTGGTGCACAAGAGCAGCAAGCACCGTCCCCTTTTCTCCGAACCGGTGAAGGTGTCGTTTTGCCAGGACGGCGTGGGTGTCCGTCTCATTGGCGGAGACGGAGGTATCGGTATCGCGAAAATCATCCATCGCCTGGAAGAGAAGCCCTAGTTCTTCCCCGAAATTCGCAAGCGCAGCGCGATCTTCCGCCGAAGCACCTCCGATGATAGCGCCCGCGATGCCGGAAAACCGGAAGAGTGCTGCCGTCTTCATTTTCCGTATGAGCGCGAAATCGCTCTCGGGGCCCTTGGAGAGATCAAGGGCCTGTCCTCCCGCTATTCCGCCCGCACCGGCCGCTTTCGAAAGTTCAGCCGCAAGTTCGGCGCGCATTTCCGGTGGGGGAATGCGGGTCTGATCGGATAAGCGCGCAAACGCTTCTGCGAGCAACGCATCGCCTGCCAGGATTGCGTTGGCCTCCCCGAAGGCCACGTGCACCGCCGGCTTTCCGCGACGTATCACATCATCATCCATCGCCGGCAGGTCGTCGTGAACAAGCGAGTAGCAGTGGACATACTCAAGTGCGAGGGCCGTCTCGAGAGCGATTTCGCCGATCACGCCAAAGAGGTTCGCCGATTCGAGAAGGACAAAAGGACGAATTCGCTTGCCACCCGCCAACACTGCATGACGCATGGCATTTGTGAGCACCGCAGGACCATCAAGCCCGTCCAGAGCCTCACGGGCACGGGCCTCGAGGCGCTCGCAACTTCGCCGCAACGCCTCCTCGACCGAAGGCATAGGCAGGCTAGGGGCGGACAAGGAGGCCTTCAGGGTCCGGCCTCAGCTGAAAGGAATATCTTTGTCAGGATCATGAGCGAGGCCGAGCTTGCCGTCAGGGTCCAGCTCAAAAAGGGACGCCGTCGTCAGGATCTTGAACGAGGCCGGGCTTGCCATCGGGGTCCAACTCAATCTGGCTGATTTTTTCCCGCGCCTCGGTGAGTTTCTTCTCACAGAGCTTACGAAGTTCTACGCCTCTCTCGTATGCCTTGATGGCGACGTCAAGATCGACTCCCTCTCGGTCAATCTCCGCCACGATGCTCTCGAGTTCAGCCAGCGCTTCCTCAAAAGAGAGACTCTCCGTCCCGGAACTGTCAGAAGGCTGTTTTTTTCCTGCACTCATATCTGGGACTGTAACCAGTTTTCCCTGCCGACCTTGTCCACGAGACCAAGCTGAGTCTCAAGCCAGTCCACGTGTTCCTCCTCGGAATCGAGGATCGTGCGGAGAAGGTTCCGCGAGACGTAGTCGCCCACCGATTCGGAGTGGGAAATTGCTTTCTTGAGAGGAGGGAGTGCTTCGTTTTCCAGAGTGAGGTCGCAGGTCAGGCATTCCACGGGCTCTTCCCCGATGCGGATTTTGTGCATGTCCTGGACGTTGGGTAGCCCCTCGAGGAAAAGAATGCGCTGGATGATCTCATCGGCGTGTTTCATCTCGTCCACCGACTCCTCATGCTCCTTGTCGGCCAACGCACCATACCCCCAGTCCCGGAACATGCGCGAGTGGAGAAAATACTGATTGATCGCCGTCAGTTCGTTTTTCAGAATTGCATTGAGGTGTTTGATTACCCCTTTATCACCTTTCATGCGCTCCTCTCCTTAATTCGTGCATAGGGCGGACAGTCCGCAGGCAGGAGTATAGTGCATGCATGTCTCGCCTTCCCGCCCGGAGCAATTTTTTGTGGCCGTGAGGAGAGTTACGGAGAGCAGAAAATGGAAGGAAAAGTCGCCCTGGTTACAGGCGCTGGATCAGGAGTTGGACGGAGCGTTGCGCTTGCGTTCTTGAAGCAGGGATGCTCGGTAGCCCTCGCCGGTCGTCGAAAAGAGGCCCTGGAAAAGACCCGGGAAATGGCGGGAAATGCAGCCGAGCGCATCCTCGTAACCCCCGCGGACGTGGGCAGCCCGGAAGCGGTAAAAGGGCTGTTCGCAGCAATAAAGGAACGTTTCGAACGGCTCGACATCCTTTTCAACAACGCTGGCACCTCGGCGCCTCCCGTACCCATTGAGGACCTTGCCTGGGAGAAGTGGAAGACGGTCGTTGATGTCAATCTTCACGGCCCCTTCCTGTGTACGCAAGAGGCGGTTCGCATGATGAAAGACCAGCAACCGCAGGGAGGCCGTATCATCAACAACGGTTCGATCTCTGCCCATGTGCCAAGGCCAAACTCAGCCCCCTACACAGCCACCAAACACGCGATCACCGGCCTCACCCGCTCAACTTCGCTTGATGGGCGGGGCTTCAACATTGTTTGCGGTCAGATTGACATCGGCAACGCCGCCACCCCGATGACCGAAGGCATGGCCAAGGGAGTGCCACAGCCTGACGGATCAACCCGAGTCGAACCCCGGATGGACGTCGAGAACGTGGCCGGTGCCGTGGTCTACATGGCGCAACTACCGCTCGATGCGAACGTCCAGTTTATGACGGTGATGGCAACAACAATGCCTTACATTGGCAGAGGCTGACCCCGCCGAGAGTCCCAAAAATCAGGACTTAGGCGGCTTCCTGCGAAGGAACGGGGTCCCTCCGCCCGGAAGCGGCTGGCTTCCCGGTGGAGATGAGATCTCTGATCGATTCACGGCAACTGCCACATTGCGGCTTGCAATCCATGTACCGATACACTGCGGACGGCGTCCTCGCACCGGCACGGAAAGCGTCGCGGATATCCGCACACGTGAGCGAATTGCACAGACAAACGTACAATGCATTCCTCCTTATCCCTTGTCTCGTACCGTGCCGCAATTGAGAATGATTGTCAACTGCTGTTTCGTACAATGCATTCGTACAATGCAATTGTTTGCCACTTGCCCGTTCGCCCGTACGTTCGACAATGTGCCCTCCCTGACTCACGCAAGGAATAAGCGATGTCCGTGACAACACCGGTCCGTCGACGCACGGTGAACGACATTCGCGCCGCCAAGGGTGCCAAGGAGTCGCTCGCCTGCTTCACCTGCTACACCGCCCAGATGGCCAGTGCCATCGACGAACACATTGATCTCATTCTCGTCGGTGACAGCCTGGGAATGACGATCTACGGGTTTGACACCACGCTTCCTGTCACCCTCGACATGATGGCCGTGCATGGTCGCGCGGTCGTGAACGCAACGCGCAAAACCTTCATCGTCGTGGATCTTCCCTTCGGTTCCTACGAGGAAAGCCCCGAAGTTGCCTTCCGCAGCGCTTCCCGGATCCTCGCTGAAACCGGAGCGCAGGCGGTAAAGATCGAGGGCGGGGCCGAGGTTGCACCGTCCGTCCGTTTCCTCGCCGAGCGCGGCATTCCCGTCATGGGGCACATCGGGCTCACGCCACAGAGAATCCAGGCCATCGGCGGCTTCAAGGCACAAGGACGCACCCTGGCAGCACGCAAGCTTCTCGTCCGGGATGGCAAGGCGCTTGCAGACGCCGGTGCCTTTTCTGTTGTCGTAGAAGCGGTACCCGTGAACACGGGTGCCGCCATCACCAAGGCGATCCCGATCCCCACTATCGGCATCGGGGCGGGTCCGCGCTGCGACGGACAAATTCTCGTCATTCATGACGCACTCGGACTCTTCCCGGCCTTCACCCCGCGTTTTGTCAAGCGTTACGCCGAGCTCGGCCGGGAAATCTCGAACGCTGCGGAACGCTACGCCGCCGAGGTGCGCTTAGGCACATTTCCCGCGCCCGAGCACTGCTTCAGCCCAGCACCTGCAAAAGATAAGCAGCAGGCACCTGCGAATAAGCGGGCACCCGGCAGAAAGGCTTCGTCCAAATAGCGCTTCCACCGTCGAAAAAATCCGGAAAAACGCCACGCAGGCACGAAGGGGGCCAGCCTTGGCAGGCTGACCGCTACGCAAGAAACGCCCGCTTCGTTGCCGATCTCGCAGAGGATTTGCTCGAACTTCTCGCCCCTGAGGCGGGCATGCGGATCCTTGATGTAGGCTGCGGTGACGGGGTTTTTAGCGCCCGAGTTGCGGAAAGCGGTGCCGAGGTCATCGGGATCGACCCTGCACCCGACATGGTTCGAAACGCGAAGAAACGCGGCATCGACGCCCGCCTGTGTGCGGCCGAAGACTTCGATGAGATCGCGACCTTTGACCATGCGGTGAGCAACGCCGCCCTGCACTGGATCCGCACACCGCGCCCGGCACTCGCCGCCATCTTCCGCGCCCTGCGCCCGGGCGGGAGTTTCGTGGGCGAGATGGGCGGGATGGGCAACGTTGCCTCTGCCGTCTCGGCACTCAGACCGGCACTCACCAAACGCGGCCTTTCCTTTGACACGCTCAACCCGTGGAATTTTCCTGCCGAAAAGGAATGGCGTAACGACCTTGAAACGGTGGGATTTGCGGTCGAAGAAACGCACCTGTTCGAGCGTCCCACCCCGCTCCCTTCCTCAATCACCGACTGGCTGGATACTTTTGCCGGTGCATTTCTCTCCGGCCTGAATAAGGACGAACGCCAAGGTATCGCCGAGGAAGTATCCGAGGCTCTCGCCCCGTGTCTTCTCGGCCCGGACGGAACTTGGATTCTCGATTACGTGCGGCTCCGGTTCAAGGCCCGAAAACCGCAGAATATTACGTAATCTCTTGTGAAAAGGGGCCACCATCCCCATCTGAGTGAGTGCCCGGGATGCGAAGCATCCGGGTGGACGGAACGAAAACCTTCTTCCCGTCCAATGTTATGCCGCTTAAAAGGAGGGCAAGACATGAACACACTCGACCTGAGCCCGTTGCTCCGTACAACCGTGGGCTTCGACCGGATCAACCGGGCGCTCGGCAGCTGGGGACACGATGCCCCGAGCTACCCCCCGTACAACATCGAAAAGGCCGGCAATGATAATTACCGGGTGACGATGGCTGTCGCGGGATTCGATGAGAAAGATATCGAAATCGCCTTCGAGGACAGCACACTCACCGTACGAGGCGACAGGGCCAAAGAGGCCCAGGACAAGAACGGCGAGTTCCTGCACCGGGGCATCGCCACCCGCGCCTTCGAGCGACGCTTCCGCGTTGATGACTACATCCGGGTGAGCGGAGCCGAACTAGCCAATGGACTTCTCCACGTGAACCTCGTCCGCGAGGTGCCTGAGGAGAAGAAGCCGCAACGGATCACCATCGCCGCATCTTAAGGATGCGGAACTGGCGGGCAGGTCGTCCTCTTGGACGACCTGCCTGTTTTTTGCCCCGCAGTCAGACTCCGTCGACAACCATGAGACTTCCCTCGGATGCCTTCATGCGCATCTCGCGCAAGGGAATGTACTCTGGCGAGTCGTACCAGCTCAGTGCCGCCGCCCTGTCGGGAAACTCAATAACCACAGTTCGCAGGTTCGGCGCCTCACCTTCCAGAAGTCTGCTCTCACCGCCACGGATCAGGTAGCGGCCTCCGTACTGCTTCACGACAGCGGGAACTAGCTCACCGTATTTCGCGAAAAGATCTTTGTCGGTGATCTTGATGCGGCCCATGATGTAAGCACTCATTTTTCTCTCCTTGGCCCGTCCTTGTCGCGAGCACACACAAAACCTATACCCCATCCGCTCCCATCATTGCGTCAGCTCCTCGAAATCTTCAGCGACACGGTCCCACGGCCTGCCCCGTTGTTCGGCGACGGCATGCTCGCTCAGCCGGGAAAACGTCGCCTGGTCATCAAGGAGACGGATAGTGTAGTCCACAAACGTTTCCTCATCAGCAGTGACAAAGCCGGTCTTGCCGTCGAGAATTCGATCGTTCACCGCACCCAGGGGGCGGGCGACCGCAGGAATTCCTGTCGCCTGGGTCTCAGCAAGCGTCGCTGCCAGCACCTCGCGTGCATCCGAGGGGTAGAGATGAACGCGCATCCGCCCGAGCATCTTTGCCGTGGCACGGTCTGTTGCGGGCGGGATCAGCTTGACGCCTGCCTTCTCCGCCGCTCGCGCAAGCGCGTGAATCCGCCGCCAGGGCCCCTCGGGCAACAAACCCGCATCGGGGCGCGATAATGCCGCCGAAACTACGTGAAGTTCGGCCCAAGGGAGCCTGGCATGAACGCGACGACGCCAGATGCCCAGGAGCCACTCGAGCCCAAGCAGGGGATGGGTGGTCGCCACCGCCATGGGAGTCACTGAAGGTGACGGAGCGGGGGCTTCAAGGAAAGGTGCGGCAACACCGATCGGAATCCGCGCACCGTCAAGCCCAAGCAAGCCATCAGGAATCGTCGGAACGTGGGATTCTCCCTGGTAGACAAGGACGGGCCGATGGCGTGCTGCTGCTGCAAACGCTTCGGGCCGAGCGAGCGCCGTTCCTGGACGGGTAAGCCACAGAACGCGACGGTCCGCATCGGAAACCGTGTCGAGTAGGGATGGGTCCTGATGAGCGATGAGGAGATCCGTGCGCGCTGCCGCCGCCTCGGAAAGTGGCGTCCAACTCACTCCGTTCGCAGCGGTCGCCTTTTCGCACAGGTTGAACACGCGCACGGCATGCTCCCTTCGAGCCAGTGCCTCAGCAAGTTCGGCAACCGCCTTTTGGGAGGGCCCTTGCGGGGTATGCTCGCGGGTCGTCCCGTCAAAGGGAAGCGAGCGGTCGACGATCGTGATTAGCATGGGGCCTGTATATGGGATTTAAACACACTTAAGTACCCAAGTACCCACATCATGCAGACACCTGTATTTCGTGTTTACGATTCACAGGATCGGCTAACGGCGTTCCTCCCCGTGCAACAACCCCAGTCTCCCGGGCCAACATGTCGCGGGTAGCGTCCACGTCCGCATTGTCTTCGTGAGTGCAGACCAAGCAATGAAATCTACTCTGCGAGCGGCGGGAATGTGAAGCCCTGCCCGGCAACGCCCGCGAACTTCTGGCGTTCGCCCTCCTCCCGGTAGAAGCTACTAAGTCGCCTGACGAAACGTTTTTGCCTGCCAAAAAAGCATCGCGACGCCTTTTCTGAACAAACACTCCTTCTGAACAAAGAGAGAATATCTGTGATTTAGCCTTGTATATCAAACGATTTCATGGATTTTAGTTACTCAAGTATATAATCCCCCAATCATTCTTTGACCCGCTCTGAACCCGGACCAGGCCCATTCCCCAAGCCAGCATGACAGGCCTTCACTTCCAGACATTATCTGAACGTGCACTCGTCCGGGTGAGCGGCCGTGACGCACGCGAGTTCCTGCAGAACATCGTCACCAACGACCTTGATTTGCTCGACGCCAACCAGTCCCTCTACGCCGCTTTGCTCACCCCGCAGGGAACTTTTCTTCACGATTTCATCCTTGTCAGTGAGGGTGAGAACATCCTGATCGATACCGATCAACACCGACTCGACGACCTACTGAAAAAACTTGCCCTCTACCGCCTTCGTAGCGATGCAAAGCTGGAAACGATAGAAGAATGCGACGTCATCGCAGGCTTCGGCGAGGGTGCTGCCAAAGCCGCAAACCTTCACCCGAAAGCCGGAAGCACACGCCGCATGGACCAAGGACCCGTCCTCATGGATCCCCGCAATCCCGACCTCGGTGTACGGACGTACCTCTCGGATCGCCAAGGGGACAAGTTCCTTCGTGCTGCGGGCTTCACGCCCACCGACAATGATTCCTACGAGCGGCTGCGCATATCGCTCGGGGTTCCTGATGCGGAACGCGACCTCGTCATCGGACGAAGTTTCCTGCTTGAGAGCAATTTCGACCTCCTGAACGGTGTCTCGTTCACCAAGGGTTGTTACATCGGCCAGGAAAACACAGCACGCCAGCGCTATCGGGGGACCGTGCGTAGGAGAGTCGTGCGGGTTGCCGTTAGTGGCCCCGTACCCGAACCAGGAACACCCGTTTCCTTTGGCAAGCGGGATGCCGGCACCATGCGTTCCGGCATCGACGGCGAAGGGTTGGCGCTTCTCCGGCTTCCCGTTGCCCGCGAAGCTCTGGACAGTGGCGGGCCGCTCACCTGCGGAGAGGCGGAACTACGTGTTCTCGCCCCGTTGCCCGAGCCGCCTTCTCCTACGGACTAGCATTCCTTCTCGAACGCATCCACGAACTCCCCCATCGAGACGAAGTGGAAGTCCGGACGGACATCCTCGTCGGGCGTCATTGTGGCGCCTGCACCCTCCCTCTTCCCGCGCCGGTCAATCCAGCAGGTGGCAAGCCCGGCCGCTTTCGCCGGTACGTGGTCGTGGTACAGCGACTGTGCCACGTGCAGGATGCGCGAACGGGGAATTTTGTATTCCTCCACGGTGGCGATCAAGGCCTTGAAGCCGGCCGGGTCCGGCTTGTAGACGCCGGTATCTTGGGCGGTGAGAACCGCGTCAAACCGCCCGCCTAGGCGCTCGTTGCTGGCAGCAAAGCTCGCACGGTCGATGTTGGACAAGACGAACAGCCGACAGTGCCGGGCAAGGCGTTCGAGAGCATCGGCACTGTCAGGAAAGGCGGGCCATTCCGGCACTGAACGGCCGAAGGAAAGCGCATCTTCCCTGGCCGGTTCAAACCCGAAATCACGCGCCATGGCAAGAAACACCTGCGCCAACAATTCCGGATAAGCCATATCCGGAGTTTCGTGTTCCTGGCGGGCTTCCTGGCGGGCGAAACTCTCCAGCACGGCATCGGGGGAAAAGTTTCCGTTCCTAGTAAGGCGCTTCCAAGCCGCAAGGATCCCGCTCTCCCAATCGATCAGCGTGCCGTAGCAGTCAAAAGTGAGTGCGTCGAAGAAGGTGGGGCCCATTCGTGTCGACATGTGTCAAAAATGGAGGCCTAAGCCACTGTATAGCCGCCGTCCACGGGCAACGTGGCCCCGGTGACATAAGACGCGGCCGGCGAGCACAGGAACACCGCCGCTCCTGCAATGTCGTCCGGCACCCCCCAACGCTCGAGCGGGATCCGTGCGGTAATGGCCGCATTGCGTTCGGGATCCTCCTGGGCAGGACGGCTGAGCTTCGTCTCAATCCAGCCCGGCGCGATGGCATTCACCCGGATTCCGTGCTCGGACCAAGCATTGGCAAGCGAGCGCGTAAGCCCGACGAGTCCGGTCTTGGAAGCGGTATAAGCGGGAGCGTGCGGGGCACCGAAATAAGACCACATTGAGGCAATGTTGAGGATGCAACCCTTGGCGAGCGCAAGCTTTGGAAGACAGGCGTGCGACATCCGCTGAACACCCATCAGGTTTGTATTAATGACATCAGCGAAGTGGTCGGGCTGGAATTCGAGACCGCCTTTCACGTTGCCGGCGTTGTTGACGAGGATGTCGAGACCATCGAGGCCTCCCACGAGTTGGTCGATAGAAATCGGGTTGGTCACATCGAGACGATGAAGCGAAAGCGACCCGTGCGGCGTTTTGACTTCGCAAGCAGAGAGCGATTCGGCGGTCCGAGCCGTTGCGACCACCTCGGCACCGGCCTCGAGCAGGCCGCAGGCGATGGCATGACCGATGCCGCTCGCCCCGCCAGTGACCAGGGCTCTTTTCCCGGAGAAATCCACGCAGAAAGCCATCAGCCGCCACCAGATACTTCAGGGTTCACCGGGTTCGGTGCCTCGCCACCCGAGAGTGCCGCCTCGAGATTTCGTGCGGCGAGATCAATCATTGCATGCCGGGTGGTGTTGGTGGCACTGCCGATGTGGGGGGTAAGAACAACGTTTTCCATTTTCTTGAGCGCATCGTCGAAACGAGGCTCGAACTCGTAGACATCGAGGGCTGCCCCTGCGATCCGTCCCGACTGCAGAGCTTTCACCAGAGCTTCCTCGCGTACCACGGGCCCGCGCGCGATGTTGATGAGGAAGGCGTCCTTGCGCATCTGCGAAAATTGATCGGCACCGATCAGATGATGGGTCTCGGGCGTTAGCGGGCACAGCAGTACCACGTAACGCGCGCGGCCAAGCAACTCGTCAAGATCGAGCCAGGTTGTGCCAAGGGCGCGCTCTTCCGCATCGGGCAGGCGGTTCCGGTTGTGGTAGACGATTTCCGTGCCGAACGCCTTTGCGCGAGCGGCGAAACGCTGGCCAATCCGGCCCATACCAATGATCCCCACCGTCTCGCCTTCCAAGTCCGCTCCCCACATGAGCGGGAACGGGTGCCCTTGGAAGTGGCCCGCACGGGCGTAACGGTCCCCCTCGACAAGCCGCCGACCAACCGCAAGCAGTAGGGCCATGGTCATGTCGGCAACCGCCGCATCGAGCACGCCAGGAGTGTTGGTAACCAGGATGCCGTGTTCGGTGGCGGCCTCGACATCGACGTTGTCCACGCCGACGCCGATGTTGGCAATCACCTTGAGAGATTCCTTTGATGCGGCGATGAGATCGCGGTCCATCGCCGTAGGACCAAGGAGAAGGATGCCGTTGGCTCCGGAAAGTCGGGCTTTGAGCTGACCGGGAGGGAGTGCCTCGTGGGCGAAGACGTCATGGTAGTCGACGTCAAACCGCTCGCCGAGCCGGGCGAGAATGCCATCAGGTGCCCAAGTATGGACAATGATCCGGGGCCCGCTCACGTCGGACTTTCCTGGCAGACAGGCGTACCCGACCGCCTCAGGCGGACCACTTGCGCATGTTCTGACGTTGAATTCCCAACCCTTCGATTCCGACCTCGACGCGATCACCGTGCTTGAGGAAGCGAGGCGGCTTCATGCCCGCCCCGACGCCCGGAGGAGTGCCGGTGGCGATCAGGTCTCCAGGGAAAAGCGTCATGAAACGGCTGATGTAGGAAACAATCGAGCGCACGTCAAAAATCATCGTTTTCGTGCTGCCGTCCTGCATCCGCTTGCCGTTCACATCAAGCCACATTCCAAGTTTCTGGGGACTCTTGATTTCGTCCCGGGTGACCAGCCAAGGGCCTACCGGACAGAACGTGTCGCAACCCTTGCCCTTGTCCCAGGTCAGCCCGCGTTCGAGCTGCCACTCGCGTTCGGAAACGTCATTAACGACCGTATAGCCGGCAACGCAGGTGAGGGCGCGTTCCTTAGAAATGTTGTTGGCACGGCTTCCGATCACGATGCCCAGCTCTACTTCCCAGTCCGTCTTGCGAGAACCCTTTGGCATGGTCACCGCGTCGTTCGGGCCGTTGAGGGCGCTGGTCGGCTTCATGAAGACAATCGGCTCGCTCGGTGCCTTGGCCCCCACCTCCTTGGCATGATCAGAATAATTGAGGCCGACGCAGAGGATTTTTCCGATTCCGGCAACGGGCACACCTATGCGGGGGCGGCCAGGAACGATGGGCAAGGTCCGGGGATTGATGCGTCCAAGACGAGCAAGTCCTACCGGATTGAGAAGCGAGCCATCAATGTCAGAAACCCGGTCAGAGAGCGTGCGGAGCTTGCCTTCCGCATCGATCATGGCGGGTCTTTCTCGGCCTTTCGGACCGTAGCGAACCAGTTTCATGGATGTTTCCTTGGGGTGATTTTGACGGGATCAGTGGTGAGCAAAGCACAGCACCAGAGTTGAATTTGATGTTAGCACGACTGGACTTACCACCGAATCGGCGCAATTATGACACGAAGAAAGAGAATTCGAATCATGCCCAATCAGGAAGCACTCACCATCCGCCTTAACGCGGCCGACAACGTCGTCACCGCCAAGGCGACAATCGCACGAAGCGTTCTCGTCCCTGTCGAAGAAGTCACCACCAACCAGCAGATCCCGGTCGGCCACAAAATCGCGACCACACCGATCGAGGCCGGCAAAGAGATCCGCAAATACAATCAGATCATCGGGTTCGCCACCGAAGCCATCGCACCCGGTGACCACGTGCACACCCACAATGTCGCCGTCCGGCAGTTTCGGCGTGCCTACGAGCATGGTGCTGCCGCCCACACCACCGACATGGTGCCAGAAACTGAACAGGCGACTTTTCAAGGATTCGTGCGCTCTGATGGGCGAGTCGCCACTCGCAACTACATCGGTGTGCTCTCATCGGTGAATTGTTCGGCTACCGTCTGCCGACACATCGCCGATTCCTTCGACGAGGAGGCACTTCGAGACTTCCCCAACGTGGATGGAGTGGTTTCCATCACTCACGGCACCGGGTGTGGCATGGCCGGCAAGGGACTCGGTTGGGATCTCCTCCAGGCGACCATGGCCGGCTACGCCCGCCATCCCAATTTCGCAGGCATCCTCGTCGTCGGACTGGGATGCGAGGTCAACCAGGTCGACGGCATGGCCGAGATCCACTCGTGGTCATCGGACGATCTCTTCCAGATGATGACCATCCAGGATACCGGTGGCACCCGGGCGACGATCGAGGCCGGCGTCGAACGCATCAAACGCATGCTGCCCAAAGCCAACGAGGTGAAACGCGAGACCGTTCCAGCCAGCCACCTTGTCCTTGCCCTGCAGTGCGGTGGCTCGGATGCGTACTCAGGTATGACTGCCAACCCCTCGCTGGGTGCTGCCGTTGATCTTCTCGTCCGCCATGGCGGCACCGCCACCCTTGCCGAAACGCCGGAGATCTACGGTGCTGAGCACCTGCTCACGCGCCGTGCGGTCAGCGAGGAAGTGGGAAAGAAACTTATCGATCACGTCGAGTGGTGGGAGGACTACACCGAGAAAAACGGTGCGGAACTCAACAACAACCCCTCGCCCGGCAACCAGGCGGGTGGCCTTACAACAATCCTCGAAAAATCCCTTGGTGCCGTCGCCAAGGGAGGTACCACCAATCTCGTCGACGTCTACCAATACGCCGATACCATCCGTGCCAAGGGCTTCACCTTCATGAACACGCCGGGCTACGACGTGGTTTCGGTCACGGGGATGGTGGCGGGCGGGGCCAACGTCGTCTGCTTCACCACGGGACGCGGATCGGTCTTCGGTTGCAAGCCGTCGCCATCGATCAAACTTGCGACCAATTCACCGATGTACGAACGCATGGAAGAGGACATGGACGTGAATTGTGGTCAGGTTCTCGACGGCACGAAAAGCATCTCCGGAATGGGCGAGGAGGTATTCCAGACCATCCTTCGCGTTGCCTCGGGCGAGCCCTCGAAAAGCGAAGCAAACGGACTGGGCGACGAAGAATTCGTCCCGTGGCAGATCGGCGCTCTTCTTTGAAAGAGAGCGCCCGCGCCTCACAGCCCTGGATCCGAGACCGGATAGCCTCACTCGAGGAATCCGGCATCCGCGCCATCGCAAATCGCGCGATGGGGATGGAGGACGTGATCCCACTTTGGTTTGGAGAACCGAACCTGCCGACGCCGGCGTTCATCTGCGAAGCGGCAAGCCAGGCCCTCGAAGAGGGTGCCACCTTCTACACGCCCAACCGGGGGGATGCGGAACTCGTAGAGACGATCGCGGACTACTCGAGTCGCATCCACAAACAACCCGTCGGCGAGGACCGAATCGTCGTGACCTCTGCCGGCATGAACGCACTCATGATCGTCGCCGAAATGCTCGTTAACCCCGGCGATGAGATCCTGTGCGTATCGCCCGTATGGCCGAATTTCTATCGGTGCATCGAAATCATGGGCGGGGCCGCACCGCAGGTGCCGCTCGGTCAGAGCAACGGCCGCTGGAGGCTCGATCTCGAACGAGCCTTTGACGCCGTCGGACCTCGGACCCGCGCAATTTATCTCAACAGCCCCAGCAACCCGACCGGATGGGTTGCCGAACGCGAAGAACTCGAAGCAATTCTTGATTTTTGCCGTCGCAGGGGGCTGTGGGTCATCTCCGACGAGGTCTACGAAAGAATCATTTACGACCGCGATGCCGCTCCTTCCTTCCTCGACATCATCGAGCCCGAGGACGCAGCAATCGTCGTGAACAGTTTTTCGAAAAGCTGGGCCATGACAGGCTGGCGAATCGGGTGGGTGACCACAACGCCCGAGGCAGCGAGCCAGTTCGAGCTACTCAACGAGTACAACGTCGCCTCGCCCGCATCTGCCGCCCAGCGCGCTGGCATCGTCGCCATCCGGGAAGGCGAGGAGTTCATTCGAGAAACCCGCACCCGCTACGGCGAGGCCCGCGAAATTACCGTGGAATCGCTGAGTACCATGGGAAGGGTGCGGCTTACCCGGCCCGATGCGGCGTTTTACGCGTTCTTCTCTGTGGATGGCATGGAATCCTCAGCCGAGGCCGCGCGCGAGATCCTGATGAGCACCAAGGTGGGGGTCGCACCGGGAGTCGCGTTCGGGGCAGGTGGTGAAGGACATTTGCGCATCTGTTACGCCAAGACTCCCGAATTACTGCGTGAGGCGCTCGACCGACTCGCCTCCGCCCTCAACTAGACGTGCCCCCGACGGCGAGTGCCTCCGCGATCGCGGAGGCCGCACAGGCCCTGGCCGCAGGAAAAATCGTCGCCTTCCCCACCGAGACGGTCTACGGCCTGGGCGGAAACGCAAACGACAGAAGTGCCGTCCTGCGCGTCTTCGAAGCCAAAGCACGGCCCGCAGGCCACCCCCTAATCGTCCACGCGAAAGACCTGGCCGCCGCCTTCACGATTGCACACGCCAACGAACGTGCGCGCGCACTTGCCAAACGTTTCTGGCCCGGCCCTCTCACGCTCGTGCTCGACCTCCGGGAAGATGCCCCCATCGTTGAGGAAGTGACCGGAAGGCGGAACACGGTGGCCGTGCGCGTTCCTTCCCATCCCGTGGCGCAAGCTCTGCTGGCCGCCACCGGCTTCTCCCTGGCGGCACCCAGTGCCAACCCCCACGGACGCCTGAGCCCCACCGATGCATCCCACGTGCGCACAGACCTGGGCCAAGCCGTGGATCTCATTCTCGACGGCGGGCCCACCACCATCGGACTCGAATCGACCATCGTCGAGATCAAAGACACGGCCCCTCCCGCTCTTCTGCGCGCGGGAGGAATTGCGGAAGAAGATCTGCAGAAAGTCGTAGGTGCGCTCAGGCATCCAGCACCGGAGGAGGAGGCGCGAGCTCCGGGAATGCTCAAGCGACACTACGCCCCCCGTACGCCGCTTCGCCTCGAGGCCGAAAATTCGGAGCCGGGAGAAGCCTTTCTCGGATTCGGAGAAACCGGCACGAAAACGGCAAAGGATGCGCATCTGACCCGCAATCTCAGTCCCGGGGGCGATCTCACTGAGGCGGCGGCCAACCTGTTCCGCATGCTCCGGGAGCTTGATGCGACACAGGCCAGAAAAATCGCCATCGCTCCCATTCCACGCGTCGGGTTGGGTCTTGCCATCAACGACCGTCTTCTTCGCGCATCAACCGGGTTCGAGGGAAAAGACTGAACGCCCCCTGCTTCTGCCGTTTTTCGTCCCGTCCCGACCGTTCCAGCCAAGGCTTGCATTCCGTTGACCTGCCGCAGGTGGCCCGGCATGATCCCCTAGCTCGCCGATGAGGCGGGCTTCCAGTCCAAGGAGGGGTTCCGTGGCCACGAGCAAGCCTGTGCGCATTGCCATGAAAGTGAACGGAAAGTCTCTCGAAGGAGAGGCGGAGACTAGGACTCTTCTGTCCGATTTCTTGCGCGAAACCCTTGGTCTCACCGGCACCCACATAGGGTGCGACACCTCTCAGTGCGGTGCGTGCGTGGTGCACGTGGACGGGGTTACGACCAAGTCCTGCTCGATGCTGGCTGTCCAAGCCAACGGCCTTGAAATTCGCACCATTGAGGGGGTAGCCGATACAGACGGCTCTCTGCACCCGATGCAGGAAGCCTTCCGCAAACATCACGGCCTCCAGTGCGGGTTTTGCACACCGGGAATGGTGATGACCGCGATCGAACTGGCAAATTCAAGCACTCAGCTCGACGAGAAAAAGATACGCCACGCCCTCGAAGGCAACCTTTGCCGCTGCACCGGCTACCACAACATCGTCTTGGCAGTCCTCGCCGGTGCCGAAGCGATGCGACGCTAAGGCCACACTTGTGAAGCGTTTCTCCTACCACCGTCCCCAGAGCTTCGAAGAGGCGGCAAAAATCGCTGCCGGATCAGAAGAGGGACGCTACCTCGCCGGCGGGATGACCCTCATCCCGACCATGAAACACCGTCTTGCGACCCCCTCCGATGTAATCGACCTTGCCGAGATTGCGGGACTCCGGGGCATTGAATCGAGAGAGGGGCGCCTGCGCATCGGTGCTGGTACCACGCACGCCGAGGTGACGGTCTCCGCTGAGGTGCAAGCGACGATCCCTGCCCTTGCCGCCCTCGCAGGAAAAATCGGCGACCGCGCAGTGCGCAACCGCGGAACCATCGGTGGTTCTATTGCCAACGCCGATCCTGGTGCCGACTATCCGGCCGCACTCTTGGCACTCGATGCGGAGATCGAAACCGATCGCCGGAAAATCCCTGCAAAATCATTCTTCACCGGATTCTTCGAGACCGCCCTCGAGGAGAATGAAATCGTCACCGCCGTGCATTTTTCGCCCCCCCAAGCGGCCGCCTACAGCAAGGCCCCGAACATTGCTTCCCGCTACGCCCTCGTGGGCGTCTTCGTTGCCCGGCACGAAGATGGCGTCCGCGTTGCGGTCACCGGTGCCGGCCCCTTTGCCGAGCGTCACGCGGAATTTGAATCCGCGCTTACTGCCAATTTCTCCGGGGCAGCGGTTAAAGACGTAGAAATTTCTTCACAGGGCTTGTCCGACGACATCCACGCGAGTGCCGCGTACCGCGCCCACCTCGTCGGCGTGATGGCCACCCGCGCCGTCGAAGCCTGCTGACAACGAATTCCTCCATGCCCGCGCGGGAACTTCCCGATGGGGTGGATGCCACCCTGAAACTTCTTCACGACGGCTCCTACGTCGCCGACCGCCCCCTTGCGACGGTGGTCCACCTCGCCCTGTCCATGGGACGCCCGTTGCTCCTCGAGGGCGAAACCGGCGTAGGCAAGACCGAGGTTGCAAACGTCCTGGCCAGGGCCCTGGGTCGGCGACTTGTGAGGCTTTCCTGTCACGACGGCCTCGACGTGGCGGGGGCGCTCTACGAATGGAACTACCCGGCACAGATGCTTGCCCTCCACGAGGCGCGCTCCGGCAACAAGGATGTGCCCGATCTCCATTCCGAGCGTTTCCTCATCCGTCGCCCTCTACTCGAAGCGCTGGATTCCTCCAGGAAAGGCCCTGCCGTCCTGCTCATCGACGAAGTCGATCGCGCCGATGAGCCTTTCGAGGCCTTGCTGCTGGAACTCCTCTCGGATTTCCAGGTAACGATCCCCGAACTCGGAACCATCCGCTCCGAAAATCCGCCAGCCGTCGTCCTCACCTCCAACCGCACCCGCGAAATCCACGACGCACTGAAACGCCGGTGCCTTTACCACTGGGTTGGCTACCCAGATGCCAAGCGCGAGCGCGAAATCCTCGCACTCCGCGCGCCCGATGCATCTCCCAACCTTGCCCGGGAAGTGGTCGCCTTTGTACGCGAACTCCGGGAAGAGGATCTCTTCAAACGGCCGGGAACGGCCGAAACCCTTGACTGGGCAAATGCGCTCACAGCCCTCGATCATGCCCGCCTGGAAGAAAACGCTCTCGACATGACCCTCGGGGTCCTCCTTAAATACCAGGATGACATCGCACGGGTCCGCGGCGAACGAGCACGCGAACTGCTCGAACGGGCACGCGTCAACGGAGGCTGAGGATGGCCGCGCAGGCAAGCGCGGAAAGCGGCAGGATCGCTGACAACATCGTCGCCTTCGTGCGAACACTCCGTCGGGTCGGCCTTGCACTCGGCCCGGCAGACGCCCTGCACGCCATTGAGGCTGTGCTCTCTGTCGGAATCCGCAGACGCGACGACGTTTACTGGGCTCTCCGGGCCTCGCTGGTCCGCCGAGCGGCCGATGCAGACCTGTTCGACGAGACATTTCGCGCCCTTTGGGAAGGCATCGCTCCCGCTCCGCAGGGAATCTCGCCTGCATTCGGAACACACCCTCGACCACCCACGATCAGCAAGCGCCTCGCTGAGGCACTCGGTGCCCTTGATAATGCCGAGGCCGGGAAACAGGCCCGAACGGCGGACACCACGGTGGCTCTCGCCGTATCCAACCTGGAGCGATTGGGAACCCTCGACATCGCGGAGATGGGCGTCGAGGAAAAACGCGAAGCGGAAGCGGAAGTTCATCGTCTCGTCCGACCGCTGGGGAAAATCCGAACCCGCAGGTTCCGGACATCAAACACAGGCCACGACGGCATCAATCTTCCCGCCACCCTTCGAGCCGCCGTTCGCACGGGCGGGATTCCGCTTCGTCTCGTTCGGCAACGGCGACGCACCAGGCCACCGACCATCGTGGTCCTGTGCGATATTTCAGGATCGATGGCTCCCTACACCCGCATGTTTCTCCACTTTATGCATGCCCTTTCCACCGGACCGCATCGTGTCTTCAGCTTCGTTTTCGGTACCCGCCTCACGGACATCACCCGCGCGCTCCGGATCGGCGATCCCGACCAGGCCGTGCAGGCCGCCGCCGCCGCCGCCCAGGACTGGTCCGGCGGCACCCGAATCAGCACTGCACTTCGAACTTTCAACAAGGAATGGTCGCGCCGCGTGCTTCCCCAGGGAGCGGTGGTGCTCCTCATGAGCGACGGTTTAGAACGAGATCCCGCTAGCAATTTGGCAAAGGAAACTGCCCGGTTGCAGCGTTCGTGCCGGAAGCTCATCTGGCTCAATCCGCTACTACGTTTCGCAGGCTTCCAGCCCCGAGCCAGTGGAATAGTCGCAATCCGATCTCACGTTGACGAATTAAGGCCCGTGCATAGTCTCGATAGCATGCGCGTCCTCGCCGACGCCCTCGCCGCCGATCCGGTCCGGGACGCGCCGGGAAGAAAGGCGACCCCATGACAGACGTTTCCTTGCCCGCCGGTACCAAAATCGGCGACCCTCTCCAAGACGAGGTCCTCGTGCGCGCACGCGAATGGCGGGCGGGTGGAAAGGAAGTAGCACTCGCCACTGTCGTTGCGACGTGGGGATCAAGTCCCCGCCCACCCGGAAGTCAGCTTGCCGTTAGTTCCGAACTTGAAATTGAAGGCTCGGTCTCGGGCGGTTGCATCGAGGGGGTTGTGATCGAGGAAGCGCAAGACGTAATGCGCTCAGGCCGTGCGCGCACGCTCGAGTTCGGCGTCACCAACGAGCGCGCTTGGGAGGTTGGGCTCGCCTGTGGCGGAAAAGTTCGAGTTTTTGTCGAACGGCTCGGCGAGGATGCGTGAAGGACGAGACACTCGCCAGGATTTTGGAAGCACGCGCAGCCCGAAAACCGCTTGCCGTCGCAACCCGTCTGGAAGACGGACTCCAGGGAACCATCTCCCCGGACAGCGCCGATCCGGCGATTCCTGAAGCAGTAGCAAAAGAAGCGCGGTACCTCCTTGCCGAAGGACGCAGCGCCCCCCTAGAGACGAACGGCGAGAACTGGTTCGTCCAGGCACACGCCCCGCCACTCCGCATGACAGTCGTGGGCGCGGTTCATATCGCCCAACCTCTGGTCAGAATGGGTGCTCTTGTCGGCTGGGAATCCACCGTGATCGATCCCCGCAGCGCATTCGCGACGGAAACCCGGTTCCCCGGGGTACAGATCGTCAATGCCTGGCCTGACGAGGCACTCGAAAAAATGCGCCCCGATGCGAGAACTGCGGTGGTAACGCTCACACACGATCCAAAACTGGACGATGCCGCCCTTGGCGTCGCCCTCAAAAGTCCAGCTTTCTACATCGGTTGCCTGGGCAGTCAGAAAACCCACGGTGCGCGCTTGAAACGACTCCGTCGCGCAGGCTTCGAAAATGCAGACCTAGAGCGAATCCGGGGCCCTGTGGGCCTTCCCATAGGAGCCAAAGCACCCTCTGAAATTGCGCTCTCGATCATGGCCGAAATCGTCGGGGCGCATCGTCTGCCCACGAACGGCAGCTGAGGCGATGGAGTTCGGGCCGGTTCCTGCTGGCAAATGTGCCGGGACGATCCTTGCGCACACCATGCGCGTGGGCGACGAACTTTTCCGCAAGGGACGCGTGCTAACGGCGAGGGATGCATCCGCCCTACAAGGTGCCGGGATCATCTCCATCGTCACTGCCAGGCCCGGGCCCGACGACATGGCCGAAGACGAAGCCGCAGCCCTGCTCGCAGCCCGAACCGAGGGGCCGGGGACACGCGTGCGCCAACCTTTCGGGGGTCGTGCCAACGTGGTGGCGGCACAGCCCGGTCTTGCCGTCGTTGATCCGACCCAGGTGGATCACTGTAACAGCGTCTCGGAAGGGATCACTGTCGCCACGGCCAGCAACGGTGCCCGCGTCTACGAGGGAAGTCTGCTTGCCACGATCAAAATCATTCCGTTCGCCGTGCCAAGGGTCGACCTCAAGGAAGCGGCGCGCCTTGCCGCGGAGCCTGCCCCGATGCTCTCAGTGGCACCGTTCCAGCCGCTTCGTTCCGCACTGCTTCTGACCCGTCTTCCCGACACCGCTGAAAAACTTCTGAGACTCTCCGAACAAGGAGTTCGAGACCGGATCGAAGATCTGGGCGGAAACGTTACAAAGACAAGGACAGTCCCGCACGAAACGGACGCCCTGGCTTTGGCCCTTGAAGAGATCGCAGGCGCGAACCTCGACCTGATCCTGGTGAGCGGAGCATCGGCCATCGTCGATAGAAGGGACGTGATTCCGAGTGCGATCGAAAAGGCCGGCGGTGTAGTCGAGCACTTCGGCATGCCCGTTGATCCGGGAAATCTGCTGCTTCTCGGAACGCTGGGAAAGGCCCGCATTTTGGGGCTTCCAGGATGTGCTCGCTCGCCGAAACGAAACGGCCTTGATCTCGTCCTTGAACGCCTGGCGACAGGTTCGGAACTGGGACGAGACGACATCATGGGGATGGGCGCGGGTGGATTGTTCAAGGAAATAGCCGCAAAACGACCGCGAGCTCGACACCAGGCACCCGGTCACGTTCCGCGCCTCGCCGCCGTAGTGCTGGCGGCAGGCGCATCAAGACGGATGCCTGGTGCCAACAAACTTCTCGAAACGGTGGGAGGCATGCCCCTTGTCCGTGGCGTGGTCGAAGCAGCTCTCGAATCCGAAGCCGATCCCGTGATCGTCGTCACGGGCCACGAAAGCGAAAAAGTAGAGACAGCCGTCAAGGACCTCCCAATCGTCACGGTAGCCAACCCGAACCACGTAGAGGGCCTCTCCTCTTCGCTCCGGGCAGGAATCGGTGCGGTTCCCGAGACTCGCGACGGAGCAATCGTGCTTCTCGGCGACATGCCGGCAACCGATTCCGTCCTCATCAATCGGATGCTTTCCGCATTTGACCCGGTCGAGGGACGGGCCATCGTTGTCGCAATGCACGATGGCACCCGGGGGAACCCGGTGTTGTTCGCCCGGCAGTTTTTCACCGACATTGATGGGGTTGCCGGTGATTCCGGTGCAAAAGCAGTGGTAGAGGTGAACGAAGAGGCCGTCTTCGAGATTGCGTGCGAGACGGATGCGCCTCTAGTCGACCTCGATACCTGGGATGCCTTGAAAGCGTGGCGGCAGCGGGTGAAATCCTAGAAGAGCGTCCAAGCCCCTAACGCGATCAAGACCCCTACGAGCACGGCAACGAGAACCCGCTGCCAGCGAACCCCGGATGGAGGCATCGGTAGCGGAATGGGCGTCTCTGGTGCGTCCACTTCTGGTGTAAACGTTGTCTGGACCGGCGTTTCATCGAGAATTCCCGAAAGCGTGCCGAAGAACCCATTTGCGTACTTTTCCACGGTGCCGCTGATGAGGCGGGCACCGAGCTGGGCAAGCTTGCCGCCGATGCTCGCATTGATGGCATAGGAAAGAACAGTCTCCTCGCCTTCTTCTTCAAGCGACACCTTGGCTGAGCCCTTGGCAAAGCCCGCCGCTCCGCCCTTGCCTTCTCCTGAGATCACGTAAGAAAAAGGCGGCACGATCTCGGAAAGCCGGACCGTTCCCGCAAACGAGGCGGATACCGGCCCCACCTTTGCCCGCACTTTCGCCTCGAACACGTCGTCGCTCGTGCGGGCGAGGTTTTCGCAGCCTGGAATGCAACGGGCCAGCACGTCAGGGTCGTTGAGAGCTTCCCACACCCGCTCACGACGGGCGGGGATTCGATGGCTCCCCTGAAAGTTTATGGGGGAGGTTCCGGGATTTGCAGGAGGTTAGCTGCCGAACTGCTGGATGTAGGCGATCACGTTGACCCTGTCCTCGGCTTTCTTGAGACCGGGGAAGATCATTTTCGTCTTGGAGATGACGCTTTTGGGGTTGGCCAGCCACTTATCGAGGAATTCAGGCGTCCATACTTTCCCGTCCGCGCCCAGAGCCTTCAGGGCCTTAGAGTATTTGTAATCCGGCTGGTTGGTTCCCACGGGTTTGCCGAAAACGCCGAAGAGGTTAGGGCCGACACGATTTTTGCCGCCTTCTTCAACGGTGTGGCACGCTTTGCACTTGGCAAAGACCTTCCCGCCCGCCGCCGTATCCTGCGCAATTGCATTTCCGGTTACGCCAAGCACGAAAGTAAGCGCACCTGCTGCGAAAAGCAGTTTGGTCATGGTTCGAGAATCCCCCTGGCGTGGTTCGGCAGAACGCGCAACCGCTGGAGCAACCGCGCTTCGTGTGCACAAAATAGCCGCAGGACACCATGCGGGCAAGCACGGTCGTGAAGCCCCTACCCGTCGAAATCCGGGAAACGCGCAAGGAGAGCAGCGTGGATTCCTGGGTCCCCGACGGCAAGACATGTGCCTTGCGCACCCGGTTCCTGCCCGCTCCATGACGTCGCCCGGCCGCCCGCCGCCTCAATGATCGCAGCGGCGGGGAGCACGTCCCATGACTTGATGTCGGCCTCAATAACGATGTCGACATGGCCGGCTGCAAGCATCGCGTACCCCCAGCAATCGGTTCCGTAGCGAACAAAAAGACTCTCCTGTGCGAGCGCATTGAACGCAGCCCTGGACTTAGGGTGCCGAATCATGCCGGGCTCGGTGCTCGCAACGACTGCCTTTGCAAGCGCCGCGCAAGGTCTGGTGCGCACCGGTTCCCCGCTCAGAAACGCACCCCCAGGACTTCCCCAAATCCGTTCCCCCGTCACCGGCTGGTCAATCAATCCCAGCAGGGGAGTCCCGTTCTCCAGCAGGCCGACCAGCGTGCCGAATGCCGGAAGCCCGGCAACGAACGCCTTAGTTCCGTCGATCGGGTCGATCACCCAGACGTGTTCGGCGTCCGCCCGCTCCTCTCCGTGTTCCTCTCCAATCACGCCGTGGTCCGGAAAACGCCGGCAAATCGCCTCGCGGATCCGCTCCTCAGCAATCCGGTCGGCATCGGTCACGACTTGGAGGCGGCCGCTTTCAGCATCCTTGACCTGCACTTCTCCGCCGTCCCTGAAACGGGGTCGAATGGTTTCACCCGCCAGGTCGGCGAGCTCGTGGGCGAAGGCAAGCAGGTCTGCGGACATCACGGTGGTTCCGGGTTGAGAACAGAACGTAGTCTCCCCTAAAAACTTCGAGGTTCAACCAGCAATCACACATCGCTGCCAACGCCATTTCCATGCTATAAGCCGAGGCTATGCAAACGTTTGATCCGCTTGCTCGTCTGCTTCGAATTATCCTTCTCGGCGCTGCGCTGTCCGTCATCGGCTGCGCCGGAGACGAGAGCAGGCCTGCGCCTGAGGAACGGTCGGTCGAGACGATCTACAACTCCGGCCTCAGCGCCCTGCTTGCCGGTAACTACAACACGGCCTTGCAAGAATTCGAGAACCTGGACCGTCGCCACCCCTATTCCTCGTGGGCGACCCGCTCACAGGTGATGGTGGCGTACGTCCATTACCTGCAAAACAACTACGAACAGGCAATCCAGGCTGCCGGCCGCTTCGTCGAACTCCATCCCGGCAACAAAGACATCGCCTACGTGCGCCACCTGATCGCACTTTGCCACTACGAACAAATTCCGGATGTGAGGCGCGACCAATCAGTGACGCAACGGGCGCGGATGGCCCTGGAAGGAGTGATCTCCCGCTACCCGGACACCCGCTACGCACGCGATGCTGCGCTGAAGCTGGACCTCGTGATCGATCACCTGGCAGGTAAGGAGATGACCGTGGGACGGACCTACCAGTCGCTCCGCCAGTACACAGCAGCACTCATCCGCTTCGGCAATGTCGTTCGCCTCTATCCCCGGACCAGCCATGTACCCGAAGCACTGGCGCGTCTTGTCGAGACCAATCTCGCCCTCGGCATCGAGGAGGAAGCGCGCGCGATGGGAGCAGTGCTTAGTTACAACTACCCTAAAACGAACTGGTACGCCTACGCCTACGACCTTCTCGAAGGGCGCGGACCTGAACTCCGCGAACCTTCGGGATTTCTAGGGCTTTTCTAAGCGGCAGGGCACGGGTGCTCGCGAGTCTCTCGGTCCGGAACGTCGTCCTGATCGAAAAGGTCGACTTCTCCTTCAAAAACGGCTTCTGCGTTCTCACAGGCGAGACTGGTGCAGGCAAATCGGTACTGCTCGATTCGCTTGCGCTTGCAACCGGAAGACGGGCCGATTCCGCCCTTTTGCGCTCCGGTGCGGACGAAGGCTCGGCGACTGCCGTATTCGAGGTGGGTGCAACCCATCCCGCGACGCAGTTTGCTTCCCAAGCCGGGATCAATACCTCGGGCAGCCTCATTCTGAGGCGCGTCCTTCCGCGCGAAGGGCGCGGCCAAGCTTTCGTCAATGATCAGCCTGTAACGGTCGGCTTCCTCGACGACCTCGGCGATCTCTTGATCCAAATCCATGGCCAGCACGACCGTCGCGGCCTTCTCGACCCTTCCTGTCACGGGAAATTCCTCGACGGATTCGGGAGCCTTTCCAAACAGGTCCGCAAGGTCGGGAGCCTCTATCGGACCTGGCAGGAAAAAGACCGTGAACACCGGGAGGAAGCCGGTCGAAGAATCCGGAACCAGATGGACGAGGAGAAAAAAAGGGCGATGCTCACCGAACTCGATGAATTCTCGCCGCAGGAGGGAGAAGAAAAATCTCTCGCTTCCCGCCGGACACTCATGATGAAAGCAGGCGACGTTGCAGCCGCCTTGAACGAAGTCGAAGCAGCCCTCGGCGAGAATGCCGACGGGGCTTCATCTCCCCGCGACAGGATCGTCCGCGCAGCGACTGCACTTGAAAAGCTTTCCGGAATGGAAGAGACGATCGACGAACTCCAAGACGCTCTTGGGCGTGCGCTCCTCGAACTGGATGAGGCGAATGGGGTACTGAACCGTGTGCGGAACGACCTCAATTTCGATCCTGCCGAGACGGAAAAAATTGAAGAACGACTGTTCGCACTCAGGAGGCTTGCGCGCAGGCACGAAACGACTGTCGATGCCCTTCCTAAAATTTACGAGGGGCTCCAGGAAGAAGTCAGCACCTTTGGCGAAGGCGATGAAAAGATCGAGAAGCTCGTACAAGCGTCGGCAAATGCACGCGAGGATTTTGAAAAAGAGACGAAATCTCTCAGCGTTTCCCGAAAAAAGGCAGGAGAGTTCCTCGACGGACGAATCGCCGATGAACTGGAGGCACTCCGGCTTCAGGGCGCACAATTCGTGACTACGTTGGAGAACCTTCCAAAGGAAAGTTGGGGTACGTCTGGAGGGGAGAATGTCCGCTTCCGGGTCTCGACCGTCGAAGGAAACCCGCCCGGCCCTCTCAACCGGATCGCTTCAGGCGGGGAATTGTCGCGTTTCCTGCTCGCGGTACACGTTTCGCTCGCCCGCGTGACAGAGCCCGCAACCCTCGTCTTCGATGAAATCGACGCAGGTGTCGGAGGAGCTGTCGCCGACGCGGTAGGACAACGGCTCGCACGGCTTGCCCGCCACCATCAGGTGCTCGCAGTAACGCACCAGCCACAAGTGGCGGCTCGCGGAGGACACCAATGGCGGGTGCTGCGCAAGGGGAACCGGGCGGAGATAAGTGAACTCGAGAATGACGACCGGATCGAGGAGATCGCCCGGATGCTCTCGGCAACGAACGTGACTATCGAAGCGCGCAAAGCGGCAAAACAACTGCTCACTGGAGGGGAGGGATGACAAAGCCGAAGAGAAAGAAGTCCGTCGCTGAACTCGATCGAGATGAAGCACGTGCAGAACTGGCCCGGCTCGCCGCCACAATCCTCCGTCACGACCGGGCCTACCACCTTCAGGACGCACCGAAAGTGTCCGACGCGGCCTATGACAAACTCAGGAAGCGAAACGAGGAAATCGAGGTCCGTTTTCCAGACTTACTTCGCAACGACAGTCCGAGCCTCCGCGTGGGTGCCTTGCCGGCGAAGGGATTCCGCAAGGTCCGACACAGAAGCCCGATGCTTTCTCTCGATAACGCGTTCGGCGAGAACGAGGTGGCAGTCTTTCTCGAACGGGTCCGCCGCTTCCTGGGGTTCTCCAAGGATGAGCCCCTGGACGTGTTCGCCGAACCGAAGATCGATGGTCTCTCCGCTTCCCTTACCTATGAGAATGGAAAGCTTGCCGTCGGGGCGACACGCGGCGATGGAAAGGAAGGAGAGGACGTGAAGCTCAACCTCCAGACCATCGAGACAATCCCCGAAAGCCTGCCCCCGGCCGCTCCTTCTTTTCTCGAGGTACGCGGCGAGGTGTACCTGTCGATCGATGCGTTCGAGCGCGTGAACGGAGAACTGCACGCACAAGGCAAAAAAATCTTCGCCAATCCAAGGAACGTCGCCGCTGGATCCATCCGACAAATGGATCCAGCAGTAACCGCAAAACGGGAGCTCGGTTTTTTCGTTCACAGCTGGGGAGAATCTTCCGAACCCTTAGGGATAACGGTGGGAGAGGTCCGGAAGAAGCTGGCGGAGTTCGGGTTCAAACCGACACCCAGAAGCAGGCAGTGCAGCACGTTCGAGGAAATGTGCGCGTACCAAGAGGAACTCTACACCGAGCGCCCACACCTCGGTTTTGACGTGGACGGGATCGTCTTCAAGGTCGACCGCCTCGATCTCCAGGACCGTCTCGGGGCCGCGACACGCGCGCCGCGACATTCCCTAGCCAGCAAGTTCCCAGCGGAAAAAGCGAAAACCGAACTGCGTTCGATCGAAATTCAGGTCGGGCGCACCGGGGCATTGACCCCGGTCGCCAACCTCAAACCCGTCACCGTCGGAGGTGTCGTCGTCCAGCGGGCAACGCTCCACAACAAAGACGAGGTCCAACGACTCGATGTCCGCAAGGGCGACACCATCACCGTACAGCGTGCCGGGGACGTGATCCCGCAGATCGTCGAGGTGGATCTCGAACGCCGCCCCCAAGGGGCTAAGCCCTTCGATTTTCCCGATAAATGCCCATCGTGTGGCCGTAAAGCGGAACAGGGAGAAGGAGAAGTCATCACCCGTTGTCCGGGCGGCCGTGATTGTGAGGCGCAGAAATTCGCGCAATTGGTGCATTTTGTGGGACGCGGTGCCTTCGACATCGACGGTGTCGCTGAAAATCAACTCCGTGAATTCTGGGATCTTCACGGACTGCGAGATCCCTCCGATCTCTTTGCGCTAGCAGCGGATGAAAAAAAGACTGCAGCCTTTGCGGAACGAAGAGGGTGGGGCGAGCTTTCGATCCGCAACTTCAAGGAGGCCGTGGAAGCGCGGCGGAAAATTCCGTTTGGAAATTTTCTCTATTCACTAGGTATCCGCCACGTCGGTCAGGCAAATGCGATCCAGATAGCGCGCGCTACGGGTAGCGTTCAGCGCCTGCTCGAACTCGCAGATGGAGCAAGAAACAAAGATGGATTGATGGACGAAGAAAGCGAAGCCTTCGTCGAACTTCTTTCGATCGACGGGGTAGGCAAGGCGCAGGCCTATTCCCTGATTGAGTTCTTTACCGACCCAGCTTCGCGCAAAATGATCAAAAACCTCCTGGAAAGAATTATGGTTGAGGATGCCGCGCCTCCTGCGATCACGGATTCACAACTTTCGGGCAAGACATTCGTGTTCACCGGAACTCTCGAAACGATAACCCGAAATGAAGCCAAGTCCCGAGTAGAAGCGCTGGGAGGGCGTGTATCTTCTGCGCTTTCAACCCGAACCGACTACCTCGTCACAGGCGAGGGTGGCGGAGGCAAACGAAAAAAGGCCGAAGATTTGAAAGTCGAGACACTGGATGAGAAAGCTTTCCGCGCCCTGATCAAGGGCTAATTCCCCAGACAACCTTGCCTGGATTCATGATCCCCTTGGGATCAATGGCCTGCTTGAGCGTTCGCATCATCTGAAGCGATCCGGCGGCGGCGTAGCGTTCGAGGGCAGCTCGCTTCAGAACGCCAATCCCGTGTTCGGCGCTGAAACTTCCCCGCATCCGTGACGAGATCTCGAAAACGGCGCTCTCAATGGAAGGCGCAGCTGCGAGAAACGCACCCTCATCCTCACTCTCGGGCGGAAAAACGTTGAAATGAACATTGCCATCGCCGACATGCCCGAAAGCGAGCACGCGAGCCCCCTTGGAAATTTTCCCGATCGTCTCGGTTGCTTCTTCAATAAAGTCAGGAACACAAGCGATCGGAACGGCGATATCGTGTTTTAAGCTTCGGCCCTCTCGCTTCTGGGCTTCATTCACGTTTTCCCGCAATGCCCAGATCCCAGCCCGCTGTGCAAGACTGCTGGCCCGCACCCCATCCAGGCACAGCCCCCCTTCCATAGCCTTTTCGAGGATCCTCTCGCCGGCCACATACGCTTGGCCTTCGATGCTCGAGTTCATCTCGAGCAGCACGTACCAGTTGTGGCGTTCAGCCAAGACATCGCGGGTGTTGGGCATGTGCCGAAGCACCATGTCGATGGCTTTCCGGTCGTTGAGCTCGAACGCCACAATCATGTCAGCGGCGTTCTCCCGGGCCAGCGACAGGAGTTCCACCGAAGCAGCGGGAGACGGAACCGCAAGGAATAGCGTTTCGACGTCGCGAGGCCGTGGGTGAAGGGCAAGTGTCGCCGCGGTGATGATCCCAAGCGTGCCCTCGGCACCGATGAAAAGCTGTTTCAGGTCGTAGCCACGGTTGTCCTTGCGAAGCGAGGTAAGCCCGTCCCAAGCGCTTCCGTCAGGGAGCACCACCTCAAGGCCGAGGGTGAGGTTTCGGGCCATGCCGTAGCGAAGCACGTTGACCCCGCCAGCATTGGTCGAGAGATTGCCGCCGATCATGCAACTCCCCTCGGCGGCGAGGGAAAGCGGAAAAAGACGATCGACAGCTTCCGCCGCCTCCTGCAAGTTGCGAAGAACACAGCCAGCCTCGCAGGTCACCGTGAAGCCCTGTGCATCGAGTTCGCGAATCCGATTCATGCGTTCAAGACTCAGCATGATTTCGGTGCCGGACTGATCCGGCACTGCCCCCCCACAAAGTCCCGTACGTCCTCCCTGAGGAACGATTCCGATCCCTTCCTTCGCACACAAACGCACGATGCCGGCGACCTCTTCGGTGGAGGACGGCTTAAGCAGGAGAGGCGAAATACCGCGGAACGTACCGCGTTCATCGACAAGGTAAGGCTCCATGTCCGCAGGCTCGGCGACGAACCCGTGATCACCCGCGATGGCGTGAAAGGCTTCCACTATCGAATGCGAAAGTAACGGAGTGGAATCAGTCATCAGAACCCTGAGTCCGAGGCGGGACTGGTCATCTTGTTTTTCAAATACGTCATGGAGCCACATTGAATCCTTACCGCCGACCCGTCAGTGGTCAATTCCGCACGGTCCTCGCAACGGACACGAGGCGTGACAAAAGGTACCCCTAGCCCGCAAGCTCTCGATCAGGTCCACCTCGTTCAAGCTGCCAGGATCTTCTTGCTTCGGTGGCCTGCAACACGTCCTTTCCAAAACCCCGAGCGCGAATGGCGTCGCGCGTACCAGTGTGGGGCCAGTTGTCGAGCCATGTCGATCTTCCCGCCCGGATTTGCTCTTGGAGCGAAGCAGCATCGAGCAGGCTTACCCGCGCGGTACGAGCTGTGCGAGAATCGATCTCGCGAAGACCGGGTGATACGAGCGCAAGCGTCACGATCGCGCCGCGCACGGGCGAGCGCGGAAACTCACGTACATCAGCGTAACGCACCCGTCCGTCAATCCCGTCCACAACAACGTACGGAGTGTCCCGCACCCCATCGCGCATTCCCCAGTCGACCAGAGCACCCGTGGAACGGGCCGCACCTTCGCGAGCGGCAAACACACATCGGTCCGCGAGAGAGCGATCAATACCCACTTCGCGCAGGGCGCGATCAATGATTCGAAAACTCCGCTCCCGTTCCGCCATGCCGCGGAGCGTCGGCAGAAATGCAGGTGCCACCCTCCACCGGAGAGGCTCTTCCTCGCGAGCAAGCCCCATACGAGAAAGCGTCCGCAACCTGTCGATCCTGCGAGAGCGCTGGAGACGTTTCTCCGGCGAGTCCGGGTTGGCGCGAGCATCAAACAGCCCGTCTCGAATTTTCTCGCGGATACCCAAATCGAGGCCGGTCACCCGTTGCTGATCTGCTTCCTCGCGGAGACGTTCGCGCAAAGACCGGTCAACGTCTGGGCCGAGGTGCCGGGTGAGAATGTCACAAGCACGCTCGCGCAAACCGTGCATGAGGGTTGGGCGATCGAGAAAAAAGGGACGGTCTTCCACGTCCGCGCCCCGAAGAACGACGTGCGTGTGAGGGCGGCCGGTGTTGAAATGATCCGCCGCCACCCAATCGAGGGGGCGTTCAAGGTGGCCTGCGAGGTCGCCCATGACAGAGCGGGTGAAGTAACGCAGGTCAACGAGTTCGGAGACATCCTCGGGCGAGAACATGATTCTGACCTGTCCCGGATCGTTCCGGGCACGGTCTCGGAATTCCTCCGCATCGGCATCAGCACCGTCCGTGCCGTAGAGCACGCCGGGAGAGCCATCAGGCAATACCCCGTCTCTGCGTAGGTAGCCAAGGTGCCGGGCGGTTTGCCTGGCACCATGGGTCCCGAGCTGGCGGGCCCGAACGATCACGCGGCGTCGTTCGGGTGCATGAAAGCGTTTTCTGGCAATGAGGGATGATCGGGAAGGAGATGCCAGCACAGTCCGAGCCTTGACCAAGCTCAGAAAGGGTCTGGGAGCGTGGCCTTCGGGACGCAGTCGAGGTGATCTGCTCAAGCTCTTCATCTCCCAGTCCCACCCAAGACCAGGAGGAGCTGCGGAAGAGCGAGACGTACCAAACGCCCGGCAAGGTCCTCCTGGGACGCCGGGCCGAGATAGCGTCCGTCGAAGGAACGTGGGTGGTCCTGAAGAAGAAAAACCCGGCCAAGACGGAGCCGGGTACATCCTTCCCACGAGGGAAGCTTCCTGCCGATGTGATCGTGCACGAGCGCAGTCGCCACGGAGGTGCCGTTAACGAAAACCGTTGTGCCGTGCCGACAGACCGTGTCCCCGGCGACGGCGGCAACACGTTTGACGAGCGGGGTTCCCGACGGGAGATAACTCCTATCGGAGACAGTGCGGGCAAACGGGCTGGAAGATCGGACGAGCGCGAAGTCCTCTTTCTGGGGCAGGGGTGAGGATCTCCGGTAGAAGCCGACAGGAGCACTCTCGGATCCGTTGTAGACGACAAGCGGCCTCTCTCCCGTGAGATTCTTTGACGCAAGGCCTCCGAACGCGAACGCAACCACAGCGAGGATGGCAAAGCGTCTCACGGCTCGATTTTTCGAAGGGCAACATGGGCAAGGTGCTGAGCCTCGGTGTAGTGCCGGGGTTGGAGATTGGCTTCAAGCAGCACACCCAACATGCGTATCCAAGCAGGAGATGCGTCAGCCGGATCGATCCCCAGGCCACGAACCCGATCGAATTCACGAAGAGCCCGTTGCGTACGGCCCTTGCCAACAATGAGGAAAAGAATTTCAGCACCAGGCTCGATACCAGGGAAACGCGCGCAAACACGCCCGGGCAAGGTGGAGCGGAAGACTGCAAGACGGCAGATCTCGCGCCCCCGTTCACGGAAATCCCGGACCTCATAGGCAAATACCGATCCGGGCGCGAAGTAGGACCAGCATCTTCCCAAGTGCGCTTCAGGGTGCCCAAAGAGGATTGCGGTCCACACGGAACCACTTGATGTCTCAAAAACACGAGTGAAGTGTCCAGAAGAACACCGAAGGTTCTCGCGTGGCGGCGGAATGCGAGCCGGACCCGCTGGAGTGACGGATGGCTGGGCGATTACGCGTTTCCCAAACAGGGTGTCGACAAAATAACTTGCCCTTCGGGAGTTTCGTGCATATGTTTTTTCCAAGCGGAAGAAATAGAATAAAGAATGAACATAAGAAGTATATTAAATCATTCATCCTGGCAATACCCCGACACGATTCTCTATTCCCCTCCGTCTCGCAATTCCTGCCAAACTCGCCACACTTCACCGCATGAACATGCTCATTGCCATCACCGTCGGCGGCGCAGGCGGTGCACTTCTTCGACACGCCGTCAGCGCGGGTTTGCAGGGGTTTGCAGGCTCTGCCTTTCCCGTCGGCATCCTCGCCGTCAACGTTCTAGGCTGCACCGCCATTGGTGCCTTCGCCGAGGGTTCCTCTCTCGTATTCGAGGTGTCAAAGGAAATCCGCGCCCTTGTCGTCACTGGCTTCCTCGGTGCCTTCACTACCTTTTCCGCCTTCGCCCTTGAGACCGCACTCCTCTTCGAGCGTGGTAATCCTGCTCTCGCTGCCCTCTACATCGCCCTATCAGTTTTTCTCTGCATCGGTGGCTTCTACGTCGGCTCCCTGAGTGTCCGGAGTTTTTTCACTTGAATTCTCCTGGAGTTTCTCTCGTCGATGTCGACGCCTCCGGAGAGGGCGTTCGTCTCGATCGCTGGCTCAAGGCCCGATACCCCGGCGTGAACTTCGCGGTTCTACAGCGTCTCATTCGGACCGGCCAGGTGCGCATCGACGGTCATCGATCTCCCGCCAGCACACGCCTTTGCCTGGGCCAGAAGGTTCGTATCCCTCCTGTCGGCCTCCAGGAGAAAAGGCCCCGTACCGAATCCGTCTCCATCGAGGATGCGGCAATGCTCACCTCCCGCGTTCTCTATCGAGATGAAGAACTTCTCGCCATAGACAAACCCGCCGGTCTCGCCGTCCAGGGCGGCACCGGCATTCGTCGTCACCTAGACATGATGCTGAACGGCCTTCGCTTTGGGGCCCCCGAGCGGCCGCGACTAGTGCACCGCCTCGACAAGGACACCACCGGCGTTCTTCTGCTCGCCCGCTCGCTCGCCGCCGCCCGTCACTGCGCCAAAGCTTTCCGGGACAATACGGTGGACAAAACCTACTGGGCTCTCGTGCGCGGCCGACCCAACCCCGCCACCGGCGCAATCGACTTCCCTCTCGTCAAGACAGGAGCAGGGGGCGATCGCCGCGCCAGAGCCGTCCGCAAGGGGCAGAGTGCGAACACCTCCTACCGCACTCGAAAATCCGGCAAGGGTGCTTCGTGGGTTGAGTTCCATCCCGGCACCGGGCGCATGCACCAGATCCGTGCCCACGCCGCCGCTATTGGTTGCCCCATCCTCGGCGACTCCCGCTACGGTTTGCGAAAAGATGCCAATACTCCTTTGCAGCTTCACGCCCGTGATCTCGCCCTACCCGGCCTCGACGGACTTACTGTGCGAATCAATGCACCTCTCCCGGCCGCCATGAAAAGCAGGTTCACTGACCTGGGAATTCCTTTGCCATCCGAAGAAAACGACTCCAGTTTCTCGTAATGCTTTCGAACGAAAATCCGTTTATTCAGATATTGGTTGGTGATTTTTCGGGAATTAGCTTCCATTTTTCAATAAAATTTTCCTACCATCAAGCCTCGATACCCTTTCAAGAACGATGCAACGAAAGAAAGCCTCGTGCCCAGGCTTCAAGTTTTCTCTCGACGCTCACCTGCGCACTCGCCCTTTCGTGTCCGGCCCATTCCAGCGGAACAATTTTCGAAAACAAAACATCCTGTGAGGAGCCTTACGGACAGGTGATCGTGCGCGCACGCGAACAGTGGCCCCGGTACGAGCCCTACATGCTCGAAGGCGAAGTGATGCGTTCGTTTGTCGCGGGCTACAACCTGAGGCGGAAAGGCGGAGAAGCACTGGTCGCCGACCAGATCACTGTGTTTCCACTCTACACATTCGATACGTGGTACTTCCTCGCAGGGCTTGAAGGGTGCTTTGTCTTCTGGGCGGACCTCGCACCTGAAGTGGCCCAAGAACTGATGGACAACGGTCCCCGCGGTCCTGTTTGGGAGGATATCGAAAACTAGAATTCTAAACTTGCGCCAAGGCTTGATCCAGATCCGCAACAAGGTCGGCCGCCGTCTCGATCCCCACCGATAGACGAATCACGTCCGGCCCTGCACCGGCGGCAATCTTTTGTTCATCGGTCAGCTGATTATGCGTGGTTGACGCCGGATGGATGATCAGACTCCGAGTATCACCGATATTGGCTAGGTGCGAGAAAACTTGTACCGTCTCGACGACCTTCACCCCCGCCGCATGACCGCCTTTCACGCCAAATGTGAAGACCGCCCCTGGCCCTTTCGGCATGTATTTTTTTGCCAGTTCCGAGTACGGACTCGAGGCAAGAGCTGCGTACGAAACCCATGACACTTTCGGATGTCCTTCAAGAAATTCCGCGACGGCGAGCGCATTGGCGACGTGGCGTTCCATACGCACGGGAAGCGTCTCAATGCCGGTGAGAATCTGAAAAGCGTTCTGCGGGGAGAGCGCAGGCCCAAGGTCACGAAGCGATTCGGCACGGACCTTCATCGTGTAGGCGAAATCGCCAAATGTCTCCGCAAACCGCAGCCCGTGGTACGAAGGAGAGGGTTCGGTCATGGCGGGAAATTTGCCCGATGCACCCCAGTCGAAACGGCCCGACTCTACGACGGCACCGCCCAGTGCATTGCCGTGCCCGCCCATGAACTTGGTCAACGAGTGTACAACGATATCCGCACCGAAATCGATCGGCCGGTGCAGCCAAGGAGTGGCCATCGTGTTGTCAACGATCAGAGGAATTCCCTCCTCGCGGGCGATTTGGGCAAACGCCTCCACGTCCACGATGATCCCGCCAGGATTGGCGAGACTTTCGACGAAGATGCATTTCGTTCGTTCATTAATGGCTGCACGAACCGAATCTAAATCAGCAGGATCGACGAAAACGCACTTCCATCCGAAGCGACTGAACGTGTGTGTGAATTGCGTAACCGACCCGCCGTACAGGAACCGACTCGCGACGAACTCATCCCCGCTCTCCATTAGCGGATGGAGGGCCAACTGCTGGGCGGCATGTCCCGAGGCGCAAGCTACCGCCCCACGCCCGTTCTCAAGGTTGGCAACCCGCTCTTCAAGGACGGACACCGTTGGGTTGGTCAAACGCCCATAAATAAATCCGAAGGTCTGAAGATTGAAAAGCGCGGCAGCGTGTTCGGCATCGTCGAACACGTAACCGACCGAGTGGTAGACCGGAGTCGTTCGCGCTCCGGTGGCCGGGTCCGGGGCGGCACCAGCATGTACCGCACGCGTCTCAAACCCAAACTCAGGTGACTTTGAATCGGTCATGCAATGGGTGGTCATGCAATGGGTGTTCGGGTGCGGAGCGGTCGTCTTTTGTTGGAGAACAGACCTGAGTTAATCCCGCCCCACCCGAGTTCACCGTAGAGACGTCCGTACTCGATCTTCGGACACCGGTTCATCACCACGTCGAGGCCGGCGGCCGCGGCGCGGGTGGCCGCCTCGTCGTTGCGGATACCCAGCTGCATCCACACCGTCTTCGCACCAATGACGATCGCCTCGTCCACTACGGCACCTGCTTCGACGGACGGGCGAAAAATATCGACCATGTCCACCGGTTCCGTGATGTCGGAAAGTGTCGCTTGAATCTTCTCACCGAGAAGGCTTTGGCCTGCGGCACGAGCGTTCACTGGAATCACCCGGTAGCCCTTCTCACGCAGATATTTGTAAACAAAATGACTCGGCCGATTCCAGGCAGTCGAAGCCCCCACCATCGCAACCACACGAGTCCGTTCGAGAATTCCACGCAGGTAGGAAGCCTCGTATGCGATGGGCTCCACCTAAGTCCCCGTCCAGACCGGGGAGCGACGCTCAAGGAACGCATCGATTCCTTCTTCGGCATCACGAGCCATCATGTTTCTGGTCATCACCTCGCTCGCATAGGCGTAAGCATCGTCGAGCGGGAGTTCAGCTTGGCGATAGAACGCCTCCTTGCCGATCTCGAGCGTGAGTGGGGATTTTTCCGCGATTTGGCGTGCCAACGCCATCGTTTCGCCCCTGAGATCCTCGTCGGGAACGACCCGGTTCACGAGACCACGCATCTTGGCAGTTTCAGCATCAGCCATGTCGCCGGTAAGAAGCATTTCCATGGACGCCTTACGACCAACCGCGCGGGAGAGCGCGACCATCGGCGTCGAACAAAAGAGACCAATATTGATACCGGGCGTTGCGAAACGGGCGCTTTGGGCTGCAACAGCCAAGTCGCACGTAGCGACGAGCTGGCATCCGGCAGCCGTCGCGATACCGCCTACCATGGCAATCACCGGTTTCGGGTGCCGGACGATCGACACCATCAGCTTGCTGCATTTGCGGAAGAGAGCTTCGTAAGTCTCGCGATCGGGATTCGAACGGATTTCACGGAGATCGTGTCCCGCTGAAAACGCGGGGCCGTTCCCGCCAATCACGACGATTCGCGTTGATTTATCAGCAGCCGTCGCATCAAATTCCGCCTGCAGACTCTCCATCAGGGATAGAGAGAGTGCATTCCTAGCCTCCGGACGGTTGAGGGTGAGTACTGCAATTCCATCGCGATCCTCCCTGAGCAAGATCGGGGAATCTCGGACTGCCTCGGCAACTGTGCCCATGCCTTCCTCCACAACGGCGTTTCGATGCGGGGCGATTATAGACACGCCTGGGCGCAGCCATGTCCTTTGCTGGTTGGATATCGGGAAGGATCGAACTGCATCTCATAAAAACAAGGGTTTTACGGGTGTCGCCCATCCAAATTCGGATGGAAAAAAATAACTGGATATTCTCGCTTCAGAGACCATGAACGGCTCCGAAAACGGATTTTTACGGGCGTTTCAGAGGTCGTTTTCGGATCGGAAAATCACCCAGATTGCGGATATTGCGGATATGGATTCGCCGGGGAATTTTTCCCGGCCGACGGGGCTGTCGAGCGTCGGCATCGCGACTGAGGTGGGACCATCACCAAGGGGAAATAATGAGACCGGGGCGGCCAGGGCGACAACCGCGGCCGCCGGTCCGGGGTCTCGAGGGGTTGAGGATTGTCGATCCTGCATGCGGAACGAGGGCCCCGCTGCTTGCAGTGCTGCGTGAGGCAGTTCCCGCGCCATTGCCGGCCCGGAGACGGATCCGCGACTACTCTGGATCCACCTCGTGGATCGTGATCACCGTAGGTAGTCGCGTCCGGAGACCATGGGGGTCTCCGTTCCGTCCTCATTGATTATGACTGGTTCAGAATACGGAATGCCCTCGCGACGCTTCGCGTCCCGGAGGACGAGGAGAAGCGTCTGGCGGAGGGGCTCGTCGAGGATAGGTCCATAGGCCCTGGACAGTAGCCAGGGGAAGTCGCGCGGGTCGTGGGACGGATCGAGCAGGTGGATTTCCATGGTGTCGTGGCTGAAGTCAACCGGCATCGGCTCGGCGAAACCGTCGCCATGCATTGGCATCGTCAACATCATCCAGAGAATCGACAAGTCCTATCCGACGGCGGGAACCAATGGTGGCACACGAATCGGAAAGCGCATGCGGCCCGGACCAGCGCACCCCCGCAAGCGGCCGGACGAGCGGGCGACGGTTGGCAAAACCGACAAGCCAATAGCCACCGTCGGAAGATGGACCGAAAACAACGTCGTCGCGTCCGAGCACATGGAATGCCTTCGCCACGTGCGCAGGCCGGATACCGGGAATGTCGCTACCGACGATTATCACAGGCACCTGATACGTACCTGCCGCGCGGGCCATGCGAACACCGAGATCACCCCGGCCCTGAGGACGGACACTCACGTCCGAATGGTTACGCATGGAATGCGCGGCATGATCGGGGGTGACGGCAAGCACCACCTGCCAGCGAGAATCCCGCCCGAGACGGCGAAGCAATGCACGGAGCTGCGTGCGATGAAAGCGGAGTGCCTCTGAACGGCCCACCTCGGCGGCAAGTCTCGTTTTGACCGCCCCCCAAGCCGGACGACGGGCGAAGACGAGTAAGACCGGGCGGCTCACTTGTTCCCGCCTCCCACGTACAATCGGGCGATGCGTTCAGGCCGGACGCCTACAAACCACAACCCGAGACAAAGAAGATTGCGAAAAGCCCTGCACCACCAGCCGTCCCGGCGATAGCGGGCCGCCGAAGTAATGATTGAATGCGCAAGCAGCTGAATTCGCCTTCGCCCGATGCGGCGCACAAGGTCCACATCCTCCATGAGGGGAAGGGGACGGAACCCGCCGACCGCACGATAGAATTCACGGGAAAGAAGAAGTCCCTGGTCGCCATAGGGAAGGCCGAGAAAACGGGAGCGCAGGTTGGCGAGCGCCGCCGTCCGTCTCGCCCCGGGAGAGTTCTCGTCGTACCGGAGACGGAAAGCTCCAGCGCGAAAACGATTCGCAGGATTCGCGATGAAGTCCGCAACTTCGGTTGACCAACCAGGGCAGGGCATCGAGTCTGCGTGCAAAACGAGAAGCCACTCACCACTTGCGGCTTCACAGCCAACAGCGAGTTGGTTCCCTCTTCCGGGAGGGGAATCGACAACGCGCGCTGAGGCGGCACGAGCCACATTCCCGGATCCGTCCGAAGAGCCGCCGTCCACTACAATTACCCCGCTCACCCAAGGCGAGATTTCAGTGAGCAACCGGGCAAGCGGGGCGGCGGAATCAAGGACCGGAACGACAGCTGAAACCTCGGGAAGTCGAACCCGCTCCGGAATGTGTTCAGATATCGGAATATCTCTCAATGTTCTTGACAAATTCTATTTTTCATCTCATACCTTTTGCATGAACAAAACGAAAAAATGTGCCGCCCATTCCTCTACACGGCTTGATCCCGCACCCTGTGCCGTCAAAGGTCGCGGAGCTCTCAGCAATCGAAGCGGGAGGTTCGAGCGTTTCACATACAAGCCCATCTACGAGGACCTGGCTAAAATCGAAGAAAAACCGAAGGTTCCCACAATCGTAAAACCGGATGCAACCCGCACTGCGCTCGCCCGGAACCAGTCGCCAGATATTCCCTTTGACCGCTCCCTCAACCCCTACCGGGGATGCGAGCACGGATGCATCTATTGCTTCGCACGACCGACCCATGCCTACCTCGGGCTTTCTCCAGGGCAGGATTTCGAGACGAAGATATTTTCCAAGGACAACATCGCCGAGCGCCTGGGTGAGGAATTTGCACGGCCGGGCTACCGCTGCGCGCCGATCGCCCTCGGTGCCGTCACGGATCCCTACCAGCCCGTGGAAAAGGAACGCCGCGTCACACGGAGCATCCTGGAACGTCTTTCCGCACATTGCCACCCGGTGAGCATCGTCACCAAGTCCTCGCTTGTCCTGCGGGATCTCGACATCCTCTCCAACATGGCACACCGCAATCTGGCCTCCGTGACCGTCTCGGTAACCACCCTCGATCACCGGCTCGCAAACCGCATGGAGCCTCGCGCTTCGACCCCTCTCAAGCGACTTGAAACGGTAGCCACACTCCGGGAAGCAGGCGTGCCTGTCTCGGTAATGGTCGCTCCGATCATCCCTGGCCTTACCGACTGCGAGATCGAGAGAATCGTGGAGGCTGCTACCGAGGCGAAAGCGCTCTCCGCCGCTTACGTCCTGCTCCGACTTCCTGGCGAAGTGGCAGAACTCTTCCAGGAATGGCTGCATGCACACGTGCCCGATTCCGCTCGGCGCATCCTCGCACTCGTCCGAGATACCCGTGATGGTGCCCTTTACCGTTCCGAGTTCGGAATCCGTCGTCGCGGCACCGGTCCGTATGCGGAAATGATCCGCACCCGTTTCTATTCGGCCATACGTCGTCACGGACTCAGTTCCTCAATGCCGCCGCTCGACTGCATATCGTTCCGTCCCTCCATTCAACAGATGGATCTTTTCGACAGGAGTTCTGCGAATCACCTGACGAACCACAAGTCAGCGGCGAGGCCGACAAAGAACATGAGCGCTGCTGGATGGCCGACCCGAAACCCTCGCAGACAAGATGCCGGATCATCGAGATCAACTTTTGCGAGAGAAAACGCTAGAAAGCCCGCAAATCCTGCGAGACCCATCCAGGCAACCCATCCACTTGAAACTGAGAGAAGCGAAAGACCGAGCAAAACCAGACTGAGGCTGTAGCACAGGGCAACGAATGGGATTCCACGATGTCCCAGTACGACGGCCGAAGAGCGAATGCCGACGGCCACGTCGCCCTTGCGATCCTGATAGGCATAAAGCGTATCGTAGCCAACGGTCCAGGCGATCCCGGCGGCATATAGAAGCAAGGAAGGCGTCGCGAACGGTACCCCTTCCGCAGCCACCCAACCCGCCAATGCTCCCCAGCTGAAAGCAACGCCGAGCCATATCTGTGGCCACCACGTAAATCGCTTCGCGAAGGGATAGACAGCTACAAACGGAACAGACAAAAATAGAACTAGCACCGCTGGCAAGGGAAGTAAGAAGAGAATTCCAGCACAAACGAGGAAGTGCACGACGATGTAAACGATGGCCGTCCGTGTGCCAAGCCTTCCCGCAGCGAGCGGCCGGTCTTTTGTTCGGGCCACCTTGCGGTCGACTTTGCGATCCACAAGATCGTTCCATGCGCATCCGCCAGCTCGGGCGGCACTTGCACCAATAAGGAACAACACGAGCAAGATCAGCAAGCTTCGCCCGTCCGGCTGGGCAAGCGCTATGCTCCACCAGCACGGCCACATCAGAAGCCAGATGCCGATGGGGCGGTCGTAGCGCCCAAGCGAGACGAGATCCCTGAACGCTACTCGTGCGCTCCATCCATCCGTCATGAGCGTGAGGGGTAAGGCCAGATTCCGGCCTGCGCAAGTGCATTCTGCCCCGCAAGGGTCACACGAACCAAAGGAACCCCCTATCGCCAATCCAGACAAACCACCAAGCTGGGACAACAACGAACTGCGAGGACCGTGGCTCTTGTTCGCACCATCTGGATCCGCATGCACTGTCGTTGCGATGGCCACCGAATTTGGATGCGAACGAATCGTTCCCGTCATCACCGCCCGCGGGGAAAATCATCTCCCACCCAGTGCGCACGCCGAGGCAACAACAGCAGCCAAGCGAAGTGGACGATCGGGACCTCCCCGGATCGACCTCCCCTTACGCCTGATAGATGCGGTAGAAAAAACACTCGATGCGGGCCGAAGCATCTTCTTCTGCGATGAACGTGGAGATGGCGAACCGCTCGCCGAGACGTGCGCCAAGGAAGGTACTGACCGAGCGGCATTGCTCGTTGGCCCGCGTGATGGTTTTGCGCCCAAGGAGCACAACGCATTGCGAGTGCCGGGGGTCGTGTCGGTGAGCCTTGGAACGAGGCTTCTCAGCCCTGAAGCGTCGGCGGTTGCGGGATGCGCGTTTCTCCACTTGGGTGGTGTTTTGGACTTTTCGCGCCGCGTCAGCGAGCTTGGACATGATGCGCCGGTATAGTTCGATCCTTACATCTCTCCCGGCAGGATCTCGATGAACGAAGTCTCCGTTCCTGATCATGCCATCACGGACGCACGAGATCTCGTCGCCTGGCTGGAGGAGGGGTGCAAGCCACCCGATCTCTGGCGTATCGGGACCGAGCACGAAAAATTCCTCTTCGGGGGAGATCCGCTTGTGCGCGTCGGCTACGAGGGCAAAGCGGGCATCCGAGCGATTCTCGAAACCCTGGCACAACGCGGCAACTGGGATTTCATCAAGGAAGAGGGGAAACCGGTAGGCCTCAGGAGCGGCCAGAAGAACATCACCCTTGAGCCAGGGGGACAGATAGAACTTTCAGGAGCGCCAGTCGAGACGTTGCACCAAACCTGCAAAGAAATTAACGATCATCTGGACAAGAGCCGGGCCGTAGGCGAGGAACTGAACGTGCGTTTCATCGGCGTGGGTGGCGATCCCATCACCCATCTCGATTCCGTTCCCTTCATGCCGAAGGGACGCTACCAGATCATGCGTGCCTACATGCCCAAGCGCGGTTCATTGGGGCACGAAATGATGACCAACACCTGCACGGTGCAAGTGAATCTCGACTTCTCTGACGAGCGCGACATGGTGCGCAAATTTCGTACAGCCCTCTCTTTGCAGCCTGTGGCAGCGGCAATGTTCGCAAATTCTCCGTTCCGCGAGGGCAAGAACACCGGCTTCCTGAGCTGGAGAAACCACATCTGGTCGGACACCGACCCAGACCGGTGTGGCGCGCCTGAATTCATCTTCGAAGACGGCATGGGTTTCGAGCGCTACGCACAATATGCCCTCGATGTACCGATGTACTTCCTGCTTCGTGACGGAAAGTACCTCGACGTTTCCGGGCAGTCTTTTCGACAGTTTCTGGGTGGTCACCTCAAGGCCCTGCCGGGGGAACACCCGACACTGGCAGACTGGGAAAATCATCTCACAACGATCTTCACCGAAGTCCGCCTTAAGCACTTCCTGGAGATGCGGAGTGCCGATGCAGGGCAATGGCAGCGGCTATGTGCGCTTCCCGCCCTGTGGACCGGTGTCATGTACGATCCAACCGCTCTCGGTGAAGCTGAATCGCTCGTGGCGGGATGGAGTTCGGAGGACCGATTCGGCCTCTTCCAGGACGTCCCGCGTCTGGGTTTTCAGGCTGAGATTCAGGGACGAAAGGTGCTGAATCTCGCCCGAGATCTTCTCCGCATTGCTCAAGGCGGGCTCACCCGACGGCGCAAGTTCGACGGCAGTGGATCAGATGAAAGCGGATTTCTCGACGAACTCTGGGGTATCGTCGATCGGGGGAAATCGCCCGCCGAAGAAATGTTGGAAGCGTGGGGAACGCGCTGGCACAAGCTGGTTGAGCCAATCCTCGTCGAATCGGCCCATTAACCGCAAGACCACGTTTAGGCGTCGGTGCCGCCTACCGTCAGCCCTTTTACAAGCAAAGTCGGTTGGCCCACTCCTACAGGAACGAGCTGGCCTTCCTTGCCGCAGGTGCCAATCCCTGGATCAAGCTTGAGGTCATTGCCGACCAGTACAGCTTTTTTCAGAACCTCGAAACCGGAACCGATGAGAGTTGCGCCCTTGACCGGATCGGTGATCCTTCCATCCTCAATCCGATAGGCTTCGCTCGCCGAAAAGACGAACTTTCCGTTCGTGATATCGACCTGGCCACCGGCAAAGCTCTTCGCGTATATCCCCTGTTTTACTGAGCGGATGATCTCTTCAGGATCGCTCTTGCCGGCCAGCATGATCGTGTTCCGCATTCTCGGCATCGGCTGGTGAGCGTAAGACTGTCTTCGGCCATTCCCAGTCGATACCGTGCCCATGAGTCTCGCGTTTTGACGATCCTGCATGTAGCCGACGAGCTTTCCGTTCTCAATCAAAGTTGTGCACTGCGTGGGTGTTCCCTCGTCGTCAACGGTGAGCGAGCCGCGTCGGTTCTCTAGCGTGCCGTCATCCACGACGGTGATCTCTTCGTTTGCTATCTGCTCACCCATGAGGGAGCTGAAAACGCTTGTACGCTTGCGGTTGAAATCTCCTTCGAGCCCGTGGCCGATGGCTTCGTGTAAGAGGATACCGGGCCAACCAGGCCCAAGCACCACGTCAGTCTCACCAGCAGGGGCGGCACGTGCATCGAGCAGGACGAGCGCCTGGCGAAGTGCCTCGCCCACATGGCCTTTCCAGACCTCACGGTCGAGCAAGGTGCCGAAGTCGTACCGACCGCCGGAACCGTAGGAACCACTTTCCATGCTCTCGCCGTTACCCACCACCACGTTGACGTTGAGACGTACCAGCGGCCTCACATCTCCTGTCACCGCACCGTCGGGGCGGAGGATGCCAACCGACTGTCGGGAGCCTGCTAGCGTCGCCGTGACCTGACGGACACGGGGATCAAGCCCGCGCGTATACACATCAAGCTCTGAGAGCATCTCCACCTTTCGGGCAAAGGGGATCGAGCTGACAGGATTGTCGGGTTCGTAATAGGCCTCGTTGGGGATGGCCGGGGGTTCCGCAAGCGACCCGCCGTGCCCGTGCGAGACTTCCCGAATCGATTCGGTAGCACGCCGGAGCGCCGCCTCGCTGATTTCGGAGGCGTGCGCGTATCCCGTCCGCTCTCCGACCACCGCCCGCAATCCGAACCCCCTGTCGTGGCTGAACGCCGATGAGCGAATTTGCCCATCGTCGAGGGTGATGCTCTCCGAACGCGTGTCCTCAACAAACAGCTCTCCGTCGTCGGCGCCAGCGAGGGCTCCCTTGATGACTTCAAGCGCACGGACGCGATCAAGCCCGTCGCCTGCAGCGAGCAATTCATCAAGCGTGTGGATGTTGTCGCTCATGGACCGGACTCCCTCTTCAGCTTATTCAGCATATGGCACACAGAAAATACTGTTGCCAGTGTCAATCAGACCTGACCTGCCGGGCGATTCGATATTTCCTCGCGCCAGCGGGCGATGTTCTTATGGAATTCTTCAGGCTCCGTTTTTATCACCTTCGAGAAATCCACCGCCATGTAGGCTGTAATGTCCGCCATCGAGAAAAAATCGCCCGCGACCCAGTGGCTCTCCCCAAGCCGCGCATCCAAATCCTCGAACCAGTGCTTCACTCGGTAAAGACCCCGATCGATCAAAGCAGGAATCTGATGCACTTCATAGGGGAGAGGAATGGCACGCTTTTCGAAACGCTCCGCCTTATTCCGGAGTGCCTCGGCGATGGCCTGCATACCCTCAATTTCGACACGCCGAAGCCAATTCTCAACCAGCCCTTGCTCAAGAGGCGTACTTCCAAACATCCGTGGATCGGGCTGCTGCGCCTCAAAATAACGGCAAATCGCAACGCTTTCGGTAAGGCGGGTGCCGTCGTCAAGTTGAAGGACGGGAACTGTTCCGAGAGGATTAACCTTCAGAAACGACTCCTCAAGGTTCTTTAATTCCCGGATCTGAACCTCGACCTGATTCTCGATCTCGATCTCCTTCTCGGCAAGGAACATATGAAGTCGACGTGGATTGGGCGCTGGCGGGAAAGTGTACAGCTTCATTTGGGTGTCCTAGGATCGGCGGAGCCGAATGTAGCAGGAAAAGGGGCAACCCTGTCGGCCTCGCCCGGGAGATCGACGGGCAGAAAAAATTCCTTTCGTTCTGGAGGGCTACGCTTTTAAAAAAGCGCTATTATACAACGCGACCCACGCTACCGCGCGGAGCGCGGGCCGCACGAAAAACCTCGGATCAATCGTCAGGGGTTTCTTTCTTCTCAGGTTTCGGCTTCACGATCCATTTCAGGATGCGGTCGAGCGGATCGTCTGATTCATCGATGCCCAGTTCGCGGGCGGTCTCGATGAACTTTTTACTCTGCGTCTTCTGCTTTGGCTTCGCCATCGGTCTCAAACATCTCTGTTTGCGGGGGTTCTGGCCGCATTGGAGGCTCACAGATCGTCAATTTAACTCGGTCAATTCGCTCTAGCTGCCCATCAAGGCCGAGCAAATCCTCACGGTCAAACGTGTGCAGTTGATCGAGATTGTTTAGCAGGCACGTCGCAACGTGAATTGCATCCTGCGGCTTTCCAATCACTGGAAATTTTCTAAGCAGTCGGCGGGCGACCTTGCCAACATCGACATCCACCGAAACCTTTTTGATGAACTCTTGCTCAATCAAATCCTCGAAGTAGGTATCACGCTCTTCCGCCAGACCTACGTTCTGATCGTTGCACTTCCGCCTGAACACCTCGGCCAAGCAGAACGATGAAGTCCAAATCTCACAGTTTCCGGCTTCGGCTTCCTTAAGAACGCATTCACATGTCTATCCGTGCTGGGACTGCCGTTCGGCAATCAGCGTTATCCAGATACACGCATCCCAGTAATACCTTGGCTTGCCGCTAGCCAAACTTGTTTTCCTGAAAGCGTTCGAGGTACTCGCTTGCAGAATACCCTTCGGTAAATTCGGCATCGTCCAGCCGGTCCAGGACCACCTCTGGAATGTCGATGTACGCCAATGTGCCGTTGACAACCCGCATGACGGATCCATTGTTGTCGTAATGTAGCGTGCCGTGTACACGAACGCGTCGCCGCTGCCAAACATCGCTGGCGCGTATTTCAACCCCGATCTCATCCATCATTTCAGGACTGACGCGGCACCAAATACGGTGACCCGTTGCAAGCTCTTCCAACAACAGGGCGGGCCTGTCGTAATCGGTTCCGATCTCAACAATTCTGCCCTCTAGAGAGCCGATTTCATGGTGGGAGGTTCGGGAGAAAAGGTAGCTGTGAAGAGATTCGGTAGGCTCAACAACGTTATTGAAATAGCGTTTTGCCGTTTCCTGTGTCACCTCGATTGCGTCAGCATCATCAGAAAAGGACACCCGAGTAACACCAAGGCCATTGGTGTTTCTGCGGAGAAGTTGGCGCGCTACAGACATTTTTTCGCGAGGAAACGTATCGTCGAAGTCCATGCCACGAGCGATACGCTCAAGGTTGCGCTCGACGATACTGACTCGTTCTTCAACGTTCGCATGTGCGCCAGCCCAGGTGCGGACGTCCACAGGCTCGCCCTGACACATAAAGGGGCTGTTTGTAGAGGCCACCTCCAGTTTCCACACGACGTTCTTGTCTGCCTCATCGGTTAGCAGATTGAAGAAGTCGATAGCCTGCTGGAACGCATCCTGAATGGTCAGGATGTCATGATGGTCCTCAGGCGGCTCAACTGTGAATGTAACTTTCCGGGCCACAACATTAACTTCCACAGGGTCTGCTAACCGACCGACGAGTCCCGGTACGTTAGCCTTTTGCCAACAATGCCTGCGATCAGTGCTTCCGCTCGCATTGTGTCATCAATATCGGTTGCAGCGCGCTGATTATATCGAAAATCAAACTCGGCAACATACCGGGGCAGGTGTTTCTTGGAAGCGTGCTGATATACGCCCTTCATGCCGCGCTTGAAGATAGAATAGAGAAGAAGCCCTCAATCGTGTTCGTGTGAATCTCGCCGCGTCCGTACTCGCTTTGACCGTGGCGGACGAAATGGTGCTCTGCGAAGTCGCGGTCAAGATAGCGATACTAGCCCGCTTCGTCGGTCATGACCGTCGCCTCGCGGTCGATTTGCTCTTTCAGGATCGGCACCAGTGTTTTCGCTTTCAGGTCGTCCACAACCATGCTCCGAGCGCGGCCACCGCGTTCCACCAGCGTCAGCACCTTGTGCTTGTGCGCATAGCCCCGGCCCTTCTTCTGGCCGCGCGGCTTCTTCTCTACTGTCGTGACCGATGAACGTCTCATCGACTTCGACAATGCCGGACATCGGGTCCAGTTCGCCACCGCGCATTGCTTCGCGCAGACGATGGGACATGAACCATGCCGTCTTGACGGTCACATCGAGCGTCCGGGCAAGCTGGTTGCTGCTGATACCCTTCTTGCTGGACGTCATCAGGAACGCCGCCTGAAACCATTTGTGTAGCGGAATCTTGGAACCCTCGAAGATCGTCCCGACCGTCGCGGTGAACTGCTTCCGGCAATGGCCGCACTTGCGCAGACCATGGCGTACCCGCTTCTCGGGGTTTGGCTTGATCCGATAAATCTTCTCAGCGCCACCGCAATGCGGGCACACGGCACCATTCGGCCACACGATGCTTTCCAGCTTTGCGAAGGCCGCTGCGTCGTCGTGATAGTGCGCCTGACTAAGAATACTCATCACAATTCCCCTAACCAGATGATTCTAATATAGGAATCCCGATTTGGGTTTGCAAGGTATAATAACGCTTTTAAAAAAGCGCCGGAGCCGCACATCAAGCAGGTACAGGCTGCCCTAGAAACCGCGCAACTTCAGCCGCGGCCTGCTGATTCTCTTTTTCGAGGCCGACTGTGAACCGGAGACTGCAAGGAAGGTCGTACTCGGCGACCCGGCGGGGAAGTATCCCTTTCCCCATGAGATGTTCGTACGCGGCGGCGGCCGTGTGCGGTCCTTCTTCCGGGAATGTCGCGAGTACAAAATTGGCAACGCCGGGACGGATCTCAAGGCCCAGATTGGAGAGTGCCTGCTCCAACCAAGGGCGCCAGCGGGCGTTGTGGGCACGCGCTTGTCCCACAAAACTTGGATTTTCAAGCGAGGCAAGACCGGCAGCCTGGGCACACACATCGACATTGAACGGCCCCCGGATGCGATTGAGTGCATCGGTCACGGCCGGCGGACAGTACGCCCACCCGAGGCGAAGTCCCGCCAATCCGTAGATCTTCGAAAAGGTTCGTGTCATGACGACGTTTTCCCCGTCGTCGACCATCGCACGCCCATCCTCGTAATCGGCCATGGCGACGTACTCCGCATAGGCGGAATCGATCACAAGCAAGCACGATTCGGGGAGCCCGCGACGCAACCGACGAAGATCCTCGCTTCTGAGTACGGTTCCCGTGGGATTGTTAGGGTTGGCGACAAAACACACGCGTGTCCGTTCGGTGGCGTGCTCAATCATCGCATCGACATTGACCGTGAGATCGGTCTCGGGTGCCCTGACCGGCACAGCTCCCGCCGTCCTGGCTGCGATGGAGTACACAAGAAAGCCATGCTGAGCATACAGAACCTCGTCGCCGGATTCTGCGTAGGCAATGGCAAGTAGAGTGAGAAGTTCGTCGGAGCCGTTGCCGCAAACGATGCGCGCAGGGTCAATCCCGTGAGCAGCGCCAAGGGCTTCCCGCAGGGCGGCCGACGAGGGTTCAGGATACCGGGAAACTCCCTCAGCAACTGCTCGGATCGCCTCGACGACGGCGGGATTCGTGCCGAGCGGAGTTTCGTTGGACGACATTTTAATCACGCGGCCGGATTTCCCGTTGCCTGCGCGGCCAGGTACGTACGGAGAAATTTCCATCACCGAAGAACGAGGGCGAGGGGGCATGATTTAGTCCTTCGGGAGTGCGCGTTTGGCGAGACACCGAGCGGTGTCGACGGCAATCAGGAGAGAGAGAGTACCGAACCCGTGTACGACAACAGTGGCTCCTTCAGCACCTTCGTGGCTAACGTCCTCGGCTTCGACGTTTTCAGGATGGAGCCAGACGACAGGGACACCCGCTCCGCGCATGGCCCCGGCCAAGGTTTCGCCGGAAACCTGCATTCCATCGGGCGCGACGATGACAGCGTCCGCTTTGGCGGAGGCACCTTCCAGACTCTGAAGCACGCAATCTCCTACCATTTCAATTTCCGTGACCTCGGTGTCATTCGTCGAAACCAAGGAGGCGGGTCGAGAGCCGCCGCCGTGCAGAAACAAGATCCGGATCATGCCGCCACCTGTTCCTCAAGTAACGCGTTGTCTTCCCCCAACTCTGGCGTGCGCAACGGACTCTTCCCCCTGCCCTCCAGGACCGCAGGGGCAAGTGGAGCGGGAACGGCCGGTATGGGAGCACCTGCACCGAGCGCAATGCGAGCATCGAACACGCCGCGCGCGGCAAACTGAGGATCCTCGACAGCCTCGGCCAAGGTCGGGATCAACGAACAACACAGGTTCTTTGCACCCTCGAGACGCTCGCGCCAATACGAGGAGGGGTGCACAGCGACTGCAACGCGCACTTTCTCCATGACACCCCGAGGATCTCCCGCGTCATCACGGGATTCAGGCGGAAGTTCGATGAAGTCACAAAAATTGACCCAGAACCGGTCTTCGAGTGCTCCCACCGCCAACGCACCTCCGTCAGAGGTGGCATAGATGCCATAACGAGGGCTCCCGCCGACAAGCGGCATTTCGTTCGTTCCCGGTGCCTTGCCGTCCGCCCACATGACCGAAAGTGCCTGCCACAGGAAAGGGAACGTCTGCTCGGTCATAGCAATATCAAGGAATGCTCCCTCGCCCTTGGCGCGGGCGCGGAAAAGACCCATCAGGATGTTGATGACCGCGGGATAACTCCCCGCCCCGATGTCAGCGATCTGGACGTGAGGCATCAGTGGCAGCCCCCCGGGATCCGCGGTCAAAGAAAGCATGCCGGTCTCGGCCACGTAATTGAGATCGTGACCGGCCACGTCGATTTTGGGACCCGAGTGTCCATAACCGGTGATCGAGCAGTAAACGATGCGCGGGTTGAGTGCGCGAATCGTCTCGTACCCAAGCCCCAGACGGTCCATCACGCCAGGACGGAACTGCTCGATCAGAACGTCGGCAGAAGCGACGAGTGTTCTGACCTGCTCCGCAGAGCCCGTTTCCTTGAGATCAATCTCGATACTTCGCTTGCCGCGGTTAAGCATGGCGAAGGGAACACTCACCCCGTCCCGGAACGGAGGCGATGCACGCATAGGATCTCCGCCCGGACGCTCGATCTTCACGACCTCGGCCCCCGCCTCGGCGAGCGTGAGCGTCGCCCATGGTCCGGGCAAAAGCGTCGTAAAATCAATGACGCGCACACCCTGGAGAAAAGACACGTGGAGAAACTCTCAGAAGAATGCGCAGGCCGCGGGAAGATCGCCGCCGATCCTACATGAGGCTGATAACGTGCGAGCCCCGGAAGCGTTCCCCAGAGCCTGAAATCAGCTCCTTTTCCTTTTTTTTGCGGCGATGGCAAGCGGGTGCGAGGCGAGAGCGCGCCGCGCCGCGCCGTCAACGAGGTGCGTGTAGATCTGCACCGTCGAAATATCTTCATGCCCCAGTAGCCTCTGCAGGCTCCTGAGGTCGGCACCGTGGGCCAGCATGTGGCTGGCAAACGCATGCCGTAGCACGTGAGGCGACACCCGCGATGGAGCAATCCCTGCGAGCGAAGCTTTCTCCTTCAGAAGCTGGGCAAGACGTTGGCGCGTGAGGTGACTCTTACCCGACGGAAACAGCCAGGGCGATTTTCCATCAGGTCCGCAGAAACCGCCGCGCACGACGAGCCACTCATCAACCGCTTCGCTCGCGGGCTCTCCCAGCGGCACGCGGCGCTCCTTGTTGCCTTTGCCACGTACGATGAGGGACCGCCGGTCCGGAGCAAGTGCAGACAGCGGAAGCGAGACAAGTTCGGACGCCCTGAGACCGCTTCCGTAGAGAATTTCGATCAATGCACGGAGCCGGAGCCCTTTCGGCGTCGCGTCGTCAGCAGCTTCCTGGAGAAAGCGATCCATTTCCTCCTCGTCGAGTACGCCGGGAAGATTGTGTTCTTTTTTCGGGGAGGCCAGACCCTCGGCAGGGTCATCTAGACGATAATCCTCCACGACGAGGAACCGGTAGAACTCACGGATCGAGGCGAGGTGCCTTGCCTGGGTCCTCTTCGCAAACCCCCGTTCTGCCAAATCCGCCAAATGTGCGCGCAGATCTTCGAGAGCCGCATCCCCGGGAGTCTTGCCCCGCTTGACGAGAACCTTCTCAAGCGTGCGCAGATCACGCCCGTAGGCCTCCTGCGTGCTGATCGCCGCTTGCCTTTCGACGGCAAGCATGTCGATGAAGAGCGCGATCAGATCGCCTCCCGCCATCGACGCTAGATCGCCGCCTCGAGGGCAAGTGCGAGGGCGTCTTCTTCAAGTCCGATCGCCCGCAGGCTCCGGATGGCAGCATTGAGCACGAGTGGGCCGGCTTCCTTCGGTCCTTCCGAACCAAGAATGACAAGCACGAAAAGCACCGTTTCGGCAACCCGCCCGGAAGCCACCGCATCCCGAAGCTGGTAACGAACAGCCGCGCTCGGGATTTCTTCGCGCGTCCTGAGAGATCCGTCATCAAGGAGCCCCACCCAGGAATCGACGGGAACGGGAATGCCCACGCCTTCGAGCACCACGAGAAGACGGGAAAGGTTCCGGACATGCTCCTGCTCGGAGCCCGCCCTAGGGAGGGCCGCGCGCACATCGCCATCAGGGAACACCGAGTAGGGCTCCGGAATCGGTCGGCCAGCAAGCGCGAGAACGGGGAAGAGTTCGTACAGGCTACCTGACGATTCGAAATCGAGGTTGGGCGATGCCGCAAGCTGCGCAATCCACGCCTCTGCTTCCTCGTAACGACCTGCTGCCAGCAATGCCTGCGCCGCAGCGACCGAAAACCAAGCAAGGTCGGCCCGGGGTGGGATGCTGACGGTAAGTGCCTCCGTTGCACCGGCGAGAGCGGACAGCCCCGGTGTCTTTTTCCCGCTATCCCATAGCAAACGTAGGAACCGCGCCCTGTCTACCACCGTGGTGGCGGTCGAGGCCGCCTGGAAGAGGTACGCTCGCGCCTGGACCGGCGGGAAGGTGCGTGTCACGTCACCAACTCCCCGGACACGGGTCTCGTCAATTTCAGTCTCCGAATACAGACGGGCGAGGGTCGCAGGTGAAAGCACGCCTGCCGCCACGACCCGCTCTGCGGCAGGCAAACGAAAGTCGTCTCTTCCTTGTCCCCACTCCGCAGTCATACGGAGATCGGAAAGATCAGTTCCCCCGGCGGCACCGCCACCAGCGACGAGGAATGCGCCCGACAGGAGCTCACCTGTATCGGCGGGAACCCGGAACGGAGCACCCCCGGCAGCCGCAAAGGCAGCGGGAAGGAACGGATCGCTTTCCGGTAACTCCGCTTCCAGGAGCTGCAGTGTGAGTTGTGCCGGTCCCGTTTCACTGCGCAGAAGCTGGCAGACGGCAAGCAGTTTCCGAAGATCAATGTCGTCCGATTCGCCAAGTCGGCGCGACACCTCTCCGCAAACCCCCTCCACATCTCCTGCGGCAAGGCGGGCACTCAGCATCCGCATCTCGAAATCTTCGTCGCGCAGCTCCTCGGGAATGGCCGCAGCCAGAAGAGCGATGTCCTCACCGGCGGCGATGCTGGCAAGAGCCTTGAGGCGGATATCAAGGAAAGTTCCTCCCTCCCAATCCTCCGCCTGGATGGGAGTGCCGTCGGGAGCGAGTGCTGACAGCCCCGATTCCTCACGCGGGACGGGCGTCGTCGCACGACTGAGAAGCAGCCGCCGCGTGAGATCGCGCATTACGGGAGTCGTAGAAACCGGAATCGATTGGAGAAGCCGGGCAGCTAAGGTCGCATCAGTGCCTTCCCACATCGTCTGGCCGAACCCTCCGTCCTCACGCCCGAGTACACCGACCCAGCTCGGGCGGGCATCGGGAAGATCAGCGATGTCGACCGGTCCCCCAGGAATTTGGAACGCCGGCGGGATTGTCTTTTCTGTCTCGGCTGCATTTTCGGGAGCCGCCATCCCTGGCTCGGTGACAATCGGCGGGACAAGCGGTACTGGACCCGCCTCGGGGTCCGCGTTCTGCGCAAAACTAGGGCGGATGAGAGTTATGGTGAGCGCAAGAAGAAGTACCCAGCGCTTGTGCCAGGAATCAGAAAAAACGGTCATTGGGTATCCGCTCCTCCATCTCGATCTGCGGCGGGCCGATGTCCGAGGAAAGAAGGAAGGTTGTCCCGATTGCGAAAGTCCCCAGCACTAGAACAAAAGTCAGAAAAATCACGATACGCATTCAAGCACCCCGCGCCGCGGCCGGACGAGCCGGGACGTGCACAAACAGGAACGTTCCAATCTAAGTTCTCCGCCACGTCAGTTCAAACTCTACGATGCCATCAGCAAGTGCCCGGGGTGCTTTCCCCTCGCGCGCAAGCACCTGCCCCCGGAGCATGCACGAAAGGAACGCGTAGGTGGTTAGCGAAAAACGTGAGAGCGACGAGGCCACAGAACTTGTCCGGCAGGTCCTCGCAACACTCAGCGGGCGGCATCTTGCACTTGTCGGGCTGATGGGCTCAGGAAAAACTACCATCGGCAAGGGGCTGGCCGAAGAGCTTGGACTTCCCTTCCACGACAGCGATTCCCTGATCGAACAAGCCTCGGGGCGCTCGGTAAGCAAAATCTTCGCAGATGACGGGGAGAAGGCGTTTCGTATCATGGAAGCAGACACCCTCCACGGTGTCCTCGCCGGACCCACCGCGGTCATTGCAACCGGAGGAGGGGCGTTCCTGCAACTGAACCTCCGGCGAGCGATCAGGAAAAGCGCACTGTCGGTGTGGCTCAGGGCGGAACTCAACCTGTTGGACAAACGAACGCGACGGCGCACCACAAGACCGCTTCTCAACGTGGACAATCCAAAGCTTGTCCTGGCCCGGTTCATCAAGGAACGCCACTCATTTTACAGCCAGGCAAACATCGTGGTTGATTCAGAAGACATCTCGAAAACCGGGATGACCCGGCGAGTGATGGAGGCGGTAGCGCACGGACAGTCCCGTGCGAAGGGGAACGCCCAATGACGCACGCACCCCTGACGGAAGTCGCCGTGGATCTCGGGACGCGCTCCTACAGGATCCTCGTTGGCGCGGAGGCGATGAAAGAGGCAGGGGCACTCCATGTGGATCTCGGGCTGGGATTTGCCTTCATCGTCACTGATGCAAAGGTGGACGCTCTCCATGGAGAAACGCTTAGATCCGCGCTCGTTGATGCGGGCGTGCGATGCCAGACGTTCAAAGTACCGGAAGGCGAAAACAGCAAGACCTTTTCCTCTTTCGAGCATCTTTCCGAACGCCTGATCGAAGCGGGCTTGACGAGGGATGCAGTGATCTACGCCCTCGGCGGAGGGGCTGTGGGTGACCTAGCGGGGTTCGTAGCCGCAACCGCGCTTCGGGGGGTAGATTTTGTACAGATCCCAACGACGCTACTCGCCCAGGTGGACAGCTCCGTGGGCGGCAAGACCGGAATCAATACCACCCGTGGAAAGAATCTTGTCGGAGTCTTTCATCAACCGCGCTTCGTGCTCGCCGACACGAATGTGCTGGCGTCCTTACCCGAACGCGAACTCCGTTCCGGGTACGCAGAAGTGGTCAAGTACGCATTGCTGGGAAATGCGACGCTCTTCGACTGGCTGGAGACGAACGGCGAAGCCCTGTTGGCTGGTGACGAGAACCTGCGCAGTGAGGCGATTCGACAGTGCTGTGAGATGAAGGCGCGAATCGTCGTCAGGGATGAAAAAGAACAAGGTGAGCGAGCCCTGCTCAATCTCGGTCACACTTTCGGCCACGCTCTTGAGGTCGAGAAAGGCTTTGACGGATCACTCCTCCATGGCGAAGCCGTGGCGGCGGGGCTTGTTATGGCATTTCAATTATCGGCCCGGCTTGGGTTCATCAGCAACGGTGAGGTGGACCGCATCGTCGCGCATCTCCAGGCGGTGGGCCTTCCCCCCTCGTCGCAGGCAGCACTCGGGCGGGCGTGGAAGGCGGAAACGGCCATTGCCCACATACGTTCGGATAAAAAAATGCGGGGGGACAGACGCATCGCATTCATACTCGTCCGAGGAATTGGAGAGGCTTTTCTCTCTGACCAGGTGACTGCACAGGAATTGGAGGACTTCCTTATTGATGAGGGTAAGGGCCTTGAGGGTGCATCCGGGAGGCGAGGCCATTGACGCCTGAGGCGCTCGGGACCGTCGCCGAGGTTGCGGTTTTGCTTCTTTTCTCAGCTTTCTTTTCCGGTTCCGAGACAGCACTGACTGCGGTTTCTCGACCACGGATCCATACCCGTGTCGAAAAAGGCGATCGTCTGGCGATGCGGGTTCAGAGATTGCTCGATCGGCGCGAACGCACCATCGGGGCGATTTTGCTTGGCAACAACCTCGTCAACATCCTCGCCTCTGCGCTTGCAACCCGCACGTTCGTCCAGACTTTCGGCAATGCCGGTGTGCTGTACGCAACCGCCATGATGACAATGCTCATCCTGTTGTTTGCCGAAATATTGCCCAAGACTCTGGCCATCCGGCATGCCGACAGGGCAGCACCCTGGCTTGCGATCCCCATCGAACCACTGGTGACGCTGCTCACCCCGTTGAGTGCGGGCGTAGGAGCACTCTTTCGGATAGGAGGACGAATCGGCGGGCGCGCGGGCACCGGTAGAATTGCGGAAGTAACCGAGGAGCTCCGGGGAGCGATCGAACTTGCCGCCGTCGCCGGGGTCGGTAAGGAGCACCGTGACATGCTTCGCAGTGTGCTTGATCTCGAGCGAGTAACCGTCGGCGAGATCATGGTTCACCGGAGCTCCATGACAACACTCGATGCAGATGCAGATCTGCTTGAAATTCTCGGACAGGTGGCGGCAAGCCCCTACACGCGTTTTCCCGTATGGCGGAAAGGTCGGGAAAATATCATCGGTGTCCTGCACGAGAAAGCGTTACTCAACTCGCTCAGGGAAAAAGGTCGGCGGGGAACTCCCGGTATCGCAGAACTCCTCGAGCAGGCATGGTACGTGCCCGAAACGATCTCACTCGCCCGACAACTCGAGGCATTCCGGGCGCGCACCCAACGTCTCGCACTGGTCGTAGATGAATACGGAGAGGTCCAGGGGCTGATCGCCCTTGAGGACATTGTCGAAGAGGTGGTCGGAGAAATTCCGAGCGAATTCGACCGCAAGTCCATAGCACTCCCTCAAGCCGATGGCAGCGTTATCGTCCCAGGATCCTCGACCTTGCGAGACCTAAATCGGCGCTTCGACTGGGACCTTCCCGACGATGAGGCGTCGACACTCGCAGGCCTGGCCATCGAGACTGCGGAGCGCATCCCTGAAGTGGGCGATTCCGTCGATGTCTCCAGTTTTCGTCTTTCCGTAGTGGCGCGTCGACGCGCCAACCTGACGCGCATTCGCATCACCCGGATCGAAGAGGAGTGATCGCCCTAGCCGCCGATCTTGCACCAATCATGGCACCGGTGCTCGTGATCGCTGGACTCGGTTTCGGTTGGGTGAAGGGAGGATTCGGTTTTGACGCGCACGCCGCAACCGACCTGGTGAGCCGAGTCGGTGCGCCCTGCCTCGTGTTCGCAACGCTTGCCACTCTCGAATCCCCTGCCTTGCTCGCGGGACAAGTCGCTCTCGCCGCCGTGCTAATGATTCTCGGTGCAATGGCCGCAGGCCTTGTCTTGCTCCCTTTAGTACGTCTCGATACGCGCGCTTTCCTAGCACCGATGATGTTCACCAACAGCGGCAACATGGGGCTCTCGATCTGCCTTTTCAGTTTCGGGGCGGAAGGACTCGAACTCGGTATCGTCTATTTCACCGTCATCGCGTCACTGCATTTCACCCTGGGCGTACTGATCTGGTCAGGACGAACAAACCCGCTTTCATTGCTGAAATCACCGTTCCTCTACGCGGTAGGGCCAGGGCTTTTTTTCATGCTCACAGACTGGCAAGCACCCGTCTGGATCCTCAACACCACCTCGCTCTTCGGAGGGATCGCGATTCCGCTGATGCTCTTCAGTCTTGGTGCCACCATCGCCCAACTCAAAATGGCCCGACATGGGCAAACCGCGAAAGCCGTGGCGCTCAAATTCGCCATCGGCCTAGGATGTGCCTTCGCGGTGGTCGAAGCCCTGAGCCTAGAGGGCACGGCGAGAGGGGTGGTGTTGATCCAGGGAATCCTGCCAACAGCAGCATTTGCCGCACTTTTCGCGCAACGCTATGAACGCAATCCAGCAGGCGTGGCGAGCCTCGTGCTGTGCTCGACGGCGGTCTCGCTGATGCTTCTTCCGATCATGTTGTCCTACCTGCTTGCCTCCTAGACCCGCGCGACCGACATATATTGTCTTTATGTCACAACGTTAGGAGAACCGGATGCCACTTCCCGAACCCGCCGATCGCGAGCCTGTACACAAACGCCAAGTGGTCTGCCGCGGCTATCGACGCAAGGATGGTCTTTGGGACATCGAAGGACATCTCATTGACGTCAAGGATTACACGTTCACCGGACACATCCGGGGCGAGGTACCTGCTGGCGATCCGATTCACGACATGTGGATCCGTCTCACGATCGATGACGATTTCATGGTCCAGGAGATTCATGTCGCCGTGCACAAGTCGCCCTACCCGATTTGTCCGATGGTGATTCCAAATTTTCAGCGTCTGAAGGGAATCCCGATCGCCAGAGGCTGGCGGCGCGCGGTGCGCGAACGCCTCGGAGGAACGCAAGGGTGTACGCACCTCGTCGAGATGCTCGCGCCATTGGCGACGGCGGCATTCCAGACGATCTATCCGCTCCAATCCCGGCAGGCAGGCATGGACATTGCTACATCTCCCAATGACACCAAACGGCCAATGCTACTGGGCACTTGTCATGCTTACGCAGAAACAAGCCCGGTCGTAAAAGAACTCATGCCTTCGCACCATAAGGAACCGAAATCCGACGAAAAGTCGCTCTACGATCCCGTTTCCTGATCGCGATATCAAGGTGCTTGCGTGAGCTTTGTCCCCGGCGAGAACGTCCTGCCAGAGGGAGTGCGTTCCCGTTTCGCTGACGGCGTGAACGGACTCCGCATGCACTTCTTGGAAGCAGGAATCGATGATGGGCGGCCCTGCGTTTTGCTGCTTCACGGCTTCCCGGAGCTCGCTTTCAGCTGGCGCAAGGTGATGGTTCCGATCGCCAATAAGGGATTCTACGTCGTCGCACCTGACCAGCGCGGCTACGGCGGAACATCGGGCTGGGATCCCCGCTACAACGGCGACCTGGAATCGTTCCGGCTTCTCAACCTCATCAAGGACGTGCTCGGGCTTTTGCGTTTCCTGGGCCGCGATTCCGTTCACGCGGTGGTTGGGCATGACTTTGGCTCCATGGTGGCCTCGTTCGCCACCCTTGCCCGACCCGACGTTTTTCGTTCCCTCGTGCTGATGAGTGCACCCTTTGGTGGACCGCCAGCCATCGCCGGAGAGAAGGCCTCGCCTGATCCCATCCACGATGACCTCAAGTCCCTTGATCCACCACGCAAGCACTACCAGTGGCACTATTCGACCCCGGAGGCGGAAGCCGGAATGACAAAATGTGCACAAGGGCTGCATGATTTCCTGCGAGCGTATTTCCACATGAAGAGTGCCGATTGGAAGCAAAACCAGCCGTTTCTCCTTGCGGGCTGGACGGCAACCGAACTTGCAAAACTCCCGACCTACTACGTAATGGAACACAACAAGGACATGGCCGAGACCGTCGCATCCGAGATGCCCTCAGCCGATGAGATTGTCTCGGCCGCATGGTTGCCTGAGGAGGTCCTTTGCGTCTACAGCGAGACGTTCACCCGAACCGGACTGCAAGGCGGCCTTCAGTGGTACCGATGCATGACTAATGGCACCAACGCCGCCGATTTGGGACTGTTCACTGGATACGCAATCCAACCCCGTGCGTGCTTCATCGCAGGCCAAAACGACTGGGGCATCCATCAGAAGCCGGGCGAGCTTTCACGCATGGAAAACGAGGCGTGCGCAAATTACGAGGGCACGCGCCTCATCGACGACGCCGGGCACTGGGTTCAGCAGGAACAACCGTCCGAGGTCGTCCGGTTGATCGGAGAATTTCTGAAATAACCAGCCTGTAAGGTCAGGGCCTAGGCCGACGGCGGCTCATTCTCAATGACGGTGCAACGCCGAATCACGCGTGCCTCTCCTTGCGTGTCGTACTCGGTAACGCGATGGAGCATGCAGCGGTTGTCCCACACCAAGAATTGGTTCGGCTTCCAGCGATGCCGGTGCACGGTCCCCACCTCGACGGCGGCAGCGTTTACTTCTTCCACGAGTGCCCGTCCTTCATCGACACTGAGGCCCAACACTCGCTGGGCATGATCACCCAGGAACAGGCACTTCCGTCCGGTTTCCGGGTGGGTGCGAACAATCGGGTGATCGACCGGCGGCACCGCCTGGCGCTGTTCCTCGGTCATGGTCCCTTCCCCGTGGCGGCGGGTGCGGGAAAAATGAAGGCTGTGCAGCGCTCGTTTTCCTTCCACCCTTTTTTTCAAGTGCTCTGGTAGGCGCTCCCAAGCCACGTACATATCGCAGAAGTGCGTCTCGCCGCCGGTCGTCGGAATGGTCGTTGCGTACATGCAGGTGGCGAGCCCTGTCAGCGGCTCCCAAGAAGCATCTGTATGCCAGTAAAGCGTCCCCCGATCCGGATGATTGCCGGTGGGTTTGCCGTCTTCGTCGAGGTTGGTGAGCGTGTAGAGCTCGGGATGCTTGACCGAACGGTACTGATTCATCACGTGGATTTGAACGGGCCCGAAACGCTTGGCAAAAGCCACGTGCGAACCCGGCGAGACCTCTTGATCCGAGAAAATCAGTAATTGGTACTCAAGGAAGGCCCGACGCACGGCCTGAAACACCGCATCACTCAGACCGGCATTGAGATCGACACCTGAGATTTCTGCTCCCAGGCCGGATTCGCAAGGTCGCACCGACAAAGAGAAGCCTTCACACACGACAGATGTTTTGGGTTCGACGTCCACGGGGGAAATGCGGCCAACTCTGGCCGGGAGATTCCTAAAATGTCTCGTCGAGGGAAGAATGGTCGCCTGCAACAGTCGTCCGGTGCATCAACCGAACCTCGTCGCCTTCCGGCCACGGACGGCCTCTGTGGAGAACACGGCGGTTGTCCCAGATGACGATGTCATCCGCCACCCATTCGTGCGTAACCACCCGCTCCGGGCGTACGCACCATGCGTTGATGTCATCGATCACCGCCCGCCCTTTTTTTTCAGGCCAGCCCTCAATGTGGCTTGCGTGTGAACCAACGTAGAAGTTGAGGCGACCTGTCGCCGGATGACGGCGGACAAGACGCTGGCGGGATGGTTTCATCTTCCCTTTCTGCTCGTCGTCGAAGATGTCGCCCGTGTTTCGCTCGCGCGAATACACGATGCTGTGTCCGCAGACGAGATCCTGGAGATCTTCCTTCTTCGTCCCTTCAGGCATGCCTTCCCAGCGGTCGTAAGCCGAACGTGCATCGGCGAATTCAGTAGCACCCCCCTGGCTGGGGACGATCCGGGCGGACAGGATCGAGAACTTGGCTGGGATTTCCTTGAAGGAACTGTCTGTGTGCCAGGACTGGTTGCCCCGGTCATAGACGACCTTCCAGCTATCGGCAGGGATCTTCTTTCCGTGCTGGTCGATATTCCCCAGGTGCGAGATTTCGGGCGCAAAGCCCATCTCGGTGCTGTCGCTAGAGAGTGCCTTTTCAAGCGGGCCGAAGCGACGGCTAAAGGCGATTTGGGTCTCGTCGTCGAACTGCTGTCCGGGAATGACGAGGACGGCGTACGCATTCACGGCTTCCTCGATCCTGACGAACGTCCCATTATCGAGAGCGGAAAGATTGACACCGGTGATTCGGGCGCCGAATTCGATGTCTTCGATGAGCGGCTGAATTTCCATGGAGCAAAGAATCGTAGTGTGTCGGATTTCCGTCAAGACAAGCGTGTCACTGGGACAGGGGGAATGCTCTTACATCGCCGTACCACGCCCGGGAAGAAAGCTTGGTGTTATCGGAATCCGTCATGATGGCCACACCCAGAAGTTTTGTTGCCTCGTAACCGAACAGGTTTTGGAAGTCCTCGACAACATTGCGACGGTGGGTGCGCCACTCTCCTACACCCTCTCCCCCGGAATCAAGCGGAAACATCTTCACTTTCGACGTGAAGGGGTTGGCCCACTCCTCGCCGGGCTGGTTCTGGTTTGACCACACGTAACAAATCGCTAATGGCCTGTTGAAAATTCTCCCACCGGGCGCAATGACATAAAACCGTGCGGCGAAATCGTCCCCTTCTTTGCGTCGTTCGTCCGCGATGTCGAGGATGCCATCGATTCGCCAGCTCCATTCCAGCACGGGCGTTTTCTCAAGATCGATGTGGCGATCGAGGTACAGGCTTGAAGCCGAGCCTTCGCTCGAAGCCTCCAGAACCTTGCGTCCATCGAGGTCAACGATGCGGTAAAGGGTCTCGCCAGCGAACTCGCGAGCCTGCCACTCTCCAACGGAGCCTGAGGAAAATTCCGCAAGCGGTACGGACGATTCTGCTCGGACCTGCATCCCAAAGCCAAAAAAAACGACGGCGATGAGAATCGCGGACAGGCGGTCCCGGACACCTCTCATGCGCAGTCCCTCCTCCGTCCCCTCCAAGGGAAGACGAGCGGGTCGCGCATCCTACACCTCATAGGCACCAGGACTTCATATAACACTCCGGCCCGGCCCCATCCGGCCATGAAGTCACCGCGGTTCCGGCGGGCGAAGCCACATTGGCAATTTTGCAACAGGCTCCTCATATCGGTTTAATTATATTTTTAATCACTACATGTTGTTGACAACCTTATAGAATGTGGTTTACGCTGATTTGTTCTCGCGAGGCAGATTCGATGCATCTCAAGCGCCTCTCGCTTATTGGTTTTAAGTCGTTCGTCGAGCCAGTCGAATTCGAAATCGGTCCGGGCACGACGGGCATCGTCGGTCCCAACGGCTGCGGAAAGTCCAACATCGTCGAATCGATCCGGTGGATCATGGGCGAGACCTCTCCTCGGAACGTTCGCGCCAATGGCATGGACGACGTGATCTTCGACGGCACCGCCCGTCGACCGGCCCGCAACATCGCCGAAATCCGCCTCCTCCTCGCCAACGAGGATCGGAAAGCACCTCCCATTTTCAACGACTCCGACGAAATCGAAATCGTCCGCCGAGTGCAGCGCGAACGCGGTTCGGTGTTCCTTGTTAACGGCCGCGAGGTCCGCGCCCGCGACCTCCAGCTCTTCTTCGCTGACAGCGCTATCGGTGCGCGTTCGCACGCCATCGTGAGCCAGGGTGAAATAGGCAGACTGATCAGCGAAAAGCCCACCGAACGCCGAAGATTGCTCGAAGAAGCTGCGGGTGTTGCCGGCATCCACGCCCGCCGTCACGAGACCGAACTCCGGCTACGCGCCACCGAAGAAAATCTCGAGCGCCTCGACGACGTTCTCTCCGGGCAACGTTCACGGCTAGCTGATCTACGCCGCCAGGCCCGCCAAGCCGCCCGCTACCACTCACTCTCGGTCCGCATCCGCAAGGCCGAAGCGAGGATGGCGCTACATCGCTGGCACGAGGCCAAGGCCGAGGAAAAGAAAGCCCTCGCTGATCTCAGCGAAGCCGGCCAGACAGTCGAGCGTCTAACCGCGGAAGCCGCAAAAACAAGCACCGGTCGGGCCGAGCTCCAGGCATCGCTCACACTGCTCCGTGAAACAGAGGCCGAGACATCGGTAACCCTGCACAAAATCGCCACCGAACGCACCCGAATCGTCGAAGAAAGAAAGCGCCTAGACACCGAGAGGACGCGCATCGACACCGAGAACAAACAGGCCGAGGGCGACCTCGAACGCGAACGGAGAAATCTCCTCGACGTCAAAAAAGAGCTGAAAAATCTTGAAAAGGAACGCAACGCGAGAACCGTCGACAGCGGTGACAATTCAAACAGAATCATCAAGGCTCGCGCGGCACTCGATAAGGCCCGGACCCGTGCCAAAGAGGCAGCGGAGGCGGAGGCGGAAGCCATGCGCGTACTCGCACGAGCCGAATCCGCCGTCCAAGCGCACGAACGCGAGACGGCACAACGGGGTGAACCACAAGCCGACAACGACCTTCAGGACGCCACAAACGAGAACAACGACGTAAACATTGACGAGGCGGAAATCGCCTGGAGCGAGGCCGTGGGGGTATGCCGTGAGGTCGAACGCAAACGGGGGGCACTGGATGCCAGGCTCGAGCGCCTGCGCGCAGAGGAAGAAACCCTTTCCAAGATCGTTGCTTCCGGGCAGGCAGAAAACACCATTGGTGGCCAGATCGAGATCAAGCCCGATTTCGAACGCGCGGTAGCGGCAGCCCTTGGCGACGACATCAGCGCATCTACTAGCGATGCCCCGGTGCGCTGGTACGACCTAGGTGAGATTGAGGGGGCGCCACTTCCTAGTGGCACAAAGTCGCTGGCGTCAGTGGTGAAGGCACCTTCTGCGCTTCGACGTCGCCTCGAGCACACGGGCATCGTGGACTGCGACAAGGGCGATGAATTGCAAAAGGACCTTCTCCCCGGGCAGCGTCTCGTCGACCGTTCTGGTGCCCTGTGGAGATGGGACGGGTACGCGCACACCTCGGAGGATTCGACCCCGGTTGCGCGCTGGTTCAAGCAGCGAAACCGCCTCGCCGAAGTACGGGAGTTGCTGGAGGCCACCGGCTCCGAGACCGCAGCCCTTCGCGAGCGTGAGGAAGAAGCCGCCGTGGACGCGGGGCGGGCGGGCGGGCGGCTGCGCATGGCCCTGATGACAGCCAACAAGGACATCGAACGCCGGCACCAGGAAGCCGATGCCGCACGCAATACCTACGAAACGGCACTCGCCCTCAAAGAACGACTTGAGCATGCGGAAGCCAGCCGCTCGGACCAAATGGCGTCCATCAACGCCCATTTTGACGGCTGGACACGACGCGGCGAAGAGACGGGCCGCCACGTTGTCGAGCTTGAGCGGCGAATCGAGGAGATCGAACGGCAGCGCCAAAACCTCGCAAGCAAGCCGGCTCGGATCGAATCCGATCTGGCAAAACTTGCCGAGAAAATCACCAAGGCCGAAACCGCCCAAAGTGAGGCGGGAGATGCCAGAGCCCAGTGCGAGACCATGCTCCGCAAGGTGGATGGTGCGGCAAAAGAAGCAGAGGCCCGACTTTTCGAGGCTCGTGAGGCACGCGCACGCCTTGAAGGCGTGCGCGACCAGGCCGCCCAAGGCCTGCGCCACGAGAAAGAGCGCATCGCCGATCGTCTCAAGGTCCGTGCCGATGAAATCGAATCGATTGCCGGGGTCGGTGAGGGCGAGACCCTGCCACCCGCCGAGAATCTTCAACGCACGCTCGACCGGCTTGAGCGCGAGCGCGAGAACGTTGGCGCGGTAAACCTGCGCGCAGAAGAAGAGGCCAATGAACTCGCCGCCTCAATCGATACGACCGATCGTGAACGTGAAGAACTCATCACAGCTATCAACAAGCTCCGCCATGGCGTCGGCTCCCTCAACCGCGAGGCACGCGCTCGCCTACGTGGCGCTTTCAGCGTCATCGACGCTCACTTCCGCACCATCTTCACCCGTCTTTTTGGAGGCGGCGAAGCTCGGCTTGAGCTCGTCGATTCCGATGATCCTCTGGAAGCCGGCCTCGAACTGATCGCCAGCCCTCCCGGAAAACGTCTGCAGAAACTCTCCCTTCTATCGGGCGGGGAAAAAGCACTCGCCGCACTCTCCCTCCTGTTTGCGATGTTTTTGACCCGCCCGGCCCCCCTGTGCGTGCTCGACGAAGTCGACGCACCCCTCGATGACAGCAACGTGGGCCGGTTCTGTGACCTCCTGAAAGAGATCGTGGAGACCTCAGGTACCCGCCTTATCGTCGTAACCCACCATCGACTCACGATGGCAAAAATGGATCGCCTGTACGGTGTCACCATGCGCGAACCGGGGGTATCCTCGCTTGTCTCGGTGAACCTCGCCCACGCGGAAGGCCTGCGCGAAGCGAGTTAGGGGCGGCACTCTTGACCGGGCCTGAGCCCGGGCGTAGTTTGCGAACCCGTTCGGTAGCGGACGGCACTCAGGGGCGACGTTGCCTTGGCAGACGATTCTGGCGAGCGACGCGATGCCCGCTCCGGGCTGTCCGATCTCGAAGAAAGGCTCGAAAGGGCCCGCGCCAAGAGCAGTTCGGTGGAAGACCCGTCCGGGGACGGACGTCCTGAACGTGACAACACCGCATACGGACAAGCTTTCCAAGTATCCGCGGAAATGATCGCGGGAATCGGCGTTGGAGGGGGCGCAGGCTGGATGCTGGATCGCTGGCTGGATACTTCGCCTGCACTCCTGATGCTCTGCCTGGTGTTGGGGTTTGCCGCAGGACTCGCCAACGTTTTCCGCTCGCTTCGGGGAGCCGGACATTTCGGAAGCGGCAAGCCTCCTTCTGACCCCTCCATCCCTTCTTCGGGAGCCTGACCTCATGGCAACTGAAAACGGAACCGCCCACGGCCCTCTCGAGCAATTCGAGATCAAGGAAATCATCCCCATCCTTGTGGGCGACTGGAACTTCTCGTTCACCAATTCCTCACTATGGATGTTGATCGCAGTAGGAACGGTGGCAATGCTTTTCCTTGCGGGCACCCGCACCGGTTCGCTGGTTCCTGGACGCTGGCAGATGGCACTTGAAATGACTTACGGATTCATCGGCAACATGATCCGCGAAAACGTGGGCAGCGCCGGGTTCCGGTACTTCCCGTTCATTTTCACATTGTTCGTCTTCATCCTGTTCGGCAATCTGCTCGGGATGATCCCCTACAGCTTTACCTACACAAGCCACATCATCGTGACGTTTACGATGGCGGGCGTGGTTTTCATGGGCGTCACCATGATTGGTTTCGCCCGACACGGCCTGCGTTTTCTCTCTTTTTTCGTGCCATCGGGGGTGCCGGGATGGCTCATCCCCCTCATGGTAACGATCGAGGTGATCAGTTACTTCGTCCGCCCCGTAAGCCTGTCGCTCCGGCTATTCGCCAACATGATGGCAGGCCACACGATGTTGAAAGTTTTTGGAGGCTTCGTCACGTTGCTGCTCGGCAGCGGTGGCGTGATAGCTCTTCTCGCACCTGCTCCGCTCGCGCTGGTTGTCGCACTCACGGGTTTTGAAATCCTCGTGGCGACAATCCAGGCTTACGTCTTCGCCGTCCTGAGTTGTCTCTACCTCAACGACGCACTCCACCTTCACCACTAACGCGCACGCTTGCGCGCAACTCCTTCCAGAAAGGAATTTTCATGGAAATCGAAGCAGCAAAATTGATCGGTGCCGGTCTTGCAACCATCGCCCTTGCGGGCGTAGGCGTCGGCATTGGCAATATTTTCGGCAGCTACGTCGCCGCGGCGATCCGCAACCCTGCGGCCGCGCCCAAGGTGTTCGGCAACGTTCTCCTCGGCTTTGCGCTGACGGAGGCGATCGCGCTGTTTGCGCTATTGATCGCCTTTCTCATCCTCTTCGCCTTTTGAGCGAAAAGGCTCCCTCCGTGTCGAGAATCGCGTTCCGCATCACACTCGGGATTGTGCTTGCGGGCCCCGGGACTGCGCTTGCCGCTGAAGGCGGCGGCAGCATGCCGCAGCTCGACACCTCAACCTTCGCCTCCCAGATCTTCTGGTTGGTGATCCTGTTCGGGTTGCTCTACACGATCATGTCCGTGGTCGTGATGCCGCGCCTTCGCGACGTACACGAGACGAGGAACCGCCACATCCGTTCCGACCTCGACCACGCCGAAGAACTCAAGCAGGAAGCCGAAAAAGCGATCAAGGCATACGAGAAGCGAATCGCCGAAGCGAGAGCAGAAAGCGAGAGAATCCTCCGGGAGGCCGTCGAGAATGCCGCTGAACGCTCACGGAAGAAAAACGAGCGGCTCGCTAAGGAACTCGTCGCCAAAATGGCCGAGGCGGAAGCACGGATCGATCGGGCTCGGACCCGTGCCAAAAAGGCGTCGGAGGCAGAAACGGAGGCGCAGGTTCTCGTGCAAGGGCTTACCGCCGCCCTCATTGGCAAGCGCCCACAGGCCGCCGAGGCCGCAAGCGCGGTGGCAGCGGCCGAGGCCAGCGTACGATGACCTGGGAAGCACTCCAGAATGATCCTTCTTTCTGGGTGGCAGTCTCGTTCGTCATCTTCGTTGCGGCGTTCGGGCGTACTTTGTGGAAGCGCCTTGCGGATGTTCTGGATGCGCGCAGGGAGAGCATCCGCTCCGAAATCGCCGCCGCCCGCAAGCTACGCGACGATGCCCAAGAAATGCTAAACGACCATGTACGTCGGCGCAAAAGCGCCGAAGAGGAAGCCGAGGTCATCATCGAGCGAGCCCGCGAGCAGGCGAAACGCCTTGTTGAGGAAAGGTCGCTCCAACTTGAGGCACAGCTCGAACGAGCACGGGAGCGAACGCGCAGGGAAATCGAAAGCGCGCAGGAAGCAGCCATTTCCGATTACCGCGAGCGTCTGTCGAGCCTTGTCGTGCGGGCAACGGAAACACTGCTACGGAATCGGCAGGACCAGGATACCCATACCGCTCTCGTGGAACGGACAATCGCGGACATAAGCCAAGTGTTCGAGAAAACCCGCGCCTGAGAGTCCAATCACGGGCCGCGCACGTGATTTCGGGAACAATGCGTCCCATATACCTCTGGAACGGATAACCCGCCCATGTCTTCAAACATTTCCTGGCACGGCACCACAGTGCTCGCCGTTCGCAAGGGCGGGCAAGTTGTCATCGCAGGTGACGGACAAGTGACACAAGGCGACACGGTGATGAAATCGAATACCCGCAAGGTGCGTCGCCTGGCGGATGGTGCGGTCATCGGTGGCTTCGCAGGTTCCACCGCCGATGCGCTCACCCTCTTTGATCGCCTCGAAACAAAGCTCGAGAGCCACCCCGGACAGCTCATGCGCGCCTGTGTCGAGCTTGCCCGCGACTGGAGGACCGACCGTTACCTACGCCGCCTCGAAGCGATGATGGCGGTCGCCGACAAGGACATTTCACTCATCGTCTCAGGCACCGGCGATATCCTTGAGCCTGAAGACGGTTTGATCGGGATCGGTTCCGGCGGTGCCTATGCACTGGCCGCAGCACGGGCCCTCGTCGGCGAGGGATCCTTGTCCGCCGAAAATGTCGCCCGCAAGGCCCTCGAAATCGCCGCCGGCATCTGCATCTATACGAACGAATCGGTCACGCTCGAGGCACTCGACGTATGACGGCGTTCACACCGCGGGAGATCGTCTCCGAACTCGACCGCTTCATCATCGGACAGACCGCCGCCAAACGTTCGGTGGCAATCGCACTCCGGAACCGCTGGCGTCGTCAACAGCTCGAGCTGCCGCTCCGCGATGAGGTGCTGCCGAAAAATATCTTGATGATCGGACCGACCGGCGTCGGAAAGACCGAGATCGCACGCCGCCTCGCACATCTTGCGCAGGCCCCCTTCATCAAAGTGGAAGCGACAAAATTCACAGAGGTGGGCTATGTCGGCCGCGACGTGGAATCAATCGTCCGTGATCTTGTCGAGAACGCGATCATGATGACCAGAGAGCGTTTGCGAAAAGAGGTTCTTGCCAAGGCGCAGGTCGCAGCCGAGACACGCGTGGTCGATGCGCTAGCCGGCGAGGACGCATCCGATTCAACCCGGGAAAAACTACGGGAAATGCTTCGTTCCGACGAGCTCAACGACAAGGAAATCGAAATCGATGTGACCGATTCCCAGGCCAGCATGCCCTCCTTTGACATCCCCGGTCTTCCAGGGGCACAGATGGGAATGATCGATATCGGCGAAATGTTCGAGAAAACCTTCGGTGCCAAAAATACCCGCAAGCGCCGAATGACAGTGACCGAAAGCCACCGCATCCTCGTCGAGGACGAGAGCGACCGTCTGATCGAGGACGACGACGTGCGTCGCCTAGCAATCGGCGCTGTCGAGCAAAACGGCATCGTTTTCCTCGACGAAATTGACAAGATCAGTCGCAACCAGGATCGGCACGGTGCGGACGTAAGCCGCGAGGGAGTCCAGCGCGACCTCCTACCTCTCATCGAGGGAACAGTGGTCACCACCAAGCACGGGCAAGTGCGAACCGATCACATTCTCTTCATCGCCTCAGGTGCGTTCCACCTTGCCAAGCCGTCCGATCTCCTGCCGGAATTACAGGGCCGATTGCCGGTCCGGGTAACCCTCGACCCGCTCGACGAAAAGGATCTGGTGCGCATCCTCACCGAGCCGGAGAACAGTCTTACTAGACAGTACATCGCCCTTCTCGGTACCGATGAGATCGAACTTGTGTTCACCGACGACGGAATCGCAGCCCTAGCCAGGGTCTCGGCCCTAGCTAATCAGACGGTGGAAAACATCGGTGCGCGACGGCTCCACACCATTTTCGAGCGGCTACTAGAGGACGTGAGCTTCTCCGCTACCGACCGAGGTGGAGAAAAAGTCGTCGTAGACGCAGAGTTCGTGCAGTCCACTGTGGGTGATGAGATCGAAAAGAGCGACCTGGGACGCTTCGTTCTGTAAGTCTGGGCATATGTGTCGCGGTTCGCCGCATCGTCATTGCCCTTGCGGATGTACCCTCCCTGCCTTACGGACTCCAGCTAGGAGAACTTTGCCGTGCAGAACGGACCTTCTTCTCAGCGTGTTGATGCACTTGTGGTCGGCGCAGGTGTGGCCGGGCTGTACGCACTTTATCGGCTCCGAGAGCGGCTCGGAATGAACGTTCTCATCTTGGAAATGGCCGACGCGGTGGGAGGTACCTGGAACTGGAATCGCTATCCGGGTTGCCGGTGCGACGTGGAAAGCCTCGAGTACTCCTATTCATTTGATGAGAACCTGCAGCAAGACTGGTCTTGGCCCGAACGCTACGGAAATCAGCCCGAGATCCTCGAATACGTAAATCATGTCGCTGACCGGTTTGATCTCCGTAAGCACATCCGCTTCAAAACGAAGGTTACGAATGCCACTTACGACCGCTACTCAGGCCTATGGACCCTGAAAACGGAAGAAGGTGGGACGTTTGAAGCACCCGTGTGCGTAATGGCAATGGGCAATCTCTCGGTTCCGCAGATACCCAATTTTCTAGGGATCGATGACTTCGAAGGCGAGATTTACCACACCGGTCTCTGGCCACACGAAGGTGTGGATTTCTCCAACAAACGCGTCGGCGTTATCGGCACAGGCTCGTCGGGTGTGCAAAGCATCCCGATCATCTCCAAGCAAGCGAAGGAGCTCACAGTCTTCCAGCGCACCGCCAACTACATCCTACCCGCCCGCAACGGCCCGATGGACCCGGAACACGAGGCACGCCACAAAGCCCGCTACGTCGAGCACCGGCGCGAGGCGTACGAAACCCCGTTCGGCATCTCCGGCTACCCGCCGCCGACCCGGTCCGCCCTCGAGGTGAGCGACGAGGAGCGGAAAGCCCAGTACGAGGCGAAATGGCAAGAAGGGGGCTCGATCAGCTTCCTCTACAGCTACACCGACCTGTTAACGAGCCAGGAAGCGAATGACACGGCTTGCGAGTTCGTGCACAGGAAGATCCGGGAGATCGTAAAGGACCCCAAAACAGCTGAGACGCTCTGCCCAAACGATCATCCCATCGGAACAAAGCGGTTGGTGCTCGATACGAACTACTACGAGACCTACAACGAATCCCACGTAACGCTGGTGGACGTGCGCAAACGGCCGATCGAGCGGATCACCCCGAAAGATTTGCGTACCAGCGAATCCGAATACGAACTGGACGCTATCGTCTTCGCCACAGGGTTTGATGCGATGACGGGCGCGCTCAGAAACCTCGACGTACGCAATGACGGGGGACGTTCACTCACTGAAGATTGGCAGGCCGGTCCCTACACCATGCTGGGGATCATGTGCGCGGGCTTCCCAAACATGTTCATGGTAACCGGCCCGGGAAGTCCCGGAGTAAAAAGTCAAATGATCCTGTCCTGTGAGCAACACGTGGACTGGATTGTCGACTGCCTCGCCTGGATGCGCGAGCGCGGTCTAGAAACGATCGAGCCCACAGATCAGGCCCAGCATTCCTGGACCATGCACGTGAAAGAGATCGCCGATGCGACTCTCTACCCGCAGGCGGCAAGCTGGTACATGGGGGCCAACATTCCCGGAAAGCCCCGAGTGTTCATGCCTTACGTCGGAGGCGTCCACAACTACAAGAGCGAATGCGAGCAGATTGCGAAGAGTGGCTACAGCGGCTTTGTTTTCAAGGAAGAAGGCTCCGGGCCACCGGTTGATGGGACCGAAGTAGCGGACTTGGTTCAGGTGTCGCCGTGACCGCTGACCAAGCCCGGCCCGGGTTCATCGGCCTTGGACTCATGGGAACCCCCATAGCCAGGAGGATCCTCAAGGCAAATTCGGCACTTCATGTCTGGAACCGAAGCACAAGCAAGACCCACCCCTTTGCTCAGGCGGGCGCTAAGATCGCCAACACCCCCGCCACGCTTGTGCAAAATTGTGACGTGGTGGCGCTTTGTGTTACCGACACCGATGCGGTGGAAAGCGTGCTGTTCGGAAAGGACGGCATCGTTGAAGGTGCCGGTGCAAATACCGTTGTCGTCGACCATTCGACCGTTTTCCCCGAAAAAGCACGCGCCATGGCAGAGCGCCTGAAAAAAATATCCGGAGCGAAGCTGATTGATGCCCCCGTAACCGGAGGCGTGCGGGGAGCGGAACAAGGAACACTCATCGCTTTCGCAGGCGGAGAAGAAGAGGAAATCGAGCAGGCGCGTGCGGTCGTGGGTGCCTACACGAAACGCTTCGACCGGGTGGGAGCGTCCGGAGCCGGACAGGTCATGAAACTCTGCAACCAGGTGATCGTGATGAATTCGATGTCCGTCTACGCCGAAGCAGTTCTGCTTGCCGAAAGAGGCGGGATCGATGTGTCGGCACTAGCCGACACATTACGGGACGGACTTGCTGATTCTAATCTAATGAAATTTCTCGTCCCCAAAATGGCGACCCGCAATAACACCGTCACCGCCACTCTCCGAACGGTCCTCAAAGATTTGGATTTGATCTGCCGGCAAGGCACCGCCAGCGGCACGCCCGTCCCAGTGAGTGAAACCACGGCGGGACTTGTGCGTAAACTCGTCGACAGAGGGGACGGAGATCTAGATTTTTCGCAATTTATTCGCCTGCACGAGGACGAATAATCATCGACGGGTTATTGTAAGACCTGACCGGTGGAAATCCTTTGCTTCTTAAGCCTTTTCTTCGTTTTCGCCTTCTGCTTTGCGGATTTCCTCTGCCAATTCAGTCTCGCTCATGCTGGCGGCCTCCACCGCTGAATTCGCAAGGATCGAGCATTTCTCTCCACCCACCTCGGCGAAACCTCCGGCCACGAAGTAAAGATCGGGTTCGGCATCAAACGTTGCATGCACCGCCACCACGCCGGGGCGGAGTGCCGAAACCATAGGTGCATGGCCCCGAAGTGCCGCGAAATCCCCTTCGGAACCAGGAATCACGACCATCTCCGGCGTAGACTGCAGAACCCGCCGCTCCGGCACGACAAGCTCGAAATTGAGAAAAGGTTCTTCCACCATGGCAAGAATCAAGCGGCCTCGGTTGCCATTTTTTTCGCCTTCTCGACTGCCTCTTCAATGGTACCAACCATGTAGAAAGCCATCTCAGGCAAGTCGTCATAGTCGCCGGCGCAAAGCGCCTTGAAGCCCTTCACGGTGTCAGCAAGCTCGACAAAGGCACCGGGGAATCCGGTGAACACCTCGGCAGTGTGGAACGGCTGCGATAGGAATCGCTGAATTTTTCTTGCCCGGGAAACCGTGAGACGCTGCTCCTCAGAGAGCTCGTCCATACCGAGAATGGCAATGATGTCCTGAAGCGACTTATAGGTTTGGAGGATTTCCTGTACTCGGCGAGCGACGGCGTAGTGCTCGTCTCCGAGAATCCGAGCGTCGAGAATTCTCGACGTGGAATCAAGCGGATCGACCGCTGGATAAATCCCGAGCTCCGCGATAGAGCGTGAAAGTACCGTCGTTGCGTCGAGATGGCTGAACGAGGTGGCGGGAGCGGGGTCAGTGAGGTCGTCCGCTGGGACGTAAATCGCCTGCACGCTGGTGATCGAGCCCTTGCGGGTCGAGGTGATCCGTTCCTGCAGGTTGCCCATGTCGGTAGCGAGCGTCGGCTGGTAGCCCACGGCACTCGGGATCCGGCCGAGCAACGCCGACACCTCAGAGCCCGCCTGGGTGAAACGAAAAATATTGTCGACGAAGAACAGCACGTCCTGACCTTCCTCGTCGCGGAAATACTCGGCCATGGTGAGACCGGTAAGGCCAACACGTGCCCTCGCCCCCGGCGGCTCGTTCATCTGCCCGTAAACCAGCGCCACCTTGGAGCCATCTCCGTCCTTCTGGATGACACCGGAATCGATCATCTCGTGATAGAGGTCGTTGCCCTCGCGGGTCCGCTCGCCAACACCGGCGAACACGGAGAAGCCGCCATGACCTTTCGCCACATTGTTGATTAGCTCCATGATCAGCACGGTCTTGCCGACGCCGGCACCCCCGAACAAGCCGATCTTCCCGCCCTTGGCATACGGGCAGAGAAGGTCCACTACCTTGATGCCGGTAATCATGATTTCAGTTTCGGTCGACTGGTCGACGAACCCCGGGGCCGGACGATGAATCGGGAAGGTTTTCTCAGTTTTCACTGGCCCGCCCTCGTCGACGGGATCTCCAACCACGTTGACGATGCGTCCGAGCGTCTCAGGTCCGACAGGTACCTGGATGGGTTCACCGGAATCGACGGCCTTCACACCGCGCACAAGCCCCTCGGTCGCTCCCATGGCGACAGTACGGACGGAATGCTCACCGAGGTGCTGCGCCACTTCGAGGACGAGACGTCCCTCGTCGCGCTCCACGTGAAGCGCGTTGAGGATCGAAGGCAGATCGCTCTCGAAATAGACGTCCACCACCGGGCCGATCACCTGGGTGACGCTTCCTGTGTTTTCGGTTGCCATGAAGGTTCCTTTCCTGGGCCTAGAGGGCCTCAGAGCCTGAGATGATCTCAATCAGCTCCTTGGTGATCGCGGCCTGACGCTGACGGTTGTACGAGAGCCTGAGCTCCCCGATCATGTCGCCTGCGTTGCGGGTCGCGTTATCCATCGCGGTCATGCGTGCACCATGTTCGCTGGCCGTGCTCTCCAACAGCGCACTGTGGAGCTGAATTGCGAGATTGCGCGGCAGGAGCCCGGCGAGAAGTTCTTCTTCTTCGGGCTCAAACTCGTAATGCGCGAAGACATCTTCGTGTTCTTCTTCCTCCGTCGCCGTGCGGGGGATGATCTGCCGCTCAGTCATTTCCTGCGAAAGAACGTTGCGAAAGCGGTTGTAAAGGAGGGTGCACACATCAAACTCTCCCTTGTCAAACATGGTGATAATCTCGGTGGCAAACGCCTCGGTCACTTCGAATGGGATTTCGCGTCCGGGTGGTTGCGTGTGACAGGCGACGAACGTCTCGCCATGAGTACGACGAAGCATGTCGGCACCCTTGCGGCCAATGCAGAAAATCTTCACCTGACACCCTTCGGAGACGAGCGTCTCGGTGCGGACCCGGACTTTGCGCACGACGGAGCTATTGAATGCTCCACACAGCCCTTTGTCGGCGGTGATCGCCAGTAGCAGATGGACCTTCGATGACCCGGTGCCGGAAAGAAGCGGCGGAGCGTTGCCAGTCGGCACAGTATTAGCGAGCGAGCGAACCATGCCCTCCATGCCCTCGGCGTAGGGACGGACCGCCTCGGCCCCTTCCTGGGCGCGACGAAGCTTGGAGGTTGCGACCATCTTCATGGCCTGAGTGATCTTCCGCGTCGACTCGACACTCGTGATTCGAGTGCGCAGATCCTTGAGGGTGGCCATACCGGTCTTGCCTCGAGCTCAGGTGTATTTTTTCGTCAGCTCGCCGAGAATCGAGCGCAGTTTGGTCTCGGTTTCTTTCGAAAGCGCACCCTCATCCCGAATTGCGGCCAGCACCTCGCCGCGGTTCTGACGGAGATCGTCGAGAAGATTCTCCTCGAACTTCGCCAACGCGCCCGTCTCAATGTCGTCGCAGTAACCGTTGACACCAGCGAAGATCACCGCGACCTGTTCCTCAACGGGCAGGGGCTGGTACTGCGGCTGCTTGAGAAGTTCAGTGAGCCGCGCACCCCGGTTGAGAAGGCGCTGGGTGGCGACATCGAGGTCGGAGCCGAACTGGGAGAATGACGCCATTTCTCGGTACTGGGCGAGATCCAGCTTGATCGATCCAGCAACCGTCTTCATCGCCTTCACCTGCGCCGCTGAGCCGACACGGCTGACCGAGAGGCCGACGTTAATGGCGGGGCGCACGCCCTGGTTGAAGAGGTCTGTTTCCAGAAAAATTTGTCCGTCGGTGATCGAAATCACGTTGGTGGGAATGTAGGCGGAGACATCACCCGCCTGTGTTTCGATGACAGGAAGAGCCGTGAGTGAGCCACCACCATGTTCATCGGAGAGCTTCGCCGCCCGCTCGAGCAATCTTGAATGCAAATAGAACACGTCGCCCGGGTAAGCCTCGCGCCCGGGAGGTCTGCGCAGCAAGAGCGACATCTGTCGGTAGGCAACCGCCTGTTTGGAAAGATCGTCGTAAACGATCAGCGCGTGCTTACCGTTGTCGCGGAACCACTCGCCGATGGTACAGCCGGTATAAGGAGCCAGGTACTGGAGGGGGGCCGGCTCGGAAGCGGTCGCGGCAACGACGCATGTGTAGTCGAGAGCGTTGTTCTCTGTCAGGGTTCGCACGACCTGAGCGACTGTCGAGCGTTTCTGCCCGATGGCCACATAGATACAAAAAAGCTTCTTTTCCTCAGGACCGTTCTCGTGAATGGAGCGCTGGTTGATAATGGTGTCGATCGCCACCGCAGTCTTGCCGGTCTGGCGGTCGCCAATAATGAGTTCGCGCTGGCCACGCCCAATGGGCACCAGAGAATCGATTGCCTTGAGGCCCGTCTGCATGGGCTCGTGCACCGAACGTCTGGCGATGATCCCGGGGGCACGTACATCGACCCTGTGGCGCGCCTTAGCCTCGATCGGCGAGCCCCCGTCGATAGGATTGCCCATCGCATCGACCACCCGGCCGAGAAGCGCGGGCCCCACCGGTGCATCGACGATGCGGCCAGTCCGCTTGACCGTGTCGCCCTCACGGATTCCGCGGTCATCGCCGAAAAGCACGGTCCCAACGTTGTCCGATTCCAAGTTCAACGCCATGCCGACGACCCCGCCGGGGAATTCGAGTAACTCGCCGGCCATCGCCTCGTCGAGCCCGTGGACGCGGGCGATCCCGTCACCGACGGAGATCACCTCACCTACCTCCGCGACCTCGGCATCAGCACCGAAAGATTCGATCTGCTGCTTGAGGATGGAGGAGATTTCGGATGCGCGAAGATCCATCTATGCGGCTCCCTTCATGACATGTTTTGCGCGTCGGAGCTTCGTGCGTAGCGAGCCATCGACCAATGTCGAGCCCACACGCACGAGGACACCTCCGAGCAGTTCTGGGTTGACCGAAGCTCGAAGAACCGCCTTGCGGCCAAGTGCCGAGGAGATGGTCTCCTCGATTCTTGCGGTGAGATCATCAGAAAGTGCCACCGCGCTCTCAGCGATGGCCTCCGTTTCGCCGCGGCGGTCCGCCGCAAACGCGTGAAAGTGCTCCGCGATCGCCGCGAGCTCCGGCAACCTGCGATTGCGGGCGAGAATCCCGCCGAAGTTCCGAACCAAGGGATCGACGCCGACTGCCTCTAGCACCGCATCCATCGCTCGTGCTTGCACGGTGCGCGCAAGCACCGGGCTATGAACGACGCGGCGGAGATCCGCACTCTCCTTGATCAACTCCACGAGGGTAGCGAGGTCCGTTTCAACGGAGGCGACAACATCGCGTTCCACCGCAAGCTCGAAAAGCGCAGAAGCATAGGTCCCTGCAGGACCCGAGCGTCCCTGCGATGAATTAGCCAAAACGCAGCCCGGGAAGAGGATGACGCAGGGAAACTGCGACCGAAAGTGGATGGTGGTACCGAGCACGAAAGACCCGAAACCAGCCCTCTCGGTAGCATAAACCCCGAAGGGACGCAACATCGCCCGGCGGCACGAGGTGTGCGAATCCCGCGTACATACTCATTGTGCCATTCTTTGGTAACAGACCTCCTCCACGGAGACACGACGTGCCCGAAGCTTTTCTGTGCGATTCCGTCCGCACCCCCATCGGCCGCTATGGCGGCGCGCTGTCAGGCGTACGCACCGACGACCTCGCTGCCGTGCCCTTGCGCGCGCTTGTCGGGCGCAATGCAAACCTTGATCTGGAGGCCATTGACGATGTGATCTTCGGGTGCGTCAATCAGGCTGGCGAGGACAACCGCAACGTTGCCCGCATGGCTCTGCTCCTCGCCGGTTATCCGGAGCAGGTACCCGGTGCCACCGTGAACCGCCTGTGCGGTTCGGGTCTTGATGCGACCGCGACGGCAGCACGAGCGGTCCGCACGGGCGAACAAGACCTCGTGGTGGCCGGAGGTGTGGAGAGCATGTCGCGCGCGCCCTTCGTCATGCCCAAGGCCGCAACTGCATTCGCTCGCTCGCCCAAAATCGAGGACACCACCATCGGCTGGCGACTGGTGAACCCAATCATGAAGAAGCTCCACGGCGTCGATTCGATGCCTGAGACAGCCGAAAACGTCGCAGAAGAACATCAGGTGAGCCGCAAGGACCAGGACGCCTTCGCCTTGCGCTCCCAGAAGCGTGCAGCGGAGGCCATTCAGTCAGGCCGTCTGGCTCAGGAAATCATGCCCGTAGACGTACCGCAGAGGAAAGGGGGCCCGATAACGGTCTCCGTCGATGAACATCCTCGGAGCAACACCACCGCCGAGGGGCTTGCAAAACTCCCCACTCCCTTCCGCGAGGGCGGCACCATCACCGCCGGAAACGCCTCGGGTGTGAACGATGGTGCGTGCGCGCTGGTGATCGCATCCGAAGCTGCGGCCAAGCGCCACGGTCTCGCACCTGTGGCGCGCGTCGTGGGGGGTGCCACCGCAGGTGTTGCACCACGAGTGATGGGGATCGGCCCTGCCGTGGCCGTACCTAAACTTCTTGAACGTGTCGGCATCTCGCTCGCCGAAATCGACGTGATCGAGATCAATGAGGCGTTCGCAAGCCAGGCCCTCGCCTGCACGCGCAAGCTTGGCCTGCCCGACGATGCCGAGCACGTGAACCCGAACGGGGGTGCTATCGCGCTCGGTCACCCACTTGGAATGTCCGGTGCGCGGCTTGCGACGACCGCGGCCCGCGAACTCGGTATCCGCAAGGCACGCTATGCACTGTGCACCATGTGCATCGGGGTCGGGCAGGGAATCGCCCTGCTTCTCGAGCGGGTGTAAGCGACCCCGCAAGCAACCTACGAGAGACCGAATTCCTCGAAGAAGTCATTCCCTTTGTCGTCGATGACGATGAAGGCCGGGAAGTCCTCAACCTTGATTTTCCACACCGCCTCCATCCCGAGCTCGGCGTACTCAAGGTTTTCGACCTTGCGGATGTTGTGCTCGGCCAGCTCCGCACCAGGACCGCCGATCGATCCGAGATAGAAGCCCCCGTGCGTCTTGCAGGCTTCCCGCACTTGGCGGGAGCGGTTCCCCTTGGCGAGCATGACAAGGCTGCCACCTGCCGCCTGGAACTGTTCGACGTACGCATCCATCCGGCCTGCCGTGGTCGGTCCGAACGAGCCCGTCGGCTTCCCCGCTGGAGTTTTCGCAGGCCCTGCATAGTAGATTGGGTGGCTCTTCATGTAGTCAGGCAGCACCCCTTCGGAATCAAGGCGCTCCTTCAGCTTCCCGTGGGCCATGTCACGGGCGACCACCATCGTTCCGGTGAGCGAGAGGCGAGTGCGGATTGGATGCCGAGAAAGCTCGGCACGGATTTCTTCCATTGGTTTGTCGAGATCGATCTCGATCGGGGTTCCCCCGAGGACTTCGGTCCCAGGCTCGGGAAGGAATCGTGCGGGATTAGTCTCAAGCTGCTCGAGGAAGACCCCCTCGCGGGTGATCTTCGCCTTCGCCTGCCGATCGGCCCCGCAGCTCACGCCGATGGCCACGGGAAGGCTTGCGCCGTGACGGGGAAGCCGAATCACCCGGACATCGTGGCAAAAATACTTCCCTCCGAACTGCGCACCGATCCCGAACTTGCGTGTCATTTCCAGGACCTGCTGCTCCATCTCCTGATCACGGAAGGCGTGGCCATCTTCCGAGCCCGAGGTCGGTAGCTCGTCGAGTTCGCGGCAAGTGGCGAGTTTCAGGGTCCGCATAGCCATTTCGGCCGACAGCCCGCCAATCACCACCGCCAGGTGGTAGGGCGGGCAGGCAGCAGTGCCGATTGAGCGGATGGGTTCCTCGAGGAACTCAAGCACCTTGCCCGTCCGCAGGACCGAAGGCATCGCCTGGTAGAAGAACGTCTTGTTTGCCGAACCTCCGCCCTTGGCAACGAACAGGAAAGAAAAATCTTCGCCTTCTTCGGCATGGATCTCGATCTGGGCAGGTAAATTAGTCCGGGTGTTTACTTCTTCGTACATGGAGAGTGGCGCGAGCTGGCTGTAGCGGAGATTGGTTTCGGTGAAGGCGCGGAACACGCCCCGCGCGAGGGCTTCTTTCTCACCACCTCCAGACACCCAGACCTGTTCGCCCTTGTGGCCGTGGATGATGGCGGTTCCGGTGTCCTGGCACATTGGCAATACACCGCCTGCGGCAGTGTTGGCGTTCTTCAAGAGAGCCAGTGCCACGTAGCAGTCGTTCTCGGAAGCCTCGGGATCATCGAGGATTGACCGTAGCTGCGCTAGGTGACTGGAGCGCAGGTAGTGGGAGATGTCGTGAAACGCCTCAAAGGAGAGCAATTCCAACGCTTGGGAATCGATAGTGAGAATGTCACGACCGCCAAGGCTTTCAGCCCTTACATGGTCTCCCGTGACCTTGCGGTAGTCGATCCCTTCTGCGCCGACGGGGAAGAGGTCGCCGTAGTGAAACTGCGTCATGCCGCACCCTTCGGTGTGGGTGCGCTGGAGCTCCGCTTCGAACGGAACGCATCGAGCGAGATGACCTCGGTCGCGACATTCGCATCGGAGGGATCTGCAGATGCAGGTAATTCCGGTTCGTCTGCCGGCGCAGCCTCTTCTTTCGGCACTGGCATGAAGCGGAGCGCGAAACTGGCCGAAGGATCCGTGAAACCGGTAACGGCTGCAAACGGAACCGCGATTTTCGATTCGACCTGATTGAAGGAAAGAACGACCCGGAAGCCGTTCCCGTCAACCTTGAGACCGTGGAAGCTGTGCTGCAAAACGATCGTCATCTCCTCGGGGTGACGGGCGCGCAGCCAGTCTGGGATCTCCACGCCGGGCCTGTCAGTGAAGAAGGAGATGAAGTAGTAGTGCTCGCCTGGAAGCCCTTCCTTCTCAGTTCTCTCGAGTACCGAGCGCACTACGCCTCGAAGGGCGTTTCGACTCAACTCGACATAGTCGATGCTATCGGGAGGGGGCTTCCCAGTGAGGTCAGACATGGCACATCCCGTACTTCTTATTGTGCCGGGGAGCGCGGATAAGGGCAAACACAATGAGGAGATCGGGGGCTTCTGTTGTCAGGTGCCCCCGGAACCCCGCCTGACCATGTGAAGCGATCAGGACTTAAACTGTTGTTTCTGCTACTACTTAAATTAAGCAGCGACCGAAACCTCACGAACGTTGTCGTTAGCAGTTATAAGTTGACCCGTCGCGGCGGTGTCATACCGAGCAAAAGAAAGCATTTTTCAGCGACTGTCGATCCTGGTTCGCCCCCAAACTCTTGCACCACGCAGGAAACTTGGTGGAGGCGCCGGGCACTGCCCCCGGGTCCAGTACGCCTATTACATACCCCATTTATCGCCATAGCCGAATGAACCGGCGCAATCAAAGTAACCCAGTACGGCGGGGTTGACAACATAATTGAGATAAGTGTCAACTAAGATTTTGCCGGAAGCGGTTCACCGCAACGGTTGGCACGATCTTCAAGGCTTCCAACTTCAAAGCTTCCAAAATGCTGTTGCATAAATGGTTCCAAGCCGCGTTCCTGATACCGTCACGAGAAGAGTTGCTTGGTTCACAAAAATCAACCCGCCCGCCTGCGCGCTCGACAGGAAAGTCGGGACAATTTAGTTTATGTCTCAATACATGGCACACAAATCTCTCTCTAAAAAAGAAGAGACGACGACGCTTTCCAAGCCCTTGCCCGAGAAAGCTCCCGAAACGGCATTCTGCACGCGATCTTCGTGCCTCTGGTACCCGAATGTAGAATTCTCGCAACCTACGGTGGAAGCTGTTCCCCAACGGCAGCTCTCGCCATTTAGAAGCCTTTCCGCCATCCTGTTCGGGATATCCAATGGTGCGCTATGTGTACTAGGATCCATGGGATGGGCGAAAGAATGGTTCCTAAAAATGCACGCTTCGCCTTCGTAAACAGTGCAATAACATACGATCCTCAAAAATAGTCGTGTGGTGCGATGAAGAGTCCCCGAGAAAAAACACCTTCGGCCACCCGAGGCACCCGTGATCAGGACGGTGGAAGGAAGAGTCTCCGAGAAAAAACACCTTCGGCCACCCTGAAGGCTCATGGGAACGGCGCAGATCGCACTTCCGGCCATAAGAATTTAGCCTCCAGACCAAGTCCCCAAACGGCCCGCCCCACCGTCTCGGCACTTGAGGCTGTCCTCGGCAAAGAGCTCTCGGTGCTGGACCACGGCTTCATCCGCATTATCGACTACATGGGAGATGACCAAGCAATCGTCCAGGCGGCACGGGTCTCCTATGGCAAAGGCACGAAGAAAACGAGCGAAGACCGGGGGCTCATCCGCTACCTAATGCGCCACCGGCACACGACCCCCTTCGAAATGTGCTCGATTAAATTCCACGTGAAGCTACCGCTCTTCGTGGCCCGCCAATGGATCCGCCACCGCACCGCTTCGGTCAACGAGTACTCGGCCCGCTACTCGGTGCTCGATCGGGAATTCTACGTGCCCGAGCCTCAGCAAATGGCTCCTCAGTCGTCTACCAACGGGCAGGGGCGTGATGACGCCCTCGAGCCCGACGTCGCCCGAGGGATGATCGAGATCCTGCGCAGTGACGCACTCCGCAATTACGAGCACTACCTCGAACTCCTCAATGAAACCGAAGGAGGCGAGACAATCGAGGAAGGAAAACCCGGGCTTGCCCGTGAACTTGCCCGCATCAACCTCACGCTCGGCACGTATACGCAGTGGTACTGGCAGACCAACCTGCACAACCTCATGCATTTCTTGACACTGAGGGCTGACAGCCACGGGCAATACGAAATCCGTGTCTACGCAGAGAAAATGCTTGAACTCCTGCACCAATGGACGCCGCTCGCCGCCGAGGCGTTCGAGGACTACAGAAGAGGTGCGGTTGAACTCTCCCAGCAGATGTTGGAGGTGGTCAAACGCATGCTTGCAGGCGAAAAAGTGGAACGAAAATCCACCGATCTCAGTGTCCGCGAATGGCGCGAGCTGCACGCAAGCCTCGATCGCGAACTTCCCGACACATAAACCTCCGTTCCAGCGAGCCCCTACTCGATAACGATTTCAGGTGCTGCGAGCTGCTCGTCCCCGCTCGCCAATGTGTCGGCAAGCCGGGAGGCGATTCCCGCAAACGACGCGGCCGCGGCACTTTCCGGGGCAGCGGCCACGACGGGCGTTCCCGCATCAGAAGTTACTCGTACGTTCATGTGCAAGGGAACCTCTCCCAAGAACGGCACGCCCATTTCTTCGGCCGTCTCCCTCGCTCCGCCATGGCCGAAAACGTCCGTCCGCTCGCCACAGCCTGGGCACACGAAATGACTCATGTTCTCGACGATCCCGAGCACGGGTACGTCCACTCGTCGAAACATGTTCAGCCCTTTGCGCGCATCAATGAGCGCGATGTCCTGAGGCGTGGAAACGATCACCGCACCACGGAGAGGCACCCGCTGGGACATGGTGAGTTGGGCATCGCCCGTTCCCGGTGGCATGTCGACCAGCAGCACGTCGAGGTCACCCCAATCCACGTCCCGTAGCAGCTGTTCAAGGGCCCCTTGAACCATGGGACCGCGCCAGATCATCGGACGGTCTTCATCGATCATGAATCCGATCGACATGACCCGGACCCCAAAGCCTTCCATCGGCTGGACGCGCCCATCCTCGTCCGCCTGCGGGCGGCCGGCGATTCCCATCAGTCGGGGCTGGGAGGGCCCGTAGATATCGGCATCGAGAATGCCAACCCTTTTTCCCATCCGTACAAGCCCAACCGCGAGGTTCGAGGTCACCGTTGACTTTCCCACACCCCCCTTGCCGCTTGCCACCGCCACCACGGCTGCAACTCCGGGAAGCTCTATGCCCTGCGAGCGTTGTGGCTGCTGTTGTGCAGGTGCCTTTTCCGCCGTGAGCACCGCTGCAACGGAAGCAACGCCAGGGATCGCAAGCACCGCCTGTTCGCAGGAACGACGCACCTTCTCAAGAGCATCGGCGCGGGCGGGGTCGGCTTCTAGAGCGAGCGAGACGTTGCCGTCCCGAATGGCAATCTCCTGCACCATCCCCAGTTGCACAATGTCCGCCGAACGCTCCGGATCACGAACATTGGCAAGGGCGGCGCGCACCGCTTCTTCGGTTATCGCGGCCATTGTTTTTCCCCTCGGTGATGCCCAGGTGTTATAAAGGAAGACGAAGCGGACGGCCCGGAAACAGGGCGGCAATCCCGCACCCCAAGGAAAACGTCCCCATGTCGTGGAACAATCCAAACGGCGGCCCTTGGAGCCCCAATGACAACGGCGGACCTTGGGGCAGCGGTAGCGGCGGCACCCCGCGGGGGCCCGGCCCCACCGACAATTTCGAAGAAATCTTGCGCAAGGGCCAGGAGCGGATCCGCGGAATGCTCCCAGGCGGAGGGCGGGGGTTTCTGCTCATCGCCTTGGCCGTGATCGGCCTATGGCTGGCCAGCGGCTTCTACACAGTAGGGCCGCAAGAGCAGGGCGTGGTGCTACGTTTCGGAAAGTACGTCACGACCACCCAGCCCGGCCTCAATTACGTCCTGCCGCCTCCTATCGAAGAAGTGGTCGTGGTTCCGGTCACCACCACCCGCAACGTCGAGATGGGTTTCCGGACCGGCGGCTCGACCGTGCGCCAGATCGACGACGAGAGCCTGATGCTGACGGGCGATGAAAACATCATCGACGTCAATTTCGTCGTGCAATGGTACGTGAGCAACGCCGCCGATTTCGTCTTCAACATCCGCAACCCCGACCAGAATGTGAAAGACGGAGCAGAGAGCGTGATGCGTGAAATTCTCGGGCGTACGCCGATCGAATTCGCTCTCGCCGAAGGCCGCGATCAGGTGCGCCAGGAAGCTCAAGCTCTGCTCCAGGAAATCCTCGACAGCTACAACGCCGGCATTGCCGTCTCGGCACTGCTCATGCAGCGCGCCGACCCGCCCCCGCCGGTGATCGACGACTATCGCGACGTCCAGCGTGCCCGTGCCGACCAAGAGCGCCTCGTCAACGAGGCGCAAGCCTATGCCAACCGAATCGTGCCCGAGGCGAAAGGTGAGGCGGCACAGATTCGCCAGGGAGCCGAGGCATATCGCCAGCGCGTGATCGCCGAAGCCGACGGTGCCGCCCAGCGTTTCCTCTCTGTCTACGAAGAGTACCGACTCGCCGAGGACGTAACCCGCAAGAGGATCTACATCGAAACGATGGAAGCGCTGATGAGCAACATGAACAAGGTCATCATCGATGATTCCGGCGGTGGCGTGGTACCATATCTGCCGTTGCCCGAGCTTCGTCGACGTGCGCAGCCGGCGGGAGGGGAAAGCCAGTGATGCGCTTTGGAGTCCCCGGAATCGTTGCCGCCATCCTCATCGTTGTCGGGTTGGTGGCCCTTTACCGAAGTTTTTTCCTTGTCGATGAGCGCGAGCAAGCCATCGTCCTCCAGTTCGGCGAACCGCGCCGGGTGCTCAAGGAGCCGGGGATCGAGTTCAAAATTCCCTTCATCCAGAACGTCACGTTCTTCGACCGGCGCATCCTGCTCTTCGACAGTCCCGCCGAAGAGATCATTTCTTCGGACCAGAAGCGCCTGATCGTCGATGCCTTCGCCCGCTACCGGATCGAAGATCCCCTCCTCTACTACCAAACGATTCGTTTCGAGGCCGCGCTTAAAACCCGGCTCGGTTCCATCATCAACGACAGCTTGCGCCAGGTTCTTGGCCGGGCGCCGCTGCAGTCCGTGATCTCCGACCAACGCGCCGCCTTGTTGGTGGACGTGGCCGCGTTGGTCCGCCGAGAGGCCTCCCAGTTCGGGCTCCAGATCGAGGATGTCCGGATTCGTCGTGCCGATCTCCCGCCGCAAAACTCCGAGGCGATTTACCGGCGCATGCAGACCGAGCGCCAGCAACAGGCCGCCCAAATCCGCGCCGAGGGCGAGGAACAGGCCCGCCGCGTCCGCGCCGAGGCCGACAAAGACAAAACCGTAGTGCTCGCCGAGGCCGAGAGAGATGCCGAGGTGCTCCGGGGCAAGGGCGACGCGGAAAAGAACCACATCTTCGCCGCAGCTTTCGGGAACGATCTGGAATTCTTCGCCTTCTACCGCTCCATGCAAGCCTACGCCAAGGCACTCACTGCCGATGACACGACGATGGTGCTGTCCCCCAACAGCGAGTTCTTCCGGTTCTTTGGAACCGACAAGGCGGCCTCAGACGACACTCCCTAGGCCGCTTGGTGGACGACCTGTGGGCCGCACTCGGACTTGTTCTGGTCATCGAGGGAGCCCTATATACTGTTTTTCCTGACGGTACCCGGAAGGTTATCCGCCGCGCTCTTGAAATCCCCTCACCGGGTGTGCGCGCGCTCGGAATCACCGCAGCCGGGGCAGGTCTTTTCGTAATTTGGTTGGTACGCAGCTGAGACCGGCCATCCCACCGGAGCTTTTCATGGCATCGCGCCTTCACGCATATTTTCCTCTGCCGCGAACTACCCTAGTTTTCGCCTTCGCACTTTTTTGCACACCAGCAACGCTTGCCCAAGACACACCGCCCGCGGACTTCGCCGACCTAGCCGAGCAACTAACGCCGACGGTCGTCAACATCGCGACCACCACCCCCTCGTCCAGGCAGGCTCCCCAGTTCCCGCCAGGCTCCCCCTTTCACGATTTCTTCGATCGGTTCCCCGACGACGAGCGGTCCTCACCCTCGGTACCCTCTCGAGCCCTAGGCTCTGGCTTCGTCATCGACGAGGCAGGCTACATCGTCACCAATAACCACGTCATCGACGAGGCGAACGAAATCACGGTCCTTTTCTCCAACGGCAAGTCCCTTGGGGCGGAAGTCGTCGGCAGGGATCCGAAGACCGACATCGCGCTCCTCAAGGTTGAGGCGGATGAACCTCTGCCTGCTGCTCAGTGGGGAGAATCCGACGAGGCGCGGGTTGGCAACTGGGTCCTTGCCATCGGCAACCCATTCGGGCTCGTGAATTCGCTCACCGTAGGTGTCATCTCCGCCATCGCCCGCGACATCGGGGCGGGCCCGTTCGATGAATTCATCCAGACCGACGCCGCCATTAACCGCGGAAATTCAGGCGGCCCCCTGTTCAATCTCGTCGGCGAGGTGATCGGCGTGAACACAGCGATCTATTCCCCTTCCGGCGGCTCCGTCGGGGTTGGTTTCGCAGTTCCCTCATCGCTCGCCCGTTCAGTTGTTTTCCAACTTCGCGAATACGGCCACACGCGCCGAGGATGGCTCGGCGTGCGTATCCAAACCGTCACCGAGGAACTCGCCGAATCGCTTGGCCTGGGGGAGGAAACTGGAGCCCTCGTCGCCGACACGATTCCTAACAGTCCCGCTGCTAACGCCGGAATCCTCGCACGCGACATCATCCTCACCTTTGATGGCCGTCCCGTCACCGGGATGCGCAAGCTGCCTCGGATGGTTGCCGAGACCGCCATCGGTCGTACCGTCAAAGTCGAGGTCTGGCGCAACAGCGAAAAGGTCGTCCTTGAAGTCTTGCTCGGCGAACTCGAGGAAAAGGAACCGGAGGTGAGCTCCCAGACTGGGCAACCCGAAGTGCAGACGGTCGAGGGCCTAGGCCTAGGCCTGTCAGCAATCACCGACCAAGCACTCTCCCGCTTTGGGATCGGCGAAGAGGTTCGAGGCGTCGTGGTAGTGGCCGTGCAGGGTGGTTCCGATGCGGCCGCCAAAGGCATGCGCATCGGCGATGTCATCGTCGAGGTGGGGCAGGACCCGGTGTTGTCTCCACGCACGGTCGCAGAAAGCGTCGCCCACCACATGGAAGAAGGCAAAAACTCGATCCTCCTCCTCGTAAACCGGAACGGAAACAGTCTCTTCATCGCGCTTCGCATCGACGAGGGCTAAACCCACCGCGCGCGAGGCGGTTCTACCGCTCCCCCCCGTGATCGTCATCGCCGGTCCCACCGCATCGGGCAAGTCCCATCTCGCGCTTGCGCTTGCGCACCTGTGCGGTGCTCAGATCATTAACGCCGACAGCATGCAGATGTACGCGGCGCTCCAAATCCTCACCGCCCGTCCCAACGAGAACGACGAGGCAAAGGCCCCTCACCTGCTCTACGGAACCCTCAGCACGGAAATACGCTGCTCGGCTGGACGTTGGCGACAGATGGCACTCTCCGCCATCGCTGAGGGAGAGAGGGCGGGACAGACATCCATCATCGTTGGCGGCAGCGGCCTCTACATCGAGGCACTTCTCAAGGGGATCGCGCCCATTCCCGAAGTGCCCGAAGAAATCCGCGAAGAAGCGTGCACGCTACTCAATGAGATCGGCCCACAAGGACTGTACGACCGTCTTGGCAGGGTCGATCCTGAACTGGCCTCACGTCTTGCTCCCGGCGACAGCCAGAGAATCTCCCGAGGCTGGGAGGTGTGGCTGGCAACCGGGCGACCTCTTTCCTCATGGCAACGGGAGAAGGCATCCGAACCTGGGACGGCCGCGACAAGCGTACTGCTTGATCCGCCCCGCGACAAACTTCGGGAGGGAATCGCCCGTCGATTCGATTCGATGCTGGCGGCCGGAGCCCTTGAGGAAGCAAGGACATTCATCTCCCTTACTCTCCCGCCGCGTGCCCCCATCGCCAAGGCGCACGGAGTACGTCCTCTTAAATCCCACCTTGAGGATGAGATTTCCCTGAATGAAGCCACACGGCTTTCCGTCAACGAAACCCGAGCTTACGCACGCCGCCAAGCGACCTGGTTCCGGGGCCGCTTCGCAGCTGATATCACGTTAGATTCAGGTCCAGGCGAACTCGCCCGGGACGCAAAGACGATCGCGGAAAGGATCGCAGAAATGGCAGGCCTGCGGAAATGAAGCAATCTTCGCGTTTGACCCGCAATACGTCCGGGCATAGCGTCTGTTTGCCTGCAAAGGAACTCCACGGACAGGAACCATGAACCCGACCGGTGCGGAAAGCGTCGTGCGCGCCCTCGCTGACCTCGGTGTCGAGGTCATTTTCGGCTACCCCGGCGGTGCGGTGTTGCCGATTTACGACGCAATTTTCCTGCAGAACCAAATCCGTCACATCCTGGTGCGCCACGAACAGGCGGCAGTCCACATGGCGGAGGGCTACGCACGCTCCACGGGAGGCGTGGGCGTCGTGCTGGTGACATCCGGTCCGGGAGCGACCAACACTGTGACAGGGCTTGCGGATGCGCTGATGGACAGTGTCCCCGTGCTCTGCCTCACCGGGCAGGTACCGACCCACCTGATCGGGAACGACGCCTTCCAGGAGGCTGACACCGTCGGGATCACCCGCTCGTGCACAAAACACAACTACCTCGTGAAGAAGATCACGGACCTCGTGCCAACGCTCGCCGAGGCTTACACCGTGGCCCGTGCTGGTCGACCGGGTCCAGTAGTGGTCGACATCCCGAAAGACGTACAGATCGACACGGCGCGTTACACACCGCCTGGGGAAACGCGCCAGCGCCGCTACCGCCCCAAACGCAAGCCTGCTGCAGAAGGCCTGGACCAGGCCCTCGAGCTCCTCGGCAAGGCGGAACGACCGGTCATCTACGCAGGCGGCGGGGTGGTCAATTCAGGCACGGCCGCCTGCAAGGGTCTCCACGCCCTTGTCCGCGAGACCGGGTTTCCTGTGACCACCACCTTGATGGGCCTCGGTGCCGTGCCGGCAAGCGAGTCCTCCTTTCTCGGCATGCTCGGTATGCACGGGACGTACGAGGCGAACATGGCGATGCACGGATGCGACGTGATGCTCGCCGTGGGTTCCCGGTTCGATGATCGGGTGACCGGAAAACTCGCCGAATTTTCGCCGAAATCAAAGAAAATCCAGATCGACATCGACCCCTCCTCGATCAACAAGAACGTCTATGTGGACGTGCCCATCGTGGGGGATGCAGGGCAGGCGATCTCCGCACTGCAGCGAGGCTGGGCAAGCAAAAACAAGGGCAAGCCCTCACGCAGGACCGCCGCTTGGTGGAAAAAAATCGAGACATGGCGAAAACGCGACTGCCTGCGCTACTCCCCGTCCAAGAAAACCATCAAACCGCAGTACGCGCTCCAACGCTTACAAGAGGCCATTCGTGGCAAGGACGCCTACGTCACGACCGAGGTCGGCCAGCATCAGATGTGGGCAGCCCAGTTCCTTCACTTCGAACGTCCCATGCACTGGATGACCTCGGGCGGACTTGGAACCATGGGTTACGGATTCCCGGCAGCGATCGGAGTCCAGGTGGCAAATTCAAAACGGCTCGTGATCTGCGTAGCAGGAGAGGCATCGTTCATGATGAACCTCCAGGAACTCTCCACAGTCAGTCAGTACCGTCTCCCGGTGAAGGTCTTCATCGTCAACAATGAGTACCTGGGAATGGTCCGCCAGTGGCAGGAATTTTTCCACGGTAGCCGTTATGCCGAGAGCTACTCGGATGCCCTGCCCGATTTCGTGGCGCTCGCTGAAGCTTTCAACATCCATGGCATCAGGGCGGACAAACCGGAAGAAGTGGACTCCACGATCGAGGAAATGCTCTCCCACGACGGACCCGTCGTCGTCGACATGCGGGTGGAGAAAGCGGAGAATGTCTTCCCCATGATCCCCGCAGGGGCAGCCCACAACGAGATGCGTCTCTCTCCGGACGATACTTCAAGGCACCTCGAAAACGCTGACGAAGGCCGGCTCCTGGTTTGACGGAGTCTTGTGGGGGTCCAGTTCGCCCCTACTTTGCGTCGTTGAGAATGCGAGCGATCGGAGCAAACGTGCGCCTGTGGTGCCGGGTCACTCCACGTCGCGCAAGACCATCTCTGTGCTCACGCGTGCCGTAGCCAGCGTTGCGTTCCCACCCATAGCCCGGACATTCCGTGGCAAGCTCTTTCATGATCCGGTCTCGTTCGACCTTGGCGACAATCGAGGCAGCGGCAATGCTGAGACTGCGCGAATCTCCCCGCACCACGGCAAGGCCAGGACACGGCAATTGGGGAAGACGGTTGCCATCAACGAGGGCGTGTCCCGGACGGTTGGGAAGCGCATCGAACGCGCGGCGCATGGCGAGCATCGTGGCCTCAAGGATGTTCAGATGGTCAATCTCATCGACCGATGCAATTCCTACGCCTATGACCGCGTGAGCCTTGATCTCCTCGCGGAGTCGGTGGCGAGCCACCGCGGAGAGACGTTTCGAATCATCGACGCCGGCGGCGGACCAGTCCCGGTCAAGGATCACTGCAGCACCTACCACCGGCCCCGCCCAAGGACCGCGTCCGGCTTCGTCAATCCCGCATACGGGACGAACGGGTGCCGCATCCTCGAGCGCGTGGTCAGGCATGCCTTCACCGCGGGAATTGCCAATTGATAGGCAGAAGATAGACCGAATCTCGCCCTGCCGGAGCATTCTCTAAGATCCCCTCATGTCTCTTCCCGTTCTGCACATCGTCCATCAACGCCACTCGAGCACCGGTCGCGTGGGAAAAGTCCTGAGCGCCCTCGGGCACGAGGCCGACGTGCGACGACCCAGTCTTGGTGAAGCGCTTCCCAGTTCAATGGACGACTATGCCGGCACGGTGGTGTTCGGCGGGCCAATGAGTGTTAACGATGACGAGGAGTACCTGCGCACGGAAATGAAATGGCTGGAGACCGCCATGGATTCCGGCAAACCGGTTCTCGGCATCTGTCTTGGTGGACAGATGTTGACCAAGGTCCTGAGCGGAACCGTTTCCTCAGGAGACAATTTGCACTGCGAGATCGGCTGGTACCCGGTCTACCCAGCGAATGACAAATCCGATTTCCTGTCCAATTCCCTTCACGTCTACCAATGGCACAGCGAGGGCATGACGTTGCCTAAAGGCGCGGAACTGCTGGCGACAGGAAGGGATGTCTTTCCTGTCCAGGCGTGGCGTTATCGGAACGGAATGAGTCTCCAGTTCCATCCCGAGGTAACGGAAGCGGTGATGCGCCGCTGGGTGAGCCGGGCCCTGAAGGGCTACGCGGGCCGCCCGGGGGTGCAGATGGAAAAAAAGCAGTACGAGATGTCGCGCCGGCACACGAAATCTCTCGTTAGTTGGACAAGGGGATTCCTGTCAGAGTGGATCGCAGGAAAGATGATCCAGAGTACTTAGATCCAACTGTCCTCAAACCGCAGAAAAGAATCACAAGGGGAGAGTTGCGCTTTCGTTCGCATCTTGCTATTTAATTCATTCTTATAGAACATATCATGTTCTTGGAGAGCCCTATAAGGGTATCCTCAGGAGATGGAAGGAGATTAAAATGAGCAAAAGAAATCTGAAAGTAGTGGAAAACATGGACCAAAAAGATTCCAACGACCGTAACCAAATACTCGATGCAGCACTGAAGGAGATTGAGCGCAACTTCGGCAAGGGGGCGGTCATGCGCCTTGGTGACGAGCAAATCGTCGAAATCGAAGCGATTCCGACAGGATCAATCGCGCTCGACGTGGCCCTCGGAATCGGAGGCCTGCCCCGTGGGCGAATCGTAGAAATCTACGGACCTGAAAGTTCTGGGAAAACCACCCTCGCACTGCACGTCATCGCCGAAGCTCAGAAATCAGGAGGAATTTGTGCGTTCGTCGACGCAGAGCATGCCCTCGATCCCATTTACGCTGCCAAACTCGGCGTAAGCGTAAGCGATCTTGTCCTCTCTCAGCCCGACACTGGCGAGCAGGCCCTCGAGATCGCTGACAACCTCGTTCGCTCGGGCGTTCTCGACGTACTCGTCATCGACAGCGTCGCCGCTCTCGTTCCGAAAGCCGAACTCGAGGGCGAAATGGGAGACAGCCATGTCGGCTTGCAGGCCCGACTGATGAGCCAGGCACTCCGCAAGCTCACGGGTTCGATTTCGCGCTCCCGCACCATCGTCATCTTTATCAACCAGATCCGCATGAAGATCGGTGTCATGTATGGAAGTCCCGAAACGACCTCGGGCGGCAATGCCCTCAAGTTCTACGCCTCGGTCCGTCTCGATATTCGTCGAATTGGCCAGATCAAGAGTGGTAACGATGTAATCGGCAATCAGACACGGGTGAAAGTGGTGAAAAACAAACTCGCTCCGCCCTTTAAGTTTGTCGAGTTTGAAATTATGTACGGCGAAGGTGTTTCAAAATTTGGCGAGATCATCGACCTAGGCGTCAAGCACGAAATCATCGAAAAAGCCGGCTCTTGGTACTCCCACGATAGCCAGAGAATTGGTCAAGGGAAGGAGAACGCTAAGGATTTCCTGCGCGAAAATCCCGAAATTGCCAAGCGACTCGAGAAAGAAATCCGCAAGGCCGAAGGCCTCGACGAATCGAATCTACTGGTTGCTAGCGATGCTGACGACGTCAATGAGGGAACCGAAACCGAGAAGGTGACGGTCAAGCCTCCCGAAGAAGAAACACCTCGGAAGGCATCCACCTAGACCAAGTGAAATCGGGGGAGGCGACTCCCTTTTTCTTCGTGCAGAGCGTTTTACCGGCGCACGATTTTCCACGCGAGGGGCATTGCCGCAGCAGCAAGCAGCAGCTTGACCGCATCGCCAATCAGGAAGGGGACAATCCCCGCCATAAGAACCGCAACCAACAAGTTTCCATGCGTTGTAATTGCTTCAGCAGCCCAGGCTGCGTCCACCGTTGCCATGATCCAACCGAGCCAAATCAGTCCTGGCACGTAGAGCGCAACGTTGCCTAACAGCATTGCAAATGCAGTCCGTCCGAAGGAACGGTCCCATCCCTGCTCGGCCAACCACCCAACAAGTGCGGCAGCCGGGACGTAGCCAATGATGTAACCAAACGAAGGAGCAGTCAGTATCGCCATCCCGCCCGCTCCACCTGCGAACACCGGCAATCCGGCAAGACCCTCGAGCATGTAGGCGGCCATTGCCGCAGCTCCCAGACGCGAACCAAGCGCCATTCCCACGATGAGCACCCCGAACGTCTGACCGGTGATCGGGACGGGCCAGAGGGGAATCGTAATCCGAGCTGACAATGCCACAAGGAAACTTCCAGCCAGCACGAGGAGTACGGAGCGCAAGGCCCGCGGGATCGCGGGGGTAGGGAAAAGGGTGGACGCAAGGGTGGGAGCAACGGCTCGGAACATGGGAAAGTCTCCGAAGGACAGGAATCGCCATTGTAGCCCCGATCCTTTTCTTGAAAACAACACACTTCCGGAAACTTTATGCTCCTTTCGTCTCAATTCCCCCGGGAGACAGATATGACCCAAAAGAGGAAAAGTCCTCCAATGGAAATCGAGCCCCTTAGTGGAGCGATTGGCGCGGAGATCCGTGGCGTCGATCTTTCCGAACCGCTTTCAGACGAATCCGTAGCAGCTATTCGGAGGGCCTGGCTCAAATATCTAGTAATCTTTCTACGCAACCAGGAGCTCGCACCGGAGAATCTCGTCGCGTTTGCAAACCATCTCGGAATTCCGATGGAGTACCCGATGGTGCGGAGCATTCCCGGACACCCGTTCGTCATCGAGGTGATCAAGGAAAAAGACGAGACTGTGAATTTTGGCGGCCTTTGGCACACCGATACCGCCTACCTTGAGAGACCTCCGATGGGCACTTTGCTGTACGCATTGGAGGTGCCGCCCACGGGCGGGGACACACTGTTCGCGAATGGTTACCTCGCCTTTGAGGCTCTGTCAGAAGCCATGCAGAACATGCTCAGAAAACTTCGTGCCGTCCATCGTTCAGACGGAATGGTCGTTTCGGCATCACGAGCACCCCGGCAGAAAGAAGACGGCCCACCCAAGGAAGCCTTCGAAGCCGTACATCCCGTTGTCCGCACCCATCCCGAAACCGGACGTAAGGCACTTTTCGTGAATGGAGCCCATACCTGCCGATTCGAGGGCATGTCCGAAGAGGAAAGCCGCCCTCTTCTCGAATGGTTGTTCGGGCTCCAAGTGAGACCTGAATTCACCTGCCGGTTCCGGTGGAAAGCAGGATCACTTGCCCTGTGGGACAACCGGGTCGCACTCCACAACCCCGTCAACGACTATCACGGCCATAGGCGCCGGATGCAGCGAGTCCAGATTGAGGGCGATCGTCCTGTCTAGTTCTCCCGATATGCTCCTCAAAAAAGGAAAGAAATTCTCATGAACCTAGATCTTTCAGGGCGCACGGCTTTGGTCACCGGATCCTCGCGTGGAATTGGATACGCGACCGCCCTCGGCCTTGCGGGCATGGGCGCTCGCATCGTACTGCATGGGCGAACTAGGGAATCTGCGGAAAAGGGGCTCGAGAGAATCCGTTCCGAAAACCCAAAGACCGAAATCAAATCCGTTGCCGGTGATCTCGCGACCGCAGAAGGAACAAGAGCCGTAACGGAGGTTCTTTCCGATGTCGACATTCTCGTGAACAACATGGGCATCTACGACATGCGTCCCTTCGAGGAAATTGACGATGCGACATGGGAGCATTACTTCCAGGCCAACGTGATGAGCGGAGTTCGTCTCTCACGCCACTACCTGCCTCGAATGAAGGAAAAAGGTTGGGGACGGATCGTCTTCATTTCAAGCGAATCCGGAGTCTTCATTCCACCTGAAATGATTCACTACGGTTTCACGAAGGCCGCGCAACTCGCCATCGCCCGGGGGCTTGCGGAAACGACCCCGGGAACCAACGTCACCGTGAATTCCGTTCTCCCGGGGCCCACGATGGTGGAGACGCAGGGGGAACGCCTCGCTAAGCGTTCTTCCGACGAAAATCGTTCCTTGGAAGACGTGAAAGCCGATACCTTCAACATCCGGCGAAAATCTTCCCTTCTCAAACGCTACGCAACCGTGAACGAAGTTGCCAACCTCATCTGTTACGTCTGCAGTCCCGCATCGAGCGCAACAAACGGCGCTTCGCTTCGTGTCGACGGCGGAATCGTCCGTACCTACATCTGAGAAAATTCGAATCGATGACCGAAACAGGAATCATCATTGCCCTTGTCTCTGCTCTCCTCGCAGTCGTCATTGGCCTTTTTATTGGACGCGCAGCGCGTGGAAACGGACGCCAGTTTTCAGAGCTACGGGAGGCGGTTTTCAGGACCGAGGGAAAACTCCAACAATTCTCGCAAGGCCAAGAAACGCGGTGGAATACGTTTGATGAATCCGTGAGCCGCCAAACTTCGGAAGCCAACAAAACCATAAATTCACTGCAGGAGAAAATCGGCAAGATCCTCGAAGCTCATCGGAATTTGGAGAAGCTCGATTCGCGCGTCGTTGACCTGCAGAACCTCCTCTCCAACAAACAGTCCGCGGGCGCTTTCGGCGAGGTACAGCTCGAAAATCTTGTCCGCCAAACCCTTCCCCCCCACGCTTACACTTTCCAGAAGACCCTTTCCAACGGAAAGAGGGTGGACTGCTTGATCGACATCCCTCACCCACCTGGACCTATCTCCATCGATTCGAAATTTCCCGTCTCGTCCTATCGGAAGTATCTCGCCGCCAAAACTGATGCAGAATTATTAGAGGCGAGTAAGGGTTTGGAAAAGGCGACGAAAGGACATGTCCGTGACATCGCTGAACGTTACATTATTCCTGAGCAGACCTGCGACTGGGCAGTGATGTTCCTTCCCTCAGAGAATATTTTTGCGGAACTCCACGCGAAATTTCCGAACACCGTCGAGCGAGCACTAGATCTCAAGGTTGCAATCGCCTCTCCCTCCACTCTCATGGCGCTTCTCAACACCGTGCAAGGAATTCTCCGGGACGCCAAATTCCGCGACAGCGCTGATCTCATTCAACAAGAACTCGGCACACTCCTCCGGGATATCGAGCGTCTCTCGAAGAGAACCGAGAACCTCAAGGGCCACTTCGAAAAAGCCCAGAAGGACATTAATGAAATCGGTACGTCCGCGGACAAAATCACTCGCCGAGCAGACCGTATCCGCGAAGTGGACCTAGGCGATGAATCAGACGATCAAAGGCACATATCCGAGCAGGAAGGAGCGGGACTTGAAAACGGAGCAAGTTACGACGAATCCTCCCCGTAATAGCTATAAGAAAATTAAGAGAATTTAATTAATTTAGTTGTTGTTATTAGAAACCCGATTCTTGGGATGCAAATATATCCACATGTTATGGGGAAAATCCCTGTTTGCGAGAGGTCCGATATCAGGTAGAAAAGTATCTGGAAAACAAAAATTCAATCTTTCTTTATCTGTATTCTGGTGGGGACAGAATAATGGGGATTGCATGGAAAACATTTCCTTGGCTGCTTTTTCCCAACTCTCCTTTCTTGGTAGCACGGCGTGGAAGAAGTGGGGGATGAATCCTTCCTTCACGGAGGACTTTCACTTCTGCAACGCGCTGGTAACACTTTCTCCATCGTGAGGACACCGTGTCTGCAGAAGTTTCCAACACATCTGTCCACATCCATCTCGTTTCCGATTCAACTGGTGAGACGGTGAACACGGTGGCGCGCGCTGCCTTCACCTACTTCAAGGATGTCAAGCCTGTCGAGCACAGCGCAGTCCTGGTGAGGACGTCGTCACACGTTCACGGAGTGCTCAAGAGAATCCGCAAGAATCCGGGGATTGTCCTCTACACAATCATGGATGAAATTCTCCGTGCGACGTTTGAGAAGGAATGCATGAGAATGAAGATTCGCGCCATCCCGATCCTCGACCCAGTCGTGGAATCCCTTTCCGAGGTCATGGGCAGGAAGCCAGTTTCTGGCCGTCCCGGTCTTCAGCACGGCCTCGACAAGCAGTACTTTGAACGCATTGGAGCGATGGAGTTCACACTCACTCACGACGACGGGCAGCAGGCGGACACCGCAGGTTCCGCCGATGTGGTGCTCCTCGGGGTTTCGCGCACATCGAAGACACCCACGTCCATGTACCTGGCCAATCGCGGAATCCGGGTAGCAAACGTTCCCCTGGTTCCCGGGATCGACCCTCCACCATGGTTGTTCGAGGAGAAGAGTTCGGCGCTCGTGGTCGGCCTTACCACCACACCCGATCGCCTGATCCAGCTGCGCCGGAGCCGGATCGCCTCCATTGGTGAGAACGAAACAACCATCTACATCGATCGCCGCGAGGTACGCGACGAGGTCCTCGAGGCCAACAAACTGTTCGAGAAGATGGACTGGCCAGTTCTGGACGTGTCGAGAATGTCCATTGAGGAGACAGCGGCTTCCATTCTCGACCTTCTTCGCCGACACGCAGAAAGCAAGATGAAGAGAAAGCCGTGAACGATGCCGTCTCACAGAATGTGCGTGTCGCCGGGATCATGGGTTGGCCCGTCCATCATTCTCTTTCTCCCAGGATCCACGGTCACTGGATCCGTCGACACGGAATTGACGGTTTCTATGTCCCACTCCCGGTCGCCCCGGCAGGGCTTAGAACGGCACTCCAGGCACTGCCCGCGCTGGGCTTCGTTGGATGCAACATCACGATCCCGCACAAGATCGGAGTCATGGAATGGCTTGACGAAATCTCTGAGACTGCCCGTACCGTGGGAGCAGTGAACACTGTGTTCGTTCGTGACGGCCGCCTACTGGGAGAAAATACCGACGCGGCCGGGTTTCTTGACGGGCTTGAGAGCGTAGTCCCTGACTGGGCATCACGTCCCGGCACGGCGGTGGTAATCGGGGCTGGAGGTGCCGCACGCGCCGTGGTCGCCGCAATCTGTTCGGCCTCGTCACGGGAAATCGTTGTCGTGAACCGGACGAGGAAAAGAACGGAAGAACTCTGTTTGCGCTTTCCACCGGCGCGTGCTGCGGATTTCGAAGAACTGCCTCAATTCCTGGCGGAAACTTCTCTCCTCGTGAATGCCAGTAGCCTCGGAATGGAAGGTTTTCCACCCCTCGACATCGACCTCACCCCCCTTGCCTCACACGCTGTGGTCGCCGACATTGTCTACGTTCCTATCGAGACGTCCCTTCTGCATGCTGCGCGTCAACAGGAACTGCCTGCGGTCGACGGGCTTGCCATGCTACTGGGCCAGGCGGTGTCGGGATTCGAAGGTTGGTTCGGCGTGCGTCCCAAAGTGGATGAAGAGTTGCGGCAATTGATGCGAAAAGCACTCGAGGAACGGTGATTGTCCTGGGCCTGACCGGGTCGATCGCCATGGGGAAGACTCGCACGGGAAAGAATCTCGAAAGGCTTGGGGTGCCGGTGTTCGATTCGGACATAGTGTCGAGACGGATCACCTCAACAGGCGGGGATGTTGTTGCTGAAGTCAAAGAATCCTTTCCCGGTGCTGTGCGGAAGGGACAAGTCGACCGCAACCGTCTGGCGCAGTTGGTGTTCGGCGATGCGAACGAACTGAAACGGCTGGAGACGATCATTCATCCCCGGGTCGCGGCGGCGCGAAGATCGTGGCTCCGGCGCATGGCCTTGGCTCGCAAACCCGTGGTGGCTCTCGATATTCCGCTGCTGTTCGAGACGGGATCGGAGCGGTTTTGCGATCTCGTGATCGTCGTCTCGGCTCCCCGATTTCTCCAGTACCAGCGAGTCCTCCGACGGCCCGGCATGGACGGCCCCCGTTTGGCAGACGTGCTGGCTCGGCAGATACCCGACTACGAAAAACGTCGTCGGGCGGATGTGGTAGTCAGAACGGGCCTTGGACACCGCTTCAGTCTTCTTGCACTGAGCAAGGCCTTGAGACAGGTAGGGGTACGCCACGGGAAAAGGAACGAACGATGACGAGAAAGATTGCGCTGGATACTGAAACGACAGGCCTCAAGCCGACGGAAGGGCATCGCCTCGTCGAGATCGGATGCGTCGAACTCCAAGACGACGTGCCCACCGGTAAGACCTGGCACACCTTTCTAGATCCAGAACGGGAAATCCCCGAGGAGGCTATCAAAATCCACGGAGTTTCGACGGAGGACGTGAAGGGACAACCCCGATTCGCTGATGTGGTCGATGCCCTCTTTGGTTTTCTGGAAGATTCCAAGCTTGTCATTCACAACGCTGCTTTCGATATGGGCTTTCTTAACCACGAGCTCCGGCTTGCAAAGAAGCAGCCCTTACCGATGTCCCGCGCAATCGACACGCTTACTCTCGCTCGCAGGCAACGCCCCAATACCCCGGCAAGCCTCGATGCCTTGTGCCGGGCCTTCGGGATTGATCTTTCCACGCGCAGTGATCGCCATGGGGCCCTGATTGATGCTCATTTGCTCGCGCAGGTGTATCTCGAGTTGAAAGGGGGCCGTCAGCAGAGGCTCTCTCTCGCAAAGGACGCGCAAACGGCGGGTGGGGCAGGGTCTGACGGCCAGACAAAAGCAAGGGAAATGCGGCCTGCGAGGGAGCATAGTCCTTCACCTGAGGAGGCGGTGGCACACGAGGCGATGCTCACTCGGCTGGAAAATCCCGTCTGGCGACGGAAAAAGAAGGGAGATTCTACACCGAGGTAACCTAGGCAATTAAAATTCATGAAATCGCTTGATATACAAGCCTGAATCAAAAATATTCCCTCTTTGTTTAGAAAGAGCGTTGCAATGCCTTCTTCGCAAACGAAAACGCTTCGTCAGGTAATCTACCGGCTTCTATCGGGCGGGGAGGTGAGCGTCTGAGGAGATTCTTCTCCGGCGAAATCAGTCATCCCCGTTTCAAGGCAGGAAGAGGAAATGATTCCATCACCATTTCTTATGGCGTGAAAATCAGAGAGGGTTATCTCATGATTCTCAAAACCGTCCGGACGAAACTCCAGAGGCGAGGAAGGAACGGCGTCAGCCGATCCTGTGAATCGTGAACACGATATATAGGTGCCCGCATGATGTGAGCATGGTGTGAGCACTTACAAATATATAAATCTCAAAAAGGGTGCCCCTCCTTGCCGGTGAGCCATTAATTAGACCCACGCCCGGCGAAGCCCTAGAATCATTCGTTGGTAAAGGGAGAAGTGCCGAAGTCCGGCCTCTATGCAATATTTCGACATCCTCCTATTTGCGGTGATCGCAGGGGTTCTTCTTGTGCGTCTCCGCGGCGTTTTGGGCCGCCGCACGGGAAATGAAAGTCCGCCGCCGGGTCCTGCACCAACGACCTCTCGGGCCGCTGAGCGCGACGTGATTGGCCAGATGAGTGAGGAAACGCAGGAAGAAGAGGACGATCCAATTCGGCGCGGACTTATGAATATCGCGCGAGCTGATTCCTCCTTCGATAGCGAGAGTTTCCTTGGTGGGGCCTCCAAGGCGTTTGAGATGGTCGTTACCGCCTTTTCGGCGGGCGACCGAAAGGCAATCGCTCCCTTGCTCTCTCCCGAGGTGCGCGAGAGCTTCGAAGCGGCGATTAGCGCTCGTGAAAGCGAGGGACACGTCCGTGAAACCAAAATCGTCCACATGGAGCCAATGGAAATCGAGGCGGCGTACCTCGAAGGATCGCGTGCCTCCATCACGGTCCGTTTCGAAACTGAAAAGGTCGATGTGACCCACGATGCGGAGGGAAACGTCATTGAGGGCGATCCTGAGATTCCCGAGCGGGCGACAGACGTTTGGACATTCGAGAGAGACACGACCGGGGATAACCCCAACTGGCTCTTGGTTCGCACCGGCGACTGAGCTTGCATCGCCGAGAGATCGGCTGGCTGGCTGTCGGCATCGCCTCGGGCACCGTCATAGGTGCGTTCGCTTTTGCCTTCGTTCCTGTGAGAGGATTCAAACCCTTCCTCCCTCGGCGGGGAGTCTCGGCGGGGATGGACTTGGCGGTGATGCGGGTGATTTGCTGGATATTTGCGAGGCCCTTAAGCGCATCGGCACGGCGGGCGCTCCGAAGAATCTGAGAGACTTTATCGAAAGATGGTTCGTGCCAGTTGAGGTACGGGCGGCCGGCGATCCTGCGGGACTGTTCACGGGTTATTTCGAGCCCGAGCTGGACGGGAGCAGGGTTCCCGTGGAGGCGGGGGAAGTGCTCTACTTGCGTCCTCCTGAACTTGTGGATGTGGATCTCATGGCATTCCTGTCCTCGCCCGGGGGTCGACGTATTGCGGGCCGGGTTGAGGGGAACCGCCTCGTGCCCTTCCCGAGCAGAGCGGAAATTTATGCAGGTGCACTTTCCCAACGCGGGTTGGAGCTCGTTTGGGTCCACGATCCCGTTGAGGCGTTCTTTCTTCATATTCAGGGCTCGGGCCGTGTGCGGTTCGAGGACGGCAGCGTGATGCGCGTGGGCTACGCCGGGGTTAACGGCCGCCCTTATCACGCCATCGGTCGTTCCTTGGTTCGCCGGGGCGAGTTGGCCCTGGAGGATGTCTCGCTTTCTGCGATCGCCGGGTGGCTGCGTTCCCATCCCCTTGAGGCGAGAACATTGATGGAGGAAAACCCCTCATACGTATTTTTTCGGGAACTACCGGGAGAGGGGCCAATCGGCGCATCGGGCGCTGTTCTGACGCCCGGGCGCTCGCTTGCCGTGGATAATCGTCATATTCCCTGGCATTTGCCGGTGTGGGTTGCAACCGAGGTTCCTGTTCCAAATGGTGGTACCGAGCCGTTTGCGCGGTTGTTGATGGTTCAGGATGTAGGCGGGGCTATCAAGGGCCCGGCGCGCGCGGACGTGTTCTTCGGGCATGGTCCAGAAGCGCGTGAGCGGGCGGGTCGCATGCGGAGCGAAGGACGGATATGGGTACTTGTTCCCCGGACCATGAGCGAGCACATTCCCCGCTGAGAGCATCGTTTGCTTGTATTTTCCCTCGTCTGTCCTGTAGGCTACGAACCTTGGATAGGGAGGGAGTTAACCCACTATGAGAAAACTTACTATTACGGCGGCGGTTCTGGTCGTCGCTGGTTGGACGGGCTCTGCTTTCGCGGAATGCTCACCTGACAACTGGAAGGATTGCTCTGGCAAGCCTTGGGTGGACGGTTCCAGCATGGAGACGCCGCTTGGCTCCAAATGGTGGCCGAACCAGCTTTGGGGTGCCGGCGACGAGGCTGGTTCCACGAACTGGTACACCAAGCCTGAAGTCGTCAAGCGCGCACTTGCTGCAGTTGTTACCGGCAAAGCGATGAAGATTGGCCACGTCTACGAAGATTCAATGCCGCTCTTCGGTTCTCGCAAGTTCTCCTTGCGGATTCCCGGTACACCTACCGGCGGTGCTTTTGGTGCCAACAAAATCATGTGGAACGACGAGTTTCTTTCCACCGAGATCGGGCAGGTTGGCACGCAGTTTGATGGCCTCGGCCACATCGGTGTGCAGGTTGGCGCTGACGGCGACAAGACCGAAATGCGTTGGTACAACGGGTTCACTGCGCAGGAAATGGGCAACCCCTATGGCCTCAATAAGCTCGGTACCGAGAAGCTTCATCCAATCGTTGCTCGCGGCATTTTGATCGATGTTGCTGCAATCAAGAGCAGCCCGATGAATGCCGGTGATGTGGTTACCATGGCCGATGTCAATGCCGCTCTTGCCAAGCAGGGCATGTCTAACTTCGAGTTTGCTGCTGGCGACGCCATTCTCATTCGCACCGGATGGGAGCGTCACTGGAACGATGCACCGAAGTTCAACGATGGCTGCCCCGGCATCGGGATGGAAGTTGCCCGTTGGATTGCTGAGGACGTTCAGGCTGGCGTGACCGGTTTTGACACGTGGCCTGGTGATGCGGTTCCGAACCCGGATCCGGGTTGCGTCTTCTGCGTGCACACGTACCTTCAATCTCGCCATGGGATCGTGAACCAAGAGAACCTCAAGCTCTCCGTTCTCGCTGACCAGGGCGTGCATGTGTTTGCTTATGTGTATTCGCCTGCCCCGATCAAGGGCGCGACTGGCTCAATCGGTTCACCGATCGCGATCTGGTAGAGGCTGAACGCCCCCTTCCGGGGGCGCAAAGCAACCCTTTCGAGGCCATGGTCGGGTTCTCCCGGCCATGGCTTCGTCGTTTCCGGGAGAAGGAGAAGAACATGCCTGCGAGGATTTGTGCTTGCACCGTGGGCGTGCTGGGATTGGCTGTTTTCCTTGCACTTGTCGCAAGGCCTTCGTTGGCGGTCTCCATCACCAACGATGATCCGGAACACCTTGGCACGGTCTCGGTGGATTTTTGGATCCGGCGGGTGCAGCCCGGCGAGACCGTGATGTTTCACCCCGATTCGTTCCCAATCGAAATTTACGGCCAATTTCCCTACGCAACGATGAGCTGCGAAATCACTTCTGACGAAGATGTTGTCTTGCTCTCGGGAGAGGGATGCATAATCGACGGTGAACCCATGGGCGAGTCGCACTTTCGTTTCTGAACCCCTTTTGGGGTCATTTAACCTGATAATTTCGCGTTTTCGCGAGGCACATCTTGGAGCAGAGCCATGCGCAAGGCGGGGGTAGAACGCATCACGGGCGAGACTTCGATCGACATCGCCCTCACCATCGAAGGGAGCGGAACGGCCGAGGTTTCGACTGGCATTGGCTTCCTCGACCACATGCTTTCTCAGCTTGCTAAGCACAGTCTGATGAACCTACGAGTCCAGGCCAAAGGCGATCTCGAGATTGACGGCCACCACACGACCGAGGACACCGGCTACGCTGTGGGGAAGGCTGTCTCAGACGCCCTCGGCGACCGCAAGGGTATCTTTCGCTACGGGGATGCGCTCATCCCTATGGACGAGACGCTTTCACGTGTGGCAGTAGACCTTTCGGGACGCCCCTATCTCGTGTGGAAGGTCGCTTTCACCCAGACCCGCCTGGGTGAAATGGACACGGAACTCTTCCGGGAATGGTTTCAGGCGTTCTCGCAGGCGGCAGGCTGCAATCTGCACGTCGAGAATCTGTACGGGACGAACAACCACCATGTGATTGAATCCTGCTTCAAAGGGCTTGCACGAAGCCTGCGCACGGCGATGCGAATTGATCCTGCTGCTGCTGGCGAAGTGCCTTCGACAAAGGGGATCCTTCGAAACGACGCCTCGGCCAACTAGGCCTGTGTCTGTGTTCGGACGGGCTTTGGTTACGCACGATGACAACAGCGATCGTTGACTACGGCTCGGGAAATCTGCGCTCTGCCGTTAAGGCGTTTGCGCGCGTGGCCGACGATATGTCCGATGCCGGTGCGGTGGTTGTGACCAGCGATCCAGACGAGGTTCGCCGTGCTGAGCGCATCGTGCTTCCTGGTGTTGGAGCTTTTGCAGACTGCATGGACGGCCTGGCGCGGCTCGATGGCATGTGCCAGGCACTGGAAGAACGAGTGATCAGGGAGGGGACACCCTTTCTCGGAATTTGCGTGGGAATGCAGATGATGGCCCGCGAAAGCGTGGAGCATGGACACCATCCGGGATTGAATTGGGTAGATGCAACCGTTGAACCGATTGAGCCGACGGAAGATCTGCGCGTTCCGCACATGGGATGGAATGACCTGATGGCCGTGCGCGATCATCCGGTGTTTCAGGGCATCGAGCCAGGCGAACACATGTACTTCGTTCACAGCTATCGGGTACGGGTGAGCGATTCCACCGACGTGGTCGCCGAGATCGACTACGGTGGCCCGTTGATCGCGGCCCTTGCCCACGCCAACATGGTCGGATCTCAGTTCCATCCCGAGAAGAGCCAGGCTGCGGGGCTTCGGATGATCGGGAACTTTCTCGGGTGGGCACCATGACCGCAAAGCCAGCGGAGGTGATTGAGCGCTTCCGGGGAGGCGAGCTCAACGAGCTCTGCGGAGCCACGAAGGAAGCACTGTCTCACGGGATTGGGTTTGGCTGGATCCGAACTCCCGAGCGCGAGCGGCTCGAGGCCTATTGGAGGGGCGTGCTCGTGGTTCCCCAACGCATTCTGATCGTTGGTCGTCGCGAGGGCGTGATTGCAGGATCGATCCAAGTGGTTCTTCCAGGCCCCAATGATGAGGCTCGCGTCTTTTCAGTTTCGATCGACACTCATTTTGTTGCGCCCTGGGCACGCGGGCACGGTTTAGCAAAGGCTTTATTGGATTGCGCGGAAAAGCACGCTTGGGAGAACGGCTACACCCAGGTGTGTCTCGACGTCCGAGAGACCCAGGAACGGGCGATCGGGCTGTACGAGACGAGCGGTTACGAACGCTGGGGCACCCTTCCGGACTACCACAACGTGAATGGCGAAATGATCGCCGGCCACTTCTATCGCAAGAGCATCACGTGATTCTTTATCCCGCAGTTGATCTGAAGCGGGGGGAATGTGTGCGTCTTGAGCAGGGGGATATGGCCCGTACGACGGTGTTTGGAAACGACCCGGCCTTGCAGGTCAGCCATTTCGAGGACGCAGGCTGTGAGTGGGTGCACGTGGTTGACCTCGACGGTGCCTTTGAAGGCGGATCGCCGAACGCCGATGCGGTTTCTGCGATTCTTGATTCCACATCCCTCAAGGTGCAACTGGGCGGGGGAATTCGCACCGAGGCTGCGGCGGATGCTTGGCTGCATCGTGGTGTGGAACGCATCGTGCTCGGCACGATTGCGGCCAAGGATCCCGAGCTCGCCGGAAGAATCTGTGCCAAGCATCCTGATCGGGTTGCCATCGCCGCTGATGTGCGACACGGGCGTATCGCCGTTGAAGGATGGGCGAATCTCACTGATCTCTCAGTGAAGGATTTTGCGCAGCGGGCAGTTTCGCTTGGAGCAGTGGTCTTGATCCACACTGACATCTCTCGCGACGGCACCCTTTCCGGCGTGGATCCGCTTGCGGTGAGCGATGTTGCCCGCGCATCCCCCCTTCCCGTGGTCGCCTCAGGTGGGGTCTCTTCGTACTCTGACCTTGAGGCGCTGAAACTCCGGGAGAAGGACGGGATTGTCGGAGTCGTTGTCGGGCGGGCAATCTACGAGGGCAACATCGACGTTTCGGAAGCCGCAGCCCTGCTTGTGGCCTGAACAGTGCTCAAGATTCGAATCATCCCCTGCCTCGACGTTAAGGACGGGCGCGTGGTGAAAGGGATCAACTTCGTTGATCTCCGCGATGCGGGCGACCCGGTCGAGCAGGCGCGGACATACGACGTGCAAGGAGCGGATGAGCTTTGCTTTCTTGACATCACCGCCTCACACGAGGACCGAGGAACCATCATTGATGTGGTGGAGCGCACCGCTGATGAGTGTTTCATGCCGATCACGGTCGGTGGTGGCGTGCGCACCCTCGAAGACATTCGTACCCTTCTGCTTGCAGGGGCCGACAAAGTTTCGATTAACACCGCCGCGATTGATGATCCAGAATTTGTTTCCCGCGCTGCTGGGAAGTTTGGCTCGCAATGCATCGTCGTTGCGATCGATGCGCGTCGGTTTGGCGAACGCTTCGAAATTTTTACGCACGGCGGACGCAGGGCGACGGGGATCGATGCGACAAGCTGGGCTAAGCGGATGACCGAAGCGGGAGCTGGTGAAATCCTGCTTACGTCGATGGATCGGGACGGAACCAAAGATGGGTTTGATCTTCCGCTCACGGCGGCCGTGACGTCTGCGGTGAGCGTGCCGGTGATCGCCTCGGGCGGGGCGGGGCAGGCGTCGCATCTCGTGGAAGCGGTTAAAGAAGGTGGTGCGAGTGCCGTGCTTGCGGCGTCGATTTTCCACTATGGTGAACTTGCCATAGCCGATGCCCGTTGCGCGCTCGTCGAAGCCGGAGTGCCAGTTCGCAAGGTAGGAGAGAAAGTCAGTTAATGCTCGACGAAATCCGCTTCGATCACGACGGGCTCGTCCCGGTGGTGGCCCAGCAGCACGACACTGGCGAGGTGCTGATGGTGGCGTGGATGAATAGGGCAGCGATCGAACAAACCCTCGCCACCGGCCGCGTGATCTACTTCTCCCGAAGCCGAGGCGAGCTCTGGGCTAAGGGAGAAACCTCGGGCAACGTCCAAAGACTTATTGATCTTCGGCATGACTGCGACAGCGATGCGCTGCTCGCTCTAATCGATCAGAAGGGACCCGCTTGCCACACCGGCACGCGCTCATGCTTCAGTGAGAGAACCGCAACGGGCGAGCGCATTCGTGCCCCCATTGAAGGAGTAGGAAGAAAAGATGAATGACCAGGGAGAAGATGATCTCGGTCAGGTTCTTGCGAGTTTGTGGGAGACGATAAAGAGCCGTCGGGACGCCGATGCTGGGAGCTCCTACACCGCCCGGCTTCTCTCCAGTGGGATCTCCCGCGTTGCTCAGAAAGTGGGCGAAGAAGCAAACGAGACGGTCATCGCCGCCGTCGGCGGCGACGCTAGCGAGACGGTCTTAGAATCGGCGGATCTGCTTTACCACCTGCTCGTTCTATGGCTGGCTACCGGCGTGGAGCCCGTTGAGGTGGCAAAGGAGTTGCGAAGCCGTGTGCGTTCTGCGGGGGAGGCGGGAGGTTGAGCGAGCAGTCCTACGACGACGGGAACGTGTTTGCCAGGATTCTTCGCGGCGAACTTCCCTGCGAGCGGGTTTACGAGAACGATTACGCTCTGGCGTTTCGGGATGCCATGCCCAGGACCAAGGTGCATGTGCTTGTCGTGCCCAAGGGAAAATATGTGTCGATGGCGGATTTCTCAGCACGCGCAAGCGCAGCCGAAATCGAGGGCATGGTCCGCGCTATCGGCGCAGTCACTCGTATCGAAAATCTCGAGGAGAATGGCTACCGCATCCTTTCCAACCATGGCGAGGATGCCCGCCAGGAAGTACCACATTTCCACGTGCACGTGTTTGGCGGCGAGCCTCTTGGATGGGCGATCAGTCCATCGATAAGCAAATGAGAATCCTGACGATCGCTTTCAATCCGCACTCCGTTCGACAGCTCGGGCTTCCACGCAATCCCAGAAGATTTCCCCCACGCTGATCCCGTCGAAACGCTCAATGGACGGAAGCCCCGTTGGCGAGGTCACGTTGATCTCGGTGAGCATCCCGGCGATCACGTCGATGCCGGCGAGCACCAGCCCTCGCCTGCGCAGCTCAGGTCCGATCCTCATGCAGATTTCCCGATCCCGGTCGGAGAGGGTGCCCTTTTTTGCGGCTCCTCCTGCAACTAGGTTGGAGCGGATGTCTCCTTCGAGCGGTAGGCGATCGATGCACCCTATGGGCTCTCCATCGATGAGTATGACTCGTCGGTCGCCCTCATCGAGGATCTCCGGCAGATAGCGCTGCACAATGATCGGTTCCCGCTGGACAAGGAGATCGAACAGGGGGGAGAAGTTAGGATCCTCTCTGGAGACGAGAAACACTCCGTTTCCCCCGTGTCCGTAGACCGGTTTGAGAACGATTTCCCCGTGCTGCTCGCGGAATTCTTCGACCGCTTGTCGATCTGCCGTGACAAGTGTGGGCGGCATCAGGTCACGAAATGAGAGCACGAGGATCTTTTCCGGTGAGTTCCGGATTCCTGCAGGATCGTTCACTACCAGTGTGTGGGGAGGCAAAGTTTCCAGGAAATGCGTCGTGGTGACGTAAGCCATATCGAACGGCGGGTCCTGACGTATGAGTACGACATCGCAGGACGCAAGATTGAGGGAGGTGATAGGTCCCTGGTCGACGTGATTTCCTTCCTCACGACGAAGAGACAAGACAGGACGGGCCATGGCAAAAAGCCCTGCGGGTCCGGAAGCGAGCGAGGCAGGTTGATAGGAGAAGACCTCGTGCCCACGCTCCAATGCGGCAAGGGCAAGCACGAACGTGCTGTCCGAAGCAAGATGGATTCCCTCGATCGGGTCCATCTGGATGGCGACTCGGAGTGACACGGGCTTCTCTTGGCCTTCCCTCCCGGTCGGGAGGTGGGAGCTAACTGGTGGGTTGTTTTTGCTGGATGCGTCGCGGGTCGTCACGGAGAATGACGTGGTTTACGACTTTACGGACGCCTCGTACGTTCCGGGCGACGTCGATTGCAGCGGAGAGTTCGGCGTTGTCTAAGGCGATGCCAATCATGTGGACCACCCCATCTTCCGTGGTGACCCAGTAGTTTCTCTGGCGGATGTTGGAAGCGGCGACTTGTTTGCCCCGGATCTCGAGGGAGATTCGCGTGTCGGACGCGATGATCGCCGGCCCTGGGATTTCGCCGACGGAGAGTTCGTTGAGTATCTCCGTCACACCTTCCGTTTTTTCAACGATCTCCACCGCCTTATTGATTTCCCTCTCGGAGGGGACGGTCCCGGTCAACAAGACGCGTCCTTCGACGACGATGGTGTTCACATTGCGGAAGAGGTTCTGGAACTCCTCCCGAAAGAGGGAATCCTGGATTCTCGTCTCCGTAGCGAGGTCTTGGACGGCTTCCTCGGTCGAACGCTGCTGGGCTATGGCAACCCCGGTGGCACCTGCGCCAGCAAAGATGAGCACGGGAACTGCGCACCCTCCGCTTAGTGCGAGCGCACTGAGAGGAAGCAAAATGGAGACAAAGAAGCGAGGGAAACGAAGAGTGACGGAAATCACGGATGCTCTCCTGGGGACGACCTAGACCCCGCCTGAATCTATTTGCCAGGGTTCGCCGCCGCAACGGGGCTTGGACGTGAGCGAATTTTTGCGGAAAGGGCGAGAGCCCGTTTGTAAAGCTTTGCGCGGGGAAGACCGGTGGCGGTGGCAGTCAGTGCAGCGGCTCGCGAAGGGCCGTGGACGTCAAGCGCGGATAGAAGCTGAGCCTCGATGTCCTCATCATTTGCCGCAAGAGTTTTTTCCGGCGGGGCCGTTACGACAACGACCTCTCCTTTTGGGGGTGTTTCCGCATAGCGTGAAGAGAGTTTCAAAGGATCGCCTCGGACACTTTCTTCGTGAAGTTTCGACATTTCCCGCAAAATCGTTGTCTCGCGCACCCCACCCACCTTTGCGAGATCCTCAAGCAGACTGCTGAGCCTATCTGCGCGCTCGAAAATCACGAGGGATGCGTTTGCGTTCGAGGCCGTTTCTAGGGCAGCCCGGCGCGCAGCCCGGGAGCGAGACAGGAAGCCCAGAAAGAGCACGCGGCTTGTGGGTTGACCTGCGATGGAAAGGGCGGCGGTAAGGGCGGACGCTCCGGGTACGGCGCGCACGGGAAGATTGGCTGCCTGAACTGCCTTCACGAGGCGAAATCCCGGGTCCGAGACGAGCGGGGTGCCGGCATCACTTGCGAGGGCAATGGAGCCGTCGCGTGCGATTTTCTTCACCAATCCGGGGATGCGCATTCTGGCATTGTGGTCGTTGTAGGAGAGGAGCCGTCGCCCGGCCGTGATTCCGTGAAGCGAGAGCAAGCGTTTTGTTATCCGTGTGTCCTCGCAGGCGATGGTGTTCGCCGCTTCCAGTATGTCGAGTGCGCGGAGCGTGATGTCGCGGGCGTTGCCGATTGGGACCGCAACGACGTAGAGGCCGGGATCGAGCGGGGGCTTGCCATTCATGGTTGCAGTGTCATTGGGTCCGTTCACGACCATACGACGAAAGCGTGCGCGCATGCATAATCGCGCTTCGGAATAGCGAGGGTAGGCCATGCATGACATCGCAAGGACGGGATGGCTTCTGTTGCCGCCTGTTGTTCTCTGTGCCCTTTTTCTTTTCCTTGCCGGTTGCGGCGAGAGAGACGTGGCGGCACCGGTAGAGACGCCGAGCTCCGGGGTACCTGTGACGGAAGAATCTCCCGAGAATCCCGCGGCGACGGACGCTTCCCCTTCGGAGATGGACGCCTCCCCTTCGGAAGAAGAAGAGGTTGCCGAAGAAGAAGCTCCGGCCGAACCCCCGGCTTTGGCCCTTCCTTTGGAGGATTTGCAGGAAGAAGATTCCGTTGCCCCCTTCGCCGTTGGTGTTCTTCTGCCGCTCTCCGGCGGGCATGCGGCTGCGGGGCAAGCTCTGCTTGACGCAGCAGAGCTCGCCCTGTTCGAGGCAGGACGGCACGAGGTACCCCTGATCTTTCGCGACACCGAGGGAGACCCGCATATTGCCCTGGCGGCGTTTGAGGAGATGAGGGCCGAAGGCGTTGGGATCGTTGTCGGTCCGCTTTTCTCCCATGTTGTTCGCGCACTTGCGCCCGTCGCTAGGCAGGCGGAAATTCCGGTACTCGCGCTCACCAACGATGTTTCGATCGCGGGCGACGGCGTGTGGGCATTGGGCCGCCACCCCGGCGATGGCGTGCGGCGCGTCATCGCGTATGCGCGCAGTTTGGGGCGAGGGCAGTTTGGCCTGCTTGCTCCTGATACCGCCTACGGTCAAGCGGCGCTTGGCGCGTTCCTGGATGTTCTTGAAGGCGAAGAAGCGGGGTGGCTTCTTTATTCCCGCTCCCAAGATCCGGTCGCTGTAGCGGAGGAGTTTTTCTCCCGCGTTCCTTCCGTGAGGCATGCTCCCGACGGCGCGGTACTCGTCGTTGCCAATGGGCGGACGCTGCGTGCGCTTTCCGCTGAACTGGTTTACCGGGCGGCTGATTTGAACCGATTTCTCTTGCTTGGGCTTTCCGGTTGGCACGATAAGACAAATATCGGTGAACCCGCGCTCACGGGAGGAATCTTTTCGGCCCCGCCCCAGATCGACTTTGCGGCCTTTGTCCGTCGCTACAAGAGGGCTTATGGAGGAAATGCCACGCTGGCGACGGGGCTTGCGTACGATTTGACCCTGCTTGCCCTTTCCCTTGCCGAAGTGCCAACCGCTTCTTTCCGACGCGCACTTGTTTCAGAGGCAGGGTTCCGGGGAACTCTCGGGGTGTTTCGTCTCCGCGACAACGGCACGGTCGAACGCGGCCTTTCGGTCTATCAGGTCACACCACAAGGGTTCGGCGTCACCTCGCTTGCCCCGGCAGATCTTCGCTAGGGGTGCGGCGAATCAGGAGGAGATTTCACCGAGCAGCGCATCAAGAACGGGGAAGCCGACAACCGTGGCGCGCACGCGGGCACCCGTTCGCTCGGCCAACCCTTCCTGGCAGGCACGCGCAAGGGCATCCGCCCGGAAAGCCTGTGGGAATGTGATCCCGGTTCTGATTCCGATGCGATTTGTGTCCACGCCCTCTCTGAGCCGCATCCCCATGAGAAGCATTTCTCGAGCCGCAGCCTCAGGAGTGAGAGCTTCCGAGGCTTCGGTCCCGTGTCCGTTTTCCTTTACGGCTCGCATCCAAGCTCCGGGGTCGCGGACTTGGCGAAGGGCGAAAATTTTCCCGTCGACCAAGAGGCGTCCGTGTGCGCCGGGTCCAATTCCTGCGTAGTCCCCGTAGCGCCAGCAGTGGAGATTGTGACGTGCCTCTGCTCCGGGGCGTGCGTGATTGGAGATCTCGTAGCGAAGCAACCCATGGGCTTCGAGCATCTCGTTGGTGACGTCGAACATGGCTCGGATCGTCTCATTGGCGGGCAGGCTGAGCTTGCCCTCGGCCTGCATCGCGTGGAAGGGTGTTCCCTCCTCGATGGTCAACTGGTAGCAGGAAAGATGTTCTCCGACGAAACTGAGTGCTTGGCCGAGTTCGGCTCGCCATGCGGGAACCGTCTGAGCGGGGCGACCATAGATCAGGTCGAAAGAGAACCTCGAGAATATTGATGCAGCCGTTTCCACAGCGTCCCGAGCCTCGACCGTGGAGTGTCCGCGCCCGAGGAACTTGAGTGCCCGGTCGTCGAGCGACTGCACTCCGATGGAGACGCGATTCACACCGGCATCTCTGAGAGCAGCGAAGCGGCCTGCCTCGACGGAGGTGGGGTTGGCTTCGAGCGTGATTTCGGCTCCGGCCTCAAGTGTGAATGTGCTGGCCGCTTGCTCAAGCACCTGGCCCACGGTTGCGGGGTCCATGAGGGAGGGCGTACCGCCTCCGAAGAAAACGTTGGTTATCCGCCGCGGGCCAGAGCGCTCGCGGACGTGACGAATCTCGGCCGCGTACGCCCGTTGCCAGGAATTTTCATCGACCAACTTGCGCGTGACGTGCGCGTTGAAGTCACAATATGGACAACGCGAGAGACAAAAGGGCCAGTGGATGTAGAGAGCCAGATCGGGGACTTGGCTCACGTTTCGAAACACTCTTGGACGAGTTTATTGAATGCTTCGGCTCGGTGGCTGACCTTGTCCTTACGAGCGGGCTCCACCTCGCCGAAGGTTTCATCCCAGCCGTTCGGGATGAAGATGGGGTCGTAGCCGAAGCCCCGGTTGCCCCGCGGTGGGAATGTGAGCGTTCCTTTAATCTGCCCTTCGACGGTACGCGTTGTGCCGTCCGGCCAAACGAGTGCAAGGGCACACACGAAGACCGCTGACCGGTCGATCTTGCCGGCTAGCATTTTCTCGATTCGTTTTATCGCAACATGAAAATCCCGGTCTGGTCCGGCCCAGCGCGCCGAGAAAACCCCAGGCGCATTGTCGAGAGCGGTCACGGCGAGCCCGCTGTCGTCTCCGAGGGCGGGCAAATTCGACGCCCTTGCGGCGGCAAGAGCCTTGATGCGGGCATTTTCCCCGAACGTTTCACCGGTTTCTTCGGGAATCTCATCGGTGAAGGAATCCACCGTCTCGAGTTGGTCCACGATTCGTCCGAGGAAAATGCGGAGCTCCGCGACCTTGTCGGGGTTGTTGCTGGCGATCACGAGAGTCCCTCCAGCCCATTTCCGCTCCCCAGGGGCGACTGTCATTTCGTTTCGACGGCCTTTCGCTGAAACGCGAAAATTTCATTGGCCCCCTTGCGGGCGAGAACCATCATTTCGGCGAAAGATTCTTCCGGGAACGGCGAGGTCTCGCCGGTTGCTTGAACCTCAACGATGCCCCCGTCGTTGGACAGGACGAAATTGGCATCCGCATCCGCGTGCTGGTCTTCTGCGTAATCGAGGTCGAGCACGGCCTGCCCCTTCCAAAGTCCGGCACTCACGGCGGCAACCTGGCCAGTGAGCGGACGGGCTCCTTCTCCGAGACGTTCTTTGAGGGATTCGATGGCGAGATAGAGTGCTACCCAGCTTCCCGTAACGGCGGCTGTTCGGGTGCCCCCGTCCGCTTGGATGACATCGCAATCGAGCCGGATCTGTCGCTCGCCGAGAGCGGCACGATCAACCACGGAACGAAGGCTCCGACCGATCAGGCGTTGGATTTCCTGCGTTCGCCCCGAGGGTCGCCCGCGCGTGGCTTCGCGCTCGGTCCTTGTCGTGGTGGAACGGGGAAGCATTCCATACTCGGCGGTTACCCAACCAACTTTCTTGCCCCGAAGGAAGCGGGGGACGGTTTCCTCCACCGACGCTGTACAGAGAACATGTGTGTCCCCGAAACGTACAAGGCAGGATCCTTCGGCGTGTTTGGAAATGCCGGTCTCAAGAGTGACTGTTCGGAGTGCGTCGACGGCGCGTTTGGAGGGACGTGGTTGGTTCGAGGATGACACGGGCGAAACTCCCCGGAGATAAGGCTTCCGGCAGATGTTTGATCGTACCTCCCTTGATGGTGCCATCAAGGCGACGCCGTCTGGCGACACTCTCGCGTGTTCAAGATTCCTTCGCAGGGCGCCTGATGAGTGCGGCGAAAAATCCGTCCATGCCTCCTTCTTCGGCGAGATGGCAGGGAAGCGTGCGGAGAAAACCTTCGTGCGTCACAAGCTCGTCAGGGATGCTCAGTGCCTGTGCGGCCAAAGGTACGATTTCTGCGTCCGGGTTTCGTTTCACCAATGCTCGGATTCTTTGTGGCCCCTCTTCCGGTTCGAGGGAGCAAACTGCGTAAACAACCTGCCCTCCTTCACGGACGAGACGCATTGCCGCATCCAGAAGCAGATCCTGAAGTTTCGCGAGGTGGTTCAAGTCGGACGGTGTGTGTCGCCATGCAACGTCAGGTCGGCGTCGGATTGTCCCCGTGGCGGAGCAGGGGGCATCCACGAGTATGGCGTCGAACGGTTCCTGTGTTTCCCAAGAAGAGGCATCTGCGACCACCACGTCGGCGTTCAGCTTCGTCCTCCTGAGGTTGGCCTCGAGGCGTCGAGCCCTGTGAGAAGAGATCTCGACGGCGGTCACGTTCGCTTCCGCTGCCGCCAGCTGGAGGGTCTTTCCGCCGGGAGCGGCGCAAAGGTCCGCGATTCGCTTCCCCTTGAGGTTGCCGAGCATTCGGACGGGAAGCTGGGCCGCTGCGTCCTGAATCCACCACGCACCTTCGTTGTAGCCAGGAAGAGCCTCTATGGGACCTGTCGGCCGGAGGCGAAGAACCCCGAGAGAGGTGAGTGTCCCTTCCAGCTTTTTCGCCCACTCTTCGGGCTTCTCCCGGACCGCAACGTCGAGGGGAGGTTCCTCAAGGTGAGCTTGCGCGATTGCGTCTGCGGTTTCTTCCTCGTAGGCGCGGGTCCACGAGGTCCAAAGCCATGCAGGTGTGTTGAGTCGGCCCAGGTTCTGCCCTGCGAGAGGATCGCCCTCGTATCTCACGAGATTACGCAGTACGCCGTTCACTAGACCCTTCCATTGCCGTCCCGGTCCCTTGGCGACGACGTCGACCGAGGTGGACACGGCTGCGTGAGGGGGAATGCGAAGGAAAAGGATTTGGGCCGCTCCCAGGTGCAGCGCAAGAGAGGCATGGCGAGCGCTCTCTGGGAGGGGCTGCTCAAGGAAGGGAGAGAGAGTCGCTTCGATCTGTCCCCGACGGCGCAGAGTGATCATGACAAGAGCACGGGCAAATGCCCGATCACGCTCGGAAAGACCCGGGAGCAGAGTAGATTTTTCGAGCGCTTCCTGGAGCGGGATGCTGCGAAAACGAATCGCCGCCAGGATCGAGAATGCGGCTTGCCGGGCGGCTAAATCCCGGTTCGTCGAGCGATCAGGATCGTCGTCATCGCGGTGGTTGCGAGGTCGATCGTCATCTCTTCTTTGCCATGATCTATCGCCATCGCGGCGGTTGCGCGGCCGATCGTCGTCTCTTCTTTGCCATGGTCTGTCGCCATCGCGGCGGTTGCGCGACCGATCGTCGTCTCTTCTTTGCCATGGTCTGTCGCCATCGCGGCGGTTGCGCGACCGATCGTCATCTCTTCTTTGCCACGGTCTGTCGTCATCGCGGCGGTTGCGCGGCCGATCGTCGTCTCTTCTTTGCCATGGTCTGTCGCCATCGCGGCGGTTACGAGGCCGATCGTCATCTCTTCTTTGCCACGGTCTGTCGCCATCGCGGCGGTTGCGCGGCCGATCGTCATCTCTTCTTTGCCACGGTCTGTCGCCATCGCGGCGGTTGCGCGGCCGATCGTCGTCTCTTCTTTGCCACGGTCTGTCGTCATCGCGGCGGTTGCGCGACCGATCGTCGTCTCTTCTTTGCCATGGTCTGTCGTCATCGCGGCGGTTGCGCGGCCGATCGTCGTCTCTTCTTTGCCACGGTCTGTCGTCATCGCGGCGGTTGCGCGGCCGATCGTCGTCTCTTCTTTGCCACGGTCTGTCGTCATCGCGGCGGTTGCGCGGCCGATCGTCGTCTCTTCTTTGCCACGGTCTGTCGTCATCGCGGCGGTTGCGCGGCCGGTTATCGTCTCTTCCCCACCGTGGTCGGTCAGGCCGGTCATCGTCGCGACGCGAACGGAATCCCGAACGACTTTCATCTTTTCGTTGCCAGGGATGCGTCCCGCGGCTCCGTGGTGAACTTTTGCGGAACCGGTCGTTGCCGCGCCTCCCGTGTCCGTTGTGGTCGCCGCCGTCGTTCCGTCTCTGAAGGCGGTCTTCGCCGCTCGGTGCTTTGTCTGTTCGGCGGTCGTCGTTCCTGCGCTCTTGAGAGCGTTCGGGTCGCGGCCGTCCGGACGGAGGGTTCTCTCGCATCGGAGGCCACCTGTCTCTGTGAAACCCTAGGCTACCATGGACAGCCATGGCCGGTGTCCGGTCTTTTCATTTTGAACCCACGGGAACATCCGTGAGCCCGACACTGCACGTTCCGAATGGCCTTCCCCTGCGCCTGGTCGTCTTGGCTTGTGCGGCCTACACGCTCTCGCAATTTTTTCGCTCCTCCGTAGGGGTGCTGGCACCCGGCCTGATGGAGTCCCTCTCCCTTTCCCCAGAGGAACTCGGGCGCCTTGGCGGGTTTTTCTTCCTCATGTTCGCCCTGGCCCAGCTTCCGTTGGGGATTTTGCTTGACAGATTCGGGCCTCGGCGCGTGACCGCGTTGGTCATGCTGATTGCCGCATCTGGTGCCTTCACGTTCTCCTTCTTCACCAGTTTTGAGGGACTGTTGCTGGGGCGCGGACTGATGGGAATTGGCTGCTCAGTGTGTCTGATGGGCTCCTTGGTCTTGTTCTCGCGTTGGATACCGCAAGAGAAATTTGCAACCACCGCCGGGCTTGTTCTCGGCGTGGGCGGACTCGGTGGAATTCTTGCCACCGTTCCGCTGGAGGCCGCCGCCGAATGGATTGGGTGGCGTGGTGCCTTCGTTTTTATGGGGTTTCTGACCGTCGCTATCGCAGCGATTTTCTGGATTGCGGTCACCGACGCACCCGAAGGGGTAACCCCTTCATCTTCCGAGGCTCCCCCCGTCCCGGATGGAATTCTTCGGGGGTTCATGGAAATTTTCGGGAAGCGGGATCTGTGGTTCATGCTGCCGATGTCGTTCACGGGCTATGGCGCGTTGCTCATGATTCTGGGCCTGTGGGGTGCGCCGTACCTCAAGGACGTGCAGGGGCTCGATAGTGCGGACCGAGCCAACATGTTGTTGGCGACAGCGGCGATGTGGAATGTGGGCTGTTTGGTTTTCGGGCGACTTGACCGGGCTTTCGACACCCGAAAGGGGGTCGTCATCGCCGGTGGAGTGGGTCTTGCCCTCACCATCGCCCTGATCTCGCTGATACCGCCCGTGCCGATCTGGGTCAATGTGTTGATTTTTGGCTGGCTTGGGTTTGTGGGAGCGTTCAGCGTTCTTCTACTCGCTCATTACCGCTCACTATTTCCCGTGCGCCTGGTCGGCAGGGCGCTTACGTTCACAAACTTCTTCAATTTTGGTGGTGTCTTCCTTCTCCAGTGGATGACCGGCGTTGGCATCACCTGGCTGGGAGGAACCGAGACAGGCGCACCCGCAGTGGCTTACACGGCGACGTTTTTGGCCGTGAGCGGGCTGCTACTGCTCTCGGTCTTCGCCTACTTGTTTGCCCGCGATGTCCGCCCGAGCGCTGAACTGTCGTGACAAACTCTTGATTCTTGCCCGGTATACTTCCAGGGAAAGGGGACCGCCGCATGGCTGATTCCGCACCTGCTGGCCTGCTGCCAGCGGGCATGAGGGTGCTGGTGAGCGCGGCAGCGAGCGGGATCGGTCGCGCCATCGTTGAGACGCTTGCCGGCCAAGGTGCCTGCGTGCATGCCTGTGACGTAGACGATGACGCGCGTGCCGCGTTCTCCGAGGTGCACCCCGACATTCCGATATCGGCGTGTGACGTTGCTGACGAAGCATCTGCGGAGCGTTGGGTGGCGGAAGGAATTGAAGCGCTTGGCGGCCTTGACGCCCTAGTCAACAACGCAGGCATAGGCGGGCCAACGGGGCTTGTTGAGGAGATCGATCCTGCGGAGTGGCGGCGCACGATCGATGTGGATCTCAACGGGATGTTCTACGTAACTCGCCGCGCGGTACCAACTCTCAGGGTTTCCGGCGGGGGTGCGGTGGTCAATATTTCCTCGCTGGCAGGAAAACACGGATTCCCAGGACGCTCCCCCTATTCGGCGGCGAAGTGGGCCGTTGTGGGATTCACGAAATCGCTTGCCCGTGAACTCGGTAACGACGGCATCCGGGTGAATGGCATCCAGCCCGGTTTCGTCGAAGGCCCCCGAATCGAGGCTGTTCTCGAGGCAAAGGCGAAAATGAGGAACGAAACGATGGGCCAGGTCCGTTCCCGCATCGCAGAAGTCATTTCGCTTGGTCGGTTTGTGACGGCCCAGGACATTGCCGATTCCACGCTTTTCTTGCTGTCGCCGCTGGCCCGCAACGTCTCGGGACAGGTGTTCGCCGTCGATGGCGACACGCAGATGGTTTTCTGATCCGATGAGTCGCGTCGCTGTCATCGGAAGCGGACTCGTGGGGCGGGGTTGGGCCATCGTCTTTGCCCGTGCAGGGCGTGTCACCTCCATTTGGGATACCGAAGACGGCAAGGCTCAGGCGGCCCGAGAGCAGATCGAGAAAGACCTCCCCGACCTTGCCGAGGCAGGGCTCCTTGGGGATGCGAGCGAGGCGGAAGTACTGGAGCGGGTGGAGGTTGCAACTTCCTTAGAAGGTGCGCTCGAAGGCGTCATTCATGTTCAGGAATGCGCACCTGAGCGGGTGGAAGTCAAGCGCGAGGTGTTTGCCACTCTCGATGCAACGGCGGGTCTCGACACAGTGCTCGCAAGCTCTACCTCAGGGATCGTCGCCTCGGCGTTTTCCGAAGAACTTTCAGGCCGCGAACGCTGCCTTGTGGCACATCCTCTCAACCCGCCCCATCTCATCCCGCTGGTCGAGATCGTCCCTGCGCCCTGGACCTCGGAGGACACGGTTGAGAAAACAAGCACGCTGATGAGGGACGTAGGGCAATCTCCGATTCGGCTACGGAAGGAAATTCCAGGATTCGTCGTGAATCGGTTGCAGGGAGCACTCCTCGGTGAGGCTTTTCGGCTTTTCGAGGACGGCGTGACGGATGTCCCCGGGATTGATGCGGCGGTTGCCGAAGGTCTCGGACTTCGCTGGTCGTTTATGGGTCCGCTCGAGACGATTGATCTCAATGCTCCGGGTGGGATCGCCGACTACATCGAGAAATTTGGCGTGATGTACCATGGCTTCGCGGTTGAATCCGGTCTCCCGCGCGAATGGGGCAAGGAACTGGCTACCAACCTGGAGAAGGAGCGGCGGAAACACCTTTCCGCCGATGCACTGGCCGAGCGCAGTGCTTGGCGAGACCGCCGTCTTGCTGGACTTGCCGCGCACAAACGCCGTGCCGATTCCGACGGTAGCACTTAGGAAAAAATGTCATGACAGCGTCCCTGAAACGCAAGGTGGTCATCACCTGTGCGGTAACCGGATCGGTGCATACGCCGTCAATGTCTCCGCACCTGCCGGTCACGCCGGATGAAATCGCCGAGCAGGCGGTGGAGGCCGCGGAAGCCGGTGCCGCGATTCTCCATCTTCATGCACGCAATCCCACTGATGGACGCCCATCGCAGGACCCGGGCGTCTACGCGGAATTCTTGCCCCGGATTAAGCAGGCATCAAACGCAGTGGTGAACATCACCACCGGTGGTGGCACCACCATGACGGTCGACGAACGCATGCGCCCGGCGGTCGAGTTTGCGCCTGAGGTTGCGTCCCTAAATATGGGATCGATGAATTTCGGTCTTTTCCCGATGCTCGGTCGCTACAAGGAGCTCAAGTACGACTGGGAGCGCGAGCACCTTGAGGGCAGTCGTGACGTCATTTTCCGCAACACCTACGCCGACATCGAGCGGATTTTGGCCGCCTGCCGTGCCAACGGAACCCGCTTCGAGTTCGAGTGCTACGACACCAGTCATTTGTACAACCTCGCCCATTTCCTTAACCGCAAGCTCGTCGAGCCACCGCTCTTTATCCAGACCGTATTCGGAATTCTCGGCGGCATCGGCACCCATCCCGACGACATCGCCCACATGAAAAGAACCGCCGATCGTCTTTTTGGAGACGTTTGGAGGTGGTCGGTTCTGGGAGCGGGCGCACGGCAGATGGACGTTGCCGCCATCGCCGCAGCTCAGGGTGCGAACGTTCGCGTTGGACTTGAGGATTCGCTGTGGGATGCGCCCGGCAAACTGGCCGAGAGTAACGCCGCGCAGGTACGCAAAGTACGCCTTATTCTGGAGGGGCTGTCGCTCGAGCCTGCAAGCCCCGATGAGGCGCGTGAAATCCTCGCCCTCAAGGGTGGGGACAGCGTCCGCTTCTAGAACCACGCTCCCTTGGGGAATGGAGAGGAAAATATGATGAAATGCCGCGCCGCTGTCCTGCATGAGATGGGACGTCCCCGTTCCTACGCAGAAAGCTGTCCCGTCACGATCGAGGAAATTGAACTCGATTCTCCCGGCGAGGGCGAGGTTCTGATCAAGATGGGTTCAGCCGGTCTGTGTCACTCCGATCTTTCGGTGGTGAACGGGTCCCGTCCCCGCGAAATTCCGATTGTTCTCGGGCATGAGGGTGCCGGAGTGGTCGCGGAAAAGGGCCCTGGCGTCACCGATCTCGAGATCGGTGACCATGTGGTCTACGTCTTCGTTCCCAGTTGCGGGCGCTGCGTGCGGTGTGCTGAGGGCCGCCCCGCACTTTGCGAACCCGCTGCGCAAGCGGCCGCAGCCGGTACGCTCCTCTCAGGCAAGAAAAGGATCAAACTCGGAGGCAAGGAAATTAGCCATCAGGTGGGAGTTTCGTGTTTTTCTGAATACGCCGTTTCGTCTACTAGGTCTCTGGTCAAGATCGACCGGGACCTGCCGCTCGACCAAGCGGCACTTTTCGGGTGCGCGGTGATAACGGGCGTGGGTGCCGTGGTTAACACGGCACGAATTCGGATGGGCTCCACGGTGGCGGTCGTGGGCCTTGGCGGAACGGGGCTTGCGGCACTTCTCGGCGCGCACGCGGCGGGAGCAAGCCACGTGATCGGCATTGATCTTCTCGACACTAAGCTCGACAACGCCCGTCAGCTCGGCGCAGACGCAACTTTCAAGGCCAGTGCGGCTGGTGCCGTGGAGGCAATTCGAGAGGCGACGAACGGTGGCGTCGAGTACGCCTTCGAATGCGTGGGTTCCGAAAAAGCGATGGAGTTCGCCTACGCGATCACGCGTCGTGGTGGCACGACCACGACGAGTGGTTTGCCACATCCTGACAAGAAAATTGAGATACCGCATTCGCACATGGTGGCAGAGGAGCGAACCGTGAGGGGAAGCTACCTCGGCTCCTGTGTGCCCCGGCGCGACATTCCCTCTTACATAGACCTTTTCCGCTCAGGACGGATGCCGATCGATCGTCTGATGAGCGAGCATATTTCTCTCGACGAGGTCAACGAAGGTTTCGATCGGCTCGATGAGGGGACGACGGTCCGTCAGATGATCGAGTTTTAGAGGGAAGTTTATATACCTAGGTGCCCCTTCATGCGGCACCTGCATATGATGTGCACGGTTCATAGGGTCGGCTGCTGACGCCATTCCTCCCCGTGCAAGCATCCGGTCACTAATCAGTGCTCTGGACGATTGGGTTGAGGCTGGCTTTCTGTCCGACGTTCTCACCGGGATTCTTGATTGCCCCCCCGGTGAAGTGGGTCATGGCCTGAACCTTGAGATGCTCGATATAAAAAAGGGAATACATGTGATTGAATCTTGTATGTCAACCGGTTCCATGGGTTTTGGGCACGTAGGTATATGATCCCCCTTAGAAACATGGAAGCTCCTACCACCCGTCATCACAACACCGAACGCGAGGCAAGGATCGGGCTTGCCGCCGCCTATCGTTTTGCCGATCGGTTCGAGTTGGCGGAAGGAATCTGCAATCATCTGACCCTTGCGGTGCCGGGAGAGAAGGATCGATATCTCCTCATTCCCTTCGGAATGCACTGGTCGGAGGTGACCGCAAGCTCGCTTCTCGTTGTCGACAGCGATGGCAATCTGGTGTCCGGGGATGGTGATCCGGAACCCACGGCGTTTCTTATTCATGGTGCAGTCCATCGCGCCCGCCCGGATGCGGCGTGCGTCATGCACACTCACATGCCGAACGCGCTCGCACTGTGCATGGTCGAAGGCGAGGGGTTGCAGATGGCCGACCAGAACGCCTGCCGCTACTTCGGGCGTACCGCGTTCATGGACGCCTTCGAGGGCATCGTTTTTGATGAGAAGAAGGCATCCCCAATCGCCGATGCTCTGGGCGACAAAGACGTGCTGTTTCTAGCTAATCATGGGGTCATCGTGGTAGGGGAAACGGTGGAGCGGGCGTGGGAAGACCTTTACTTCCTGGAGCGGGCGTGTGCAGCCCAGGTGGCGGCATTGTCAATGGGCTTGCCACTCCGTCGGGTACCCGACGAGGCCGCCGCAACAATCGCCGAAGAGGTGATTCGGGAATCCACGAACGGGCTTTGTACCTCGACGAAGCTCTTTGCCGCGCACCGGCGGCTCCTGGATCGTGACAACCCGGGCTACGACGTCTGAACGCCCGTTCTCAGTAGATCTCGTCTTTGAATCCCTGGATCGTTTCCTCGTCGACATTGGGGCCCGTCCCCTGCGCGAACGCCTCGAAAATCACCCGCTTTGATTCGTTGCCCGGTCGTTGGCCGGTGTCCGCGTCAATTCGGATCATGTAGACGCCGTTCGGCACCGGGAACGGTGATGTGGTCTTGTCCCGCAAGGCTTCGCGCATGAACGCCTCGAAGACCGGGACCGCAGCCCTGCCACCGGTCTCGCCTTGTCCCAGCGAGCGAGGCTGGTCGTAGCCGATATACACGCAGACAACGAGTTCAGGCGAGAAACCAACGAACCAAGCGTTGACGAAATCATCGGCTGTGCCGGTTTTGCCGGCAAGCGGCAGGTTAAGTTTGTTGAGCCGTCGCGCGGTCCCGTTTTCGACGACGCCTTTTAGCATCCACGTGATCTGGAAAGTGCTCACCGGATCGGCTACGACCTCTCCGTAGGGAGCGAGTGCAGGCGGTGCCTCGCCGGGACTTTCATCGGTCTGGCAGGCTGGACAGGAGCGCTCGTCCCGGCGATGGAGTGTGGTTCCGTGCTTGTCTTGGACCCGCTCGACGAAGGCAGGCTTGATTAGGTACCCGCCGTTGGCGAGGGCAGCATAAGCGGCAGCAAGTTCCAGTGGTGTGACTTCGGCACTCCCAAGGGCTGTCGAGAGAAATGGTTGCGGGGAGCCGAGGCCGAAGCGCTCTGCCGCATCTACCACCCGATCGATGCCGATGGTGCTGGCGAGGCGAACCGTCATGACGTTTCGAGATTTTTCAAGACCGGTGCGCAGTGTGCTGGGACCATAGAATTTCCCCGAGTAATTTTGGGGTTTCCAGTTTTCCAGACCGTCGCCTTGGTCGATGACGATGGGAGCATCAAGCACGAGGCTCGCTGGTGAGCGCCCCTCCTCGAGCGCGGCCAAGTAAACGAAGGGCTTGAAAGTCGATCCGGGTTGCCGATGGGCTTGGGTCGCGCGGTTGAAGCCCGTTCCTTCTCCAGTGTACCCGCCGACCAAGGCCAGGACGCGTCCCGAACGCGGATCGAGAGCAACCAGGGCCCCCTCGGCAAGCGATGCTTGGCGGAGTGCGTGGGCGTCGCTCTCGTCCGTCTCCTCGACCAGAATCACGTCACCCGGGCGAAAAATGTCGCTTGGTACACCCTCCTGCGACAGAGCCCAGGCTATCTCGTCGGCATTGAGAATTCCCCGAGATCTGTCGACAAAGCCTATACCGAGTGAGTTTTTGTTGACCTCAAGCACCATGGCTGCCTTCCACTCAGGCCGTTTTCGGTCGATGAGAACGTCCACAAGGCGTGTATCCCAGTCAGATCCCGGAGTTCCGAGACGGGCGATGGGACCGCGGTACCCGCGGCGGCGGTCGTGAGCGTCGAGACCGTCCCGCAGTGTTTTGTTGGCGATTCTCTGAAGTTCCGGCACGAGTGTCGTTGTCACGGCGAGGCCCCCTTCGTAGAGGGAGCGAGCACTGAATGATTCCTCGAGCCAACGGCGCACCTCCTCGGCGAAATGTGGGGCGAGGATTTCTCCTTCGCCCACGCGGGTAGTCGCCAGGTTGAATGGGGCGTCCATCGCCGCGGCAGCATCCTGGATGGGAACGATTCCGTCTTCGGCCATGCGACGGAGCACGTAGGCCCGGCGTGCGTGGGCGGCATAGGGGTTGCGCACGGGGTGGTAGTTGTTCGGCCCTTTCGGGAGCCCTGCGATGTATGCCGCCTCGTCGAGGGTGAGCTCATCAAGGGATTTCGCGAAGTAGTTGCTCGCGGCGGCGGCTACTCCGTAGGAGCGCGCCCCAAGGTAGATCTCATTCAGGTAGAGCTCGAGGATGCGGTCCTTGCTGAGTGCACGCTCGATGCGGAGTGCGAGGATCGCCTCTCGGATTTTGCGTTCGAGCGAGACCGAGCTTGTCAGAAAGAACGTTTTTGCTAGCTGCTGGGTGATGGTCGATGCACCAACGATCCTGCGTCCTTGGTAGAGGTTGCCGATGTTTTGCACCATGGCACGGGCGATACCGTACGCGTCGATTCCTACGTGTTTGCGAAAGTTCTGATCTTCAGCGGAAATGAAAGCATCGACCACGAGAGGGGGAATTCTGCCTATGGGGATGAACCGCCGGTCTTCGCTTGCGTACTGGGCAAGAAGCAGCCCGTCCGCGGTGTAGGTCCGGGTGGCAACGGCAGGCTCGTAGGTGGCGAGTTGGCGATACTCGGGAAGTCCTCGCCCGAAATGCCAAAACACCGTCATGACCACGACTGCCGCACCAGCGATGCCGAGCAGTCCGAGCAGGCCAATCATGACAAATGTCTTGCCGAAGGTGGAGCCGCCTCTCCCGTTTCCCCCGCCTCGCCCGGTGCTCGCTCCAGTGCCAGGCACCTCCGGGAGCGGAATCATCGGGGTGGCTCGAGGATGTCTTCGAAGGCGTGGGGTTATCGGGGTGGGGCTGTCATTCATATTCCACCCCTTCCGGCGTAAAACTTGCACGCACGGTACCGAGATCCTCAAAGGAAACCTCGACAATAGTGTCTGGCTTGATCCAGTGAACTGCCGTGACGCTGCCAAGTAGCACGAACGTACCCTCTTCGAGAACCCCGCCGGTGGCGTTTGGGTGGGAGGCAAGCCAGGCCAAAACCTCGAGTGGATTGCCCAGGAGGTTTCCTCCCTTGCCCCGATCCACCGTTTTCCCATCGATACGAAACTCGCCTTCGATCGCGGTGAGATCCTGGCTCGGGGGGAATGGTTTGCCGAGGACACAGCCTGCATTGAAGAAGTCGTCCGCTACGAGAGTGGGCACGTCAAGCGCGTCCCTGTTCTCGTAGCGATCGTCAACGATCTCGATTGCCGCCATGACTTCGGAAATAACGCTGGCGACGTCGTTCAGCCCGAACGGCCCTTCTTCGGCCCGGAGCGTCCGTCCGAGACGGACTGCGATCTCGCATTCGACACCAGGCCGGACGTAATCGGCATGACGGAAATGGCCTTGACCATCGTGCGTGGTGGAATCGAGCACGCCACCGGAGCAGGGGTGATCAACGCCTAGGTATTCCTGCATGTTCGGATTAGTGCAACCGACCTTCCAGCCAGTTCTTCTGCCAGCACCAGCATTTTCGAGTGCGGCGCGAACTGCTCGCTGAACCTCGTAGGCTTCATGTTCGTTGCGGGGGCGGACCGCATCAGGAAGGGTGCCCAGCGGGATGCACCCGATGCGGTGTCGGGCGACAATGGCGGCAGCCTCCCTGATGCGGGTGCTGCCGCTCTCTGGGCGAGGAACGGAGGAGGACATGTTTCGAGTCTTGGGCCGACAAAGGCTTGCAGTCAATGGCGGGCCCGACAACGCTTCCATGTGGCGTCTCGCTATCCCGATGATTCTCTCGAACCTCACTGTGCCTTTGGTGGGTGCGGTGGATACAGCCGTGGTCGGACGAATCGGCGTTGCCGAGATTGGTGCCGTGGCAGTTGGCTCTACGGTTTTTGCCTTCCTGTTCTGGGCGTTTGCCTTCGTTCGCATGGGGACAACGGGGTTTGCTGCCCAGGCTCGGGGGGCAGGCGATGTGCGCAGGCTCTCAGATTTGGCAGTGCAGGCGTTTGCCATGGGGATTGTCGCTGGCGTGGTCTTGCTTCTTCTTATGGTTCCGATCCGCACGATCGCCCTTTTCGCCATTGATCCAGGCCCGGAGGTCACATCGCTTGCGGGCAATTATATCGGCATCAGGTTGTGGTCGGCTCCCGCCGTTCTGTTCAATTTTGCAGCTGCTGGCTGGCTGCTCGGGAACCAGCGAGCAGACCTTGTCCTTGTGTTGCAGGTTCTGATCAATGTCCTGAACGCTGCTCTCGATATCTGGCTCGGGATCTGGATGGAATTAGGCATCGTAGGGATTGCCTGGGCTTCGGTCGTTGCCGAATGGGCGGGGTTTTTGCTGGCAGGCGGTATGGCCGCACGCCTTGCCGCTCGTGCCGGCCATCCTTTTCGCCTCGCTCCGGCACTCGACTTCGACGGTTACCGGCGCATCGCCAGCGTCAACGCTGACATCTTTTTTCGCACCCTGCTTGTGGTGGGGACGATCAGTTTCTTCACCGCGATCAGTGCGCGCATGGGAGAGATTGTACTGGCGGCGAACGGGATTCTTTTTTTGCTGCAGACGTTTGTCGCTTACGGGCTTGATGGTTTTGCGCATGCGGCTGAAGCCCTCGTGGGATCCGCCGTCGGGAAGCGGAGCAGGCGCGATCTGCGGGCTGCGGTGATCGTGACAAGCAAATGGGCGCTTGTGTTGGCGGTCCTCTACACGGGGGCTTACGCTGTTTTTGGAGCGGGGATCGTCGCGTTTCTTTCTGACCTTCCTGAAGTTCGCGAGGCGGTCCAAAAATACCTTCCTTGGTCGGTAATCCTGCCGTTGGTCTCAGTGTGGGGTTTTCAGCTCGACGGAATCTTCATCGGGGCGACGAGAACCAGGGCGATGCTTTGGGCAATGGTTGTAGGCGCACGAAAATAATTGGAAATCCGACCGAAAATAATTGGATTTGGCTTGGAAATCTGCCTCGATTTAGAGGCGTTTTATGGCTAGAAAATCGCATCTAAAAGACCGTTGATCAGACGCGATCGGGCCAGTTGCCAACGCCCCCACTGTCGATCGAATTCGGCTCCGCGTTCCTTCCGTCCATGGCGGCATAGTCGGTGGGAATGTAGTGCAAGTAACAGCCGACGAAACGCTGCTTGCCGCCGTAGGGGGTCATTCTCGCGTGGATCACCCGGCATCCCTCGTAGACGACGATATTGGTCTCGTGGGTGACGACCTGGCAGGTCTCCTGCTCACCTGCCATCGACAGATCCATGAGCTGCATTGCCCAAGGCTGGTCGGCGCGGATCGTCATCGAGACGGACACAGCGTGCGCTGGATAGGCGTCGAGATGGCCCACCAGCACTGCACCCGGCTCATGGCAGCGAGGCCCGTACCATGCCGAGAGCCTGAGCTCGCGCCCGACGACCTTCTCAGCGAACGGCCGGAAAGCCTCATGGATCCGCTTGATCTCCTCTGCGGCGGCCCGGGAGTAGAGGATGGAGGAGCAATGCACCTTTCGAAGCGAAGCGTCGGCAGCCGGAGGATCGGTGATCCAGCTTCCGGGCATGGAAACACCATTGCGGTAGGCATTTGAGGTCGTGTACAGCTCGGGCATGAGGTTCCGCTCGTCGAGGGATGCTTCGTCCACGATGCTCCGGAGAGGATCGAGAAGGGCGGGTTCGGCGTCGTAGAGGGCGAAACCACGAGGCAAGTACCGAGGTGCCCAGATTGCAGCGGAGTAGTCGCGGAGCCAGCGAGCCCGCACATAGATGTCGGGGATCATGAGGGGGCCTCGGGCGTGACGTTGGCGCGCACTGCATCGATCCCCGCGTCCATCGCCTCATAGGCCTCGGTCGCCGTGGCCGCGGAATCGACGGCGGCCCGGGCTTCGGCGGCGACGGGTCCGAGGGCAGCGATTTTCGCCTCAAGCGCCTCGTCGGGGCGGCTGACTGCCAGGCCGGCGACGGTGTCCACGCCGAGGATGTCCATGGCGACGGCAGCGCAAGTGCGCTCGATCGCCTCGCGGGCGTACTGGCGGGCTTCGTCGAGGCTGGCTGGGAGCAGGTCGCGGATCGGCTTCTTCGCCTCGGCTCGGTACTCCTCGGCGAAGTCGGCCGAATGCAGGGCCTCTCGCGCGCTGACACGCCCGGCGACGTCTGCCGCGGGAGCGCCTGTGTCCCCACGACCTGTGAGCCACAGACTCCTGGCCCGTCCATGGACGGCGAGAAATGCACGGTGGAAGGGATAGACGCGCTCGGCGTAGGCGCAACCGAAATTGCCGAGGGTTCGCATCGAACCGAAGACGACAGGAGGTCCGAAATCGGCGGGAAGAGCGAGCGGCAGGTATGGGTGCGCTGGCCTGCTCTCCTGGCACAGAGCCGCGAACAGGGTGTTCAGAACCAGTTCGGTGTATCCGCCGGGCGCGGGGTATGTGAGGAGGTCGACCTCTCCGTCCCCCACAGGCACGGGTTCGTCCCAGTCGGTGTTCCAGGCTGCGAGCAGAGGGTCGAGGCGGGCCTGGTAGAGGCGGTCGGCGGAGGTGCGAACGAGCCCCTCCCAGTCAGCCTCGGCGAGGTTGGCGCGGTATTCGAGCGGTACCCATTCCTCGCGCACGCTGTCGACACCGTTGCGCAGGAACTCTCCATCGCGATCGATCATGGCAGGTTCTCCTTCCGGAAACGTTTGGGGATGATGCCGGCGCGGTCGGGTCCGTTTGGATAGATCCTGGGCCTGCGGTAGCCACGGCTGGTGAAGATGAGAGTCCATGCGTCCGCACCCTGAAGACAGTGCCGGACATTGCCGCGCCGACAGGTGACCGATCCGGGGCGCAGACGACGTTCGACGATCCGGCCGTCGATCTTTCGAAGCTCGGTCATCCGCCCACGCAGGACGACGCTGAGGTAGTGCCACTTATGATCGTCCCAGACCCTGTAATCGGCCGGTGTGGTGATGTGGTGGACACTGACGTTCAACCCGCCGAGCCGGAGGAGGTGCCAGCGATCGAGGCGGGCTTCGCCGACCGACATCGTGTAGTCCGGCACGCTAGCGGCCGACACGCCCGAGACCCAGCACCGTCTCGCGAATGGAGGGCGGCGCGAACTGCGGGGACACCCGGTAGAGGCTGACGGCCTCGACATCGAGGGTGCGGCGGTCGTAGTCGATGCCGTAGTAGCTCCATGGTCCGCAAGGCCCCTCGGGGACGAGGTCCGGCCAGGCGGCCCGGACGGTGCCGTATCGGACCTCCGAGACGTAGAGGCGGATCCGCGGGAGCGGCGCACCATCGTCGTAGGCGTAACGGATCTGCACCGAAGTGGTTTCGGTACAGATCGTGATACCGGCCGGGAGCGCGGGCAGCGGCACGACGCTGAGGCGGTTGTGGTAGACGCAGCAGATCCGCTCGTCGAGATAGATCTGCCAGTAGCGGCAGAGCAGAGGGTGTCCGGCTGGGACGCCAGCGCGTTTGAGGATTCGCTCGGGCGGCTGCCCCATCATCTCGCAGCGGAGCGGGTCGGTCTGGATGCCCTTGCAAACGCCTGGCAACGGGCCTCCCCAAGCTCGCTCGGCGGCCATCAGGAGGGAATTTCCGGCTGACGACGGGTGGAGTACTCCCTGTGGCTGCCCGCCCCGGGCCTGTTGGAGTTCGGCCATGTACATGTGGTCTAGTTCACCTCCATCTATTCGATCCGGACGAACTGGAGCTGCTGCTGGAACTGCTACTGCTCGAGTTGCTGACGGCGACATCGACGGAGAGCTCAAGGGTTGAGCCGTCGACGACGCCACTGACAGCGACGGTCGTCCCCCTGCTGGCGTCCGAGGCGCCGCTGACTGTGGTGATTCCCGTTTGAAGAGCAGAGGCCGGGAGGTTGGCGACGGGTACCTTGCCTTCGGCGTCGAGGCCGGCGACGCCGGATGCCGCACCGACAGGCAGCTGGTTAGCCGGAACCTTCGCCCCGGTACCGAGAGCGGCGATGCCACCGGCACTGCCGCGGCCGAGTTGCGCGTTCGGAACCTTCCCGTCGTCATTGAGCGCGGCGACGCCGCCGGGGCGTCCCCGGGCGGCGAGGAGCTCCTTGAACTTGCGGAACAGCTTCAGGAACTCGCCGCGCGGTGGCTTGTCGCTACCCGCATCGAGTTGCGCGGTGCTGAGGTTATCTTCCGGCCATGCCATGGCACTTCTCCTTGTCTTTATTCACGTGGTGACTGCTCCCCTGACGACGGCATCGACGGTCGCGTTGATCGGCGAGCCGGTGGCGTTGTAGATCCGGACTTTGGGAGGGCTCTTGGAGAGAAGCTCCCAGCTCGCCCCGGCACCGACGTTCTGGAGCGTCAGCTGGACGTCGGTCACGGGCGAGAGCCCCTCGACGGGGATCGTCCGGCCCCCGGTGCGCGATCCCTCCCAGCTGGCGGTGTGTGCATCCAGGATCCGCCGCTCGACGACGGAGGCGTGGAGACCCCAGCACAGATGATCGAGCCGCAGCGGCACGGTGCCATCGCCGGTGAGCCTCCAGCGCAACTGGAGCCAGCGTCCCTCGACGTGCGTTCCTTGTTGACTGGCAGTCCACGCCGCGCCGCGCAGTGCGGTGGCGGTATCGGCGATGCGTGCCTCGAAGGCGACATCGCCAGAGGTATCGCCCTGCCAGCGGAGCTGGCCTGTCACCCTGGTGCCGATGTCGATCTCGTGGGTGGTGTAAATGACTTCGCGGGCTCCGTCGTCGCCATCGCCCAGCTCCCATGAGTCCCAATCGTTCCAGCTCAGGAGACTGTTCCAGGTGTAACTCCCGACGCCCTCGATCGCATCGCGACCATCGTCGGAACGACGACCGCCAGTGATGGTCCCGGGCCATCCCTCGGCCGAAGGGCAGCGCCAGACGAGGGCATCTCCAAGCCGCTGATCTCCGATGGCGGCGACGATGCGAACGTCCTCTTCCGAGAGCCTCCCGCCGGCGTCACGGCTGCGGAAAGCGAACACCCACCGCCCTGGCGGCGGCTCGGTTGTCTCCCAGGGCGAAGCGGTGAGGATCCCGCGGTGCATAGGCACCATGTCGTCCCACGCGATCGCCTGGATCCCGTCGGGCGCGTAGCGGATCTCGACACCTGCGAAATCCGGATCGGTGGGAGGCTCCCATCGGAAACGCCTGGTCCCGTCGCCGAGAACATCAATAAGGACGTTCGAGGGATCACCGGGCGGCACGAGTTCGCCCTTGATTTGGTAGCTCGTCCGCCAAGGCTGTCCGACGGGTGCAGACTCGGCACCGGGGACGACGGTGACTTCGAGGCGGCCGGCCGGCTGCGATAGCCAGCGCGCCTGGGTGTCGCCGTGCGTGAGGACGGCGGCGGTGCGGACCGGCCCATCGTCGAGAGATGCCCGCACCACGCCACCCCGCCAGTCGCCGGCGACGGTGAGGTCGAGGACGATTTCGACGGCGGATCCGGCACCGGCGCGGACAAGCGTCTCGACGATGATGCCGGCCACAACCCGCGGCTGCGGCCGCGGTGCGAGAGGCAGCGGAACCGTGAGATCGGCGGTGGTGGCGGCGTGATAGGCGGCCACCTCGTCGATCGCCTCGAAACGGACGCTGTGGTCCGCGCGCGGCTCCACGGCGACGATGCGCGCCAGTGTCGGCGGGCGCGAGGACTCATAAAAACGAAAGAGGATGTCACCCGGATCCCACGGATCGGTTCCGGCAGTCGGCGCAGGCAGCGGGACCGTGATGCTGACAGTGTTCGTGGGTCCGGTGGTCCCAGCGTCGTCGGGGTGCTCGACGGCGGTAGCGTGGAGGGTGCCGTCGGGCAGCGCGAGGAGAAGCTGGTCATTGGTGCCGGCAAGCTCGACCGGTCGCGACAGCGCGAGACGTGCGCCGTCGTTCGCGATCTCGGTCACCCGGCCCGCGGTGCCGCCATCGATGAGCGCATGAGTGACACGCACGACGTCACCGCGGTGGATCGCCGTGAGCCCCGCCGCGCCCATCTCCCACGACATTCGACGTCGGCCGTGGAGTTGGCGGGCGGCCGTGAGATTGCACTCGATCGCAGCTTGGCGCGCGGAGGTGACACCTCGGAGGGTGAGCGTGACGCTCGACGCTGGCGCAATGACCCCGGGCATGGTCCTGCGCACGGTGTTCGATCGCCAGTCCAGGTCCGGGTCGGTGAACCGGCACACAACCTCCTCGGCGACGGGCCCGGCGACGTAGGAAACCTCGAAGCTTCCGGCGAGGATGTTCCCCGGTGTGACCAGGGCGCTCACTGGCTGGTCCCGGTCCTCGTACACAACCCCCAGTCGCCCTGCCGCCCAGGAAGGGCTGGCGCGTCCGCATTGAGCGATCAGCGTCAGCACCTCGGCGACCGTCGTGGCGGAACGAAGGACGTGATTGCATTCGAGGTTCTGCGTGTCGCACCAGGCACCCCACGTTTTAATTTTTGCATCGTCGATCCGTGCAGGTGGCAGGCCGGCTCCGGCGACGAGGCGGCCGTCGACGTGGATTCCTTGCGCAAACCATCGGAAAAGCCACGCCGGGTTTGAGCTCGCCCGGGGTGCTGTCCACGCGGTCCCATTCCAAATGGGAATCTTCTGCGCGGCAATCGCCGACAGACGCGAGATGCGCCCGGAGATCTGTCCCGACGCGCGAATTCGGACCGCAAGACGCGTCTGCCCCCGGTAGTCGGCCTCATCGGGCTGGTGGATCCGCAACGCCATCCAGGCGAGCTGGTCGTAGACCCGGTTCGAGTCCGATCGCGCTCCGCTCCGACGCACCCGGATGGTCCACTCGCTGACACCGTCGGGGACGTCAATTCGGTACGAGCGGCGCACAGGATCTGCATCGGCGTTACCGATCGACCACGTGCGCGTGATTCGGTGTCCCGGGGCTGTGATCTCAATCTCAACGACGACGCTGAAGCGGCGGTAGGTGCCGTCGTTCTCGACCTGGAATATCTGTCCGACGAAATCGAAGGAGAGCGCTGTCGCGTTTCCCGCCGCTCGCCGCTCGACCCATGTCGTGTCCTCGAGATCGGCTCCCTCGATGGTGTCGACGTTTCCAGGAGCGAGCGGGAGGTGTCCGTCGTTGGTGCTCCATTGCGTCTCAACCTCGTCGCGACTATCAAGCGGTGTCTCGCCGAGCCGGATCTCGCCGACATCGAGATCGCCAACGCCGAAATGAAACATCGAGGCGAGGTACTGCTCGCCACCCCGAAACTCGGCCGCCGCGCGTGCACCCTGGTCGGGGTAGACCCGATGGCGACCGAGAACCAGCAGCATCGGTTCATAGGCACGGATGGCGTTGGCACCTCCGGAGATGGAGTAGGCCGGGTCAGGTGTCGCGCCCGAATCGGGTTGGCCGGGCAGGCGCGGCGGGATGAGGGCGTTCACCAGGAGATTCCCCGCGATGGTGACCGCGGCACTCACGCCAGCTTGGACGGCACCGGCGAAGGATGCGCCTTTGATCCCGAGCGCCGTCACGGCGGCGGGACCGGCCCACGCCGCGACGAGGGCGACGGCGATCAGAGCGATCACCCGCAGCGGGTTGCTGTCATCGCCGCCTCGGAGGCCGGCGCGGAGCGTCACCACCCGTACCCCCTCGAGCGGCGTCGCGTCCCAGGCTCCGGGTGCAACCAGGACACCGTCCACGTGGACATCGATCGGATCGCGGAGTGATCCAGGCCACTCCCGGCGCACCAGGTCGCCCAGGCTGTCGCCGGGCTTAATAAGCACGACGATCCGAAGGTCTCGGAACTCCGTCGTCAGCGGGTGAGGCAGAATGTCCACCGTCGGGCGCGTGACCAGGTCTGTCATGGTCACAGCCACCGGAAGCTCCCGCAGACCTCGAGGCCACGCTCTGAAAGCGCCGCGACAGCGTGGAGACAGGTCCCGACGCCGGCGGCGCAGTGGAGCACGTGACCGCTGCCGACCACGTCCACGTGCACGCCGATGTGATTCCCTAGGGTGCGTAGCCGGCCGGTTGCGCGCATGACGGCGACGTCGCCCTCGCGCGGGCAGAGAACCTGGATCCAGCGGGTCGTTACCTCCTCTGCAACCTGCTGATCCCGGGCCCGGATGCTCCGCGCCGCGGGCGGCAGCGACGCGTTGATCGCGAATCGCTCCCGCAGAACGGTTTCAACAAGTGTCGCGCAGTCGTGATCGCCCTCGAGATAAGGTCGGCCGACATAGGTTTCCGTCCAGTGCCCCGCCATCAGAAAATCGCTGGACTCCGCTCGGGGTCGTGACGCCACAGCACCGCTGGCCTGTTGAGAAGTGGGTCGAAACCGAGCCGAACCGTTACCAGCCGCTGGTCGACCCGCGTCGACAGCACGTCGAGCGTGAGCTCCCACTCGACGGCCGCATCGCCATCGACGTCGCGGACAAGGACCTGCATCACCCGGACGGTGCCGCCGGTGCCGCCCTGCGCGAGTTCGATCCACTGGGTCAGGTCGCGGCCGATGTTGTCAACCGTGATCTCGGCTGAGGGCGCACGCCCTTCCACGTCGTCGACTAATCTCGCCCGGAATGGCAGTCCCGGGTAACGCTCACCCTCGATCACGTGCTCGTGCGCATCGTTCACGGCACGCGCCGGAGTGGGAAGATCCGCGTGTGAAATCTCAATCGCGTCCAGCACCACGTCACGCGGTGCGATTTCGCGCCGTGCGCGTTCATAGCTCGACGATGGCATCGATGGCATCTAGCGGCCGTAACGGACGAGGGCCATCCAGAAAAACCCCTCCCCCTCCCCGGTCGCCTCTGTATTCCGTCGCAGCGCGATCTCTCGCGACGTCTGGTTCCAAACCACATCGAGTTGCCCAGCGGTACGAATTCCCCGAGCAGTGACAAGCTCACCGTCGCGGTAAGCATGAAATGAGCCGGCGCCGTCGCCGAATGAGCTGAGCGACAAGAGCGGGATAGGAACCGTCTCGTGGACCGCCTCCTGCGCCTCCAGAATCGCGACGTATTCGAGGTTGTCGTAATCTCCGTAGTTCTCGGGAAGCTGGACCGTTTTGTGGGCGTTGACGCCGTTCGTGCTATCCGTCGCCGAAGTCGCAGAGAAGTCGAGGATCACTTCGCGTTGATAGCCCTGCGACGCGCTTACGAGGTCGCCAAGTGCAGAAATGGGTACGGTTTGGAGTTTCAGCGCTCCAGTGCCCGCGTCATCGTCAGTGAAGCCGCCTGCCGGGAACACCAGAACCCGGTCGTCATCATCGGGGGCCTCCGCCACGTCGAGCCGGTTGATCTTGATCACGGGGGCCGTCATGACTGCCCCCACGCGAGATCGCGCGTTCCCCAGGCGAGAGCCACCGGGAGGCGCGCGATCCCCGAAGTCCCGGGGCGCACCTCGAGCTCGCAGGTCGCCGACCAGGTGACGGAGCCCGCAACGGCGCGCTCCTCGTAGCGAATACCACCGGCGCCGTCGACAACCCGCGCCTCGACCTGCGCGCCGCGCACCGGATCCGGGAACAGGAACCACGCGGCAGCGTTGCCCGCCGCCCATCCCTGGAACGCCTCGAGCTGTTCGCCGGTTCCGACCAATATCTGAACCGAGCGAGTATCGAGGGCCTCGGTGCGAACCCGCACCTGCCGAACAGCACCATCGTCGGCCTCGCTGCGAGCGACGTCGCTTCGGCGACCGGCCGCAAGCCCGTCGGCGACGATGCGCGCGTAGCCGGGCCAGACCGAGGACGCCACCGTCATGAAGACCTTCGTCGCACGTCGAAGGCACCCTCGATCGCGCGCGCCGATGCGCCATTGCTGGCGATGTCCTCGACAATCGCGGTCACCACCACGCTGCGCCCGTCGAATGCCTGGCGCGTCGGCTCGGCGAGCCGTTGCGGTGTGCCGCGGTTTTCGAAGTTGACTGTGATCTGCGGCGGTGCGCCGAGTGCCGACATTTGTTCAGGCGTGAATACCCCTTCGCCGCGCCGAGCGATGATGGGGATCTCGCCGGGGCCCAGACCGGAACCGAAGCCGCCGACCAGGCCGCCGCCGTGATAGCGACCGGCACCGGCAAACGTCGCCGGCGAAACCCCGGTCCGACGGGTGCCGCTGGCGACACCAGCGATCAGGCCGGCGTGCCCCACGTTGTAGGGGAAGCCGCTGGCGGCGGATCCACCGCCATCCGTGCCGCCGTCATCCGTTTCACCGAAGATGTCGCCCAGCGCGCCGGCGAGCGGCGCCGTGATCGACCTCCGGATCGAGATCCGGACCAGATCAGCGATGATGCTGTTCGCGAGGTCCCGGAAGCGGAGCTTGCCGGTGGAGGCGAATCGAACGAGCGCCTCCTCGGCACCCTGGAAGGCATTCGCAATCGCCTCTTTGGCAGCGGAGGCACTGCCGTCCGCCTCCGCCTGGATGTCCCGGAACGCCCGCACCGCGCCGTCTCGGAACTCGGTGCTCTCCCGGAGGCGGCGTTCCTGTTCCTCTTCCTCGATCGCCCGAATGCGAGTGACGTAGACGTCTTCGACCTGCGCCGCGAGCGCGTCGTAGCCGTCGCTCACGTCGTCTAGGGCCAACAGTGTTTCAGTCTTCCAGGTCTCCGCCGCCGCCCGCGCCTGCTCGTAGGGACTGAGCTGCCCGCGAACCGCAACAGCAAGACCTTTGAGAGCCGAGCGCTCGGCCTCGAGAAGCCGTGCTGCCCGGTCCTGGCGGATCTCGTGCTCGCGGTCGAGTTGCTCCTGCAGGGCGATCTCACGCTCCTGAAATGCTCGCTCTCGCACAGCCGCGATGGCAGCTTGCAGCCGTTCCTCGGCAACCCCCTCCGCGCCGCGAAGATCCTCGAGCCCGCGGAGCGCTTTGGCCTCCTTTCGGTCAATCAGAGCAATCCGCGACAAGGTGAGCCGCGCGATCGTGTCCTGGGACGCAGCGATGATCCGTTCAATCTCTGTCGCCGCGGCAGAGACCGACTCAGCAGGTCCGTCGCCGACCTTCGTAGCCGCAGCGGAGGCCTGCTCGGCTGCTTTCCCGAGGCCATATTCCACATCGGCCATGGCGATGCCGGCGGCTTTGCCGAGATCGGTCAACGCAGCCCGCAGCCGCTCGATCTCGGCCCGGAGCTCCGCAATCCGGGGATCGCCCCCGATGGCTGAAAACTCGCCGAGAGCATCACGTCGCGCCGCTTGAGCCTCAGCGACGGCGAGCTCAGCTTCGGCTTGCCGAAGCAGCGCATCGATGGCCAGACGGCTCTTGCCTGCGAGCTCGTCGGTCGCATCCGCCGCGTCCTCTGTCGAGATGATCATGGCGGCGAGAGCGCCGCCCACGGCCGCCACCCCTGAAGCGACGAGAAAGGCCGGATTCGCGCGCATCGCTGCGTTCAGGGCGAGCATGGCGCCGCTCAGTGTCCCCACGCCCCGTACCGCAACGATCGCGCCCGCTCCTGCCCCCGCCAGCACCAGGCCCAGCTTGTAGCCGACAAGAATGCCGACGGCGGCAACGACCAGTCGAAGATTCTCGGCGAGCAACTCGACAGCAGCGGCCATACTGGGGAGCAGTTCCGATCCGATTTGAATACCTTGGGCTTCCATGTCCCTCAGTGCCGCGTTGAAACGAAACTCAATGCTGTCGGCTGCCACTTTGAAAGCGGTATCCAGGTCCGCCACTCCCGACATGGCCAGGGACTGGAAAATTTCCGCCACGGTCTCCCCCTGGTCACTGAGCAACGTCAGCACGCCAACCAGCCCTTCCGTATCCGGGAAGATCTTGCTGATCGCATCTTGATTCTCACCGAGCGCGTCGCGAATCTTGAGCAACGTCGAGAGGAGACCCTCTTCCGAGAGACTGCGCCGCAGGTCCTCGACACTCAGCTGATGGTCTTTCATGGCTTTCCGGGCCTGCTCCGAGGGCCGGATGAGCTGCGTGAAAATCCCGCGCAGCGCCGTGGACGCGTTTGCAGCGTTGAACCCCGAGCGGCTGAGCACTGCCAGTCCGGCACCGACCTCGTGAAACTCGACGCCCAACTGCTTTGCCAGCGGCAGCAACGGCCCGATTTGTGGTGCCAGGGACGCGGCGTCGAGTTTCCCCTCCCGGACGGTGGCGATCAGTGTCCCGATGGCATCGCCGGCCGCGAGGGTTTCTGCCCCGTAGGTGTTCATCGCCGACGTCGCAGCATCAGCGATCGCCGTTGTGTCACCCAGACCCGAAGCGGCAGCTTTCGCCGACTGCCGAAGGATGTCGAGCGCCTCTGCGCCCTCGGCACCTGCCGAGGCGATAAAAAAGAGGGCATCGCCAAGCTCATTGACGCCGCGGCCGGTCTCCTTCGGGAGCTTCAGAATCTCCGCGCGGTACTTTTCCACCTCCTCCTTCGCGGTTCCCACCAAACCGGTGATCCGCGACAGCGAGGTGTCGAAATCCTGTGCCTTGCCAACCAGACGCCCTGCCTGCGCGACCGACACGTAGGCGGCTGCCATCAACCCGAGCTGTGTGACCATGTTCCGCGCGGCACCGCGCGCGCGATCGAGACCCCGTCCAAGCTCTCGCGCCTGGCGCCCACCCGCCGTCGAAGAGGTGCCGAGCTTCGTTACCTCGCCCCGAAGACCGCGCAGCTCGCGCAGCGCGCCATCGAGGTCGGTGCGGATCCGCAGCGCGAGATCGAGATCACCCGGCATCGTTCAGCCTTCCGGGCCCAGAAGACGCGCAAGCGCGCCCGCGAACGCCGCCGCGTCGTCCGCCCGGCGTCGAAGGTCGACTGCCGCGAAAAGACGCATCTGCCTAAGCGTCAGCCGCTCGCAGACGTCGTGATGGCCGGTTGCGTGGCCGGCGCGGACAAGTCCGTCGAGGACTTCTGCGATGCCGACAGGCTCGCCAGCATCTCCCGCCCCTGGAGAGCCCCGACGATCCTGCCCAAGATAAAATTTCGGTTTGCCGTCCACATCGCCGCCGACACGGACGTCGCGTCCGAGGCACCAAGGCGGCCGACCCAGGCAACCTCGCGGTCGCACGCCCGGGCAATGAGCGCAAGCCATGTGTCAGCGTGCTCGGACAACACCTGGTCGATGACGTCAAGATCTTTCACCGGACCCTCGCACCCGCCGGCAATGTCGGTCAGCGCATCAAGCAGCGGCTTCGATCGCCCCTGCAGCTCCAGCGCCTCGCGGAACCGGAACTCACGGACCGTGATTCGTGTCATCTTCCCGGTGTCGGGATCGCGAACGTCAACGTCGACGTCCGGAAAGAGAATTGCCGCCGCCTCGTCGTCGTCCGGGGCCGGGGAGTCCGTCCCGCCGTTGGAAGCCGTCACGGTCGCGTCGCTGGTCGTCGGCATCAGCCGACAGACTCGCCGTCGATGACCAGAGCGGGCGCGCCTCCACCCGGCTCCTGGATCGCTGCAGTGAGCGGAATTTGCTGCTCGGCCGAGCGGCTCATCAACTGCATCTCGCCACTCGCAGCAAGACTGCATTTTCCTGCGTAAATGTCCCGCCCCTGCGCCCCGCGCTTCGCGCTCTCCAGGTAGCGCACCGCGACTAGTGTCGCCTGCGGGATCGTGTAGCTCTTCGCCTGCTGACGCTTTTTTGCCGCCGGCGTGTAATCGACGTAGATCGAGGAATCGTCGGCGATCCCCGTCGCATTCGGCTGGATGTAGACCCGCCCGCGAGACGCGTCCACCTCAAAGGATTCATTGTTCGCGTTGGCGAGCGAATTTGCGTTCTTCTCCGTTGCCACGGCAACCGTGCTCTCCGTGACGGCACCGGCACCACGGGGGTTCTGGGCGGTCCGGCCAAGCTGATACCAGTGCCCGTGCTTGACCGCGATCTTCTCGTTGACGACCGCTGTGGTGTTCGCCGCCACCTCCGATGTCGTGCCGCCAACAAACAGCGCGAAGTTCTCGAGCGTCGTGTCGTGCAGCGTTAACCCCATCGTTCGGGTGATCTGCGTCAACTCATCGGCAAGCACCTGCGCCACTTCACCCGTCCCCGAGTAGATTTGTGTCCGCTCGCTCGTCACCGAAAGCGTCGCGCTGACGGCATCCCCCACGTAGCGCTCTCCAGTCGGGGCACTGTCGGCGTCGAGAACGTCGATGAACAGTTCCCCTGAGCCCAGAACAATGTTGTTGGTGTGAATTTCAGGCGCGGTCTTCGACATGGCTACCTCCCTTTCTGGACGCGGACGCAGTGGACACGAACTGCCCCTGCTCCTCGAGCCTCCGCACCTGCTCGGTGCTGAGCGTGACCTTCTCGCCCACCTCGTGCCGCTTGCCCTCCTGGACAAGCGGTTTCGCAAGCGTGCGGGTCACCAGTTTCGGTTCAGACATGAGCTACTCCTTCTCCCCCGGAAATCACCGTCCGGGTGCGGTACTCCTCGAGCCAGGCGACCCGACTCATTTCGATTTCCAGAAGCCGGCCGCGGACAAGACGGAACGGCTCCTCACAATCCTCCGGCGTCCACCCGAGGATCGCTCCGCGCGTGACCTCGATGGCAGCCGCGAGCTCGCCGCCGGCCTTCTCGCCGTGCGGATCGTCCGGAGCCGGAATCGACAAAGCCACGTTCGCAGTCAAGCGGACGTTCTGGATGGCTCCCGCACGACCGGCGAGGTTCTCGCCCGAATCGTCGAACGCCGGATACACGACCGCAGCCGGTTTTCCGAACTCGCGTTCCACCGCCGATGCTTCCAGGGCACCGAACACTTCGCCGAAGTAGCCCGTCTCCCGAAGACGCACGATCACACGCTCGATTACCGAGACACTGCCGGTCATCACCGGCCCTCCCCGAGATGCTGGCTCACCACGCGGGCGATCATCGCCCGATCGTCCCTGGAGATGCCGAGGAACGGTCGCGCCGGGATTTCGCTTCCAGGATGCTCGACCTTCTTTACCGGATGGCGCGCACCCGGCCAGTAGAGCGCCTTGCGGCGCTTCGGCCGGATCGTCCGCGGCGGCGTCTTGCCGCCAAATTGATGAATCGCCGCGTAGACCACGTTGGTTCCGACCTCCACAGCGTCTGCCTGGAGACTGTGGGTGATCGAAGCGCGAAGCCGACCGGTGCCCGTGAGCGTCTGCCCGTTCTCGGCCTGCGCACGCCCCGACTTCGGCCACGGGGCACCGTCCGGGCCGTGCTCCAGCTCGAAGCGCCGCTCGACCGACAGCACCAGGCGACCGCCGATCTCGTCCAGGATCGGTGAGGGGTCTTCGATTTTCCCGACAAGGCGGCCAAACTGCGACCGGAACTCTTTGTCATCGAACCGGATTTCAACCCCCGCTCCAGCCATTAGACTCCCTCCAGGTTGGTGGCGGTCATCACCGGAGCGTCCGGACATGTGCTGTCACGGACCTGGCGCACCGGGATCTCTACGCCTTGCTCGTCAAAGAGTGTCACGCTCCCGTCAACCAGGCCCTTGAGGGTTTTCCGCGCCTGGCGCGCGCGATCCCGCACGACGTCAGGCAGCTCACGGCCGTAAAGCCTCGCGCGTGCAATGTCGCACGCAATCAGTCGCAACTGCGGATGCTCGTCACCGGCAAGCGGCAGAGCGAACGTCGAAGCGAGTTTGCCGTCGAGCTCGGCGTGCGTGTCCGCAAGCGCCGTCATCACCCGGCCGGACCTCGTATCGTCCAAACGTTGGATCTCGTCGGCCGAGAAACGAGCCTCCAAGTCCTCGCGGGTCGCATACGGCACCGCTAGGCCTCAGGCAACCGCGTTCTTGAAGTGGTATCCCGCTGCTTTCCAGGCGACGAGTTCCTTGACGCACTCCGTGACTTTGACGATCTCCGCACCGGCAACGCCAATCGAATCGTCGTGGTAGGTCATCACCTGACGACCCATCCACTCCGCTGTGAAGCAGTAAGTGGGTTGTGCGCTCATGGCCCCGGAAACCGCAGGGTTCAGGTGGACCAGAGAGGCATGCTTACCCCATAGCCGCGTGTGGCTCGCATTCTGCCCCTTCGCCGCCGAGTTGTGGAAAGATCGTCCAATAATTATCCGGTCGAGCTCGAACAGCTCCGCCACCGCATCGCGCATCGCAAGGCCAGCAGCACCAGTGCCCGCACCCGAGCGCGCCGTAGCCTCGACGATCTTCGGGTGGCGCCGCAACGCCGTCCAAGAGGACTGCCCCAGCACCAGCGCGTTCGGCCTCAGTAACGGTTTGTCCATCGCCTCGGCGATCGATTTGATCGGGTCGCTGTTTGAATGCGACCACTGCGATGTGCCCGACAGCGTCGCTTGATGAGCTGTCTCGTAATTTCCAGCCGCAAACACCAGGTCTGCCACCCGTTTCTCGCGCGCCAGCGCCACCAGCGTCGAGGTATTCATCGTCGCCTCAGCCAGCGGATCCCAACTCGTCGAGCCGCTGCGGGCGACGTGGACGTCTTTCACCGGCACCGAGTCCTCAAGGCCGTGGTCTTCGGTCGATTCGGTCACGTGATCCGTGCCAAATTCCACCTGATTGGCTCGCGAACGGCGGCCGATCAGGGTTTCGGGAATCTTGTGAGTCTCGCCCGGGCGGCCCCGGGCGTATGTGAATTTCTCCGCGGGCACCATCACCCGCGGACACACCTCATCGGCGATCAGGCCCTCGGGTTTCACCGTCATCGCGATTTGGGTGAGGCGGGTTTCGATTGCAAAGGGGGGCATGTGCTTGTTCTCCTAGCTCTAGTAGCGCAGCGGTCGGACGTGAGCGCTGCCAATGTCGCCGGTCACACCGGCTCGATCGGCAACGCCAACGCACCAGTCGTTGGCCGTCGTTGTTGAAACGGCCTTGCCGTCGGCGGTCGCCTTCAAGCAGTCGCCGGCCGCGACAGTGCCGCCGTACTCGATCTCGGCGATGCCCTCGCGGTGCACGTCGAGACGGGCGTCGTCGGCAGCATCGATCGCGTGCGAGACCCCGATTGGCGGCTTCGTCGCGTCCGAGGCCTCCTTTGCTTGGCCGGCCTTGGCACCGTGGATCACGATCCGGTGCGCCTTTACGGCACCGTCCGCAACGTGATTAGTGATCAGTGTGTCGTGTCGTGGCATCTAAGCCTCCCTCGTGTTGGTGTCGGCATTGGCGCGAACAGCATCGACCGCGGCGGCATACGTCACCGTCTCGTCGCGCTCGCGCGCCGTCTTCATGTAGGCCCGGGCCCGCGCAGCAACCCGCTCGTTAGCCAAGCGGTCGTCGGCAAGGGCACCGTCTTCGGACGGTGTGCGGGCAGGGTTCGAACGTTCGGCGTAGTCGACCCGCTTGTTGAGGCCGCCAACAAACTCGAGGAACCACTCACGCGGCGATGTTTCGATCCGGCCAGCGTCGGCCCCCGCGAACGAGAGCGTCGTCGCTCCGTCCCCGTCGCCGAGCGAGGTCAGGAACGCTACCGCCCCCGCCTTCTCACGCGGCAGAAGTCGCCCGTCCGAGATAGCTTTCTCGATCTCGGCTTCCGCCGCCGCGGTGCGCTCGCGCTCCGCGAACGCGGTCTCCTTCTCTGCGAGTCCCTTCTCGCGGGCGTCCAGTTCAGCCGTCCGCTCCTTGAGCGCGGCACTGGACGGTGAATCTTCCCGGCCTCCGGCCGGAGTCTTGTCGTCTTCGGGCATTTCTGCCTCCTTGTTGGTGTCGGTGATGTTATTGGTGTCGGTAGCCGGCGCTGCAGGTCCCCCCTCCGGGAGGTCAACGCGCTCGGAAAAATTGGTCGTCGCGTCGCCGGACACGTCGTCGTGGCCGTCCTCGCGGGCGGATGGTTCAATGCCCTCCAGTTGCCATGCGGGCACGATCCTGTCGGCCGTCTCCAGATCGTTGCTGTCGATGATCCACTCGCGCACGCTGCGCAACACCGCAGCAATCCGCCGGATCCCGTCCCGGAGGACGCCCTCGCTGGAGGCGAACTCGTAAGTCGCAAATGATGCAGGCGCCGCGAACCGCGTCGGCGCCAGGCCGCTTACAGCCGGTGCCGCACCGCCCAGGAAGCCGATATGCCGCAGCGAGAAAGTGCCGTCCTGGCCCTTGAGTAGCGCCACCGAACGGCCGGCGTATCGACCCTCCTCGACCGCCTCGCGGAACGCCGGCGCAATGTCACGAAGTCGCGCCTGGAGGCGGTCGCCGACGCGTCGAATTCGATCGACCCAGCCGTAGGCCGGTGCGTCGTCCTCGGGGTGCCCGACGACAACCGGGACCGGATCCTGATCAGCGTAGTTGGAGACGATCCCGTCGAGAGTCGCCGCGTCAAAACTGTTTTTGGAGCCGCGCATGTCGGTGTGGGTGCCCGCTCGGAACACATCGAACCACCCATCAAGTGCGCTGAACTTCGCAGGCATCGATCCGCCTCCGATGGTCGGAGGCGAATCGTGAGAGAGAACTAAGTGGACGTAAAGGTGACAGGTGTCACAGGAAGAACAAGCCCGATCGAACAGCCTGACGGGGTGGAAACGTCTGCGATTTCAGTTCATTCAGACCAGCGTTTCACGTTGCTCTCCCGGAACCAGAAGAAGCGAGAACCAGTCATCGTTGTAGAAGCAAGGAGAGCAACAAGTAGTCAATCCCGGAGTCCGAACCCCGACCGCATGGAGGAACCCTCAACCAGCATGTGGAGGATTTGAACGCGCTTATCTAGGGGCAATCCGTCCATACCTCTATGTGAAATTATTTGCTTACCTTCAAGAAAAATGTTCACTTAATACGCGGTTCAAAGTCGGGGGTGGGGTAGATCTCATCGTTCGTGGCGAACGAAATTCCGATTAGCTGCTCCAATGTCTCATCCGAAAGTGCGATGTCAGATTTAAATTCATCAACCCTGTATCGCCCACTTTCGAAAACTAGCTCAGCAACCCGCCGCAGCAACATTGGTTCCTCAAACGGTAAAGCACGCTGCCCCTTATCCAGGGGCTCAACAGTGCGCCACCTCTTATATGAAATTTGCTTGTAAACATTTGTGATCTGCTGTTCATCGAATAGCCCCAAATTTTTGCAGCGATAAACCATCGCTTGAATCGACACCTTCCACCTGGCCTTAAGGTCAACGAAAGCTTCTGCTTTGGGCGCGTAAACTTCGTTTGGAAACGATTTTCTAGGAAGCAGAAACGCTCCGGCAAAATGATCTGCCTCTGTCTCTATTTGCTTAAGTCGATCTTTATCCTCGATCTCTTCACGGCCGACCCATCGATGCAAACAAAGGTGCCCGAGTTCATGAGCGGCATCGAACCTAGCCCGCGCTGCGCTTTCTTTGTCAGATGCCAAAAATACAAATGGGCGGTCGCCAGCCCAATAGGAAAACGCCTCCACTTTTTCACCGGTCATCCGGAACCGGCAGGTAATGACGCCCTTCGATTCAATCAGGCGGAGTACATTGGAAATAGGGCCGAGTCCTAATCCAAAGTGCTTTCTAGTCTCCTCTGCCATACCCTCGATTTCTTCCTCGGTATAGGCCGAGGAAGTCGAATCATGCGGCTCAAACTGAGGAATATCGATGGGGGGAAAGTTGGCGATTTCGTTGAATGCATATGCAACGCTGGAAAACCAATCCGCCAATACCTCGCACGCTCGATTCCTCCGCTTGGTATCAGGTCCGATTTTTCGAAAAAAATTGGCACTATGTTCTCCGAAGGTCCAACGCTCACTTCTTGTAAAAAATGCTACCGGTTGCCCCAAAGCATCTGCCATTTTCCCCATAGTGTTCGGCACAGGGAATTTGGTCCCACGCTCATAAGCGGACACCGCCTGACGGCTTACGCCAATTCGATTAGCAAGCTCTGTTTGTGTAAGGAGCGCCACTTGCCGAGCTTCGGTGAGGCGCTGCGGAATCAAAAGCCGCCCAGAAGCGCTTCCTTGAGCGGCGTTCGGGAAGTGGACGATATTGTTAGCCATCGCCGTTATCCCGCCGCCACTTCTCAATGTCCTCTTTAAGCAACTCAAGATCATCTAGGGCAGAATCGGTATCCTCTGTGGCTGGCCCGTCCGACAAAATTTCGTGCGGAATATTCATTAGATTCGGAGAACGCCAAGAGTACCGTGTTTTCGAAACATGAGACGGAACGGCGAAATGCGCAAAATTTAGCGTCTGATGACCATGGATAAGCAGAAAGTGCGGCAAGCCAGCAATTATCTTTTCTTCTTCAAATTCCGGCAGATCGAATGCGGGCTGGTTGTTTAGCCGTGCGTTCTCCCGAAACACAACATTTCGCGGCTGCCGGGCGGGATTCGCGACTTGACTCACTGAGGCCGTCGAATGCGAAAACCGCAGTTCGAGAAAGCGGCCAGTGGGACTTGCAAAATCTCGCCAACGGAAATCGCAATCCAAGGCACCAGTCTCGATAGCCCGGAGTAAAGACCAATCAACTGCATACGAAATCACGCGTCCCTTGTTATCCTGAGCACTTTCCACTTGGAGAATTGGGCTGTCTTTTACGAGTTCATCCACGGCGGTATAAGCCGACGTCAAAACGGTAGGTATCACAGGCCATTGTGACTGCGGAACTTGGTCTTTGATGAAATCTTCGAGCCTCGTCACGGCTATTCCTCGAATTGGTTGCTTAGAATTGGTTGCTTGAGTCCATGCGCAACTGTATACGATTTTCAATATCTTTTGTCAACTAACTCTTCTTTCCCCACCTCTTTTCTGCCGCTTTCGCGGCCTTACTTCTTGCCGTCGTCCGGGGCTACGTCTCAGCCCAGAGTCTTCGCCATCCACACAACCTCGCCAATCACGTCGGCGTCGCGAGGCCACGGTAGGTCCTTCCACGCCGGATGGTCGCTAACGAGCAGCCAGGACTTGCCATCCTTTCGTGCCCTCTTGACTATCAGTCCGTCTTCCGTGCGCACCACGAAGATGTGCTTGTCCCGACGCCGGTTGCGATGCTTCGCGACGAGAATCGAGCACTTGTCCGGAAGCGTCGGCTCCATCGACTCGCCGCGCACTCGGATGACCACGCATTCCGACGCGATCAGCGCGTGCAGGTTGAGCCAGGCGCGCCGGAACGCGAGGCGCCCTCGGACTGGAGCGTCCTCAATGTGAGAGCCCCCGCCGGCGGAAGGCTCCACCTCCAGCATCTCAATGTAGCGTTTGCTCGGATCCTCCTCACCGCTCCCGTCAACCGGCGCCACCATGGATTTGGTCGCTGCCAATGCCTGCCCATGGAGGCGATCGAGTTCAGCTCGCACCTCGCTAAGCCGGTCGTTTAGCGCGGCTCCGGGTTCCTCGCGGGGGGGACCAACGTAAAGTTCGAGCCCTAATGCATCGCAGATCTCAGCTGTCCGTACGAGTGAGGGAATATGCCCCTCTAGCGCACTTTGAACGCTACGAGTGGGAAGCTTGCTCCGAATCGCCAATGCACGCACGGATAGCCCTTGCCTATCTAACGCGGCGCGGGCCGTGGTTACGAATTTCTGATAGGCATTCACAGTAGGCAATATCTAGCCCATATCGCAGAGAGTCCATGCTTGGCCATATTTCGCTTGACACGGGCGAATGATTGCCTAATTTTGGCAATATGTCGCCCACAGATTTGACTCGATTGATCGAACTCATGGCCACCAGGCTGCAACGCAGTCCGGGGACGATCGGCCGCTGGGTCGGAACCAGCGGTGATTTCTACGGGCGTCTCAAGAGCGGTCACGACATCACCACGAACCGTGCCGAACGCATCGTGCAGAAGCTTTCCGAACTCTGGCCGGAGGAGCTCTCGTGGCCCTCCGACATTCCTCGCCCCGTGATTCGTCCATCCGCCGGCAAACCTCGCCGTTCGGACGCGTCCAGGCAAGCGAGGAAAGTCGCCTGATGGCGCGGCGGACGGCATGACCACTACCGGGAAGATGCATGCGGTGGCAGATCCAGCAGCGTCCTCACCCGACCGGGATGCGTGGATCGCGCGGGGCAAACGTCTTTCCGAATCCGGCTCGGAGCGGCAGTGGGAGTTTGCTGACTGGGCGTTTGAGGGGATGGGGGCATTCGGATCGGAGACGGTCCGGGAGATCGCCTCCCGTCTTGGAATATCCCCTGGATTTTTGAGCACATGTACTGCCATATCAAGAGCTTACCCTTTGTTTCGCCGGCGAAACACCCTTGGATTTTCACAGACGAAGCTCCGCCGGTGGCCCGCGCGATGAGCGCGGGCTCCCGCCGTGTTGTCGTCATCGACGGGTCCGGAGGTGAATCGCCGGCGATTCACCCCCTGGAAATCCGGAGAGTTCTTTCTCCGATCGCCCAGGTAGCTCAGCTGGTAGAGCACGCGGGCTCATGCGCCTGCGGTGTCGGCGGTTCGATCCCGCCCCTGGGCACCATCCCGCCGCCGCCGGACTCTCTCGGAAAATCTGTCTCCTTGACCAACGTTGTCAGTGGGTCAGAGGGTGAATCGCCGGCGATTCACCCCCTGGAAATTCGGACCGCGTGAGCGTCCCCGCCCGCATTCTACGGGGCAGCCTGCTGGATAAGCGGCTGGAGCGCTGCCGGCAGCTTGTCGGGTCGCGCCAGGCGGCTGCGTGGGAACTGGGCGACCTTGCCAACACCATTGCTGAGGAGGACGGCGTATCGCTCCGGGAGACTGCCCGCCGGATCGGGATGTCCCCCGAGAAATTAATCCGGTTTTCAAGCACGGCCAAAGCTTTTGAGGTGAATCGCCGGCGATTCACCCTTGCCATTTCGGTACATGCGGAGGTGCGCGGCCTGCCGGCATCAGAGGCCGACGTCTTCCTCGACCGGATCGAGGCGGGTGAGTTGTCCCGCTCGGAGCTGCGCGCTGCCGTCCAGGAGAGGACGACCCGGGGCCGCATCCAGGAGCTTGAGCGCGAATGCGCAGAGCTACGTCAGCGGGTATCGAGGGTGCCGGCATCACCGGAGGAGGCGTCCGACATGGCGGCGGCGGCGCATTCCCGGGTCCGTTCGGCCTGCAAGCTCGTCCATCGCTCGTACCGCGACGCGGCGCGGATTGCCGCCGAGGTCGTGGGGAATACCGCTCTCATGGGAGCCCTTCACGGCAACCGGCGCAACGCCCTGCGCATGGCGCTGGAGCGCGAGTTCGATGGTGCTGCTGTTCGTCTTGAGGAGACGAGGCGGGAAATGCTCGCACCGCTGTTCGACGGGCCCGACCGGTGAGGTCGTTGGCCTCGCTCCGGCCGGTCCTTGCAAGGTCGATGCAGGACATCTGCAATGGCCCTGCACCGGCTGTGCAGGAGCCTTGCGCGGCCCCGCAGGAGCTCCCCCAGGCATCGGCCTGGGAGAGTGCAACGGACGCGGGCCGTGCCCGTGCCTACACCCGCCTGGACGCGGTCGCCCGTAGCGACGCACTCGTGACCGAAGGGCTACCTCGCAGTGCCGCCGATGTACAGGCGGCGCGCGAGCGCGGCGTGTCACGCTCGGCTCTCGCAGGCTGGCGCGGCCGCATCCGGGGTGTCGCCGTCGGCGAGCGCCTTGCCGCACTCCTCGACCGTCCAGGGCGGGGCCGTCCGCGGAAGAACGAGTGGGCAGGGCTGGGAGCCGATGAGCTCTGGCGCCACTGGTCCAGCGACTATCTCCGTGAGGAGGCTCCCGACGCGGCGGCGGTGCACCGGCGGCTCATGCTAATCGCGAGTGAGCGCGGCTGGGGCTGTCCCTCGCTGCGGGCGTTCACGCGGAGGACGGAGCGCGAAATACCGAAGGCGGAGCGGGTGCGTGCGCGCCAAGGCGCGGTCGCGGCTCTTGATCTTCATCCTTACCAAACCCGCACGGTCGCGGGCCTGAAGCCGCTTGAAATCGTCAACGGTGATGGTCGGCGCCATGACGTCATCGTGCGCTTTCCCACCGGTCGTCAGGGGCGTCCCGTTGTCTGGATGTGGCAAGACATCCGCACCCGCCGAATTCTTTCCTGGAGGATCGGAGAGACAGAGTCGTCCGATCTCGTTCGAACTGCACTCCACGAGCTGATCGTGGCGCATGGCGTTCCCGAGCGACTTGTGGTCGACCAGACGCTGGCGGCGTCGTCGAAATTTCTCACCGGCGGCATGTCGGGGCGCAAAAGATGGCGTTCGACGGGCGAGGAGTTACTGGGGATCCTCGCGCTGCTGGAGATACAGTACAGCCCGACGGCGGTGGATACGGACGCAGGCGGCCGAGGGAAAGGCCGGGGACGTTCCAAACCCGTCGAACGTGCCTTTGGCGACCTCGCGCGGCAGGTTGACACGCACCCGCTGTTGGTTGGTGCTTACACCGGCCGCTCGACCCAGGACCGGCCTGAGACGCACCGCACCAACGTCGTCGCCCTCGAGACTTTCGCGACGGTGCTCACGGCGGCGGTTGCCGAACACAATGCCCGCCCGGGCCGGCGGACCGAAGCTGCGGCGGGACGCAGCTTCGACCAGGTCTGGGCCGAGGAGATCAAGGGCGCGGCCGTGCGCCGCATGACGCAGGCGCAGGCGTCGGTACTGCTACTCGCCGCCGAGGACGTGACGGTCAACGCGGACGGCACATTCACACTTCGGTGCGGGCGTGGGGCGCGGATGCCAGTCAACCGCTACCACTCGCCCGCATTGGTCGAGCGGGCGGGCCAGAGCCTGGTTGCCCGCTTCGACCCGGGCGAGCTCCACGGCGCTGTCTACCTCCACGTCCGGGACGGCCGCTACATCGGCCGCGCGGAGTGCGTGCTCCCCGTTGGATTCGCCGACGCTGGCACCGCTCGCCGGCACGAGGCGGCGCGCCGGGATCTCCGCCGCGCCGCCGAGCGTGGCCTTCGGGCGAGGCGCGACCTGGAGGAGCTCGCCCGGGCGCACCGGGACCTGCCGTCTCCGCCTGCGCCGAACGATCCTGCTTCAGGTGTTGTCCGCTTGGTCGCAAACGGTTCCCTTCCTCAGTTGCCGTCGCCAAATCCGGGATCGGATCCGGTGACGTCCGCCGCCACCAAGACGGCCCCGTCCCGTCCGCGGCGAGGAGTCGCGGCGGCTCTTCGCATCATTCAATCCCAGAAGGACTCTGATTTATGAGCACTCAGAATCAATTCGATCATCAGGACGACGGTGGCAACATCGTCGCCCTGCCCGGCACCGGGCGGATCTCTCAAGCTTCGCTCGTCGCGGACTGCCGCGACGAGATGGAGGCTGCGGGACTGTCGATTCAGCAGGCAGCGCGGGAGATCGGTCGCGGTGTGAGCAGTGCCACCCTCTCCAAATGGCTCCGCGACAGATATGAGGGCGATGTGGGAGCGGTCTCGAAGCGCATCGAGACGTGGATCGAGACGCGGCGCGAGCGCGCTCGCCGGGCGATCGGCGGCGCGGGTCTCGACCGCCATGCATCCCTTCAAGTCACGGCCGACATCGAGGCCGTCCTCGGTCACGCTCAAGCCGCCGCCGACGTCGTCCTGGTTCACGGCCGGAGTGGTGCCGGTAAGAGCTGGGCGAGCCGTCGCTACTGCGGATCTCGCACCGCTGCCCACTTTGTCGTCGCGACGGGGGCGGTGACGACGCTCTCCGGTCTTCTTGGCCGGGTCGCCGACGCGGTCGGTGGAGGCGCACGTCACGTCTCAGCCCTGGCGGCCGAGAGCGTGGCGGTCGCCCGCCTCAGGGACCGCGGTGCCCTCCTCGCAGTCGACGAGGCGCATCACCTGTCCGCTCGCCTCTTGGACGAGCTCCGTTGCATCCGTGACATGGCGGGATGCGGCCTCGCCCTGATTGGCGGCGACGAGTTGTGGACGCGGTTGGCATCCTCGCCGCATTGCGACCAGATCGTCGGGCGAATTGGGATTCGCCTACCGGTGGGCAGGGTCTCGGAGACCGACGTCCGAGAGCTAGGCGGGGCGGTCCTGGGCCGCGAGACCGCGGCACGAGAGACGCGCCTCCTACTCGCTTCGGCGCAGGCCGCCGGTGGGCTGCACGCGCTGCGCCGACTCCTTGTACGTGCGTGGATTCATGCCAAGGCAGAGGGTCGCGCCACCACCGTCCAGGCAGAAGACCTGACGGCGGCCGCCGAGGAAGGAGGCGCGCCATGATCGTGCTACGCGAAAACGGTGCAGACCGCAGGATCGAGGCTGCGGTGTCCGGCGCGGACCTTCTCGTTCTGCGCCGGCTCGCGGACCGGCCGGCGGAGGCGGTGGTATCGACTGTCGAATTGGCCAGACCTGCGGACACAAGTCCGGCCCGGATGCTGGTTCGCCTGCGCAAGCTCGAGAAGGAGTTTCTGGTCAGCAGCATATCGCTATCAGGCGGCCTGGGGGTCGGCTGGACGTTGACGAATCTCGGCCAAACAGTTGTCGGCCGAGCCGAGGAGGCCGGAGCATGAGCGGCCCGCATGTCGCGGGGCCCCCGCCGGGCGCACGGATTCGTTCCTGGATCGCAGACCAGCGCCTCGAGTTCAACACTCCGACGGAGCGGGTGGAGTGGGTCGAAAAGTGTGCTGCACTGTTCGAGCTCGCCGATGAGCTGGACTCCGTCGAAGAGATCCCCGACGGCGGCCCCAGTAGGCCGCCCATCCCTGATCGGGAGCAGGTTCTTGCCTTTCGACCTTTCGACGGGAGATCCAAATGAGCGTGACTCTTGAACGCCGCCGTCGTCGTCGCTGTCGCTGCTTCGTCGCTCGTCAGATCCGTTGGTGGCTCCGCATCACTTTGAGGAGGAGGAGCTCATGAGCGGCACAAAGATTGCCCTTGGCGAGGTCGCCGACCTCGCCAAGACCTACGCCAGGGAGCGCGGTGCGCTCCAGGACGTGGTTGACGACATCCACGACGATCAGCGTGCGATTCTCCGAGCCCGCAAGAGGTCCCTGCAAGCAGCGGTGGTGCGCGCCTCGGCCGCGAAGGACGCGCTCCGTACCGCAATCGATGGATCGCGGGCGCTCTTTGAGAGACCTCGGACGCAGACCTGCGACGGGGTGAAGTTTGGGTTGCGAAAGTTGCCCGGGCGGATCGATCTTGGCGATGAAGCGCAGGTCATCACCCGCATCCGCAGGAAGCTACCGAACCGCGCGGACGACCTTGTAAGAGTACGCGAATCATTGGCCAAGCCAGCCCTGCGCAACCTTGATGCCCGCTCGCTCGCCGCGATCGGGGTGCAGATCGATGATGTCGCAGACGAGATCATCATCGCCGCGGCGAGCGACGATCTCGACAAGCTGGTGGCAGCTTTGCTGCCAGACGAGGAGGTCTGAGCGTGAGCGGCAGCGGTCCCACCCGGGATGCCGTACTCGCTTCGCTTGCGGCGGGACGCTTCTGCTCCTCCTTGATCGCCCGCGAGCTGGGTTGCCGTGAGAGCGAGCTGCTGGGCATCCTTTTCGCGCTTGAGCGCGATGGTCTCGTCCGCTACGTCAAGACAAAACTCGGCCCGCACTTCCTCGTTACTTGGTCAGAGGTTCCGGAGACGGGAGGGGCGGCGGCGACGCAGCCCAAGTCGGCACGCCCGCCCGAGTGGCGGCGGAAGTTCTGATGCCGGAACCGACGACCGACCCCGGGCGTGGGCGGATGATCCGGCTGGTGCACGTCGGTGCCCGCGCGCTCGGCCTCGACGACGACGCCCGCCACCACCTGCAGCTTCGCGTCACCGGGAAACGCTCGCTCACGGCGATGGATGGCGACGATCTCCGCTCGGTGGTGGACGAAATGCGGCGGCTCGGGTTCGAGCCGCAGGCCTCTCGCGGGGAGGGGTTGCGAGATCGGCTGCCGAACGGCCCGCAGACCTCGAAATTGCGAGCACTCTGGATCTCCGCCTGGCATCTGGGCGTCATCGACGACAACTCAGACACCGCATGTGCCCGATTCGTGCGACGCCAACTCGGGATCGACTCCGCTCGCTGGGCGAGCGGCGGCAACGACATGACCAGGGTCATCGAGGCGCTGAAACTCTGGCTCGCAAGGCCCGCGAAGGAGGGCGGTGCCGGCGTCGACTGGTCACCCTACGCGTCGACGCAGGGTCCGTTCCATGCGCCGCGCGCGCGGGTGCTTGAAGCGCAGTGGCGGATCATGCACGGGCTCGGACTGGTGGAGATCGCCGACACGGGAGCACTCTCCAGCTACGCCGCCCGCGTCCTCGGGATCAGTCGGCGGGGCCTCTCCGCACTTCCTGCCGCAGACGCCGACAAACTCATCCGCACCTTCGGCAAGAGGATCCGCACGGCGCGCAAGGAAGCGGCGTGAGACACGCGGCCGACGTCGAGGAGGCGGTGCTCCGCCGCCGCCGCTGCCAGATCCACGCGGCAAGGCGCGCCGGCGAACGCGGGTTCACGGATCTCGACACCGCCGCCCTCGAGGAGAGGCTCCGGCGAATGCGGCCGGCATTCGAGCGCAACGGCCGCCGACGCCACGAAATCATCATCCGGCGCGCCCGGGAGCGGATCACCGCCGTCTACGACACCTCTCTTGATTGCCTGGTCACGGTGTACCCCCTTGAGCGGAGGAGCCGATGACGGAGGATGTCGTCGGTCGAAACAGCATTGATCTGGACGATCTCGAAGCCATCGCCGGCATTGATGCGGCTTTGGCCTTTGTTGAGCGTCACGGGGGGCGATCGATCTACATCGCCAAGCTCAGCCAATTCCGCAACGACAACCGCCTGATCGAGGGGCGCGATGCGGCGATCCAGCTGGCCATGCAATATGGTGGGCAATCGTATTACGTGGCCCAGTCCCGGCATCGGCGCGCACACATCTATGCCAGGCGCGGCCTCGACCTTGGCGAAATCGCCCGGCGGCTAGGGACAACGCCCCGCAGCGTCCGTCGCTATCTGGCAACGACGTAAAACATGTGACACCTGTCACCTGTTCTTGCGCGCGCGGTCGCGGCACCATCAGCTCATGTCCCGTGCTGATCTCATCCGTGATGTTTCTTCCGACCACGGCACGCTCGGCGTGCTGCTGGTGGATGGCGAACCGCTTGCCCACACCATGGAGCCGCCCTGGCGCGACAACGCGCGGGGCCGGTCCTGCATCCCCGCCGGCGAGTACCGAACAGTCTGGCACCGGAGCCCCCGCTACGGCGAGTGCTATCTGGTTACCGACGTGCCGGGTCGCAGTCACATCCTCATTCATTCCGGCAACGTCGGCGGCGACCCCGACCAGGGACTACACACCCATACGCAGGGCTGCGTTCTTCTTGGGCGCAGGCGCGGCGAGCTCGCGGTCCGCGATCGCCGCCAGCGCGCGGTCCTGGTGTCGCGGCCGACGTTGCGGGCTTTTACCGCGGCGATGGCAGGCGAGACCTTCAACCTTGCGGTGCAAGCCCCATGAAACGGCCTTGCAAGTGCCCCGAACGGGGTCTGCAACGGGTCGGAGGAAACTGACAATCGAATCCGTGTTTGACATCCTCCAGTTGGTTCTCGGTGGCGGCGCGACCGGTATCCTCGGTACTCTGATCTCGCGCGGCGTTGGCCTCTTCCAGAAACGCCAAGACCTCACGCACGAACTGGCGTTGCGCGAGCTCGATCTCAGGCACATTGCCGCCGAGGCCGAGGTTGGTGCGACGCTCCGGGCACACGAGCTTGAGAGCGATCGCATCGAGGCGGCGGCCCGCGAGCGCACCGCCGAGCACGACGCACTGCTCACATCGATCAAGGCTGACCGGGCGGCTTATGCGACACATGGCCTCACCCCTGCCCAGAACTGGCTGATGGTGATCGTTGACTTCGTCCGCGGCCTCATGCGGCCCGCGCTCACCGTTGCCCTCGTCGCTCTTGCCTGGACGATCGTCGTGCGGACTCCGACGGGGAGCGATCCGGGTGCCGCCGGCATGGTCATCCTCTACCTCGCCATCTCCTGCGTCACGTGGTGGTTCTGCGACCGGGCTGCGGCGAAAATGGCGCAGGCGTTCCTGCCGGGCTCGAAGGGCACCGCGTGAACGCCGAAGTCTTCGTCGAGTGGGTGGCCCGGGCGGTTGTCGTTGCCACGGTCGGTGCTGTGACAACGCTCTTTGTGCGTCTGCGCAGGGTTGAGGCAGAGAATGCCGTCATCGAGGAGACGGTCCGCCAGATCGCGGGAAGCAACGTCGGAGAGGAACTCCACAAACTGCGTCTGTGCATCGCCGAGAGCTACGTAAGGCGCGACGACTACGTCCAGCAACTCTCGCTGATCCAGTCGAAGCTGGACTCGCTTGGAACCCTCGTCGCCCGCGTCGACGAGAGGACCAGGAACGGAGGCTAAAGCATGAACGAGACAGCCGAGAGGATGGAGCACACTCGCCTCGAGAGCGGACGTTGGGAGATGCTCCGTGTGATGCATGTTGCTGGCCATCTTGGCGCCACCGAAACCATGATGCTTTCCACGCTTCGCGCGATGTGGATGCAGACCACACGGGAGTGGATCCGCGACCAGCTTGCCTACCTCGAGGACCGCAAACTCGTGAAGGTCGAGCGTCACGAGATCAAGGAATGGTGCTCCACCCTGACCCGACACGGTGTGGACGTCGCCACCTACACCGTCGACTGCGAGCCGGGAATCTCCCGCCCGCGGAAGTACTGGGGCAGCGCGGCCTCCTGACATGCCGGCGCGGTCCAAGGTCTCGACCCTGCCAGACGACGTGCGCGCGGAACTCGATCGCCGCCTCGTAGAGGGCGGCTTCGGCGGTTACGTCGAACTTTCGGAATGGCTTGCCGGTCGGGGTTGCCACGTTTCCAAATCGTCGCTCCAGCGCCACGGTGCCACCCTGGAGCGACGCATAGAACAGACCAGGATCGCGACAGAGAGTGCGCGCACCCTGGTCGAGGCGGTGCCCGACGACGCGGGCGCAATGTCGCTCGCTACGCTTCGTATGGCGCAGCAAAGGATCTTTGATCTCCTGCTTGCCGCCGAGGACGGCAGTCTCCAGGACGTCTCCCGCGCCGCACGCGCTGTGGCCGAGCTGGGCCGCGCCACGGGGAGCGTCCAGCGGGACCGCCGCGCGATCCTCGCTGAGGCTGCCGATCGGGCCGAATCTGCCGCGCTCGCCGAGAGCGAGAAGGCCGGACGGAAACTCTCACCGGCTTCACTTCGGACAATCAGAGAACAGGTCTACGGGATCGTGGGCGAGGCCGCATGAGCCCTGCCGTCACGCTCCTGCCCTACCAGCAACGCTGGTTCCAGGACCGTTCGCGCTTCAAGCTCGGGCGCTGGAGCCGCCAGACCGGCAAGACCTTCACCACCACCCTTGAGATCGTTGACGACGTCCACGAGGCGATGACGCAGGGCCGGCGGGCGCGATGGATCATTCTCTCCCGCGGCGAGCGCCAGGCGAAAGAGGCGATGCAAGGCGCCCTCATCCCCCACGCCAAGGCATACGGAGCCGCGATTCGCGAGATCGAGGGTGAGTTCGCAACCGCCGAGGGCACCACCTTCCGCGCTGTCGAGGTCGAGTTCGAGAACGGATCGCGCGTCTCCGCGTTGCCCGCCAACCCCGACACTGCGCGCGGCTTCTCTGCAAACGTCTTTCTCGATGAGTTCGCCTGGCATCAGGACGCACGGGCGATTTGGGCCGCTCTTTTCCCCGCCGTCTCCGCCGGTCATCGCCTCGTTGTTGCCTCCACGCCGCGCGGCAAGGGCAACCGGTTCTACGAGCTCGCCACTGACAGGTCCGGCCGATGGTCGGTTCATCTCGTCACCATTCACGATGCCGTTCGCGACGGGCTTGCGCGCGATGTCGCAGAGCTCCGTGACGCGCTTGGCGACGACCAGCTGTGGCGTCAGGAATACGAGTGCGAGTGGCTCGACGAAGCCAGCGCCTGGCTCTCCTTCGATCTGATCGATGGCTGCGAGCACGACGACGCAGGCCGGCCCGAGAGCTTCCAGGGCGGATCCGTCTACATCGGCAACGACATCGCCCGCCGCCATGACCTGTGGGTCGCCTGGGTCATCGAGATCGTGGGCGATGTCGCCTGGACGCGCGAGATCGCGACGCTTCGCGGCGCGACATTCGCCCAGCAGGACGCCGAGCTCGACCGTCTGATCGAGAACTACAACCCGGTTCGCGTCGCCATGGACCAGACCGGCATGGGCGAGAAGCCCGTCGAGGACGCGCAACACCGCCACGGCAGCATGATCGAGGGCGTCATCTTCACGGGGCCCCGCAGGCTCGCACTCGCTACCGCGCTGCGCGAACGCCTCGAGGATCGCACGATCCGCATCCCCGCCGGCGATCGTCGGCTCCGCGATGACCTCCACGCCGTCGGCAAGACGGTTGGTCCCACCGGAGCACCGCGGCTCATTGGCGGCCGTTCCGGCGACAGCCACGCTGATCGCTTCTGGGCGGCGGCCCTCGCCGCCGGTGCCGCTGCCGATGGCCTGCCTGCCTTCGAAGCGACCGTCACCGCCCGCCGCAGCGCATGGGACGCCGAGCTTCCCATGCCCGGAACACCCCTCCACGCGATTGACCACCGGAACGGGATCGTTCGAAGCGCATTTGCCAACGGGCTCGGGAGAAGCTGATGGACGAAGCTGCCCCCAGAAGAAAGCCCGAGTTCGACGAGATCTCCGGCCTCACCGACGTTTCCTCGATCGCCAGCTCCTACATCGGCGAGCTCGGCCCCGACCCGCGCGTCTGGCAGCGCTACCGCCAGACCCTTGGCGACGACAGGCAGGTCCTCAAGCTCTACCGGGAAACACTTCGAGATGAACGCGCCATGGCCGCCCTCGATCAGAGGCTTGATGCCGCCGTGTCGCGGCCCTGGGACGTCGAGCCCGGCGGCGATTCCAGCTCCGCTGCCGATACCGCCGCTGCCGATCACCTCCGGGTGCAGATCCGCGGCCTTCGATTCAATCGGATTTGCCGCCAGACGCTCTTTTCCCACCTCTGGTTCGGCTTCGCCGTCGCCGAAGTGCTTTGGGCACCCGGCGATGAGCACGTCGGCATCGCCGACATCCGCGTGCGCGCGCCCGATCGCTTCTTGTGGTCTGCCGCCTGCGATCCCCTCCTGGTGACCCGGTCCCACCCGCGCGGCGAGGAGCTGTCTGCGGCAAAGTTCGTGGTCCTTACTCGTCCCGGCGAGCACGGCGACACCCCTTATGGCCCCGGCCTCGGGCGTTGGTGCTTCTGGCCTGTGTGGTTCAAGAGGCACGGGCTGAAGTTCTGGGCTGTCGCACTTGAGCGGTTCGGATCCCCCACCGGCATGGGGACGTATCGTCAGGGCGCCACTGAATCGGAGGTCGGCCAGCTCGTCTCCAAGCTCGAATCCCTTGCTACCGCTTCCGGCATCGCCTTGCCGGAAGGCCAGACCATCCAGCTCCTTGAGGCACGCCAACGGACCGGTGGCGACTTTGAAGCTTACTGCGGCTACCTCGACCGCATGCTCGCCACCACCATCCTCGGACAGAGCTCGACCACCGACCAGGGACCGTGGCGAGGCACCGCCGAAGTCCAGCAAGACGTCCGCAACGAAGTCGTCGCCGCCGATTGCCGCACCCTCAACGAAGCGTTGAGCTCCTCGGTCGCGAGGTGGCTTACCGCTTGGAATTTCCCCGGAGCCGCGACGCCGAAGATCGTTCGCGACGTCGAGCCGCCCGAGAACCTTGATGCCCGTGCCGAACGCGAGGAGCGGATCGCCCGGACTTCTGGACTGCGGCCTACGCGCGAGCACATCGAAAAGACCTATGGCGGCCGCTGGGAGGAGATACCCGTGGCAACACCTCCTGCGCCTGGCGCGCTTGAGCACGCGCTCCGGTTCGCCGCCGATGACGGCGACGCGATCTCCCGCGCCGCCGACCTCGCAGGCGACGACTGGGAGCCGCTCATGGAGCCGAACCTCCTGCCGTTGCTCGCCGCCGCCGACGCTGCTCTTGAGCGCGGCGAAAGCCTCGCCGGGTTCAGGAACCGGATCGCACGTCTGATCGAGGAGATGGACGAAGACATCTTCGCCGGGCGGCTTCACCGCAACGCGTTCTCCGCCACGATCTCCGGAGCCGCGGACGAGACGGAAAAATGAACGGATTCGCCGCCTTGGGAAGTTTCCGGAGATTCCCGCCGTTCGGTCGGGTCGGCACGGCGATCCGCGTCGTCGTCACGAAGGGACCGGCCATTCCCGACAGGGACCGCGACGGAGAACGCTCCAGCGCAGGCTTCGATGACATCTTCGGGATGGCTTGATCCCGTGCTCATTGACACCAAACCCGAGGTCCTCGACGTCCCGCCCAAGGAGGCGATCGAGCACTTCCAGCGAAAGGGCGCGCACTTCGGATTCGACTGGCGGGAAACCTCGGCGTCGCTTCACGCCAGTTCCTTCACCGTTGCCAAGGCAATGCAGGCGGACGTGCTGAACGACATCCGCCGTGCCGTCGACGAGGCGATTGCCGCCGGCGAAACCTTCGAGACCTTCCGGGACCGGCTGGAGCCCCTGCTAGTGAAGAAGGGATGGTGGGGCCAGAAGAGGATGATTGATCCCCTCACCGGCAAGGAGCGTGTGGTGCGACTCGGATCCGCACGCCGCCTCCGAACGATCTTCGACACCAATATCCGGACCAGCTACGCAAGCGGCAAGTGGGAGAGGATCCAGCGCCTCAAGGAACGGATGCCCTTCCTCCGCTACGTCGCCGTCCAGGACAACCGGACCCGGGATCGGCATCGCGTCTGGCACGGTACCGTGCTGCCCGTCGACCATTCCTTCTGGAGGACACACTTTCCGCCGAACGGATGGATGTGCCGGTGCACCGTCCAGCAGATGGACCGGCACGACCTCGAGCGCTTTGGCTATGAGGTTTCACCGGACCCGAAAGTCCGGACCAGGACGTGGGTCAACCGGCGTACCGGAGAGAAGCGGAAGGTTCCGGTCGGGATTGATGCCGGCTTCGACCACAACGTCGGCAGCGTGCCCCCCGCCACCAAGGCGCAGAGAATCCTGCGGGCGAAGGTGGCTGCCGGCAACGAGGAGGTGGCCCGTGCCACTGTCCGGAACATCGTTGCGGACCCGGTTTTCGAGGAGCAGTTCGCGGAAGGGAACCTCAGGGAGTGGCTGGTCGGCGTCATTCCACGGGATCTCGTTCCCGCAAAGGCCGGAAGGGACAACTGGATCGGTCCGGTCATCGACGACATTCATCCCAGGAAACTCAGAACGAAGCATCCGGAGATCCGGCTGGAGGACTATCGCGAATTCCAGACAGCAATCGAACAAGGCGAAGTCGTGCTTCAGGAGCGGGACAAGGATCTGCCGACGCTTCTATTCCACATGACACTGTCCGAAGAGCACCGGGCGGAGATTCGAGAACTGCTGAAGAAAGACAAGCGATGGATGCGTTGGGTGGTGAAACTTCACCCGGAAACCGGGCCGAAACTCACCACGATCTATTCGGTAGGGAGGGACGAGAAAGGGCCAATTCCCAATTCGGTTCGTTTGCGATCCGAAGAGGGGTAGGAAAAGTGAGGCCCGGGGGTTCGTAACCTCCCCGCTGCTTGCGCAGGTACATCTGACTCGGGCCTCGGGGCCATGGTCGCTCCACGAACGCTTGCCGTCAACTCTCCGCTTTCGTCAAACACTTCACCCGTCGTCCAGGAACCCAGCGCGGGCGGACGGCGCGAGGCTCCGGGAACAAGGCCATTGGCGGCGGTCGGCAATTTGCTGGCCCCGGTGTCGTCTCGGTCCGGTTGCCGCCGGAGCGAACCGAATGTTCCCCCGATAACGTCACGTCCCCGTCGATGCGATATCGTCCGTTCTCCGCCCACGTCGACCCGTGCCGCCGGAAGAGATGGAGAAATTGGAGGGCGAGATTCGCAGGACGGGCCTGCCGGACGGCCTGACGGAGGCAAGGATATTGCTCGGTGATTCCGGGTGCAGAATTCGGAAGATTTTTCGGCCCGAAAAGGGCTCGTAAAACGCCGGGAAAATTCCGCTTTATGGACCCTTCAAGGCCTCAGCCGGACAAATTTCCAGTTATTTTTTACGGGAAGAGAGCCGATCAACATCACCTCAAAATGCCTGATTCCATGGGCGTCAGCCCGTTTCTTCCCGGATAAACCCGGCTCTTCCCAGAATCCAGTTATTTTCGGTTCCCCACAATGGTGATGAGCGCGGCGATTTTTGTCGTCGCAGTCGCGATGCTCGTGCCGGTTTTCGGCAATCACGGGCTGTGGGGGGCGTACCTGCTGTTCATGGTCGCCAGAGCGGCGACTCTCGGGGCTGCCTATCCCGCACTCGAGCGGGCTTTGGGGAGGTAGGAACGAGGCTTGGCTTCAGGCCTTTCGGGGCTTCCCTCGCATTGTGGATCGGGGTCGAGGCTGGTGAAGAGAATCGCTGATTTCCCAGCCGAAATGGAGCAACGGCCCTGCGGCTGCGGCCATGTCGCAGATCGCGTAAATGAGGCTGCGGGACTGTGCCAATCGATCCGTGATTTCTCGCCTGACCATGCAGCTTTTCCAGCGCAGGTATTCCTCGACAAGGCTGTCGGCGTGATCTTTGAAGCCTCTCGGCATTGTTTTGAGGGGTTCGCCTCGCTGGACGAGTCGGTGCTTTGTACGCGAGTTCAGGAGTGGCTCGACAATCTTCAGGAACGTCTCCGGGTCCTCGGCGATGCGTGTTCGCCAGGCGAGAAGAAACTCAGGAGCCATCGCAAAAAAACCTGCGGCAAGGAAGGATTTCCCCGGTTGGACGTGGGCGTAAAGGAAGCCGGGTTCGCCCTTGTTCCCCGTGCGTGTGAGCACCATCCCTGCGTGTGTTTTGTAGGGCAGCTTGTCCCTAGAGAAGCGTACGTCACGGTAGATCCGGAACAGGCCGCGTTTCGGGTGTCCTTGGAGGGGAAAGCCCTTGAGTCTTGCCGATGTGGTGAACTCGGCGAGCAAACACTCGGCCGCGAATTTTATTTCTGAATCGTAAACGTCCTTGCGCTTGACGAACCAGTCGCGGCGATTGTTGTGCGCAAGGCTCAAGAGGAAGGAGAACGCTTCCTTTGAAAATCCCTGGAAGTCAGGGCGAACGTCGTCGGGCAGGCCCTCGGGTCTTCTCATAGCGGAGGAAGGTCCCGGTGTCAGACGGCGGGGCGTCTCTTTTTCTCCTCGTATTGTTGGTGGTAATCCTCGGCGATCCAAAAGTTCTCGCCTTCGATAATTTCTGTGGTGATTGGGTCTGCGAAGCGTTTCTCGCGCTTGACCTTCTGGTAGATCGAATCAGCAAGGAGTCGCTGGCCGAAGTCGGCGGCGAAAATTGCCGAGCGGTACTGGCTACCGATGTCGGGTCCTTGTCGGTCGCCTTGGGTCGGATCGTGAATCGACCAGAAGATTTCCAGGAGATCCTCGTAGGAGATCTGTTCCGGGTCGAACTCAACCTTCACGGTCTCGGCGTGGCCGGTATTTCTGGTGCACACCTCTTCGTAGGTGGGGTTGTTTTTTGATCCACCCATGTATCCGACGGACGTTGCAGTGACGCCCTCGACTTTCCGGAACTGCGATTCAACGCCCCAAAAACACCCTGCGGCGAAATAAGCGACAGTCATGCTTCCTCCTCTCAAGGCCCTTCTCTATCCGCCGACCATCGTTGCCCGTGTCGGCCCGTGCGTCAATTGACCCTCTCGTTTGCGAGCCGGGAGGCTTTGTGAAAGAATCTCGAGCGTTTTGGAAAACGGGGCAAGGGGTCCGAAAACATGGAATCGATTTGGGGCGCTGGTTTCGTTGACCAGATTCTAGCCAGCTCGAAGATGATCTGGCTCACCGTTTTTGTCGCGCTCTATTGGGGATATTGCATTTTCTGCGGGGTGAAGGGAGCAATGTCGGCCCGGACCGCGAGCGATTACTTCATCGCCGGCCGCTCCATTTCGATTTTTGTGTTCGTGCTGGCTGCGACGGCCACTTCCTTTTCTGGTTGGACCTTCATGGGACATCCCGGACTTATCTACCGGGATGGGTTCCCCTACGCCTATGCTTCGTTCTACGCCATCACGATTCCCTTCACCGGCGTGCTCTTCCTGAAGCGCCAATGGATGCTCGGTAAGCGCTTCGGCTTCGTGACGCCGGGCGAGATGCTCTCCACTTATTTCCGCTCCGATGCCATCCGAGTCCTCGTGGTCATCGTGGCTTTGGTGTTCTCAATTCCCTACCTCGGGGTTCAGCTTCGCGCGTCGGGTTTCTTGTTCAACGTGCTGACCGATGGACTGCTCGGGGTCAATGTTGGCATGTGGCTGCTTTCGCTGGTGGTGCTCATTTACGTGGCTTCCGGTGGTCTCAGAGCCGTGGCTTACGTGGACACGGTGCAATGCGTCCTGCTCGCCGGCGGCATTACCATCATTGGTGCCATCACTCTTTTCTACATCGGCGGTTTGGGCAATCTCATTGACGGGATCCAGGCGCTTAGCGAAAGCGACGTAAACCTCACCCCAGACGGTTACAGCCACTACATCGCCATTCCCGGCGTGATCCAGTGGGTTGAATCCGGCCCTGGTGCCACGGGCGGAGCCTGGACCGGCATCATGGTCCTCACTTACATGTTTGCGCTGATGGGAATTCAGGCAGCTCCCGCCTTCACCATGTGGGCGTTTTCCAACCGCGACCCGAAGCCATTCGCCCCGCAGCAGGTGTGGGCCTCCTCCTTCGGGATCGGCGCGATTTTGTTCACGTTCACCGCTATCCAGGGGATCGGTGGCCATCTTCTCGGTGGGGATGCGACCCTGCTGGCAGCGAACCCCGGTGTGGTCAACGATCTGCTGGGCGAGCATCTCGTCACGGGCGACCTCATGACTGAGGCAGGCAAGCAGGGAATGCTGGTTCCACAGCTGATCAACTTGCTGGAGACGTCGGCTCCGTGGCTGCTAGCACTTCTTTCGGTGTGTGCGCTTGCGGCGATGCAGTCGACGGGTGCCGCGTACATGTCGACCGCCGGCGGCATGATCACGCGTGATCTCATCAAGCGGTATTTCATTCCGTCTGCTGGCCACACGGCCCAGAAAGCGTTCGGCCGATTGGGCGTGTTGGTAATCGTGCTTGCTGCCCTGATCGTGGCCACGATTTCGCAGGATGCTCTGGTTCTCCTGGGCGGCCTTGCCGTCGCCTACGGATTCCAGATGTGGCCGTCCTTGATTGCGGTGTGCTGGTGGCCCTGGCTTACGCGCGCAGGTGTTGTCACCGGGCTCATCGTCGGGCTCATCGCCGTGACGCTTACTGAAAACATGGGGAGAGATTGGTTCGGTATCCAGGCATGGGGGCGCTGGCCGCTCACCATTCACTCGGCGGGCTGGGGCATCCTTTTCAACCTGGGCGTGGCGATCATCGTCTCCTTCTTTACCCAGAATGAGGGAGAAACCCGCCATCGCATGACTTACCACGAATTCCTGCGCGAGCATGCAGGTCTACCCGCCGAGAAGCGACGCTTGGTGCCTACCGCGTGGATCGTGACGTTGCTCTGGTTCTTTTTCGGAATCGGACCGGGTGCGGTGATCGGGAACTGGATCTTCGGTGACCCGAACACTCCGACCGAGTGGATCTTTGGAATTCCGTCGATCTGGGCCTGGCAGATTCTGTTCTGGGCGATCGGCGTCTACATGATGTGGATGCTGGCCTACCGGATGGAGCTCTCTACAGCACCGAAGGAAGCAGTGCAGCCAATCACGGATGACATTCAGGATCCGGCATTGGCCATGCACCCCACCTCGGATTCTTGACGGGCCGCTCCCGGGGGAGCGGCGGTGACCTCGTACGATGCGATGAGCACGGTCGTGCTTGCCGCCCTTCTCTACTTCCCGGTATCCCGCATGGTGTGGGTGTTGAGTGTGCGCAGGCTTGAGCGTCGTCGGGGCGAGCACCTGGACGAAAAGGAGCGTATTGGCCAGCGCAACCGGGCCCGTTTCATCGCCGTGTTGATCACCCTTCCTTTCTCGGCACTGTTCAATCTTTGGATTCACTCCGTCAGTGCGTGATCCCGTTTATCGTTGGCTCGCGAAAATTGCGATCGTGCTTGCGGTTGTGACGGCTGCTTGGCTGGTACATGACCACATCTTTGGTGGAAAACCGGGCCGCTCTGATTACCGCTCCGCCAACACCGCTTTCACCGATGCTCGTTATGAGGAGGCTTTGCGTCGCTATCGGGAAGCCCTCGAGCTTGACCCCGCCAACGTTTATGCCGCAGAGGGAATCGCCCGCAGTCTCCAGCGGCTTGGCTACGATCAGGAGGCACTTGCGGCGTTTGAGGAGACGCTTGCAGTTGATCCGGATTTTGCGCCCGCGCACGCCAACCTAGGGATCCTGCTCGACACCATAGGCCGACACGAGGAGGCGCTCGCTGCCTACCGCTTTGCTCTTGAACTCGATCCTGAGCTTTCGGAAGGAATGCACTGGATCGATCGGCTTCTCTACAACGTGCAGGAGCGCCCTCCGACGATTGCGGATCGCAAGGCCTACCTGGAGGACCAGTTCCTCCTGCCCCCCAATGAGCGGGTGCTAAGGGTCCCTGAGCAAGACGCCACGCAGCGCCCTTACGAACGCTGATTTATCCGAGGAAGATGTCGAGACCGAGAACGTCGACGAGCAGGACCCGCAACGCGAACATCAAGGCGATGCACCCAAACAGGAGACGAACCCAGTCGCGCTCTCCTTCCTCGTCACGCCAGGTAAGCCCGTGCCAGGCGATGGCGCCTGCCACGGCGAGAAAGATCCAGTCAAGAAGAGGCGTCACCGCAAGCCTGTTCAGTAGCAGGGTGGGAAGAGGCATTCACGCGGAAGCTCACCCCCGGTCGCTGCGATGTAAGCGAGTGCGAGTGCGAGCAGCACCAGCATGAGGGCAAGAATTCCGACTCGGATGGCGGGTGCTCGGTGCTGGATTTCGTTCTCCAAATGGGGAACGGGCCCAGGGCCCAGGCCCTGTACTTGTCGGGCCAGATATCGAACCCAAATCGGCACTCGGCAAGCGAACATGTAAGCGAGGTAGGCGCGCTCAACGACGAAATACGCATGCCCGTTGCCGAACCAGCAGCGGTGAGCGATCTCGAAGAAACGGAATTCTGGAATATCAAGGCGTGCGGAAGCCTTGGCGACGAGGTCGATGTCGCCGGTTTTGCTTTGTGCACGTCGACGTTTCACGATCCATCGCATGGCGCTTCCCGACCTTCTTTTCACAGGCCCTGAGAATACATCTCTAGTTGTGGTTCTAGCCCACGGCGCAGGCCTTGGCATGAACAACCCCGTGCTCGAAGCCCTGGCCAAGGGACTTGGAGATGCAGGCGTCCGGGTCGCCCGCTTCGAGTTTCCCTATATGCGAAAAGCGCGCGTGTCGCTGAGGCGCAGACCTCCCGATCCCATGGCGAGGCTTGAGGAGGCATACCGCGATGTGATTTCTCGTATCGGCCCACCCGAGACCTTGGTCCTCGGGGGCTTTTCGATGGGCGGCCGGGTGGCAAGCCGGATCGTCGATGCGGAGCGGGCAAGGGCGTTGGTCTGTGTGAGTTATCCGTTCCATCCACCCGGTCACCCTTCAAGGCTCCGCACGGAGCATTTGCAATCCTTGCGTACGCGGGCCCTTTTCGTGCAGGGAACACGGGATCGGTTCGGTACGCCAGGAGAAGCGCAGGGATTCGGGTTGTCTTCGTCGATTTCGTTTCATTTGGTCGCTGATGGAGGTCACGATTTGGTGCCTCGAAAATCCTCAGGGAGAACCCTTGCGGATAACCTTGCGGAAGCCACGCTCGCCGTGGACGCGTTCCTGCGGGGCCTGCCCTCGCAGAAGTGATCAGAATGGGGGTGGCAGGCCTACTGCTTTCAGAACTTTTGTCTGCTCACGGGCAAGGCTCTTGACATCGAATCCATCGACGATTCCCTCGATCACCCGGTGCCAGTTGATCTCGGCCTTGATGCTTGTGAAGACGAACCCCAGCCCCACGGAGGCACGGTCGAGAAGCACGAACTCTCGCGGTGGCTGGATTCCACCGAGGCGTCGAACCTCCTTGTAAACCTTGCCGACCAGTTTTCTTCCCTCGATCATGGAATGCTCCGCCTTGAGGGGTCTCACCCGATCTTCGAGGATTGGCGCGTACAGGTAGTCTGCCCACAGATTGAGGGTTGCGAGCATTTCCTTTGACAGATGCTCGAATCCCCAACCCCTGTAGGCTTCGACAGCCAGTTCCGGATCTCCGTCTCTTTTTGCCTTGTAGAGGTTGAGTACAGCTTCCACGAAGGTGGGTGGGAACACCCGGACACAGCCGAAATCGAGAAGATTGATGATGCCGTCCTCGGTTACGGAGTAGTTCCCGGGATGGGGGTCCCCGTGGATGATTCCATGTCGGTAGAAAGGGATGTACCAAGCGCTGAAAAGTCGGCTGGCGGCTTTGTTGCGGAATTTTTGTCCCATTTTCTCAGTGTCCCTGAGACGCATCCCATCGAGCCAGGTCATCGTGAGCAGACTGTTCGTGGAGAGATCCTCGACTGGTTCGGGAATGTGGATACCGTCCGTGGGGCTGAGCATGTGTCGATAGGCGCGCATGTTTTGCGCTTCGTGCACGTAGTCGAGTTCCTCGTCGAGACGCGCTTCCATTTCTTCGTAAATTTTGTCTGTCTTAATCGCCTTGTCGACGCGCCGGTAGAGATTCAGGAAAAGTCTGAGCTGGCGTAGATCTGCTTTCACCACAGAGGTCATATCGGGGTATTGGAGTTTGCAGGCCAGCTCCTGTCCCCGTGCCCGGGTGCGATGAACCTGCCCGATGGAAGCGGCATGGGCCGCTTCGCGCTCGAAAGATTCGAAATGTTTTTGCCAGTCATCTCCCAGTTCCGAACGCATCCTGCGGCGCACAAAAAGCCATCCCATAGAAGGTGCATCTGCCTGCAGGTTGGCGAGACGCTCCTGGTATTTCGGTGGCAGCACGCCGGGAACCAGGGAGAGCATTTGTGCGATCTTCATGACCGGCCCTTTGAGCTCACCCAGCGCATCAACGAGGTCCTTGGCCCCCTTGTCACTACCGCCGTCACGGCCGAGGGCGCGTCTCGCAAGGTAGCGTGAGGCAATGCGGCCAGCTTCCAGGCTTACCCGAGTGTGACGACGCGTCTGACCCGCGATGCGTGGATCGTCCCTTTTCCCGTTCTTTGGCATGCCACATGGTAGCCGTAAGCGCACGGGTCCCGTCGCTTTCGCCGACGGTATGGCGGGCTTATAGTCCCCTGTCCCGAGGAGCGGGCGCGTAGCTCAGCGGGAGAGCACTACGTTGACATCGTAGGGGTCGCTGGTTCAATCCCAGCCGCGCCCACCACTCGGCTGTTTCGAGCCATATTCTTTTCGTTTTCCGGCCTTGCGGTCAGGTTACGAGAAATGTGCGGAAATCGTTCACGTTGGTGCGGGTAGGTTTTGTTGTGACGAGGTCGCCGAGAGCATCGAAAAAGCTGCGTGAATCTTGCCGTGCCAGGAATTCTCTGGGATCAAGCTCCAATTGAGTGGCTCTGTCGGCCGTGGTCGGGTCAATAATGGCTCCCGCGTGTCCGCCGTCTCCGTCGATCCCGTCCGTGTCGCAGGCGATCGCGTAGATCCTTTCGCCTGCAAGCGCGGTGGCCGCAGCGAGAAGAAATTCCGTATTTCGTCCGCCGCTGCCGGATCCCCGCAGTGTGACCGTGGTCTCGCCGCCCGACAATAGGACGAGTGGGGGCGGTGCCGGTTGGCGGTAGCGAATTACCTGTCGGACGATCGCTGCGTGCGCAAGGGCCGCGTCGGTCGCCTCGCCCTCGAGGGAATCGGAGAGGATCATGGGGAAGAAACCCGCTTCTCTTGCCACCTTTGCCGCTGCCTCCAGAGCATCCTGTGGTCGGGCAATAATGATGTTTTCGGCATGGTGCAGGGCATCCGGCGTCGGGGTCTCGGGTGCATTTCCCTCCAAGCACGCCTGGACGCGTGCAGGCCCGCGGATCCGGTACTTGGCCAGAATCTTGCGAGCTTGGGCGAAGGTCGTTGGATCGCCCACGGTGGGGCCGGAACCGATCACGGACGGATCGTCGCCGGGCACATCGGAAATCATGAGGGTGACGACACGGGCCGGTTGGGCGGCAAGGGCAAGCTGGCCTCCCTTGATTGCAGAGAGGTGTTTGCGCACACAGTTGATTTCCGAAATCGTGGCACCCGACCGGAGAAGCGCCTTGGTGACGGCTCGTTTGTCCCTGAGGTGCACGCCGGGAGTGGGAACGGTCAGCAGTGCTGAGGCTCCCCCCGAAATTAGGAACAGCAGTAGGTCATCGTGGCCCAGTTTTTCCACGAGCGCGAGGATGCGTCGGGCGGCCCGGCTGCCGGCCGAATCGGGTACCGGGTGGGAGGCCTCGATAACTTCAATTCGCTTGCATGGGACTCCGTGCCCGTAAGGTACTGTTACGAGCCCATCGAGGGGGCCATCCCAGGCCTCTTCGACAGCCGCTGCCATGGCCCCGGCAGCCTTGCCCACGCCCGCGACGAGCGTGCGTCCCCGGGGCGGTTCGGGGAGGTGGCGCTGGATGGAAGCGGTGGGACGAACCGCATCGATGCCGGCGTGAAACATCCCCAAAAGGAGCGCGCGATAACGTGCGCAATCGGAGGTCAAAGGCCGTGGTATTCGCGGTACCAGGAAACGAAGCGGGGCAGTCCCTCTTCGAGGGAGGTTCGGGGCTCGAAACCAAGATCCCGGCGGGATTCCGTGATGTCGGCGCAGGTCTCGAACACGTCCTCGGGTGGTTTCGGCAGGAGGCAGAGTTCAGCCTTCAAGCTCGTGATTTCCTCCAGGATCGCGATGAAGTGCAGTAGGCTCACGGAGCTTTCGTTGCCGATATTGTAGACGCGGTGCGACACCTCGTCATTTCCGGTTTTGGCCGGGCGGTCGAGGCTTGCGAGGATCGCGGCGGCTACGTCATCGACGTAAGTGAAGTCGCGTTTGAGTTTTCCATAGCCGAACACCTGGAGGGGCCGTCGTTCAAGGAGAGCGCTTGTGAATAGCCAGGGAGCTGCATCAGGCCGACCCCATGGACCGTAGACGGTGAAAAAACGCAAACCTGTCGCTCGCAAACCGTAGAGGTGGGAATACACTCGCGTCATGAGTTCATCGGCACGCTTGGTTGCCGCATAAAGTGAGATCGGTTGTTCGACAGCATCGAAGATCGAGGAAGGAACCTTGTCGTTTTCGCCGTAAACTGCGCTGGTGCTGGCGTAAACGAGGTTTTGAATCTCACGTTCACGACAAAGTTCCAACACTTCAGCATGGCCTACAAGGTTCGCGCGGGCCTGGAAGCGAGCGTGTTTTTCGGCGCTGCGAACGCCCGGATGGGCGGCCAAGTGTACGATTGCCGATATCTCGGTGCCGCCCAGAGCCTCACCGATTGCATTCGGGCCGATGATATCGAGCTCGAGGCAGGAGAAACGGCCGGAGGGATGCTCGGAAACGTGACGAGCACGGTCACGTTTCAGTCTGGCCAGCCCGTCCTCGTCACCGAAGTGGTCCACGCCGATCACCTCCTCGTTGCGGTCAAGGAGGGTCTTGGCAATGCTCGTGCCGATAAAACCGGCGGCACCGGTGAGCAGGATCGCCATCGGTCACGATTCCCGTGGATAAAGGGCAGGAGGAGGCCAGTGCTGTTTGTCTTGCTGATGCTAGTGGCCGGTCCTCACCTTGGCAAAAACCTTTGAAAAAAGTGCATTTCTTGCACCGAAAGGGCCGAGGAAGTAAACTTCGGCCAACATAGGGAAGGTTTCCTGACAGAGAGAAGCGTTCTTTCTGGTGGTTTGGGGGCGCTTCTTTGTCTGCGGGCCGTGGCCTCGGGGTACGGCTCAAGCGCTGGTCGGGTGCGAGCGAACCGCTGTCCGGTGAGCAGGAACGTGGGAGAGGAGCCGCCTGTGGCGCTTGCCGCTGTCAAGCTTGACGACAAGTACGAACTCGAAAACGGGCGTGTTTATCTAACAGGAACGCAAGCTTTAGTGCGTCTGCCGCTGATGCAGCGCCGACGGGACCGTGCGAACGGCCTCAACACCGCAGGTTTCATTTCCGGATATCGAGGCTCTCCACTGGGAGCCTACGACCAGGCCTTGTGGAGTGCGCGCCAATTCCTTGCCAACGGAGATATCCGCTTCCAGCCCGGCCTCAACGAGGATTTGGCGGCAACGGCGATTTGGGGCACGCAACAGATCAATCTCCGGACCAAACCGAAATACGATGGTGTTTTCAGCATCTGGTACGGCAAGGGCCCGGGCGTCGATCGGAGTGGCGATGCACTTACGCACGCCAACGTGGCCGGTACGGCCCCCCACGGCGGAGTGTTGGCGCTACTCGGCGATGACCACCTCGCGAAATCCTCCACGATTGCCCATCACAGCGAATTGGCGATGGTGCACTCCCAGATCCCGGTACTGAACCCAGCCAACGTCCAGGACCTTCTCGATTTCGGATTACACGGCTGGGCGATGTCCCGCTTCAGCGGGCTGTGGGTTTCGCTTAAATGTGTGACTGCGACCATCGACAGTGCAGCTTCGATTTATGTGGAATCGGACCGTGCGATGCCCCGCATTCCGGCTGATTTCCCGATGCCTGAGGACGGCCTCGCGATTCGCTGGCCAGATGACATTCTCGAGCAGGAACGCCGGATGGCACAGTACCGAATTCCAGCTGCGCAGGCGTACTGCCGGGAGAACGGGATTGACCGTCTGGAATGGAGCGGGGTTTCGGACCGCATCGGTATCGCCGCCACTGGCAAGGGTTATGCAGAATTGCGGGAAGCCTTGGCGATGCTGGGAATTGATGAGGAGCGTGCTCGCTCGCTGGGCATTCGTCTCTGGAAGGTCGGGATGAGTTGGCCGCTCGAAACACAGGGCGCACAAACCTTTCTCGACGGTCTCGAAGAGGTGGTGGTGATCGAGGAGAAACGCGCCTTGGTCGAGGATCAGCTCAAGAATTTGGCATTTAATTCCAGCAAACGTCCGCATCGCATCGTTGGTAAGAACGACGAGGAGGGACGGCCACTCCTGCCTTCGTCGGGACAGCTCACCGCCGAAGACGTGGCGCTTGTTTTGGGTAGCCGCCTTGCCCGTGCCGGGGTGGAGGGAATCGAGGAACGCCTCACGCGGTTGCGAGGAGACAACGCCGAGCCCAGTGCACCTGCTCCCGTCGAGCGGACACCGTATTTTTGCTCGGGCTGCCCTCACAATAGTTCGACGAAGATCCCCGAAGGCAGCATGGCCATGGCAGGAATCGGCTGTCACTACATGGCGGTGTGGACCGATCGCAGCACGCACCTCTATACGCACATGGGCGCCGAAGGGGCGAACTGGACTGGCATCGAGCCCTTCGTCGAGGAGTCCCATGTCTTCCAGAACCTGGGCGACGGCACCTACCAGCATTCGGGAATCCTGGCCATCCGGGCTGCGGTTACGGCCGGTGCCCGCATGACCTTCAAAATCCTTTTCAACGACGCGGTGGCGATGACAGGTGGGCAGCCCGTCGACGGGATGCTGAGTCCGGAACAGATCACCCGCCAGATCCGGGCCGAGGGCGTGGAGCGGATCGCGGTGGTTACCGACGAGCCGGACAAGTACGAGGTGGGCCGCGTGTTTGCCGACGGCGTGACGGTCCACCACCGTGATGATCTCGACGTCGTGCAGAAGGAACTCCGTCGTTGGTCAGGAGTGTCGGCGATGGTTTACGACCAAACCTGTGCCGCTGAGAAGCGCCGCCGCCGCAAGCGCGGGCTGATGGTGGATCCTGACGAGCGCGTCTTCATCAACGAGCTGGTGTGCGAGGGTTGCGGTGATTGTTCTCGAGCCTCGAATTGCCTTTCGGTTGAGCCTCTTGAGACGGAATTTGGCCGCAAGCGTCGCATCAATCAGTCGAGCTGCAACAAGGATTTTTCGTGTCTGAATGGGTTCTGTCCAAGTTTCGTAACCATTGAAGGTGCTGCGGTCCGCCGCTCCTCTCCTACCCACGACAGCGGACGTCTTGGTGCCCTCTTCGCCAAACTACCTGCCCCGACCCCGCCTGTTCTCGAGACTCCCTGCAACATCGTGATTACCGGAATTGGCGGCACTGGCGTCGTCACGGTGGGCGCTGTGATCGGAATGGCCGCCCACCTCGAAGGCAAAGGTGTGAGTGTTCTCGACCAGGTGGGCCTCTCCCAGAAGGGTGGTGCCGTGGTGAGCGATGTGCGCATAGCGAACACCCCCGAAGAGCTGTACTCGATCGAAGTCGGAACGGGCAGAGCTGATCTCCTGCTCGGCTGTGACATGGTGGTGTCGGCGAGTGCCCCCGTCCGCGAAAAACTCTCACCTACGGTCACGGCGGCGGTAGTGAACGCTCACCGTGCTCCCACTGCGCAGTTTGTTCTTGACCCTGACATTTCGTTCGGAGCGCGGCGGATGGTTGAGATGGTTACCGCAATCTCGAAGCCCAATTCCGTCTTTTTTGTGGACGTGTCAGCACTGGCTGTGAAGCTGTTCGGCGACAACATTGCAGGCAACATTATGTTACTTGGCTATGCCGTCCAGAAGGGCCACGTTCCGGTTTCCCCGGAAGCCATCGAAAGGGCGATCGAGCTCAACGGTGTCGCAGTCACCATGAATCGGGATGCTTTCCGGTGGGGGCGGGTTGCAGCTTACGACGACGAGGCCGTGCGAAGGTTGGTCGTTCCGGACGTAAGCCAGGCGGAGCCGGAGGAAAAGAGCATTGATGACCTGACCGAGCACCGAGCTGAATTTCTTCGGAAATATCAGAACCGACGTTGGAGTCAGCGTTATCGCTCTGAGGTTGAGCGGGTTCGCGAGGTTGAGCATGTGCATGGTGCGGAGAGCGAGGAACTTTCGAAAATGGTTGCGCGCAATCTCTTCAAGCTGATGTCTTACAAGGATGAATACGAGGTTGCGCGGCTCTACACGGAAGGAACCTTCCACCACCGCCTCAAGGAGACGTTCGAGGGTAAATTCAAAATCCGCTACCATCTCGCCCCGCCGCTCTTTGCGCCGAAAGATCCCGTAACGGGACAGCTGAAGAAGGTCACCTTTGGGCCGTGGATGATGGGCGCTTTTCGCCTGCTTGCCTGCTTTAGTTTCCTGCGCGGGACATGGTTTGATCCCTTCGGCTGGACAGCGGAGCGCCGTCGAGAGCGCCGCCTGATTGCCGAATACAGAGTCACTCTTTCCGAAGTCTGTGAAGGACTTCAGCCTTCGAATCACGCCGCTGCGGTGGAACTTGTTTCCGTTCCGGAACGGATCCGCGGCTTCGGGCACGTCAAGGAGGAAAGCATACGGGACGCCGAGCGGGTGCAGACAGAACGGTTGGAAGCGTTCCGCACCTCGAGCATCAGGGAGCCTGCAGAGGCGGCATGAACGCCCCGAAGCGGGAGTCGAGTGGGAGCGTCCGCATGGATTGGCCCAATCTCGTCTCGATGCTCTTCTCCCAAGCGCAAACCCGCGCCGACCAACCATTCTTCTGGGCTCGCAGGGCAGAATCTTGGGAGCCGGTTACGTGGGATGGAGTTGCGCGCCAGGTTTCAGCACTCGCCTGCGCTTTCCGTGATGCAGGTCTCAATCCCGGCGATCGGGTGTTCCTACTTGCCGACAACAGTCCCGAATGGGCGATCGCCGACTTCGCCGTGATGGCGGCGGGAGGTGTCACCGTTCCCGGCTACACCACGAGTGCTGTTCCCGACATCCGCCATGTGATCGATGATTCAGGCGCGCGTTTTGCGGTTGTGGGGGACGGCGTATGCCGCGAACGTTTCCTAGAGGCGACGCGAGAAGAATCGCTGATGGAACGGGCGATCGTGATCGGGGATCCGCAGGCGCATGCGTCTTTCCCTTTCCCAGTTGAGTATTGGGCGCATGCGCTTGAACGGGGCGCACGTGCAGGCGGCGATGCCCAGTCATGGGCGGACGATATCAGTGAGGGTGATCTTGCCTGTCTTATCTATACATCCGGCACCGGCGGAATGCCCAAGGGAGTGATGCTGAGCCATCGGGCCGTGCTTACGAACTGTCGGGGCGCGCTGCAGGTTTTGGAAGGCGTCGGTGTGGGGCACGAGATCATCCTGTCGTTTCTTCCCTTGAGCCATGCCTACGAGCACAGCTGCGGTCTCATGTTTTCGGTTGCGATAGGGGCGGAGGTTTATTACGCCGAAAGTCTCGACACGCTTGTTCGGGATTTTGCGGAGGTAAAACCCACCATCCTTCTGGTCGTTCCCCGCCTGCTAGAGGTGATGAGGCAGAAAATTCTCACGGCGATCGACAAGGCTGGCGGGTTTAAAGCCTGGTTGTTCGGCAAGGCTCTCGACACCGGAAAACGAAGATTTGAGGGCAAGCGGCTTGGTATTGTCGACGGGATTCTCGATGCCGTGGCGGAGCTACTCGTTCGCCGCAAGGTTCGGGCCCGTTTCGGGGGGCACCTCAAGGCGATGGTCTCGGGTGGCGCGCCGCTCGCCTACGAGGTGGGGATGTTCTACGCCTCGCTGGGTCTGCGCCTTCTCCAAGGTTATGGGCAAACCGAGGCCGCACCCGTGATCAGCTGCAACCAGGTGGATCAGATCAAGCTCGCCACTGTAGGCCCGCCGCTCGTGGACGTGGAGGTGAAGATTGCAGATGACGGGGAGATTCTCGTCCGTGGCCCACTCCTGATGGACGGCTACTGGAACCTCCCTGAAGTGAGCGCCGAGACGATCCGGGACGGATGGCTGCACACCGGCGACATCGGACACCTCGACGAGGATGGTCATTTGGAGATCACTGACAGAAAGAAAAACATCATCGTGATCACTGGTGGTGACAACATTGCTCCGCAGCGGATTGAAGGAATTCTCACTCTGCAGCCCGAGATCGAGCAGGCGATGGTGATTGGCGATGCGCACCCGCACTTGGTGGGACTTGTCGTTCCGGAGCCGACGTTTGCACAAACCTGGGCGCGTGAGAATGGGATGGATCCTTATGCACTCAGCGAGAATGAGGAATTCCACAAGGTGATGTCTGCTGCGGTCGCGCGAGCGAGCGAGGCCTTTTCCCAGCACGAGAAGGTGCGCCGCTTCGTTCTTGCCGATGAGCCGTTCACCGTCGACAACGCAATGATGACGCCGACCATGAAGATTCGCCGTTCGCAGGTACTTGAGCGTTACGGAGAACGCCTGGAGGCGCTCTACGCCCGAAGTTCCGATTGATCGGGGTTAGTTCGTCGTGAACGGATCGGTCCGCCCGACCGCTGCCCAGACGATCTGCTCTGCATTGAGAAGGCGCTTGGCCACCCGGCGGACATCGTCGGCGGTGACCGCTTCGATGAGCTCGTTGCGGCGCTCCAGGTAGTCGATGCCGAGGTTTTCGGTTTGCATGACAACGAGGAAGTTGGCGATCTCGGAGATGCTGTCGAGCGAGAGGCCGAACGATCCGGTGAGGTAGAGCTTCGCGGTTTCGATCTCTTCTTCTGTTGCGCCCTTTTCGGCCATTTTCGCGATTTCGTTACGGATCACCTCGATGGTCGTATCCGCCTCCTCACTCCGCGTGGCGGTGACTCCGAGGAGGAGTGGGGCCTTTTCGGTGACGGAGAGGTAAGTGTAGATGGAGTAAGTGAGGCCACGCTGCGTGCGCACTTCTTCCTCCAAGCGGGCGTCGGGCGAGGCACCGCCGAGGATCGCGTTCATGACGAAGGCGGGGAAGAAATCAGGATCATTCCGTTCAAGGCCGGGAAGGCCGAAGATGATTTCCGTTTGGCCGATTTCCATCGGCACGTGGAGGAACTGCCCCTCGAAGACACCAGGTTCTGGCGTCACCTCGGGCGGAGCATGTGCGGGCAGACCGCCGAAGGCGCGATCGAGGAACCGGCCAAGCGTGTCGGCGTCCATGTCGCCGGCGACGCCGATATGGAGATCGTTTCTGCTTAGATGCTGTTGTGCGACGGCGCGGAGGTCATCCACCTCCAGTGCGGCGAGAGTTTCGGCGGTTCCGTAGGAAGTGCGTCCGTAGGCACTGTCGCCGAAAACGAGTTCGAACCATGCTTTTCTCGCCACGTATGAGGCACGGTTCATTAGTTGGGAACGTTGCGCTTCGAGTTGCTGGCGAACCCGCATCACCGCTTCGTCGTCGAGCCGGGGCCGGGTCAGGGTATCCCCCAGCAACCTGGACGCTTCATCGAGGTTCTCCCGGAGTGTCTCAACGGATCCTGAAATCTGGTTGCGGCCGGTCGAAAAAGAGAGACGAATTGCCCGATCCTCAAGGCGACGACGGAAGGCGATCGCATCAAGTTCGCCCGCTCCTTCGTCCAGCAGGGCGACCATGAAACGGGTGCGCCCCTCCAAGCCTTCAGGATCAACGGCACTCCCGCTTCCCAGCGAGAAGGCGATTGAAACGATGGGAAGCGAGAAATCTTGCAGGAGCCAAGCCTCGATTCCGCTCGGCGATACGACTCGCTCAGGCGCCGCCGTGCCTACGCTTGTCCATAGGAACACGACAGGCAGAACGAACCATGCTCTTCTCACGTACCCTCCTCCGTTGCCGGGCGCAGGATGCCTGTCACGCTCGCGGGTGTGCTGAAGAGTTCTCGTGCGGCTGCATCGATATCGGCTGCTTCCAGGCCACGGACGACATCAGTGAAGGAATCAAGCTCTTCGAGCGTGCCGCCGTTCACAAGCGTCCTACCGATCAGATCGGCGATCGTCTCAAGGTTATCCCGGGCGTAAATCGTACCGGCGAAAAATTGGTAAGCCGTGCGTTGCACGTCTTCGATATCGGTTCCCTCTTCGAGCAGTCGCTGAATTTCTTCGTCTACGGCATTGGCAACCTCGTCGATGCTTATTCCGGGTGCAGGCGTGGCGTGGAGGATGAACGTGCCTTCATCGCGCTGCGAGCCGGAGAAATGAGCTCCTGCGGAAAGGGCGATTTCGCGGTCGTGGACGAGGGAGCGAGATAGCCGGCCCGTCGATCCACCGAAGAGTTCGGCCAAAACGTCGAGGGCGGCGATCTTCTCGATCGGACCCGTAAAGTAGCTGGGCGCGCGAATACTCCGGGACCAGCGGGCGTTGGCAACCCGTGTATCCGACATCTCGACGAGGATGTCGGTTCGATGCGGCGGCTCTGTCGGTCTGGGTGGAGGCGGCTTGCCGCCGGAAGGAACTTGTCCGAAGGTGCGCTCGGCAAGCGGGCGGAGTTCATCGGCGTCGATGTCCCCGACAACGACGAGGATGGCGTTGCTGGGGCCGTAATGACGACGGTAGAACGCTTCGACCTGCTCCATGTTGAGCGCCTCGATTTCGTGACGCCATCCGATGACGGGACGACCGTAAGGGTGTGAGCGCCGCGTCGCAGCCACGAGTTCTTCACGGAAGAGAGCGGAGGGATTGCGTTCGGTCCGCGTCAGGCGTTCTTCGAGTACGACCTGGCGTTCAGCCTCGAAGTTTTTCCGCTCGAATAGCGTGCCGGTCATGCGGTCAGCTTCGAGCTCCATCACGCGTTCGAGCCGGTCGCGGGCGATGGTGGCAAAATAGGCGGTGACGTCAGAGGAAGTATAGGCGTTGGAGCGTCCTCCGTTGCGGGCGACGATGCGGCTGTATTCGCCGTCCGCGAGGGTTGCGGAGACGTTGAACATGAGATGTTCAAGAAAATGGGAGATCCCAGACTGTCCGAAGGGATCATCGGCGGCACCGATGCGGTAGTAAACGGCGTGATGGACGACGGGAGCGCGGCGGAACGGCACGGCGACGATGCGCATGCCATTGTCGAGAGTGAAGGCCTGAGCTCCGAAACCCTCTTCGTTTGCGAGAGACGGCACCGCGACCATGCTCGCTACCGTGGCGGCGAGTATCGTCGCGCGGATCACTGTGCGGAGTCCGAGCTCTCCTGTTCGGCATCCCCGGCTTCGCCGTCTGCAGGCATGCTCTCGGATTCCTCCTCGTCGTTGGAGAACAGGGAAGCGAAGAATCCTTTCTCCTTCTCCTCCTCTTCCTGGGTAGCCAGGCGTTCGAGGCTTTCGCGGATCGCAGGATCGTTTGCCGAGGTTTCCGCACCTTGGAGGAGTGCGGTCTCTCCCGCTGACAGGTTCTCGTTTGCCGAGGGTGCGGGTTCTTCTCCGGCCCTGACGGCCGCGATGGCTTGGGTTTCCGAAGGCGGACGGAGCTCCAGGTCAGGAGGCACTGCCATGGGATCGTGTTTGATTACCCGAAGGGCATTGGGGGAAGTTTTCCCCAGACCGACATAGTTTCGAACATTTGCGCAACTGCCCAAACCTATAAAGACGAATGACAGGATTCCAAGCATGAAAATTCGTTGAAACGTCATCAATTATCCAGTTTCCCCCCTGAACGTGAGCACACTTTAGCAAGCATCTTTCTTGGCGGCAAAGCACCGATGATCAGGACCACAGCGCCGAGCGTGATCGCAGAATCAGCGACATTGAAAGCTGGCCAATGCCATCCCAGGGCATGCAGATCGACGAAATCGACAACGCTGCCACGCCAAAGGCGGTCAATGGCGTTGCCGATGGCACCGCCGGCAATGGCGGAGGCAGCGAGTGCGGATGTGCGGTCAAATTGCCTTTCCTGCCAGACGAGAAAAAAGGCGGCAATGACGAGGGCAAAGCCCGCAAGCAGGAGACGGGCTACGTCACTGCCTGAAGCAAAGAGGCCAAAACTTACCCCAGTGTTGCGAACATGGACGAGATTAAGGAACGAAAGAAGGGTCTCCGAGGTGCCGGGGGCAGGATGGCGGATCAAGAGCCATGCCTTGGTGGCATGGTCGAGAACGACGACAATACCTGCCGTTGCCAGACCTCGGGCGATCCTGGTCAAACGGCCTCCCGGCAGCGGATGCAGAGGTCAGGGTGTCCATCCCCCACTTCCTGCAGGATCTTCCAGCACCGTGCACATTTTTGACCCTTTGCTGGGCGCACCACCACGGCGATATCCGCAAGGCCCTCCTCACGATGGGCATCCGCAGGTGCGGTCGCGTCGTCCGTCTCAGCGACGGAGGCGATCGAAAGTTCGGCAAGGTTGTGTCCGCCGAGAAGGGTCAGCGTGTCCGCATCAGCATGCACGACGATGTGCGCTTCCAAGCTTGATCTGATCCGTTTTTCCTTGCGCTCGATCTCGAGTGCTCCGGTGATCGCATTTCGGATTTTTCTCACAGCGTCCCATTCGGCGCCGAGGGCGTTATCCCGCCAAGTATCGGGCACGCTGGGGAATATCCGAAGGTGGACGCTCGTATCCGATCCCTCCGGCTGTCGCTCCAGCCAGGCCTCCTCGGCGGTGAAGCAAAGTACCGGGGCAAGCCAAGCAGTGAGGCAGTCGTGGAGCGTGTCCAAGATCGTTCGTGCTGCTCGGCGCGTTTTCGAAGTAGCGCGGTCACAGTAAAGGGCGTCCTTACGCACATCGAGATAGAAGGAGGAAAGGTCGCTCGTACAGAAATTGTGGAGTTCCCGATAAAAGGTCTGAAAGGCGAGGCCCTCGAAAGCTGATTTCCGCAAGGAATCGAGAGTAGAGAGCCGGTGAAGCACCCAGCGTTCCAATGAAGGCATCTCGACAGGATCAAGCCGTTCCTTGTTTTCGAAGTCCTGGAGATTGCCGAGGATGAATCGGAGCGTATTGCGGAACCGGCGATAGGCGTCTCCCACGCCTCGGAGGGCTTCTTCCCCGATGCGGAGATCCTCGGTGCTGTCGCTGGTCGCCACCCACAGACGCAGAACGTCGGCACCGTGCTTGTCGGTCACCTCCTGGGGGCTGATGACATTGCCCGCGCTCTTCGACATCTTCCGGCCCTCGTCGTCGAGAACGAAGCCGTGTGTAAAGACGTTCCGGAAGGGAGCACTTCCCCGGGTCCCGCAGGCCTCGAGAAGCGAACTGTGGAACCATCCTCTGTGTTGGTCGGTCCCCTCCAGGTAGAGATCGGCAGGCCATTGTTGGGTTTCGTCCCCCTCCAAAACGAAAGCGTGGGTGGAGCCCGAGTCGAACCAAACATCGAGAATGTCGGTGACCTGCTCATAATCGCCCGCCTTGCGCCCGGGCCCGAGAAACTCTTCGGCTGGACGGGTGAACCAGGCATCCGCACCCTCGCGTTCGACGGCGTCGGCCACACGGTTGATCACCTCGGCATCGCGCAGGGGTTCGCCGTTTGCCCGGTCCACGAATACAGGGATCGGAACGCCCCATGAACGCTGGCGCGAGACGCACCAATCAGGGCGGGCCTCGATCATGCCTCGGATGCGATTCTTGCTGCTACCGGGAACCCAGCGTGTTGCGTCGATAGCCTTGAGGGCGCGTTTGCGTAACCCGTTCATTTCCATGCTGATGAACCACTGAGGCGTTGCCCGGTAGATGATCGGCTTTTTTGAACGCCACGAGTGGGGGTAGCTGTGGAGGTGCCGTTCCGAGGCTAGTAGGCGGTTCTCGGTCTTGAGCACCTCCAAGACGGGCCCTGCGGCTTTGAAAACGTGCGTACCGGCGAATTCTGGCACTGATTCGGCGAAGACACCATTGTCGAGGACCGTCTCGGGCATGGGCAGTCCTGCCGCCTGGCCGAGGAGGTAGTCGTCGTCTCCGTGGGCAGGTGCCACGTGGACGAGACCGGTTCCCTGGTCGGTACCGACGAAGTCCCCGGCGAGAAGTGGCACCTCGAAGTCGTAGCCTTTCGCGGCCAAGGGGTGGCAGCAGACTGTGCTTGCAAGTTCAGCACCGGGGAAACGCGCACGCTCTTCCCAAGAGGAAATTCCAACAGCCCTCTGTACCGCGTCCGCGCGCTTCGCCGCCAGCACGAGGCGATCGCCGGGGGTGGCCGATGCTCCGTCTTCGATTCCGGTGACCTCTAGAACGACGTAGTCGATCTCGGCACCGAAAGCGATCGCGCGGTTGCCGGGAAGGGTCCATGGCGTGGTGGTCCAGATCGTCACATCGGTCCCCGCCACCGCATCGAGAGACGTCGATGCGACGGGGAAGCGGACAAACACCGCTGTTGATTCGATGTCGCGGTATTCGACTTCTGCTTCGGCGAGCGCGGTGCGCTCGACCGGGGACCACATCACCGGTTTCAATCCCCGATATAGGCTTCCATCGAGCAGGAAGCATCCGATTTCCCTCACGATCTGCGCCTCGGCACTGAAATCCATCGTGAGGTAGCGCCTTTCCCAATCGCCAAGGACGAAGATCCGCTGGAAATCTTCCATCTGCACACCGATCCACTTGTCGGCGAACTCGCGACATTCGCGGCGAAACCGATCTATGGGGATGTCCTCACGGCGCTTTCCCTTTTTTCGGTAGCTCTCCTCGATGCGCCACTCGATGGGAAGGCCGTGGCAATCCCATCCGGGGACGTAATGGGCATCAAATCCATCCATTTGGCGCGTGCGATTGACGAGATCTTTGAGGATTTTGTTGAGCGCGGTGCCGATGTGGATGGGGCCGTTCGCATAGGGGGGGCCGTCGTGGAGGATGTATTTCGTGCCTCCCTCGGACGCTTTCCGCAGGCGCTTCCACAGGTTCATATTTTCCCATCGCGCGATCATTTCCGGCTCGCGCTCGGGCAGGCGCGCGCGCATGGCGAACTCCGTTTGGGGAAGAAAAAGCCCTGCGCGGTAGTCGGCCTCGCGTTCTGCCATCATGAATTCTCCGGTGGCGCACTTGTGTTTTCCAGCATTGCCCGGACCTTGCGCGCGTCCTCGGCAATCATCGCAGCAAGGGCGTCCTCGTCGGCGCACTCCTGTTCCGGGCGTAGTCTCTTGACGAAAGCAACGCGCAACAAGCGTCCATAAAGATTGCCGTCGAAGTCCAGAAGATGGGCCTCAAGGGTGCGCGCTCCGCCGCCGAAGTGAGGACGCACACCGGTACTGACAGCCGCAATGTGCCAGTGCGTGCGCTCGCCGTCGATGATTCCGGCCCACGCGGAGTAAATCCCATCGGCGGGCGGGAGATGGACACCGTACGAAAGGTTCGCCGTCGGGAAGCCGAGCTTGCGTCCGCGCATTTCTCCCCGGCGCACCCGGCCCTCCACCTCCCAGAGCCTACCGAGGGCTCGTGCAGCGTCTTCGGTTTTCCCGGCCTTGACTAGGGCTCGGATCGCGGTTGAGGCGTAAGTCTCGCCCTTGGCGTCGGTAACTGGATCGACGACGGTGAGATTGAAAAGTCCTGCTTTGGCCAGGGTGCTGGCATCACCCTTGCGGCCCGACCCGAACTGAAAATCACGGCCCACCACCACATGGCGTGCACCGAGTTGGGACTTGAGGGTTTGCTGGACGAATTCTTCGGCCGTCTGTGCGGCGAACTTCATGGAGAAACGCTGCACGTAGAGGGTCTTGATTCCTGCAGCGCACAGCTTGCGCACTTTGCCCCGAAGCGTCGTCAATCTTCGGGGCTCCCACCCGGGGCGCAGCACCTGTGCTGGTGGTGGTTCAAAGGTGAGCACGGCAGGTCCGGTCGTGCCCTCCGCCCGAGCGGTAGCGTCAAGCAGGTGTCGGTGTCCGAGGTGGACTCCGTCGAAGTTACCGATGGCAACAGCGCGCCCCCGGAGCGTTTCCGGGAGAGAGTCGCAAAGGCGGACGATGTGCATGGACGCCTCAAGAATGGAAGCGAAGGAGCCCCAGCGGAGGCAGGGGTACCTGTATATCAATATATATTGTGAGTCCGAGAACGCGTCCGGACGCGGTCTGCGCCGTGTCTGCCCACGCTCTTGCAGAAGGATGCGCATGCCCGCCGAACGCGCTTTCGTGATCATCCCGGCCCGGATGGCTTCCCGTCGTCTTCCCGGGAAACCGCTTGCTGACATCGCCGGCGAGCCGATGGTGGTTCACGTTCTTCGACAGGCAAAGGAAGCAGGGATCGGCCCGGTGGCGGTCGCCTGTTGCGAGATTGAGGTGGCCGAGGCAGTCCAAGCGGCAGACGGCGTCGCCATTCTTACTCGTCCTGACCATCTGTCCGGATCCGACAGGGTTTTCGAGGCACTGGAAAATGCCTTCCCGGGCGAGAAGCGGGACATCGTGATCAACCTCCAGGGAGATCTCCCGGACATTGATCCAAAAATGATCCGTCAGGCCATGATCGTTGCTTCCATCAAGGGAACCGATATCGCGACCCTCGTCGCTCCTCTCAAGGAGGGAGAGAAAGAGGATCGGGACGTGGTGAAGGCATTGATTGATCCTGGCTTTGCTCCGCCCGCTGTCCGTACGGCACCCATCCTCGATTTTCGCCGCGACATCCCGAAACGAATAAAGGCCTGTCCTTGGCACCACATTGGTCTTTATGCCTATCGGCGTGAGGCTCTTGCACGGTACGTAGCGTTGCCTGCGAGCACACGCGAGACCGCCGAGCGGCTTGAGCAGTTGCGCGCCCTTGAGAACGGGATGTGCATCGCGGCTGCGTTCGTTGACACGATTCCAGTCGGAGTCGACACTCTCGATGACCTCGTGCGGGTGCGCCGCCGCTTCGGTACCTGACGCCCTGTGCCCCACGTGACAAGGAGATTTCCGATGCCTGCCGAAGGGCCGCAGCGTGTCGCTTTCCAGGGAAAGATGGGCGCGTATTCCCACATGACGTGTCGGGAGGCATTCCCCGACAGCGAACCAATTCCTTGCGCAACCTTTGAGGAGTGCTTCCTTGCGGTCTTGGAAGCGCGCGCCGATTCGGCGCTGATTCCAGTTGAAAACACTATCGCCGGTCGGGTTGCCGACGTGCATCGACTCCTGCCCCAGTCGGGCTTGCGCGTAACAGGTGAGCATTTCTCCCACATTCATCATCACCTTCTTGTCCCGAAGGGCGGAACGCTTGCTGGGGTGAAGGAGGCTTCAAGCCATTTCCATGCGCTCAGCCAATGTCGACGGTTCTTGGCTGAGCACGAGATTCGTCCGTTCCTGTGCGGCGACACAGCCGGCGCGGCCGAGGAAATCGCAGACGGGGGGAATCTCTCCCGAGCTGCGATCGCCTCTGAGTTGGCGGCTGAGCTCTACGGGCTCGATATCGTTGCACGCGACATTGAGGACGAGGAGGCGAACACGACACGTTTCTTGGTATTGAGGGAGGAAGCGGTGGAGCCGGATCCGGACGATCCGAACGTGGTGACGACCCTAGTGTTCCGGGTTCGCCACATTCCATCCTCGCTTTATAAGGCGCTCGGTGGATTCGCGACGAACCGCGTCAACATCCTGAAGCTCGAAAGCTCCATCATTGACCGTTCCTTTTCCTCGGCGGAATTTTACGTCGACGTGGAGGGGCATCCCACGCAACCGAACGTTGCTCTTGCTCTTGAGGAACTAGGCTTTTTCTCCCGGCACGTGCACGTGCTCGGGGTCTATAATTCCTCGGATTACCGCCGAACGGAATCCTGACCTTCTCAATCTTCGGCGAGCCATTCTTCGATCAGTCGCCGGGCAATGGAAACCTTTCCGGGCAGGCGGAATTCTTCGTTTTCAGGACTGACCCGGAGTTCGGCGCGCGTAAACCACGCTGCCCGTTCAAGTTCATTGGTGTCGACTCGGAGCGAATCCTCAAGGGCTTCCGCCCGAAAACCGAGCATTAGGGAGGATGGGAACGGCCACGGTTGCGAGTGCTGGTACTCGGGCCGGCCGATGCGGATTCCGACCTCCTCGTGCACTTCACGGATCACTGTTTCCTCGAGACTCTCCCCGATTTCGGCGAAACCGGCGAGCGTGGAATGCATCCCGATCGGCCAGAGTGCCTGCCGCCCGAGAATGCATCTGTCGCCCCGTACGATCAGCATGATCACGGCTGGATCAACGCGTGGGAAGAAGCGCTCGCCGCATTCTTTGCTACTGCAGGCCCGGGAGTGTCCGGCATCGGTCACCTTCGTGGGGGCACCGCATTTGCCACACCACAGTGCCCTCCGGTGCCACCAGATGAGTCCGCGCGCAAACGCCATCACCGAGCCGTCGTCCGGGGCAAGGGTTGGTGCGATCTGGCGGAGATCGCTGAACACACCGCCCTGCTGCCCGAGCCATCCGTCTTGGGGCGCGATCTGGGCGGAGATATCGCACGCGAAGTGAAAAATTCCTTTCCGCTCGCCGAGGAACACCGAGAGTTCGGCCTCCTCGATCAGGGTTTTGGCACGTTTCCCTGATTGCCAAAGTGGGAGCGGAGTGTCCTCGCAGGAAACGAGGGGCTGGTGTCGCCAGACGGGCAGTGCGCGTGCTTCGCCCGAGGCAACGCGTGCGGCGAGGTGGTCTGAATCCTGGCGATGATGATGGGCACGATCGAGGGGTAGCCCGCTGTAGAAGTTGGTTGTAGGCACGACTCAAGCCTAACGGATAAAGATTTTCTGTGACGTTGGCGGGGTCTGTTCGGGGGTTTTTCTCTCCGACAAGGAGGGATGCGAATCGCTATAGTCCAGTCTCGTGCACGGGTAGCAGGGAGGCGAAATGAGTGGCGAAACCGGCCTCTTTTCCGATGCCGAGGCTTCTTCTGAGAATGTCCAGGCGCAGTACTTGGTCTTGGCCCGAAAATACCGTCCCACCGTTTTCGAGGATCTGCTCGGTCAGGACGTGCTGGTGCGCACGCTTACCAATGCCTTCGGGCAGGGCCGCATCGCTCACGCTTTCCTGTTCGTGGGGGTGCGAGGCGTAGGCAAGACAACCGCGGCCCGCATCGTTGCTCGGGGCCTCAATTGCATGGCGAGCAGCGGGCCGACGGTGCGCCCCTGCGGGGAGTGCGATTCCTGCAAGGCCGCCCTTGTCGATCGGCACCTCGACATCCTCGAGATTGATGCCGCCAGTCACACGGGCGTGGACGACGTGCGTGAGATTACCGATGCTGGCCGCTATCGCCCTAGCATGGGTCGCTACAAGGTCTACATCGTGGACGAGGTTCACATGTTGTCGACCTCGGCGTTCAATGCGTTGCTCAAGACTCTTGAGGAGCCGCCTGAGCACCTCATTTTCATCTTTTGCACCACCGAATTTCGCAAAGTACCAGTTACGGTGCTTTCGCGCTGTCAACGTTTCGACCTGCCGCGAATTCCCCACGCGACACTCGTTGAGCATTACGGCAGAGTCGCAAAGGCCGAAGAAGCGATGGCCGATGATGAGGCACTCGCGATGATTGCCCGTGCGGCCGACGGCTCGGTCCGGGACGGTCTCTCGATCCTTGACCAGGCGATCAGCTACCAGGCAGGTTCGGTGACGGCGGAAGCGACGCGGGAGATGCTGGGGCTTGCTGACCGTTCCGGAATTCTGGACCTGTTTGGGCTACTCATGGTCGGCAAAACAGCCTCCGCGCTTGCCCGCCTGGAGGAGCTTTTTGATGCAGGTGCCGACCCGTTGGTGGTCCTTGAGGATTTGCTCGGAGTCGCGCACCGGCTCTCCCGAATCAAGGCGGGTCCGGAGGGGGCGAACGCTCCGAAAATTTCGGATTCGGAAGCTGCGCGGGCAAAGGAAATAGCGGAAAAACTTTCTGTACCAACGCTGGGGAGGGCCTGGCAGATGCTTCTCAAAGTGCTCGACGAGGCCCGCCAGGCTCCCGATGCACGCTCGGCCGCCGAAATGGGGATGATTCGTCTCTGCCATGTCGCTGATCTTCCTGATCCCGCCGCACTCGTTCGTCAACTCGCCGACACTGGCACGAAAACACCAACGACCGGGGCAGCATTTGCAGGAACGCCTCCTTCTACCGCTCTTGATGCGCCCGAGCCCGCTCGTCCCCGCGCGGCGGGAGCGCAGGTGGCTGCAGCCACGCAAGTCGCCTCGCCGGACACGGATATCAAGACGTTCGAGGATCTTTTGGCATATCTGGGCGAGCGCCGTGAGACCGTGCTCCAGCACGCTCTGGAGAACTACATTCATCTGGTGGATTTCATGTCGGGGCACATCAAGATCCGGCCTGCCAAAAACGCTCCCAGGGGATTTGTGAATGATCTGTCGTCTCGTCTTCGAGAGAAGACGGGAATGCGGTGGATCATCTCCATCGTCAAGGAAGGCGGTGCGCCGCCGGTGCGCGAACAGAGGCGACAGGCCGAGGAGAAAAGAAAGCAGGCGTTTTTGGACGGGTCCAGGTTGGCGACCATGCGCAAGGTGTTTCCTAAGGCACAGCTGAAGGGGATCCGGCCCACGGGGGCGACTCTGAAGGAATTGGATCCGTGAACTTCTCCGAATTGATCAAGACCGCGGGCGATCTGCAAGCTCGCGCCGAGAGGGCGAAGAAGCGACTTTCGGAGATGGAGGTGACGGGAGAGGCCGGTGGCGGGTTGGTCAAGGTTCGTATGGATGGCTCCGGAAAAGTGAAAAGGGTGAAGATCGATCCCTCGCTCACATCTGATCTCGCGATGATGGAAGATCTCGTGGTCACGGCGATTTTCAACGCCCAGGGCAAGGCTGAGCAGGTTTCGCAGGACGCGATGCGCGAGGCGTTGGGCGGTCTTTCCCTTCCTCCAGGCGTCAAGTTTCCTTTCTGAGGCAGAAATGGCGTCTTCCCCCATAAAAACCTTGGCCGAACGGCTTGCTCGTCTTCCGGGGCTTGGGCCTCGTTCGGCGCGCCGGGTCGCACTCCATCTCCTGAAGCGCAGAACAACCGAACTTCCCGCCGTTATCGAAGCACTCAGAACGGCGGCCGAAAGCGTGTGCTTGTGCAGCCAGTGCAACAGCCTCGACACGACGGATCCGTGCGGCATCTGTACTGATCCCGACCGGGGAACGAGGGAGATTTGCGTCGTCGAGGACGTGGCCGATGTCTGGGCCCTTGAGCGGGCCAGTGAATTTTCGGGTCGCTACCACGTGCTGGGCGGGACGCTGAGCGCGATCGATGGCGTTGGTCCCGATGACTTGACGATTCCCTCGCTGGTGTCGCGCGTCACTGGCGATGGCGTACGCGAAGTGATTCTCGCCCTGCCGACGACGGTCGAAGGGCAGACCACGGCTCACTATGTCGCGGAGCGTCTGGCCGATGCGAAAGTCGCGATCACGCGGCTTGCACAAGGAGTCCCCTTCGGGGGAGAGCTTGATTATCTGGACGAGGGAACGCTGGGAGCCGCGATCCGTGCGCGTCGTGGCATCGAAGACGACTTGATCCCTCCTTTAACCCTTTCTATGCCCGAAAGTTCGGAGGACCGGGATTAACACTTCTTCCTCCCGGTCTGGATCCGGTCTTCTGAGAGTTCTTTCCGGGGAGACGGTTTCGCCACCGCCGATCTGGCTCATGCGTCAGGCGGGCCGCTACCTTCCGGAATTTCGGGATCTTCGGAAACGGACGGGATCATTTCTTGATTTGTGCGGCAACCCGGAAGCCTCCGCCGAGGCGACCTTGCAGCCGCTCAAGCGTTTCCCGCTTGATGCGGCAATCGTGTTCTCCGACATCCTTGTCGTCTTGCAAGCGTTGGGGCTTCCGGTCGACTTTGTGGAGGGGAGCGGGCCGGTGGTGGGACGACTTTCAGGGCCGAATGCGATCCGGGGATTGCCAAGGGACATTGATGAAATCCCCCTTGAACCGGTCAGGCGGACGCTTGCCATGGTGCGCGCAGAATTGCCAGCATCGGTTGCCGTTCTTGGCTTCGCAGGTGCCCCGTGGACGCTCGCTGCCTATGCGGTCGAGGGCGGGACGAGCAGAAACTTCCGACGGGTTCTGGATCTCGCTAGCACTGATGAGGACGCTTTTTCTTTTCTCATTGGGCGTCTTGCGGTCGTAGTGGCGGACCATCTTCTTGCTCAGCTCGAGGCAGGAGCCGATGCGGTGCAAATCTTCGACAGCCATGCGGGTGTTTTGGACGACGAGGGTTTCCGTCGCTGGTCGGTTGCGCCGGTGCGGGCGGTGGTGGAACGGGTACGGGCACGATGTCCCGATGCTCGAATCATCGGCTTTCCGCGTGGTGCGGGCGCCGGCTACAAAATGTTTTCTCTCGAAACGGGGGTGAGCGCAGTCTCGGTGGATCAGCATATTGCACCGGACAAGATCGCCGAGAATCTCCAGAAACACCTTCCCGTGCAGGGCAATCTTGATCCCGCTCGACTAGTGGAGGGGGGCGAGATTATGCGGAATGCCGTGCAGGAAATCGTGACGTCTTTGGGCAAGGGATCGTTGATATTCAATCTTGGCCACGGTGTTGTGCCTGAGACACCGCCGGAACATGTCTCCGAACTTGTCGATCTGGTACACGGAATCAGTGGATGAGACGCGCCGTCGTTCTTTTCAATCTTGGCGGCCCGGATAACCCGGATGCGATCCGCCCGTTTCTCGAAAACCTTTTTGGCGATCCTGCGATTCTTCGGATTCCCCGTTTTCTTCGAGGGCTCCTTGCCCGCTTGATCGCACGGAAAAGGACACCGAAAGCGATGAAAATTTATGCCCGTTTAGGCGGTGCTTCGCCGCTTCTTCCCCAGACCAAAAGTCAGGCGGCGGCGCTTGAGACGGAACTCAGTCGCGATGAGGGCACAGAGACGAAGGTGTTCGTTGCCATGCGCCACTGGCACCCGCGTGCATCCGAAGTTGTCCGGGCCGTAAAGGCGTTCGGCCCCGACGAGACGGTTCTTGTCCCGCTTTCCCCACAGTTCTCTACCACCACGGCCGGTTCCTGGATCGCCGACTGGCGAATTGCCGCCCACGTGGAGGGGCTTTCCTGTGTTGAGAGGGCAGTGTGTTGCCATTTTCTAGATGAGAATTTCGTAAAGGCGCATGCCGACATGATTCGCAAAACGTGTCAGGCCTCCGAGAGGCCGGTTCGCATCCTTTTTTCCGCGCACGGCCTCCCCCAGAAGATCGTCGAGGCGGGCGATCCGTATCAGTCGCATGTGGAGAGGACGGTCGCTGCGGTTGTGCGCAAACTTGACGATAAAACTTGCGATCACGTTATCTGCTACCAATCTCGCGTGGGACCCCTGCGCTGGCTTGGGCCATCGACGCTGGATGCGGTCGAAGAGGCTGGCAACGAGGGTGTCAGCGTGGTGGTGGTGCCGATTTCGTTCGTTTCCGAGCACGTAGAGACGTTGGTGGAACTTGATGAAGAGGTGCGCGAGGCAGCACTTAGAGCAGGTGTTCCTAGTTATGCACGCGTGCCCGCTCTGGGGGTTCACCCGCTCTATATTCGCGCGCTCGCAGGCCTGGTGAAGGGTGCGGTTGCAGGCACGGGTCCCCCAGGCGGGAAGAGGCTCTGTTCTCATAAATTCCGGGACTGCCCTGTTTCATGAGTGGCGACGTGTTTCTCTGGGTGAAGGTCTTCCACGTATTTGCGGCGATTGCTTGGATGGCCGGACTTTTCTATCTGCCCCGGCTTTTCGTCTATCACGCCTCTTCGACTCCGGGCAGCGAGCAATCCGAAACGTTTAAGCTCATGGAGCTTCGTCTTGCGCGGGCAATCATGCTGCCGGCAGTGGTCGTGACTTGGATTTTTGGCCTGGTGCTGGTTTTTTACCCCGACAGCTCCGTGTATCCCATCGAGGGATGGTTTGCCCTTAAAGGTGCAGCAGTGGTTGCATTGACCCTCTACCACGTGTTCTTGGAGAGGACACTTGGCCTGTTTGTCGCGGGTCGCAATGTGCGTTCTCCCCGGTATTGGAAGATTGTCAACGAAGTTCCGACACTCCTTCTTCTTGTGGTTCTCGTCGCAGTCATCGTTCGACCGTTCTGAACAACAACCGGGCCGGTTGACTCGGGTTTCGGGCCGGACTAGCGTTGGGGGAAGCGGTGCCCTTCCCCACGGGGCGAGGTGTTGGCCCGGTTACGGGTTTTTGCTGCGAACTTTCGAGGACATTCCGGCGAGCTTGGCTGTGTTACGGCCGGGAGATGCCCGGGGAACGTTCCCCGCATATTTTCAATTCACGGACCCGAGGCCATGCACCTCCAGGAACTCAAGCAAAAATCCCCCGCCGATTTACTGGCCTTAGCCGAGGAAGAAGGCGTTGAGAACGCTGGTAGCCTTCGTAAGCAGGACATCATGTACGCGGTCCTGCGCTCCCTTGCCGATAAGGATGTTCCCATTTCCGGCGGCGGGGTCATCGAAGTGGCGCAGGACGGTTTCGGCTTTTTACGCTCGCCGGAATCGAACTACCTTCCCGGTTCCGACGATATTTATGTCTCACCTGCACAGATCAAGCGTCTGGGCCTACGCACCGGCGACACGGTGGAAGGTGAGGTTAGCCAACCCGAGGAAGATGAGCGCTATTTCTCGCTTCTCAAGCCGGGACTGGTCAATTTCAAGAAACCTGATGAGGCACGTCATAGGGTTAATTTCGACAATCTTACGCCGCTCTACCCCGACCAGCAGATCCGCCTTGAGGGCGAGAATGACGAGCGTGGGGACAAATCGTGTCGGGTGATCGAGCTGGTTGCCCCCTTGGGTAAGGGTCAGCGTGGCCTTATCGTTGCCCCGCCCCGCACGGGCAAGACCGTCATCCTTCAGAACATTGCCCATTCGATCGAGGCGAACCATCCTGAAATCTTCCTGATCGTCCTTCTCATCGATGAACGCCCCGAGGAGGTCACCGACATGCGCCGCTCGGTCAAGGGCGAAGTGATCAGTTCCACGTTCGATGAACCGGCGACGCGGCACGTTCAGGTGACGGAAATGGTGAGCCGCAAGGCGAAGCGGCTCGTCGAGCAGGGTATGGACGTGGTGATCCTTCTGGATTCGATCACCCGGCTTGCACGTGCCTACAACACGGTCGTCCCTAGCTCAGGCAAGGTGCTGACCGGTGGCGTTGACTCCAACGCGCTTCAGCGTCCGAAGCGTTTCTTCGGCGCGGCGCGGAACATCGAAGCAGGTGGATCGCTCACGATCATTGCGACCGCACTCATTGAGACAGGGTCCAGGATGGATGAGGTAATTTTCGAGGAATTCAAGGGAACTGGAAACTCGGAGATTGTTCTCGACCGCAAGTTGGCCGACAAGCGGGTATTCCCCGCCATCGACATCCCGAAATCGGGCACGCGCAAGGAAGAGCTTCTGGTCGACAAGGACGAGCTCTCGAAAATGTGGGTTCTACGCCGAATTCTCTCACCCATGGGAGCATCGGATGCGATGGAATTCCTGCTCGAAAAACTCCGCTCGACAAAGAATAACAACGAATTTTTTGGCAGTATGAACCAGTAGAAAACCTCCTCCAAAGTGGAGGCTTTGCATTGGGCTACGGCTGGAAGATGATCGAGCCGGTTGTTTTCCTTGCCTCGAGATCGCGGTGTGCCTGCCCGGCTTCCGAGAGCGGATAGCGATGGTTGATCTCGATCTTCACCTTCCCGGATCCGACCATCCCGAAAAGTGCATTGGCGCTGTCCACGAGATCCTGACGAGCAGCGGTGTAGGTCATGAGCGTGGGGCGCGTTAAATAATAGGAGCCCTTGGCAAGGATGCCGGGATCGATCGGGCTAACCCCTCCTGAGGATTGCCCGAAAAGTGCGACCGTACCATGCATGGCAAGACACTCGATCGATTTTTCGAAGGTGGATTTGCCGACACTGTCGTATACGACAGGGACACCCTTACCGTCGGTGATTTCCATCACGCGATCCACCCAATTGTCTGAGGTGTAAAGAATCGGGTGGTGGCAGCCGTGCGCCTTGGCGAGGTCGGCCTTCTCCTCAGTTCCGACGGTGCCAATCACGGTTGCACCGATGGCGTTGAGCCATTGACAGGCGATGAGACCCACACCTCCGGCGGCGGCATGGAAAAGCACGGTCATACCGGGTTCGACCTTGAAAGTGCGCTGGACGAGGTACTCGACCGTCATGCCCTTGAGCATCATTGCGGCCGCTTCCTCGTCGCTCACCGAATCGGGAACCTTGACCACGCGGCCCACGGGCATGCGGCGAGCCTGGCTGTAGGCACCAACAGGAGGTGCAGCGTAGGCAATGCGATCACCCTTCTTCACCTCCGCGACGCCATCAGAGACGTCTTCGACGACACCTGCCCCTTCAAGCCCGATCGGGCAAGGCAGGTCCGGAAGAGGGTACATGCCGGAACGCATGTAGGTGTCGATGTAGTTTAAGCCTACTGCCGTGTGGCGGACAAGGATTTCTCCTTCCTTGAGATCGCCAATGGGAGATTCCTCCCATTTCAAAACTTCAGGTCCTCCTGTTTCGTGCATCCGCACGGCCATGTTTGTCATGATTCTTCCTCCGTTTGGGGGATAGCGTTGGGTGGTGGATTGGGGAGGAGATAGCGGGAGAGATGCGTAAGTGTGAGCTTCTCGGCCGCCAGTGCTGCCTCTTGGTTGAAATGTTCGCCGCCGGGTCGAGCAAACGCGTGCTCGCAAGCCGGGTAATCGGCGATTTCTACCCTGGCGTGGCCATCGAGTGTCTCGCGGATGACCTTCTGCGCCTCGGGCGGGCAGAATTTGTCCTGGCCTGCGACATGCAACAGCAGGGGCCCGCGAATGGCCCGAGCCTGATCGAGGGCATCCTCGATCCCGACGCCGTAGTAACCGACAGCGCATTCGATATCGAGATGACAGGCGGCGAGATAAGAAAGTTTTCCGCCGAGACAGAAGCCCAGCGTGGAAGAGGTTCCGGTGCACTCGTCACGCTCCCGGAGCCAGCGAAGCGTGATGGCGATGTCCTCAAGGCCCTTGTTCTCGTCGAAGCCCTCGTAGAGTTCGAAGGCTCGGGACATTTCTTCCTTGGTTGTGTCGGTGATCTCGACGGCGGGCTCCTGTCGCCAGAAAAGGTCGGGGATCGCTACCGCGAACCCGAACGAACAAAGCCGCTCGGCAATGGCGCGCATCGCCGGGTTGATTCCAAAAATTTCCTGGATGACCACGACCCCCGGTGACACTTTGCCAGGCGGTGCGGTGAAGTAGACGAGAAACGGATCGCCCTCGCGTGAGGGAATCTCGAAATAGTGGGAGGGCATCAATCGCTCCGGGAGTGCCGGTTCGCACCCTAGCTGAGAATCGAACCGTTTTCCAAGGTTTTCGCAAGTTCCGAGGTGTGAGGATTTGCGAGTAGCCTACGGAGTTGCTCGGGCTCGTGCACCGGTAGGGAGCAAGATCTTTCCCGGCACACATAGGCTTGCGCACCTTTTGCTTTTTCGTTGTGTGGTGAGAGAGGAAACGTTTCCCCTTCCTCAAGAATCCGAATGACACATCCGATTGGAGAGTCCATGCGAGCCGTGCGGGCAAGGGTGCGTGCACCGTCTCCGTCACCACCCGGCACAATCGCCACCTGCACGGCACTGCGCAAGGTATCGGCGGCTGATAGCACGGAGGGAAAGGCGATGGGCGCTCGCCGGACAGCTCCCATGAAGGAACCAATAATGTGCTCAGCAGATTCACGCCAACGGTCCTCGCCAGTGAGAAGCCACAGCCGAGCTTGTACCTCGGCCGCCACTCCGCCACCGGCGGGAGTGGCGTCGTCCGTGCCCGCACGGGAGCGGGCCACCAACGCTTCGCCATCATCGGCGGTACGCCAGTAGCCTCCGTCGCCGGTGGAAAAGTGTTTATCGAGAATCTCCATCCATTCGATGGCATGGTCGAGGGTTCCCGCGGTGCGGCCGGCGTCATGGAGGGCAAGGCTTGCATCCGCCATGAAAACATAATCGTCGAGCATTCCCTTGTGGCGGGCCCGTCCGTCGCGCCAGGAATGGAAGAAGCGCCCGCCCTCTGTCATTTTCGAGACGATGAACCAGAAAGCTTGCTCCGCTGCGTCCACCCAGTTTTCTTCATCGCAGCTGCCTCCTGCCTCGGCGAGTGCCGCGATGGCAAGGCCGTTCCAGTCGGCGAGCACTTTGTCATCGAATCCGGGGCGGACACGCGCGTCCCTTCGGGAGAGCAGTACATCCCGGAGTGGACGGAGACGGGCATCTTCCTTTTTGTCAAAAGGGGCGGCATCAAGGCGGTTGGGGATGTTGCTCCCTTCCCAGTTTCCCTGCTCGGAAATTCCGTACGCTTCTCGGAAAACTCCTGCGTCCGTTCCCAGGGTCTCGTCGATCTGGTCCGCAGACCACACGTAATAACGCCCCTCTGTACCTTCGCTGTCGGCGTCAAGAGAGCTTGCGAAGCCGCCTCCATCCATGCGCATCTCGCGCAGCATCCAAGAGATGGTCTCGTCCATTCGCGCCCGGTATAGCGGCTCAGGTTCGCTTCTCCAGACACGCGCAAGCAGGCGCACGTACTGGGCATTGTCGTAAAGCATTTTTTCGAAATGCGGGACGAGCCAGCGATCATCCACCGAGTAACGCGCGATACCGCCGCCGATGTGGTCGTAAATCCCCCCTTCGGACATGCCATTAAGCGTGGCGATGACGCGCTCGGATGCAGGACCTGCATCTGAGCGGCCCTTCCGTCGCCAGAGAAAATCAAGAGACGGGCAGTTCGGGAATTTCGGCGCACCGAAGAAACCTCCCCGAGTGGGATCAATCGCCTCACCGATGCGCGTAGCGGCCGCGTCGAGGAATTCCTGATCGGGAGCTTCGCCCGGCTGTGCAGCGCCGAGTCCGCTCAGGCTCTTTTCGATTGCCTCGGCGTTGGCGCGAATCCGCGCCGGATCGGAAAAAAAGGTATCGCTGACCGCTCTCAGGACATCGGGAAAGCCTGGGTGTCCGTGCCGCGTTTCAGGCGGGAAATAGGTGCCGCCCCAGAAGGGTTTGCGGTTAGGATCGAGGAACATGGTGAGTGGCCAGCCACCGTGCTGGCCAAGCGAATGGAGCGAAGACATGTAGACGTGATCCACGTCGGGACGCTCCTCACGGTCAACCTTGATGTTGACGAAGAGCCGGTTCATGAGTTCGGCGGTCTCAGGGTTTTCGAAGGATTCGTGTGCCATCACGTGGCACCAATGGCAGGCGGCGTAGCCGATGGAGAGAAGGACGGGCTTTCTTTCCCGGGCAGCCACTTCGAAGGCCTCGTCGCACCAGGGCCACCAATGGACGGGGTTGTCCTTGTGCTGGAGGAGATAGGGACTTGTCTCGTCGCCGAGGCGGTTCATGCGGGTCTCCAGAAGGTTTCCGGGTTTTGCAGCTCGGCTTTTATTATGGAGTAGGAGGTGTGCAGCCGTTCGGCTTTCCCGGAATTCGCTCCGAGCGGGTATAAGACGAACCGGTGAGTCACGCCCCTGGGATGGATCGTGGAGAAGGCGAGGATGCAACCCTACTATCGCGCGCACGTGTTTTGCTGCACCAACATTCGAACACCTGGACACGAACGCGGGTGTTGTCACGACCGCGAAGGTGCCAGACTGCGCAACTACATGAAGGCGCGGGCGAAGGAAATGAAGCTTGGCGACGTGCGTATAAATGCCTCCGGGTGTCTTGACCGGTGTGAGCTGGGCCCGGTGATGGTCGTCTATCCTGATGCCATCTGGTACTCGTGCCGAACGACAAAAGACGTGGATGAGGTTCTCGAATCGCATGTGAAGAACGGCAAGCCAGTGGAAAGACTGTTTCTTCCGCCCCGTGAGGGCTAGGAATAGGCCCATGCCCGCTAGTGATACGATCGTTGCCCTGGCAAGCGGGCTTCCGCCGGCGGGCGTTGCTGTCGTGCGCATCTCGGGATCTCTCGCAAAAGAGACGATGACCCTCCTCGTGGACGTCCCCTTTCCCGCCAGGCGGATGGTCCGGGCAAGAATCCGAAACGGTGATGGCACTCCGCTCGACGACGGGCTCGCCGTATTCTTTCCCGGTCCTGAGAGCTTCACCGGAGAGGATGTGGGCGAACTTCATCTCCACGGAAGCAGGGCCGTTATCGACGAGGTTATCGAAGCGCTTTGTGCGCATCCCCAAGTACGTCCGGCGGAGCGGGGAGAGTTTTCGCAGCGTGCGTTCGCGAACGGGAAGATAGACCTCATTCAGGCGGAGGGGATCGCCGATCTGGTCGCGGCCGAGACCCGCTTCCAACGGATCCAGGCCGTGAGACAGATGGAGGGGGAACAAAGCGCGCGTTATGACGGATGGCGTGAGCGTGCGCTGGATGCGCTTGTCTGTGCGGAGGCCTCGCTCGATTTTATTGACGAGGCTGATGTGGGCACGGAACCGAGCGATGCCCCTACTCTGCTCGCATTAGCTCGAGAAATCCGGAAGCACCTTGACGACGGTCGCCGGGGAGAACGTCTCCGGGAAGGGTTTCGGGTTGCGGTTTTGGGGCCTCCCAATGCAGGAAAATCAAGCCTTGTGAACCTTCTCGCGCGACGGGACGTCGCCATCGTCTCGAACCAAGCCGGCACGACCCGGGACGTGGTCGAGACGCGCCTCGACTTGGACGGGTGGCCGGTGACGATTGCGGACACTGCGGGACTTCGTGAATCTGATGACGAAATCGAGCAGGAGGGAATCCGGCGTGCCCATGACTGGGGGCGCTCAGCTGACCTTTGCCTCGTGGTCGGAGATCTGGAGACAGGAATTCTCCCAGAGTTGCCCGACTGGGCAGAACGGAGTTTGTGTGTCTGGAACAAGTCCGACTTGGACGATGGGGTTGCAGACGCGCATGGAGAAGATCTGTTGGTCTCGTGTAAGACCGGCGAGGGGATTGATGTGTTGATCGACCGGGTGCAGGAGGTGATTGCTACAGGTGTCGGAAATCCCGAAGCGGGATTGTCGCTTACGCGTGCTCGCCACAGGGATGCGCTCATCGCGACAGCGGATGCGCTTGAGAGTGCCGCCGGTACTGGTACGGCCGAACTGGTTGCTGAAGAGTTGCGTGCGGCGGTTGAGGCACTCGGACGGATTACTGGAAGGGTGGATGTCGAAGAAGTGCTCGATCGGGTGTTTGCAAGCTTCTGCATCGGGAAATAGGCAGGCTCTGACGAATTTGACGGAGGGTTGGTAGTTTCTCTCGGTTGAATTCCATTCCTTGGAGGGGCAATGGGAAATTTCCGGTCCACAGACTCTCGATATGACGTGATCGTGGTGGGGGGTGGTCACGCAGGTTGCGAGGCAGCAGCTGCATCTGCGCGTGCAGGCGCACACACCCTTCTTGCCACGCACAAATTCGCAACCATCGGCACGATGTCATGTAATCCGGCCTTTGGGGGGGTTGGCAAAGGGCACCTTGTGCGAGAAGTGGATGCTCTCGATGGATTGATTGCGAAAGCTGCGGACAAAGCCGGAATTCAATTTCGGGTGCTGAACCGTAGCCGCGGTCCTGCGGTTCGGGGTCCACGCTGCCAAGCAGACAGAGCCCTTTACAAGATCGCGATGCAGGATTTGCTTTTAGAAATACAACTCATTGATATTAAAGAAATTTCTGTAGAAGATATTGTTCTTGGTTCGGGCTTACGGGCAGAGGGGGTGGTGCTAGGAGACGGCAGCGTCATCCGCGCTGGGGCGATCGTGATCGCGACGGGAACGTTTCTTCGGGGAATGATCCACATCGGTGAAAAGCGGATGCCGGCAGGGCGGATTGGTGAAAAACCATCGACGGGGCTTGCGAAGACGTTCGAAGGTGTGGGCTTCCGGATGGATCGGCTCAAAACAGGAACACCCCCACGCCTCGACGGGCGAACCATCGAGTGGAAAGCCTTGGAAGTGCAGGAGGGAGACGATCCGCCTGAGCCTCTTTCGCTGATAACAGAACAGGTGATATCTGCGCAGGTGCCGTGCCACATCACATGGACGAATGCAGACATGCACGAGCTGGTGAGGGCAAATTTGCACCGCACACCAATGCATTCAGGAAAAATTAAAGGAAAGGGCCCTCGCTATTGTCCCTCCATCGAGGATAAGGTTGTGCGCTTTGCCTCACGCCCCCAACACCAAATCTTCCTTGAGCCCGAGAGTCTTGATGACCACGTGGTCTACCCGAACGGGATATCGACCTCGCTCCCGGAGGAAGTTCAGCGCGAGATGATCTCCTGCATTTCAGGACTGGAGAACACGAGTATCTTGCGACCTGGCTACGCTATCGAATACGATTATGTTGACCCGAGAGAGCTTTCTCCTGTCCTGGAAACGGCTCGGATTGAGGGACTTTTCCTTGCAGGCCAGATCAATGGCACGACGGGTTACGAGGAGGCGGCCGCCCAGGGCCTGATCGCTGGTGTCAACGCTGCTGGGAAAGCAGGCGGAAATGAGCCCTTTGTTGTTGACCGAGCGGATGCGTATATGGGCGTGATGATAGACGACCTCACGACTCGAGGCGCGCCGGAGCCCTACCGAATGCTCACGTCTCGCTCTGAATACAGATTACGGCTTCGGGTGGATAACGCTGACCAGCGTCTTACTTCACGGGGAGTTCGTCATGGAATCGTGGGGTCGGACAGGGCCCGGGCATTTTGCAGGAAACTTCGAAAGCTTAAACAAGGGCGAACTCTTCTTGACAAGTTTTCTGCAACGCCTTCCCAAGTCCGTGCGTATGGAATTAAGGTATCAAGCGACGGGGTGCGTCGCACGGCGGCATCTCTTCTTTCCCATCCAGGCATGACTGTGGAGCGACTTGCAGCGATTTGGCCGGAATTACGATCTCTGGATTCTAAGACTCGGGAAATTTTGGAGACAGATGCCCTGTATTCTGCGTACCGCGCACGCCAAGATGAAGATATTCGCTCCTATCGTCGGGATGTGGCTGTGGAAATCCCGCGTTCACTTGATTACGAGCGTGTGAGAGGTCTGTCTGGCGAGGCACGAACGGCCTTGCGGGACGCCCGTCCCCTTACCCTTGCTGCTGCGGCACGTCTTCCCGGTGTGACACCCACAGCACTCACGGCACTCGTGGCACATATGCGGAATGGTAAAATCTTTCGAGGACAAAAATCCTCTAAAGTCTGATTTCAGGCCGTTTTGTGTTTCACGTGAAACACGACGACGATTGTGGGCCTGTTTTTGCTTAAAACCTAGGTTGATCAATGTTTCACGTGAAACATTGATCAACTCCACCGGAAATTCCCCCACCCTAGCAATGTTCGCCTGGAATATTTTTAGGGGATTATATCGAATAGTTGCCGCGCGACGGTGCCGTGCGGGAAAGAGCACGGATGGAGTCTCAGCTACCTCTACCCGCCGTTTCTGCAACAGGCGAAGCGGGTACTGATGCCGGATGGCCTGCTGCTAGCGAAAATCACAGACACCGTGAACAACCATCGTCAGCGGTGAGCTCACTGCGACTTTATGAGCATGGCGGAGGATGCGGGGTTCACAGTCTGCGACCTGGTCGTGAAGGTTCGGAACGGGCCGATGCTGTCTACCAAGTGGCAGAATGCACATCACGCCCGCAAGCGTCACTGTTTCTGGATCGTGTGCAGGAACGGCAAATACAGCGAGCGCAAGCGTTCGTCTGTCACTGCTTCGGCGGTAAAGAGCGCGTCCCATTGGTTAGTCCGATGGGTGCCTGGGCGGCCGCTTCCGGGCGTCTTACTGCCGAATCCGCTGTGGTTCCATTCGGACTCGTAGTGAGCCATCAGCGCGTACTCGGCAGCGGATACCCACCAATCGCTGGCGAATGTCAGGTAGCGGCAGCCGATATCAGCGAGACTGATGTTCTTCCGCTTCTCGATCTTGCCGACATGCTCATTCAGCCGCTGCCGGAGGGTCCGGCGACTCTTGGTCGTCGTGGCGGACGATTTGCCTACGTACACCAGCCGGCCGTGGAAGTAGAGCGCATAGATGCCGCTTTCTGTGGGCGCGACTCCGCGTGCGGGTTGGAACAATGGGCTGGCTTCCAACTTCTCGACAACCTGTACTCTGATCCCTCTATCGAGATCAAACTCGAACCTGTGCGGATCGCGTGACATAGCGGCCATTATCGCCGCCAACCGGGAGAATCACCATGAGCGACAAGCGCAAGCCGGTTGTAACGCTGGTCAACAGCTACTACCAGCCCACTAAGGCAGAGATGGAGGAACCTTTGGAGTTTCCCGAGGGAACCACGCCGGAAGACCTTGCCAGGGGCGTGACGCGGCCGGTGAACGTGAGTTGGGTTGACCAGCCGGAATAGCCCGTGGTCGCGCTACTCGACAGGCTTGCCTTCACCGTCCTGATAGTGCTGTTCGTCGCGGTCTGCGTGCTGGCGACGTGGGCCTGGTGGGACTCGTGGCACTGATGCGCGCTCCGGGACTTTGGGCACTATTCGATATAATCCCCTTTGTTTGGCGTTAACCCTGGAAACCTGGTGGGATGCCGCGGTTCAGAACTTCACATCCAGGTTAAGCCCCAGGCCCCAGGCTTCAAAGTCGCTTTGCCCGATGCCGTCATACGTTCCAGTGAGAGACAACCGGGCGCCATCGGGGCTGGTCATGCTGATCCCAGGCTTGACCCGCGCTCGCCAGCCATTTTCCTCTTGCCCGGCGGTGGTCAAGGTGACGCCACGGGCGTTTGCATGGTTGTAGATCGCATCCAGCGTGAACGTAGGCTCATAGTGCCAGCCATTGTCGCTCAGGAACCGCCTTGAGATCGTCGGGCCAAACCGGAATTGTCTTTGCGAGATTGTCTGGCTCGGAACCGTGTCGCCCAGCGTACTGGTATAGGCTTCCTGTTCGTCTTCCAACCAGGACAGGGCGGCATTGGGCCGGAGGGTCCATTGATCATGGGTGAACACCCCCGACAGGCTGACGTCGGCCAGCCAGCGGGTTGATTTGAAGTTGTCGGTATAGGAGCCCGTCGCCGTGACATCATTGTCGGACTTGCCCTCGGCCACATGGACGTCGAGATAGAGGTTTTCTTGCAACCGCGCGGTCACATAAGGCCCGGCCATCCAACCCGTGCCTTCGGTTCTGGTGTCTTCGCCGTCGCTGTTGTCGCTCAGGCGGTCATATTGCAGCACTGCGCCCACCAGCAGGTCCGGTGAGAACAGATAGTCAATCCCCAGATGGGCAATGCCAAAATCACCTTCAGAGCCTGCAGCACCGTTGTACTCGTGGAAACTGCCCTCAACCCAAACATCAAAGCGGCGACGCTCATGGCTCCCCCCCCCCTCCTGCGCCACCTGCAGGTGAGCGGCGGCGCGAGTGACCTGATCCAGGCTGGTGGCGAAATCGTAGTTCCCCGAGCCAAGGTCGCGCAGGTTGAAGTCAACCGGCATGAGCTTGTTGATCTCACCGGTGGCGAAGCTCAACTGTTCCGGGCCAACGCCGCTTCGCAACCGGTCGATCCGGCGCGACGCATCCGGCTGGTTGGCCAGAATGAGACGGGTCCGCGTCTCCATAAAACGGTTGATCGTCTCAACCGTCTTTTGAACCGAGGCGTCCGTACTCACCGAGATGGCCACGGTATCGGTGTTCTCCGCCCCTGCCGCATCTCTCACGGTCAGGGTGAACTCAAACTCTCCGTCATCCGCCGTCCGGCGGACCGGCGCGATGAAGGTGGCGGTGACGGTGTCCGCTCCGGTCAGGGTGACAGGGGTTCCACCGGTCTGGGCCCATGCGTAGGTTCGCCCGTCACCGGGAAGACCGGAACTGCCGCTGCCGTCAAGGGTGACTTCCTCGCCCTCGTCCACGGTCTGAGGCTCTCCGGCCTTGGCCTCGGGGGGCAGGTTCGTCACGGAGATGGTCACCGTGACGGTGTTAGACCCGCCTGCCGCATCTCTCACGGTCAGGGAGAACACCAACTCTTCGTCATCCGCCGTCAGGCGCACTGGCGCAGTGAAGGTCGGGGAGATTGCCGTGGCGTCGTTCAGGGTGACATCCGTGCCGCTGGTCTGGGTCCATGCGTAGGTTCGCCCGTCACCGGGAAGACCGGAACTGCCGCTGCCGTCAAGGGTGACTTCCTCGCCCTCGTTCACGACCGTGCCCCCGACGACGGTGGCGCCAGCGGTGGGCGGCAGGTTCGTCACGGAGATGGTCACCGTGGCGGTGGAAGTTTCATTTTCTGAATCGGTCACGGTCAGAGTGAACGCCAGTCCTCCGTCAGTCATCGTCTGGCGGACCGGCGCGGTGAAGGTCGGGGAGATCGCAGACGTGTCATTCAGGGTGACAGTGGTTCCGCTGGTCTGTGCCCACGAATAGGTCAGTGTGTCGCCCGTGGCGATGTCCGGGTCTGTGGTGCCGCTGCCGTCAAGGATTACGGTAGCGCCCTCGTCCACGGTTTGATTTGAACCGGCACTGGCCATGGGGGGTTCATTGGCCGCGCGCACCGCCGCCGTGGCGGCACTGGTTCGGCTTTCCTGCCTGCCACCGCCATCGATGAAGCTGGCCGTCACGGTGATCGCTTTGCCGATCTCGGCCGTCGTCAGGGTGTAGGTGCTGGAGGTCGCGCCGGAAATATCGGCGCCATCCGCCTGCCATTGGTAGGTGAACTCGGGGGGGACACCTTCGCTGATGACCTCGAACCTATTGGCATCGTTAATAATATTGGTGTTCGCCGTCGCCGTCAGAACCTGATTCTCGGTCGGGTCGCCGGAGATGGTCGGGGCACCGGTCGCCTCGGCGTTGGTCACGGTAATGCTAAAGGGCAGTGAATCCGTGTCTCCGTCCCCATTCGTCGCGGTGTAGGTCAAGTTAAACGTCCGGGTTCTCATGGTTTCTGTCGGCGTACCAGACAATGTGCGGTTAGACGCATTAAAGGACAGTCCAGAAGGCTCAGAACCGAGCGTATAGGCATTGGTAACCCCTGTAGCCGTCAGTGCCGTGGGCAAAATCAGATCATCAATTACATTGCCCGCGTCGTAGTTCAGATCATCAATGGTTGTCCGAAACAGCGGTCTGATAAGGATGCGGACTTCATCATTGTCCTCGTCGGTGGCCGGCCACGCTACGTCACGAACGCGCAAGTTGAACGTCACCGAAGCCGGGCTAGGTGGCAGTGGTATCAGGTTCGGAATGGTGAATGTTGGCTGTGCTGCTGTCGAACTGCTTAAAGTCACATCGGGGCCGGCAGTCTGTTCCCAGAAGTAACTTAGGTCCGAATTACCGCCGTCAGGATCGTCACTGCCAGTGCCATCCAGCGTGACAAAGGCGCCCTTGCCGACCCTCTGATTATCCCCGGCGTTAGCGGTGGGCTCCTCATTGTGGTTGCGAACAGTTATCGACGCGGAGTTGATAGCCGGTCCGGCAGAAGTGCTCCCAGAGACCTCAAGGCGAATGCTAAACGTAGTGCTATCTAGCACTGAGGGGCTCGCAGTGATGGTCAAAGTTGGCCCGTTCGTAGCGGAAAAGGTAATCCCTGCCGGGGTACCCGCAGCGTTGGGAGTTTGCCATCTGTATTCGAAGGGGGCAGTAAGGCCGGAGATTGAAACAGCGTTGAGAGTCAGGGACCCTCCCGCATCAAACGTACGGACATTTGCGGGCCCGGTTCCGGCCGGAGTAATCGTAACACTCTGCGCACTGGCCGCTGTTCCCGAGATCATCAAGGAGAGGAGCGCCAGTGCGCAGAACCGCGCGGCGGCGCTGAAGGCCGCCCCAAAAAAACGGGGTACCGCCGGATAATATTTTGAGATGGCCATGAAGGTCCCTTGCTCCTCAGTGCGGTTTTTACTTTGTCCGTGAACCTATCAAATTCGACGGCTTGTGCAACGTTTAATTTTGGGGCTTATACACTATTTCACCCAAATGGTGAATAACCCTTGAAATATATAGAGCCGTGGGTAAAATACTTCCTAATAAATCAAGAGTTTAGAATGACACAAAAAGCACCTGGCAAACACTTCCGAAAGGGCTTGTTCTTGATTAGGTGATTCAAATATTCCCGGATGACGAGACTGCAGAAGCGTGGTTCGTCAAGACCCGATGGCCCGATGGCGCTCGCTGCCCGGAGTGCGGATCGCGCAACGTTCAGGAACGCAAGACCCGCAAGCCTCAACCCTATCGCTGTCGAGACTGTCGGAGGGACTTCTCGGTGAAGACGGACAGCCTCATGCACAGTTCGAAGCTGTGGCTTCCAAGTGTGGGCCGTGGAAATTTATCTGCTGACCACCAGCCTCAAGGGAGTGTCCAGCATGAAACCACATCAGGACTTGAACGTGACTCAGAAGACGGCATGGCATCTCGCCCACCGAATCCGCGAGACATGGAAGGGAAAAACAGCTACGTTCGCGGGCCCTGCCGAGGTGGATGAGACCTATGTGGGAGGGCTGGAGAAGAACAAGCACGCTCGCAAGAAGCTTCGCGCTGGTCGCGGAGCCGTCGGAAAGACCGCTGCTGCTGGAGCCAAGGAACGTGCCACCGGCAAGGTTCGCGCCAAGGTCGTGAAGGGAGCTGGCCAGGGGACACTGCCAGGATTTGTCAAGGCTAGCACCGTGAAGAATGCAACAAATGCAACAATTTACACCGACGACGCGGCGGCATACCGTGGGCTACCCCGCTCGCATGAGAGTGTTCTGCACAGCACTGGGGAAGTACGTCCGCATGCAGGCACACACGAATGGCATCGGGTCGTTCTGGTCCCTCTTTGAAGCGGGGCTACACTGGCACCTCACCATCTCAGCGCAAAGCATCTTCAACGCTACGTGGACGAGTTTGCCGGACGGCATAACGATCGGCCAGCCGAGACGCTTTCCCAGATGCGAGCAATGGCCGAAGGATTGAGCGGGGAGGGCTTGCGTTACAGGCGTCTAGTCGCATGAGCAGGAAAAGACAGGATGGGCGGTTCTACACTGCCGGAAACCCGTTCCGACATCGAGCGTTTAGGAAGTGGGCGGAGAAGGCGCAACTACCGCACCGTCCGGTCTTGGAGTCGTTTGCAGGGGCCAACGGCCTGATCCATCACCTAGAGGATATGGGCCTTTGCCGAGACTTTGAATCGTTCGACATCCTGCCCGCTACATCTGATGTTCACGAGCGGGATACGCTGGCAGACTTCCCACAAGGATATGACGTTTGCGTTACCAATCCTCCTTGGCTGGCTCGCAATGCCGCATTCAAGAATGGGCATGACCTTCCCTTCTTGCGAGTATCAGGACATCTACGCTCTTGCGCTGGAGAATTGCCTTGCCAACTGTAATTGGGTGGCTGCGCTTGTGCCCGAATCGTTTCTGCGGGCCAGTCTGTTTCGGTCTCGCTTGCAGGATTTCGTGTCCTTAACCCGCACAATGTTCGCAGACACTGCGCACCCAGTGGGCCTTGCCGTGTTCGCTCCGTTTAAGATACAGGATGCTGTTGTCTGGTCGGGGCAGAAAAAGGTCGGCTGGCTTTCCGATATAGAAAGCCTTCGCCCGCATTCCGACCCAAATGGGCAGGCTGTCCGGTTCAACGCACCCGACGGGAATGTGGGGCTGCTCGCGCTCGACAACACTAAGTCAGCGTCTATTCGATTCTGCGATCCCTCAGAGCTGAGGGGATATGGGGTCAACGAATCATGCCGGAGCATCACCCGGTTGGCAGTCCCTGGAGGAGGGGGGCCGAGATTACCAAATGGAACAACGCGCTAACTAACTTCCGCAACCAAACTTGCGACGTGCTCATGACACCCTTCAGGGGGCCTACGCGAGGATGGCATGTATCGCCGTCGGTGCGACTGGGATCTAGCCCGCGGCATCATCCAACATGCCTGAGATAACGTCCCCGCCCGATTATGAAGCAATCGAGAGACAATTGTGGATGGAGAACCGCATGTAAAGTTCGGAAAAGACAAGCGGCGAACGAGAAGAATTTAGCGACACCCATTAAGTCATTCGCCACTCGCTTCGGCTTTTGTTCAAATCGTGTCCGAGACAAGATCAAGACCGACAGCATGTTCGCAGCTCACTTTGCTGTTTCACCTATGCGGCCCTATGCGGCAAGGAATACACGAGAAGGCTGCTGCCGAATGGCTAGAACCCACCGAAGGTATAGAGAAATTTAAGACACGGCCCAAGTCAGGTAAGGGAGCCTATTGTATCACTGGTGATGGAGAGATACGGGTAGGCGTGCCGACGGATCATAAGTCTTTGGACTTCAAGTGGGAGACCAAAGGCAAGCTTTTCTATGCCACTCAACAAATACACCCGAATGTCAGGCGGCAACCAAGACAACCAGTTTGAAACCGTTCTGAACCTGCTCAAGGCATTTTCCAATGGTAGGAGTGAAGAATGCGAAGTCCTTCTCGCCATCGTAGACGGCCCGTATTACACCGCCGAGAAGATGAAGGATCTATATCGATTCACCAAACCTCCAAAGAGTTATGCACTCCACATTGAAGATGTACCAGAGATTCTGCGATGACGGAGAAGAAAGGGAATCTTGTTCAGCCAATCCCCGACACGCCGGAGAACGTGGCGCGGTTGATCATGCAGGGGCCGCCGAAGAAGGACTGGGATTACTTGAAACGATTGAAAGATCGAAAAAGAAAAACAATAAAAATAATTGAAGCTATTCACCATTTGGGTAAAATAGTATATAAATCCCAAAAATTAGTACTAGCTTTTGACTTAAGCACGTTACCGCAACATTTCACAATGTTGCTTGACAGTGGCTTTCCGAGTGGCGCACTTCAGACGGCTCAGGGCCAGAGATCACCCAGCGAAAAGGTGATGGCGTCAAAGGGGCGCACACTGACAGGATCATCATCTTTCAGGGTCGCGATCAGCACCCATTCGCCGTCCCGCAACTCGAAGGCTTCCAGCCCCTTTGCAATCGGGTCCACCAGCCAGAGGTGCCCGACGCCTTCGCGGGCATAGATCGGGCGCTTTTCCAGAAGGTCAATCTTGCGGGTTGAGGGGGAGAGTACTTCACACGCCCAGTCGGGGGCGATGGTGCAATAAGCCGTATCGGGATAGTTTGGCATGGTTTCCCTGCGCCATCCAGTCAGATCGGGCACCAGGATATCCTCGCCCAGATGTAGCTCAGGTTCATCAATGATCCACCAGCCGCCGGGACCGTCATCCCCAAAATCGAAAGGCGGTGCGATCTTTCCGCCCATGGCAGAACTGGCCCTCGCATGAGGCATGGCGGGCCTCGGCTGTGTGTTCAGTGTGCCATTGATGATCTCGGCCACCATGTGGGGCGGGGCATCTAGCACGTCCTGATAGGTGGCAGGTTGTGGTGGCAGGGGTTGGGCGGAGTGACTGGCGGCCATAGGGGTGTCCCCACGTAGCTAGGGGGCAGATGCACCACCCTAGCTACGTAAACGTAGAGCCTCGTTAAGCGTTTAACTAGAGGTTTTCAGAAGGGGTGATCGTCCCCTAGCTATCCTTAACTAACTAGAGCCCCAAAAGTTCCCCGTATACGGGGACAGGTATCCCCCTCAGAACTTCATATCAAAATCAACCTTGAGACCCCAGGCCTCATAGCCGCTTTGCCCGATGCCGTCATAATTGCCGGAGAGCGACAGGCGGGTGCCACCGGGTCCGGTCATGCTGATCCCGGGGGCAACCCGCGCGCGCCAGCCATCCTCCAGCCCGCTATCCGCGCCTATGAGGCCGCCACACCCGCTGGTGTTGGCATGATTGTAAATCGCATCGAACGTGAACGTGGGCTGATAGAGCCAGCCGTTGCTCCCGAGAAACTGCGTCGAGATCGTCGGACCAAACTTGAGTTGTCCTTGCGAGACCGTCCGGCTCGGAATGATGTCGCCTAGAGTGTTGGTATAGGCGTCCTGCTTGTCAGCCAGATAGGACAGGCCAGCATTGGGCCGGATGGTCCACCTGCCCTGGGTGAACTCCCCGGTGAGGCCGATGTCTGCCAGCCAGCGGGTCGAGCTGAAGCTGTCGGTATAGAAGCCCGGCGGCATGACATCCATGACATCATTGTCGGACCCACCTCCGGCCACACGGGTGTCGAGATAGAAGTTCTCCTGCAGCCGTGCGGTCACATAAGGGCTAACCATCCATCCTGTGCCTTCGGTTCTGGAGTTGTCGCTGTCGTTGCTGTCGCTCAGGCGGTCATATTGCAGCACCCCGTCCACCAGCAGGTCGGGGGAGAGCAGATAGTCTGCCCCCAGATGGGCGATGGCAAAGTTACCGCTGGAACCGGCATTGCCGCTGAACTTGTGGAAACTGCCCTCAACCCAGACATCAAAGCGGCGGCTCTCATGTGTGGCTGTTCCGCCCTGCGACACTTGCGGATGATCGGCGACGCGGGTGACCTGATCAAGGCTTGTGGCAAAATCGTAGTTCCCCGAGCCAAGGCTGCGCAGGTTGAAGTCAACGGGCATGAGGTTGGTGATCTCGCCGGTGGAAAAGCTCAACTGTTCTGATCCAACGCCGCCTCGCAACCGGTTGACCCGGCTTGACACATCGGGCTGGTTGGCCAGAGTGAGCCGGATGCGCGTGTCCATAAACCGGTGGATAGCATCAACTGTCTTTTGAACGGATTTATCCGTATTCACCGAGATTATCACCCTATCTTTGCGCCCCCTCTCCCTCGGCAGCTGTCGCGGCATCGGTCACGGTCAACTCAAACTCTCCGTCAGTCTCCGTCTGGCGGATTGGGGCGGCAAAGGTCGGGGAGATTGCAGACGCGTCACTCAGGTTAACAGTGGTTCCGCTGATCTGGATCCAGAGGTAGGTCAGGGTATCGCCAGCGTCGGGATCTGTGGTGCGGCTGCCATCAAGGGTGACGGTCATGCTCTCGTGCACGGTTTAATTTGAACCGGCACTGGCTACGGGGGGGGGATTGGCCGGGATCACCATATCCGTGGCGGCACTGGTCTGTTCTTCACGCATTGCCTCACCATCGGTGAAGCTGGCCGTCACAGTGATCACTTTGCCGATCTCGGCCGCAGTCAGGGTGCAGGTGCGGAAAGCTGCGCCGGTAATATTCACGCCACCCGCTTTCCATTGGTAACTGAAGGTGGGTGTGGCAAGCCCGTTGGCATCGGCAATTCCAGAGATGTCCGCCGTCAGTTCCTGACCCTCGATCAGGTTACCGGAAATGGTCGGGACACCTCACCGGGGTGTTGGTCACCTCAATTGTAAAGCTCAGTGAATCCGTGTCACTGTACCCATTCGTCGCGGTGTAGACCGAAGTAAACGTCCCAACTTTTGTCAGCACACCAGACAGTATGCGGTTAGTAAAATTACAAGGATAATCCAGGAGACGGAGAAGCCAGCATATAGCTATTGGTACTCAGTATTGCCGTGGGCAAAGTTGGATTAGTAATTGCGTTGCCTGCGCTGTAGGCTTGATCAGCAATGCTCTCATGAAACAGCGATGCGAAGCCAGCAGGGGTGGCGGCCTCATAGGTGCGGACAGCGGGCTGGAGGATGGCTGGCGCGGGTTGCACCCGGGATCAGCATGACCGGACCCGATGGCCCCACCTGTCGCTCTCCGGCAACTATGACGGCATCGGGCAAAGCGGCTGTGAGGCTTGGGGTCTCAAGGTTGATTTTGATATGAGGTTCTGAGGGGGAACTAATCCAAAACACCACCACCCGGCTGCCCCCGTATTACGTATACGGGGAGATTTGGGGGTATCTAGTTAGTTAAGGATATCTAGTTCCGTGCACAAAAACCTCTGCTCCAAAACATCCGGTGAATCATTCGGATTAGCTCCATGCAACAACGCCGATTTTATGTGTGCGAGATTATACTGACGGAAAGAAAAGAATCATCCTACGGACAAGATCGCAACCGCTAGAACTACTCTCTACACGTGAGATCCTCTGACCCTATGGTGCAGCATGGACCACCGGCCTTCCGACGCTCGCATCCGTGCAGTCCTCGGACCTACTAACACCGGCAAGACCCGGCTTGCGGTCGAGCGCATGCTCGGACACGCAAGCGGAATCATTGGCTGTCCCCTCCGCCTGCTGGCGCAGGAAATCTACGATCGCATTGTTGAACAGCGCGGACGTGCCACCGCGGCCCTCATCACCGGAGAGGAGCGCATCGTCCCGAAAAGCGCGAAATATTTTGCCGCCACCGTCGAGGCAATGCCTGTCGACCTTCCCGTCGAGTTCCTTGCTGTCGACGAGGTCCAGCTCGCGGCCGATCCCGAGCGGGGGCATGTCTTCACCGATCGCCTGCTCCATGCCCGAGGGCGCCAGGAAACCATGTTCCTCGGTTCCGAAACCGCACGTCTCTTACTGCGCCGTCTCGTTCCTGGTATCGAGATCGAAACCCGCCCACGGCTCTCTACGCTTCGCCATGCCGGCCACAGTAAGCTCACCCGCCTGCCACGTCGTTCGGCCACTATCGCCTTCTCGATCCAGGACGTTTATTCGATTGCTGAACTTGTTCGCCGGCGACGGGGTGGAGCGGCGGTCGTTCTCGGTGCCCTCAGTCCCAAGACCCGCAATGCGCAGGTGGCGATGTACGAGGAAGGCGAAGTAGATCACCTCGTCGCCACTGATGCCATCGGCATGGGGCTCAACATGGACATCGCCCATGTAGCGTTCGCAGCCCGACGCAAGTTTGACGGCCACATTTCCCGTGATCTCGTCCCTGCTGAACTTGGGCAAATTTCTGGACGGGCGGGACGCTATGTCCAGGATGGCACCTTCGGGACCACCGGAGATTGCCCGCCCTTCGAAGACAGAATCGTCGAAGCTCTCGAGGAGCACCGCTTCGCATCTTTGCAGCGTGTGACATGGAGGAGCCGGGATCTTGATTTTTCCTCGCATCAAAAACTCGCCACCAGCCTCGAGGTACCGCCGTCTGATCCCTGGCTTGTTCGTGTTCGCAAGGCGGAAGACGAACGCACGCTGCGAGCGCTCGTCCAGCAGGAAGAGGTCGCCCGCCGCGCCGATTCTTCTGACCGGGTGCGGCTTCTCTGGGATGTAGCCTCGATTCCCGACTTCCGGACTAATCGGGACGACACGCACATCGCACTCCTTGCAAAGATCTTCCTTGCCCTCTCCGGCAAGAAGGAACGTCTCCCAGCGACCTGGACTCTTGGGCTTGTCGAACACCTCAATCGCTTCGATGGGGACCTCGATGCCTTGATGACCCGGCTCGAGCATGTCCGTGTATGGAGTTACGTCTCTCACCGGGAGATATGGGTGGAAGATCCGGACGCGCTCAAGGAACGCACACGTGAAGTCGAGGACAAGCTTTCGGACGCCCTTCATTGTGCCCTGGCGCAACGCTTCGTCGACAAGCGGATGGCTACACTCTCCCGAAGGATGAAAGACTCCTCGGAACTTCTCAGTGCCGTGCGCCACGATGGCGAAGTGCGCGTCGAGGGGGAGTACGTGGGAACTTTGCAAGGTTTTTGCTTCCATTCCGATCAGGCGACTGGCGCTGACGACGCCCGTGCCGTCCGAAGTGCTGCTCGGCGAGCACTCGCCGGTGAAATGTCCGCCCGCGCCCGCGCCCTTGCCGCCGCTGGCGATGGCTCCTTCTCTCTCAACGACAAGGGGCAGATCCTGTGGGAGTGTGAGATCGTAGCGCACCTTGCTGCAGGAGATTCTCCGTGGCGTCCTCGGGCCGTGCTTGATGAAGAGGGACTGCTCGTGGGAAACGACCGAAAAGCGGTCGAAGATCGCCTGCAGACATGGCTTCGCAGGCACGTCGGAATCACCCTCGACCCGTTGTTCGCCCCGGCCCGTGCCGAACTCGAAGGTCCTGCCCGTGGGATCGCCTGGAGACTCCAGGAGGAGGCAGGCGTTCTTGCACGAACGAAAGAGGAAACGAATTTCGGTAATGGCGCACGAGATGTTGAACAACAATTGCGCGGTCTCGGTATTCGCATTGGGCGCACGTGCATTCATGTTCCGGCAATGCTTGAAAACGAACGCCGTCGTCTCTCCTGGCTCCTTGTTTCGGTTCATGCAAATGTGAAAATTACTCCCGTCCCGAAAGGTATCTGGCACGAAGCGGGTGACCGTCTGGCACGCCAGTGGGCTACCGCGGGCTTTCTGGTTATTGGCCGTGTCGCCGCCCGTGTCGCCGCCCTCGAAGAGGTCGTCTTCGCCATCAAACGACGTTCCTGGATGGGTGCCTTCGCTTTCGATGCAACCGAGGCGACAGGGCTTCCCGTTGAACTTGCCGACAGCCTGATTGCTGGACTCGGGCACCGAAAACTTTCCGAACAGGAAGGACAAACGCTGTGGACCCGGAACGAACCTCGACGACAGCGCCCAAACACACGCCCGTCCGTCGACAAAAATTCCCCGTTTGCTGCTCTCGCAAGGCGTGCCTTCAAAACCCGTCGCGGTGCGAAGCAAAAGCCGGTACGCCGTTAAACAGCTCTGTACGCAGGTCTATCACCTCGACATGTCCTCCTCCCGACCTCTCATCGGCCTCACGCTCGACAGTGAGGAGGCTGGCAGCTACTCGAAATTTCCCTGGTACGCGATCCGGCAGAACTACGCCGATTGGGTCGGCGCAGCCGGCGGACTGCCCGTAGCCCTACCCCACGGACCTGCGATCCCGGACGAATTTCTCGACCGCATCGACGGCCTCGTAGTGACCGGTGGTGCCTTTGACGTGGATCCTTCGATCTTCGGTGCAGACGAACGTCACGAAAGCGTCGTTACTAAGGGCCGCAGGACTTCCTTTGAACTCGCTCTCACTCGGAAGGCCCTCAAGCACGACATGCCTGTTCTCGGTGTCTGTGGAGGCGCACAACTTCTCAATGTCGCCCTTGGCGGCACCTTGGTGCAACACATCCCCGACTCAGTGTCACAAGCACTTGCGCACGAACAGCCTAACCCGCGGAACGAACCCGGGCACGAGGTGGAAATTCTTCCCGGTACCCGGCTTGCCGAAATCGTCGGCAAACCCAGCCTAGAAGTGAACAGCGCCCATCATCAGGCCGTGGACAGACCTGGACGCGGTGTTGTCGTGAACGCCCGCGCCCCGGATGGCGTGATTGAGGGCATCGAATTACCTTCATGCAAGTTCTGCATCGGAGTGCAGTGGCACCCCGAGTTTTCCCTCCAAGAAGGTGACCGACTTATCGCAAACGCGTTCGTCTGCGCCGCCAGCACCGCATGACCGAGAAGGGCGAGCGAATCGCCCGCCGCATCGCCCGGGCGGGACTCTGCTCGCGCCGCGAGGCCGAGCGCTGGATTGGAACAGGAAGGGTCGAGGTCAACGGATTTGTCATTCCTTCTCCCGCCCTCGTCGTCAGAGAGACAGACGCCATCTTGGTGGATGGCAAGCCACTTCCTACTCCGGCCGAGGTCCGGCTGCTCCGCTTTCACAAGCCCCGCGGCATGGTCACCACCCATTCCGATCCCGAGGGCCGCCCGACGGTGTTCGATCATTTACCCTCACACCTCCCCCTTACTCACGCCGTGGGACGACTTGACATCGATTCTGAGGGACTTCTTCTTGCTACCACCGACGGTGCTCTCAAACGCCGCCTTGAGCTTCCTGCCACGGGGCTGGCCCGGATCTATCGCGCCCGCTGCTACGGAAAAGTCGATCCCGAACGCCTGAAAAGGCTCGAAGGCGGCGTAACGATCGACGGCATCCACTACGGACCCGTCCTGGCGACTGTGGAACGCACGAACGGAAGCAACGCCTGGATCGGTGTCACTCTCTATGAGGGAAAAAATCGTGAAGTCCGACGTGTGTTAACCCACGTCGGTCTGCGGGTGAACCGATTGATCCGCACACACTACGGACCTTTCTGCCTGGGGATGCTTCACTGCGGGGAATGGAGCGAAATTCCGCCCCGGAAGAGGCAGTCGTTGCTTGCGGAGATACCATGAAAGCAGGCTTTGTTGTACTTGGCGGCGAGCACCGGGGCCGTAGGCTTGAGGTACCCCCAGGTCGAGCCGTCCGCCCGACCTCGGTCCGCGTTCGCAAAGCCCTTTTTGATCTTCTTGTCCACTCCCCGCGCCTGGACACGACCCTTGCGGGTGCGGGTGTTCTTGATCTTTTTGCAGGTTCAGGCGCGCTCGGTATCGAGGCGTTGTCGAGGGGTGCGGCGATCGCAACTTTTGTAGAGAACAACCTTTGGGCCATCCAGGCGATCAAAACAAACCTTGCATCCCTTGGCATCGAAGATCGCGCACGCATTCTCCGGTGCGATGTGCTTCGGCTTCCTTCCGAGGCGAGCCCTCACGATCTCTGTCTTGCTGATCCGCCCTACGGAAAGGAGATGATCGCACCCGCCTTGAAACGTGCCGCCGAGACGGGTTGGCTTGCCAAGGAGGCATGCGCCGTCGCCGAAACCAGTCGCGAGGAGACGTTCAACGTGCCCGTGGGTTTCCACCTCGTCGAAGAACGGAATCACGGGCGGAGCCGTCTCGTAGTCCTTCGCCACTTAGCCTAGGCAACATCTTCCATCAGGAGATGATTCGGGCCGGCATGACCCACCATGTCGGGTGGTCACGACGCAAGTGTTTCGCCGCGCTTGCGGCGGCTTTCGCACTTTCCATGAGCGCGAATGAGGCCGATCCGCTTCCCGTCATGCGCACGCCCTGAACGCCCGAAAGATTTGCAAGAGAATCGAAGGCCTCCCTTGCCGACGGGGCAAGCCGGAAAGCCGTTTCCTCGAGATCGTTTCGGGTGCGCGAGAGGTGGCCGGAAAGGCCACCACAGTCGATCGGCGGGGCGGGAGATGAACATGTGAGCGTGTGTGTCGCATAGACTTTGGCCGTTGCAAGCTCGATCCTGGGATACGCAAGAAGAAGATGTCCTTCGATGGAGCGCTCGAGAGAGGAGATCTCGTCGCCGACGCCACGGGCAATGAGCGTCCGGGATAGAAGACACGCAGGTCCGTCGACACCGAGTGTCCGTGCAGTTCGAAGCGCAGGTTCTCCGCTGAGATCAAGCCCCCACATTTGGCAGAGAAGGCGGATTGCCGCGGCCCCGTCCGCCGTTCCGCCACCCAGACCCGCGCCTGGGGGGACTTGCTTGTCAAGGATAAACCGGGCTCCCGCGGCGATTCCAGAGGATTTTGCCAGTTCGCGCGCAGCCCGAAGGACGAAGTTCTCCCCGCCTGCGGCGGCGACCAGATCGGCAAACGGTCCCGTCACTTGAAGCGAGAGTGAATCCGCCGCCTCGGCGCGGAGTTCGTCGTGCACGTCCAGAAAGGCGATCAGGGTGTCTATTTTGTGGAGACCGTCGGCACGGCGTCCAAAAACATGCAAGTGAAGATTGACCTTGGCCGGGGCTTTCTCGACAAGGAAGGAAAGGAGCGTCAGATCTCCTTCTCCTCCGCCGGCTGCGGAAGCGGATCCAGGCCGTGCTCGAGCTTCCGTTCGATCTCCCGGACCAACTCTTCCTCAGGCTTCGAGCGCAGGAGAATACGCCATTGGAAACGAGCTTCCATGTGTCGGCCCGATCGCCACAGAGCATCCCCGTAGTGATCGATGATCACCGGATCGCCGGGTTGGACGGCGAGCGCGCGTTCGAGTGTTTCAACGGCGGCGTCGAACTCGCCAAGGTGGTACTGAGCCCATCCAAGACTGTCGATGATGGCTCCGTTCCGGGGACGCTGTGCGGCCGCCTGTTCAACCATATTGCGGGCGGTTTCGAGCCTCTCGCCTCTCTCGATCCACGAATACGCCAAGTAATTGAGCACAAGTGGTTGGCCGGGCTGGAGCTCGAGCGCGCGATGCAGATCCTGCTCGGCGCGCGGCCACTGCCGGGACTGGTCGAGAGCGAAAGCTCGACCGTAGAAAAGAGGCCAGTGCTCCTGGCGTGCGGGCTCACCCGCCCGCCCGATCGCTTCGGTAAAGGCGTCCACAGATTCCTCGTAGCGGCCGGCATTGCTGAGGATACGTCCCAGCGCGTCCAGCGCCCCCGTCCGTCCGGCGTGGCGGGCGGCAAGCTGACGGAGCGCTCTCTCGCCCTCATCAAGCAGGCCGCGATCGGCAAGAAGGTTGGCAAACAGCACGCCCGCATCCCACGACTCCGGTGCCAGTTCGGGCACCGAGCGGAACGCGGAGATTGCTTCCTTAGTGGCACCGCTTGCCTCAAGAACTTGGCCGAGCAGAAGCTGAGCTGCGGGAAAATCGGGACGGAGATAAAGCGCCAGCCGCACCTGCAAAAACGCGGGACGGTGAAAACCATCTCTTAACAGGATCCGTGCACCATCGTGGAACACCTCGGCAATTCCCTTTCGGGCGTCGGTGATCCCGGGGGCGAGTGCCTCCGGGGTGAGGTTTCCTTCCGCGATGGCGAGTCCCAGTCCCGACCGGGGATTGGTGACGCTGATCTCGTGAAGAATTGAGGTTGCTTTCTCGTTGCGGCCCGTCTCCCGGTAGTGGGCGGCGATGGCAAGACTTACCCGGGCCGGGCGTGCCCTCGTCGTCGCGGCCCTCGCGAAATGAAGCCCTGCGCGGGAGGTTTCATGACGCAAACGAAGAATCAGTCCTGCGTGGTAGTCGTGGAGTGGCGCAAGCGATCCTCGCTGAGCAAGTTCCTCCAAAGCGGGAAGTCCTATTTCTGGATTGCCTGCACCTGCGGCGATCCAGGCAGACAGGGCCGGCAGGAGGAAGGCATCCAGAATCATCGAAGACGATGAGACATCGCCCGCGAGCAGCAGGGAACGGATCCGTCCGGCGTACTCCCAGTGCCCCTCGGCCACGGCCCCCGCAAGGGCCACGAGTCTGGCTGAAAGTCCGCCACGATCCTCTTGGAGAAGACGATCGGCGAGCCCGACGGCGCGCTCCATCTGACCGTACTCGGCGAAGGCCTGCATCGCTGCGAACGCAATGCGTGGGTCGTTCTGCTCGCGCTCCAATACGTTGCCGTAGAACCTGGCGGCAGCGGCGATGTCGCCTCTGTCGGCGGCAATGACCCCTCCGAGATAGGCACCGAACCGCGAAGATTCGACCGAAGAGTCCTCCTGCGCCCAGGAAATGCCGGTAACAAAACAGGTGGCCAGGGCCAGATACAATGCACGCACGATCATGCCATCTTACTTGCCTCCCTTCACGAAGCTCATGATTATATTGTAGACAAATGCAAAACTTCGCCCGTCCTTGACGGACAGAAACACAGCCCTAGTCTGCGTCTCTGAACACAGCCCTAGTCTGCGCCCTTGGAACCCGCCAAAGACGGGGACGAGTCCATGCCGCTCACAAAGAATAATCCCGCCGTCCGGGCGAACCGGACTCGCAAGGAAAAGACCCACGACGGAAAGCCGGTGAAACCCGTGCTGTACCTTGGTAAGTGGGTCGGCCAAGGTCGCTACATCGCCGCCCAAGACGAATCCGGCAATCTCGTGCGAGACAACCAGGGGCGTCCGATCCCCTTCGCCTCCATCTGAGCGGGAGGCCGGTGACCTCTGCCACCCCCGAAGCTGCCCTGCTCGGCTGGTACGCGGAGTTGGGCGTAGACGAAGTACTCCTTGCATCCTCCGTAAACCGTCGGGGAAGGGAAGAGAGGCCCGCTCCGGCTCCTGGGGCAAAGCCGACACCGGCACAGGCGGCTGCAAGATCCGCGCCGCCGCGTCTGTCCGTCCCGCAGACCGTAGCTTCCACGCTTGACGGACTGCGCGCTGAAATCGAGGCCTTCGAGGGATGCAGCCTCAAACGCACGGCAAAAAATACCGTCTTCGCCGATGGTGAACCCGGTTCCGGAATCATGTTCATCGGTGAGGCCCCCGGAGCCGAAGAAGATCGCATCGGAAAGCCTTTTGTTGGCAAGGCAGGCAAGTTGCTGGACAACATGCTGGCTACGATCGGACGCGATCGGACCAACGTCTACATCACCAACATCGTTTTCTGGCGACCGCCGGGAAACCGTCGCCCGACCGACATCGAAACGGCGGTGTGCCTTCCCTTCGTGCACCGGCACATCGAACTCGTAAGGCCGCGCGTGATCGCACTTCTTGGTGCTGTCGCCGCCAAGACTGTGCTCGGAACTTCACAGGGCATCACTAGGCTACGGGGGAGATGGCATGATTTTCAGGCCGAATCTTTGGGAGCCCCCATCCCCGCGTTGCCAATGTTTCACCCGGCGTACCTGCTGCGTCAGCCTCTGCATAAGCGCGAAGCCTGGACCGACTTCCGTTTTCTGCGAGCGAAGATCGACGAAACCATGCCGGGCTCCTAAGCCCACCCCTTCCCCGATTACGAAAGCACGGAGTCGTCATGAGCGCTGCGGCCATCTCCCTTGAGCGGGTTTCCGCCAGGTACAGCGGCGAAGACGTCATCCGGGAGCTCGAGTGGCAGGTCGACCGAGGTCAGAAATGGCTTCTTCTTGGCCCGTCCGGTTGCGGCAAAACCACCGTTCTCCACCTCCTCGCTGGCTTCCTTATCCCCTCGACGGGAACAGTTTGTATTCTCGGTCAGGATTTGGCCAAACTTTCTACGACGGAGAGGGACCGTTTCCGAGGCGGGGTGATGTCGGTCGTGTTCCAGAGCCGGCATCTCGTGTCCGCTCTCAGCGTCGAAGGGAATCTTCAACTTGCCTGTGAGTTGGCCCGCACGTCCTACTCCCGCACGAAAACCGGACAGATTCTCGAACGGCTCGGGATCGGCAGGCTGGGCGGGCGCAAGCCGCACGAGCTGAGCGGGGGAGAGGCCCAGCGTGTAGCGATTGCCCGTGCCCTCGTGACCGATCCGAAAGTGCTGCTCGCCGACGAGCCAACAGCGAATCTTGACGATGCCAACGCAAGTGCCGTCGTCGACCTTCTCGCGAGCGAGGCGGAACGATTGGAAGCGACACTCATCGTCGCCACCCACGATGGACGCGTGCTCGAACATTTCGAACGGCACCTGGTTCTTGACCACGGGAAGGCCGTGTCATGAACGCGTTTCCGCTTGCCTTCGCCTACATCCGTCACCGTCCCCTCGCAGCAGCCCTTAACGTGATTCTGCTGGGGCTCGGAACCGCCGCTATTGCGCTTCTTCTCATGGCGTCCGAACAATTCGACGAACGCCTCCGAAAGGACGCCGACGTCGTCGACATGGTTGTCGGTTCCAAGGGGAGCCCCATGCAGCTCGTTCTGTCATCGGTATTTCACGTCGATGTTCCTGTCGGAAACATCCGGCTTGCGGACATCCATTTCCTGGATGGACATCCGATGGTGAAAAACCTCACCCCCCTAGCCCTCGGCGATGGGTTCCGTGGCTACCGGATTGTCGGAACGACTCATGCTTATGCGGGGAAGTACGGAAGCACGCTTGCAGAGGGACGATTGTGGGAAGAGCCTCTTGAGGCGACGCTGGGTGCGGCTGTGGCAAGCAGGACTGGTTTGAGAACGGGGGATTGGTTCTCTGGTGAGCATGGTGTCGGAGGAGGAGGTCACGTTCACGAATCGCACCCTTATCGTGTGGTGGGAATTCTCACGCCTACGGGAACGGTTCTCGATCGTTTGGTTCTTTGCTCGGTGGAAACCGTCCGCATCGTTCATGAACTTGCTGATGAAGGTGAGGAACAACACGACAAACACGACAAACACGCCCAAGGGAATACCGATCTTTTTGCTGGCGGTGACGATGAGGAGATCACCGCAGTTCTCGTCGATTTTTCAACCCCGATCGCTGCTTCCTCGCTGCCCCGCGAGATCAACAAGGACACTTCCGTGCAGGCGGCACGACCCGCTTTGGAGATTGGGCGACTTCTCCGCCTTGCTGGCTTCGGGGCCGAAATTCTCGGCGTTTTCGCCCTGATTCTCGTTCTGGCTGCCGCAGGCGGCGTGTTTGCTGCACTCTTTCATGCACTTGAAGAGCGGCGATCCGACCTTGCGATGATGCGCGTTCTCGGTGCCACGCGATTGCGCCTGTTCTGGCAGATCCTCTTGGAAGGACTTATATTGTCGATGGCAGGTGTCGGCGCTGGCTTGGTTCTTGCCCACTCAGCTACCTGGGTTGCAGGTCGTTGGCTGTGGGAAACGACGCAGGTCGTGGTTTCCGCAAGCTGGGCAAGCGGGGAGGCGTGGCTCGTGGCGGGCGTCTTGGCACTTGGCCTCGCCGCTGCATTGCCGTCCGCCGTGCGGGCATTCCGTCTGGACATCCCCCGTACTCTGTCCGGAGGCTAGAAAAAGGACTGATGATGCGAATGTTTTCAACCGCAGTGCTCTGCATCCCCCTGCTCGTGGGCACCGCTTTTGCCCAGGACGCTGATACCGTGGCATCCCCTGACGACGGGAAGGTCCACTACAAGGATGCCCTCGAACAGGGCATCACCCAAGCGTTGCCCCAGGTGGAGGGAGTGCTCTCGTGGGATCTGCTCGCCTCCGCCACTCTTGGCTACGATCCCCGCTTCGACGAGATGCAGCCTACCTTCCCGGACGAGCTCATTGCCCTTGATGGTAGCGAGGTCAAATTGGTCGGGTTCAACATCCCGCTCGACAGTTCTGGACGCCGCCTACTGCTCAGCCTGATATCCCCGTCCTGCCCATTCTGTCTCCCCGGGGGACCAGAAACATTCGTCGAGGTCGAGGCCAGCGAGGACATTCCCCTGGAGATTGAGCCGATCGTGCTGGAAGGCACTTTCGAGCTTCTCAACGAGGGAATCTGGACTGGCTACTTCTACCGTATGACGGATGCACGCCTTTCTGGCTGAACTACTTCCTCCTTCGTGCACACTGACGTTTCTCCGCCGGACCGGCGAGCAGGGCTATTCGTTACCTGCCTTGCCGACCTGTTTCGCCCTTCCGTAGGAATCGCGTCCGTCCGACTGCTTGAACGCGCCGGTTTCGAGGTTGTGGTGCCGACGGCACAGACCTGTTGTGGCCAGCCTGCCTATAATTCAGGCGACCTGAAAACTGCCCGCTCGGTTGCATGGAACCTTGTGGAAGCGTTCGACGGGATTCCTTACGTAGTTGTTCCGTCGGGCTCGTGTGCGGGCATGCTCCGCCACCACCTTCCCACTCTCTTTGCTGATGATCCGGTACGCGCTGGCCCGGTACGCGCGCTCGCTGAGCGAACCCACGAGCTCGTATCCTTCCTCGTCGACGTGGCGGGAATGAAGGAGATTCAGGCTTACTTCCCCCGTCGGGTCACCTATCACGATTCCTGCTCAGGGCTTCGCGAAATGGGTATTCGTTCCCAGCCCCGTGAGCTTCTCGCCGGCATCGAGGGACTCGATCTCGTCGAAATGGAGGACACCGAGGTCTGCTGCGGTTTTGGTGGAACCTTCTGCGTCAAGTATCCCGACATTTCGGCGAAGATGGTTTCGGACAAGACTGCATCCATCCGGGCGACCGGTGCGGATACGGTGCTCGCAGGCGACTTGGGCTGCCTTCTCAACATCGCCGGCCGCCTTTCCCGCGAAGGAGACCAGATCGAATGTCGCCACGTCGTCGAGGTGTTGGCAGATCTTGGCGATCGACCTCCAATTGGGATCAAGTCATGAGCACGGCCGACCCGAACCTCGTCAACTCTTTTCCCGCCGCCGCCCGCCGCGCCATCGGCGACGAGGAACTCCAAGAGGCCCTCCAGCTCCTGCGTCAGGGCTTCCAGGCCCGACGCACGGATGCCGTGCGCCGCTTCCCCGCTTTCGAGGAAGCATGCGAGGCCGCAGTTGATGCAAAAACCCGCACGCTTGCCCGGCTCGATATCCACCTGGAGAGATTCGAGAAGCGCGTGCACGAGCAGGGTGGTGAGGTTCATTGGGCCGAGACGGCGGCCGAAGCCCGCAACGTCATCCTCAACCTCCTGCGCTCCCGGGATGTGCGCGTCATGACCAAGGGTAAGACCCTCGTCGCCGAGGAGATCGAGCTCAACCGCTTCCTCGAGGAAAACGGAATCGATGTGATCGAAACCGACTTGGGTGAGTACATCGTCCAGATTGCCCGTGAATCACCAAGCCACATCATTGTGCCGGCGATTCACAAAACGATGCGCCAAATCGTGGACCTGTTCCGACGCCACCACGACCGGCCGGGCACCCCGCCGCCGCCGCGGGCCACACCTGCCGATCTCGTCGCCGAGGCCCGTTCGGTGTTGCGCGAGCGCTTCCTCGAAGCGGATGCCGGTCTTACTGGTGCGAATTTTCTGGTTGCCGAGACGGGCTCCTCGGTCATCGTGACCAACGAGGGAAACGGCGATCTCACGCAGACCCTCCCCAAGATGCACATCGTTCTTGCCACAATCGAGAAAATCGTGCCTAGCCTCAATGACGTCGCGAAAATCCTCAGGGTGCTCGCACGCTCGGCGACCGGGCAGGACATGTCCGCTTACACGACCGTTTCCACCGGGCCAAGACGCCTCGGAGAGAATTCAGGCCCGGAAGAATTCCACGTCATCCTCCTCGACAATGGTCGCTCTGCGCTCTTGGGTACTCCCGCCGAGGACGTGCTCCGATGCATCCGGTGCGGAGCGTGCATGAACCACTGCCCGGTTTATGGTGCCGTCGGTGGGCACGCCTACGGCTGGGTCTATCCCGGACCGATCGGAGCAGCTCTTACGCCGGCATTAATCGGGGAGGAAAAGAGTGGTCATCTCCCCAATGCTACGAGCCTGTGTGGACGTTGCGAAGAGGTCTGCCCGATGCGAATCCCGCTTCCTCGGATCTTTCGCTACTGGCGCAACCGTGAGTTCGAAGCAGGACGCTCAAGCATGCGTGCCCGCATTGGTCTTGCCGTGTGGGGACAACTCGCCGCACGACCGCGTCTTTACCACTGGGCGAACAGAATCACAGCTCGCCTTCTCTCGCTGGCAGCGGGAAGAAAAGGGAATTTTCGCAAGCTTCCGCTCGCTGGCGGCTGGACGGCTGCCCGCGACCTTCCCGCCCCGGAAGGGGAGACGTTCCAAGTCGCCTGGCGGAGGGGGGAACGATGAGCGGTGCACGCGAGCGCATTCTCGCAGCAGTTCGCAAAGGGCGCGAGAACACCCCTGAGCCCGAAGCGCGCAAGTCGTACAAACGAACCAGGGCACGCGGTGACGTGGATGCCTTCTGCGAACGCCTGCGTACCGCCGGGGCCACAGTCGAGCGCATCATCGGCAGGGACGATGTGCCCAAGGCGGTCGCACGTCACCTGGCCGCGCGTAACCTCGAGGCCCGCGCTGTCGTCTCGCCCGCGCTTTCCGACATTCCATGGACGAGTAAAGGAATGTTGGAGGTCCGTGTGGGCATCGTTGGCATCAATGATGCCACCGCCGTGGTACCTGTCCGTGCGGGCATTGCCGAAACCGGAAGCCTCGTCCATACGTCCGCTCCCGACGATCCGACGATCAACCACTTTCTTCCAGAAAACGCCATTGCCGTAATCTCAGTCGACGACATCAGGGTTACGCTCGAAGATGCCTTCGCCCTGACAAATGATTCCACGCCACGGTCCCTATGTTTGATCACCGGTCCCTCCCGCACCGGGGACATCGAGCAGAAAATCGAGCTGGGTGCCCACGGGCCCCGCTCTCTGCACGTGCTGGTGATCGGAGAAAGCACAGCTGGAAAGGAGCCCTTCCGATGAACACCTCGTCCACCCGGTCCCGCATACGCCCGCGCAACCCGTCGCGCCAGATCACGCCGGAAGAACGCAATGAATGGAATCGGGCCCTTGATGGCTTGAACATCCCGTCAGACGACGATGAACCAGCGCCTACGGCCTTGCCGGCCCGCCGCAGGGCTCGGGGCCCGGCTGTCGGCCTTGACAAGCGCACTGAGCAAAAACTCCGTCGCGGTCTCATTGCGCCCGAGGACCGCCTGGATCTTCACGGAAACACTCTCGCATCGGCAAGAGAAAGGCTGGAGGATTTCATTGAGGATGCCCAGGCGGAAGGACTGCGTTGCGTGCTGGTGATCACGGGGCGCAAGCTCAGCGAGGCAGGTCCCGAAGGCGTGCTGTGGAAGGCCCTTCCCGCTCTCGTGCGTTCTCCTCCGCTCGCCCGCCACGTGATCCGTGCCGTTCCGGCGCATCGCAAGCACGGGGGCGACGGCGCCTTTTACCTCTATCTCTCTCGGCGTACGAGGGGAAGCACATGAAGAGACCTGCGGGCCGGGTGGTCGCGTTGGCCAACCAAAAGGGGGGCGTGGGCAAGACCACCTCGGTGACCAACCTTGCCACCGCTTTTGCCGCTGTGGACAGGCGGTCCCTGATCATTGACATGGACCCGCAGGGGAATTCCTCGACCGGCCTCGGGATCAACATCCCGGACCGTTCCCCCGGCACCCGTGAACTCCTCGACGGCACAGCCGCGCCCGAGGAAACGATTCGCGAAACCATGGTTCCCAACCTCGACATCATTCCCGCCGATGCCCAGCTCGACACCATCGAGCAGGAACTCGGGAGCGCCTCCGACGGGGGCTTGCGGCTCGCCGGCAAGGCAGACGCATTCCGCTCGAATTACGCGGATATCCTCGTCGACTGCCCGCCGTCGCTCAATTGGCTGACGTTGAATGCCCTGGCCGCCGCCGATGGCGTGATCGTGCCACTCCAGTGCGAATTTCTGCCCCTGGAAGGGTTGGCCCACATCCTAAACACGATTGAGCGTGTACGTCTTGACCTCAATCCCAGTCTCTCCCTCGACGGGGTGCTCCTCACCATGCTCGACGGCAGGAACCGTCTGGGTACGGAGGTCGCAGCCGACGTGCGACGCAATCTCAAAGACCAGGTCTTCAAGACGATGATTCCCCGGAACGTGCGCCTTGCCGAGGCACCCTCCCACGGAGTTCCGGCACTGATCCACGACCGCTCGTGCCGGGGTTCGCAGGCCTACATCGCGCTGGCCAAGGAGATCCTCGGTTTGCCTGGGCAGGCCGAGACGTGAAGGAGGGTAAGGGGAAGCGCGCTCTCGAACGCGGTTTCGAGGACCTGAGACAGGGCCGCGGCGGAGTGCTGCCTTCCATGCGTAATCCCGCCGACGTCGCGCCGCGGAAATTATCCATCACTAATCTGGTGCCCAACCCTTTCCAGCCGCGAAGCAACTTCGACGAAAAAGAAATCGAGACCCTCACAAACTCGATCAAGGAAAGCGGAATCCTTCAGCCACTTCTCGTTCGCGCCGCACGTGAAGAGACGGGCACCTACGAAATCCTTGCTGGAGAACGCCGCTGGCGCGCTGCCCAAAGGAGCGGCCTGCACGAGGTTCCGGTCGTGGTACGCGATGCGGACGATCGTGAGGCAGCGGCCATCGCCCTCATCGAGAACATCCAGAGGAGCGATCTCAACCCTCTCGAGGAAGCGCGCGGGTATCGCCACTTGGTGAGTGAATTCGAGACCGGCCAGGAGGAGGTTGCCCGCCATGTCGGCAAAAGCCGAAGCCACGTCGCCAACATGATGCGGCTGCTGCACCTCCCAAAGGGAGTGCAGGCGATGCTCATCGACGAGCGCATCACCGCTGGGCACGCGCGCGCCCTTCTTGGGAAGAAAAATCCTGAAGCGCTCGCTCGCCAGGTGGTGGCAAAGGGTCTCAACGTGCGCCAGACCGAGCGCCTGGCAGCTCTTGACGGCAGGCAGGTCCGTTCACCGGATACACCTGATCCCGACATCACGGCACTCGAAAGGGACCTTCGTGACACGCTCGGTCTCGACGTGCGCCTTGCGCACCGTGGCGGAAAGGGTGAGGTGCGAATTTCCTATTCGAGCCTTGAGCAATTGGAAGATGTCTTGGTTCGCCTCAAGCGGGCTTCCTGAGCCGGTTTTCCGTCAGGGGGCGATCCGCGCGATCCCCAGCACTGTTTCCCGCAGCACCGTCCGGTCAGGGATTCCCGAACGCTTGCACAGAATCTCGGCTCGGCCAAGAGACGCCAGTGCACGTTCCACTCGTTCTGCATCCCACCTCTGCGCCTGGCGTCGGAACCCGTCCTTGCGCCGGAAGTGCACGGGCGGGCGCAGACCTTCGACGGCCCGCGCAACGTCGGCAGTACTTGTGACCGCATGCAGGCGCTGGAAATGTCGGAGCAGTCCCCTGACGATCCCGACCGGCTGCTGCCCTTCCTCCTCAAGGCGAGCGAGTGCACGGAAGGCGTCGTTTGTTTTGCCCAGGCCCGCTGCGTCCGCAAGTTCGTTCATACCAAGAAGTGCGTTGTCACCCGTGAGGGTCAACGTCTCCTCATAATTGATTTTCCCCCCGGGACCCGCATAAAGGATAATTTTTTCAAGCTCGCTCCTCGAGACGCCCCTGTCGCGTCCAAGCCGCTCGACAAGGAACATTCGTGCATCCCGATCGATAGTGATCCCACTTTCGGCAATCGCTGCATCAATCATGCGTGACAGGGTTCTGGAATCGTCCGCGTAACTGGCGATCGCAGCACCGTCTTTCGCTCGCTCGAATATCTTTCTGAGCTTCGATTGCGGACGGAGATCGCCTGCTTCGATGAGGATCCGTGCTTCCCTGATCCCGGATTTTAAGAACGCTTCGATACTCGCTGCAATGGCATCGTCTGCATTCCTGATCCAGATCACCCGGGAGCCACCGTCGAGGGACATCTGTGCCGCCTCGTCGAGAAGTCTGCCGGGCTGTCGGCTCACCTCGGTAGCATTGATGTCGGAAACCCGAAACGGATCGTCCATATCCCCGGCAATCGCGCGGGCAAGAGTGCGCAGGCGTTCGTGAGACAATCCCCGGTCCGGGCCATAGAGAAGGATGGCCCGCCAAGTGTCAGGCGGCTTTGCACAGAGCCGCTCCGCATCACCGGGTGGAATTTTCACCGGCGATGATCCGCATTGAGAGCTAGTACCACGTCAGTTGCAATGAACTCTGCAAGCAGCGTTGCCGAACGACGAAGTGCGGTTTCCGCCGCAACAAGCGTGCTGTAGATCTCGTTCGGGATCACGCCGTGGGAGGCCCTCGCATCGTTCTCTGCCGATCCCACCTCTCGACCCGTCGCGATTTCAAGGAGACGGTAACGGGCACTGACCCTGACCTCGTAGAGGCGAACGACCGTCGTCCGATCGGTGACCAGAGCTTCCGAGGAGGAACGAGGGAAGACTTCGAGCCGGTAGACCGGACGCTGCGTGCTCTCGCCGGGATGGAGGATCTCTACCAAGGCATCGCGGATCGCCTCCCCGGTCCTGCCAGGGATCGGAGCGATTTCTACGCTGGACAGCGCGCCCGACACCGTCTCTCCGTGCAGCGGGCGAAACCCGCATCCGGAAGAGCCAAGCGTGAGCACGGCGAGAAGAAGAATTGTACCGAGCGAGAGACGCAAGTGATTAGACAACAACATTGACCGCCCTGCCGGGAACGACCACAACCCTGCGGATCTTTCGTCCCTCGAGTGAACGGGTGACGTTGGGAAGTGCGAGAGCTTCCGCACGGATCGTTCCCTCGTCGGCATCGACGGCAGTCTTGATGGTGCCGCGAAGCTTTCCGTTGACCTGCACCGCAATTGTCGCGGATTTTCGCTCGACGAGGGATTCATCTGCGACCGGCCACGGCTGTTCGCATGCAAGCCCTTGGTTGCCAAGTTTGACCCAGAGATCCTCGGCCAGGTGTGGAACCATCGGTGCAGCTAGCAACGTGAACGTCTCCATCGCTTCGCGCAGGGCCCAGGCTCGAGCCGCATCGCCCTGCACCTCAAAATGCAGAAAAGCGTTCGAGAGCGTACGCAGTCGGGCAACGGCTCGGTTGTGGCGAAAGGCCGGGATGTCATCGCTTACCCCGTCAATGGCCCGGTGAACCTCGCGCTGGAGTTCTAGGGTTTCTTCGTCAAAGGACGCGGGTTTTACACTCTCCGGTGGTGCCGGCTCGGCGGCTGTGAACTCCCGCCAGAGCCTCTGGAGGTAGCGGCCTGCCCCTTCCACGCCGGCTGTCGTCCACTCGAGGTCGCGCTCCGGCGGGCTATCGGAGAGCATGAACAGCCGTGCCACGTCAGCACCGTAACGTTCGATGATCTCCATTGGGTCGATCACATTGCGGCGGGATTTGGACATTTTTTCCACGCGCCCCGCCTCGACGGGAGCACCGTCCTTGCGGCGATGGAAAGATCCGTCGGGGGTCGTTTCAACCTCTTCCGGATACAGCCACGTCCCGCTTGCGGGGTCGCGGTAGGTTCTGTGGCAAACCATCCCCTGGCAGAACAGCCCCTCGAAGGGCTCGTCGAAATCGAGTTTGCCGATGTCACGCAGCGCGCGAGTGAAGAAACGTGAGTACAGCAAATGCAAGACCGCATGCTCGATCCCGCCCACGTACTGATGCGCCGGACACCAACGTGCGACCTCACCCCGGTTGAGAGGTTGTTCGGCGTGGGCTGAGGTGTAGCGGTAGTAGTACCAGGATGAATCAACGAAGGTGTCGAGGGTTTGCGTCTCGCGCTCCGCTGCTTTCCCGCACTTCGGACAGGTGACGTACTTCCAAGTTGGATGGCGCTCCAGCGGGTTCCCGGGCTCGTCGAAGCTGACGTCCCGGGGAAGTGTCACGGGAAGATCTTCCTTAGGTACCGGCACGTTCCCACAATCGGAACAGAAAATCACCGGAACTGGACACCCCCAGTAGCGCTGACGGGATGCGCACCAATCGTGGAGGCGGTACTGAATTGTGCTCTTGCCCGATCCGGCCTCCTTAAGACGCCGAGCCACCTCCATCTTTGCCTTCTCGACGTCCAGACCATTGAGGAAGTTTGAGTTCACGACCGTTCCGGCACCCGTGAACGCTTTGTCCCCCTCGGGCGGCACGGAAGACCCATCCTCGGGCTCAATGACGGGAAGAACCTCAAGGCCGTGGGCGCGGGCGAACTCGAGATCGCGTTCGTCGTGAGCTGGAACGGCGAAGATTGCCCCTGTCCCGTATTCCATGAGCACGTAGTCGGCGACATACACGGGCAGCGTGCGGGACCGATCAAACGGATGCTCGGCGCGAAGGCCCGTGTCAATCCCGTTCTTTTCCTGTTTGGCGACATCGCGCGGACGGGTTATTACCGCCATGCTGTCACGGAAAGCACGCACATCCGCACTCTTCTCGACACATGCAAGCGCCAGCGGATGGTCTGGGGATACTGCCAGGAACGTCGCCCCAAAAATTGTGTCAGGACGGGTGGTGAAAACCTCGATGGTTTCCTTGATTCCCTCGATCGCGAAGTGAATCGAGACCCCTTCCGAATGACCGATCCAGTTCCGCTGCATGGTTTTCACCCGGTCCGGCCACCGGTCCAGACGATCAAGTGCATCGAGCAGATCGCTCGAGTAGCGGGTGATGCGGAAGAACCATTGGGGAAGTTTCCGGCGCTCGACCTCTGCCCCGGAACGCCAACCGCGCCCATCGATCACCTGTTCGTTGGCAAGGACGGTGTTTTCCACCGGATCCCAGTTCGCCCAAGCTTCGGCGCGGTAGATGAGATCATGCTCCAGCATCGCAAGGAAAAGGCCCTGCTGGTGGCAGATGTATTCATCGCTGCAGGTCGCAACCTCGCATGCCCAGTCGTAGGAAAGCCCCATGGAGCGAAGCTGGGAACGCATGGTGTCGATGTTGGCCCAAGTCCACTCGGCGGGATGAACGTTGTTTTCCATCGCCGCGTTTTCCGCAGGCAAGCCGAACCCGTCCCATCCCATCGGATGCAGAACGCTAAATCCTTTGGCACGGAGATGGCGAGCCAGAACATCGCCTAGTGTGTAGACGCGAACGTGGCCCATGTGGATCCGACCGGACGGGTAGGGAAGCATCTCGAGCACGTAGCGCTCGGGCGCTTTTCCGGGCGGAGGCGTGGCGAAGGCATCTGCCTCATCCCAGGCCTTTTGCCACTTCTTCTCAATCGCCTGGGGGTCGTATCGAGAAGAAGAGCCGCCTGTATCCTCGGACGCTATTCCGACACAGCCTTCCGTCTGCCTGGGCATGGGGGATTCTCGCGGGATCGCTGTCCTAGTATGCCAATATATGATCACGGCACTTGCCTGCAATGCGTAGCAGTGCTTGGCTATGCGAAGGGCGGTACCTTCTCCTTCTATGAGCCCGCCCGAGGTATGCCATTCTCGAACCTGAAAGCCCGTTTCATTCGGCAAGGTCCATCCCATGCCCCGCAAATCAAAAAAATCCACCGTCTTTTCCGAGCGTAGGACGGTTCGGGCGTATCCTCTCTCCCTGCCCGCTACCCTGGAGCCCGATACACGGCTGAAAATGGACGGGCTTGCGTTCTTGTCCCTGCTCACGCCTGGGCAGATTCCGGTGGCTTTTTTTGACCCGCAATATCGCGGTGTGCTCGAGAAAATGGCCTACGGAAACGAAGGAAAAACCCGGGGCAAGCGCCGTGCCGCACTAAAGCAGATGCTCGATCCGGTTATTTGCCAGTTCGTGCAGGGGATCGCCCTCGCGCTGATTCCGTCTGGTCATCTTTTCTTGTGGGTAGATAAATTCCATCTCTGCCAGGGGGTTGAATCGTGGTTTAAGGATACCGACCTTGACATCGTTGATCTCATCACGTGGGACAAGGGAACCTTCGGCATGGGCTACCGTACGCGCCGTCGGGCTGAATATTGCATCGTGTTGCAAAAGGCTCCGCGCAGGGCGAAAGGCGTCTGGAAAGCTCACGACATCCCCGACGTGGTTTGCGAACGGGTATTGAAACGCGACCATCCGCACGCCAAGCCGATCGAATTCCAGGGCGAACTCATGGCGGCTGTCAGCAACGAAGGGGACGTCGTGATCGACCCGGCGGCAGGATCATTCTCCGTCTTGTGCGCAGCTAGGAAACAGGGCCGCATGTTCCTTGGCTGCGACCTCAACGGTTAGCCGTCTTCGTCCAAGTTCAGCGGCGGCGATTTCCCGCGGGCAGGCGCAGCCCGCGCATTCCAAGGCCCGTGGCGCAGAGAGCCTTGAGAGGAAGCCCACGGAGTCTCCTTGCATTCCTCTCCGTGATCCCGCCCAATGCCGCTGCCGGCGCGGGCAGTGTTTTTGCGAGCAGGCCAAGACGAACCGGTCCGAGGGGAACTGCTTCCGGGTGCGTGGGAGTGGCAAATGCGGGTGAGACGATGAGTAAATCCGCACCGGCTGTCTGCCCCCGCCGTGCATCGCGCGCGCCGTGCACCGAAAGCGTGACGATGCGAGCCCCTCCCCGCCTCGGGACTGCCCAGCGGGGGATGTGGATACCGTCGGCACCGACGATTCGGGCGAGGGTAGGGTCGCCCGCAACAAGGAAAATAAGGTGCTTACGGTGGCAAAGGTGCGCAAGGGCCCGAGCAAGGGACGCCCTGTCTGCCATCCTGTAGTCACGAAAGATGACCCCGGCCCCCCGGGGAAGCCTCTCCACCGCAGCTATCACGGATCGTACGTCGATTCCCCGTTCTTCCCCGGTGAAAAACCACAGCCAGGGCAGGACCGGATGCTTGCCGGTCCGCCTAGGTGTTGGTAGCGTCCGATTCTTGCGGGAGTTCATGCTTCCCTGTCGCACCCTTCCCCATGACCGACGCGCACCCCTCCCCGCTCCAGTGCCTGCGCGACGTACTCGAACGCATGCGCCAGGCGGAGGCGGAAGTCGGGCGGGAGAAGGGCTCCACCACCTTGGTCGCTGTGTCCAAGGGCTTCCCCGCGGAAGCTGTAGAGCCGCTGCTCGGCGCCGGTCAGAGAACATTCGCCGAGAACCGCATCCAGGAAGCGCTTTCGAAGTGGCCTCCTCTCCTCAAGAACCACCCCGACGTAGAGCTTCGTTTCGTCGGCCGGTTGCAGAGCAATAAGGTGCGGGACGCGCTCGGTTTTGTGCATACCATAGAAAGCCTTGATCGCCCCTCCCTTGCCCGGGCCCTTGCCCGCTCTCTCTCCCAGGCCCCTCGCCAAGTGCGGCTTCTGGTGCAGGTGAACCTTGGGGAGGAGCCACAGAAAGGAGGCTGCCCGCCGGCGGAAGCCGACGATTTTATCGATTGGTGTCGAAACAAGCTTGGCCTGGCAATTGATGGCGTGATGGGAATTCCGCCCCTGGGTGTGAATCCCGTTCCCTACTTCGGTCTGTTGCGTTCGCTTTGCCAACGCAAGGACCTGGCCCAGATCAGCATGGGCATGAGCGCAGACTTTCCCGCCGCGATAGAAATGGGGGCCACGCACGTCCGGGTGGGAACTGCCATTTTTGGTCCACGTGATAACTAGGGACAGCGTTAGGGAAGGTGGCCGGCCGCGTCGGACTTTGCCTGCAGATACCCCTCGCTGTGATCGGTGGGCGGAAAGTGGTGTCGTACTCGCTCGACGACGTCGATCCCGAAGCGTTCCAAGGCGGCGATTTTGTCGGGGTTGTTGGTGAGTAGGCGCACTTTCAGGAATCCGAGTTGGCGAAGGATTTCTGCGCCGACTCGGTAGTGGCGCTCGTCGGCATCGAATCCAAGTGCCTGATTGGCAGCGAACGTATCCAACCCCTGGTCCTGGAGCTTGTAAGCTCGGAGCTTGTTGACCAGCCCGATGCCGCGTCCTTCCTGAGCGAGATAAAGGAGCACGCCGCCGCCTGCTTTACCGATCATTTTCACCGCCCCTCGCAGTTGGTCGCCACAGTCGCAGCGGAGTGAGCCGAGCAGATCGCCGGTGAAACACTGGGAGTGGAGGCGGACGAGAACAGGTAAAGCGGGATCAGCTTCGCCGATGAGCACTGCGATCTGCTCGGTACCGCCGGAGGCGGGGCGGAAGGCGATGATGCGGGCGTCGGGGGCACCGTCCAGCGGTACGTGGGCGTCACTTACCCGACGGAGATTGAAATCCTCCTTCAGTGCGTGGCTTTCGACATCTTCGGCGGTTAGCAGGAGGAGCCCACGTCCGGCTGTCCACTTCGTCGCCTGGTCTGGTCTGTCCTCGAGCGGCTTGACGAGGGCGGCGGGAAGCAGATTTGCAAATTTCGCGAGCTGAACGGCGGCCTTGGCGCATCGGTCGGCAGGCATGGAGTGGGAAGTTTCGGCGACAGGACTTGGGGCACCAGGATCCGCAAAGGTGCGGACAGCATCGGGCCCCAAGTCCGGGTTTAGAGCGAGAGCGACGACTGGACTTGGTCCTGGGTCCAGACCGAGTGCGCGTGCCCGAGATGCGGTGATGGCGAGCAAGAGACTACCGCCTGGAAGTTTCGCCATCGCCGCCAGCTCGGATTCTTCGAGAAATTCGGTCGATCGTACGAGAGCCAAAGCTTCGCCTGCGACCAACAGGACCGGAAATCCGCGACGCAAATCACCCGCTGCTCGGTCGACGGCAACAATCGAATATGGAACTGCTCCCTCGCGGGCGGTCCAATTTTCCTTGTGAGCCGGTTCGGACACGGGCTTCCCCAGGAGATGTGCGAAACTGAGAGTATACTTCGGCAATATTGTCCCTTGTCCCCGCACACGGCGGCGGAGAAGGTGGCGAAAATGGTGGTGGGATGCACGGCTGGCAGGCGGATTCGCGGGTACTGCTGGTCGAGGATGATGATTTGCTCAGGGAATCCCTCTCTGAACGCCTCGGCTCTCACGGGTTTCTCATGGAAACGGCCCTGAACGGTGAGGAGGCGCTTGAGCGCGCCGGTAGCGAGCGCTTCGACCTTATTTTGCTCGACGTTCGTCTTCCCGACCTCGACGGACGCCAGGTGTGCCGGAGGATGCGAGATAGTGGAATGCAGACCCCAGTGATCATGCTGACCGCAGCGGCCTCGGACACCGATGCCATTCAAGGCCTGGATTCAGGCGCGAACGACTACATCACGAAACCTTTCCGGGTTCCGGTGCTGCTTGCGCACATGCGTGCGCATCTCCGCCAGCACGAAATGACGGAGGATGCCGAGTTCGACGTGGGGCCCTTCCGCTACCGCCCCAGTGCAAAGGTACTTGTCGGCACGGACGGAGGACGCATCCGACTGACCGAAAAGGAGAACGGACTTCTCAAGTGCCTGTTGCGGGCGGACCGCCCAGTCTCCCGGAGCGATCTCCTGGACGAGATCTGGGGCTATCATCCTTCGGTGGCGAGCCATACCCTTGAGACCCACATCTATCGGCTGCGACGGAAGATGGAAGTAGGCCGTCGCAACCCACGTCTGCTAGTGACGGAAGACGGGGGCTATCGCTTGCTCAGGACTCCCGTGCCTTCCAAAGACTGTATGCCTTAATATTAGTCGTTTTTATTTTGCGATGGCTTATTTATAGGCATTGACAAAGATTAGTCCTGAAAAAGGACGTTTTTTCTTTATTTGTCTGTCTTGGCACGGTTTGTGCTTTATTCCGTGTGTTGGGATTGCGGCCGTTCGGGCGCACCCTGTCACCTCGCACGGAGAAACCCATGCTCACAAAAATCCTATCCGGGGCGGTGGCCGCAGCGGCTGTCGTCCTCGCTACAAGTACCGCGCACTCTCAAGACGCAGCACTGTCAGCCGATACCGCGTTTATCTTCAACACCTTTTCATTCCTCGTGAACGGTGTTCTGGTGATGCTGATGGCTCTCGGCTTCTGCATGCTCGAAGCGGGCATGGTCAGAAGCAAGTCCGCCGCCACGATTTGCCTGAAGAACGTCGCTCTCTATTCGTTGGCAGGTGTCCTCTTTTACCTGGTCGGCTACAACCTCATGTACGACGGGATCGACGGCGGCTTCATCGGCTCGTTTGCGTTTTTTGATGTGCCCTCCCCGAACGCCGAAACCGCGGACGCAGGCTACGCTGCTGCTTCCGACTGGTTCTTCCAGATGGTGTTCGTCGCCACCGCTGCTTCGATCGTCTCTGGTGCTGTCGCCGAACGGGTTCGGGTCATCCCGTTCCTCGTCGTTGTGGCCGTGTTGACTGCCGTCATCTACCCGATCCAGGGTGCTTGGCAGTGGGGTGGAGGATGGCTTTCCGAGCTCGGCTTCTCCGATTTCGCAGGCTCCACGATCGTGCACTCGACGGGCGGCTGGTGCGCGCTGGCCGGGGTCATCATCCTCGGCGCACGACGTGGCAAGTTCGGTCCTAATGGCCGCGTGAACCCCATGCCCGCATCGGCGTTACCTCTGGTGGCACTCGGGACCTTCGTTCTGTGGTTCGGCTGGTTTGGTTTCAACGGTGGCTCGCAGCTAGCACTGGGATCGGTAGCGGATGCAAGTGCCATGGCGCGGATTTTCGCCAACACCAACCTTGCGGCCGCCTCGGGCGTCCTCGCCGCGATCATGACCTACTACGCGTTCTACCGAAAAATGGACCTCACGCTTGCCCTGAACGGCGCGCTTGGAGGGTTGGTGAGCATCACCGCCGAGCCTCTCGCACCCTCGTTCGGTGCGGCGTGCCTCATCGGTGCCGTCGGCGGCGGCCTGGTCGTACTATCGGTGCCGCTGCTCGACCGCCTACGCATCGACGACGTGGTGGGAGCGATCCCGGTGCACTTGGTATGCGGGATTTGGGGAACTCTCGCTGTTCCGCTCACCAACGCTGATACGAACTTTTTAGCACAGCTGATCGGCATCGGTGCCATCGGAGCGTTCGTGTTCGTAAGCTCGCTCATTGTCTGGACGGTTCTCAAAGCCACCATTGGTGTACGCCTTGACGAGGAGCAGGAACACGTGGGAGCCGATGCGGTCGATCTCGGCTTGGAGGCGTACCCTGAGTTCGCCTCGCCCTCTCGCCTCTGATCCCTGTCTGAGCCAGACAAAAGAAAACCGGGGGACGGGCCAAGCCCGTCCCCCGGCATCTTTTTTGAAGGCCTTCGGCGGAAAAAAATTTACGGGTGGTAAGCCCTTTCGCCATGCGTCCGGTAATCGAGACCCTCGAACTCGGTCTCCTGGTCAACTCGTAGACCGATGAAAGCCTTGATCCCGTGGGCGAGGATCCACGAAATGACCCCGCACCAGACAACGACGGCAACCACGCCCACGAGCTGGGTTACGAACTGGCCGCTGATGGTCATTTCAGAATGCCCGAGTCCCCCGAAGGACGTGGCTCCAAAGACTGCCGTGAGCAGCGTGCCCATGATTCCGCCGCCGCCATGGACGGCCATGACGTCGAGCGAATCATCAACACCGAAGCGGCGTTTGATGACACCTACCAGCCAGTAGCAAACCAAGCCGGCAAGTACGCCCAGCACGAGGGCTCCGATGGGACCCACGAAACCTGAGGCCGGCGTGATCGTTGCCAGGCCTGCGATCGCACCGGTGGCAATGCCGACCAGGGTCGGCTTGCCGTGGGTGACCCACTCGATTCCCGCCCACACGAGGGCGGCCGTGGCAGCGGCAATGTGGGTGACCGTGATCGCCATGCCAGCGTTGCCATCGGCAGCCAGCGCGCTGCCCCCGTTGAAGCCGTACCAACCCACCCACAGCATCGCTGCGCCGATCATCACAAGTCCCGGCCGGTGCGGGGGTTCGGCTTCGTCGGGAAAACCGTGCCGACTGCCAAGCACGATGGCGAGAACCAGGGCTGCAACGCCGCAATTTGCGTGCACGACAAGGCCACCCGCGAAGTCCTGGACACCCATCTCCGCCAGCCATCCTCCGCCCCAGATCCAGTGGGCGACAGGGGCATACGAGAGCAGCAACCACAGGCCGGAGAACAGTAGGACCGCATCGAACCGAATCCGCTCGACGTACGCACCGACGATCAAGGCGGGAGTGATGATTGCAAAGGTCATCTGGAACATGAAAAAGACCACTTCGGGGATGTTTCCCGCGAGGTCATCGGTTCCCATGCCCAGCAGGAGCACCTTGTCGAAGCCTCCGATCCACCCGGCGAATCCGCCGCTGCCGAAAGCCAGGCTGTAGCCCACGACCAGCCACAGGACCGAGACCAGGCAGCAGATACCAAAACACTGAATCAGCACGGAGAGAAGATTTTTCGAACGCACGAGCCCACCATAGAAGAGTGCAAGGCCAGGCATGGTCATGAACAGAACCAGTGCCGTGGAGGTGAGAATCCATGCTGTGTCTGCACCATTCATTTTTCGTCTCCCGATTGATCAATGAAATCGAAGGCACCACACCTGCGATTGGTCGTCAAGAGTATAGAGAAACCTCGCATCCCAAGGCATCCCTGTGGGATGCCTTGGGACAGAATTAAAAGTCCGGGTATGCGGTGGCGCGCCCTGCAGGACTCGAACCTGCGACCTACGGCTTAGAAGGCCGTTGCTCTAATCCAACTGAGCTAAGGGCGCTCCCGTGAAGGGGATTCTAGTCAATCTCGTCGATCGGGTCGGAAATTGTCTGCGTAGGGACGCACCAGGGGGCGTGCGGACCTAGGCTCCTCGATCTCGAAGGCAAGGCTGTGTCGTTTGGCGAATGCCTTGGCACCCTCGAGATCAGGGAAGGTGAGTTTCACTTGGTTCGAGGTGTCGGAAGAAGCCGTCCATCCCATCAGCGCTTCGACGGATCTGCGTCCACGTGGCAGGAACTCCATCCGCCAAAGCTTCGTCTTCCGGCGGCCGGACTGGGTGGCGGTTCGGGCAGGCCGCAAGATTCTCACGTCAGGTGGCATAAGACTCCCTATGCTTGGTCGTGGAGATAGTCCCGGGCGAACCAGTCTCTACTGTACTTGATAGTTTACAGGGTTAACAGGGAGACCATGCTTTTGGTATCTGAATCCAGCATATAAAATCAGCAGATTGCCACCATTTTCCAGCTCCAGTTAACAGGGAAGTAGCTTTTGCGTATCAAGGAAACCCGGCCGCCGGAACAAGAAATGCTTCTCGCCGAACGGAACAAAATCAACGGACTTGCCCGACATCCTCATCACGGTCATCCCAAGTTGACAGTTTGGAAACCAACTGGCTGGCATTAACAAAGGCGAAGATTTCCCTGATCAAACCAGCCGTCCCCTTTACACGACTCATGCATTTTCTGCATGGTTTTGGGCCAATTTCGGAAGGCCTGGTCTGGCTCGTAACGGCCTTCTGATTTTGTCGAGACCGATGCGGAAGATGGATCTAGCATGGCACCATGAAGTTTTTGCGGTCGCTTTCGTGTTTCAAGTTTGGCGAACGCTGTCTTTGCAGCCCATGCCATGGTCAAAGCGACTAACCTGATCAGCAGGTCAATTTTTTGGCGATTGAGAGATGCGTGCCTCCAGATTAGACTCCCGGGTCTTCGCTTCTGCAAACAGGGATTCGATGGCCCAGCGTTTGCGGTATGGCAAGCTGCTAGAGGAGCATCGTTTCAAGCCAGGTCAATCAGGCAACCTCGCAGACCTGCCCAAGAGTGTGAAAAACAAGGCCCCGGTTGTGAGCGGATGGCGGCTCTGAAAGACCATCCTCGGAGAAGCCGATCGCGCGATTTCGGTGCAGGGCGGGGTGCAAGATATCACGGTGTCGACGGCTCGAGCAGCCGTTCGCTCTATTAGAGTGGCGGCGGTTATGCAACGGAGCTATTCACTTCGTTTGTATGGACTGGTGCCATATGGGTGAGACGCTGGTAGCCGGTGAAGCCGTCTACAGCGAGTTCAAGAACCTCTGTGTGTGGGCCAAATCGAACGATGGCATGGGGGCACGTTCTGTCGCTCACACCACGAACTGGTATTTGCGGTCAAGGTCGGCACAGCATCTCAACATCAACAATTCCGAACAGGGTCAGTCAGGCTGCTACCGGACAAATGTATGTGGGAATACGCCGGCGCTAACAGCTTCGGGCGTGATCGCGACGAGGCACCCACCATGCACCCCACGGCTAAGCCTGTGGCTCTTGTCACCGATGCCATCAAGGGCTGTTCACGTCGCCGGCAGTTCATCCTCAATCCGTTTGTTGGTTCCGGTGCGACCGTGACCGCGGTCGAGAAGATCGGTTGACGGGTCACGCGTCCTCAAGCTCGATCCAGCCTACTGCGACACGATCATCCGGCGGTGGGAGGCATATACGGGCAAGCAGGCTGTGAGATGTCGGATACGGTCTCAGTTTTGAGACCTCGGAAGATCAGCGCAGTGCTACGACGGTCCCCACCGCAACACAGGCACACGCTTGACCAATCGATACTGAGTTGAGGAACCGAATATGGGAAACGGCAAACACAAAGATTGCAACACAGATGCGGATGAACCGACGCGTGACACCTACGGGCGGAAGTTTCCCGGGCATATTCGAGAAGGGTCTTCGCATCGTCGCAAGGGCCATTGCAAACAGCATATCAATCCCAAAACTATGGGAATTTGCGAATTATATCAGGTGGTAAGACTAGGAAAACCACTCCCCGGCTCCCCCTGTAACGTATACGGGGGAACTGCTGGCCTCTCAGAACACCGGAAAGGACTTTCGAGGGATATCGAGCGAGATATCCTGTGTCTTGTGCCCCTAAAATTTGAGCATCATCCCCAGTTGTCCTGAGATAGCACCAGAAGTGTCTCCCGATACCCGGCTATATTCGATAGTACCGTCCAAGCTGAGACTACCCTTGATGGCGTAGCGCAAAGTAGCCCCAATAAAACCGCCATAGAGTGTCCTGTCGCCCGGCACCTCGTAAGATGAGGTTGTTGGGCTCTCGCCAATTTGAGCACCGACAACACTGTCCTTGCCATAATACGTGGACGTGGCTCCGATGCGCCACTCGATCTCGCCATGGCCACCGGCGAACAGTTGCGCCAGCGCCAGTTGCAGGCGCGCATCAGCAATGCCCACGTTCCGCTTCCCGAAGCTTAAATTCGTGTTTGAGGTACTGCTTTCGCTGTAACCGCTATAAAAACCGCGGGTATAAGCGATTTGTGCACTAGGTCGCAAATCAATTCCGTGGTGTAAGGCGTGGGACCAGTTTATGCGTAGCGCCGGGCTGATGGTGGTGCTTTGGTATTTTCCGTTGGCGTTGTCGCGGGTACCCCTATGGCTGGCATATCCGAGCATCACCGATCCATCCAAGCTCAGATTGCCCACCACATGCTGCCCGTAAACCCCGGCAAACCCGCGGTCTGCGGTGTCGGTGATGAACGCAATGTCGGAGGTTTTGATATCCTCCCTGCCGACCCCGGCGAAAAATCCGACCCGCTGGTCGCTTTCGATGTGAGCGTCGTAGCCCCCGACGACACCATAGAAGCTGTGGTCAAAAGCCAGCGCCAGCCCGTCATCATCACGCTGGGAGAGTCTACCAAACAGAGTGCCCCATACGCTTCCTTTATCCGCGTATTCTGAACTGTCTCCAACTTGCGGCGCGAAGGCTAGACGGTTTGCCACTTGTCGGTGAATCTGGCCCGTGGTTGCGCCCAATGCCATGCGCGTTGCGGTCGAACCGGTAGGGTCGATTGAAGCCACTCTATCACCTGAGTTACTCACTAGTCTGGGCAATCGCAATATCCGGGCGTTTGGATCTGCACTCATCAGATTGATGGTCTCCGCGCCGCCAATAATGATGGTCGACGAGGTGGCTGCAGCATCCAGCCAAACGTAGGCGACATCATTATCGCCTTCGCTGTCTCCCAGATTGAATTCCCCTTGCGTTTCCGCGCCAAGGCGCAGGTTCAGAATCTGGTCGGTGTCATCGCCGCCTTGTACTACATAGGAACCCTCGCCGTTGACAATGACCGTGCCATTGATGGTGATTATCGCATCATCGCCGGCTGCCTGAATGCCGTGCGCGTTATTACCGCCGGTCGTGATTGTTCCAGTCGCGCCAACGGTGATATTCGCATTATCGGGGGCTCCATTGTCGGAGGACAAGTTAGTCGATTGAACACCGTGGGCCGCCTCACCGCTTGTTGTGATCGTGCCATCGATGGTGATTACCGCGTTTCTGTGGGTTGCTACAATGCCGGGCGCGCCACTGCCAGCGCTTGAGATTTCGCCGCGTGTTGTGATCATGCCGTTTTCGCCCAAGGTGATTATCGCATCATTGCCGGTCGATCGGATACCTGCCGAACGCTCTCCGAGCGTTTCGATTGTGCCATTGATGGTGATTGTCGCCTCAGCGCCATCTGCGAGAATGCCGTGCGAGGTTGCAAGGTTTGTTATGATCGTGCCATTGTTGATGATTGTTGTTCTATCTTGTGTTGCGCTATCGCCAGTCGATTTAATGCCGTAAGCGCTACCGCCGTCCGTTGTGATCATGCCATTGTTGATGATTGTCGCACTCTCACCAATTGAGTCAATGCCGTGTTGTAGGATTCCGTCTGTTGTGATTGATCCCGACTCGGTAATGGTGATTGTCGCGTCATCGATGACTGAGTTTAACTTGCTCGTTATGGCACCATCGATGGTTTCTGCTGCTGCGGCCCACGGTAGGGTAAGCATGAAGATCGCCCCCAAAAAACGGGATACCGCCGGATAAGATTTTGAGATGGTCATGAACGCCCCTTGCTCCGCAATGCGAGTTTGATTTTCCGTAACCTATCAGATTCAACGGCTTGTGCAATGCTGAATTTGCGGGGGGGGGGGGGGCGATTTAGTGGTTTAATATCAATACGTTAATTGATACTCCCGACCTCGAGCAAGAAGCCGATGTCGCAGGAGCCCCTGTTTTGAGCGTCCAAACGGACCCAATCCTGCCTCGCCTGCAGGTCTCTGGCAAAGGGTGATTCAGGATAGAGGTGATCCTGGTTTTCCGACCAGTTTGCAGACACCCACGAAATATAGCCCAGCCGATATATTTTGATTCAAAAATTGGTGCTGAAGATTTCCTCGGTTGTTTGTGCTGTTGTTCTCCTGATGGTTTTGGCCTGCGCCCATTTTGATTCGATTTTGTTGAGGTCAGGACTGTAGGCCGGGAGGTATTCGAGGATATGACCTTCCTGTGCAATCATGGCCCTGGTATCGGCTCTTTTGTGGAAGGAGGCATTATCAAGGACCAGCACGGCGTTTGGTGGGAGTTTGGGAAGCAAATCGTGCCTGACCCAGAGGTTGAAAAGGTCGGCGTCCACATTGGCCGTGGTCAGGCCTGCCGTGAGTTAAGACACCAGCCAGGAGTGCGCCTATGACATTGGTTCGACCCTTTGCCTGCCAGTTATGTTTGCCAAAGTAGCGCTGGCCACGTGGCGCGTAGCCGTGGGTGCGCGGCATGTCATGGGCAAATCCGCTCTCGTCTATGTAAACGATTGGCTTCCCCGCAACCTCATACGCCGCGATCTTTACCCGAAAGACACGCCGTGCGTCTTCGTCCGAAGCGGTGCTTTTGGGGCGGGGTGAAGCGGTTTCCTCGCTTGCTGCGGTCGAACTTACGGTTGGCGATGACAGGCGCTGTCCGCATTGCAGCACACCGGGTGCCGTATCACGGGGCAAGGCACGTGGCCTGCGCCGCTACCAGTGCAAGAGCTGCCGGCGCACCTTCAACGTAGCAACCGGCACGCCCTTGTCCGGGCTTCACTACAAAGATCGCTGGCTGGTCTTTGGCGGATGCCTGGCTGCGGGCGAAACGGTTCGGGCGTCAGCGGCTCACTGTAACCTTGCTGTCAACACAGCCTTTCGCTGGCGACACCGGTTTCTGCAGGCCACAAGGCAGGCCCCGTAAAAACTCAAAGGGATCGTCGAGGTCGATGAAACCTATGTTCTGGAGAGCCATAAGGGACAGCGCAAATTGGAATTGGGACGCAAGCCCCGCAAACGGGGTGGCAAGGCCAGCAAGCGCGGCCTGTCTGGCGAACAGGTGCCGGTTCTGGTTGCCGCCGACCGTAGTGGCACAACATTCAGTACGGTTCTGCCCGCAGTGACTGCCAACACGCTGGAACAGGCAATCAGTCCGGTCATCGACAAGGACATCGTGCTTGTGTCCGACGGCTGTCAAAGCTATCGGCCCTGCGCGACGGCAATGGGTGTTCGCCATGAAGCCCTCAATCTGTCAGCTGGCGAACGGGTCCGGGGGCCTTTCATATTCAGACTGTCAACAGCCGCCACAGTCAGTTGAAAGATTTCCTGCGCCGCTACCGTGGCATTGCAACAAAATATCTCGAAAACTATCTGCAATGGTTTCATCTCATCAAGCTGGCACCACAGTCTTCGTCACGAGCCTGTCTGGCCGCCCCGATCAAACCCCATGCATACGTTTCGTAAACTGAGCCTTTCAAAAACAGCCATCACCCAAATTCGGGCATAACTCGGTTCCCTGTTGTTGTTTTGCGCGATCCCCCATCTTTGTCGTATAATTCTTGGTCGATGTAGCCGGGCAACCAGGTGCACCCCGCTCGGACCGTACGTGCCCGAGAGCCGATTCTTCACCGTCTTTACTCATTGGCGCACTCGTCCAACCTGCCACGGTCTTCGCACCGGCCCAGTTGTCGCCGAGTGACCGCTTCACCGCCGACGCGATTTCTTTTGTAAAGTGCTCGTCCAAATCCCTCGTCTTACTTATGACTATCCGCGTTTTCTTTGGCAAAAAACTTGCCCTTTTTTGGGAACGAAATTTCAACCTTCTTCTTAATCTGTTGTGAATTGTTGTGAATTTTTGATTGATTAAAATAGCTATTTCAGCTACTCCTGCAGACAGAAGGAATGACCATGAAGGCACTTTCAATACGAGAGACCAAGTATGATTTTGTGTGCACGATTTTATCTGACCCGCTCTGGACCAGTTGTACTTGGAAAGCACGGCTGCCCTGTGGGGTTATCAACCAGCCGATCTGACAATGCGGAAACTCAAGCCAGGTTACGATTTAACCAACTCGGTGGATCGAACAACGGACCTATCTCGGCTCCCCAAATTATAATACAGCATCTCACGAAGAGGTCATTGAATTGCCCGAGCAAAGACGAAATGATAAAATCGCTCGGATATGGCAATATATCGCGTCTCGTTCAATCAAAATACTACAATCATTCTGGCTGGTGTGTGCGGAACACACGTCATTATTTCAGATGAACACAAAACACCTGTTACCTGTGTGACTGAGTGGTCGGGGCGGCGTGATTCGAACACGCGACCCCCTGCTCCCAAAGCAGGCGCGCTACCAGGCTGCGCTACGCCCCGACGACCAAAATGTAGCCCAGGGTCCTTTGTGCTGCATGCGCACTCTCGCATCACGAACTGTCAAAGGCAAGCCTTAACCCTGTCGTGATGAAATCTGTGTTCGCCGGAAAATAGTTGCGAAAAGAAGACCGTCTCACCTCCGGTTCGCTCAGGATACTTCCCCCCTTGAGAACGAAGTGCTCTCCGTCGAACCACGGGACCGAGTACTCCCGGTAGGGAAAGGGACGAAACCCTGGGTAGGGATGGAACGGATTTGCACACCATTCCCACACGCTGCCCACCTCACCCAGTAGGTTCTCCTCGTGTGCCGTTTCCCACTCGTACTCGTGCGGGAGTCTACCTCCCGCCCAGTTTGCAAACGCTCCCGCCTCGTGCCGGGTCACCCCGTGTACTGGAGCGTTCACATCCACATCCTTCTCCTTCCAGCTCCAAGCGCGATCTTCTCCCATCGCTTTGCGCCACCGATTTCCAGCAGGGCTCCACCACGTTGGATCCTCGTAGCTGCCCGCATCGACAAACCTCCACCACTCGGCGTTGCTCACCGGAAATTCCGCCAGCCAGACCTCTGGCAATTGAATTCCATGTCGGGGGAGTTCGTTGTCATGGAAAAAGCCCGGGCCGTGGCCCCCTACCTCTCCTGAACGTCGTACTACGCGCCTTGCCTTGTTCTTCCGCACCGGGCGGAAGCAAAAATCTACCGTTCCGTTTTGCATGTGCTTAAACGCAACACAGGCGGTGCGCACTGTCTCCAGGTGCTGCGCATGATGGGAGATAAGGAAGTGCAACAGGCGGTCCTCGCCTAGGAATTCGCTTTCCCCGTTGGGTGCCCGCACCTCGAGGAACATCTCCACATTTTGCGCAAACGTCTCCATCGCCCACGATGTGAGCTTTTCCGGTGACGGAATTTTCTTCCCCCGCTCTTTCTTCGGCGAAATCTCGGGCAGGCTTCTCGGTGTAAGTTCGCGCGTGATGCGGTCATCACCACGCAGTTTTTCCCGGATCCACAGACACTCCACGAAAACACAGTGTTCAAGGTGCCACCCCGGGGGGCTGAGGCCGGGACGGGCCTGTCCCCGAAAGTGTTCCTCAGGCAACGATCCCGCCGTGTCCACCAGCGCTTTCTGTAGCTCTCGCCAGCGTTCGATCGCGCCCTGCTCGCTCACAATTTCTTCACCTCGATGACATGTCCGCCCACACCTGCAGCAAGTCTCGAAAGATGGACGATTCTTCCTTCTGGTACCTGGTCCCACGAGGAATCTTGGTCAAACGGCTCTGATGCCATCAGCGATCCACCCGCGAACAACGGGTGTGCCTGTGCGATATAGAGGCTCGGGCACTTCGTCCCTCCAAGCTTGTGGCGGACGGCGATCGCCTCTCTTGGCGTTGCGATGATCAGACTGAGAAGCGCGCTCACCGAAGCGGGGAGTAGTCCCGCAAGATCCTCGATTCCTTCCTGTGTCGCCGATGCGATGTCCGTCGCCCCGTTCCTCAGTCGCTGGCGGATGAGTGCAAAGAGATGCTCGGAATCCGTGACCCCGTTGATTCCTTCCTCCACCTCCGGCTCCAGCGCGCGCCGCATGGAAGGACGGACCTGGGTCGTGAACTCCTCAATGTAGCCGTTGTGCGAGAACAGCATCCCGTCAGCGGAGAATGGGTGAGTGTTTTCATAGCTCACCGGGAGCGGCAGGGTGGCGCTACGCACGTTTGCAACCCACAACTCCGAGGACATGGAGCGGGCAAGCTCGGGAAGATTGGGGTCTTGCCACACCGGTGCAAGGGAGCGGTAGCGAGCGGGTTGGCCGTCGCGGGTGAACCATCCCACACCGTAGCCGTCGGCACTCACCAGTGCCCTCTCCAGCTCGCGGGCGGCGTAGCTCTGCACCACGAGCGAATGCTCCGGTGCGTGGAGAAATGCTTTCAACGCGAGCAACGGACCAAAATAGGCGGCGTGACGACACATTGGGACGGGCGCGCCGGGCGCACCTTCTCCGGTTCGAGCGATACGATCCTATATTCAAAAGTACGTCCGAGACGCATTTCGATAAACGCATCGCTTCCAAGTCCATGTCCAAACCAGAAAACACCCTCCACACCTGTCCGATGGATCCTGAGGTCGTGCAGGAGGGGCCGGGTGACTGTCCCGTCTGCGGGATGGCTCTCGAGCCTGTGCAGCCGGTAGCGGGGGGTAGCCTGAGCCCAGAACTCGTTGATTTCCGGCGCCGGCTCTGGATCGGTGCGCCGCTCGCCCTGTCCGTGCTCGTCCTGGAAATGGGAGGCATGCTGGGCCTGCCCTGGGGGGGCTGGTTCGGCGCGGACCTTGTGCGCTGGATGCAGGCGTTGCTGGCCACACCTGTTGTTGTCTGGGTCGCTCTGCCCTTCTTCCAGCGCGGCTGGTCGTCGATCGCGACCGGCAATCTCAACATGTGGACCCTGATCTCCATTGGTGCTGGTACGGCTTATGGGTTCAGCCTGGTCGCACTTCTCGCCCCCGGCATTTTCCCGGCAAGCTTGCGAGGGAGTCACGGCCCACCCCTTTATTTCGAAGCCGCCGCAATCATTCTGGTCCTCGTCCTCGTCGGACAGGTCATGGAATTGACCGCACGCGGTCGCACCGGGGATGCAATCCGAACGCTCCTGGACCGCTCGCCGAAGACGGCTCGTCTCGTGGGCCACCCCGATGACCGGGATATCTCGCTGGATTCGATCAAGACCGGCGATTCCCTGCGCATCCGCCCGGGAGAGGCGGTGCCTGTCGATGGCGTCGTCATCGAAGGGAACTCACCGGTCGACGAAAGCATGCTCACCGGTGAATCGGTTCCCGTCGAGAAGGCAGCAGGCGATTTGGTTACGGGCGGGACACTGAACACGGCTGGCTCCTTCGTGATGGAAGCCCAGGTGGTTGGCAGTGAGACAGTTCTTGCCCGGATCGTCGCCATGGTTGTGCAGGCACAGCGTTCTCGAGCTCCGATCCAGACCCTAGCGGACAGGATCGCGGGCCATCTTGTGCCAGCCGTGATGGTCATCGCGATGTGTGCATTTTTCGCCTGGCTGGTCCTCGGTCCGCCGCCTGCCCTCGGCTACGCGCTGGTTGCAATGGTTAGTGTTCTGATCATTGCCTGTCCCTGCGCACTTGGGTTGGCGACCCCAATGTCGATCATGGTGGCGACAGGTCGTGGGGCCCAGGCCGGGATTCTCATCCGCAACGCCGAGGCCCTGGAGCGTCTGGCAAGCGTCGATGTTTTGATTTTCGACAAAACTGGCACCTTGACCGAGGGGCGGCCGAAGCTGAGTGAGGTTATCGCTCTCGTCGATGGCCGCGAAAACGACATCCTCGCTCTCGCCGCCGCCCTCGAACGCGGATCAGAGCATCCATTGGCCGCCGCCATCCTGCAGGCGGCACTGACACGTGCGATACCGTTGCCCGACGTGACGGCATTCGAAGCTGTACCCGGCAAGGGCGTGCGTGGCACGGTTGAAGGACGCGAAGTTGCATTCGGAAGCCGGAGCCTCATGTCCAGTCTCGGCCATGACCTCTCGCCTATCGAGACCCGGATGACGGAACTTCAGCGCGACGGCAAGACGACCATGCTGCTTGCGGTCGATGGTGCTCTTGCGGGAATCGTCACCGTGACCGATCCCGTCAAGGACACAACGCCGTACGCGATCCGCGATCTCCGCGCCTCCGGCCTCAGAATTGTCATGGCGACGGGCGATGCTCGCATGACGGCCGAGGCGGTAGCGGATCGACTAAAAATCGACGAAGTGTACGCAGAAACTTTGCCCGAAGACAAGGCAAGGCTCGTTTCCACCCTACGGGCGCAGGGATTTTCCGTGGCCATGGCTGGCGATGGCGTAAACGATGCCCCCGCACTTGCGGTCGCTGATGTCGGCATTGCCATGGGAAGCGGTGCCGACGTTGCCCTCGAAAGTGCCGGCGTAACACTCGTGAAGGGAGACCTTCGCGGTATCGCGCGCGCGTACGCTCTGGCGCGGATGACAATGCGCAACATCCGCCAGAACTTGTTTTTTGCTTTCATTTACAATGGCGTCGGCGTGCCTGTCGCTGCGGGGATCCTCTTCCCATTCTTCGGTGCGCTTCTGTCACCGATGATCGCGGCCGCTGCAATGAGCCTTTCGTCGGTGTCAGTGATCGGCAATTCGCTCCGCCTCCGAAGGGTTCGACTGTGACCCTTCGGACCCCATCTGCCTAATGCCTTGCCAGTGTAGGGATGCCCTCTCTAGGGTAGTCGTCGCCCGCTCAGCGTCTTTGTCTCCCAACATTGGACTTCAGGAAATCGCCCATGAAGAGCGGGACCAACCCCAATCGGTTGTTGGCCGAGGCCATTCCGCCGGCGCGCAGGATTCCCACCCTCGCCGAGGATGTGCGGAATCATCTGCTTATCCCGCCGAGATCCCTGCCTCCAAAGTACTTCTACGATCAGCATGGGTCCGAGCTGTTCGATCGTATCTGCGAGACTCCGGAGTACTACGTCACCCGCACCGAGGCGGATCTCCTCGAAGAGGTCGTTGATTCCATCGCCATCGCCACTCGTCCCGTTACTGTCTTCGAGTTGGGCAGCGGCATGTCCCGCAAAACCCATCGCATCCTCGAAGCCTGTCAGGCTGTGGGATCGCTCGAGCGTTACGCCGCCTTCGATATTTCACCTGATGCCCTTCTTAGTGCCGGCGATACCATCCGCAAGCGCCTGCCTTTTCTCGACATGCGCCTTTTCTCCGGCGACTACACTGCGGGCCTTGAGACGCTCCCCTCCTTGCCGGGTCCCAAGCTTTTTCTCTTTCTGGGTGGCACCATCGGTAACTTCGATGAACGCGAAGAGACGGCCTTTCTTCAGGACGTCGCCGGGATTATGGGGCCTGAGGACTATCTTCTGCTCGGAGCTGATCGCATCAAGGACCGCCGCGTCCTGAACGCCGCCTACAACGACTCGACTGGCATTACAGCGGCATTCAACCGCAACATTCTCACCGTCCTGAACACCAGTTTAGCCGCGAATTTTGAACCCGAGGCCTTTCGCCACGACGCTCATTACAACGAAAGCCGCGAGCGGATCGAGATGTTCCTGATCGCCGAAAAGGCTCACACTGTCTGCATCTCTGATCTGGGGGAAAATTTTGAACTCGAAGGAGGGGAGAAAATTCTCACCGAACTCAGCAGGAAGTTCAGTCTCGAATCCCTTGAACGGTTGATCGCAGTCGCAGGCCTGTCCCTCTTCCAGCATTACACGGCGAAGAACGACCACTTCTCTCTCGTTCTTGCCCGTTGGCCTGTGTGAACCACGCCCCAAGTGGAGCGGGCGATGGGATTCGAACCCACGACTTCTACCTTGGCAAGGTAGCGCTCTACCCCTGAGCTACGCCCGCTTGGAGGGAGCGGGGATGGTAGACTTGTGGCCCCACGCCACGCAAGGGACTTTTCTGCGTCCGCGTGGTTCCGATGCAGGAGACTCCACCCATGAACGACCCGGATCCTATGATCGTTGGGAACGGCACCGCTCCGGCGGCCACGATCCCGACCGGTACCGTTGATTTTGCAGAGAACGTCCTTGCTGCGTCCCGCACACACCCTGTTATTGTCGATTTCTGGGCTGAATGGTGCGGACCCTGCAAGCAACTCACCCCGCTTCTTGAGGCAGCCGTTGCCGTAACCGATGGGCGGGTGTCGCTCGTCAAGGTGAACGTGGACGAAAATCAAGATCTCGCTGCCCAGCTCCGTGTGCAGTCCATCCCCGCGGTCTTCGCGTTTGTTGATGGCCAGCCCGTCGACGGCTTTTTGGGTGCTCTCCCCGACAGCGAGGTGCAAGCCTTTGTCAATCGGGTGGCAGGAACGTCGGCCGGTGCCGCTACCCAGGAAACCGAAAATCGTCTCGGTGAGGCAGACAAGGCCCTTGCCGGAGGGCAGGAAAACGCTGCCGAACTGTACGCCTCCGTGCTCGCCCAGGACGAGACCAACGCCCGTGCAATCGCCGGTCTCGGCAAGGCGTTTCTCAAGGCAGGTAAGCCCCAGGATGCCAGGCAGATCCTCGATGGCGTCTCCGAAGACCTTGCCAAGGACCCAGCTCTCGAATCACTACGTTCGGCACTTGCGTTGGCCAGCGAGGCTGCCGATTCCGGCGATGTTGAGACACTCACACAGCAGGTCGAGGCCAACCCCAATGATCACCAGAAGCGTTTTGATCTCGCCAACGCCCTGCTCGCTGTCGACCGGCGCGAGGAAGCGGTAGACCATCTGATCGAGATCGTTCGCCGTGAACGCAAATGGAAGGATGAGGCTGCGCGCAAACGCTTGCTGAAGCTTTTTGAGGCGTTCGGTGAGGAGGATCCTCTCACTGCTGAAGCCCGAATGCGTCTCTCCACTGTTCTTTTCGTCTGAGAACCCTTGGCTTTCCGCCTACCCACTGGGGCTCGGCCACCGCCCGAAAGCGTGCCGCTCTTCCCGCTCCCGGTGCTCCTGCTTCCAAGAAGCACCCTCCATCTCAACATATTTGAGCCGCGCTACCTCGCCCTGACCGATTACGCCCTGGGTCACGGTCGGTTGATCGGAATGGTGCAGCCTAAAGCCGACGAAGGTCTCGACGCTCCCAAAGCTCCCATCTACAGCGTGGGTTGCGTCGGCACCATTGTGGAATTCAGTGCAACGAACGACGGGCGGTATGCAATTCAGCTTGTTGGTCTCTCGCGGTATCGAATCCTCTCCGAAGAACTGACCGGGGAGGGGTTCCGACTGGCCATGGTCGACTGGTCCGAGTTCGACGGCGATGCCAAGAGCTCTTCGGACGAGGTGGAGCGGGAGGCCCTCCTGGAGGCAATTGCGCATCTGAGCGGAAAAGACCTGGAAGGCCATGAAGGTGAGGCTCTCAGGCGGGCCGACGCCGAGATGCTCATCACCTTGGTCACATGGCTTTGTCCTATGGGAATCGCCGAGCGACAGGCCCTGATCGAGGCACCGGAGCTATCTGAGCGGGTTTCCGTGCTACTTTCCGTTGTCGCCATAAGTGAAGCAGGCGGTCTTCAGGACGACGAGGGGAGCATCAATTGAGCGAGAACAAAACAAGTGAAGTCGATCCAAGACTGCTTGAGATCCTTGTCTGCCCCCTGACCAAAACTCCCCTTGAGTACGACCGGGAGAACGGCGAACTCGTCAGCCGGGCTGCCGGACTCGCCTACCCGATTCGGGATGGGATCCCAATCATGCTGGTCGAGGAAGCAAGACAGCTTGAGAGCGAATCCCCCTCGTGAGCTCGCCGGCGGGGGACAGGGCTCCTCATCCGACGAAAATTCGGATCCGCCGCGCTGAGCGTGAGCTCGCCATCGCCTTCGATGACGGTGAGTCGTTCCTTCTTCCTGCAGAGCTTCTGCGGGTGGAAAGCCCTTCCGCCGAGGTACAAAACCACGGTGGCCCCAAAACCATCGTTCCCGGAAAGCGTGCGGTGGGGATCCATGGTGCGGAACCGGTTGGACATTATGCCATCAGAATCCGTTTCGACGACGGACACGACACCGGAATATTTTCTTGGGATTACTTAAGATTTCTTGGGGAGGAGCAAAAAAGAATCTTTGCCGAATACCTTCACGCGCTTGAAAGCAAGGAGCTTTCCCGAAATCCTTAATCTTTAAGTATCGTCACCCTAAGGATATGGCACAATTCGGCACATAAATACAGGTGCGACGACATGCCTGAAAACCTAAGCTGGAAGTCCCCGGATAAGCCGTGGTAACCGGATTGCCGGGCCCATGTCCACGCCCATCGCGTGGCGCATGAGCCTGCGTTTCAACCCGGGTATCGCATTTACCAGGCCCAGACCCGTTGTTCGTGAAAGGCCTAACGTTTCAAGGCGGTTCGAGAAAAGACGGTTCAATCCATCGGTAGCGAGCACCATGGCTGCCACGTCAAGGCGACGGTGGCGATCAAATCTCGCCAGCGCCGTTGGTTCGCCGGGATTGAGTCCAAGACGTAGGCAATCTGCGGTGATTTCGGCAAGAAGGGCAATACCGCGAAGTCCAAGGTTGAAGCCTTGACCGGCAATGGGATGGATCGCGTGTGCAGCGTCCCCAACCAAAACAACACGTTTCGACACGTGTTTGCGTGCGAGTGTTAGAGAAAGTGCGTGCGATGTGGGTTTCCCCAAAAGGCGAGGTTTCCCGAACATGTTGTCGAATCGAAACGCCAGTTCTTCCTCGAAACGTTTCCGCGACAGTGCCGTCAGAGCTTCAGCCGTTGAACGGCTTTCCGTCCACACAACGGCACTTTTTTGTCCTGGCATCGGAAGAACTGCAAAAGGTCCGTTTGCAAGGAAAAGCTCTACTGCTGTGTCGTTATGATCCTTTTCGTGTTCTATTGTGCATGAAATGGCTGATTGGCCGTATTCATGCCCTCTTGTTGAGATTCCGGCCAAACTACGGATGGGGGACCGCCCTCCGTCGGCCGCAGCCAGGAGTTCCGCCTCTACAACGCGTCCATCGGCAAGGGAGACACGGATTGCATCATTGCCAGGATCCAGTTCCGTAACCGCGGTCGCCTCCACCGGGACCTTCGCCTTGGCTAGTGCAGCAAAGAGGGCCGAGCGCAAGTCTTCATTCGGGACGATATGACCGAGCGGTCCTTCGCCCGCATCACGTCCATCAAAATGGAGAAAACGCGGGATATTCCCCTCGCAGACGCGAATCTGACGGATGGGCTGAGCCCTTCTTGTCGCCTTTTTCCAGATCCCGATCGTCTCATAGAGCCTGCGCGATCCGCAGGTGATGGCAGTGGTACGCGGATCGGGACGTCGTTTCTTAGTTGCAGGGTCGACGACGAGACAGCGCACCCCCGTGGACGCCAGGGTAACCGCGAGAGTCAATCCCGTGAGCCCGGCTCCGGCAATGAGCACCTCTGTCTGGAGGCGTTCTCGTGTCTTGCGTTTGTGTGCTTGGGCGGTGCTCATCAGCGGGATCATACCTGAGGGAAGGGCGTACCCGGTTGTGTCAGTGGCGGAAGTGTCTAGTTCCGGTGAACACCATGGCTGCGCCGCGCTCATCGGCTGCTGCGATTACCTCTTCGTCCCGGACTGAACCACCTGGCTGTACGACGGCCGTGGCACCCGCATCCAGTGCCGCAAGTAACCCGTCGGGGAATGGAAAGAAGGCGTCCGACGCGATGACGGAGCCCTTCGTGAGCAATTCCTTGATTCCTGCCTCTTCCGCAGCGCGCTGAGCCTTCATGGTAGCAATCTGGGAGGAATCGATCCTGCTCATCTGGCCCGCACCGATGCCCACCGTCGCCCCGTCTTTTGCATAGACGATGGCGTTCGACTTCACGTGTTTGCAGACCAAGGACGCGAACAGCAGGTCGGCCGTCTCTCGGGTATTGGGCTTACGTTTTGTCACCGTTCTGAGGTCGGCCGGGGTGGTTCGGGTTCTGTCCTTCGTCTGCACAAGCAGTCCTCCTGCAAGCGTGCGGGCGTCGAGTCCGGGGGCGTCTTGCGGGGGCATGCCTTCGGTGGAGAGAAGTCGGAGATTCTTTTTTGCAGCGAGAACCTCTCTCGCCTCGTCGGAAACCTCGGGTGCGATGACAACCTCGATGAAAATTTCTGAAAGCGCCCGTGCGGTCTCACCGTCTAGGGGGCGATTGAGGGCGACGATGCCTCCAAATGCGGAAACCGGATCGCAACGAAGCGCCAAATGCCAGGCTTCCAACGGGGTGCCTGCGCATGCGACCCCGGCAGGGTTTGTATGCTTGACGATGACGACTGCAGTTTCCTCGATGTCGGTAGCGAGTCCGAAAGCGGCGTCGGCATCAAGCAGGTTGTTGAATGAGAGTTCACGTCCTTGGATCTGGGTTGCGGTGGCAACTCCGGGCATGGTGCCTGCGCTTCTGTAAAGGGCCGCCTGCTGGTGAGGGTTTTCGCCATATCGAAGGGTGGTGATGCGTTCACCGCCGATGCCGATCCAGGGGCCGGAATCGAAGTCGTCCTGCTCGCGAAACCACGCCGAGACCGCCGAATCGTACGCTGCCGTGCGAGCGTAGGCTTTGGCTGCAAGCCGCACCCGCGTTTCCAAGCCCAGCGCACCTTCGTTTGCGCACATTTCTTCCATGACCTCGGCATAGTCTGCAGGATCAACCAGAATCACGACCGAGGCATGGTTCTTTGCGGCCGAGCGGATCATCGCAGGGCCGCCAATGTCAATGTTCTCTATGCAAATTTTGGCGGCGGCACCGGAACGGACCGTTTCCTCAAACGGGTAGAGGTTGATCGCGACGAGATCAATGAGATCGATTCCGTGTTCTTTCATCGCCGCCACGTGAGCGGGATCCTCCCGCCGTCCCAGCAAGCCGCCGTGGATCACGGGATGAAGGGTTTTGACCCTTCCGTCGAGCATTTCAGGAAAGCCTGTGTGATCGGCAACTTCCACCACCTCGATTCCGGCATTCCGGAGTGCCATAGCAGTGCCGCCCGTCGACAGGATTTCAACCCCTGCCTCGACAAGGGTGCGGGCGAGGAACTCCAACTGGGTCTTGTCCGAGACCGAGAGAAGGGCACGTCGGATGGGCACGTCGCCGGGCAGGTCAGGCACGTGTTTCCGGCATGTCGTGGAGAAAACGCCTCCATGCGGGCGAGCTTTCAGCAACAAATCCTGAATTGGTCCGCCCCAGTTTCCCGTAAACTAGAGGGGTTTCGTCGAGGAGCTGTACCGAGCCGCCCGCCGCCACGAGCACGGCATGCCCCGCAGCGGTGTCCCATTCCATCGTCGGGCCGCCGCGAAAGTATACGTCCGCCTTGCCCTCGGCAACGTGGCAGAATTTGAGAGCGCTCCCGAATGACCGGTGCTCTCCGCTTTCGATCCGGGAAAGAATTTTGGCAACCTTGCTGCTTCGGTGATGGGCACTCGAAAGTACCGTCGGCCCTTCCGTGGGGATCGGGCGGACCTTGAGGGGATGGAGGACACCGCCTGCGTCCTCCACCTCCGCAGGAATTCCGCGCCCTCCTGCATAGAGACGTTCGGTGGGCGGATGGAGAAGGAATCCGAAGAGTGGTGTGCCCTTCTCTACGAGAGCGACATTCACAGTGAAATCATCGCCACCTCGGAGAAATCCGCGCGTCCCATCGAGAGGATCCACAAGCCAGTGCAGGGCACTTCTTTGCGCTTCCGGAAACGCCTTCCCTTCCTCGCTCACCACCGGTGTGTCGGGATCAATTTGGGCAAGTGCCGCAACCAAAAGGTGGTCGGCCGCCCGGTCGGCATCGGTTACCACTGTCCCATCCTCCTTTATATCTGGCCGCACTCCCTGTGCCCGGTAATGGAGAATCAATTGGCCGGCTTCCCGGACTGCCAGGGACAGCGCTTTGCGCAGCTCGGGGGAGGGGAAGGTCATTCCGCCACGCTCCTGGGCACACACCGGAGATAGCGGAACGGCTTTCCACCTTTGACGCAGGCGGCTTTCGGCAATAATTTTCGCCTGTACTGATCCGTAAGCGGAACGAATTGTTGCAAATCTCTGACATCAACTTTCAACTCGCCTCTGGAAAAGAAACCCTCGAAGATCTCGGACGGATTAATCCGGACTGGCAGCTCGAGAAGATCCGAAGGAAGACCGGCGTGCGCATGCGACACGTCTCGATCAACGGTGAAACTGCAACTCAGCTTGGCGAACAGGCAGCTCGCAAGGTTATCGAGAGCACCGGTGTTGAAAACATCGATGGCCTGATTCACGTCACCCAATCCCCGGAATCGACATTGCCCACCACCGCCTGTCTGCTCCAGGAACGGCTTGGTCTCCCGCAGTCGATCCTCGCTTTTGACCTCATCCAAGGATGCTCCGGCTTCGTCTACGCCCTCTCCGTCGCCTCGTCTCTCATCGAGAGTGCTCAGCTCAAGTGCGTGATGATCATCTGCGCAGAGCATTACTCGAAGTACATTTCCCGTAAGGACCGCACCTCCCGTCCGATCTTCAGCGATGGTGCTGCTGCCGCCATTATCACCGCCGATGGAGATGGAAAAATCGGCCCGTTCGTGTTCGCCACAGATGGAACGGGTGCTCCCCATCTCACCCTCGTCCCGAATCAGGGTGCCAAGGATGTCGAAGACCGGTGCTGTTTATGGATGGATCGCGGGTGCTCTCCTTCACGATGCGCGTTGTCCCAGATGCCACCCGCAACCTGCTTGCGCGGGCAGATCTCACCCTCGACGACGTGGATCTCTTCGTCTTTCACCAGGCAAGTGCAGTCGTGCTCGGAAAGCTCCGTGGACGCCTCGGGATCCCCGAAGAGCGGTGGTTCCAGAACCTCGAAGAAGTAGGGAACACCGTCTCTGCGACTATCCCGCTCGCACTTCGCCAAGCCCGGGATTGCGGAAGGCTGCACCCGGGCATGACCGTCCTCCTCATGGGATTCGGTGTCGGGCTCTCGCTCGCAGGCTGCATCGTTCGCACCTGAATCCGGTCGCCTCACGTCCGGTCTGCAAATCTGTAGGACAAGCGTCTCACTCTCCTCGTAGCGCCTTGAGATTGTCAGTGTAAGCACTGTTCCCGCCGACGAAGGCCGCGGTTCCTGCTACCAGTACATCCGCACCGGCCCCGATCGCAGCCTGGGCCGTTTCAGGCGTGATGCCTCCATCAACCTCAAGGTCGATATCGAGACCCAGGGCATCGATCTGGGAACGGAGTGCGGCAATTTTTTCAAGCTGGTCCTCTATGAATGTCTGGCCTCCCTTCCCCGGGTTGACAGTCATCACCAGGACGAGATCGCAACTAGGGAGTGCCTCCGTAATGGCCGTTAGCGGCGTCTCGGGTTTGAGCGATATGCCCGCGCGCGTGCCGAGCCCGCGCACGCTCGAAAGTACCTGCGAAGGGTTGGCGCAGGCTTCCACGTGGACGGTGATCGTGTCTGCGCCTGCCTCGGCGAAATCAACGGCGAGGCGTGCCGGGTCGGCAACCATCAGGTGCACATCGATAGGAAGCCCGGTGCAGGGGCGAAGGGCGCGCACGAAACCAGGCCCCATCGTGAGCCCTGGCACGAAATGTCCATCCATCACGTCGACATGGATCCAGTCGGCACCGGCCGATTCCATGGCACACACTTCCCCGCCCAGCCGGGCGAAATCGGCAGCGAGAATCGAAGGGGCGATGCGGATTGTCCGAGACACCAGCAGTCTTGTAGCCTCGCTCGGTCCGAGGGGCAAGGAACCTGATGAAATAGAAGCGAGGCATTTCTGCGGAAAAGGGTGAAGTTTTCTGGCAGGAAGGCATATCCACGATCCGGTCTTGCAAGCTGCAATGGGCTTCTATCCTGCCCGCGTGATTGAGCCCCGCATCAGGATAAATAGCCGGATTTTTCTCCACGCCGCCCTGCGCCCTGAACAGCAGGCCATCCTTGCACGATGCGTCCGTGACGGCGTCAATCGTTGGCGGAAGGCCGAAGTGGGTTTCGTAGGCGGCTAACCGGTAACGAGATTTTGCAGGGGCTCGCCCCGCTGCAGACGAAAAATGTTATCGGCGATCACTTCGAATCGTCTCCTAAGCATTGCAGCACTCCAGGCCGAGATGTGTGGGGTCATTCGCACGTTGGGAAGGGCTGCAAAATTGTGACGGGAAGGTGCTACGTCGTTTTCTCCAAGTGCGGGATAGCAGTACCAGACGTCGATCGCCGCACCCCCAATGATGCCGTTTGCAAGAGCTGCATGCAGGTCATCCTCATTGATTACCGCTCCCCGTCCGACGTTGATGACCATCGCTGTCCCCTTCATACGAGCAAGAACGGCAGCATCCACGAGGTCTTGCGTCTCTGATGTGAGGGGGCAGGCGGCGACCAGATAATCGAGAGAGGCCACTGCCTCGTGGATTTTTTCCGCACTGACGGCGGAGGCGAGCGGAGGGTCTTTGCGCGGTGTGCGAGTGATGGCGTGGACTTTCATGCCGAATGCCGCCGCCCGGGGCGCGAGTGCCCTGCCGATCCTGCCGTAGCCAAGGATGCCCAGCACCTTGCCTGCCAGCTCGCCGCGCAGGTTTCCACCACCGAACAGGCTGTCGGACCAGTCGCCCTTACGAAAGCGATTCTCAATCCCGGAGAGTCCTTTCTCGTGCTCCAGCATCGCCAGCATGCAGTACTCGGCAATGGGAACCTCGTGCTCGTAGGCGTTGCAGACGGCGCATCCTTGCGGGAGTGCGTCCATGTCCACGTTGTCGGTTCCCGCACCGGGAAGGTGAAGGAGCCGGAGGCGGGGAGCCGGGGGCGAATCCTTGGTCCATCTCATCGCGATGAGAACGTCCGCTTCGGCCACCGCATCGACGAAGACGCCCGCATCTGTGCCGGTGCAGATGAGCGGTGCGTTCTTCATGCCGCGCTTGCCAAGTGCCTCGGTAAGAAGCCGCGCGTATTGCGTGTCCATCAGGCCTGGAACGACGATGCGTCCGGGCGGAGGGGGTGCCGTCAACGAGGAAGCCCGAGTACGTCAGCCATGCTGTGGAATCCGTTTTCGCGGTCGGCCGCCCAAATCGCCGCACGCACGGCACCGCGGGCGAAGATCTTCCTGTCGGTTGCGCGATGCGCGAGTTCGAGACGCTCGCCGGCACCTGCGATCACCACAGAATGGTCTCCCACGACATCGCCGCCTCGCAACGTGGCGTAGCCGATGGTGCTCGGCTTGCGTGGGCCGATGTCCCCGTTGCGGACTCGTACTGCATTCTCGTCTGGGTCAATTCCACGGGCCTCGGCGGCGGTGCGCCCCAATGCAAGCGCGGTTCCTGAAGGAGCGTCGCGTTTGTCCCGGTGGTGCATTTCGATGATTTCGATATCCCAGGTGGAATCCAGCGCTCTCGCCGCGTTCCGGACAAGGTGCAACAACAGGTTCACGCCCACGCTCATGTTTGCGGCCCACACTACGGGGATTTTTTCGGCAGCAGTCTTCAGGGCTGCCATCTGCTCCTCACTGAGGCCGGTCGTGCCGGTAACGAATGCAGCACCCTTCTCAGCCGCTGCTGCTGCCCGTGCTGCGGTCGCTTCTGGGGTGGTGAAGTCGATGACGACGTTGCAGCTCCCGAGGAACGTGGCTTCATCGACGCCAATGAAAATTCCTGCATGTGCAAGGCCTGCAACCCGGTTGGCATCCTTGCCCAAGGCCTTGTGTCCTCGCGCTTCAAGAGCAGCACCAAGATTGCAGGAATCCTCCTCGGCGATCGCACGGACCAACGCCACTCCCATACGACCTGCTGCGCCAGCAATTCCGATGCGAATACTCTTACTCATGAGGTTGTTTTCCCTTCGGTACGCTCGCGGAACTGTTTTGCTGCCGGATAGTTCGAATCTGACGTGCTCTCGGAGAAGGCGTTCAACAGTTTTTTCTGTTTCGTATCAAGCCCCTCGGGAACCTCGGTTTCAATTTGGACGTAAAGATCTCCGTGCCCGGAACGTTGGAGACGGGGCATACCCTTGCCACGGAGGCGGAAGCGATGTCCTGATTGCACACCAGCAGGAATCGAGAGCTTTACTTTGCCGCCGCCGATAGCAGGCACGACGAGTTCATCGCCCAGCGCGGCCTGTTCAAACGGGATCGGGACGACTATGTGGAGATCGGCACCATCCCGGACGTACAGGGGATGTTCGTGCACTTCCATGAACACGTAGAGATCTCCAGGGCGGGTTCCCCGGGGCCCCACCTCTCCTTCACCGGCAAGCCGAATGCGCGTTCCGTCATCGACGCCCGGAGGAATGCGCACCGCAACGGAGCGCTGTTTCTCCCTCCTGCCATCGCCTCGACACGAGGGACAGGGATCTTCAATCACTTGGCCTTCGCCTCCGCAGGCCGGACAAGTCTGCTGGAAGATCATCATGCCGCTCCGAACCGAACTGTGGCCACTTCCCCCGCACGCACCACATGCCGCAAGTCCGCCTTCGTCGCGTGAGCCTGAACCACTGCAGGATTCGCATGGCGCAAGCGTGCTGTAGCGGATAGTGCGCTCGATTCCGCTGTACGCCTCCTTGAGGTCAACGGCGAGCGTATAACGAAGGTCGCCACCACGAGAAGATCGGCGGCGGCCCCCCGTGCGACCACCCATGAAGTTGCCGAAAAGATCATCGAAGATGCTTCCCAGATCCTCGAAACCTCCGTTCCGAGCACCGCCGGCAGAGCGGAACCCTTCCTCGAAGGCGGCGTGGCCCATGGAGTCGTAGGCACTGCGACGTTCAGGATCCTTGAGTACCTCGTGGGCGCGGTTGGCTTCCTTGAACTTTTGTTCGGCATCGGCATCGCCGGGATTGCGATCCGGATGATGCTCCTTGGCCAGCACCCGGTAGGCCTTTTTTATGTCGCGTTCAGAGGCGTCGCGGGGAATTCCGAGCACTTCGTAGAAGTCACGCATCTCAACCCTCGTCCGTTAGAGTCCGGTAATGGCCCTGTCCTGGGCAAGTACGGCCGTCGCTGTCAATTCCTAGCGTTCTCCTGGCCGTCTTCCTTCTTCGTATCGTCAGTTCCGTCTTGGGGTTCATCCTTTACCTCCTCGAAGTCAGCGTCGACGATATCGTCGTCCCCAGGGGCAGTCGTTCCATCGTCCTGGGCGGCACTCGCCTGCGCCTCCTGGGCGGCCTGCTTGTAGATCGCCTCGCCGAGTTTGGAGGCAGCTTGTGTGAGGGCTGTGGACTTCTCTTCGATGATCGCCGCGTCTCCTGATTCGAGCACCTTCTTGAGGTCAGTGACGGCATCTTCGATGGCCTTGCGCTCGGTTTCATCGATTTTGTCACCGTGTTCGGAAAGACTTTTTTCGGTTCCGTAGATGAGAGAATCTGCCTGATTTTTCTTTTCGACCGCCTTACGTTTCTCCTTGTCTTCATCTGCGTGCGTCTCCGCCTCGTCAACCATGCGCGAGATCGCCTCGTCTGAGAGTCCCCCAGATGCCTTGATGCTGATTTGCTGTTCTTTGCCGGTCGCCTTGTCCTTGGCCGAGACGTTGACGATGCCGTTGGCGTCGATATCGAAACCCACCTCAATCTGTGGCATGCCGCGCGGGGCGGGCGGGATTCCGATTAGGTCAAACTGGCCGAGAGCTTTGTTGTCAGAGGCCATCTCACGCTCGCCCTGAAAAACCCGGATGGTGACCGCCGTTTGATTGTCCTCGGCAGTCGAAAAGGTCTGGCTTTTACGGGTCGGAATCGTGGTGTTGCGGTCGATAAGGCTCGTAAAGACGCCGCCCAGCGTCTCGATGCCGAGCGAAAGCGGGGTCACATCAAGAAGCAGTACATCCTTTACGTCACCCGATAGAACCGCACCCTGGATGGCGGCACCGATGGCCACCACCTCATCGGGATTGACACCCTTGTGGGGCTCACGTCCGAAGAAATTCTTCACCGTCTCGGTTACCTTCGGCATCCGGGTCATCCCGCCGACGAGGACTACTTCCTCGATCTCACCCGCCTGGACGCCCGCGTCTTTGAGCGCCTGTTTGCACGGTTCCACCGTGCGCTCGATCAGGTCATCCACCAGCTTCTCCAGCTGGGCACGGGTGATCTTCATGGCGAGATGCTTTGGGCCGGATTGGTCGGCGGTTACGAAGGGAAGGTTGACTTCGGTCTGACCGGTGCTCGAGAGCTCGATCTTCGCCTTCTCCGCCGCCTCCTTGAGACGCTGCAGGGCAAGCTTGTCACCGCGGAGATCGATACCGCTGTCCTTTTTGAATTCATCGGCGAGGTACTCAACGATTCGCATATCGAAGTCCTCGCCACCGAGGAAAGTGTCGCCGTTGGTGGATTTCACCTCGAATACCCCGTCGCCGATCTCCAGAACCGAAACGTCGAAGGTTCCGCCGCCGAGGTCGTAGACGGCGATCAGGCCACCCTCACGTTTGTCGAGCCCGTAAGAGAGTGCCGCTGCGGTCGGCTCGTTAATGATGCGCAGCACCTCAAGGCCGGCGATCTTTCCGGCGTCCTTGGTGGCCTGGCGTTGGGAATCGTTGAAATAGGCAGGAACGGTGATTACCGCCTGCTCGACCTTCTCACCGAGGTGTGTCTCCGCTGTTTCCTTCATTTTCTGGAGCACGTAGGCGCTGATCTGGCTCGGGGCGTAACGCTTTCCATTGTCTTCGACCCATGCATCACCATTTTCGGCCTTGACGATCGAGTAGGGGACCATTCCCCGATCCTTTTTCACCTTCTCGTCCTCGAAATTGCGTCCGATCAGGCGTTTGATGGCAAAAAACGTGCCCTCGGGGTTGGTGACCGCCTGCCGTTTCGCCGTCTGCCCGGTCAGGGTCTCGCCTTCACCGGTGAAGGCGACGACGGACGGAGTCGTCCGATTGCCTTCGGCATTTTCAATGACACGGGCGCTGTCGCCCTCCATGACCGCGACGCACGAATTCGTCGTCCCGAGGTCAATGCCAATCACCTTGGCCATTCGGTATCCCTCCTCTGACTTTCCCGTCCGGCGCGATTTTCGTGCCTTTCTTCCCCAGAAAGTCTTAACTCTATATGGGAACGCCCCGTTTCATGCGCAAGCGGGTCCTGATTGGGCGGGCGAGAGAGCCTGAGAGAGCAGCGTTTCGCCGTTTCTCCCGCACAATAAGGACCTATCGAAAACTGGAATCAAGGGACAGGGACAAACCAGCCAACGACGCGATCGTCAGAGTCTAGAACTCCAACAAGTTAATCAAATCAGTGCGTTGGGCGCTTTCCGCAAGGTGGAGATCGTTGAAAATTATATGCGTTCTTCTCCGTTAATCCGTCGCACGAAGCAGAAACAGTGGCAGTGGGCACCGGGGAAACTGGTAGGGACAGGTGGAAACCTGTCCCTGTGGTTCGTGTCGCTCAGTGAAATCAGAGTCAATCCCATCAAACAATCGAGCGCACATTCACGGTCGAATTTCATCCCATCGCCCTGGTATCTGACCGAATGTTCTCCAAAGAGTTTGTCTTCTGCGCGTAAGCCCTGCTGCGAGAACAGTCGAGAGGGGCCTGATCCGTGCGTCAGGAAACCGAGAGCGTGGCGTTCTTGATTTCCCTTCCCAACACATCCGCAAGTGCATCGCTGATTTCCGAGGACAGGGTCGCATCTCCGTCCGGGTTGATGAAGGTCGCGTTTAGTGCAATCAGAGCGTCGTTTGTGAACAGGAACCGATTCCAGAACCGCTCCCGGACCGGGGGATCGTTGCCGTCGTCGCGGCGATGGCAGGAGAGCATGTATTCCCCTTCCGCACCGCTCATGATGCTGATGTCCTCAGCCCCCTTCTGCTCGGCGATTGCCTGTATGAGCTGCACTGCTCGCTCCTGGTCGGGAGGTGTCGAAGAAAGAGGCGTGATGTTTCCCTCCAGCACGAGAAAGGCTCCCGGGGCCTCAGTACTTTCGAGAACGAGTGAACGTTCGCTCTCCCCAGGAACTCGCTTCCAGTCTGCGGGCAGCTTGAGCGAGATCCCCTCCCAGGGAGTCTCGGGCTGAAGTCGCATTGCCTGCGCACAAGCCTTGGCACTCGCCTCGCGGTCGATGGCAAGGACACCGTCTGAAAAACAGACTCTCGTCGAGACGTTTCCGATCTCCTCGATCGCCGTGTCAAGCATGTCCCGTGCCTCCTCGGTGGCTGGAAACGAGAGTGCAAAAGTGACGATTCGCAGATAGTTCGGAGAAAGTGCCGCCGCCCGTCGCCAAACTCGTACCTCCTCGTTGCCATCGAGAACCGCCTGATAGGCGAGGCTCCACCCCGAAACCGCATTGCCCTCTACCGCAACGCCGGTCTCCTTTCCCCGCAGGAGGGTCGCTACATTGCCCGAGGCCAGTGCCTGCGGATCCTCGACGGATATGAGCGAGATGCCAAGCACCGGATAATCCCCGGTGGGAAAGCGTACCGACGCCGAATCCCGTCCCGCTGTCTCAATCCGCCAAGTGCCGGGAAGATTGAGTTCTAGGGCACCATCGCCAAGCAGGAACGGTTCCTGCTTCACTCGTCCGCACCTTCGCCGGTGGTCCCGCTTTCCCTCTCTTCTTCCTGGATGGTCTTGTCGGCTTTGATTCCTGTAGAGGCCTCGGTGCTCGCAGCGGCGGCTTTTTGCTCCTTTGCTCCCGCGTCGGCAGGGGCCTTTGCCACCACCACCGCGGCGGGCCGGAGCAGACGGCCTTGGAGCATGTAGCCGGCCGAGTACGCCTCTGCCACGCTTCCGGCGGGCACGTCGTCGCGCTCAATCTGCTGCATCGCCTGGTGACGGTCGGGATCGAACGGATCCCCGGGTGCAGGACTTAAACGCTCGATGCCGTGGCGACGAAGCGTGGACATGAGCTCGTGGAGGGTAATTTCTACTCCTTTGCGGAGGGCGGTAGCGGCATCCTCGTTCTTGCCAGGTCCTTCGGCGAGCGCGCGCTCGAGACTGTCGACCACGCCCAGAAGGTCACGGGCAAGGGCGCTCGCCCCGTACTTCGCCTTGTCCGCCAGCTCTCGTTCAGCTCGCTTGCGTGTGTTTTCGGCCTCGGCGAGCGCCCGCAAAGCCCGATCTTTTTCCTCGACGAGCAGGGCCTCAAGTCTCTCCACCGGATCCTCCTCCGGCGGCGGTGTGTCCGCGATTGTGTCGACAGGGCTTTCGTTCGGTGCAGGCTCCAGTTCGGAAACCTCAGGCGCACCTTTCGGTGCAGGGCCTGTTTCTTCCTCCACCGGTTTTCGCTCTTCTTCCTCGCTCATCTACGCCCTCCTTACTCCGCACGCACGTCCGACACCGACGAAAATGGGGACCGTCCTCCGTTTTCGCAACTCGCATGTCTGATTTATCTGAATCTCATCCGAGAAGACGACCCACGGAGCGGGCGGTGTAATCCACCATCGGGATGATCCGGGCGTAGTTGAGGCGCGTAGGCCCAATGACCCCAATCACGCCCAACGTACTTGATGCCTTCCCCTCGTCCCCACGGGCGAGCGGGGCGAGGATTATCGCACTGCCGGAGCTGTCGAAGAGCTGATTTTCGGAGCCGATGAACACATGCACACCCGAGCCCGACAGCGTTGAATCAAGGATGCCGCGGATTGAGCGGTTGCGTTCGATTTCCTCGAACAACCGCCGCGTGCGCTCCACGTCCTCGAATTCCATCGTCCCGTTGAACAGGCGGGCACGGCCGGTCAGGATCAGCGGGGCGTCGTCCTCGTCGGAGCGGACGGCGAGTCCCGCTTTCACGATCTTTTCCACCCCGGCATCGAGTTCCGCACGGATGCTATCGATGTCGGTCTCCACTTCCGCCTTCGCCTCTTCCAAGGTGCGGCCGACAAAGCGATGGTTGAGGTAATTCGACGCCTCGATGAGTGAGTGAGCCGGAAGTCCAGGCGGCAGATCGATCAGGCGATTCTCCACGAAATCGCGAACATCGACGATGACCACAAGAGCGCGCATCGGATCGAGTCGGACAAACTCGATGTGCTTGACCTCTCTGCGTTCGGTCACCGGCGCAAAGACAAGGGATGCGCACTGGGCAAGTCCTGACAACCCCTCGCTCACCTCGCGCAGTACCTCGCGCAGGTTGCGGCCGGCACCTGCGCACAGGGCTTCGATTTGCTCCCGTTCGTGTTCGTGTACCTCTCCCACCTCGAGAAAACCGTCAATGAAAAGGCGGAGTCCGCGCTCGGTCGGAAGCCGGCCGGCCGAGACATGCGGCGAGCAGAGCAGACCCAAATCCTCAAGGTCTGCCATGGTATTTCGCACCGTCGCCGGTGCCAGCGAGGCATCCATCGCCCGCGAGATGGTGCGCGAGCCCACGGGCTGACCGTCCCGAAGATAACTTTCCACCACCTGACGGAAAATCTCCTGGGAACGCTCGTCGATTTCGCGAAGCGGGTCAATGGGTACGTTCATGAACACCTTCGTCGTGGTCTGGGCCCGTTTGTCTTCTATCCGGGAACTTAGAATATCTAGGAACTTGGAACTTGCCGCCCGTGAGGTCAATGCGAGCTCGCTGAGGTTGTGATCCCCGCACGCGAAGAAGCATAAAGAGGTGTTAGCAACGGAAATTGTGTACTTAAGTGCTTAAATCCATGGAAGCGATTGATATACAAGGCAAGAAGAGGAAATGATCCCATCACCATTCCCTATGGCGTGAAAATCAGAGAGGGTCACCTCGTAGTTTCTCAAAATTGGCCGAATGAAACGCCAGAGACGAGGTGGAAATCCTTATCCGGACGGCATTCCCAGGCGGATGGCAAGGAATTTTCTAACGCAAAACAGGGACTGCGCTGGACATGTCCAGTAGCGCGTACACTCTACCATTCAGGAGATTATGAAAAACGAGAACCAGGTTATCGTAGATCAAGAAAAGACTAAGGTGGAGCATCCCTCGGCCTGGATCGTGCGGCACGGCAAACGTGTTTCTCCTGGTGCGCGCGTGCTCGACGTGGCCTGTGGTACGGGCCGTCATCTTCGGTATTTCTTTGAAAAAGACTGTCGTGTCACTGGAATCGACATTGACATCTCAAAAGTGTCAGCCATCAAAAACACGGATGCAATACTCATCAAGCACGACCTTGAGGACGGCAACCCACCACCCTTTGGAGAAAACGAATTCGATGTCGTTGTAGTGACCCGCTACCTGCACCGTCCCCTATTTCCTGCCATCGTGAGTGCGGTCGCGCCTGGAGGGATTCTCCTTTACGAGACCTTCGCTGTCGGCCACGAGAAATTTGGCAAACCGCGAAGGCCTGAGTTTTTGCTGCGCTCCGGCGAACTCCGGGAAGTCGTCCGAGGCAAGTTGCGCGTGATCGATTTCGAGGAAACAGAAATCGGGACGACTGCTCCGGCTCGTCTGCAACGGATCGCCGCCATCCGGGAGTCCTAGGATCTGTTGGAAATTCCTGCTCGCGAACCTACCCTCGGACCACTCGATGCCTGCTCCTGCGAATCCCCGTCTCGCGCTTCTCGACGACTATCCCTTTCGCCGTCTGGACCGACTCCTTGGCCCACCTCCGGCGAACCTGAGGCCCGTAGTAATGTCGATCGGCGAGCCTCAGCACGAACCTCCCACCTTGATCGCCGAAATCCTTACCCGCAACGCGGACGGTTGGGGCCGCTATCCGCCCACGCGGGGAACTGACGATTTCCGAAAAGCCTGCGCCTCATGGTTGACGGGGCGTTTCTCGCTGCCCCAGGACATGGTTGATCCTGGACACCACGTCCTTCCCGTGGCCGGAACCCGCGAAGGCCTGTTCGCAATCGCGTTGGCGACAATGCCCGAAAAACAAAGCGGCAGGTCACCGCTCGTACTGATTCCGGACCCCTTTTACCAGGTCTATCGAGGTGCCGCGATCATGGCCGGTGCTGAGCCGTATTTTCTTCCGGCTACACGCAGGACCGGATTCCTTCCCGATCTGGACGCTTTGGATGCGAAGGATCTCAGCCGCATCAAGCTTGTTTACCTATGTTCTCCCGCAAATCCCCAGGGAGCCGTCGCGGATCTCACCTATCTCTCCCGCCTAGTCGAAATCGTGCGCACGCATGACGCACTCTTGGTTGTAGATGAATGCTACTCGGAGATCTACGACGCAACTCCCCCGCCCGGCGTCCTGGAGGCCTGCCGAGAAAGCGGCGGCGGCCTGGAAAATGTTCTTGCCTTTCATTCGCTCTCGAAGCGCTCAAGCGTGCCAGGTCTTCGCTCGGGGTTCGTTGCAGGCGATGCTGCCGTGCTTGAGGTTTTCCTCGGCATGCGCACCTACGGTGGTGGGCAGCAGCCATTGCCCGTGCAGGCTGTAGCTGCAGCTCTGTGGCGGGATGAGACCCACGTGGAAAAAAGCCGCGACCTGTATCGGGAGAAATTCGACGCCGCCGAGGAAATCTTGGGCGGCCGTTTCTGTTTCTACCGCCCCGCAGGAGGATTTTTCCTGTGGCTCGACGTGGGCAACGGCGAACAAGCGGCACAAACGTTATGGCAGCAGGCCGGGGTCCGGGTCATGCCTGGCTCCTACCTTGCAAGTTCCAAGGATGGTGACGCTGAACGTCACGTCCGGGTAGCACTGACCCCGAATATCGAGGAAACGCGCGAAGGCCTTCGGCGAATCGCCAGCACGCTCTAGGAATCTTCTTGCCGTGTATCCTGAATCCTGCGCATCGGACATGAAATGGTGAAATCGGGCGGAGAAATAGCGGCGCAAGCACAGGCACCTGCAGAACCGAGGCACCGACGAAATCTCCCTCGCCTGGCCTCCACTGCGGCGGGGCTGACTGTGCTCGCGCTCGCGCTCACCGTCGCCGGATCGCTCGTTTCGTACCACGCGGAAGACCCTTCCCGCCTCGTGCAGAGCGAAGAACCGGCACGTAACTGGCTCGGTGTCCAGGGGGCCTGGTTTGCGGCAGAGGCGTACGCATGGATCGGCACTTTGTCCGCCTGGATGGTGACCGTGACGATGTTTATTTGGGGCGGGCTCCTGCTTGCCCGAACCCCGATCCGCAGGCTCTGGCTCCGGATCCTCTTTCTTGCCCTGGCACTCGTAGGCGTTGCCCACGCACAGGCCCTGTTTCTGCCCGCCTCCGAATCTGCATTTACCGGAATCTCCCTTGCTTCCCTAGCCCTTATCCGGGAATCCCTGGACCTTGACCTCAGCGGTGATCCCACAACGAAGTACGCGATGGTGGCGGGGTTTGTCTTATTTGCCTTTCTTACGTGGTTTTACGCCGCCGCCGTACCCCTATCGACATGGCGTGCCGGATGGAAACTTGCGCTCCGTCCGCTCGGCTTTCTAGGCAACCTGGGTGGTTTGAAAAACTTGGGTGGTCTGGGCAACCTAAGAAGCCTGGGAAGCCTGTTTCGCCGTGACAGGAACGAGAAAAACGAAAGGACTGAGCCCGTTCTCGAGCACGACCCGTTCCTCCGCCGCACGCGGCGAACAAAGAGTAAGGCGAAAAGCCCAGCAAAAAGGACAAAAGAAGTCCTCATGCCGACACCTCCTCGCGTGGGCAAACGCGAGGCAGAAGAACGCCAGAAGGATTTCGGACTTGTGCTCGAAGGTACCCGTCTCCCCCCGCTTGATCTTCTAAAAAAGCCTTCCCGCATCGCACCGGAAAGCGACGAAGGACGCGAAGCAAACGCCCGAATGCTGGAATCGGTCCTCAACGAATTTCGGGTCTCGGGCGAAGTGGGCCGCGCGGTTTCAGGCCCGGTAGTCACTCGCTACGAGTTCGAGCCCGCCGCGGGCACACGCTCGAACCGCGTGATCGCTCTCTCAGGCGACATCGCTCGGTCCATGAGCGCAACGACTGCGCGTGTTGCGATCATACCCGGACGCAACGCGATCGGAATTGAGCTTCCAAACGCCCGTCGCGAGACGGTTTATCTGCGTGAATTGCTGGGATCGGAGCAATTCGAGGGATCCACCGCCTCACTCCCGTTGGCTCTCGGTAAGGACATCGCCGGCGTACCCGTGATCGTTGACCTAGCGCGCATGCCTCATTTGCTGATCGCCGGCACGACCGGATCGGGCAAGTCCGTAGGCGTGAATACCATGGTGCTTTCACTTCTCTACAGGACGACACCCGAGCAGGTCCGATTCATCATGATCGACCCGAAAATGCTGGAACTGTCGGTCTACGAGGGTATTCCACATCTCTTGCACCCGGTGGTGACGGATCCGAAGAAAGCGGTAGCTGCACTCCGGTGGGCGATCCGGGAAATGAATGACCGTTACCAGAAAATGTCGCTCCTCGGCGTGCGGGGAATCGGCACCTACAATCGCAAGGTAGAAGAATCGATAAAGAAAAAATCTCGCCTATCCCGAACCGTGCAGGTCGGGTTCGATCCTGAAACAGGCAAGCCCGCCTACGAGGAACAAGAAATCGAGGCGAAACCGTTCCCCTACGTCGTGATTGTTGTCGACGAGATGGCAGATCTCATGTTGAGTGCCGGCAAAGAGTTCGAGCTCGCTGTCCAGGCCTTGGCTCAGAAAGCCCGTGCGGCCGGGATCCACATGATCGTCGCCACCCAGCGTCCGTCGGTCGACGTGGTGACGGGAACCATCAAGGCCAATCTTCCCTGCCGGATCAGCTTTCAGGTTTCATCGGCGATCGACAGCCGCACGGTCCTCGGCGACCAGGGTGCCGAACAGCTCCTCGGTAAGGGAGACATGCTCTTCATGCAAACGGGCGGGCAGATAACGCGCGCGCACGGACCCTTCGTGGGCGACGATGAGGTGGAGAAGGTCTCGGACTTCCTCCGCGAACAGGGTGAACCTGAGTACGTCGAAGAGATAACCCAGGAAACCGAAGACATGATAGGGGTCGAGACAGGTGACGATGGCCGCGATCCCCTCTTCACCGATGCGGTCTCGATCATCATGCGCGAAGGCAAGGCCTCAACGAGTTTCCTCCAACGCCACCTGCAAGTGGGCTACAACCGCGCTGCACGAATCATCGAGAAAATGGAGACAGACGGCATCGTTAGTGCCGCAAACCACGCAGGAAAACGCGAAGTTCTCATGCCTGGAGACAACAAGTGATCCGTGCAATCCTGGTCGCTGTCGTTCTGGCAACGACGCCTGCCGTCGCGGAGGAGGATGCTCGGATCGCACAGGTACAAGCTTACCTTACCTCGCTTCCGCCCTCGACAACGACATTCATCCAGAAAGATCCCGACGGGACCTTGCGTTCCGGCTGGATGGCGCTCGCCCCTCCGTCACGTATGCGAATCGAGTACGAGCCGCCCAGTACCCAAATCTTGGTCGCCGACGGGACGTTTCTCGTTTTCCACGATCCCGAGGCGGGTCAAGTCTCGCACATTTCTCTCGCCTCGACGCCGCTTCGGGCTCTTCTTGACGGTGATTTCGGCGACGAGAGCACGAGCGGGATCAGGGTGCTCTCCATCGAGGAGGGAGAGGACGAGATCCTTATCCAGGTTGCGGCCTACGACGAGCAGGGCGAGGAGTTTCCCGTGCGGCTTGCCTTGGTGTTTGCCAACGACCCCTTCCGGCTCGAGGGATGGTGGGTGCTCGACGTCCAGAAGCGGGTTACCGAGGTTCAACTCAACGGATTCGAGCCGGCTGATTTGGAGGACCCTAGCTTTTTCCAGCTTACCCCGGACATGCGCGGCAGGGGTGATGTGTGGCGCGGTCCATGGAAGAATCGGAGAGTCCGCCCGAGTGCACGGGGTGGTTGAGGTAGCCTCTGGAAGGGCGCACCGTTATCCAGTGTGCCGTAAAACCTCGTCCTTCAGGGCGGGGATATAAGGCGCAGCCGCGCTAGCGCGGCTTTTGGGTTGTACGTTTGTCTAAATTGCCCATAGACCAATATTAGAAATACATGAATCGTGTCATGCTAAAAGCAACCAAAGTTCGATTGTATCCTACTGTCGACCAAAGAAAGGCGCTTGCCTTTCAATTTGGTGCAATGAGATGGGTATACAATTTTTCCTTGAACTGGCGTAGTACCGCCTGGAGAGAGAATGGCGAAAGCATCAGCAAGCGTCAAACACTGGACAGGTTGGTTGATCTGAAAGCCGCTGAGGAAACAGCCTGGCTAAAAGAAGCTGACAGCCAAGCCTTACAACAATCAGTGATGCACCTGGATGTGGCATTCCAACGCTTCTTTAAGAAGCAAAGTCGCTATCCACGCTTTAAAAGCAAGTACGACAGACAATCCATGTCCTATCCGCAGCGAGTCAAGATCGTAAACGGACGCAGCTTATATCTACCCAAAGTAGGAAATGTTAGAGCGGTTTTGCACCGTGAGATTGTCGGCAAGATCAAAACCGTCACCATTTCTCGAACCCAGACAAGGAAATATTATGCATCCATCCTGTGTGACGATGAGCTGGCGGCTCCCGCCGCCCTGAAAAAGGTTCAAGCAGACGCAATCATAGGCCTTGATTTGGGCTTAACGCATCTAGCGATTGCCAGCACTGGTGAAAAGCAGAAGAACCCACGTTTTTTGAAACATGCTGCCCACAATTTACGCCGCAAACAAAAGGCGTTGTCACGCAGAAAGAAAGGATCAGCTAACCGCAACCAGGCGCGTGTGCTTGTTGCCAAGGCTCATGAAAGAACATCTAACATACGCAATGACTTTCAACATAAATTGTCAAAACAACTGGTTGGCAAAAACCAAGCAATCTGTGTGGAGACGTTGAAAGTTAAAAACATGCTCAAGAACAGAAAACTATCCAAACATATCGCTGACGCATCATGGAGCGGATTGCTACGCAAACTGGAATACAAGACCGCCTGGACGGTCAAACATTTGGTTCAAATGGACCAATGGTTTGCGTCCAGCAAGACTTGTTCCTGCTGCGGTACCAAGGTGGAAACCATGCCGCTGTCAGTGCGGCAATGGATATGTCAGAAGTGTAACCAAGAGCATGATCGGGATATTAATGCTGCCACTAATATCAGGCAACAAGGCATCCTGAAGCTAAAGGCGGAAGGGCTATCCGTCTCTGCCTGTGGAAGCCTGCGTAAGACGGATATACCGTTCGCTGCGGCCGGGGAAGCAGGAAGCCTCGTCCTTTAGGGCGAGGAGTAGTCACTGCAGAACGATCGGAACCTGGTCAAACAGAGCCGCGTTCAGCCGCAGATGAACGAAAATGCCGAATGCGTAACCGATGGCGATGACCGGTGCCCACTTGAGGTGGGAAAAGAACGTGTAAACACCACGCGCCTGGCCCATCACGGCAACCCCGGCAGCGGATCCAATGGAGATAATGCTTCCCCCAACCCCTGCTGCGTAGGTGGCGAACAGCCACTGCCCATGATCCATGGCTGGGAACATGGTCAGCACTGCGAACATAACCGGAATATTGTCGACGATGGCTGACAGGATACCGACGAGAGAGTTCGCAACCGTGGGGCCAAGCCCGATGTACGTGCTCTCGGCGGCGAGCGCGAGATAGCCGAAATTAGCAAGCCCGCCTACGCACATCAGCACGCCGTAGAAAAAGAGAAGCGTATCCCACTCGGCGCGCGCAACTGAGCGGAAGATGTCGAACGAAACAACGTCGCCTGTGGAGTCGGAGGACCTCGATACTTTTTGCTCCTGACTCCAGCGTCGCAAGTACAGCCCGTACCACTGAAGCACCCCAAGCCCCGCCATCATTCCGAACACGGGTGGCATACCGAATAGTTGATGAGAGGAAACGGCGAAGGCAATCGTGCACAAGAAGAGCACCATCACCACGATTGCCCCTTCTTTCAACTGCACATCCTCGGAGGTGACCGAAGGATTTCCCTTCGGAATCGCGAAGTACATTGCTACCGCGGGAAACAGATAACTCGCCGCCGACGGCACGAAGATTGCGAAGAAATCGAAGAAATCGAGAATGCCCTTCTGCCACACCATGAGAGTGGTGATGTCGCCGAACGGACTGAACGCTCCGCCTGCGTTCGCGGCCACCACGATGTTGGTGCAGCTGACAGCGACGAAACGCGGGGATCCCTTGCCCACGGCCATGACCACGGCGCACATGACCAGCGCAGTGGTCAGATTATCGGCGATCGGGGACAAGAAAAAGGAGATCGCGCCCGTGATCCAGAACACACGCCGATAGCTGAACCCGCTGGAAACTAATTCCGCGCGGATCCGTTCGAACACGTTCCGTTCGGTCATCGTGTTGATGTAGGTCATCGCCACGAGCAAAAAGACGAAAAGCTCGGCGAACTCAAGGAAGGTGTGGCGGAAAGCATCGCGGGCCGCATGCTCTTCGAGACCCATGTCATTGATCGAAATCGCGACCAAAACCCATATGGCGGCTCCAGCGACAAGTACCGGTTTTGACTTTCGAATATGGGTGAACTCTTCCGTCATCACGAAGATGTAGGCAGCGATGAAGATGGCGACAGCGATGAATCCGACGGTGGTGTTGGTAAGACCCAGATTGAGCACGCCTACTTCCTCCGCAGCGAACACCACACCTGGTGCGAGGACGAGGAAGAGAATTGCGAGAAATGTTCGGATCATGGAGGGTTCATTCAAGACATGAAGTGGCTATTCCCGGTATAGCGAGTCCGGGGCAGGTCCGCCACCTCTCACCGCAGGCCTTACAATGCTCTTCGATACAGTCTCCGGGAGACCGCCATGCCCGTTCAACTTGAAACCCTTGACCACGTGACAGTTCTCGTTCGTGACCTTGAGAAGTCGACTGAATTCTACCGAGATGTGCTTGGCCTCAAGGAAGCCTCGTGGCGACCGCCCTTCACCTTCGACGGGGCCTGGATGGCCCTCGAAGACCGTGCGGTCCTACACCTTGTCTGCCGTGATGGTGGACCGGACCATTCGGGTGCTGTCGATCATTTCGCTCTCAAGGGCGCAGACAGTGACCATGCACGCACGGAACTCACGAAGCGTGGCGTGGCGTTCAAGGAGCAGGAAACGCCCGACGGACGTTACCGGCAAATGTTCCTCACCGACCCGGACGGAGTGAAGATCGAGCTCGTTTTCCCGCAAGGCTGAAGCCGCCGTCAGGAATCGCAATCCAGCGGAGCCAGTGCTGCCCGTCCTGCAAACCTTTCCTTTCCACCACTTTCCCGCTCGATGCGGAGGACCTCGTTCCACTTTGCCATTCGCTCTGAACGTGCGAAGGAACCAACTTTCATCTGACCAGCACTCCAGCCAACGGCAAGATGTGCGACCGAGACATCCTCGGTCTCGCCGGAACGCGCGGAAACAATCGTCCCCCATCCCTGCTCGCGCGCAGCAACAAGTGCTGCTTTCGCCCGGGAAACAGTACCGGCTTGGTTTGGCTTGACGAGAAGTGCGTTCACAGCCCCCATTGCGGCGGCACGGTGGACCCGCTTGGCATCGGTGACGAGAAGATCGTCCCCCACCACCTGCACACGCCTACCAAGGGCCTTCGTGAACTGGGCGGTTCCCTCCAAATCGTGCTCTGCCAGCGGATCCTCTACCGAAGCGATGGGAAAATCGTGGCACCACTCGAGAACGCGACCGGCGAAAGCCTCCGGTTCCAGCGTCTCGTTTTCGAGACCGAGGCGATAAAGACCGTCCGAGAAAAGCTGGTTGGCGGCGATGTCGAGCGAGAGGACGATGTCTTCGCCGGGACGAAAATTCGCCCGCTCGATGGCGCGGGTGACAAGCGCAAGCGCCTCCCTGTTGCCTTGAACAAGGGGCCAGAAACCTCCCTCGTCGGCCACACCGGCGAGCTTTCCTTCATCGGCGAGAATCTCGGCGGTAGCGCGATAAACTTCTGCCGTCCAGACAAGTGCCTCCTCGAAATTATCGGCACCCACGGGCATGACCATGATGTCCTGAACATCAAGACGGCCAGCGGCATGTGCTCCCCCGCCCACGATTTGGACCTCCGGTAGCGGAAGAAGCGGTGCCTCGTTGCCGGCAAGAAGTTTCCATCGGGGTGCGCCCGTGGCACCCGCTGCCGCATCAAGCACGGCGAGCGAGACTGCGCAGGCCGTATTTCCGCCGATCGTGCGGAACCCCTCGCCGCCAATTTCGGCAAGGACGGCATCGACATCCTCCTGATCGGTCGCATCCCTGCCCTGGAGTGCTCTCGCAACAGTTCCTTCGACCTCGCGTACGGCTCCAAGGACGTCCCGGCCTCCGAAACGCTTCCCTCCATCACGGAGTTCGACAGCCTCGCCTTCACCCCGACTTGCACCGGCGGGTGCGGCTGCCCTGCCAACGGCTCCTCCTGCGAGTCGCACTTCGGTCTCCACGGTAGGATGGCCGCGCGAATCCCAAATTCGCAAGCCGCGAATGGAGACGATGGAAGTGTCAGGCACGGAACGGCTCTGGCATCTCCTGCCATGTCTGGGCAAGCATCTCAAGCGATGGGACAGGATCGAGAAGGAAGCGCCGCGCAAAGGCGCGCACTGGTATTCTGCGTTCTTCCGTATCGAGGTACTCAACGGGCGAGCGTCCGTCGATTCGCCCCAGCATTAGTCCCGGGAGAAGACGAGCCGTGCGCGCCTCCAGCGCGGAAACGTCCTCCCAGGCGACCTCGTCCGCATACGTCTCCCAAAGTGCCACGGTACAGGCGGCGAGGTCAGCGACAGTCTGTGGTACCACTCGAGCCTTCAGGAAAAGATGGTTGAGACAGAAAGCAAGGTCGAACGCAGGATCGGCGAAGGTGGCACACTCCGCATCAAGCAACGTGGGCTCACCGTCGGGTCTTTCGAGGATATTCTTCGGGCTCACATCTCCGTGAATGAGAGCGATGCTCGCGGTGTCCTGTCCGGAAGCAACCTCTCGAAGCTGGTCTGCGAGATCGGGATTTTTCTCGATCGGGTGCAGGAGATAGGGCTCAATTCGAATGTCGTGAAAGGTTGCCGCATTGGAAAAGGCCCGGGCAAGATCTGAGTCACTAGCCGATTCACGATGCAGGCGGCCCACAAGGCGGCCCACTTTTCGCGCAAACGGAGCTTCAACCTTCCCTGCAAGCAATTCCTCCTTCCAGAGCCGATGGCTTCTGGGATCAAGGTGCTCCATCACGAACAGGCCTCTTTCACGGTCCTCGGCAACCACGCGGGGTGCCGCTCCGGGGATGGTTTCATTCGCCCAGCGCAACCAGCCCGCCTCAGCGGCGTTGCGTTCGACAGGAGCTCGCCAGTCCGCTTCGACCCGAAGTTTAGGAAGGGCACGCTTGGCGCAAAGAGAACCGGTGGCGAAGTCGAGCCGCCAGATATCCGAGGAAACGCCGCCTTCGAGTTGGACCAAGCCGAGCGGAGGCCGGCCGCGATCCAGGTCAAGTCCGGCTAGGGCTTCGAGGAACACCTCGTCCGGGGTTTGACGCACGTCCGGAAGAGCTTGCGGGAAGCGTCTAGCTCCCCGGTTCCTCGTACATCAGAGTAGGCTTCATTGTGCGGAAATCGTCTGCACGCACGAGAATCTCGACATCTTCGACACCCGAACGCAGACGGTAAACAAGCCGATAGGCAGGGTTGCCTTTATGCATGATGGGCGTGAGATCGACAACGATGGCGTCGAGATCCTTGTCTACCCAGGTGCGGATCATGTGATCACGTCCAACGGAGTGGACAAAGGTAGCTGAGGCCGGAAATGCCATTGTCACAACGAGCACCGCAAAGACGAACATGGTACCGAGGCGTGCGGGGGAAGTGGATATTGCAAGCAATGCTAGTGCCCTTGTCGGGAGGTAGCAGAAATCGAGTGGACTCCCGGACTGGACCGGGCTCTGGGACTATGTCTATAAGAAAGGCACTTGCCCTGCCACCTGCGCTCGAGGAAACCTTCCATGTCCGTCCTAGCGCGCCGCCTCGAGCGTATCAAGCCGTCCCCCACCATCGCAGTGACTTCGCGCGCGCGGGAACTCAAGGCGGCCGGGCGGGACGTGATCGGTCTGGGCGCAGGCGAGCCCGATTTCGACACGCCTGAGCACATCAAGGAAGCAGCTGCCAAGGCGATGGCCGATGGCCAGACGAAGTACACAGCCGTCGACGGAACGCCGGAACTGAAAGCTGCCATTTGCGAGAAATTCCGTCGCGACAACAACCTTGCCTACAAGCCCTCAGAGATCTCGGTGGGTGCCGGCGGCAAGCAGGTTCTCTTCAACGCGCTTCTTGCCACGCTTAATCCTGGAGACGAGGTCTTGATCCCGGCTCCCTACTGGGTTTCCTATCCCGACATGGTCCTTCTCGCCGAAGGCACACCTCGCATCCTCCGCACGACAGTAGCGGATAGCTTCAAGCTCAAGCCCGAAGCGCTCAACGAGGCAATCGGGCCGAAAACGAAGTGGCTGATCCTCAACTCTCCCTCCAACCCCTCCGGAGCCGCCTACACGCCCGCAGAATTGAGGGAACTCTCCGAGGTCCTCACACGCCATCCGCAGGTGTGGGTGATGACCGACGACATTTACGAGAAAATCATCTACGGGGATTTCATCTTCTCCACCATCGCCGAGGTGGAACCCGGGCTCCGCGATCGCATTCTCACGGTGAACGGAGTTTCAAAGGTCTACTCGATGACCGGATGGCGGATTGGTTTTGGCGGCGGACCTGCAGAGCTCATCAAGGCGATGGCGAAAATTCAATCACAATCGACCACCAACCCGGCTTCGATCAGCCAGGCGGCAGCATTGGCAGCCCTTTCCGGTGATGAGTCTTTCTTGAAGGAGTGGATTTCAGTATTTCAACGCCGACGGGACATGGTCGTTTCCGCACTCAACGCGATATCGGGGATCGAATGCCAGACGCCTGAGGGTGCGTTCTACGTTTATCCGTCATGTACAGGCCTGATCGGACGCAAGACGAAGGATGGAACCGAACTCAAGGACAGTAGCGATGTCGCCACCTGGCTCCTCAATTCCACAGGCGTTGCGGTGGTACCGGGAACCGCATTCGGGCTCGACCCGCATTTCCGCATCTCCTATGCGACCTCCGATGGAGCACTCAAGGATGCGTGCGGACGAATCAAGCAGGCTTGCAAAGAACTCGTCTGAGGGGATGAACTAGTTTGTCCCCTTTGCTCGTTCAGAGTCGGCGACCGTGTGAAATGCTCCGGAACAACAACGTGAAAGGTGCAAGCAACAGCACGAAAAAACCGAGTGCGAGCATACATTCGTTGAACGCTAGGACGAGAGCTTCCCGCTCGACAACCCGATAAACATAGGCAAACATCCCACGAAACGCGGCGAAAGAATCGGACAGAATCGGCTCGAAACCGCGCGCGAGTGGTCGAAACCAGTCGTGGGCTACCTCCTGTCCGCCCTGGGCCACGTCAGCCAGGTGGCTGTAATGGCGGTTGAGACGCGCCTCGAAAATCGAATTCATGCCACCGATCCCAACCGCCGCGCCGAGCCGCATCATCAGGTTGAACAACCCCGTCGCATTCTTGATCCGGTCAGGCCCTAGGTATCCGAGCGCGAGGTTGAGAATGGGCAGGAAACAGAGCTGTGCTGACAGCCCGCGCACGCTCTGTGCAGGGAACACATCCCAAAACCCCAGTCCGGAAAACATGTAACCCTGCATCAGGGTGCCGATCCCCATCGCCACGAATCCCACTAGCGCAACGATACGCCTGGGCCAGATCTGGAACAGGGCGAGCGCGATGAAGCCGGAAATGAATTGCCCGACACCGAGCACGAACACCATTTGCCCGATGGAGATGCTGTCGAGCGAACGCACCCGAGCGATGAAGACGGGAAGGAGATAGCCTGGAGAGAACAACACCGCCGCCCACGCAAAAACGATGAAGCTTCCGAGCGCGAAATTTCGAGACTTGAACACTGAAAGGTCGATCACGGGATTTCGACAGCTGAGTTCCCGGGCGAGGAACAGCAGGAATGCCATCAACGAGATCGCCGTCAGGAGAAGCATCAAGTCGGAATCGAACCAATCGGCGCGCCGACCCTCCTCGAGAACGACGAGACCTGGCCCCAATGTGAGGGCGACGAGCAACATGCCGGGGAAGTCGATCCGCTTCCACAGGCCGGTCTCAGGCGTATCAAACCGCCCTAGGGAAGCCGCTGCCAGGGTTACTCCCACTCCGATCGGAACGTTGAGTAAGAATATCCAGCGCCATGAGATCAGTTCGGCAATCACGCCTCCCATCAGGGGTCCGAGTGCCGAGGCGGCAGTTGCGAACAGGCCGACGACCATGCTTACCCGGTCGCGTTCTTCACGGGGATAGTGGGTGAACATGATCGCGAAAACGCACGGCATCATGCCGCCACCGAAAAACCCCTGGATTCCCCGAAAGACGATCGCAGAATTGATGTCCCAAGAAAATGCGCAGAGCACGGAAGCGGCGGTGAACCCACCTGAGCACATGACAAAGAACCACCGCACCGACATGGCCCTGAGAAGCCATCCGGAGAGCGGCAACATCACCACCTCGGCGATGAGAAACGACGTAATGACCCAACTGACTTCATCGGGACCGGCGTGAAGTCCCGACTGAACGTGGCGAAATGCGGCCGCCAAGTTCTGGACACCCATCAGGTTGAGGAACATCCCACCGGTCATCGCCCAGAAGGCGATCCGTCCGGAAGTCGTTAGACCTCGGCCGGTAATGGCGTCCGGCGTACGCAGGGTGCCGGCTACTGCATCCGTTCCGAGAGGGAGGCCCCTTCCGGTGCGGTGCGGATGTCAACACTCACGACGGCCGACATGCCGGGCACGATCCGGTCCTTAAGGTCGGAGGGGATATCAAAAAGAATTTTGACTGGCAGCCTCTGCACAACCTTCACGAAATTGCCGGAGGCGTTCTGTGGGGGAAGGAGCGAGAATGAGGCGGCACTTGCGGGCGCGAAACTCAGAATGCGACCGTCCAGGAGATGCTCCGGAAAAGCATCGATCTCGATCTTTACGTCCTGGCCGGTGCGAAGATTCTCAATTTGGGTTTCCTTGAAGTTCGCCGTGATCCAAATGCTCTGGAGCGGAACCACCGCCATCATTGGCCAGCCCTCTTCTATGTAGAAGCCGGGCTCGACGGTCTGGTTGGCAATGAATCCTTCGATGGGCGCGAGCACCTTCGTCGATTCGAGGTCAATGACTGCTGCTCCAAGGTCTGCTTTCGTTGCAATGAGATCAGCCTTCGCTGCTTCAAGATCGGCCTCACGCACCATCAGCGTTGCCCGGGCCTGAGCAAGGTTGGCGCTTCTTTCCCGTACGCGGGCGTCGATCCCGATGAGTTCAGCATCAATCGCTGTGAGGTCGCTTCTCGCCATGTTGGCTTCAGCGACAGCCGCGCGGGAATTGTGCTCGGCCCTGATGCTACGTGTCCGAGCGGCATCAAAGCTCCGGACACTAATGGAATCGCTGGCGAGAAGTGTCTCGGCGCGCTCAAACTCGCTGGAGGAATGCTCACGCTCGGCCTTGATTGACGCGGCCTTGGCTGCGGCACTCTCTACCTGCATTCGCTTGAGTCCTTTTCTCGCCTCGGCATGGGTACGACTTGCCCGAGCCGAAGCTACTGCCTCTTCGGCCGCCTCAATCATCGATCCTGCAACCTGCACCTCAGCTCTTGCTGCCCCCACTCTTGCCTCCGCAACGGCAACACGAGCCGTGGCCGCGTCAACAACGGCTTGAAATGGTTCGGGATCAAACACTGCCAGCACATCGCCGGGGACAACATGCGAATGGGTTGGAGGCGGAACCTCGAGCACGTAGCCGCTGAGGCGCGAAGCGATCATCGTGATGCTGCCACGCACGTAGGCGTTATCGGTGATCTCGAAATGTCGGCGTTCCTGCCACCATCCGACACCCCACACGCCGCCCCCAATCACGATGGCAGCAACGATCAGGAAAGATGCAAAGGCGCGAGCTTTCACGAGGTATGTCCGATCAGGACAGCACCTGTCCCCGAAAGGACGGTGCAAGGCTCCCTAAACCTCTACCGGCGGGCTAGGAAGTCAAATTTGTCACGCGTTTCTTGCATGGCAAACATGCTTTTCCAGAACCTCTCACTAACATCGGGAAAATCCTACCAGTTCGCCTGGCCTTCAAGAAAAAGTCCCCAATCGGGTCCATTTTCACGCACATCATTGCCACGCAGTTCAAGGTCGAGGTCAAATCCCCGGCCATTGAGGCGACTGCCTGCACGATATCCCTGCGGGCCGTCGTCATCGACGTCGAACCCGATGTAGACGGTCAGAATCCCCGCATTTCTCGGCATGGAAACGCCGTAGCCTGCCTCTGCGCCAAGACGTGCCGGGCGACGGATTTTCCGCGCCGCACTTTCATCAGGATCATCATTCGTCAGTGCGCCCAAGGAAGGAAGCAGGCTGAGCAGCAGGCCACGACCGTCGGTGTTCAAATCGTACAGGATCGAGCTTCCCAGCCCCCATTCATCGAAAATATTACCGTTGGCAGCCAGTGCTCTAGCCTCGACGATCAGTGCAAGCCCCATAGCCGGATCCGAATAGTGGATGGCACCGCCGGCTTCCAACCCTGTCCTGGAATCTCCGCCATTTTCGTCCTGGCGCACTCCGATCTTGACTGAAGGGGAGAAAATTGCCCCCGATCCAAGGGTATGTTTCTGGCTCGCTTCCAGTGATAAGCGAAGCCGATAGGAATCGGTTTTTCGTTTTCGAATTGCACGACCATTGCCTTTGACGTCGAACTGCGCAAATCCCACCTCGCCTGCGAGATCAATCCTTGCCCAGCCTCCCGGGAGAGATGAATCATCGGAATCCAGTCTGAGGCTGCCACCTACCGCAAACGTGGTTTGCGTGGCATCACTCTTCTGTCGTTCGGATCCGTGCTCTACGACCTCAATGTCGCCGGTGGTGTAGCCCGCGCTTGCCCAAAGATTCGAACTGTCTGACGGAACCCATTCCAGGTACGGCTGGACTCCAGACATACCGATATCGGTCGTTCCGATAACGGAACCGGTGCCGTCGCGACCGGTGCGGTCGAGCGATCCGACGAACCGGGACACAACGATGCCTGCCCGGACACCATCCCGGGCTTGGAAGCTGGCCCCAAGGTGAGTTCCATACACCTTTCCTGTCCAGGCAACATTGCTCTTGCCCGAAAAGCGTTGGTAATCACCGGAACCGCAAATGGATGCGTTCGGGAAGCCGCTACCAGTGCCATCGGCGAGCGACAGTCCAAACGAGGAACTGGACAGGGTCTCGTGCCGCGGCAATTCCTGCCAAGAGGAAACCCTATCTACCGGAGCGGTCATCCTCGTCCTAGTTCCACTCTTTGCCTGTTTGCGACAGTTTGCCACTGCATCAAGCACGCTTGACAGCACGGTTCGCGAGATTTCCGGAAAAATTCCCGCAGGCAGATTACCATTACCGTCGGGATCGTCACCGTCATCGGGAGTTTCGTTATCGGTTCCGGTATCGCTGGGGTCCTTCCCATCGCCAGAGCCGTCGGGCTCATTGCCGTTATTGGAATCCTCGTTGTCAACAATCGTGCCGGTAGCCGTGGAATTCGAAAAACTCGCGTTAGCTGTGTCCAACACAGGAAAGGTCAACGTGATCCCGAATTCCTCGTTTCCCTCTGTAATTGCGTCATCGACGACCCTAACGTTGAACGTCTTCTGCGTTTCTCCAGAATTGAAGGACAGAACACCGGAAGCGGTCTCGTAATCTTCCGGTGCTGTGGCTGATCCGTCCGATGTCTCATGGTGCACTATCACCACCCTGTTACTGGCGGGAGTGAGGCGCACCGTGAAGACTGCGTCAGTGCCCTCGCTCACACTCACATTCTCGATCGATATGGTTGGCTGCGGATCTTCGTCCATGATGAAAACGGTCAGATTTGCTCCCTGAAATGTCGCGCCAACTGGGTTGCTCAGCACCACTCTAAATCCCTCTCGATCCTCCTCGTCCTGATCGTCATCGATGATGAAGAGTGTGATTTGCTTCCGTTCATCGCCGGGCTGGAAGGTCAAGGTGCCCCTTGCCGACGTGTAATCGACGTTCGATGTCGCCTCACGTTCCTGGGTTTCCCAGTCCACTTTCACGATGCCCGTTGCCGCAGGCATGAGTTCCACCTCAATGTTCACCGTTCCCACGTCTTCGCGTGCATCCATGCTCAGATCTGAAAATTGAAGTGTGGGCGTCGTTTGCAGGACCTCTCGCCAGGCTAGGCGCGTCGTACTGTCAACCACCGGTACCACGAACGATTGATCAGTCGAGATCTCGAAATCCCAGTCACCACCCAATGCGACGCTGCCGGTTACGTCTTCGGAAGCCACAACGACCGCACCAGTGGCCTTTGCCAATGCTTGGACAGCTCGCCTTCCACTTTCTCCCGCTCCAAAGCGACAGCCGTAAACCAGAATGCGCGCACCATCCGCGAGTGCATCGCCGATTTCAGTCAGGAGAGCCGCTTGCGCACGGGACATGACGGGATCGAAGACGCTCCCTCCGAGGAGGAGCCGTCCAGGAGATCCGTGGGAAATCAGGTCGAGGGTCGTCACTCGCCCCCGTGCGCGGGTGCCCGCGCGGGTGCCAAGGAATTCAGCAATTTGCATGATTCCGTCGCGCCCAGAGTCCAAGACGATAACTTCAACTGACGGAGGGATGCCCTTCAACAATCTTTCAAGATCAGGAACGGCAGCGTCCACGAACACGACACGATCTTGAGAACTTTGTTTTCCGACATCCGTTCTTTCCCCCAGCACAAATGCGCCGGCGAAATTTTCTTTCGCCAGCGCAGTTTCTGCGAAGGGGGACACAGCAACGCCCACGAGCACCAAAAGGGGAAGGGCTCGGATCCCGTGAAGGAAACAATTCCACAGGCGTGCAACACGCACAGGGGAGGACGACATCCGTAGCCTCATTAGAACGGCCTATCACCAGTCCAGCAAGTGTAAGGCCCTTGTAGATTTTCGCAGAGGATGGCGCAACGTTCTACAATTCTTTGAATATGAAGGGTAGTTTCCCATGTTCGTTCGAAGGGAGACGATTTCGGCTATCCCGCTTCGACGAAGTTACTTCCCGAGAGTGCACCTATCGGGGGCCTGTTTCTACCGGATGCGCGCAGCACCGGTGACACAAGCCGTCGATGTCACCATGCTTCCCGATTTGGCTTTCGGGATTTCGTGGCGGATTCCCTTCGAGACTTCCTCAAGTTCGGACTCGCCATCAGATCAGATAATCGGCGGCCAGGCGTGCGTCCCGGGAGTCCATCTTCCAGGGTCTTTATCGTTGCATGAAGTCTGTCAGAACGGGACGGGCTAAAGCCTTGTCTTGGGAAACCACAGGCAACGATGCCGGGAAGGGTGGTGGAGCCGAGGGGGGTCGAACCCCTGACCTCGTGAATGCCATTCACGCGCTCTCCCAACTGAGCTACGGCCCCGTATCCCCCTAGACGAACCGGCGGCGAAGCCGATCATGAGCGAAGCTCAGCACCTACGCAAGGTGCCAAGGCCATCTCTTCATTCCTCTTCTGTCGCCTCGTCCTGAGCCGGGTCGGCAGCTGGTTTGACGGCGCTGAGGGTTTCCGTGTCCTCGGTCTCGCCATCGTCGAAATTTTCTTCTCCCGTCTCTTCAGAGTCGGTTGCCACCGCTACCTCTTCCTTGGGTACCGGAACAGGATTTTCCTTTCCGAGGGACGCCACCGTCCCACAGGCAGGGCAGGCAGGTTGCTCCGTATTGAAGTCGTAGAAAAGCGTGTTGCAACTTATGCACACGCGTTTCTCGCCGAGATCTGTTTCCTGCGGGGCCATTCGTTCAGTCTCCATGAATTTTGAAATGGACTGTGAAGGGTGCGCCATTTGCCACGATCCTCAGTGTAGGCGCACGAAAATAATTGGAAATCCGACCGAAAATAATTGGATTTGGCTTGGAAATCTGCCTCGATTTAGAGGCGTTTTATGGCTAGAAAATCGCATCTAAAAGACCGTTGATCAGACGCGATCGGGCCAGTTGCCAACGCCCCCACTGTCGATCGAATTCGGCTCCGCGTTCCTTCCGTCCATGGCGGCATAGTCGGTGGGAATGTAGTGCAAGTAACAGCCGACGAAACGCTGCTTGCCGCCGTAGGGGGTCATTCTCGCGTGGATCACCCGGCATCCCTCGTAGACGACGATATTGGTCTCGTGGGTGACGACCTGGCAGGTCTCCTGCTCACCTGCCATCGACAGATCCATGAGCTGCATTGCCCAAGGCTGGTCGGCGCGGATCGTCATCGAGACGGACACAGCGTGCGCTGGATAGGCGTCGAGATGGCCCACCAGCACTGCACCCGGCTCATGGCAGCGAGGCCCGTACCATGCCGAGAGCCTGAGCTCGCGCCCGACGACCTTCTCAGCGAACGGCCGGAAAGCCTCATGGATCCGCTTGATCTCCTCTGCGGCGGCCCGGGAGTAGAGGATGGAGGAGCAATGCACCTTTCGAAGCGAAGCGTCGGCAGCCGGAGGATCGGTGATCCAGCTTCCGGGCATGGAAACACCATTGCGGTAGGCATTTGAGGTCGTGTACAGCTCGGGCATGAGGTTCCGCTCGTCGAGGGATGCTTCGTCCACGATGCTCCGGAGAGGATCGAGAAGGGCGGGTTCGGCGTCGTAGAGGGCGAAACCACGAGGCAAGTACCGAGGTGCCCAGATTGCAGCGGAGTAGTCGCGGAGCCAGCGAGCCCGCACATAGATGTCGGGGATCATGAGGGGGCCTCGGGCGTGACGTTGGCGCGCACTGCATCGATCCCCGCGTCCATCGCCTCATAGGCCTCGGTCGCCGTGGCCGCGGAATCGACGGCGGCCCGGGCTTCGGCGGCGACGGGTCCGAGGGCAGCGATTTTCGCCTCAAGCGCCTCGTCGGGGCGGCTGACTGCCAGGCCGGCGACGGTGTCCACGCCGAGGATGTCCATGGCGACGGCAGCGCAAGTGCGCTCGATCGCCTCGCGGGCGTACTGGCGGGCTTCGTCGAGGCTGGCTGGGAGCAGGTCGCGGATCGGCTTCTTCGCCTCGGCTCGGTACTCCTCGGCGAAGTCGGCCGAATGCAGGGCCTCTCGCGCGCTGACACGCCCGGCGACGTCTGCCGCGGGAGCGCCTGTGTCCCCACGACCTGTGAGCCACAGACTCCTGGCCCGTCCATGGACGGCGAGAAATGCACGGTGGAAGGGATAGACGCGCTCGGCGTAGGCGCAACCGAAATTGCCGAGGGTTCGCATCGAACCGAAGACGACAGGAGGTCCGAAATCGGCGGGAAGAGCGAGCGGCAGGTATGGGTGCGCTGGCCTGCTCTCCTGGCACAGAGCCGCGAACAGGGTGTTCAGAACCAGTTCGGTGTATCCGCCGGGCGCGGGGTATGTGAGGAGGTCGACCTCTCCGTCCCCCACAGGCACGGGTTCGTCCCAGTCGGTGTTCCAGGCTGCGAGCAGAGGGTCGAGGCGGGCCTGGTAGAGGCGGTCGGCGGAGGTGCGAACGAGCCCCTCCCAGTCAGCCTCGGCGAGGTTGGCGCGGTATTCGAGCGGTACCCATTCCTCGCGCACGCTGTCGACACCGTTGCGCAGGAACTCTCCATCGCGATCGATCATGGCAGGTTCTCCTTCCGGAAACGTTTGGGGGTGATGCCGGGGCGGTCGGGTCCGTTTGGATAGATCCTGGGCCTGCGGTAGCCACGGCTGGTGAAGATGAGAGTCCATGCGTCCGCACCCTGAAGACAGTGCCGGACATTGCCGCGCCGACAGGTGACCGATCCGGGGCGCAGACGACGTTCGACGATCCGGCCGTCGATCTTTCGAAGCTCGGTCATCCGCCCACGCAGGACGACGCTGAGGTAGTGCCACTTATGATCGTCCCAGACCCTGTAATCGGCCGGTGTGGTGATGTGGTGGACACTGACGTTCAACCCGCCGAGCCGGAGGAGGTGCCAGCGATCGAGGCGGGCTTCGCCGACCGACATCGTGTAGTCCGGCACGCTAGCGGCCGACACGCCCGAGACCCAGCACCGTCTCGCGAATGGAGGGCGGCGCGAACTGCGGGGACACCCGGTAGAGGCTGACGGCCTCGACATCGAGGGTGCGGCGGTCGTAGTCGATGCCGTAGTAGCTCCATGGTCCGCAAGGCCCCTCGGGGACGAGGTCCGGCCAGGCGGCCCGGACGGTGCCGTATCGGACCTCCGAGACGTAGAGGCGGATCCGCGGGAGCGGCGCACCATCGTCGTAGGCGTAACGGATCTGCACCGAAGTGGTTTCGGTACAGATCGTGATACCGGCCGGGAGCGCGGGCAGCGGCACGACGCTGAGGCGGTTGTGGTAGACGCAGCAGATCCGCTCGTCGAGATAGATCTGCCAGTAGCGGCAGAGCAGAGGGTGTCCGGCTGGGACGCCAGCGCGTTTGAGGATTCGCTCGGGCGGCTGCCCCATCATCTCGCAGCGGAGCGGGTCGGTCTGGATGCCCTTGCAAACGCCTGGCAACGGGCCTCCCCAAGCTCGCTCGGCGGCCATCAGGAGGGAATTTCCGGCTGACGACGGGTGGAGTACTCCCTGTGGCTGCCCGCCCCGGGCCTGTTGGAGTTCGGCCATGTACATGTGGTCTAGTTCACCTCCATCTATTCGATCCGGACGAACTGGAGCTGCTGCTGGAACTGCTACTGCTCGAGTTGCTGACGGCGACATCGACGGAGAGCTCAAGGGTTGAGCCGTCGACGACGCCACTGACAGCGACGGTCGTCCCCCTGCTGGCGTCCGAGGCGCCGCTGACTGTGGTGATTCCCGTTTGAAGAGCAGAGGCCGGGAGGTTGGCGACGGGTACCTTGCCTTCGGCGTCGAGGCCGGCGACGCCGGATGCCGCACCGACAGGCAGCTGGTTAGCCGGAACCTTCGCCCCGGTACCGAGAGCGGCGATGCCACCGGCACTGCCGCGGCCGAGTTGCGCGTTCGGAACCTTCCCGTCGTCATTGAGCGCGGCGACGCCGCCGGGGCGTCCCCGGGCGGCGAGGAGCTCCTTGAACTTGCGGAACAGCTTCAGGAACTCGCCGCGCGGTGGCTTGTCGCTACCCGCATCGAGTTGCGCGGTGCTGAGGTTATCTTCCGGCCATGCCATGGCACTTCTCCTTGTCTTTATTCACGTGGTGACTGCTCCCCTGACGACGGCATCGACGGTCGCGTTGATCGGCGAGCCGGTGGCGTTGTAGATCCGGACTTTGGGAGGGCTCTTGGAGAGAAGCTCCCAGCTCGCCCCGGCACCGACGTTCTGGAGCGTCAGCTGGACGTCGGTCACGGGCGAGAGCCCCTCGACGGGGATCGTCCGGCCCCCGGTGCGCGATCCCTCCCAGCTGGCGGTGTGTGCATCCAGGATCCGCCGCTCGACGACGGAGGCGTGGAGACCCCAGCACAGATGATCGAGCCGCAGCGGCACGGTGCCATCGCCGGTGAGCCTCCAGCGCAACTGGAGCCAGCGTCCCTCGACGTGCGTTCCTTGTTGACTGGCAGTCCACGCCGCGCCGCGCAGTGCGGTGGCGGTATCGGCGATGCGTGCCTCGAAGGCGACATCGCCAGAGGTATCGCCCTGCCAGCGGAGCTGGCCTGTCACCCTGGTGCCGATGTCGATCTCGTGGGTGGTGTAAATGACTTCGCGGGCTCCGTCGTCGCCATCGCCCAGCTCCCATGAGTCCCAATCGTTCCAGCTCAGGAGACTGTTCCAGGTGTAACTCCCGACGCCCTCGATCGCATCGCGACCATCGTCGGAACGACGCCCGCCAGTAATGGTCCCGGGCCATCCCTCGGCCGAAGGGCAGCGCCAGACGAGGGCATCTCCAAGCCGCTGATCTCCGATGGCGGCGACGATGCGAACGTCCTCTTCCGAGAGCCTCCCGCCGGCGTCACGGCTGCGGAAAGCGAACACCCACCGCCCTGGCGGCGGCTCGGTTGTCTCCCAGGGCGAAGCGGTGAGGATCCCGCGGTGCATAGGCACCATGTCGTCCCACGCGATCGCCTGGATCCCGTCGGGCGCGTAGCGGATCTCGACACCTGCGAAATCCGGATCGGTGGGAGGCTCCCATCGGAAACGCCTGGTCCCGTCGCCGAGAACATCAATAAGGACGTTCGAGGGATCACCGGGCGGCACGAGTTCGCCCTTGATTTGGTAGCTCGTCCGCCAAGGCTGTCCGACGGGTGCAGACTCGGCACCGGGGACGACGGTGACTTCGAGGCGGCCGGCCGGCTGCGATAGCCAGCGCGCCTGGGTGTCGCCGTGCGTGAGGACGGCGGCGGTGCGGACCGGCCCATCGTCGAGAGATGCCCGCACCACGCCACCCCGCCAGTCGCCGGCGACGGTGAGGTCGAGGACGATTTCGACGGCGGATCCGGCACCGGCGCGGACAAGCGTCTCGACGATGATGCCGGCCACAACCCGCGGCTGCGGCCGCGGTGCGAGAGGCAGCGGAACCGTGAGATCGGCGGTGGTGGCGGCGTGATAGGCGGCCACCTCGTCGATCGCCTCGAAACGGACGCTGTGGTCCGCGCGCGGCTCCACGGCGACGATGCGCGCCAGTGTCGGCGGGCGCGAGGACTCATAAAAACGAAAGAGAATGTCCGCCGGATCCCACGGATCGGTTCCGGCAGTCGGCGCAGGCAGCGGGACCGTGATGCTGACAGTGTTCGTGGGTCCGGTGGTCCCAGCGTCGTCGGGGTGCTCGACGGCGGTAGCGTGGAGGGTGCCGTCGGGCAGCGCGAGGAGAAGCTGGTCATTGGTGCCGGCAAGCTCGACCGGTCGCGACAGCGCGAGACGTGCGCCGTCGTTCGCGATCTCGGTCACCCGGCCCGCGGTGCCGCCATCGATGAGCGCATGAGTGACACGCACGACGTCACCGCGGTGGATCGCCGTGAGCCCCGCCGCGCCCATCTCCCACGACATTCGACGTCGGCCGTGGAGTTGGCGGGCGGCCGTGAGATTGCACTCGATCGCAGCTTGGCGCGCGGAGGTGACACCTCGGAGGGTGAGCGTGACGCTCGACGCTGGCGCAATGACCCCGGGCATGGTCCTGCGCACGGTGTTCGATCGCCAGTCCAGGTCCGGGTCGGTGAACCGGCACACAACCTCCTCGGCGACGGGCCCGGCGACGTAGGAAACCTCGAAGCTTCCGGCGAGGATGTTCCCCGGTGTGACCAGGGCGCTCACTGGCTGGTCCCGGTCCTCGTACACAACCCCCAGTCGCCCTGCCGCCCAGGAAGGGCTGGCGCGTCCGCATTGAGCGATCAGCGTCAGCACCTCGGCGACCGTCGTGGCGGAACGAAGGACGTGATTGCATTCGAGGTTCTGCGTGTCGCACCAGGCACCCCACGTTTTAATTTTTGCATCGTCGATCCGTGCAGGTGGCAGGCCGGCTCCGGCGACGAGGCGGCCGTCGACGTGGATTCCTTGCGCAAACCATCGGAAAAGCCACGCCGGGTTTGAGCTCGCCCGGGGTGCTGTCCACGCGGTCCCATTCCAAATGGGAATCTTCTGCGCGGCAATCGCCGACAGACGCGAGATGCGCCCGGAGATCTGTCCCGACGCGCGAATTCGGACCGCAAGACGCGTCTGCCCCCGGTAGTCGGCCTCATCGGGCTGGTGGATCCGCAACGCCATCCAGGCGAGCTGGTCGTAGACCCGGTTCGAGTCCGATCGCGCTCCGCTCCGACGCACCCGGATGGTCCACTCGCTGACACCGTCGGGGACGTCAATTCGGTACGAGCGGCGCACAGGATCTGCATCGGCGTTACCGATCGACCACGTGCGCGTGATTCGGTGTCCCGGGGCTGTGATCTCAATCTCAACGACGACGCTGAAGCGGCGGTAGGTGCCGTCGTTCTCGACCTGGAATATCTGTCCGACGAAATCGAAGGAGAGCGCTGTCGCGTTTCCCGCCGCTCGCCGCTCGACCCATGTCGTGTCCTCGAGATCGGCTCCCTCGATGGTGTCGACGTTTCCAGGAGCGAGCGGGAGGTGTCCGTCGTTGGTGCTCCATTGCGTCTCAACCTCGTCGCGACTATCAAGCGGTGTCTCGCCGAGCCGGATCTCGCCGACATCGAGATCGCCAACGCCGAAATGAAACATCGAGGCGAGGTACTGCTCGCCACCCCGAAACTCGGCCGCCGCGCGTGCACCCTGGTCGGGGTAGACCCGATGGCGACCGAGAACCAGCAGCATCGGTTCATAGGCACGGATGGCGTTGGCACCTCCGGAGATGGAGTAGGCCGGGTCAGGTGTCGCGCCCGAATCGGGTTGGCCGGGCAGGCGCGGCGGGATGAGGGCGTTCACCAGGAGATTCCCCGCGATGGTGACCGCGGCACTCACGCCAGCTTGGACGGCACCGGCGAAGGATGCGCCTTTGATCCCGAGCGCCGTCACGGCGGCGGGACCGGCCCACGCCGCGACGAGGGCGACGGCGATCAGAGCGATCACCCGCAGCGGGTTGCTGTCATCGCCGCCTCGGAGGCCGGCGCGGAGCGTCACCACCCGTACCCCCTCGAGCGGCGTCGCGTCCCAGGCTCCGGGTGCAACCAGGACACCGTCCACGTGGACATCGATCGGATCGCGGAGTGATCCAGGCCACTCCCGGCGCACCAGGTCGCCCAGGCTGTCGCCGGGCTTAATAAGCACGACGATCCGAAGGTCTCGGAACTCCGTCGTCAGCGGGTGAGGCAGAATGTCCACCGTCGGGCGCGTGACCAGGTCTGTCATGGTCACAGCCACCGGAAGCTCCCGCAGACCTCGAGGCCACGCTCTGAAAGCGCCGCGACAGCGTGGAGACAGGTCCCGACGCCGGCGGCGCAGTGGAGCACGTGACCGCTGCCGACCACGTCCACGTGCACGCCGATGTGATTCCCTAGGGTGCGTAGCCGGCCGGTTGCGCGCATGACGGCGACGTCGCCCTCGCGCGGGCAGAGAACCTGGATCCAGCGGGTCGTTACCTCCTCTGCAACCTGCTGATCCCGGGCCCGGATGCTCCGCGCCGCGGGCGGCAGCGACGCGTTGATCGCGAATCGCTCCCGCAGAACGGTTTCAACAAGTGTCGCGCAGTCGTGATCGCCCTCGAGATAAGGTCGGCCGACATAGGTTTCCGTCCAGTGCCCCGCCATCAGAAAATCGCTGGACTCCGCTCGGGGTCGTGACGCCACAGCACCGCTGGCCTGTTGAGAAGTGGGTCGAAACCGAGCCGAACCGTTACCAGCCGCTGGTCGACCCGCGTCGACAGCACGTCGAGCGTGAGCTCCCACTCGACGGCCGCATCGCCATCGACGTCGCGGACAAGGACCTGCATCACCCGGACGGTGCCGCCGGTGCCGCCCTGCGCGAGTTCAATCCACTGGGTGAGGTCGCGGCCGATGTTGTCAACCGTGATCTCGGCTGAGGGCGCACGCCCTTCCACGTCGTCGACTAATCTCGCCCGGAATGGCAGTCCCGGGTAACGCTCACCCTCGATCACGTGCTCGTGCGCATCGTTCACGGCACGCGCCGGAGTGGGAAGATCCGCGTGTGAAATCTCAATCGCGTCCAGCACCACGTCACGCGGTGCGATTTCGCGCCGTGCGCGTTCATAGCTCGACGATGGCATCGATGGCATCTAGCGGCCGTAACGGACGAGGGCCATCCAGAAAAACCCCTCCCCCTCCCCGGTCGCCTCTGTATTCCGTCGCAGCGCGATCTCTCGCGACGTCTGGTTCCAAACCACATCGAGTTGCCCAGCGGTACGAATTCCCCGAGCAGTGACAAGCTCACCGTCGCGGTAAGCATGAAATGAGCCGGCGCCGTCGCCGAATGAGCTGAGCGACAAGAGCGGGATAGGAACCGTCTCGTGGACCGCCTCCTGCGCCTCCAGAATCGCGACGTATTCGAGGTTGTCGTAATCTCCGTAGTTCTCGGGAAGCTGGACCGTTTTGTGGGCGTTGACGCCGTTCGTGCTATCCGTCGCCGAAGTCGCAGAGAAGTCGAGGATCACTTCGCGTTGATAGCCCTGCGACGCGCTTACGAGGTCGCCAAGTGCAGAAATGGGTACGGTTTGGAGTTTCAGCGCTCCAGTGCCCGCGTCATCGTCAGTGAAGCCGCCTGCCGGGAACACCAGAACCCGGTCGTCATCATCGGGGGCCTCCGCCACGTCGAGCCGGTTGATCTTGATCACGGGGGCCGTCATGACTGCCCCCACGCGAGATCGCGCGTTCCCCAGGCGAGAGCCACCGGGAGGCGCGCGATCCCCGAAGTCCCGGGGCGCACCTCGAGCTCGCAGGTCGCCGACCAGGTGACGGAGCCCGCAACGGCGCGCTCCTCGTAGCGAATACCACCGGCGCCGTCGACAACCCGCGCCTCGACCTGCGCGCCGCGCACCGGATCCGGGAACAGGAACCACGCGGCAGCGTTGCCCGCCGCCCATCCCTGGAACGCCTCGAGCTGTTCGCCGGTTCCGACCAATATCTGAACCGAGCGAGTATCGAGGGCCTCGGTGCGAACCCGCACCTGCCGAACAGCACCATCGTCGGCCTCGCTGCGAGCGACGTCGCTTCGGCGACCGGCCGCAAGCCCGTCGGCGACGATGCGCGCGTAGCCGGGCCAGACCGAGGACGCCACCGTCATGAAGACCTTCGTCGCACGTCGAAGGCACCCTCGATCGCGCGCGCCGATGCGCCATTGCTGGCGATGTCCTCGACAATCGCGGTCACCACCACGCTGCGCCCGTCGAATGCCTGGCGCGTCGGCTCGGCGAGCCGTTGCGGTGTGCCGCGGTTTTCGAAGTTGACTGTGATCTGCGGCGGTGCGCCGAGTGCCGACATTTGTTCAGGCGTGAATACCCCTTCGCCGCGCCGAGCGATGATGGGGATCTCGCCGGGGCCCAGACCGGAACCGAAGCCGCCGACCAGGCCGCCGCCGTGATAGCGACCGGCACCGGCAAACGTCGCCGGCGAAACCCCGGTCCGACGGGTGCCGCTGGCGACACCAGCGATCAGGCCGGCGTGCCCCACGTTGTAGGGGAAGCCGCTGGCGGCGGATCCACCGCCATCCGTGCCGCCGTCATCCGTTTCACCGAAGATGTCGCCCAGCGCGCCGGCGAGCGGCGCCGTGATCGACCTCCGGATCGAGATCCGGACAAGATCAGCGATGATGCTGTTCGCGAGGTCCCGGAACCGCAGCTTGCCGGTGGAGGCGAATCGAACGAGCGCCTCCTCGGCACCCTGGAAGGCATTCGCAATCGCCTCTTTGGCAGCGGAGGCACTGCCGTCCGCCTCCGCCTGGATGTCCCGGAACGCCCGCACCGCGCCGTCTCGGAACTCGGTGCTCTCCCGGAGGCGGCGTTCCTGTTCCTCTTCCTCGATCGCCCGAATGCGAGTGACGTAGACGTCTTCGACCTGCGCCGCGAGCGCGTCGTAGCCGTCGCTCACGTCGTCTAGGGCCAACAGTGTTTCAGTCTTCCAGGTCTCCGCCGCCGCCCGCGCCTGCTCGTAGGGACTGAGCTGCCCGCGAACCGCAACAGCAAGACCTTTGAGAGCCGAGCGCTCGGCCTCGAGAAGCCGTGCTGCCCGGTCCTGGCGGATCTCGTGCTCGCGGTCGAGTTGCTCCTGCAGGGCGATCTCACGCTCCTGAAATGCTCGCTCTCGCACAGCCGCGATGGCAGCTTGCAGCCGTTCCTCGGCAACCCCCTCCGCGCCGCGAAGATCCTCGAGCCCGCGGAGCGCTTTGGCCTCCTTTCGGTCAATCAGAGCAATCCGCGACAAGGTGAGCCGCGCGATCGTGTCCTGGGACGCAGCGATGATCCGTTCAATCTCTGTCGCCGCGGCAGAGACCGACTCAGCAGGTCCGTCGCCGACCTTCGTAGCCGCAGCGGAGGCCTGCTCGGCTGCTTTCCCGAGGCCATATTCCACATCGGCCATGGCGATGCCGGCGGCTTTGCCGAGATCGGTCAACGCAGCCCGCAGCCGCTCGATCTCGGCCCGGAGCTCCGCAATCCGGGGATCGCCCCCGATGGCTGAAAACTCGCCGAGAGCATCACGTCGCGCCGCTTGAGCCTCAGCGACGGCGAGCTCAGCTTCGGCTTGCCGAAGCAGCGCATCGATGGCCAGACGGCTCTTGCCTGCGAGCTCGTCGGTCGCATCCGCCGCGTCCTCTGTCGAGATGATCATGGCGGCGAGAGCGCCGCCCACGGCCGCCACCCCTGAAGCGACGAGAAAGGCCGGATTCGCGCGCATCGCTGCGTTCAGGGCGAGCATGGCGCCGCTCAGTGTCCCCACGCCCCGTACCGCAACGATCGCGCCCGCTCCTGCCCCCGCCAGCACCAGGCCCAGCTTGTAGCCGACAAGAATGCCGACGGCGGCAACGACCAGTCGAAGATTCTCGGCGAGCAACTCGACAGCAGCGGCCATACTGGGGAGCAGTTCCGATCCGATTTGAATACCTTGGGCTTCCATGTCCCTCAGTGCCGCGTTGAAACGAAACTCAATGCTGTCGGCTGCCACTTTGAAAGCGGTATCCAGGTCCGCCACTCCCGACATGGCCAGGGACTGGAAAATTTCCGCCACGGTCTCCCCCTGGTCACTGAGCAACGTCAGCACGCCAACCAGCCCTTCCGTATCCGGGAAGATCTTGCTGATCGCATCTTGATTCTCACCGAGCGCGTCGCGAATCTTGAGCAACGTCGAGAGGAGACCCTCTTCCGAGAGACTGCGCCGCAGGTCCTCGACACTCAGCTGATGGTCTTTCATGGCTTTCCGGGCCTGCTCCGAGGGCCGGATGAGCTGCGTGAAAATCCCGCGCAGCGCCGTGGACGCGTTTGCAGCGTTGAACCCCGAGCGGCTGAGCACTGCCAGTCCGGCACCGACCTCGTGAAACTCGACGCCCAACTGCTTTGCCAGCGGCAGCAACGGCCCGATTTGTGGTGCCAGGGACGCGGCGTCGAGTTTCCCCTCCCGGACGGTGGCGATCAGTGTCCCGATGGCATCGCCGGCCGCGAGGGTTTCTGCCCCGTAGGTGTTCATCGCCGACGTCGCAGCATCAGCGATCGCCGTTGTGTCACCCAGACCCGAAGCGGCAGCTTTCGCCGACTGCCGAAGGATGTCGAGCGCCTCTGCGCCCTCGGCACCTGCCGAGGCGATAAAAAAGAGGGCATCGCCAAGCTCATTGACGCCGCGGCCGGTCTCCTTCGGGAGCTTCAGAATCTCCGCGCGGTACTTTTCCACCTCCTCGCGGCACCGCGCGCGCGATCGAGACCCCGTCCAAGCTCTCGCGCCTGGCGCCCACCCGCCGTCGAAGAGGTGCCGAGCTTCGTTACCTCGCCCCGAAGACCGCGCAGCTCGCGCAGCGC